>NZ_JAEUAV010000011.1 GCF_019511605.1 Paraburkholderia phenoliruptrix | reverse complement strand
CCCCAACCCCTGCGCCTGCTCCGTCGCCTTCCCCGTCCGCTGCCATTTCCTGCAGCGCGCCCACTCAAAGCGCGGGCGGCACCGCCAACGGCGTCATCAGCGCCGACACGCCCACCACCGATGGTCTGCGCGTCTTTCCGAACAACACGGCGTTCAAGATCGCCATTACAACGAATGCACCGGGCGCCGACACCGTGGTCTGGTCGGTGGCGGACGCGAATGGGGCGATCAAGACACAGGGCAGTTTCGCGGTGAATTCAGGGGTGCAGACCAGCACGCTCTCTTGCAAGTCGACGTGGGCTGGGTACGGCGCGCTGACCGCGACGTTGCGCTCGGCCGGTGGCACGCTGCCCCGAAGCGGTACGCGCCCAACGGGCATTGCAACGTTCGGGGTGCTGCCAGACCTGAATTCGGCGCTCGGCACGGTGACCTATGCGCATCAGGACCAACACAGGTTCGGCATGCAGGGCTTCAACGGCAATATCGCGGCGCTGCGCGCGCTCGGCATTTCGTGGACGATCGACGACCGTCAGGTATCTGCGATGGAACCCAACGGTCCGTATACGTACACTCCCAGTGTGAACGATCTCGATCCGTTCTATAAGGCGAATCCGGATCAGTTACGCATTGTCCGTCTAGACGGCCTGCCCGCATGGGACTCGAAGACCGGCCAGTACAACGACAGCTATTACGCGCCCGTGAACATGACTGAGTTCAAGGACTTCATGGCGAGAGTGGGCACTGATACCAGTTTGATTCGCGCTGCAAACTATCCTAACCAGCAGAAGAATTATTACCAGGTAACGTGGGAGCCGAGCCTCGGCTGGGCGGACAGCGACGCGAATTTCGTCGCGATGTACAAGGCCGCCTACGAAGGCATTCACTCGACGGATCCAAACGCAATCGTGATGGGCACCGGCAATCCTTTCGCCGCGAATTGCGATACCTGCACGACAGGCTACCTGAAGAAGTTCGGCGCACTGGGTCTATGGAACTACATTGACGCCGTGTCGACGCACGGCTACTGGAATGCCGGCACCTATCCGGCACACCCGCCGGAATTGCAGGACTCCGATCCCGATCCGGCGAACCAGGCGAATGCGCTCGACAATCAGATGACGCAACTGCGCTCGGTGATGCAGGCAGGCAAGCCGAATATGAAGCTGTTTTTCACGGAAGCCGGCGCGAGTTACGATCCGGGACTCAGCTATGGCCCGACGGTTCCGTCGCAGAACCAGTTGTTTGCTCACGCAGCGGTCGGCGTGCGCGCGCACATCATCGTGCTCGGCGGCGGCGCTCAAGTCACTACGCTGTTCTATGGTCCCGACTATCCGGGCGAAGTTGGCTACGGATCGTTCTTCGATCTGAGCAACGCACAGGGCGCGTTCGGTGCGTCGAACCTTTCGCCGAAGCCCGAGGCGATGGCATTCGCAACGATGACACGGGTACTGGATGGCACCAACACCCTCGGACGCGTAAAAGGCACGCCGTCCGGCACATTTGCGTACGCGTTCCAGCAGCTTGGCAACGGCAAGGTCGTGACGGCCGCGTGGACGCATAGCAATGCGCAATGGCCGACGAGCGGCGGCGTGTACAGTCAGACCTACTCGACAAGCTACACGCTGCAAGTGGATGGCGCGGGCACGTCGGGAAACGTGACAAGAATCGATGGATACGGCAACGTCAGTACGATTCCGTATAGCAACGGTGCTGTCACGCTGACGCTGACCGAGGTGCCGCAGTACATTGTGTCGAACAACGCCACGGTGGCGAAGAACAATTCGACCGTTCCACTGGGCTACACTGGGCAGTAAGGTTTACATCAATAGGTGCCGGTATGCTGAGGCGTCAACAGCGCTAGCAGGATACCGGCCATGTTGCGTTCTTCATTGCTTCTGCGCAGCACACGCGAGCATCTGGTCGCCGATCGGATTCTCGCGTGCCTTCAGCGCTTCTCCAGCGCCCCGAATATCGCGCGCGTCCTTATTCTGACCAAGCTTGCGCTTGCCGATGAGACGCGTAATGACGATCTCCACGCCGACAATCGCCTTGAGCATGGCGTCGATGTACTCACGAGGCGCGTCTCCCATTTTCCACGGCTGCGGTAGAGCGGCTTCGTGCGTGCGTGTGAGGCGGGCCACTACGCCGCGCACGTATTTCTCGTCGTCGCGAATCGTGATACGCCCGTGCGCATGCACCACGACGTAATTCCATGTCGGTACCTGTCTGTGAGTTTCGTGCTTGCTCGGGTACCAGGTCGGCGAAATGTAGGCGTCGCCCGCGTGGAAGACAACGAGTACTTCAGCGCCATTAGCAAGGTCCTGCCAAAGCGGATTATTCCGCGCCACATGCGCGTGCAGCACGCCCAGTTCGCCTTCCTCCGATGCGAGATCGAACGGAATGTGATTCGCGTCGAGGCCGCTCGCGCCATGAGTAATGAGTGTACCGAACGGGTGCTGCGAAATCAGCGCATGCAACTGGTCTGTGCGAGCTTCGGTGAAATCGGCCGGTAAGTACATGGAGGCTCCGTCAAGTTTCTACCCGCAGTGTGCGCCAGAACAGGCCTATTCTGTAGAGCCAGTCCCCACCACATTTATTGGGCCAGAACGATGGCGGGAGCCACGAATGTATGGGACATCTGCGCACCGGGAGCAGTCGGGTGCCGCGCGCATCTGATTGCGAAGGGCGAACTGGTCGCTGCAAATATGGGCGCAAGGCGTCACACGCGCAAACGTCAAGCCGCGGCCCAAGCACGCAACATTCATGCGGCAAAAAAATGGCCTCCCGCCGTAACGCAGCGGGAGGCCAGATTTTCAGGCAACTGAGCGGGCTCGCCGGATCAGGTGTCCGCGTGGCTCGACGTGAAATTGCTGAAGGCACCATACGGCGGGTTGAGTGCCGTACCGTTGGTCATAATGCCGTACGTGTTGTTGCCGCTATCAAGCACGTAGTACATGACCGACTGGATGTTATGCGTCTTGCGTGCCGCATAGAACGAACCCAGTTGCGAGGTAATGTAGTTTGCCCGATAGGTCTGCGTCTGTTCGGGGCCGGTATTCCATTCGGTGATGAAGAACGGCACACCGTATCTAGCCTTGCAATAGGTCGGCAGATCGATGCCGGGGCCTGCGCCGTCCGTACCGATGTCGAAAATGTTGCCATACACTTCGTAGTTGTGCCACGTCGTGATGTCCCATCGCACCTTCGGATAGCCGCCGCTGCCGTCGGGCTGCATGCCGTCCCACAGCGCGTCCGACGCACCGACGTCCGCCACGCAGAAGTTGATGCCGCATTTCGCGCCGGGCTGAGCCGCCTTCACGCCGTCGATCATGCCGCGCATTGCGCCACGCATGATCGGCCAGTTCGCGTTGTTGAAGTCGAGCGCCTTGGTGCCTGCGTTGGTCGAATCGATAATGATTGCGCTGTCGCGGGTCAATTCGTTGCCGCATTCATAGAACGTCACGCCGTACTGCTTGAGCGTGTTGGCGATTGTGAAGGCGGTGCCGTAACAGGCGTTGTACGCTGCGGATTCGCCTGCCAGCAGTCTGCCGCTGCTGTCGCGAAGGCCCAGGTTGACCAGCACGAGCAGGGTCATGCCTGCCGATTGGAATGCTTGCGCGAGCTTGACTACGGCATTCAGTTGAGCGGCGTCTCCAGAGCAGCCGACGCGGTAGCTCGTGCAACCAAGGCCCTTCAGGATCGAGACGACCTGCGCGGGCGTGTAAGTGTAGTCAAAATGCCCGTTTATACCGAAGAAGCTGCCCGCGGTGGCCGCAACAGGCGTGCGCGGATCGCTGCATGGCAGCCATTGAGACGCGACCTCGGCGTTGGCGTAGAACTGTCCGCTCGTATTGCGGCAATAGATCTTGCCGCCGTACCACAGCACCAGCGACACGTTGTAGTTGTTGCCCACCACAGCGCCGTTTCGCGAGATAACACCATTGGTGAGCGTCCACACGGCGCCCGTCTTGTCGATGATGCTGGACGCGGAGGGCATCGTGGTGCCGTCCGGCGAAGTAGTGCCGAGACGCGGATCGCTGGAAGCCTGCCACGTCGATCCCGTCCACTGATAGAACTGGTTGCTCGTGTTCTGTACGTAGATGTTGCCGTTAAAGCACAGTGCGAGAACCACGTTGTAGTTGTTGCCCGCCCTTGCACCGTTGCGATAGGCGACGCCGCCCGAAAGGGTCCATGTCGCGCCCGTGCCGTCGATCAGTGACGTTGCCGGCGGCATGGCTGTGCCGTTGGCCGAGCCGGTCTTTGCAGTCGCACTGGTTTTCTGTGCGCCTGAGGAAGTCGTTGCGCCTGTTTCTTCCGAGCCGCCGCCACCGCATGCGCTCAACACCACACTACCGCCCAGCGCCGTCAGTGCGCCAATAAATTGTCTTCTTTTCAACATTGTTAATTATTCCGCTATCGAGAAAGACCCCGAATAAAGTCCAAAATGTGGTTCTTATATGGGTTATTGCTTTTTGCGAAACCAGAAAACGTTATTTTTTATTGGCACTACTGATGATCCAGGAAATCCGAGTGCTGTTCGGGCGTTAAGCTGGGTGTTGCAGTAATGGTTAATGCCGCCGGATCGAACAAACCGGTTCGACAAGCATGCGCGAGCGGGTCAACGCTCGAGCCGCCGCTTGTACCGGGGGCCTATTCAGCAGTGGAATTAACTGACTTTGTTTCCAGGACCCGCTCGCATGAGCAAGTCTCGCAAACGTTTCATCTGAGGAAAACGCTGAACCACGTAAATATTGCGTATTCCTTAATGTCAACGGGGTAGATCTTACCCGGAATGCGAACTTTCCAACACGGAAATTAGTTGTGTTCCGCCAGAAAGCAAGATTGTTTCCGATCACATGAGGAAAGCCGAAGGAATTGCACTATCTCCTTATGGTATGGGGACTGTACGACCCGTAACTTTTCCACTTTGACCCTAAGAATAGCGCGTCATTTTTTCCGCTTTCGCTGCGCGCTGGCGTGTGACTCGTCGAGGTATTCGTGCGACCGGGTCGGGTGTCCGCCTGGCGGTCAGCACTTTCGGACATCGTGCGCGCTGCATCCGGTCGATATTGGCGCGTTTTCAGGTGATTCCGGCCATGCCCGGCACTTTCTAGCATGCTAAGCTGGACTGAAGAATGATGTTTCACATCATTAGATATGCGCAGCGGGGTTACCACGACGAGGTTGGAGATGTCGATAACCCTTTCGCTTATTGTTCCGCAGGTGCAGTCTGACCGGAGATTGTCGAGTGTCGCAGATTATTGAAGAGCCCCGCGCTGCGCGGGGAAATAATGAAGACAGAGGGTCCCGCCCGCGCGTGCTGATGTGCCCTTTCACCAATCCCACCAACCGCTATATAGAGATTCAAAAAGATCTGTACAGGTCTGTCGGCTACGATGTTGCGCCACTATCGATCAAGGGCTTGCTTAAAGGCGGTTTTGCCGACCTGTTCCGGCCAGAGAATATACTCGTGTTCCATTGGCTCGAGTACCGGCCATTTAGCCGGCAGAAAGGCACCGCCCGTCTGAGTGTGCTCGGGTGTTTGATTTTTGCCTTTTATTGCGCACTGATCCTGCTTGCGCGCGCCAAAACGGTGTACTTCGTGCACGACCAGGCTGTGCACGACACCGTGGGGTTCAACCGGCGCCTGTCGGTGCGCATCATTGCGTTCGTGCGCCGCATCGCGGATTCTCGCGTCGTACATGCGCCGGATTTTCAGGCGCCGTTCCGTGCACAGTACTTGCCTCACCCGTTGTACTGGGATTCGCCAGGCCATCCGCCGCACCATGCAAAGGCGCAACACTCTACGCCGCTTTACACGATGCTGGGCGTGATTCGTCCGTATAAGCAGATCGACGCGGTACTCGATCTCTGGCCGACCGACTGCAAGTTGCATATCGCCGGACACGGTACGGACGCTTACCTGGCTACGCTAAACGAAATCATCAATAGAAGGTCGCTGCGAGAAGTAGTGCGCCTTGAATCCCGTTTCCTCACCGACGCCGAGTTTGCACAAAGCATTGCCGACAGCGACGTGCTGATTCTCCCGCACGCGGCCGACTCGATGCTGGTGAGCGGCGCATTCTTCGAGGCTATTGGATTGGTGCCGGTATTGATCGCCCGTTCGACGCCGTTCATGAAATGGGCGGCAAGGAAGTTCAACAATGTGATTCTTTTCGATCACATCAGCGAACTTCCCGAGCTCCTGCAGACGGTCAACAAGTCGTGGGAGACGTTTGCCGGCAATGCGAGTCGTCGCAAAGCACTCGACGAGTTCGGCTGGAAAGCCTGCTGCCGGCATTACGGGCATTTTCTCGAGACGGTCGGGGGCCACGCGAATGCGGTCGAAAAGCCGGTAACTGAGTGAGTCAGCGAGTGAGTCAGCCTTCGTGTGCCAGCGCCTGCTGACCCTTCTGCGACTCACTCCACCTCGCTCCGGAAGCGCCAGCACTGCCGGCAGCAATCTCCGTCCTCTTACTCCGCGCGCGCCGGCATCCGGGTGGCGAAAATGTCCACGTAGTTCTGTGGGTTGTCCCGCCACTGGGTGATTGTGCCGCGCAAGCGCGCCGTGACTTCGGTGATTGACTCCGTAATGCCTTGCCTTCCGGCTTTCGCGTCGGTTTCTTCAATTCGCCCGTGGGTGAAGTGCGCTTCGAGAAACTGCAGCACGATGTTGGGATCTCCGCCAAGCCGCGCCATATGATAGGGCGACCATTCGATCAGAATGGCGTCGGCTCTCGCGAGCGTATTGCGGCCGCCCGCAATGACGTAAGGCTCGGCGCCTTGGGTGTCGATCTTGGCAAACACTGGCCCGGTCAGTTGCATTGGCACGTCGTCCAGCCTCATGCAGCGCACTTCGATGATCTTGCGCCCCATTTCGTTCTGCTTTGCCGGAAGGCGGGTTTCAATGTGAAGGCGATGGTCACCCAGATTGCCGTCGGCAATTTCAAACGGCAACACTTCCTCGCGCTCGTGGAGTGCAAGCTGAAAGGTCTCTATATTGCCTGACGGACAGTTCTCAGCAATGTTGCGCAGCAGGTTCCGATAATTGACCGGTTCCGGCTCGAATGCGTAGCACTTCACTCGCTCGTTGTGCTGCGCAATGGGGATAGTGGTCATGCCGATATTCGCGCCGATGTCGAGGTACGTTCCTCCCGAGTCGCCGAAGAACTTTGTCAGCTTGTCTGCCAGTTCGGGCGCCCAGCGCCCGGTTTCGGCATATTTGCGCAGAATGCTCAGGTCGTTGGAGCTACTAACCATCGTGCCGTATTGGCCATCAGCCGACAAGCGCACCACGTTCAGCTTGCGCGAAAGGCTGGAAAGGTAGAGATAGCCATACTCCCTCGCGAGCGCGCTGTCCTCGAGGAGTGACTTCGCCATGACGTGCCGCAGTCTCAGGGGCAGCATCGAAGTCACGGCGCCTGTTGCGTGGAGTATGAGTTTCTTCATGCGAAAGAGCATACCGCAGCGTTATTTCACCGTGAGGTCGATGTCTCCGCGCTTTCGGCAAAGGCATCAACGAAATCGGCCATTGCCTGCCGAGCGGCCGCTCCGGCGTTCCGGCGGGCGAAGCGCTCCGTTGCAAATTGCGTGATCGCGCGTTTCCAGGAGGCGAGGATTGTTGTCTTTCAGGCGACACCGCGGTGTCACTCGCAGACTTCCAGCGGTTGTCCGAGCCTGCAACCCGCATCTTTTCAATTGGTGCCTTAAGAACAACACCGTGGTCCCTTTTATACGTCTACCGCACCGGAGGGCGTCCGCCTACCATGACTTCGAGCCGCGCAAATTCAAGCGTTCACCAGGAGAAGTCAATGACTCAGCGCATCAATTACATCCAGCAGTCGCCCGAACTGTTCAAGAAACTGCTCGATCTCAGCAATCAACTGAAAGAGAGCGCAATTGAAGAATCGATTCGCGACCTCGTGTCGATCCGGGCGTCGCAGATCAACGGCTGTGCCTTCTGTGTCGACATGCATGTCAAGGAAGCACGCATACATGGTGAGCGGGAGCTGCGTCTGTATCACATCGCGATCTGGCGTGAGTCAACGCTGTTCGCGTCGCGAGAGCGTGCAGCCCTCGCATGGACGGAAGCGTTGACGCAACTCGGCGCGCAAGGGGTGCCCGACGATGTCTACGAAAGCGTGCGTACTCAGTTTTCTGAAAAAGAACTCTCGGATCTCACTTATGAGGTCATGACTATCAACGCCTGGAACCGCGCTAACGTTGCATTTCGCACGGTGCCCGGTTCGGCCGACAAGGCATTTGGCCTCGACAAGGCGAATCTCGCCTGATCTGTCGAGTTCCGCTGTTCTTCTTCGAGCTACGTCCCGCGCGTGCGGGCCGCGCTATTGGAGGCGCATCATGCTTCGACTGAAAACTACCGCGATCGCCACGCTCGTCGTTGCGTGTGCCTTGGCTGGCGCGGCGCACGCGGCGGCGCCGGAAGCTATCGTGACCCCGTTGATGACCAAGCCGCTCGACGACTATCCCGGCAAGGAAGCGTTGCTGATCAACGTGACCTATCCGCCGGGTTCTGTCGATCCGGTGCATCGGCATCACGCCCACGCGTTCGTCTATGTACTCGAGGGGTCCGTCGTGATGCAGGTGAAGGGCGGCCAGGAAGTGACGCTGACAGCCGGGCAAACCTTCTATGAAGGTCCGAACGATGTGCACACGGTTGGCCGGAACGCGAGCCAGACCCAACCTGCCAGGTTCGTCGTGCTTCTACTGAAGGACAAGGGCGCGCCTGTTCTCGTTCCGGAGAAGTAAGCCGCGTCGCCGACTGGTCATTCGCGGGTTCGTTGATTTGATGACGGACGCGATTGCGGCGCTCAATCAGCCCTGTCTCGGCGAATTCAATGCGGACTACCTGGACGCCGGGCATCAGGCGTGAGACTGCCTCAGTAGCGCCACAAATGACGCTGTCTCGTTGTCGGCACGATTGCCAGGGTCGCATCGAGCGTCATGCTGAGAGTGTGTTTCCCTTGCCCCAGCCATTGGCCTGCCATAGGTGCCGGCGCGGCAACGTCAAGTGTTCGCAAGCCTGTCTAGCGGAGTGGAGTTCGGGCGCCTACCATTGGATCATGGCTTCGGGATCAATGTACTGAGTCAAGGATCGCTGGGGTCGTTAGTGGAGGGCATCATGATTCCTCTCGGACCTCTGGCGGTGTTTTTCTTCTGGCTCATGCTATCCGCGCTGAGCATCGGCCTCGCGCTCGCGGTTTCGTTCAGCGGTATTTTCTGACGCCGCTCATCGCCCCTCATATCGCGCAGCTCATCGTCGCGGGAAGGCCGGTCTCGTCACCGGATACCTGGACTGAAGCATCTGTTCTGGCAGCACTACTATGCGTCCAGCGAAATGCTCAAAGTGTGCGAGGGGCGCGCCGAACCGGGCTTGTTCATCCCACCAGCGTACTAGGCACCTGTCGCGCTCGCCTGCTCGTCACGCGCATACTGCGTGGGCGGCCTGCCCACGTGCCGCGTGAACGCGACGCTGAACGTGCTGGCGGAACTGTAGCCGACGCGCTCTGCAATCTCGGCGACGCGGCCCTGGTTGCGACGCAGCAGGTCTTTGGCAAGTGCCATGCGCCAGGTGAGCAGATATGCCATTGGCGCTACGCCAACCGCGCGGCTGAAACGTTCGAAAAACGTCGAGCGTGAAAGCGCCGCTTCCTTCGCGAGCTCGGCGACCGTCCACGCGTGCATCGGCCGTTCGTGCATGACGCGGATTGCGGCCGCAAGGCGGCCGTCGGCCAGGCCGCGCACCAGTCCCGGTGACGCGTTCGTCCCGGCCGCCGATCTCAGCGCTTCGATCAGCAGCACTTCGAGCAGCCGCGACAGCACCACCTCGCGCGCGGGCCGCTCTTCGCGCCATTCTTCCCGTACAAGATTGACGAGCGTGACCAGCCGCGGCTCGCCGCGGACATGCACGAACTGCGGCAGCAGCGACACGAGCAGCGCGGCGTCCGGCGAACCGAAGCTGCAGTGCCCCGCCATCATGCGCGAGTCGATCAGGTTGTTCGCGGCGCCGATCTGGAATTCGCCGTTGCCGAGCGCTACCGGCATCGACGTCTCGCCGCCCGGCGGCGGTGCGAGGCTGGTTATGCAGACGTCGTGCGCTGCGGGAACCAGCAGAAAGTCGCCTGAGCGCAGCTCGAACGGCTCGTGAGCGTCGATGGCGATGCGGCAGCCGCCGTCCAGCACCACACAGTAAAGCGGCTGGCCGGTATCCGAGCGGCGGATGCGCCACGGGCTCGCGCCGAGCACGAGTTTGGAATAGCGCGCGCTTGGCTGCAGCAGCGTGACGACCTCGGCCAATGGATCGATCATTGCCGGACTCCTGCAAATGAAATCTGGATTGTCGATTGTAGTCAGTGCGGGCGCTGCCATCTATCGTAGCGGCATGTGCAAACCACCCCAACAGGACTTTTCATGCCGACCGTACTGATTACCGGCTGTTCTTCCGGCTTTGGTCTCGAGACCGCCCGCTATTTTCTCGACCGCGACTGGAATGTCGTCGCGACCATGCGCACACCGCGCGCGGACGTACTGCCGCCTTCGCCCCGCCTGCGGGTGCTGGCCCTCGACGTCACCGATAACGAAAGCATTCGCCGCGCGCTCGAGGATGCGGGCCCGCTCGACGTCCTCGTCAACAACGCGGGCTTTGGTCTCGCCGCCCCGTCCGAGTTGACGCCGCTCGCTGCGGTGCGCGAGGTCTTCGAGACCAACACGTTCGGCACGATCGCGTTGACGCAGGCGGTGCTGCCGCAGTTCCGTCAGCGCGGGGCAGGCGTGGTCGTGAACGTCACGTCGAGCGTGACTCTGAAGGCTTTGCCCCTGATTGCCGCGTACAGCGCGAGCAAGGCGGCGGTGAATGCGTATACGGAATCGACTGCCGCGGAGCTGGCGCCGTTCGGCGTGCGGCTGTGCCTCGTGCTGCCGGGCCGTTCGCCTGAAAGCCGTTTTCGCGAGAATGCGCAGAGGCACGGTCTCGAGCACGAGGCGTATGCCGATCTCGTCAACCAGGTGCTGACGAGCTTCGCGGATACGGCCTCGCCGATCACCCACCCGCAGGACGTAGCCGAGGCGGTGTGGCGCGCGGCGACTGATCCTTCTTCGCCGATGCGTATTCCGGCCGGCGCCGACGCGGTGGCATGGGCGGCCGAAGCAGGACTCTCGCGTTGACGGTGCACGGGCGCGCTGGTTGCCGAGCCGTGAGCCCGTTGCAAGGCTCGCTAGCGGCTCGTGCCGTGCCCGATCACATTTACATCAATCCGGCGCTGAGGTGGCACCGCGAGCCGCTGAGGTGGCACCGCGAGCCGTTGTGTCGCGGGGCGTCGCCGCAAGTGGTGGGTTGTCGAGGTCCGCGGTCTCCACGACGACGCGTTCCAACGCCCGGAAAGGAGCGAGGCGCGCCTCATCGGCGACGCTCGACGTGATGAGTCGCCAGTCGCGCTCGAGCGGCGTCCAATGCTGCTGCCGCGAGCGGCCGAGCTTATCGGCGTCGGCCAGCACCATGACCTGCGCCGCGCGCCGGATGATGCAGTCTTTCAGATAAGCCTGCTGCGCGCTCGCCTCGCACAGCCCGAACTCGGCCACGACGCCGTCGGCGCCGAGGAACGCCTTGTCCACGCTCAGACGGCTCAGCGCAAGTTCAGCGAGCGGCCCGAGCGTGCTCATGCTCGAATTGCGCAGGTCGCCGCCAATCAAAGTCAGGTGCACGCCCGGCGCGTTCGCAAGCGTCATCACCGCAAGCAGGTTGTTGGTGACCACATGAAGATCGACCCGCGAGCCCAGATGCCGCGCGAGCGCGGCGCAGGTCGTGCCGCCGTCGAGCAGCACCGTATCGCCGTCATGGACGTGCGCGGCAGCGGCCCGCGCGATGGCTTCCTTCTGTTCGCGCTGCATAGCCTTGCGTTCTTCGAGCGACGCCTCCGGTTCGTGCGAGCCGATCAGTGCGGTCGCGCCGCCATAAGTGCGGACCAGACGACGCTGGTTGGCGAGCGTGGTGAGGTCGCGCCGCACCGTTGCCTCGGAGACGCCGAGCGCGGCGCTGAGCTGTTCGACGTTGGCGTCGCCGGTCAGGACGAGATCGAGAATCGCGCGATGGCGCTCGGACGCTTTCATGGCTGTCATCTGCAATAAAGAGGCTGCCGATGTTACACCACGGCCCGCGCGTCACCCGTCGCGTTCATCGCGCGCGTTCAGCCGCGCCGCGTGGCGAGTTCGGCGCCCTGGCGCAGTGCCTCGAGCAGGCTGCGCTCGTCGGCAATGCCTTTGCCGGCGATGTCGAATGCCGTGCCGTGATCGACCGACGTGCGGATCACTTCCAGTCCCACGGTCACATTCACTCCGGCCTCGAGACCGAGCACCTTCACCGGACCGTGGCCCTGGTCGTGATACATCGCCACCACGAGGTCGAAGTCGCCGCGGCCCGCGCGGAAAAACAGCGTGTCGGCGGGCAGCGGGCCGGTCACGTCGAGTCCGCGTTCCTGCAGCACCTTCACGGCCGGAACGATCTTCTCTTCCTCCTCGCCGTAGCCGAACAGGCCGTTTTCGCCGGCGTGCGGATTGATGCCGCACACGCCGATGCGCGGCTTCGCGATGCCGGCCTTCACCAGCGTCGCGTTGCCGCGCTCGATCGTGCGCTGGACCAGCCCCGGCTCGATCTTGCGGATCGCGTCGATGATGCCGATGTGCGTGGTCACGTGAATCACGCGCAGTTGCGGCGCGACCAGCATCATCGACACTTCATCGACGCCCGTCAGGTGCGCGAGCATTTCGGTGTGGCCGGGAAACTTGTGGCCGCCCGCGTGCAGCGCTTCCTTGTTCAGCGGCGCGGTGCAGATCGCGTCGATCTGCTTCGCCTCGGCGAGTTCGACCGCGCGCGCGATGAACTGATAAGCGGCGTCGCCCGCGACTGCCGACAACTGGCCGAACGGCAGATCGTCGGGGATCAGGTCGAGGTCGATGCAGTCGATCGTGCCCGGCTCGTAGCGCGCTTCGGCCGCTGTCTTGATGCGGCGGATCTTTGCCGCGCCGCCCACGATCTGATTCGCGCGTTCGAGCCGGCGCGCATCGCCGATCACGAGCGGACGACACTGCTGGTAGACGATCTCGTGCGCGAGGCTCTTGACGACGATCTCCGGGCCGACGCCCGCTGCGTCGCCCATCGTGATGCCGATTACGGGGAGGTAGTTGCTCATGATGTTTTGCGTGGTCCTTGGTGTCTGGCTGTGGCCCACCTGAGCGCGCCAGCGCGGCGCTCAAGCTGGATCGTGTAAGCCGGTTGTTCCGGATAACGCTGCCGGCGCTTCATGCAGATAACGCCATGCGGCGAAGAGCGCGTGATCGGTGCCGAAGGCGCCTGCCTTCGTGACGATACGCAGATGCGTCTGTGCTGCGTTAGCTTTAACGGGCTTGCCGACGGCCACACCCGCCTCGATTTCCGCAATCAGTTCGACGCCGCGGATGCCGACGGTGCTCAGCATTGCTCGCGCGGTTTCGCCGCCCGTTGCAATCAGACCGCCGAGCGTCGCGAAGTGCGGCTCGACGAGCGCGGCAAGCGCTGCCGACAGCATTGCGCCTTCCGCCGCGTCGAATGCGTTGTCGCGGCCAATGCGCAGCAGCAGATCCGCGCGCGTGCCGAGCGCCGCGCCGATGCGCGCCTGCCATGCCGGCCAGTCGGCGTGATGCTCGCGCTCTCGCAGCACGGCGGGCGGCACGGTCAGCTCCGCCATGCCCGCGCGCTCGCGCAGCATTGCACACTGTCGCTCCGACACGGCCGACAGACTGCCGACCAGCACCAGCACGGGCGCCTGTTCATGCCGGGGCTGCGACGGGCAGCCGGCTGTTTGCGGTGCGCGCGCTTTGCGCGAGCCCGCTCCGAACAAGCCTGCAAGACTTGCAATCTCGCGCGCTAGGCCGCCGGAGCCGACCCAGAACAAGTCCTCGTCCATCTGCGTGGTGGCCTGCGCGAGCGTCAGCAGGTCGTGCCCTGTCTCGGCATCGACTACCAGCGCCTGCGTGCCGCTGGCTGCCACCGCCGCGATCCGCGCCGTGAGCGCGTCGCCGCCTTCGCGCAACGCATCGACGTCGAGCTGCGCAGTGCTGAGGCCGGCTTGCGCGAGCATCGCATGAAGGTCCGCTGAGCGGCCCGCGTTTTCAAGCTTCCACGTATCGGTCGCTTCCAGCGGCTCGCCCTGCACGAACACGCGGCCGTTGCGCAAGGTGCGGCCGGTCGCCGGGAACGCCGGCGCGACGATCGCAAGACCGGTGAGCGGTTGCAGCGCGGCCACTTCGGCAGCCCAATTGCCGCGCAACGTGGAGTCGATTTTCTTGTACAGACGCCGGCCCGGCGCACGCAAGGCCTGCCATGCCGCGGCAGTGCGCTGCGCGGCCTCGGCGGGTGCGAGGCGGCGGGTGTCGGTGTCGGCGGCAATCACGTCGGCCGTGTGCTCGTCGCGCCCATGTGCGGGCACTTCGAGCGTGACCACCGTGCGGTGTCCGGCGCTCGCGAAACCGATCGCACAGTCTGCTGCGCCCGACAGATCGTCAGCGATGATCAGCATGCTCATCGCGCCAGTTCCGCTGCTTCGCGGCGTACCTGCACGCGTTTGGCGACCGCTGCCGTGAGCAGCGGCGAGAGGATCGCGGTGACCACCACGCAGGAGGCGACGAGCAGCGTCGCGCTTTTCGCCGCCTCCGCGTAGACCGGGTTCGCCGCGGCGATCAACGCCGGCACGGCGGCTGCATTGCCTGCCGTATTCGCTGCGGCGGCGCCCGCCACGCCGGTGCCGCCCGTCAGGCGGTCGGCGAAATAAAGGGGAATACCGGTCACGATCACCACGGCGACACCCAGTCCGATGCCGAGAATGCCGGCCTGCCACACCTTGTGCAGATCGAGACTCGCGCCGAGCGCCAGCGCGAAGAACGGAATCATCACGGGCACGGCCTTGCCGAGGAACGCGCGCATTTCGCGGTCCAGGTTGCCAAGCAGCATGCCGAACACCAGCGGCAGGATGCTGCCGACCAGCGTAGGCCACGGGAAGGCCGACAGACCCGCGACGCCCAGCGTGACCATGGTCAGGAACGGGCCCGATTCGAGCGACATGATGGTGTACGCGCCGACATCTTCAGAGCGGCCGTATTGACCCATCAGCGCCATGTAGAGCCCGCCGTTGGTGTCATTCATCGCCGCGACGACAGCGAGAGTCGACAGGCCGGCAAAGAGTCCCGACGAAACAGGCTGTTCGCCGAGAAAGTGTCCGAGCACGACGCCGACCACGATGGCCGAGCCCACCTTGGTGGCGAACAACGCGCCGCCCTTTTTCAGAAGATAAGGCGTTGCCTTGACGTCGATGCTCGCGCCCATGCAGACGTAGAACACGGCAAGAATCGGTAGCGCTCCGGTGAACAGCGCATTGGTGAAAGAGCCGAAGAACTTCGGCATGCCCGGCAGAAAAGTCGCGACGAGCGCGCCTAACAGCAGCGGGACGATCATCATGCCGCCGGGTACGCGTTCGATGCCGCGCTTGATGTGTATTTGGGCCATGCCAGTCTCCATGTCTGATCGGACCTGATTGGATCGGTCACTGATTTGATTGAAACGATCACGGACAAGTGTACTTTGCCCGGCTGATTTGCGCAAATCGATCAAAACCTTGATTAATGTGATCAACGTGCGGAGTTGCGCCGGGCTCGCCGCCAAGCGCGTCCGTGCTTTGGCGGCATGCGGCTTGCGCGAACCGGTGGCGGCGCCTCGGCGCCCACAGATCGCAGCAGACGTCGTGAGGGTCTCCGACAGATGTGCAGCCACCTCTGGTTGTCGCCTCACGTTCACCTCGCGCGTCCGCTTTCATTCGAGTGTCCGCATTTATGGAAGACCAACCATGAACCCCGTTGAATCGGCGAGTGCCGAGCCAGGAGAATCCGAACCCGCCGGACAGCCCGGCAAGCCGGATGAACATCGCGTGTCGGTTGTGCAGGAGCAGCTCGAGGTCGGAATAGAAGAGATCGAAACCGGCAGGGTGCGAGCGCGCAAGATCACTCATCAAAAAGCGCAGCCGCTGTCCGTCGAACTGCACGAGCAGCGCGTCGAAGTTCGACGCGTGAGCATCAATCGCGCGGTCGATCAACGCCACCCGCCGCGTCAGGAAGGCGACACGCTGGTGATCCCCGTGTACGAGTCGGTGCCAGTCGTAAAAATGCAGTTGATGTTGAAAGAAGAAGTACACGTCACGACGAAAGAATCGGTGCAGCAGGTGGTTCGCGAAGTGACGTTGAACTCCGAAGAATTGGTGGTGGAGCGCCGCGACGGTGTGGACGGCGAGTGGCGGCCCGAGGACAACAGTACGTGACAGGTCTCGGGAACGCTGGTTGCGCGGCCGGCAGCACGCGCATCACCAGGACATGCGTAGTCCTTAATTCATACCTTTGGAGATCTGCAATGACTCAAACTCTGTTGGCCGTTTTCGATTCATTCCAGCAGGCGCAAACCGCAAGAGGCCGCCTGGAAGCAGAAGGCGTTGCGTCCGCCGACATCACCGTTCACGCTCGCGACGCCGCATACGATCAAGCGGGTACCGCAGATACGAGCGTCGGCACGACAACAGCTGGTGCGAACTCGGGCGCGGTTGCTGGCCACGAGCATGAAGGGATGGTCGATCGCATCGAACATTTTTTCAAACGGCTCTTTGGCGACGACGACCGGCCCGAGGAGGCGGGCCACTATCAGGAAGCAGTACGCCGCGGCGGCGCGTTGCTTTCGGTGGACGTGAATGACGAGTCGTCGATCGAGCGGGTGCGCGAAACGTTGTATGCGGCGGGTGCTGTCGACATCGATTCGCGCGTCGCGGCATGGCGCAACAGCGGCTATACCGGATACGACCGCAATGCACCCGCCTACACCGACGAGCAGATTGCCGCCGAACGCAAGGCTTTCCCGGTCGTCGAAGAGTCGCTGGAAGTCGGCAAGCGCGAAGTGAATACCGGCGGCGTGCGCGTCTATTCGCGAGTGACGACAACGCCCGTTAGCGAGTCGGTCGAGTTGCGCGAAGAGCACGCGACGATCGAACGCAGGGCGACGGACCGGCCTGCAACGGCTGCCGATCTGAAGGAAGGCTCTGTCGAAATTCGCGAGACCGCGGAGCAGGCCGTCGTGGCGAAGACCGCGCGGGTTGTCGAAGAGGTCATCGTGGGCAAGGAGTCGAGCAGCCGCACCGAAACTGTCAACGACACGGTCCGTGGAACGGAAGTGGAGGTGGAGCGCGTGGAGGGCACGGTCCCTGGCACTCGCGTCGATGAAGCGGGCAAGAAGCCGATCTGACGATTGCTCGAAGTGCGGTTCCGCCTCGGGCGCGGAGCAGGCGTGAGTAAGGTGGCGCTAACGTCGCGCCGACGTTCCTCTGACGGGGTACGCCTGCTCACGGGGGCGCGCCTGCTCCGTGGCCTCGCACTGGGCTCTCATCCGGAGGCCTGGTGCGCCGGGCGGAAGGTGCGCGCAATCCGTCGTCGGGCAAGTCGTTACGCTTGATGACTGACGGCGCGCACACCTGCCTTGACACCAGTGTGGCGTTCGCCTGACCGGTCGAGCGCAGTCAGTCGTTTTCGTCGCCGCCTATTCTCTTTCCACCGTTGGCCGCTACAGGAGCAATTACATGCCCCGATCCTTCAACCATGTTCCGAAGTCTTCGCGAACCGTGGGGCTCGTCGCCGCGGCGGCGACTGCGGCCGCTGTCGCCGCGCTTTGGGTACGACACCGTGCTTCACGCGCCGAGCGGGATAACCCGCCCGTCGGCCGCTTCGTCGAGGTTGATGGAGTACGCCTTCATTACGTCGACAAGGGCAACGGATCTCCGGTTGTACTGCTGCACGGCAATGCGGTGCTTTTGCAGGACTTTATCGCCAGTGGATTGATCGATCGCCTGGCCGAGCGCCACCGCGTGATCGCTTTCGATCGTCCGGGTTTCGGCTATAGCGAACGCCCGCGCAGCCACATGTGGAGCGCACAGAGTCAGGCGGAAACGATCCGTCACGCGTTGGAGCTGCTTGGTGTCGATGCGCCGGTAGTACTCGGACATTCATGGGGCACTTCTGTTGCGCTGAGCATCGCGCTCGGCGGTGCGCCTTACGTGCGGGGGCTCGTGCTCGTGTCCGGCTATTACTATCCGAGTGTCCGTCTCGACGTCGCGCTCACAGCGCCGGTGGCGCTGCCGGTGTTGGGCGACGTGCTGCGCTATACCGTCTCGCCGATAACCGGACGGCTTCTATTGAAGCGCATGGTGGCCGCAATGTTCTCGCCGTTGCCCGTGCCCGAGCGCTTTTTCGAAGTAGTTGCGCGAGAGATGATCATGCGGCCGAGCCAGATCAAGGCCGAAGCCGGAGATGCCGCGGCGATGATTCCGGCGGCAGCACGGCTACGCGACGATTATTCCGCTCTGACAATACCGGTTGCCATCTTCGCCGGCGCGGAAGACAAGATCGTCGATCCGCAAGCGCATTCGGTGCGGCTGCATCAGGCCATTCCGCAGAGTTCACTTGTCATGGTGCAGGGCGCAGGCCATATGGTGCATTATGCGGCGGCCGGACAGATTGTCGCCGCCGTCGATGCCATGGCCGAACGGCACGATGCGCAGGCCAACGGCACGGGCGTCGCGGACAGTGTCTCGCCGTCCGAATCGACGCTCAATGTAGCGGCGAGCTGATTGCACTGTGCGGACACGAATGCTCTTTGCGCGGCGTCGTTATCGACGCACGCGCACGCGCCCAACTGGTCGTGCTCACCGGAAGGCAACCTTGCTGCAAAGCACGTCACTGAGTCTGACTTACCGTGACGGGGACTATTTTCTCCAGTTGATTGAGCAGCAGTTCCTTCTGCGGCTCCGGGAGCCTCACGAGGCTCGGATACATGTTTATCAGTTCCAGCCGTTGAGCGGCGGACCGCGAGGGCAGTAACAGGATCAACCCCGCCTTCTCACGGTCTGATAGCGCTGAGAGATGCGGCAGCGCGTTCAGTTGCGCCAAAGTGGCGGGCGCTACCGGAAGTACAGCCGCTTCGTCCGTCGCGGCGGGCGTTGCCGGTTTATCCGCTGCTTGCGGCATGCTGCGCGCGGCCAATGTGTTCGGTCCTGATTCGGCTTGCTGCGAGGCCGCCACTGATGCAGGTGTGGAATCGCCTCCGCCGCATCCTGTCAGCAGCAGACCGCATAGCAGCATCGCCAAGGCATGCAAGAAACCGCGCGCCAAGAATGGCATGTGCCACGCGGGGTCATTGAATTGAGCGCCCTGTTCCATGGCCAGGCATCCACTAATTGAAAAAGTGTGCATTGCAGTGCACCGAATGACGTTACCCGTCATCCACTGACGGCAGACGTGCCAGCGATGCTGGCACGTCAATCTTGCGGCTGGCAGGCTTCTCACCGGCAGCGTTCCCGCGAATTGCTGGAACCTGCGCAAGACCATGCCAACGGGTCAGTCAGGGGCCCACGATGCTGATATAGGGCTGGTTGAAGCCCACGAAGGTGAGCGTGTACACGAAACTTGTGAGAGTGGGGGTGCCAAGCAGCAGCTTGGTCCAGTTTCCGTTGGGGCAAGTGGCTGAAGCCAGTAGCTCAGACGTAGACGGCGCGGACGTACTGAGCGACGGCACTACCAGTTGTCCGTTTCTGGATGGTCTCAAGGTTCCCGACGAAGTAGCCTCCGTGGTCTGCGTCTTCACGTCGACGATCTGACCGCCATGGTTGCGGCATTGCACAGTGGCTGAGTAAGTTGCTGACAGGATTGCTGTCGCATTGGTGTTGCCCACGCCGCCAATGGTGGTTGCGGTACAGGTCACATCGAAGGTGGTTGAATCTACGGTGCACAGCGGCTCAGCAGAGCCATTTGCGTAATGTGCTCCGCTGGGCCCATTGGCGGCGATGGTTTCGCCCCAGGCTGCCGGAGCGGCCAGCAGCGCAGCCAATGCAAGTGAAGCTAGAGTCTTCATAGCTGTCTCCACGAATTTCATGGTGTGTTCATCTAACAGGTTATTGAGTTGCTCTCTGTTTGCTCCTTTCGCAGGTTAAGGAAAGGCTGATGGATCGACTCGCCATTTATTCATCATCTTGAATGGATGAATTTACTTGGGTGTACAAAATATATTGCGGATGCGAGCGGACGCTATAAGGCGAAGGATCGCGGCGTGCCGCTTTGCCGAACGCGCCTTGTGCAGTGGACCTCCGACCTCTCACGCGATGACAGGCGGGTCAAGCAGTCGTGCAAAGGGTGCTCGGCTCGCGTCTGGTATCGCCGCTGGGTCGCTCTGCAACGTCAGAAGATTGCCACGCCTCGCAGAAATGCTTCTTCGCTCGATGCGGGAAGCCGGTGCTTCAGGCTCCGTTGGAACATACTGTTTGTGGTGCTAATCAATGTTTCGAAATTATAGTTAGCGCAAGGCGAAGGGCTGGGAATTTCTTTTGGTTCAGGGGCGAATGCGCGCTGTATCTTGGCGCACAACTGCTGTTCGGAGAATCGATACTTAATCTTTGGCCGCGCTGCGGACGGCCGGGGCCACCGGTCCGATTCGTTCGGTAAGCCTTGAGCGCATCGTCGACCGTCAAAAGAGGAACGCGAGAATGCGACGTGGCCACGAAGACGACATCGGTCAACGACACGTCACGAGGCGCCGGGCTCCGCGTCTCGCTGACATTGCGGAGCGCCGTCAACCCGGCAACAATCCGACGGTCCTGTAGCTGTTGATCAAACTATCGAACAACGCTATGTCTGCCCGGCCGCGAGCCATCAGTTGCGCACCGGCTACCGCCGCATAGATTGCGCACGCCCGTTCCCGGGCCCCCTCGGCGGTGACGACGCCCGCCGCTTCCAGGGACTTGCAAAGCCAGGCCACGTTGACGTCCGCGAAGGCTTGAACTTCTTTTTTGACCACCTCAGGCAGATCGTCATATTCCGCAGCCATGAAGCTGCTCAGGCACATGCGGTTGTCGCACTCGAGCGACTTGCGAAACGTTTCCGGATATCGACGCAAACTGACAAGCGGGTCGCCCGAAGCCGCGGAGAGCGCTTCCAGAGCGATAGCCGCATCCTCGTAGTAGCGTCGCGCGACCGCCGCCGCCAGGTCCGCCTTGCTCGCGAAGTGGTGGTAAATGCTCGCAGCCTTGATGCCGACATCCTGCGCGAGCTCGCGGATGTTTAACCCGCCATAGCCATGCGCCTGCGCCATTCTTGTCGCGGCAGCAAGGATGCGGTCGCCCGAGCTTGCGACGGCTTGATCTGTCAAAACAGCCCCCAAAAAAAGTGTTGACGGCCCTCATTGTACCAATTAAAGTCAGCCTAACAAATGTTAGGTAGTTGCCGATCCCCTGCCACGCAGCCAACAGCTGGCATTTTTTACTTCAAATCGACTAACGAGCGTTAGATAGGTTGTCACGCTCGACCCGTATCACTGTCCCCCAACCGCCGGAGGAAGCACATGAGTTCAGAACTGTTTTACCTTGACGCCACACGTATGGTCGAACTTGTTCGTACACGAGAAGTGTCCCCGGTCGAGCTCGTGCATGCCCATCTTGAGCGCATCGAGGCTGTCGATCCCAAGGTGAATGCCATTGTTACCCTCGCAGACGATGCGCTGAAAGCAGCCAGGGCCGCGGAAGCGGCGGTGCTCTCGGGTCAGCCGTTAGGACCGTTGCACGGCGTGCCCTTCACCGCAAAAGACTCGATCGACACGGCGGGCGTGGCGACTCAGCGCGGCTCGCCCATCTTCAAGGGACGCGTTCCCGGCGCCGACGCAACCAGCGTTGCCCGGCTAAAAAATGCCGGCGCCATCCTGCTGGCGAAAACGAACTTGCCGGAGTTCTCGTACTGGATCGAGAGCGACAACCTGCTCAGCGGTCGATCGAATAATCCGTGGGATCTCGAGCGCACGCCGGGCGGCTCGAGCGGCGGCGAATCGGCGGCGATCGCAGCGGGTATGTCGCCGCTCGGGCTGGGCACTGATCTGGCCATCTCCGTACGGGGACCTGCTGCGCAGACAGGCATCGTTTCGCTCAAGGCTACGCACGGTCGCGTGCCGATGACAGGGATCTGGCCGCGAGCGCCGCGCCGTTTCTGGCACGTGGGGCCAATGGCTCGCAGCATCCACGATCTCGCACTCGCGTTCTCGCAACTGGCGGGTCCTGATGGCCACGACGCTTTTGCGAGCAGCACCGTCGCCTTCGATGCCGGAGTCGGCCCCTCGCCCGATCGGCCACTGCGCGTGGGCTGGATGGTCGAGCCCGGGTTCGGACCGGTGGACCCTGAAGTTGCCGCCACGGTGCAGGCGGCGGCCGAAGCGCTCAGCGGCCGGGGCATGCTGGTGGAGCCCGTGCGCATTGCTGCGCTAGAGCGCGACTTTGCTCTCGATGTGTTCAACCGCCTGCACGTCATGGAAATGAAGCCGGCGTTCCAGGAAGCGACGGCCGGGCGCCATCAGGACGAACTCTACAAAATGGCGAGGACCATGCTTGCTCTGCCCGATACCTCGATGAAGGACTACATCGAGGCTGAACAGGCGGCCGAGCGTCTGCGCGACGGATACGCCGACTATTTCCGCACATACGACGCGCTAATCACCCATGTGCTGCCGATCCCCGCTCACAAGCATGGCGTGGACACGTTCACGATCAATGGCCGCACCGTGGATGCAACCTATCTCCAAGGCGCAACCGTACCGCTCAACGTCACCGGCTTGCCCGGCATCTCGATGCGATTCGGCACCAGCAAGGAGGGCTTGCCTATCAACGTGCAGATTGTCGGTAGTTGGCACGCAGAGTCGACCATTCTTCACGTGGCGTCGCTGCTCGAATCGGTCAGCCCTGTGCGCGGTCTGCATCCGAATCTTTGATGCGGCCGGCGGTTCGTGGGTTCGTCGAAAAAATGCGCCGCAGGGTCATGGACCGTTCCGCGCCAACTTCAGAGTACGAACAACCAGCCTCTTCCAGTCGTTGCCAGCCACTCGAAAACAAATCGAAAAACGCAGTAGACGATTGGTCTACGATTGTTCTTGATTCACTCTTTTGGAGAACGACATGAAAGTACTGATGGTTTTGACCTCGCACGATCAGTTGGGCAACACTGGCCGTAAGACCGGCTTCTGGCTGGAAGAACTGGCCGCGCCGTACTATACGTTCAAGGACGCAGGCGCCGAGATCGTGCTGGCCTCGCCGCAAGGCGGTCAGCCGCCGCTCGACCCAAAGAGCAACGAGCCGGCCAATCAGACGGAGACGACGCATCGCTTTGACAAGGACGCAGCGGCCAAGGCACAACTCGCAACCACGGTGCGCCTCGACAGCGTTTCACAGGACGACTTCCACACGGTGTTTTACCCCGGCGGTCATGGCCCGCT
Source organism: Paraburkholderia phenoliruptrix (assembly GCF_019511605.1). Lineage (GTDB taxonomy): Bacteria > Pseudomonadota > Gammaproteobacteria > Burkholderiales > Burkholderiaceae > Paraburkholderia > Paraburkholderia phenoliruptrix_A. The sequence continues at coordinate 171,376 of NZ_JAEUAV010000011.1, read as the reverse complement.
GTGGGACCTTGCCGAAGACGCGAATTCGATCGCGTTGATCGAGTCGTCTCTCGCGGCAGGCAAGCCCGTTGCGCTGGTATGTCATGCGCCGGGCGTGCTGCGCCACGTCAAGACGCCCGACGGCAGGCCGCTCGTCGAAGGCAGGAAGGTCACGGGCTTCACGAATTCGGAAGAAGCCGCGGTCGGTCTCACCGAGGTCGTGCCGTTTCTCGTCGAAGACGAGCTCAAGGCTCGGGGCGGCATCTATTCGAAAGCCGACGACTGGGCGCCGTACGTTGTCACCGACGGCCTTCTGATCACCGGGCAAAACCCGGCTTCGTCCTCTTCGGTTGCTGCCGCCCTGATCAAGCATCCGGCGCTCGCCGCACAATAGAAGCGCAGATCCGCCAACGGGCAGTGCCCTGCGGAGGTCGCGCGGCGTTTTCAGCAAAGAGCCGTTTGGCGGCTTGCATACGAAAAGGAGAAGGCGCAGCCGGCCAGGCCATCGACCCACCGCGATGCCTTCATGTCGCCCGGCCGTCCAGAGAACCCGACGGTTCGTGAGCCGAAATATTCGACGCTTGATGCAGCTCATCGCCAATCATCGCGATCAGCGCTTCAGCGGCCGCGCTCAACGGTCTTCGCGGATGGCTCACGCAGACCACATGTCGCACGATGCGCGGCGCGAGGATCGGGCACGCGCGCAACGTGCCATGCCGCGCCGCGCGCTCGACAACGATGCGCGGCAGGATCGTCGCAAAGCGAGTGCTTTCCACCAGTTTGAGGATGGTGGAAAGGACGTCGATTTCAAAGCGCGGCGCGAGCAGCACGTCTTCATGCTGCGCAGCGCTGTCGAGCACGCCACGCAGGCCGTGACGCTTGGTCGGCAGCACCAGCTCCAGTTCTGACAACTGCGCGAGTTCTATCGCGTGCGGCAGATCCGGGCCGTGCGCGGCGCTGGTTGCCAGCACCATTTCTTCGTCGAGCAATGCGCGCGAGTCGAGCGACAGACGCGCCCGCGGCTTGTTGATGATCGCCGCATCCAGCTGACCGCCGGCTACCCAGTCGATGAAAGTCGCGCTGTAGCCGTCGGCGATCGTCACTTCGACATCGGGATATTGCGCATGAAAGCGAGACAGCGAATCGGCGAGCACGCTTTCCGTGACGGACGCAATCAGCCCGATGTTCACGTGTCCCGTCACGACTTCGTCGCGCTGAACCAGTTGCTGCCGGGCGTGGGCGAGGTCGCGCATGATGGGCAGAAAGAGGCGATACATGAGCCGCCCCGCCGCGGTTGGCGCCATGCCGTGCGCGCCGCGCTCGAAGAGTTGCTGATGCAATTCGTCCTCGAGCTTGGCGATCTGCATGCTGAGCGCCGGCTGCACGATATTCAGCCGCTTGGCCGCCCGCGTCACCGAGCCGTCCTCGAACAGCGCGATGAAGTACTGGATTTGCCTGAGGTCCATTTCACCCTTAGTTGGTATCAGCGGCGCTAATAGCGGCGCCCAACCGTATCACGGCCGGCGCTGCGTTTTGTCGTTCGCGTGGCTGCGCATTCTTGCCGCGCGCATCGACCTGTTCGCGCCGCAGGACCTGGTCAATTGATACGCAACTATCAAAAACCTGTCATCGGGGCTAACACCGATATAAGAGCCAATGATCCGGCGCATCAAAAAACGGTATTAGAAGTTATGGCGCGATGTCGCTACGCTTGGGCCATCTCTCGCTACCGCGTCACGCGGCGAGGTACAGAACAGATGGAGACGTTGATGAACATTCGCGATGCCGCACAGCACGGCATGTCCTCACTATCATCGGCTGCAGACAGCCCGGACGCAGGCTCGCTCTCGCTGCGCGACTGGCTCGCGCATCTTGCGAAGACGGAACGCCTCGCGACCATCGACAAGCCGGTTGCGCTCGAACACGAACTGGCCGCTGTCGCCAAACGCCTCGACGGCAGGCAGGCCGCCTTTTTCACGCGCCCCGGCGGGCATGCGGTTCCGGTGGTGAGCGGCTTCATGTCGAAGCGCGCGTGGATTGCCGAAGCCATGGGCGTGGAAGAGGCCGCCTTGCTTGCACGCTTTTCCGCCGCTGCAGCCGCGCCGCTTGCGTCCAAGGTGGTTGCGCGCGAGGACGCGCCGTGTCAACAAGTGGTGCATACAAACGGAATCGATCTGCACGCGCTTTTGCCCATTCCCACGCACAGCGAGCATGACAACGGCCCGTACATTACCGCGGGTCTTGTGATTGCCCGCAATCCGCGCACCGGCGTGCAGAACGTGTCGATCAACCGCATCCAGGTGCATGGCCGCGATCGCATGGCGATCCTGCTGCTGCCGCGCCATCTGCATGCGTTCCAGCGCAGTGCCGAGGAAGCGGGCGAGGCGCTCGACGTGGCCGTTGCCATTGGCGTCGATCCGCTGACGATGCTCGCTTCGCAAGCCATTACACCGATCAATCACGACGAGCTGGAAATTGCGGGCGCGCTGCACGGTGCGCCGTTGCCGGTCGCGCAATGCGTGACAAGCGGCGTGCATGTGCCCGCGTTCGCGGAGATCGTCATAGAAGGGCGCATTCTGCCCAACGTGCGCGAACCGGAAGGCCCGTTCGGAGAGTTCCCGAAGTACTACAGCGCGCAGGAAGCGCGCGAAGTGATCGAAGTGACGGCGGTGACGCATCGGCGCAACCCGATCTTTCATACGATTGTGCCGGCCGAAATGGAGCATTTGCTGCTCGGCGCGATTCCGCGCGAAGCGACGCTCCTCGCGCACCTTCAGCGTAGCCATCCCGCGGTGAACGACGTGCATCTGTCGGTGGGCGGCGTGTGCCGCTATCACCTCTGGGTGCAGTTCGACAAGAAGCGCGAAGGCGAAGCCAAGAACGTGATTCTGTGTGCGTTCGGCGCGCACTATGACATCAAGCAGGTGGTCGTCGTGGACATGGACGTGAACGTGCACGATCCGGCGGAGATCGAGTGGGCGATCGCGACGCGCTTTCAGGCCGACCGCGATCTGGTGGTCGTGGCGGGCGCGCAAGGCTCGACGCTCGATCCTTCGACAACGGTCGGCCAGCCCGCCGACGCGCCGCCGCATCTGCAAGGTGTCAGCGCGAAGATGGGACTGGACGCGACGCGTCCGGTGGTCTACCCGGCGCATGTGTTCACACGCGTGCGCATTCCGGGTCAGGACACAGCAGATCTGACCACCCTCGTTGCCGCTGATAACAGCGCGCTCGACGCCTACCTGGCCCGCGATCATGGCTGAGCGGAAGAAGCGCATTGTCGTGGGCCTATCCGGCGCGAGCGGGGCAGTGATCGGCGTGCGGCTACTCGCTGCGCTGGGGCGCCTCGGCACGCACGAGACGCATCTGATCGCGTCGGCGTCGGGCGCGGTCACGGCGGCGCAGGAGCTCGGCCTCGCGCGCGGCGACCTCGACAGGCTCGCGGACGTCGTGCACAACGTGCGCGATATCGGCGCTGCCGTGGCGAGCGGTTCGTTCCTCTCTGAAGGCATGGTGATCGCGCCGTGTTCGATGAAAACGCTTGCGGGTGTCGCGAACGGCTTCGCGGACAACCTGCTGACCCGCGCCGCCGACGTCATGCTCAAAGAGCGCCGCCGCCTCGTGCTGGTCGCGCGCGAGACGCCGCTCAATCTCGCGCATCTGCGCAACATGACGTTGGCAACCGAAATGGGCGCCATTGTGATGCCGCCGGTGCCGGCCTTCTATGCGCATCCGCGGACCATCGACGAGGTTGTCGATCATACGGTCGGACGCATTCTGGATCTGTTTGGTATCGAGCACGGCGAGATTGCGCGCCGCTGGAGCGGTCTCGCCGTCGAATTCGGCAGCCGCGGTGAAGATGCAGGAGTGACGCCATGAACCAGCGCGAAACTGGTTTTGCCGATCTGAACGCACGCGTGGCCGACAGCGATGCCGCGCAGCCGCAGCGCCACGTGGGCCAGCCGATGCAGCGGCTCGAAGACCCCGCGATTCTCACGGGCCGCGGCCGCTATGGCGACGACATCGCCGTGAAGCCAGGCACGCTGCACGCAGCGATTCTGCGCTCGCCGCACGCGCACGCGGAACTCGTTTCTATCGACACCGAGGCCGCTTCGAAGCTGCACGGCGTGCGCGCCGTGCTCACGCGCGACGATCTGCGCCCGTGGTCGCGACCGTTCGTCGTCGGCGTGAAGTCGCCGATGGAGCAGTGGGCGCTCGCGATGGACCGCGTGCGCTACGTGGGCGAGCCGGTCGCGGTGGTGATGGCCGAATCCCGCGCATTGGCAGAAGACGCGCTCGAGCTCATCAAGGTCGAATACGCGATGCTCGATCCGGTCACCTCCATCGAACAGTCCGTGCAAGACGATGCGCCGTTGCTGCACGAACGCGTCGGCAGCAACGTCATCAGCGACCGGCATTTCCGCTATGGCGAACCGGAAGCTGCATTCGACAACGCGCCGCACCGCGTGAAGCTCGTCGCGCACTATCCGCGCAATACGTGCGCGCCAATCGAATGCGGCGTGGTGATCGCCGAGTATCTGTCCGGCGACGAAGGCTATGACGTCACCTCGAATTTCATGGGACCGTTCTCGCTGCATGCCGTCATGGCGATGGCGCTCAACGTTCCCGCGAACCGTCTGCGTCACAAAGCCCCGCGCGATTCCGGCGGCAGCTTCGGCGTGAAGCAGGCGGTGTTCCCCTATGTCGTGCTGATGTGCCTCGCTTCGCGCAAGGCCGGCGCGCCGGTGAAATGGGTCGAAGACCGGCTAGAACATCTGAGCGCGGCCACTTCCGCGACCGCACGACTTTCGACCATCGAAGCGGCCGTTCAAGCCGATGGCCGCATCGTGGCGCTTTCCTATGACCAGTTGGAAGATGTCGGCGGCTACGTGCGCGCTCCTGAACCCGCGACCTTCTACCGGATGCACGGGTGCCTCACGGGCGCATACGCGATCGAGAATCTCGTCGTGCGCAACCGCGTCGTGCTGACCAACAAGACGCCGACCGGCCTCGTGCGCGGCTTTGGCGGACCGCAGGTCTACTTCGCACTGGAGCGGCTCATTCAGCGTATCGCCGTCGAATTGAATCTCGACGTGCTCGACGTGTACCGCCGCAACTTCGTTCCCGCCGATGCCTTTCCGTACCGCGCAACGGCGGGTGCGCTGCTCGATTCCGGCAATTATCAGGAAGCGCTGCGCCGCTCGATCAGCGAAGGCGGCTACGACGAACTCGTCGCGCGGCGCGACGCGGCCCGCAAGGCGGGGCGTCTGTATGGCATTGGCTTCGCGGCGATCGTGGAGCCTTCGGTATCGAACATGGGATACATCACGACCGTCATGCCGCCCGACGCCCGCAAGAAGGCCGGCCCGAAAAACGGCGCGATTGCCAGCGCGACCGTGAGCGTCGATCTGCTCGGCGGCGTGGTCGTCACCATTGCGTCGACGCCGGCGGGCCAGGGCCATATGACGGTGTGCGCGCAAGTCGTCGCGGACGTGCTCGGGCTCGATCCCAAGGACATTGTCGTCAATGTCGAATTCGATACGCACAAGGACGCGTGGTCCGTCGCCGCGGGCAATTATTCGAGCCGGTTCGCGGGCGCGGTGGCCGGCACCGTGCATCTGGCCGCCACGCGCGTGCGCGACAAGCTCGCGCGTATTCTCGCGAAGCAGTTCGGCTGTGCGCCCGGCGACGTGCGCTTCGAAGGCGCGCGCGTGTTTCCGTCTGGTGTTGAAGAGCGTGCATTGCCGTTCGCGCGCGCGGCGAGCAATGCGCCGCACTGGGCGCCCGCGTTGTTGCCGGAGGGCGAGGAGCCGGGCCTGCGCGAGAGCGTCTTCTGGTCGCCGCCGCACATGGACGCGCCGGACGAGCAGGATCGCATCAACACATCGGCGGCCTATGGCTTTGCGTTCGACATGTGCGGCGTGGAAGTGGACCGCGCAACGGGGCGCGTGCGCATAGACCGTTACGTGACGACGCATGACGCCGGCACGCTGCTCAATCCAGCGCTTGCCGATGGCCAGATTCGCGGCGCCTTCGCCCAAGGCGTCGGCGCGGCGCTGATGGAAGAGTTCCGCTACGGCGCGGACGGCAGCTTCCAGTCCGGCACGCTCGCCGACTATCTGATGCCGACGACCTGCGAAGTGCCCGATCCGGTGATCGTCCATCTGGAGACGCCGTCGCCATTCACACCGCTCGGCGCGAAGGGGCTCGGCGAAGGCAACAACATGAGCACGCCGCCGTGCATCGCGAATGCGGTGGCCGATGCCCTTGGCGTCGACGATATTCGCCTGCCGCTCACGCCGTCCAGGGTAATGGCGCTGATCGGCATCGACGATCCCGAACCGTCGCGGCCCGAACTGCGCGAAGCGCCGCCGGCCACGCCCGCGACGCCGGGCGGCAAGGCGCTTACGGCGCGCGGCACGGTCGATCTGCCCGCGACGCCTGAAGCCGTGTTCGGCGTGCTGCTCGACCCGAAGGCGCTCGCGAAAGTCATCCCCGGCTGTCACGCGCTCGACGAGACCGCGCCGAACCAGTATCGCGCGGACGTAACGGTGGGCGTTGGCATGATCAAGGCGCGTTTCGAGGCGCGCATCGGTCTGTCGGAGATCGACGCGCCGCACCGGCTGCGGCTCGCGGGCGCGGGTATTTCGCCGCTTGGCAGCGCGCGTGGCAACGGGCTCGTCGAACTCACGCCGCAGGCAAGCGGCACGCGTCTCACTTACGACTACGAGGCGCAGGTGTCGGGGAAAGTGGCGGCAGTCGGCGGGCGCATGCTCGAAGGCGCGGCCAAGGTCGTGTTGAAGCAATTGTTCGAATCGCTCGGACGGCAGGCCGCCGGCCAGTCTGTCGAAGCGCCCAGGTCGTGGGTCGTTCGGCTTATCGAGCGCTTCAGGAGGTCAGCATGAAGCCCGCCCCGTTCGATTATCTGCGCGCGCTGACGGCGCAAGACGCCCTCGACGCGCTCGCGCAAACCGGCGACGACGCGCGCGTGCTGGCAGGCGGTCAATCGCTGATGGCGGTGCTCAACATGCGGCTCGCGCAGCCGCGCGTGCTGGTCGACATCTCGCGCACGGCCGAACTCGACGCGGTGCGCGTGGATGAGAAAGCGGACCAACTCGTCGTAAGCGCGGCGGCGACGCAAGGCAGCGTCGAATGGCGCTCCACGCTGCGCAGCGAAGTGCCGATGCTCGCGATGGCGTTCCCGCATATCTCGCACTTTCAGATCCGCAATCGCGGCACGGTGTGCGGCTCCATTGCGCATGCCGACCCGAGCGCAGAACTGCCGCTCGTGCTGGCCGCGCTCGGCGGCGACGTCATGCTGCGCTCGAAAAAGAAACGCCGCACGCTTGCGGCGCAGGACTTCTTTCAGGGAATGCTGATGACCGCGCGCGAGCCGGACGAACTTGTGGAGGCCGTGCGCTTTCCGCTCAGGAAGCCCGGCGAGCGTTATGCGTTTAGCGAGTTTTCAGCGCGGCACGGCGATTTCGCGATTGTCGCGTGTGCGGCTGTGGTGACCGACGAGTCGATCCGTATCGCGGTAGGCGGCGTCGCGGACCGGCCGGTGGTGCAAAGCTGGCCGCGTCTGACGGGCGACGACCTGCGCGGCGCACTGAACGACCTCAGTTGGCAACTGAACGCACAGGACGACGCGCACATCAGCGCGAAGTATCGGCGCAATCTCGTCCGGCAACTCGGATGGCGCGTGATCGAGGAGGCTACATGAGCAGCAACATATCGGAGAACATCATGCGGCAAGGGGAGCAGCGGCGCATCACGCTGACGCTCAATGGACGGAAGCGCAGCGGCCATTGCGAGCCGCGCGAACTGCTGTCGGATTTCATCCGCCACGAACTGGGCGCGACCGGCACGCATGTCGGCTGCGAGCATGGCGTGTGCGGTGCATGCACGGTGCAGGTGGACGGTGTGGCCGCGCGCTCGTGCCTGATGCTCGCGGTGCAGGCCGAAGGGCGGCGCATCGGCACAGTCGAAGGTCTTGCGCCCGAGCAGACACTCGGCGATCTCCAGCAGGCGTTCCAGCGCCATCACGCATTGCAATGCGGCTTCTGCACGGCAGGCATTCTCATGTCGTGCGCGGACTATCTGCAACGCGTGCCCGATCCGACCGAGGCGCAGGTGCGCGAAATGCTGTCGGGCCATATCTGCCGCTGCACCGGCTATACGCCGATCGTCGCGGCCGTGCTCGACGTCGCAGCGCGTCGCCGGTCCGACGCGCGCGCTGCGAAGGAGGGCGGACATGCTTGATCTCGGCCGCACCTTTCTGCAGAGCGTCGAGCGCAGCCCCGACGCGCTCGCGCTCGTCGATGGCGAACTGCAACTGACGTATGCGCAGTGGCATCGCATGATTCTGAATGTCGCCGATGCTCTTCGCGAACTTGGACTGCAACGCGGCGACCGCCTGCTCGTCGTGCTGCAAAACCGCTGGGAAATGGCGACGCTGCACTGGGCGGGGCAGTTTCTCGGCGTCGTGATCGTGCCGCTCAACTGGCGCGCGAAGCCGGACGAAGTCGAGTACTGCGTGACGGATGCGGGCGTGAAGGCGATCGTGTACGAACCTGTTTGCGCCGATGCCGTGGTGAACAGCGCCGCCGCGCAGCAGTTGCCGCGCATTGGTGTGGACGCCGCCGCGGGTAGCACGATGAGCTTCGACGCGCTGTTAGCCGACCGTGAACGCGCGCGCGGCGCCGACACCACTCACGCGAGCGCCGACGATATCTCGCTGATCCTCTACACGTCCGGCACGACCGGCAAGCCGAAGGGCGTGCCGCGCCGCCACCGGCACGAGCGCGCGGGTGCGCTCGCGCACGTTGCGCAGAACCTGTACCGGCGCGGCGAGCGCACGCTCGGTGTCATGCCGCTTTATCACACGATGGGCGTGCGCTCGCTGTTGTCAATGGCGCTCGTTGATGGTGTTTTCGTGTGCGTGCGTCGCTGGAACGCGAAACTCGCGCTCGAATCCATTGCGAAGTACCGCCTCACGTGCCTCTATCTCGTGCCGACGCTTTATCACGATCTGCTCGCGGACAGCGCGTTTGCCGACACCGATACGTCGTCGGTCAGAAAGCTCGGCTTCGCGGGGGCACCAATGAACGATGGGTTGCTCAAGCGCCTGTCGGCAGCGTTTCAGCCGGAACTGTTCGTCAACCACTATGGCTCGTCGGAGATCTACACGGTCAGCATCGACCAGGACGCAACGCGCAAGCCGGGCAGTGCAGGACGCGCGGGTCTGAACACGCGGCTGCGTGTCGTCAGGCTCGACGCCGAATCGCCCGACGAGATCGCACCGGCTGGCGAGGAAGGCCAGATCATTGCGGATCTGCTCGGCGACGAAGCCTTCGAAGGCTACTGGAACCGCCCGGACGCGAACGGCAAGTCGCTGCGCGAGGGCTGGTATTTCACCGGCGACACGGGCTATTTCGACCGCGACGGCGACCTGTATGTGACCGGCCGCGTCGACGACATGATTATCAGCGGCGGCGAAAACATCTCGCCGGTGGACATCGAGTCGGTACTTTCGCTGCATCCGGCCGTCGACGAAGTCGCGGTGGCGGGCGTCAGGGACGAACGCTGGGGCCAGCGCGTGGTTGCGTTCATCAAGCGCCGCGATCACGTGGATGCCGAGGCGCTCGACGCATGGTGCCGCCAGTCCGACCTCGTCAACTTCAAGCGCCCGCGCGACTACGTGTTCGTCGACGACATTCCGAAGTCGCCGGTCGGCAAGATTCTGCGCCGCAAGCTCTCCGCCGGCGAATACGCATCCGACGGCCACGCTCAACCTACACAGACCACCAAGGAGTAACCGATATGAGCGATCTGAACCATCGCGCCCAGACGCTGCTGCAAGACCTCGACGGCTTTTCGGTCGAGATCGACGCCGAACGCGAGCGTGCCGACATCATCCTGCACCGGCCGCCGTTCAACGTCATTTCGATGCATGCGCGCGACCAGTTGCGCACCGTCTTCGAGGCGCTGGACGACGACGAGCGCGTGCGCGTCATCGTGGTGCGCGCGACGGGCGAGCACTTTTCGAGCGGCGGCGACATCAAGGGCTTTCTGGAAGCGTCGCCGGAGCACGTTTCGAAGCTCGCCTGGAACATCGCGGCGCCCGCCCGTTGCTCGAAGCCGGTGATCGCGGCCAATCGTGGCTTCTGCTTCGGCGTGGGATTCGAGCTGTCGCTCGCGTGCGATTTCCGCATCGTCACCGACACGACTTTCTATGCGCTGCCGGAACAGAAGCTCGGGCAGATTCCCGGCTCGGGCGGCTCCGCGCGTCTTCAGGCGATGGTCGGCATCGGGCGGACCAAGGACATCGTAATGCGCTCGCGGCGCATTCCGGGCAAACAGGCGTACGAGTGGGGTATCGCGGTGGAGTGCGTCGCCGACGCGGAACTGGAAAACGCCACCAATGCACTCGTCGACGAACTGCGCGCGTTTTCGCCGCTCGCGCAGCGCACCGCGAAAAAGCTGCTGAACGATTCCGAAGACGCGCCGCTGTCCATTGCAATCGAACTCGAAGGGCATTGCTATAGCCGGCTGCGCACCTCGGACGATTTCCGCGAAGGCGTCGAGGCTTTCCACGGCAAGCGCAAGCCCGTGTTTCGCGGAAGTTGATAAGCACTGCCACAAGACACCAGGAGACAGGGAATGGAACGCTTCGATTACGTGATCGTGGGCGGCGGCTCGGCGGGATGCGTGCTCGCGCACCGGTTGTCGGCCGTGGCCTCGCTGCGCGTCGCGCTGATCGAAGCAGGCGCCGATACGCCGCCGGGCGCGGTGCCCGCGGCCATCCTGGACAGCTATCCGATGCCGGTCTTCTGCGGCGAGACGTATATCTGGCCGGACCTCAAGGCGAAAGCCACGAGGCACGCCGCGCCGCGCGTCTACGAGCAGGGCCGCGTGATGGGCGGTGGCTCGAGCATCAACGTGCAGTCGGCTAATCGCGGCCTGCCGCGCGACTACGACGAATGGGCCGCAAACGGTGCGCATGGGTGGGCATGGCGCGACGTGCTGCCGTACTTTCGCAAGCTCGAACGCGACGTCGATTTTCCGGGCGGCGAACTGCACGGCAGCGACGGCCCCGTGCCGATTCGCCGCATCATGCCCAACGACTGGCCGCCGTTCTGCCATGCGTTCGCAAAGGGCCTGCGGGCGAACGGCCTCGCGCAGTTGCAGGATCAGAACGGCGAGTTCGGCGACGGCTTCTTCCCCGGCGCGTTTTCCAACATCGACGACAAGCGTGTGTCCACGGCTATCGCCTATCTCGACGAAGCCACGCGCAAACGCCCGAATCTCACCGTGTATTCGAAGCTGCGAGTCGAGCGGATCGTGATGGAAGGCGGCGCGGCGCGCGGTGTGGTCGCGGTCACGGCAGGCGGCGAACGCGTGCGTTTCGAAGCGGGCGAAGTGGTGCTGAGTGCGGGCGCGTTGCAGTCGCCCGCGCTCCTGATGCGCGCGGGAATTGGCGACGCATGCGAACTTCAGGCGCTCGGCATTGCGTGTGCAGTGGAACGGCCGGGCGTCGGACGCAACCTGCAGGACCATCCGGCGCTCACGTTCTGTCATTTTCTCGAACCGCGCTTTCGCATGCCGCTCACGCGGCGCCGCGCCAGCATGATGGCGGCGCGCATGAGTTCGGGCGTCGCGGGCTGCGACGAGTCGGACCTGTATCTGTCGAGCGCGACCCGCGCGGCCTGGCACGCGCTGGGCAATCGGCTCGGTCTTTTCTTCCTGTGGTGCAACCGGCCGCACTCGCGCGGCCGCGTGCAACTGCTGTCCGCCGATAGCGACGCCGCGCCGCGCGTCGACCTGAATCTGCTCGACGACGAACGCGATCTGCAACGGCTCACCACCGGCGTGCGGATGCTCGCGCGCGTGGTGCAGGCGTCGGGGCTTGGGCGCGATTCGCGCGATTTCTTTCCCGCGGCGTTTTCACCGCGCGTGAAGGCATTGAGCCAGGTCAGCGAGCGTAACGCGCGTTTGACGGCAGTGCTCGGCACGCTGCTGGACACGCCTGCGCCGCTGCGTCGTTTCATGCTCGAGCGCTTCTTCACGCGTGGGCTGAATGTGGCTGCACTGGTTGCCGACGATCGCGCGCTCGCCGAGTTCATCCGCGCAAACGTGTTCGGCGTGTGGCATGCGAGCGGCACGTGCCGCATGGGCGATGTGCGGGACCGCGACGCCGTTACGGATGCCGAAGGGCGCGTGCATGGCGCGAAGGGACTGCGCGTAGTGGATGCCTCGCTGATGCCGAGACTGCCATCGGCCAATACGAACATACCGACCATCATGATCGCCGAGAAGATCGCCGACGCGATGATCGCCGCGCGGCGCGCGAGCGCGGCATCGGGCACGTGGAGCGCGGATGGCGCCCCGAGTGCATCCGGGCCCTCGCCGCTTGCCGCCGCGCACTGACGATTTTTTAACCTCGACAAGAGCACGTGAAAGACAAACGTGCCTACGACACCGGAACGATCGGAAGACGGCCCGGTGACACACAAGGAGATGCAAATGTCCGTAGCAGCGCAAGAAAGTGCCGCCGCGCTTGCCGTCAATCAACGGCAAGTCATGGGTGCGGTGTTGGCCTCGTGCATGGGTTGGGCGCTCGACCTGTTCGACCTGTTCGTCCTGCTGTACGTCGCGCCCGTCGTCGGGCGTCTGTTTTTCCCATCGCAACACGCGATGCTTTCGCTTGCGGCCGTCTACGCGTCCTTTGCCGTGACGCTGCTGATGCGCCCGCTGGGCTCGGCGCTGTTCGGCTCCTACGCGGACCGTCATGGCCGCAAAGGGGCAATGATCATTGCGGTCGTGGGCGTCGGCCTCTCGACGGCGGCCTTCGGCGTGCTGCCGACGGTTGCGCAGGTGGGCCTTGCCGCGCCGATCGCGTTCCTGCTGCTGCGGCTCGTGCAGGGCGTGTTCGTCGGCGGCGTGGTGGCGTCCACGCATACCATCGGCACGGAATCCGTTGCGCCCAGGTATCGCGGCGCGGTGTCGGGGCTGATCGGCGGTGGCGGCGCGGGTTTTGGCGCGTTGCTCGCGTCGCTCACGTATCTCGCGATGTCGGCGCTTTTCCCTGGCGATCTGTTCGACGTGTGGGGCTGGCGCTGCATGTTCTTCACCGGCATTCTGAGTTCGGTGCTCGGGCTCTTCGTATTCAATAGCCTCGAAGAATCGCCGCTGTGGAAGAAGCTCGCCGCGGAGAAGGCCGCCCGCGCCGCTGCCCAGCTCAAAAGCGGGAAAGTCGAAGTGGTGCGCTCGCCGATCCGCACGCTGTTTTCGCGCGATTATCGCAACGTGCTGTTCGTGAACCTGCTGCTGACCATCGGCGGCGGCAGCGGCTATTACCTCACCTCGGGCTATCTGCCGACCTTCCTCAAGATCGTGAGCCACGCACCCAATGGCGCGGCGGCAGCAATCCTGATGATCTGCAGTGTGGCGGTGGTCGTCGCCTCCGTTGCGGCGGGGCATTTGAGCACATTCATCGGACGCAAGAGCGCATTCCTGTGGCTCGGCATCATCCGGCTGATCGCGCTGCCCGCGCTCTTCTTACTGCTGCCGGGCGCGCAGAGCATCACGATGATCGGCGTGTATGCGGTGCTGCTTTCCGCGCTCGGCAGCGCGGGTTATGCGCCGATCCTGATCTTCCTGAACGAGCGCTTTCCGACTGCAATCCGTGCTACCGGTACGGGGCTTTCATGGAACATCGGCTTTGCCATTGGCGGGATGATGCCGACCTTCGTCTCGCTCGTCGCGAAGGACGCGAGCCAGTTGCCGTCGACGCTCGCGATTTTCGTCGGCACGATCAGCGTGATCTTCCTGATCGGTGCGTTCGTCGTGCCGGAGACGCTCGGCAAGCTCGACAACGCAGCGGCAGGCAATCGTTCCTGAAGCATGCAGGCAGAGGCGGGCGCGCAAAAGCGCGCGCCCGCGCATCGTCCGATAAAGGAGTGTTGAACGCGTCGTCATCAAGCATGGCGACAGCATCCGCGCATTTGCGATGAGCACGCGCGGCGCGTGAATTTTTCATTAAACCCGCGCGCCCGTGGTTACGCGACGGATCTCCTCGGTGATGATCGCAATCAGCGCTTGCGAAGCCGGCCCGAGAGGCCGCTTCGGATGCGTGACCTGAATGATGTGGCGAACGATTGGCGGCGACACGATGGTGCGCGCCTGTAGCAGACCTTTGTCCACCTTCTCCTGCACCACGACGCGCGGCAGGATGGTCGCGATGCTGGTCTGCTCGACGAATTGCACGATAGTGCTGAGCAGATCGATCTCGAACTTCGGCTGAAGAACGACGTCGGCAGCCATCAACGCGGCATCGAGCGCGCCGCGCAGACCGTTGCGGCGCGTCGGAAGCACGAACTCGATATCGGACTGCGTGATGAGATCGATCGCTTCGGGCAGAGGCGGACCGTGGGTCGCGCTCGTTACCAGCACCATTTCTTCCACCAGCAGCGGCTCTACGTCGAGCGTGAGCCGCCCGCGCGGCTTGTTGATGATCGCGGCGTCGAGCCGGCCCGCTTCGACGGCGTCGATCAGTTGCGCGCTGAAGCCGTCCGCGACGGACACCTCCACCTGCGGAAAGAGGGCGTCGAACCGCGCGAGCGATTCAGGCAGCACGCTTTGCGCTTCCGACGACACCATCCCGAGCGACACGCGCCCCGTGACGATCACGTCGCGCCGGCTCAGATGCTCGCGCGCATGTTCGATGTCGCGCATGATGGGCGTGTAGAGGCGATACATGAGCCGGGCCGCTTCTGTCGGGGCCATGCCATGCGGGCCGCGCGCGAAAAGCGTCTGCCGCACTTCGCTCTCCAGCTTCGAAATCTGCATGCTGAGCGCGGGCTGCGCGATGTTCAGCCGCTTCGCGGCGCGCGTCACCGTACCCTCCTCGAAGAGAGCGATGAAATACTGGATCTGCTTCAATTCCATGGGGCGGCGCTCGGGCGGGAAGGATCGGCTGTCGCTTCAAAGCAGTTATCGTAACGCCCGGTGCGATCGGCAACCAACTGGAGCGGCCTCGCGACGCAACGGGCACCGCAGCGCAGTGCGGCGCGCTGATGCTCAGTGACGAGGGTGCTCCAGAAAAAACCGCACCATCTCGGCGCTGGCGTCGGGGCCGGACGGATCGGTATAGCTTCCTCTTGAAGAGCCCCCTGCCCACGCATGAGGCGCGCCGTGGATGATCCACAGTTCGGCCTCTACGCCGGCTACCGATGTCATGTGTCGAACCGTATGCTGGCGCGAGCCGCCGCTCGCACCCGGCGCACGAGTGGCTGTCGCCTCACTCGCCGCGAAGCCGTGTACCAGTGCGTTGGCGTTGGCAGGATGCACGGTTGCATCCGCATCGCCGTGAAAGACGATGAGCGGGCATGGCGACGGCCGTGCGTCCAGCGTGTCCGCCCGGCCGGCTTTCTGTGCTTTGAATCGGGTCTTGCCGCCGCGCATCGCCGCGAGCGCGGAGGGCAAGTCGTGCGCGCATCCGACCGGCAGGCCGGAATGGACCCCCGCTGCTGCGTACAGATCGGGATAGGCCTGCGCTGCGATGGCCGCCATCGCGCCGCCGGCCGACAGACCCGCAACGAAGACACGCTTCGGATCGACGTTGTAATTCACCATGACTTCGCGCGTGATGCCGGCGATCAGCGACGGCTCGCCACGGTCGCGCTGCTGGTCCGCTGGTCTGAACCAGTTCCAGCATTTCGACGTGTTGGCGCCTTGCGGCTGGGTCGGATAAGCGACGATCAAGCCGTGCGTTTCGGCAAGGGCGTTCATCCGCGTGCCGGCTGCGAAGTCGTCGGCGTCCTGCGTGCAGCCGTGCAGCATGACGATGAGCGGCAGCGCATCCCCACGGTAATGGCTGGGCACGTAAAGCTTGTAACTTCGCTCGCCCGCGGCATTCGCATAGCGCCGCATGCTGAAGTGCCCGCAATCCTGTACGTCGGGTTCGCTGCGCGTCGTGTGGGCGCGTTGCCGGGGTTGCGCAAAATCGGGGGCGGGTGGTGTCGTCGCATGGTCGCGCGGGTCGGCATGCACGTTTGCGCCCCTTTTCGGCTCGCCACGCATGGCACGCCTGACGATTTCCGCGGCCGCGGCGGGGTCGTTGTGACGAAAGCGGGCGAACGCCTCTTTCATCGAGTCCAGAAAGCCTTCATTGAGTTTCATGTTTTTTCCGTTAGCGGGAAACAGGCCGGCACGTCAGCGGATTCGATCTGCCAGCGCCGCCTTCACCGCGGGTGACGCATGGAGCGCGCCTCGAACCAGAATCGAGTCGATCGCTGCCAATGCAAGTTCGGGTGAGACGTCCGTCGCGATGCTCGCCAGCCCGAGCACCTGGATTCTCAGTCGTTGATTCGCCGCGCAGGCTGCCTCGAGGTCCTGTCTCGAGAAATGCTGAAGACCCAGTACGAACTCGCGGCGCGTCACCGTATCTTTGACGGCCGGAGCGTGGATCGCCAGCTGATTGCGAATGGCTGTACGGATCAGGTCAGTGCGGTTCGAGTAAAAACCTTCTTCAACGAGAAGATCGATTTGACCTAGATCGACTGGGCCCAGGTTGATCGTGATTTTTTCAGTCTCGCTGCCTCGCGAGCGGTCCGGCACTTCTTTCGGCATATGCAGGTTTTCTCCGGTTTCCTTCTGATAACCATCCATATGGATGGTTATAGGCTGTTTTTGGCTCGGCGTCAATGCGGCCGTTTGCGTTTGCGTTTGTGCTTGCGCATGTGCTTTAGCGGCTCCAGGCGCGCGCGGCGTTCGGCGCCTGCGCGACAGGGCGCTGACGGACCAGGTCTGGCGCACGTCACCGCTGGGCATAGGGTTTGCGCACGCTATCGGCTTCCGAGTCGAACAACGGAGCGTCGCCATGAGCCACGAACTGAAGGTCAACGACCGCGTCAGCTGGAATACGCCGCAGGGCGAAACGCACGGGCACGTGACGCGCGTCATTACCGAGCGCGCGAAGGTGGACGGACATGTCGTCGCGGCATCGCCGTCGGACCCGTCGTATGAAGTCGAGAGCGACAAGAGCGGCAAGCGCGCGGTGCACAAGGCAAGCGCGCTGCACAAGTCGCGGGGTTAGGTTCGAGCGCTTGGGATTTATCGCTGAGGTTCGACCGCTCAGCTTCGACCGCCGCTGCTGCGCGTGTCGGGCAGAGCGACGGTCTCATGGTCGCGAGTGGGGCCGCGCGAACGCCGGCCCGCGATTATCAGAAGTCGAATTGGGCCGACAGCAGCACCGTGCGCGGCGCGGCGTTCGTCAGATACGTGCCTTGTTGAATCCAGTAGCGGCTGCCAAACAGATTCTCGATGTTGGCGCGCAGCACCACGTCCTTCGTCGCAATCCGCGTGGCGTAGCGCAGGCCCACGTCGTATCGGGTCCACGAAGGCAGGCGCAAGGTGTCGCTCGAGTCGTAATACTGCGCGCCAGTGTGGATGATGCGACCGTTCACGCTCAGGCCCTGCACCCACGGCAGATCGTAGTCCGCGCCCAGGTTGAAGGCGAACTTCGGAACCCCGCCAGCAGTGTTGCCGTCCTGCGCCCCGCCCGCCGTGCCCGATACCTTAGGATCGTAGAACGTTGCGCTCGCCATCAGTCGCAGGCTGCGAAACACCTGTCCGTACGCGGCGAGTTCGAGGCCGCGCACGCGGGTCTTGCCGTTGTAGCCGTACAGGTTCGTGGTCGGATCGGTGACGGCGTTTGGCTGCGTAATCTGGAAGATCGCCGCCGACGTCATGACGCGGCCCCAGTCCGCTTTGACGCCCGCTTCATATTGGTTGGACTTGTACGGGGCGAAGGCTTGCCCCGCGTTCGCCGTGCCGGCCGGCGCGGTGCCGCCGTTGGACAGCCCGGACGTGAAGTTGCCGTAGATGGAGACGTTCGACAGCGGCTTCACGACAATGCCCGCGAGTGGGGTGATGGCTTGCTGGTCGATGGAGCTTTGCCGCGCCCCGGTGGTCGGGTCGTAGTTGTCCTGGCCGATTGTCTGTCGACGGAACCCGCCGGTAATGAGCAGACGGTCGTTGAAGAACGACATCGTGTCGATCACCTGCTGGCTGTTCAGGCGAGTCTGGCTGCTGCGCTGCATGTCGCCGCGCGGCGAGTCGACCGGCAGCAGCGCCGACGGTGTGTACAGGTTCGACGGCACCGCAGTGGAGCCGAGCGCATAGAAGTAGCCGATTTCCTGATTCAGGCTCGTGATGCCGGTGACGAGCGTGTGCTTGACGCCGAACGTGTCGAAGTGGAACCGCAAACCCGCGTCGACGGTTTTCGTCCGCGTGTACTGATCGTAGTAGCCGTTATAGACGTTGAATGTGCCCGCCGACGTCATGTCGGTCGCATACGGGAAGGTCTGCTGCGAGGTGCCATAGTGCTCGCCCGCTGCGCCGTACACCGTCACGTACTGGTTGATGTCGTACTCGGCGCGCGTGGTTACGGCGGTATCGCGCAGCTTCAGCTTCGAGCCCGGATACAGATTGTTGTAGCCGGATGGCACCGCAGGTATGGCCGTGGCGGTGCCCAGGCCGATTTGCGAGCGTAGCTCGTCCGTGTTCTCCGAGACGTTGTATGCGTCGAAAGACCAACGGAACTGCTTGCCGCGGTAGTCGAGCCCGATTGCGCTGTCGCCCTGAAGCTGATTGCCGTGCGCGATACCTGTTTGTCCGTCCTTGATCTGCCCGTTAAAGCGAATGCCGAATTGACCTTCATCGCCGAAGCGGCGGCCAATGTCGGCTGCGACACCGAATTGCCCCTTCGACTGATACAGCGCGGTGAGGCGCGTGAGCGGCGTATCGTCCGCGCGCTTCGTGACGATGTTGATAGCGCCGCCGACGCTGCCGCCCGGTCCCATGCCGTACATCAACGCGCCCGGACCTTCGAGCACTTCCACGCGCTCCAGCAGGTTCACCGGCACGCGCGCTGCCGAAACCATGCCGTACAAGCCGTTTAACGCGACATCGGTCGCCTGCACGTCGAAGCCGCGAATCTGGAAGACATCGCCAAAGCCGCCCGCGCTTTGCTCCGCGCGCACGGAGGCGTTGTTGACGACCACATCCGCGATGGTTCGCGCCTGTGTGTCGCGAATCAGTTCGTCGGTGTAGTTGGTGGTATCGAACGGCTGGTTCATGACGTTCGACGTTCCGAGCACGCCGATGCTGCCACCTCGCGCCACTTGTCCGCCCGCGTAGGGCGCAGGCAGCTCGCCCGGCGCGGCCTTGCTGCTCACGACGACGGTCGGCAATGCGGTGGGTTCCGATGCGGTAGCGCCGCTGCAAACGGTCCCGGCTTCCGTGTTCCCAATTCGCGTGGTTCGCGTGGCGGACGTGCCGTCCGTGGTGGTGATGTCGTGCGTCTCGGCCTGAGCCTGCGCCTGCGCGGCCTGCAACGCAGTTGCTGCGACGAGACCGACGAACAAGGTTTCGACGGCTCGCGAAAGCGTCGTGCGCCGAGTGTTTTTCTGTTGATGCTTGCGGTGTGGCATGTGCTTTCGTTCTTTTCTGGAGGAGGGAGGATCCATGCTGCGTGAATGAGAACCATTCGCAATTCTAGGGTATTCCCTCGCACGAAAAGTAAAAAGCCGGTGTTTTCGTCGCAGAACTGTTGTCATTCGGCGACGCGAGCGGTGTTTTTCGCCGGATTCGCGAGCCGACGGCTAGTGACGGAGCACGCTCGACGGTCGCTCCAGTGCCGCCGCGGTCAGTGCGCCCAGCGGTAGACGGCACAAGGCGGCGTTCGCGCATGTGAGTAGAATCGTCAGCAGTCAGCCCCGCCGTTGACGGGCATTTTCGATTTCCGGGACCAGGTGATGAAGGTAACGATTGCGTACATCGAAGAACCTCCGTTCGGCTGGACCGAAGCGGATGGCACCGCGAACGGTGCTGATATCGAACTCGCCGACACGATCCTGCGGCAGATCGGTGTCACCCGGATCGAGCATTGCCTGACCACCTTCGGCGAATTGCTGCCCGGCGTCGCGGCGGGTCGCTGGGACATGAATGTTCCTCTCTTTGTGACGCCGGAGCGTGCCAGTAAAGTTGCGTTTAGCCAACCGGTGTGGGGAATGGAGGACGGTTTCCTGGTCAGGCTGGGCAATCCAAAGGCGCTCACCAGCTACTCGTCGATCGCCGAACGTCACGATGCGCGTCTCGGCATTATTGCCGGACAGGTACAGCGAGATTCGGCAATCTCGTCAGGTGTATCCGAGAAACAAATTGCGATCTTTGAGCATCAAGCCGATGCGATTGCGGCCGTTCTCTCTGGCGAGATTGACGCATATGCGAGCACTGCGTTGGGAAATCGTATTGTCGCGAGCCGGGTTGGCAGTTCGGTGATCGAGGCCGTCGCGCTTGAGCGACATACAGATGACACACAGCGGACGCCGCCGCTGGGCGCGTTCTCATTCAACCGGGAGAACGTCGATCTGCTTAGAGCGGTAAATCAGGCACTTCGTTTATATCTGGGCTCGCCGGATCATCGCGCTCGCATGGCGAAATTCGGTCTGACGGATAAAGAGATCGATCCCGCTGTGATGAGAGCGGGATAGGTCGGCGTCAGCATTTTCGCGAGCCAACCCGCGCACTGAGACGTTCCGGCTGCGGGCTTCGGCAGCGTGTCTGTGAACGCCGACCAATCCCGATCAATTGGCCCGGCGTCCATTATCGCAGTGACATTTGAGGGCTTCGCTGCGCCGTTGATGGCTGGCGTTGCACTAGTGAACGACGGTCACGACGTATGTGCCAATCTGTGACTCAATAAGCCGGCGGACGTTTGTTCTGTCTGCTCCGTGCGGAACACCGCGACGGCCGCGGCCAGTTGCTTCGCCTGGTCTTTCATTGAACCCGCTGCTGCTGCGGCTTCTTCAACCAGGGCCGCGTTCTGCTGGGTGACTTCGTCCATCTGGGAGATAGCCTGATTCACCTGCTCGATGCCGCGGCTCTGTTCGTTGGAAGCGGATGCAATCTCGCCCATCACGTCGGTTACCCTTTGGATCGCAATCCCGACGCGCTGCATCGTCTCTCTCGCCTGCGTGACAAGTGCGCTTCCCTCGTCGACCCGGCTGCCAGATGTCTCGATGAGCTCCTTGATTTCCCTGGCGGCAGTAGATGAGCGTTGCGCGAGGTTGCGCACTTCGCTAGCAACGACTGCGAAGCCACGACCCTGTTCGCCCGCGCGCGCTGCTTCCACCGCTGCGTTGAGTGCCAGGATGTTGGTCTGGAATGCGATGCCTTCGATGATCCCGATGATTTCGGTGATCTTGCCTGAACTCTGCTGGATGGCATCCATCGTCTGGATGACCTGACCCATGATAGCGCTTCCTTCATTGGCCACGGCATTCGCGTTGTTAGCCAGACCACTCGCCTGCTGGGCGTTCTCCGAATTGTGCTTAACCGTTGCGGTCAGTTCCTCCATGCTCGCCGCGGTTTGCTGCAGCGAAGCCGCTTGTTGCTCGGTGCGACTCGAGAGGTCGGTATTGCCCGCGGCAATCTGGACAGCACCCGATGAAACGGATTCCGAGCTCGTGCGGATCTGGATCACCATGTCTTGCAGACCACGACGCATCTGCTCCACTGCGGCAACAAGACTGTGATTGTCGCCGTCCTTAACTGCCGCTGGAGAACTGAGATCGCCAGCTGCAATGCCTTGAACGACGCGGGCTGCGAACTGCGGTTCGCCGCCAAGCGCTCCTGTGACGCTGCGTATGATCTTCCACGCCATTACGCCAATCAGGGCAACCGCGAGGGCTATCAAGCCACCGATCTTCAGGATGGTGTTCAAGAAACCGGCACTCACGTCGTCCGTGAAGAATCCTGTACCGATCCACCAGCCCCACGGCTTGAACTCCACAATGCCGTTCATCTTTCCGGTCATCACGCCGGTCCCGGGGTGGGTCGTTACTACCATCATCACAGGAATGTGCTCTTTCGCGAGCATCTCGCGATAAAGGTCCGTGTCTGGCCGTCCGTCCGGCGCCTTGCCGAGCAGAACCTTGCCGACGTTTTCCCGCTTCCGATGCACAAGCGAGGTCCCGTCCGGCAGGCGCGCCCAGAAGTAACTCTGATCGGAATAGTTCATATTGCTTAGCGCGGTCTTCGTCGCGGACTGCGCCTGCTCCCTCGTCATTGCACCGGCAACTTCCTGCTCGTAGTAATAGTTCGCGAGGTGCTCGGCCATACTCAACAGATTGACGATCTGCGCCTGCTTGGCGTCGAGCATGGAGCGTCGCATGCTGTAGGCGCTGTATCCTCCCACTGCAAGCAACGCGATAAGCGCTGTCATGGCTAGCAGCGCTAACCGGGTAGAGACTTTCATTTGAGATTCCGAACGGATGGTTGTCATTGCCGCAAATCGCGACGTCTTCGGTATAACGACACAAACGGCGACCGCTTGAATTAGGGAAAACTGCAACTTCAGCAAGCGTTCCCGGCTGTCGGACCGGAGTGAGTCCGATGTGCACCACCAGATTACCGCCGCCTCTTGCGGCTTCGCGGCCGTGCATGCTTGCCACTTCTGCTACGCCTAAGAGCGTTGCCGCGTGGCCTCACTCGTCGATAGATTCCCGCGCCAAAGCGGACGAAGCGCTCGCGAGGGTTTCCGCAAGAAAGTCGCTTACTGCCTTTACCCTCGCGGAGCTGCTGATATCCGGGTGCACGACGAGCCACACATGGTTTGAAAACACCCTGGCTGGCGGCAAGACCTGTACGAGATCGTCGTTTGCAACGAGAAAGTCGGGAATGATCGCAAGCCCGAGTCCTGCACGGACAGCCGCGATCTGCGTCGGCAAGCTCGACGTCAGCAGCGCAATATCGCTGTCGGCTATACGCTCGGCTGCCCAGACGGCCGCCGGCAGATGAGCGTGCGCGCCGTCCCACGCGATGAACGATCGTCCCTTGAGCGGGTCGCCATCCTTAGCCGGATGAGCCTGAAGATAGTCGCGGCGGCCATAAACGGAGTACGTCATTCGCCCGAGCCGCCTCACTTTGAGGTTGCCGCGATTCGGTCGCACCATCCTCAGCGCAATGTCCGCCTCCTGTGTGTCGAGTTCCGCAGTCAAGGTGCTCGTCACTATCTCCAGGCGAATAAGCGGATACTGCTCGCGAAATTGCGGGAGCGCTGGTATCACGAGGTCGGTCGCAATGTTTTCGGAGGTGGCGAGGCGCACGGTGCCGGACGGTTGTTCGGCGAGCCCGTAAGCGCTGCGCTCGACTGCAAATACACCGGCCTCGGCCATCTCAGCGCCTTCGAGAACCCGCTCGCCTTCACGAGTCAAGCTGTAGCCAGTCGGGCTGCGCGTGAAAAGGGTGACGCGCAGGCTCGCCTCCAGTTCGCTGATGCGACGGCTGACTGTCGAAACACCCACGCCCAGATCGCCAGCGGCCTTGCTGAGGCTGCCCGTTCTGGCCACGCAAAGGAAATATCGCAGGTCGTTCCAGTCCATCGATGTGTCTCTCAACAGGCAATCAGATTCACGTGCACCCGATTCACGTGCACCCGATTCACGTGCACCCGATTCACGTACACCCTTTCGCAGGCAGCAAGCGGATGCGCCCCTGGTCGGGTTGCCAGTATGCCAGTCTCGGTCGAATAGCAGCATCGCGGCGCGACGTCCGTCCATACGTGACGATAGCCGCGAGTAGAAGAGCAGCGGGAGATGCCGCGCGGGCATCTCCTTGCACATCGCCCGGCGAAAAGCCGTGGCGACGGTGCGCGCTCAGGATGCGGCCGTCATCTTTCTGGCCCAGAGATCGACCGGACCCAGACGGTCGGCGCCCTGGGTCTCGAGCATCCAGCCTGGATATTCAGGCGGAAGCGCACTCACGTTGTCGAGCGCGGCAATTTCTTCGTCGGACAGGGTGATGTCCACCGCGGCAATGTTGTCTTCGAGCTGGCTAAGACGCTTGGCCCCCACGATCACCGACGTCACGACCGGCCTCGACAGAAGCCACGCCAGTGCGATCCGTGCCGGACTGCAACCGTGGGCGTCGGCGATCGGGCGCATCACATCGATCACGTCCCACGCTCTTTCCTTGTTCACGAGCGGAAAATCGAAACCCGAACGACGCGAACCTTCAGCCGACTGATTCTCGCGGCTGAACTTACCCGACAGCAGCCCGCCGGCCAGCGGGCTCCAGACGAGCAGCCCCAGCTTCTCCGCTTCCAGCAGCGGCGTGAGTTCGCGCTCGACATCGCGACCCGCGATGGAGTAATAAGCCTGCAACGTGTTGAACCTTGCGAGATTCAGTCGTGCAGAAGCGCCGAGCGCTGTCGCGATCCGCCAAGCCTGCCAGTTCGACACGCCGATATAGCGGACCTTGCCTTGGTGGACCAGATCATCCAGCGCACGCAACGTTTCTTCGAGCGGCGTGACGGTGTCCGTCGCATGGATCTGGTAGAGGTCGATATGATCGGTTTGCAGCCGCTTCAAACTGGCTTCGACTGCATCCATGATGTGGCCGCGAGAAGCGCCCACATCGTTGCGGCCGGGGCCCATCCGGCTATACACCTTGGTTGCCAGCACCACGTCCTTTCGCGCGATCCCGAGGTTCTTCAGCGCCTGGCCCAACGTGGCCTCGCTTTCGCCGCCCGAGTAGACATCCGCTGTATCGAAGAAATTGATACCGGCGTCGATGCTCGCCTTGACGAGTTCATCCGCGCCGGCCTGGTCGACGTTGCCGATATGCTCGTAGACGCCCTTGCCACCGCCGAACGTCATCGTGCCAAGACACAACTGCGAAACCAGCAAGCCAGTATTTCCCAAGGTCTTGTATTTCATTATGGACTCCTGTTGGTATGGGATAAAGGTTTAGCGTCGTTGATGGAGACGTCTGCTCCATCAGTCACGCAGCTCCACGACAATGACCGCTGCCGACCTGCTCGAATGCGCGCCGGCAAATGGTGCAGTCGCAGTTTCTGTTTGCTTATTGTGGGTCTTCGCCGAGCACAGTTGAATACGAAAAAGCGGCGAGCCGCTTTCCGTTTTTGGAAAGCCGCCCGGGCTCATGCCCATAAAGATGACTGCCGCTTTGCAGTCCGGAGTGCTCCGGGACAACCTGAAATGGGCCGCGTCTTGAATGTGTCCTGTCTGAGCGACAGATACGCCAGCCCGGCCGCGCATGACGCGGCGGCTCTTGGCATGCGCGGTTATCTCGGCGGCAACACCTAGATCACTATCGCAGCGATTCGTAGGGGAATCGACGTGCAGCCAGACCCCGGCGCAAGTGCATGCAGCCGCGCGCAGTTGCATGCTCTACGTCATGACGACCGTAGGCCGCCCGTCACGCGCGGCCGGATGGCAGTGCTTCGGGCGTTGACGCCACGGCACGCAGCCGCGCCTGCAGTTGCGGAATGCCGTGATACATGGCCACCGAGCCGCCGACCGCCAGCATCAATGGGAACAGTAAATCGTGATTGGCGTGCGTGAACTCGACGATCAGCACCACCGCGGTGAGCGGCATCTGCATCGAAGCAGCCAGGAACGCTCCGGCACCGATGATTGCAGCCGCGCCCGCCGGCACGCCGGGCAGCAGATGATTCCACGCGCCCGCCAGCACGACCGCGAGTAGCGCGCCATTGGTAAGCCCGGGCGTGAGCAGGCCGCCTTCCGCGCCGGCACGCAGGCTCGATGCTTCGATGCTGACTTTCAGCACGAGCAACATGGCCGCGAGCGAGATGTTCACGTCGCCGCCGAACGACAACGCAGCCGCGCCTTTGCCGTTGCCGGCGAGCTGCGGAAAGTGGCCGACCAGCACGCCAATCACCAGGAAATTGAGCAGCGAAAGAACGATGAGACGCGATCCGCGCGGCGCGTTCGCACGTGCGCTCGACGTGAGCATGACGAAGCATCGCGCGGCCAGTCCGAACAGGGGACCGCACAGCGCGGCCCACACAATCAGCGCCATGCTGCTGTGAAATGCTGGGACGACATACTGTTGTTCGTTGCCGAGTCCGATCCACGCGACCACGGCGGCGATGGCCGACGTGAAAATCGCAGCGACTATCGCGCGCGGTGCGAACGTGCCGAGTAGAACCTCGATCACGAATACGGCGCCGCCCAGCGGCACGTTGTAGACAGCGGCAAGGCCCGCGCCTGCGCCGCACGCCACTAGCAGGCGGCAATCATCCACCGAGAGGCCCGCGCGAGCGGCAATACGGCCTGCCACGAGCGAGCCGATCTCGCGCGGAGCGACTTCGCGTCCCAGCGGCGAGCCGAGCGCAACGGTGATGATCTGCAGCAGCGCATGTGCGACCGTGCTGACGACCGGCATACGGGGATCAGACGATGCGACCGCTTTGCGTATGCTGACCAGCGGCTTGCCGAAGCGATACAACGCTGCCCACCCCGCGCCCGCGATCAGTCCACAAGCGGCCAGAACAGCGAGGCGCCTTTCGGGCGAAGCAGCGCTCACGCCTTGCAGGAACGACTCGGGTCCGATCAGGTGCGCGGTCGAATAGCCATAGGCAATGTGTTGCACGCCATGCAGCAGGAGCGCAAGCGCCGCACCGCCTAGCCCCGCCCCGACGCCTGCACAAGCCAGCGCGACGATGAAAGCGGGCAGGGAACTGCGGGAGTCCGTGTGAGGAGGCGAGGTCATGATCGTCACGCGATTAGGGATTTCCCTAATAATACGTCGCTAACAGAATGCGCGCAGTGAATTGTTTGAATCTACTCATGTACGCAGCGCATGAATGGCACGTTCTGCTGCCGCTCGCTCATCCATGACCTCAACCCGCCTGTGTCTTCGCCTCTCGAGACGATACGCGTGGCGCGGACGTCTGCGACCGGGCAGTCGTTGCGGGCGCAACCAGTGCATTCTGTTTGATGATCCGCTCGATTGCGGCATCCGCCTGATCCTCGTAGCCGGTAAACACGTCGGTCCGATAGCGCGTGTTTTGCGCGGCGCCGAGTTGCGAGCCGGATTCGTCGCGGGTATCGACATCGACCACCATCGACAAGCCGATGCGCAGAGGATGCGCGGCCAGCTCGGCGGGATCGAGTGCGATGCGTACCGGCAACCGCTGCACGATCTTGATCCAGTTGCCGGTGGCGTTCTGCGCGGGCAGCGTGGCGAACGCACTGCCCGTGCCGGCTGAGAATCCTTCGATATGGCCGTGGTAACGAATGCTGCTGCCGTAGACATCGGAGGTCAGGGTGACGGGCTGACCGATGCGCATGTGCTTGAGCTGCACTTCCTTGAAATTGGCATCGACCCACACGCCGTCGAGCGGCACGATCGCCATGAGCGGCGTGCCGGGAGCCACGCGCTGGCCAACCTGTACCTGACGCTGAGCGACATAGCCGGTTACCGGCGCGGGCAGGGTGTCGCGCGCGTACGCAAGCCACGCGGTGCGCACCTTGGCGGCGGCAGCCTGCACGTCCGGATGCTGCTCGACGGTGGTGCGATCGGTGAGCGCCTGGTTGGCGTCGCCCTGTTGGCGCGCCGCGTCGAGTGCGGCCTGCGCGACGCTGACCGCGTCGCGGGCATGCGCGATGTCCTCGGCCGAAACCGCGCCCGTGTCGGCGACCGCTTGACGTCGGCGCAGGTCGTCGCGGGCGCGGGCAAGGTCCGCTTCGCGCTGGGCGACGTTCGCGGCGTAGAAGCCGTTGTTCGCATAGAGCCCGCTCACGCGTCGCACGGTCTGGCCCAACTGCGCTTCTGCATCGGCGAGCGCGAGCTTTGCGTCGGCCGGATCGAGCGCAACGACAGGCGCGCCCGCTTTGACGATCTGCGTGTCGTCCGTGTTGACGGCGATCACCGTACCGGTGACCTGCGGCGTCAGTTGCACAAGGTTGCCATTGACGTATGCGTCGTCGGTCTCCTGGTGAAAGCGGCCCTCGGTGAAATAGTAGGCGCCATACGCCACGCCGGCGATGGCAACAGCGGCGGCGAGCAGCGCAATCAGACGCTTGCGGCGTGCCGGAGGGGTGGCGGACGCCTGCCCCTTGCTCTCTTGTTCGTCATTCGGATCGTCCAGCTTGCGGCCGGATGTGATGGAATCGCTCATTGCAGTTCTCCTGAAGTGTTGCGCGTGTCAGTCAATGTTCAGCCGATGCGGTGACAACGCCTGCGGTCGCGTCACGGTGCGGCAACGCGGCGTCGGTCTTGGGTTGGCGATCTGCTTGTGGCGGGGCAGGAAGACTCGCAGCAGCATCGGACGAAGAGCTCGCCGGGTCATCGACGTAGCCGCCGCCCAGCGAGGACGCCAGTTCGATCTGCTGATCACGGCGCGTCATCTGAAGATTGACGATTGCTTCGTCGGCATTGAACGCAGTCACGTCCGCGTTGAGTACGGTCAGCTGGTTGGTCAGGCCCGCCTGGTACTGCACAGTCGCCAGCCGGTCGGCATCGCGAGCGGCCTGTTGAGCCGCCTGCGCGTCGCCGAGCTGGGCATCACTCGAACGGATCTGTGCGAGTTGGGTAGCGACGCCGCTCAGCGCGCTGATCAGCGTCTGGTTGTAGGTCGCAACCGCATAGTCGAAATCGGCGTAACGGCCCTTCAACTGTGCGCGCAGCGCGCCCGCGTCGAAGATAGGCAGATGTATCGCCGGCCCGACAGACGCCGTGCGACTCGCCGCGGTCAGGAAACGGCCGAAGCCGAACGCGTCGAGGCCGATTGCGGCGCTCAGATTGATGTCAGGGTAAAACTCCGCTTTCGCTTCGTTGATTCCATGCGCGATCGCGTCGACACGCCAGCGCGCTGCCACGATGTCGGGCCGCCGGCTCAGCAGGTCGGCAGGCAGATTGTCCGGCAGACGCACCTCGTCACCCGCGCCAAGCGCGGGCTTCGCGATCGCGAGGCCGCGATCCGGTCCTTTGCCGAGCAGCGCGGCCAGTTGATAGCGCGTGGTGAGAATGCTGCCGTCGAGGGCGCTCACATTCGCACGGCTGGTGGCAAGGTTGGCCTGCGCCGTCTTGCGCTCGACCTCGGTATCGAGGCCGGTGGCAATGCGGCCCGCGGTGATGCGATCGATCTGTTCGCGCCGCGCCACTTCCTGCTGCGCGATGTCGCGCAGCGCGTAGAGCCTCGCCAGCTCGTTGTAGGTACGCGCAATCGAGGTTTCCAACGTGAGCTTGACGACCTCCGCGTCTGCTTTGCTGGCCGCCTGTTGCGATACGGCCTCGCGCAGCGCCTCGCGGTTCTTGCCCCACAGGTCGAGATCGTATGAAGCGCTCAGCAGCCCCTTGTTTTCGGTCTGCCATGAGCCTGCATACGGCGGCGGGACCAGCGCTGTGCTGCTGTATTGCTGACGTGTCAGCGTGTAGTCCGCATCGATGCGCGGCAGCGTGCGCGACTTCGCGGTCTCGCTGTAGGCTTGCGCCGCCGCCACCCGCGCGCGAGCCTGGTCTAGCGTGGGGCTGCTCTGCAGCGCTTCGGCGACTAGCGCTTTCAGCTGTGTGTCGCCGAACTGTTCGAACCAGTCCGCGGATGGCCAGCGCCCTTGCTCCTGCGGGAGGCTCCGCGCGGTGCCAAGCTGTTGCGCTTCTACCATTTGCTGGTCGCCGTGAATGCCCGCGTAGTTCGCACACGCCGCCAACAAGCCGATGGCAGCCACCGAAATTGCGCGCTTCAGTGAAGCGGCAGCAACGCCTGCGTTAGAAGTCTGCGTTTTCATCTTCTGCTCTGTCAGATAAATAGTGGAAAGTAGGCGGCGTGAGGTTCAATGTCCGCCGGCAGCAACCGCGCCCGCGGCCGCGCTCTTCGTCGGCCTGGTGATCCAGATGAGGGGAATGATCACGACGAAGATCACTGCCGAAATCCAGAAAATGTCGTTGAGTCCCAACATCGTGGCCTGCGCGTTCAGCGAACTTTCGTAAAAGGCAGTGGCCTTTGGAACGCTTGCGTGCAGCGTCGTTTGCAGATTTGCTATCGCACCGGTGAAACGTGGGTTGTCCACGCTCGTCTGCTCGACGAGCCGCGCATGATGCAGAATCGTGCGGTCATTCCACGCATTGCTCATGAGCGATGTACCCACGGCGCCGGCAAAAATGCGCGCGAAGTTGGACAGGCCCGCGGCCGCCGGAATCTCCTCAGGAGAAAGTCCCGAAAGAATGATCGCGGTGAGCGGCGTAAAGAACAGCGCTGTAGGAATGCCTTGTAGCAGCGTCGGTAAAACCAGCGTCCACGCGTCGACACCAGTGGTGTAATTGGAGCGCAGAAAGAACACCCCGGCGAATCCGAGAAATGCGAGCGTGGCCAGCACGCGCATGTCGGAGCGCGGCATGACTTTGCCCATCACCGGGGCAAGGATCACGGCGAAAATGCCGAGCGGCGCGGTCACGAGTCCGGCGTCGACCGCAGGGTATCCGAGGAAGCCCTGAATCCACTGCGGAAGAATCACGAGGTTGGCGAAGAAGATTGCGTAGGCAACCGAGATGGCAATGGTGCCGCCGAAAAAATTGCGTTTGGTGAAAAGACGCAGGTTCACAATCGGTCTGTCTTCGGTCAGTTCCCAGATGAGGAAGAACAGGAAGCTGACCACGGCAACGATGGTGAGTACCCAGATGGTCGTGGAATTGAACCAGTCGAGGTCGCGGCCCTTGTCCAGCATGATCTGCAACGGGGCGACCCAGGCGATCAAAGAAATCAGACCGACCTTGTCGACCGGGAGCTTGCGGGCGGGCGTTTCGCGGTCGCGATAGATTGCCCAGATCGCGCCGGCTGCAAACAGACCGACGGGCACGTTGATGTAGAAAATCCACGACCAGCTATAGCTGTCGGTAATCCAGCCGCCGAGCGCGGGTCCAGCAATTGGGCCGACTGTCGCCGTCATTGCCCACAACGCCAACGCGCCTGAACTCTTGTCCTTGGGAAAAGACGCGAGCAGCAGGGCCTGCGAAAGCGGAACCAGCGGCCCGGCGACGGCGCCCTGAACGACGCGTGCCGCAAGCAGTACCAGCAGGTTCGGCGCGAGTCCGCAGGCCGCCGAAGACAGCACGAACAACATGATCGCCCAGACGAACAGCTTGACCTGCCCGATGCGCTGCGTAAGCCACCCAGTCAACGGAATGGACACAGCGTTAGCTGCCGCAAAAAGTGTGATGACCCACGTTCCTTCGTCGATCGACACACCGAGGTTGCCCGACAGCGTCGGAATCGCGACATTGGCGATCGACGAATCGAGCACGTTCATGAACGTGGCGAGCGCCACGGCAAATGTGCCGATGGCGAACCGCGCGCCCGTCAGCGGAACCGGCGCACCGGTATTGCCGGGTGAGTTCATGTCACGTTCTCCCTTAATCTGTGAAGCGCCTTCAGAGCGCGGTTTTATCTGACAAGTCAGATACAAGTTGATAAAAAAGGCCGATCGGTTAATCAGCCGCTTTCATGCATGCCAGGTGCTGGATGTCAGGACCGAACTATATTTGACTTTGCAGATAGTTGCCAACGGATTTACGTGCTTTATGCCGTGGCTCGCGTGAAAACAGTGTTGCACTGCTGGCAACTATCAGCGCGCCGTTTTCCCATGTCGCCCCGCGCCTGTGACGGTCAACTGCGCTCGGCCGTGTTCTGGATCGTCAATGGCACGCGCGGCGGCGCGTAGACGCGTCTTAGCTGCGGTTGGTACGTGACCATACGTGCCCCTCGGCTGAAAACCTGGCGGCACGAGGAAGCACTGCGGTCGGAATTCGCGGTGAAGCCGCGATGACAGGGCAGGAGAGTGGTAGAAACGTCGGCGCGCTCACGCGCGGGCACGGCACGGAAATGCGGCCATGGGGCATGAACAGCAGAGGGTCCGGCCAGCGTGCGTTCCAGGCTTTTCACCTGGCTGGAAGGACCGCCCACGCACCTATGCGGACGATGCTGCGGAGGCGAACGCGCCTTCAGTCGCCGAGAAACTTGCGAAGCAGCCGATCGAACTCAGCGAACTCGGCCTTCGAAAAATTGCGCAGGCGTGCATTCAGCACATGTGGTGCGACTTCCCGCATTCGCTCGGCGACTTTCTGTCCGGCGGCCGTCAACGTTAAATTGACCACGCGGCGGTCGCCCGGGTCACGCGAGCGCTGCAGCAGCCCGTTCGACTCGAGCTTGTCCAACATTCGCGTCATCAGGCCCGTGTCGATTCCCAGCATTTTGGACAACTCGAAAGGCGTATTCGCGATGCCTTGCTTCATCGAAAGCAGAATGCCCATTTGCGGGCCTGTTATATCCAGGTCCTTGAGCGCCGCGTCCATTTCGGCGGACAACAGATTTCTTGCCTTGACGAGTTTCAGGCCAATGCTGTTCGTGATTATGAAGTTGCGGGGCGTGTAGTGATTCATCGTGACGTCCTCCAGATCGCAACCGACAATATCTGCGTGGTCAGATATTGTCAATAGACGGGGACGTAGCGGGTCTAGTTTGCTAGTCGCGCTGGTATAGTCGTCATGGCCCGTTATGGCCAACTAGTCAGTTGGCAGGCCGCTCAGCAATACGCTCACGCGCTGGCTCTTCGGCAGATGGGCATCCAGATTCCTCAATTCCCGAAAAGCCCTGCAAAAGCAGGTCGAACCCACACCTCGTGCGGTGGCGTGGTGTCCTGGCAGGTGTAGGTGCCGCGCGAGACGTCATCCGGCACGTCTTCGGTCATACCCGATTCCTCTCGGGTGCCGGAAGTCGCTCGGCCATCGTCAGTGACGATCCTACGACAATCGAGCGAAGCTCAATATGTCCTGATTGAGGCGATCCTTATGCGTGTAGTAGAGAGCATGATAGGCGCCCTCGTAGACGACAAATTTCGCACCCGGAATGAGCGAGGCGGACTTTTTGCCTGAAAGCTCAATTGGCACAACAGGGTCTGCGCCCCCGTGAATGACCAACGTAGGAATGTCGAACTTTGCCAGGTCTGGACGCAGGTCGGTTTCCGAAAACGAGGCAATGCAGTCATGGGTCGCCTTGATGCTTGCTTTAATTGCCATATCGAAGGTCATGTCCAGCATCGCCTGCGTGACCGCGGACGGGTCACGATCGGCCCCGGTAAAAGCGCGGCCGAAATTAATCAGAAATTCGGCGCGATCTTTAACTACGCCGGCCCGCAGCCCATCGAAAACGTCTCGAGGTACGCCCGCCGGATTATCGGCCCGCGTCACTAGTAAAGGGGTGGTCGCGCTGAGCAGAACAACCTTGGCGATACGCTTCGATCCACGAGTACCGATGTATCGAGCAACTTCTCCACCGCCCATCGAGTAGCCGACCAGGATGGCGTCGGTGAGGTCGAGCTGCTTGATCAGCTCGTCCAGATCATTGGTAAGAGTATCGTAGTCGTAGCCCGACCACGGCTGACTGGAACGTCCGAAACCTCGACGATCATAGGCGATCACCCGGAATCCATTGTTGGCGAGAAAAAGCGCCTGGTACTCCCACATGTCGGCGCTCACAAGCCACCCGCTGACCAGGATGATTGGCTGACCGGTACCCCAGTCGTTGTAAAAAATCTCCGTACCGTCAGGTGTAGTGATCCGGCTCATCTGCGAGTTCCTTATGATGATAGATGGACATTGTCGTCACGTCGCTGCTGTCGGCGTATCGGTTCATGAGGAGCGTCGCGCCACGCTTCCAGCCACTGCGCCAATGATAGTTTTGGTGGCAGCTTCAGGTTCTGAAATGTTCTTAAGGGTTCTAGCGCATTGCGAGCGAGCCAGGCGCTAGCTGCCTGTCCCTCCTCGCTTCGCCACACTTTTTTCAAAGGGTTGCAGTGCCGGGCGTTTGTGTTAGTTGGCGGCTGACGCCTTGCCGGACGCAATTTCGCAACAAGCCGTTTTGAGCTAACTGGGTGTTAGTCCGCGCGGAGGGATGCGACTTCGTCGAGGTGAGCTACAACGAACGCATCGGTGTTCAAGAGACGCACGAGGCGATCGCGATGCTATTGCCCGGCATTGAGCCGCAACTCGGCTCGATCAACTCGTCGTCAGGATAATTTTCCCCACGTTCGCCGCCGATTCCATGCGTCGATGTGCGTCGGCTGCGCGCGCCAGAGGAAACGTACTGTCGACAACGGGCTCGAGGCGCCGCCCACCAGAGAAGCGCTTGAGCCAACGTTCACTGAAACGCCGGACCATAGCGTGCTTTTCAGCCTGGGAGCGCGACTTCATGACGGTGCCGATAATCTGGATGTGGTGGTACAGGATAGTCTCCAGGTCAACGCTCACCTGACCGCCGCCACCCAGAATCCCCACTTGCACCAGACGTCCGCCGTGCGCGAGGGACGCGATATTGCGTGCAAAATACGGCTCCCCGACGAAATCGATTACAACATCCACGCCGCGCCCACCCGTCTTTTGAGCCACCACAGCCGCAAAATCCTGCGTGCGGTAATCGATGACATGGTCGGCGCCGAGTTGAACCACACGTTCGAGCTTCGTCGCCTCGGCGGTCGCAAATACGGTTGCTCCGCTCGCGTAGGCAAGCTGGACCGCGGCGGAACCAACGCCGCCCGCCGCCGCGTGAATGAGTACGGAATCGCCTTGCT
Source organism: Paraburkholderia phenoliruptrix (assembly GCF_019511605.1). Lineage (GTDB taxonomy): Bacteria > Pseudomonadota > Gammaproteobacteria > Burkholderiales > Burkholderiaceae > Paraburkholderia > Paraburkholderia phenoliruptrix_A. Next base: position 136,940 of record NZ_JAEUAV010000011.1, on the reverse strand, counting down.
CAAGGCGTCCGAGATGCATCATCGCTTCATGCGCCGTGACGAATACTTCGGGAATGGCAGCCGCGTGCACGTAGTCGAGCTGCTCCGGAATCGGCATTGCCATGCGCCAGTCGATGCGCGCGAGTTCGGCATACGCGCCGCCGCCGACCACGCCCATCACGCGGTCGCCCGCCTTATAGCCTTCGACGGACGCGCCGACCTCCACCACCTCGCCCGCGATTTCCAGCCCCATGATGGTCGAGTCGCCAAAGTTCGGCCGTCCGTATCCGCCGCGTCGATGCGTGAGGTCAGCGCGGTTCACGCCTGCTGCGTGAACACGGACCAGCAGGTCGTCGGGGCGCAGTTCCGGGTCCGGAACGTCGGCGAGTTTGAGAACATCGGCGTCGCCGAATTCGTTGAATGTGATCGCTTTCATGATTGCGTGTCCTGTTATGCCTGTACATCGCCGAGCGTCGCTTGCGCGGCGGCGGAAGCCGAGATGGCGGCTGGAAACCCTGCGTAGAACGCAAGGTGCGTAATGGCTGCTGCGAGTTCCTCACGCGTGACGCCGTTACTCACGGCACGTCGCAGGTGGGCGGGCAATTCGTCATGGTGACCGCCGACAATCAGCGCGGCGACGGTCACGAGGCTTCTGTCGCGCGGCGAAAGAGCCGGGTCGGCCCAGACCTGCGGGAACAGCACGTCGTCGACGAGTGCTGCGAGCTTCGGTGTGAAGCTGCGCGCGGCTTCGCGCGGGCTGTCGAAATTGGCTTTTGACATGATTGGGCTCTCCTCAAACCTGGCTGATGAATTTGTTGGTCAGATAGAACTCGATGCCTTCGGCGCCACCTTCTGAACCGATGCCGCTTTCCTTGAGGCCGCCAAACGGAAGCTCGGTGGCTACGATGCGGTACTGGTTGATGCCAATCATGCCGGCCTCCAGCCCGTCGCCAACGTCGATGGCTGTGCGCGCGTTGTTAGTGAACGCGTAAGCCGAGAGGCCGTAGGGCAGGCGGTTCGCTTCGGCGAGGCCGTCTTCCAGCTGGTCAAAACGCATCAGCACTGCAATGGGACCGAACGGCTCTTCGTGCATTACGCGAGCGTCCATCGGTACGTCGGCGAGCACGGTCGGTTCGAAGAAGTAGCCATCGCTCGCAATGCGCTTGCCGCCGGTGAGTACTTTCGCGCCGCGCGCCACGGCATCGGCGACGAGTTCTTCCATCTTGGCGATCTGGCGCGGATTCGCGAGCGGGCCGACCTGCGTGCCAGGCAGCATGCCGTCGCCTACCTTGAGCGCCTGCGTAGCGGATACGAAATGGCCAACAAACTCGTCGTAGACCTCGCGCTGAATCAGGAAGCGCGTCGACGAAATGCAGACCTGGCCGGTGCCGCGAAAGCGGTTCGCCGCGCCTTCGACGGCGGCTCTCTCGACGTCTGCGTCCTTGAACACGAGCACGGGGCCATGGCCGCCAAGTTCCAGCGTAATTGGCTTCACGCCTTCGGCGGCGCGCGCGGCAAGCAGCCGGCCGATGGGAACGGAGCCCGTAAACGTAACCTTGCGGATAATCGGTGACGCAATCAGTGTCTTCGACACCTCGTCCGGTACGCCGAAGACGACTTGCAGCACGCCCTTGGGCAAACCTGCGTCGTCGAGTGCGCGGGCAAGCGCGAGCGCCGTCGCGGGGCTTTCCTCGCCCGGCTTGATGATGACGCTACAGCCAGCAGCCAGCGCCGCGGAGAGCTTGCGGGCGGGTGTGATAGCCGGGAAGTTCCACGGCGTGAAGGCGGCGACCGGTCCGATGGCCTGCTTCTTGACCAGTTGCTGCACGCCAGGACGGTTCGACGGCACAACGCGACCGTCGATACGACGCGCTTCTTCCGCGAACCATTCGAAGTATTCGGCTGCACGCAGCACTTCGTCCCTGCTCTCGGCAAGCGGCTTGCCCTCCTCGAGCGTCAGCAGTTCGGCAATGTGAGCGGCGCGCTCACGAATCAGGTCTGCGCCGCCTTTCAGAATACGTGCGCGCTCGGCAGGCACCGTATTGCGCCATACGTCGAACGCGCGCTTTGCCGTACGCAATGCCTGGTCGAGGTCGGCTGCCGTTGCAAGCGGTACGCGGCCCAGTTCCTGCAGCGTAGCGGGATTGACGACCGGGGCAGTGTCGCGTTCGCCGGCAGAAATCCATTCTCCGTTGATGAAAAGATAAAGGGAGTCGTAGTGAGCGTTCATTTTCACAGATATAGTTAGTAATTCAAATCAATAGGAATTGATGTCCAGGCCGATAAGCGAATTCACACCGGCGTTGCCAGGCCCGGCGATCCTGGGGAAAGCGGTCCGCGCTTGCGGCTTTCAGTAAATGTCTGTCTGCGGAACCCAGTGTAGGCGGGAAGGCCGGGCGGTTTTAGCCAGGGCAGAAAGAATGATTCTTTCCGTGAGAGGGAAAATCGGCGGGCTCCGACCGGTTACGCTTACCGGCACGCAAGGCGGCGCTCGCCTATGATGGCCGTACGCCCGTGCAGCGCGGGCGCCGATTCAGTGAAATCAGACGAATGGAAAAGGTGGGATGGACAAGTTATATAACATGTCGGTTTTTGCAAAAGTCGTCGAAATGGGGAGCTTCACTGCGGTCGCGAACCACCTGGACACGACGGTAGGGAACATCTCGCGCGCCGTTTCGGTGCTCGAGGAGTCGCTGGACACCCGGCTCATGCAGCGCTCGACGCGCCGTCTAGTCATTACCGACGCGGGACGGCGGTTCTACGACCGGTGCGTGGCCATCCTGACCGACGTGGAGCTTGCCGAGGCCGAGGCGCGGGACGCCCTGCTGGAGCCGCGCGGCAGGTTGCGCGTTCACTCGGTGCCCGGACTCGGGCGCAATCTGGTGACCCGTGCCGTCATGGCCTACCGCAACTCGTATCCGGAGGTGTCGGTCGACCTTCTGCTGTCGCAGCGCATGCCGAATCTGCTTGAAGAGCAACTAGATATTGGTATTGTGATTACACGAACGCTACCCGACTCGGCCTACGTCAGTCAGAACATAGGCAGCAGCCATTGCATCCTCGCGGCTTCACCCAAGTATCTGGCAGCGCATCCGGCGCCGACGTGCCCGGAAGACCTTATCGACCATCAGTGCGTTCTGCTCGGCACAGTCGACTATGCGCCCGACGAGTGGCATCTGGAGAGCGCTGCTGGCGGGGCTATTTTCCGCCCAGCCGGCCCACATTTCAGCGTCAACGATATGGACTCGATGTCACAAGCCCTTCGGGATGGCGCAGGCATCGGCCTCCTTGCGGCGTTCTCAGCGATAGATGACCTGCACAGCGGCGCGCTCGTTCGCGTACTGCCCGGGTATCACACACAGGTGCGCAACGTCTATGCGGTTTATCCATCTCGACAGTTCGTCGACGCGAAAATCAAACGGTTCGTCGAGATGTTGAAGACCCACGTGGGAGAGCATCTGGACGCTTACGCGAGAGAGCTCGACCTCGCTCCGGCCACTGTTGCGCCACTGGATCGCTAGTTTCAGATCGTTGCGCGTAGCATGCGATACGGCGCAAAACTGCGGGCGAATCGGTTCATCTCGCGTGCCACGTGATCTGGACTTCGAGCCCGCCGAGGGCGCTGGACCGGCGCACGTTGACCACCGCCGCGTGAAGGTCCACGATTCGCTGCACGATGGACCAACCCAGGCCACTGCCGCTTTCGGCGGTACCCGACACGCGGAAGAAACGCTCGCCTAGCTTCAACCGATCTGCGTCTGCGACCCCTGGCCCGCTGTCCTCGACTGACAGCATGGTCAGGTCGCGGTTCGTTTCGGTCCTGATCAGCACCGATGCGCCAGGCGGGCTGTAGCGGATGGCATTGTCCACGAGGTTGCGCACAAGTGCGGCGAGCAGCGTTTCGTCGCCTGTGATGTGGCAGTTCTCTTCGCCCTCGAATTCCAATGACTGGCGCTTGGCTATCGCCGCTGGCGCCAGTTCTGCGGCCACCCGTTGCGCAAGCGCGCTGAGATCGACCCTCGTCAACTCGAGGGTCGCTCCGGATTCGGGCAACATGCCGGGCGGATAGGCGATATGGCATGACGCGCATTCCTGCCGATACTTCGGCAGGAGGTTCACCTGGTTACGCGTCTCATCAGGATCGGCCGTCACGCTGGAAACCGCCAGCGACGTCAGCAAAGCGACAACCCAAACTGCCGGAGAACGGGGCACGAGATTGAATGGCATCGGGAACAGTCCTGTCGGGAAGAGGTTCGTTCGAAGAGAGAAGCCGCTTACGGTTTGAGCGTCAGGAGCCATGCCAGCAGATCGGCCTTTTCGGCTGCAGTGCACTCCCGTCCGACCACGTCGTTGCAATTGCGACGGAACCACTTTTCGGTCTTCGCTGCGTCGGTGAATCGCTCTGGGTTGAACGCGGGAGCGAGAGGACTGATTGCCTTGCCTGTCGCCGCATGCTTGCCGGTCTGTGTGGGGATTGCGCCGTGGCATGTGGCGCAAGTCCACTCATGACCATGCGAAGCGTTGAAGAACTGCTGTCCCCTCGAAGGGACGGGTTGTGTGCCGCCCGACTGCGTCTGGTAGGAGCCAAGCAGCTCCGAAGGAGGAGCAGCGTTGGCTGTCGGCATTGCGGTTGCGGTCGGAATCAGCAACAGTGTCGCGCGCAAGCGCCGCAACGAAAGAAGTGATCTGCTCATTAGATCCTCCAGTGGATACCGACCATGATGTTCGGCGTTCCTTACCGGAGTCTTAAGTGCGGTTCCCTCGCTGGTGGCGCTGGCGGTTCACTGTCACGCGGCTGCGCTGCGCGCCGGGCCAGCAGCCGGGGGATTGGGGCGGCGACCGAAAAAAAGGCGCCGCAGTTTTCGATGCGCACGAAGCGCTTCAGCGTGTCGCCGAGCCTAATTCCGAAACCGATTCCACTGAACTGGCGCGAGAGAGAACGAAGTCGAGGCGGCTCGTCTCCCGATTACCCAAAGTGAGCTGCCGCAACGCATTCAAAGCGTCCTGCGGAATCTTTTCGTGCGCCGCTTTGCGCAAAATCAGAGTCGCATCGTCGGTGCCCCCAAGAAGTCCCTTGGGGTCTTTCAATTCACGAATGCTGTACTGCTCGTGCAGGTATTGCGGGCTCCACAATGGGACGACGACCCAACGCCGCTCTTTGACGGCGGCTTCAAAGGCGCGCGTGCAATCGTCGAGCGTGCCGTTCTCGAAGTAATAGCCGGCCTCCTGCAAACCGTACTGAATGATCATTTCCCGAGAAAATCGACTGATCCCGGCCCCGGGATTGATCCCCTGAACGAGTTTCGTCATTTTCGCGGCCACGTCCGGCCTCTTCAGGTCGGCCACACTGCTCACCGCACTCTCCGGCACATAGTCGGGCACGCCCCACAACGCGTACGGACGATAAAGCACGGTGATCTTGTCTACCTCATGCTCGAACGGTGCCAGATAGATACTGTGGCTGCTCGGCAGCCAGGCACTGCTGAGCATATCGGCCTTGCCGTTGCGCAGCAATTCAAAGGCCTGCTCGTGCGCAGCGAAGACCTCATCGACCGCAACACCATACTCATGCAACAGGCTTCGAACCACGCCGGATGCAGCGCGATGAAACGAGAGATCGATAGTGACCAGTGTGATGCGAGGATAGGCTGAAGCAGCTCCGGTCATGATCACTCTCTCTTTCAGATGAAGGTGAAGATCTGTTCGCGCGGCAAACGCGACTTGGGCAGATCGGCGTTGAAGTCTTCGCTACTGCGGTGTCCCAGTGCGACAAGCACCACGCTCGTCAGCCCATTTTCGCGCAAGCCGAGACTTGCATCGAGCGCCCGGCTGTCGAAGCCTTCCATTGGTGTCGCATCGACGCCGAGTATCGCCGCACCGAGAAGCAGCCCACCCAGTGCGAGATAAACCTGCTTCTCCATCCACTGCGAGGTGTCGCGCAACTCGTACTTGTGCATGTCCACGTATGAGCGGCGGCTCTTGTCCTGACCTGCCTGCATTTGCGGTGTCCTGAAACGACCGTCCGCAGCTTCGCGCTCAAGAATGCTTTGCAGATGGCGCTCATCCATTGACTCGCGTATGCACATGGCGATGACGTGCGACGCGTTGAGCACTTTCGGTTCGTTGTACGCGTACGCGTTAGTGGTCGATTGAGCGATGCGGGCGCGACCTTCAGGCGTCGAGGCAACGACGAAATGCCAGGGTTGCGAATTGACCGACGAGGGCGACTGGTGCAGGACGGTGAGCAACGTCTCAATCTGCTCAGCGGGTACTGGCGTGCCTGCTTCGAAGGCTTTCACGGTGTGGCGAATGCGAACTGCGTCAGCGAGATTCATGATTGACTCCAGGGATGGATAGGTGAATGTGTCAGAACGTTGGTGCGGGGCCGGCGCCAATGCGCACGCGGAAGAGGGCGTACGGCTTCTTGCGCTCGTCCTTGCCGCCGTGGAAGACGGGTTGGCGATGAAGCTGATTCGCTGTGAAGTACAGGTACCCGTCGGTGCCGACTGACAGCGTGTCAGGCCACAGCACGCGCGGATCATGCACGATGGTCTGCCACTCGCCGCCCGGTTCGAGCTTGCGGATGGAGTCGTGCTCGTAGTCGCCTGCATAGACGGTGCCGTTTGCATCGCTTTCGAGGCCGTCAGAAGCACCTTTCTCGCCGAGGTCTTTTACAGCGGCCGAGAGTTGTGCTTCGCTGATTGACGGGTCGCGCAGCATTGCGGTGGGCACCGAATACAAGTGCCGGCTGGAAAGCGGGCAGTAGTAGAGCGTCTTGCCGTCCGGCGAAAGCGCGATGCCGTCCGAGGCAACGGTGAATGGCGCGCTCTTGCCGTTGGCGTCCCGTACTTTGAGGGTTTCGCCTTCCACTACGGGCACGAAGCCCGGGTCGGCGGAGGTCGAAACGTCACCGGTAAGGCGTCGCAATGCGTTGCCGGAATCGAGATCGATCACGATCAATCCACCGTTGCCGCTCAACGACGAGTCGGTCACATACGCGACGCCCGCTTTACCCACGCGAAAGTCGAACCGCACGTCATTCACATAGGTTCGTTCGCGCATGACATTGGCCGGAAAAACCAGCGTCTTCACCACGCTGTTCGTCGCGAGGTCGATGGCGACCAGCTTTGCACCTCCCGCTACCGGACTCGAGAAGTTGGGCGCGGCCGTATCAAGCACCCATAGCCGTCCGCGGCCGTCCGCAATCACGCTTTGAACGCTCAGAAAGTGCGTGGCTGGATGCGATGCGTCGGCGCGATTGATCTCCGTGTTCGGATACGCGACCACCTTGCCGTCGCGCAACTCCGCAACGGTGGCCTGCACGTCGTCGCCCCAGCGCGGAAAGTTGACGAAGATCCGGCCGGTCTCAGTGACGCTCACGCCGGTGGGCATTGGACCGGTGAATGTGGCGACTGTTTCGATGGAACCGATGGTACGTTCCGTGGCCTGGTTCGAGGACGGCCGATCCGACGACGCCCGAGCGAGCGCGGGATGCGCGACCACGCCGGCGAAGCTCAGCGCCGCTGCAAATGCAATCGCTGCACGGCGTATCAGATGGCTGTTCGTGCTTGGTCGATGGATGGAATGCATGGATATTCTCCGTTTGTAGTGATGTTGCAAGTGACCTATGCGAGAAGTCCGGACACACTAGAAGCCTTCCAGCACGATCTTTCCGCGAGCACGTCCGCTTTCGATGAGCGCATGAGCGCGGCGCAGGTTTGTTGCATTGATGGCTCCGAAGTGCTCGGCCATGGTGGTGCGCAGCGTGCCGTCGTCGATGAGTGCCGACACGCGGTTGAGAATTTCGTGTTGCCTGATCATGTCGCTGGTATCGAACAGCGACCGTGTGAACATCAACTCCCAATGCAGCGAAATGGACTTGCGCTTGAGCGGGACCGCATCGAGTGTGTCCGGGTCGTCGATCACGCCGAGCCGGCCCTGGGGCGCGAGTGCCTCGACGAGCTGCGGATAGTGAAGATCCGTCTGAGTCAGGCTCGCCACGTAACGCACCTGCGGCGAGCCGATACGGCAAAGGCCTTCCAGCAACGGTTGCGAGTGGTCGATTACCTCGTGCGCGCCAAGTGCTTCGACCCATTCACGCGTTTCTGGCCGGGAAGCGGTGCCAATCACGCGCAGATTGGTAAGACGACGTGAAAGTTGTGTGAGCATCGAACCGACACCGCCGGCAGCGCCGACGATCAGAAGCGTGTCCCCCGAGCCTGCGTTCTCGGCCACGCCGAGCCGGTCGAAGAGCAGTTCCCACGCGGTCAGCGACGTCAACGGAAGCGCCGCGGCTTGCGCATCCGAAAGCGTGGCAGGCTTGCGGCCGGCAATGCGCTCGTCCACGAGCGCGTATTGCGCATACGCGCCGGGGCGGGCAATGCTTCCCGCGTAGAACACCTTGTCGCCTCGCGCGAACATCGACACCTTGTCGCCCACGGCCTCGACGGTTCCTACGGCGTCCCAGCCGAGCACGCGCGGAGTTTCGGTCGGCGAGCCCATGCGGACTTTCGTGTCCACTGGATTGACGGCAATCGCGTCGATTTTCACCAGCAGGTCGTGCGATGCGGGTTCAGGCGTGGGCAGGTCGAAATCGACGAGCGAATCGGGATGGTCGGCGGGAAGGCCATGCTGCGTATAGACCACTGCTTTCATGCGCATGCTCCAGGTACGTGATAAAGGATCACAGCGATTGCCAAGCTCATGTGCCGCTGTTGTGTGGCTGAATTCTGGCGCGACCGCATAGGTGTGAAAAAGCAGTTAAATTAGGCAGGACTTTCACTCCTGGAATGAAAATGGTCCGCCTGGAAGACCTTCAACTATTTATAAGGACCGCGGCTCTTGGTAGCTTTTCAAATGCGGCGAGAGAGGCAGACCTTCTCCCGGGCCAGGTCAGCGCGGCGATCTTGCGGCTCGAGCGCGAGCTCGACGTCCGTCTCTTTGCGCGCTCAACCCGCAGTCTCAAACTCACTGCAGAAGGCGAGCAGTACCTTCCCTACGCGCAAGAAGTCCTCTCCATGCTTCATGAAGGCCGCGAACGTTTGCATGGAGAAAGACATGCGCTACAAGGCACATTGCGTATTGCGGCTCCATCCGACCTGGGCCGCAATAAGCTGCTGCAATGGCTGGGGGCATTTCGCGATCTGCATCCGAAGCTGACCTTGCGGCTGTCACTATCGGATCATGTGACCGACGTCTTTCGCGATCCGGTGGATCTTGCAATCCGGTATGGTTCTGTAGAACAGGCGAGCTACGTTGCGCTTGCCCTTGCCGTGAACAATCGAAGAGTGTTGGTGGCTTCGCCGGAGTATCTCAAGCGACGCGGCGCGCCGGCTTCGCTCGATGAACTCGTATTGCACGATTGCCTGCCCTATGTGCTGGGTGGACGGGTGTATGACCGCTGGTCGTTTCCGTCCAACGGCGTGCGGAGGCAGGTTACGGTAAAAGGCACGCTGCTTTGCGACGACGCGGAAATTGCAAGGCGATGGGCGGTGGAAGGTCGGGGCATCGCTTATAAATCATGGCTCGACGTCCACGACGACGTGATAGCCGGCCGCTTGCAAGTTCTATTGCCCGACCAACCAGGGGAAACGGCGCCGCTGAACCTCGTGTGTCCTCACCGCCGCCAGTTCTCGCCGGCGGTGAGATATCTTCATGCTCATCTCAGCGAACGGGTGCTGCCAATGAGCGCAGCCATGCTCGAGTACGCGAGCGCGCGCGTGGAGTGACGACAAAGCGTTTCAGCACGGCCCAAAGGCCGGTTCCCGTGGCACGCTCTCAATTCTTCGGCACCTTGTCGATGCCCGCGCCCGGATTGCTCGCGTTGACCAGGTCGGGCGATTTAACCGCGCGCAATGTCTCGCGTTGCGCTTCGGTATCAATGCGACGCGTGCGCTCAAACGGTTCGAGCTTCACAGGACCACCAGTCTTCAGCGCCTCGACGATGCCTTCCAGCACGCGCACATCGGCGTAACCTTCTTCGACGTCGGGCTCCGGCTGCCGGTCGTTCAGGATGCAGTCGGAGAAGTACTTCATCTCGCCGCCGAAGTGATCGGTGTTCCTGAACGAATGCGATTCTTCATCCTGGCCGATGGTCACCATCTGCTGCGTGGGCTTGCCATACATGTAGCAGGGCTGCATGGCGATACTGCCTTTCGTGCCCACCGCGAAAAACGAATCCAGCGTGTTGAGCGCATACGACAGCACGAACTGCGCGAGCCGGTCGCCGGGGAACCGGAGTGTGACCGACACGGTATCGTCGAAGTCGCCCAGACCGGTGCCGGGCGTGCGGACGCCGACGGCCGAGACCACCTCGGTCGGCTCCGCTTCGAACACGTAGCGCGCGGCATTCACCGGATAGGGACCCATGTCGAAGACCGGCCCGGCTGCAATGCCGCTTTTCGCGCGATGATTGTCCGGGTCGACCTTCTGCACGAACGTCGACGAGAACACTCGCACGTCGCCCAGGTCTGCGGAACGAATGCGCTCGATCGTGGCAAGCGTGCCCGGCTCGAAGTGCAGACGGTAAGCGACCATGAGCTTTGCGGTCGATGCCTTGACCGCTTCGCGAATCGCGTTGCATTGCTGCGTGGATATCTCCAGCGGCTTTTCAACCAGCACATGCACGCCGGCCGCGAGCGCGGGAATCGCAAACTCGGCATGGCGCCAGTTGGGCGTGGCGAGATAGATCGCATCGACCTTACCGGACTGCAGCATCTCGTCGAACTGCTCGTAGCTGTAGGTATCGGCAACACCGTATTGCTTGCCGACTTCGCGCGCCTTCTCCGGGTCGCCCGTGACCAGTGCGGTAATTTCGGAGTTATCGGTATGCCTGACGCCCGGCATCATCGCTTCCTGCGAGATGTCGCCAACGCCGACAATCGCATAACGTACTTTCTTGCCGTCGCCAAGACCGATTGCTGAAAGAATGCTCATGACGTAATCCTCGTGAAGGGTGGTCGCGCCGGCCCCTGTGCGCCGGCGCATGGCTTCACGATTCATCTGCGCAATCTTTATTCCAGGCAGTTCAACGGCCCCCTTACGCTTACTGACTTACGCACTGGTAGCTCGCGGCCGCGTTCACATCGCGGCCCACGTACTTCGGCCACGACGGATAACGGCACAGTGGCCGCGTTCTCCCCAGCGTGGCCGCGTTGAGGTCGCTCATGGTCAGCGTCTCCGGGGCCTTGCCGCTCTGCACCCATTGATCGAGCGCGGATAACGAGTCGATGGCCGGATGGAACGGCCCGGTGCCGTGACCCACGCCCGGCATCAGATAAAAGCGCACGAAACCGTCCACCGTGTTTTGCCCGAAGCGCTGCACGAGGCCGTTGTAGTAATCGGTGCTCACGATCTCATCTGCGAGTCCGTGCGTCATGATGAGCTTGCCGCCCTTCGCGACATAGGCGCTCAGGTCCGTGCTGGTCGCATCGGTTAGCGCGGACACCGCCTGCACACGCGACTCATAGGCCGCAGGATTGAGCGGATCGAACGTCAACGAATTGAAGGTCGGCACGCGCGTGACGAAATACTTGACCCATTGGTCGCCGGTCACCCATTGATTTGCGTCCTTCTTTCCCGCCGGATTTGCAGGCACTTTCGACTCGCCGAGGTCACGCGTCGTGTAAGGTCCTGCGAATACCGAGCCCGCAAGAATGTTGTAGCCCGCATACCGGGTCACGCCGTTGGCGAGCGGATACGGCAACTGCAATGGCGCTGCGATGGTCTGCACAGTTGCGATCTGCGCATCGGAGAGGCACGTATCGCCTGTGTCCACACCGTTCGCGCAGCGGACCGACCCGAGCACCGTCGCCGATTGCGCCTTGCACGCGGCCACGTTAGAGATGATGCCGTCGGCGACACCGTCGAGCGCATCGCACGTACTCATCACAGCGTTTTGCAGCAGGACGGTCTTGGCGACGTCGAGCCAGCCCGCTCCGTTGTTCAGATACAGCGCACGCCCGAGCACCACGTTGCTGAGCCGCAGCCCCGTATAGTTGAGCGCCGGACGGTTGACCACAATGCCGTCGTAGTCCGAGGGCCAGCGCTGCGCTTCGCTCAAGCCGTCGCGGCCGCCTGTCGAACTGCCGAAGAAATACACCTTGTCGGGCGCGCTCGAGTAGCGCTTTCTGATGAGCGCCATCGCGACGTCATGCGTTTTCTTCAGGCTCAGGCCGCCGTAATTTGCGAGCGCTTCATCGTTGGCGGCGAACTTGCCGTCCGTGATGCTCGAACTCTGATGCCCGGAGTCGTCGCCGAAGGTCGCATAACCGTTGGCAAGCGGCGTTGCCGATCCGGCCGGCGCCATGTCGAGCGGTTCGACGCCGGTAATCAAGGTGCCGTCGAAGCCGCCGCCTCCGTAGTGCAGCGCCTTGCGATTCCAGTTGGTCGGCAGATTGACCTGGAAGTTGATTGACGGCGCGGCCGGATCGACGGGTGCAATCGCACCGTTGACCTTGCAATATTCACCGCTCGTCTCGGTCAGTGTCGCGCTGGTAATGGTCGCGCCGCTGGTCGGCGCGCCGATCGACGATGCCGGTATCGACAGCCCATTCAACGACGCGCATTGCGTAGCTGCCGTGGGCGCAGGCGTCGAGCTCGTCGAACTGCCGCCGCCCGATGTATTACCGCCGCATCCGCTGATGCAAAAGCTGAGGGCGAGCGCCCACCACAACGGTCTGTTGTTCAATGTCGTCTCCTGTTTGAATTGACTGCTATTCGAGCGCGCCGCCTTGCTGAACGACGTCAGTTTCAACAAGCCGCGCGGCTGTGCCGAACAATGCGCGTACGCCCGGCTGCGATACGAACATCGCGTCGCCGCTGTGCCCAGCGCCCTGTACTTCATGCAACTCATGCCGCAACTGCGGACGCCGTGCTTGCAAATATGCGTAGTAGGCCCGGCCTCGCGCGAGCCGATGCGGACCTTGCAGCATCGCTTCGCATGAACGGTCGAGCGCCGGATGCGCCGGATCGTTGTCATGGGTGCCGAGCAGATACGTCACGTCGTGATCCATGTAGCGGCGCTCGAGCGATTGCGGATCGCGTCCATCCGCATAGCGAGGCAGCCGCTGTGTGCCGTATTTCCAGTCATTGAAGCCGGCGCAAGCAACGCTATGATCCTGCGGACGCCACGCGTCGAAATACACATACGAAGAAGGATTGGCGATCACATAACGCACGTGCACATTGCGAACCGCGCATCGCGCTGCAGCGTCGCTCAGTATCGCGTGACGATGGGCGACCTGCGCGCCGCCGGAATGGCCAGCAATCACGATCTCGCGTACGTTCGGAAAGCGGCCGGTGTGCACGTCATGCGCGTAGTGTTCGATCAGCGCGTCGAGCACATCGAACGAACTGAGCGGTGCCGGGCCTATTGCGTCGAGCCCGCCCATCCACGAAGTCCATTCCCAATGCAGCATGTCGTCGCCCAAACGGTGGTGCTCCACGTCGGCCGTCGCGAGAAACTGCGGCACTGCGAGAATCACATTGTTCGCTTCCACCGTGGACGAGGCGAGCGCACGCTGCGTCGAAAGAAGATAGGCGTCGGCATCACGCAGCCTGCCGTGCAACATGACCACGACTTGTGTCGCTTCGACCGGCGTCGTGCTGCCTCCCGTGAAAAGCGGCACTTTGGCTTCGCCGCGTGACGTCGACACGATCAGCCGTTCATCCGCGACGACCTTGACGGGCACCTCGTTGCGCGGCCGCACCTGGTTATTCATGAGAGCATTCATCCCGACACTCATGCTCCGTCGCCCGGCCAGCGGTCAGGCTCGCGGCGCAAACGCCGCCCCGAAGCCGTCAAGCCGACCAGCAGCAACGAGACGATGCCCGCAAAGATGAGGTACCACGCGGGCACGATGCGCGAGCCGGTAACGTCGATCAACGTGGACACCGTGAGCGGCGCAAGACCGCCGAATAGCGTGACCGCGAGGTTGTAAGAGAGCGCAACGCCCGTCGAACGCGTAGCCGTGGGGAACAACTGCGTGAGCATGCCGGGATGCGCGCCGGACATGAAACTGAGCACGACAGTCGCAATCATTTGCGCGGCGAACACACGTTCAGGCGTCGGCGCGGCGAGCACCCACGCGAAGAGCGGCCGCGCGGCGAGCACCCAGACGATCGTCACGGGAAAGAACAGCCGGTAGGCGCCGTAGCGGTCGGCGAGACGCCCGGCTAGCGGATAACCGACAATGCCGATCAAGCCTGAAATGGCCGTGCCAAATAGCGCATTCTTCAGCGGCAGATGCAACTGACGCTCGACATAGAGCGGCATGTACGAGTGCCACAAATAATTGGTTGCGGCCCCAACGATAATCACGCCCATCGCACACAGCGCCGCATCGCCGTGCTCGCGAGCGAAGGTGCGCAGCGACTGGCGCGGTGCATGCCCGAGGCGCTCGCGCAATTGCACGAATTCCGGCGACTCCCCGACTTTGTGCCGGATGTAGAAGCCCACCGGCCCCACCAGCGCGCCGAGCAGGAACGGCACGCGCCAGCCCCACGCCACGAGCGATGCGTGCGAAAGCTGTGTAGTGAGCACGAACGAGCACAGCGACGACAGCAGCAACGCCACGGCCTGCGAGGTCATCTGAAAGCTGCCGAAAAACATCTTGCGCCCGGGCGGTGCGTATTCCGTCAGCATCGCGGCGGCAGTCGCGAACTCGCCGCCGACGGAGAGCCCTTGCAGTACGCGCGCGACGATCACGAGCAGCGGCGCCGCGATCCCAATGCTCGCGTAACCTGGTGTGAGGCCCATCATCAGCGTGCTTGCCGCCATCAGAAGAATCAGCAGCGACAGGGTCTTGCGCCGCCCATAGCGATCCGCGCATGCGCCGATCACGACGCCGCCGAGCGGCCTCACCACAAAGCCGACGGCAAAAGTGGCGAGCGTCAGCGTGATCGACACGAAGCCGTTGCCGACCGGGAAAAACACCTGCGCGATGGTTTTGGCGAAATAGCCGTAGATAAGAAAGTCGAACCACTCCAGACCATTGCCGATGACCGACGCGAGCACCGCCCGGCGCATCTGCGAACGGCTGAGCGGCGCTGTGCCCGACGCGGGGATGCCGGCTTGCAAAACGGTTTGCATGTGTCTCCTTTGCCTGTCTTCTGCTTGTGGATCAAGACTACGTGCCCATATCCCCAATGTAAAATACATATGAGGCACGGTTGCCATATTTAACACATATAGCGGACGAAGCATGGAATTGAGACATCTGCGTTATTTCCTCGCGGTTGCCGAAGAAGGCCAGTTCACGCGCGCCGCCGCCCGGCTGCATATCCAGCAACCGCCGTTATCCCAACAGATTCAGGAGCTCGAACAGGAACTGGGCTTCGCGCTCTTCATGCGGCAACCGCGCGGCGTTACGTTGACGGCGCCCGGCGAAACCTTTGCCGCGCGCGCACGCTCAGTGCTGCTTGAACTCGATAACGCCGTTGTTCATGCGCGCCGGGTGGCGCAAGGACAGATCGGCACGGTGCGCGTCGCGCTCACGAGTTCGGCGGCGTTTCACCCGCTCACGCCCACCGCTATCCGCAACTTTCGCGAGATGTACCCCGAGATTGCGATCGAAATGAATGAGGTGAATGCGGCCGAGATTATCGAAATGATGTTGAACGATCGCGCGGACGCGGCGATTCTTCGCAAACCTGTCGACACGCCCACTGAATTGCGTTTCGAACTGCTGGCCGAGGAGCGCATGTTGCTCGTGCTGCCCGTCGGGCATCGGTTGATCGGTAACCGTGCAGTGCCGCTCAAACAGCTGGCCAAGGAATCGTTCATCTTCGTGCGGCGGCCCGGCGCACCGGGCATGTATGCGGACTTTATTCGCGCTTGCGAAGCGAAAGGGTTCGAGCCTCACGTCGTGGAAGAAGTGCCACGCATGGTGACGGCAATCAATCTCGTCGCGGCGGGCGGTGGCGTGTCGCTCGTTCCGGCTTCCATGCACCGTTACCATCAGGAAAGCGTGCGTTATTGCCGCGTAGCCGGCGACCATACATTCCGCGCGCCGTTGCATCTCGTCACTCGGCGGGAACTGCAGAGCCCGGCCGCTTCGCACTTTCGCGAGACCTTGCTCGAGTTCGTCAGCCAGCACCCTTATCGCGAGTGATACCTTCGATCATCAGCAGGCGCGAGGGCAACGCGTCGGGATGGCCCGGCTTGAACCAGTTCATCTCGGGAATTCGCGAGTCGGTCAGATAGATGGAACCGTCGGGACCTTCGGCCATCGTGTCCGGCCAGATCAGGCCGGGCTCGTGCAAGAGTGTGGCAAGGGTCTCGCCGTCCCAGACCTTGATTGCATGTTGCTCGACCGCGGTAATGAGCAGCCGCCCGTGGCGGTCGAAATGCAGCCCGTCCGCAGGGCCATGCTCGAGCACTTTTTCGACATGATTGCCGGCCTCGTCCGCAGAAAGCGATGCATCGTCGAGAACCTCGGTCGGCACGCGGTAGATCGTCTTTCCTTTCACCGCTTGCCAGTACAGGTAGCGTCCGTCGCGACTCAACGCAATGCCGTCGGCCGAGAATTCGACGCCGCGGCCATCGGGCCGCCTGAGCGGAACCCCGCCTGCGTGAACGGTGACAGTCGCGTCCATCTGCGTGGAGGGATGACCGTCTAGCACGCGGCGCGCGTTTCCTGTCACGAGATCGACCACGACAATTGCGCCTTGCGTCCCCGAGTCGGTAATGTAGCCGACTCGGCCGTCCGCGCTTACGCGGATGTCGTTGAGGTAACTGCCTTGAGGCGCGATGTCGAAGTCGAATGCAATGCACTGCGCAACGCGGTCGGTGGCCAGGTCGATGCGAACCAGCTTCGGCGCGGACGGCACGACGAACGACTGCGCGGGCGCGCCCGGATCGAGCACCCACAGATTGCCCTGCGTGTCGCACAACATCGCCTGCACGCAGACCCAGTGCTGGGCCGCGTCCATCTGATCGCGCTTCGCGTTGCGCCAGCTGTTCCAGCGGTCGTCCGGATACGGGCGGACGTCGCCATCCGGGGTAAGTACGCCGACGGAGATCGGGGCGTCCTCGGTCCAGCGTGGAAAATTGACGAATACGCGCCCATCGTCTGCAACGGCGACGCCGGTCACCTGGTGCGCGAACGAGGCAATCTCCCGCAGATGCACGCCGGGCCCCTCGCCACCGGCTGAAACAGGCGCGGCGGTCAGCGGCACGCTGTCCGCTGACGCACGCTGCTCGACTTCCTTCATATCGGCCTCCAATGGGTGAACCGTGATCGACACCGGAGTCGATGCCGGCCGTTCAAGTCCAGCACACGCTGTTCCCGAATTTCAGCGCCAGGGAGTGCGTGCCGTTAATGCAGAGGTACCGGTTTGCATGTGTGGGCCGCGCGGCGCAACGGCGCCACGACAGTCAGCGAAGTGTAAGCGGCGCAAACCCAAAATCGGGCATGACACTGTCCCAGAACTGCGAGACGAAAAAAAATCCGTATGGCCTGTAAGGCGGACGGCGTTCGCGCGACTAACTCCGACTGCTTCAGCTTGTTGCCACGCAACGAGAGGGCGGACGCGCTCCCAGGCGCCGACCGGCCATGAAGCAACACAACTGGACCGCGTCGCGCGACGCAAGGGCTATGAGACATGGATATCGATTTCAAGTGCACGATGTGCGGCAAGTGTTGCCACGATCTGCGTTTGCCGCTGACGGCAAGCGAGGCGGTTGCCTGGCTCGAAGCCGGCAACGACGTGGAGATTCTCTGCGAGGCCTTGCCGTGGCCGGAAGAGCCGCCCGCCGACAATCTTCAGGCTGCGCAAAAGCGTCGCCGTTCGTTTGCCGCGATGAGCGGGTCGTTGCCGGCGAGAGTAGTGGTCATTTTCGCGGGCACGCATGCGGGCCCATGCCCGAACCTTCGCCCCGACATGCGCTGCGGTATCTACCAGAAAAGGCCGCTGGTATGCCGCATCTATCCGGCGGAAATCAATCCATTCATCGCGCTCGTGCCGGAGCACAAGATGTGTCCGCCTGAATCCTGGACGCCGGGGTCGTCGCCACTGCTGCGCGCCGGCAAGCTGGTCGATTCCGACATGCTCGCTCTGATCCAGCAATCGCGCGATGCCGACGCGAGTGACGTCCCCATCAAGCAGCAGGTGTGTGCGTTGCTGGGTATCAGTCATGCCGGGGTGTCGAACGAGGGTTTTGTCGCACATTCGCCTGATCGCGTTGAGCTGCTGGCGGCGCTGCGTCAGGCGAGCAGCGGGCCCACCGTGCCCGCGCTGCAGCCGACGTGGCGTTTCGTATCACAGCGTCGAAACACGGTGGATGTGCTCGAGTCGGTGGGCGCGCTGGGTACTCTCGTCGATGCGAACAGTACTTTCGGGTTCCAATATCTGGGGCTTTCGGCGGGCTCTGATTGAAGGCCGGCGCGGCGCAGTAGGCACGGGTCAAGCGGCCGCTTGACTTCGCAACAGACGGTGGCAGACAGCGGGCGCATCGAAATGCACCACCCCATGTCTATCAGAACTTGTGTCGCATACCGACGCGAACCACAGCCAGATTGTTCGAAGACGACGGGGTGAGCACATTTATCGCTGCGACCGCTGGCTTGTTGGTTGAGTCCGTACCGGAAGCGTGCTGCCAGATTCCAGAGAGATAGACATCAGTGCGTTTGGAGAGAAAGTAGTGGGTACTCGCCTCGACCTGGTGATATGTCGCTCCTTCGTTCACGTTGTTCGCGTGTCCCTTCGTGTAGTCGTATGCGATGCCGGCCATCCACGCGGGAGTCAGCTTATAGTTGAAGTTGACTTCGGCGTTGTCGAAAGTTGCATTGCCCGTATACCCGAAGGGGTTGGGGCCTGACGAGAGGTCGCCCATTCCGCGAAAGCTGATGTTCGAATAGGTCGCGCCAAAGGTTGCAGCACCGAGCGTATAGGATGCGCCCACACCGATATCCCGGTACGAGTGCGCCGAAAGAAACCCGCGGAAAACGGGCGAAGACGCATTCGCCGCTGCCGCGGTCGCTGTTGTCGACGAGTTTGCGCCGAACAGGCTCGTGTTCGGATTTCTCACGCTGAGCCATGCTGCGCCAATCGAAAACGGCCCATGGTTATAGCCCGCACCGAGTGACCAGATCTGGTTGCGCGTGAAATCACCGGCAGCGCCGCCGAGGCTATAAAGCGTCCCGAACGAGAATCCGCCGTAGTTTTCCGATGTGAACTTGACCGAATTGTTGCTGCGGAAACTGTAGTTGAAATTGTCGAGGTCGCCAGGGTGCGCGGAGATATAGCCACCCCACTGGTTGCTCACCGAATATTGGCCCACAAAGTCGATCAACGTGTCGTATTGCCGGCCGAAGGTGAGCGTGCCATAGCGTCCGGAGAGCCCCACATACGCTTGCCGGCCGAAGAGTAACCCCCCTTGCCCGAGCTTGCCGTTCGTCACGTCGAAGCCGTTTTCGAGCCGGAAGATTGCCTTGAGGCCGCTGCCAAGATCCTCGCTGCCAACCAGGCCGAACCGGCTGCCCTGGTTCACACCGCTCGTCATGGCGAAAAGGCGCCCACCTGATGCGTTTGATTGATAGTTCAATCCAACGTCGATGATGCCGTAGAGCGTCACGCTGCTTTGCGCATGCGCGCTCGAACACAGCATCCCCGCTGAGGTGAGCACGATAAGCGCTGACAGGTTCTTTTTCATGATTTGTCTCCGTTATAGGTCATGTTTCGGCGAGCACGGACGCGACCGTGCCTGTGGCGCGGCCGCGTGGCGGTCGAACGATAGAAGTGGTGCTACGAAATGGGCGTACCGAGCGCGCTCTCAGGGATCGCGGGGGTAGCCGGACTTGGGGTCAGGCGATGTGATTGCGATGTACCTTGTCATGTCGACCAACCGCGATGACGGTTACAGCGCCGAACAGCATCAGCGCGGCGAGATAGTACTGGCCGGCGGCGAGCGTATGTGTGGTCTGATTGAGCCAGCCAACGATTGCCGGGCTCACGAGGCTGCCCAATCCGGCGAGCGTGCTGATCAACGCAATGCCCCCGGCGGCCGCCTGTTTGCTGAGGTAGAGCGCCGGCATCGACCAGAACGGGCCCATTGCCGCGAAAGTGCCGGCTGCGGTGAGCGTGAGGGCGGCCACAGAGAGGGCCGGGCTCGACGCGACAAGCGGCAACGTTGCCCAACCGATAGCCGCCGCAATGGCCGGAATGGCCGCATGCCAGCGCCGCTCATTGCGCGCGTCGGAGTGACGCGCGACCCAGTACTGGCAGACAAAGCCGATCGCGAACGGCAGCGCCGACAGTGCGCCCACGGTCCACAAGTCGCTCACGCCGGTCTTGTTGATGATGGTAGGCAGCCAGAAGAACACGTTGGCCGTACCGGCAAGCAGCGCTACGCCCATGCCCGTCAGCAGATAGAAACGCGGGGACCGCAGCGCTGCTCCGAACGACTTGTGGGCGTGCGGCGTTTGCGCTTCGCGATCGGCACGCAAGTCACGTTCGATGATGGCGACTTCTTCAGCCGAGAGCCACGATACCTTCGACGGACTGTCGTGAAGCCAGCGCAGCACCGCGAAAATGAGCAGAAGCGGTGGCATCCCTTCGATCAGAAACAGCCAGCGCCAGTTGCGCAAGCCATAGACGCCATCCAGTGTGTGCATGATCAAACCGGAAAGCGGCGCGCCGATCGCGCCCGCAATCGGAATCGAAGCCATGAAAAGCGCGGTGAAGCGCGCGCGACGTGCGCTCGGCACCCAGTACGTCAGATACAGCAGGATGCCGGGGAACAGTCCGGCCTCCGATGCGCCCAGCAGAAAACGCCAGAGATAGTACGAATTCTGCCCCGTCATGCCAGCGAGTCCCGCCGAACAGATCGCCCAGAGCACCATGATGCGAACGAAGGTTTTGCGCGCGCCGACCTTCGCGAGCATGAGGTTGCTCGGGATCTCGAACAGCATGTAGCCCGCATAGAAGATGCCCGCGCCCAAGCCGAAAACCGCATCCGACAGCTGCAGATCGTGCAGGAAGCTCAGCTTGGCGAAGCCCACGTTCGAGCGGTCGATGAACGCGACCACATAAAGCGCCATCAGCAGAGGCATCAAGCGCCACAACAGCTTGCGATAGACCGCGCCCTTGTCAGGACGTATGTGCGAAAGCGTGCACGAGGGCGCTGAGGTCGGGGTGGTCACTAACTGTCTCCTGTCTTCCGAATAATTGTAATGGGCGGCCTGGCATGCTCGAGGCCGCGACAGCTGCATTAAAGATTCACGCGACTTAAAAGTCAATAACATGACCTATAGGGTTTTTACGGGCAGCGCCGCGCCGGTCGACGGTCCAAAATGCGACGCGTGAATGCAGGACAGGGGCATGACGGATGGATAGCGAAACGCAACAGGCCTTCAAAGACAGCGCGAGAGATCTCATTGCTCGCGGTGATGTGGCACGCCGGCGCGCGGCGTTGCTGGCGGGCAATGGCGCGCTTGACCGCGATGCATGGAAGCAAATGGCCGAAGCGGGTTGGACGGCAATGCTTATCCCCGAGCAGTCGGGTGGTCTCGGTCTCGGTGTACCAGAAGTCATTGCCATCGCGGAGGAAGCGGGCAGGGCCGCGTTGCCCGAACCATTCGTTGCGGCGGCAGTGCTCACGGGCGCGGTGCTGGCTGCGGTGAGCGAACACGGTGCGGCGCAAGCGCTGATCGAGGCGGTTGTGAGCGGCGAATCGGTGGTCGGAATTGCGTGGCAACACGGTATCGGGCAACTTGAACCATCGGCCGATTCGCCCACGCGCTATCGGCGCGACGGCGACACAATAGTGCTTGATGGGACGCTGCACTTCGTCACGCCGCTCGTCGGTGCGGACGGCTGGGTCGTACTGGCTAACGGCAGCGAAGGTCTGACGCTCGTCTGGCTTGCGGCCGATACGAGCGGTATCGAGTTAAAGGGTTCACGAGGTATCGACGGCGCTTCGCTCGGCACGCTCCATTTGCAACGCTGCACAGTGCAGGCGACGCAGGTATTGATGGAGGGTGAGGAGGTTCTGGACACGCTTGCGCGGGCGCTCGACATCGCCCGTATCGCGCAGGCAGCGGAACTGCTGGGCATTGCGCGTGCGGCTCTGGAAGCGACCATCGACTACACCTGTACTCGCGTGCAGTTCGGGCGCGCGATCGGTTCGTTCCAGGCACTCCAGCACCGTCTCGTGGACGGCTATATCCAGACCGAACTGGCCGCCGCGGCGCTGCGCGACGCGGCGGCAGCCGATAGGCAAGTGCGTTCTGAACTGGCCTCGTCGGCGAGCCGTGCGAAGGCGCGCAGCGCTCAGGCAGCGTTGTGGGTCACGCGTCTTGCGGTGCAGTTGCACGGCGCGATCGGTTACACGGAAGAAGGGCCGATCGGACCGTGGCTCAAGCGAGCGATCGCGCTCTCGGCGTGGCTTGGCAATGAGCGCGCTCACCGTGCCCGGTATTTCAGGTTGCGTCCAGCCGGCCGGCAGATGCGACGCGACGCGACGGGCACGACGCCGCCCACGGACTTTCCGCGCGACGCGGATTGGGACGCGATGCCCGAAGCGCAATTCCGGCAGATGGTGAGGGCATTCTTCTCGGCCCACTATCCCGAAGCATTGCGCTACTTTCCGCGGCGCTTGCATTGGAATGAGATCGCGCCGTGGTATCGCACGCTGTCCGAGCAGGGCTGGATTGCACCGGCGTGGCCTAAAGAGTTCGGCGGCATGGCATTGCCACCGGACAAGCTCATCGCGTGGATCGAGGAACAGGAACTCTTTGGCGTCGGACGTCCGCCCGATCAGGGGCTCATCATGCTCGGTCCGATCCTGATCCGCTACGGTTCTGATGCGCAACGCGCGCAATACCTGCCGAAGATCCTTTCCGGCGAACATGTGTGGGCGCAGGGCTATTCGGAGCCGAATGCCGGCTCCGACCTCGCGTCGCTGCGCACTCGCGCGTTGCTCGACGGCGACTCGTTCATCGTGAGCGGGCAGAAAACGTGGTCGACGCTCGCGCAGGACGCGACGCACATGTTCATGCTCGTGCGCACCGACAACAGCGGCAGGAAGCAGGAAGGCATCAGCTTTCTGCTCGTCGATCTGAAAAGCCCCGGCGTGACAGTGCGGCCCATTCAGACGATCGCGGGCGACGAGGAGTTCTGTGAAGTCTTCTTCGACGATGTTCGCGTGCCCAAAGGCAATCTCGTGGGCGAGTTGCATCGCGGCTGGGACATCGCGAAGCAGTTGCTCGGCTTCGAACGTCTTTTCTCCGGGAGTCCGAAGCATTCGCAGCACGCTCTTGCGCAACTGCGTGAACTCGCCGAATCGCGTGGCTTGCTGGCCGATCCCGCGTGGGTCGACGCATATGCGAGCGCACAGCTCGACGTCGCCGATCTGGTGTCGGCGTATGGCGGTTTCGCGGACACGGTCAAGCGCGGCGAAACGCTGCCGGTGGAAGTGTCGTGGCTCAAGATCTGGGCGACCGAAACGCACGAACGCGTCGCGATGCTGCTCAACGAAGCGGCAGCGGAATCGGCCATGTGCGAGCAGGCAGTGAGCACGGGGTCGCAGCCGGTGCATATCCACGCGCCGCTCTTCAACGCAATGGCGGCCAAGATCTTTAGCGGCAGCAACGAGATCCAGCGCAACATTCTCGCGCGCCAGGTGCTGCGGCTGCCCGTGTAAAGGAGGACATGTGAACCAACTGATGTCGCGCTTGCGCGTGCTCGATATGAGCCGCGTCTTTTCGGGCCCCTGGGTTGGGCAGATGTTCGCCGATTTCGGCGCGGACGTGATCAAGGTCGAACGGCCGGTGCACGGCGACGATACCCGCCACCAGGGTTTCAGGATGCGCGACGCGGCGGGCGAGGCAACGACGGAAACGTCGTCGTTCGTTGCGATGAATCGGGGCAAACGCTCGATCACGATCGATCTCGCGCAGCCAGCCGGTCAGGATCTCGTGCGCAAGCTTGCAGCGAAGTGCGATGTGCTGATCGAGAACTTCAAGGCCGGCGATCTGGATCGTTACGGTCTCGGCTACAAGGCGATGCGTGAGATCAATCCACGGCTCGTCTATTGCTCGATCAGCGGTTTCGGTCAGACGGGGCCGTATAGCAGCAGGCCCGGCTACGATCCGATCTTCCAGTCGATGAGCGGATTGATGGCGATGACCGGCGCGCCCGATGGCGAGCCCGGCGCGGGCCCGCAAAAGGTGGGCTACGCGGTGTCCGACCTCACCGCCGGGTTCTACGCGACAGCAGCGACGCTGGCGGCGCTTCATCATCGCGACACGGTGTCGGGGGTTGGGCAGCACATCGATATCGCGCTGCTCGACGCGCAGATCGGCGCGATTTCTCACATGGCTCAGAACTGGTTCGCCTCGGGCCGCCAGCCGCCGCGCCTCGGCACCAGTTCGGAGATCACTTGCCCTTATCAGGCGTTTAGCTGCAGCGACGGCGATCTGATGGTGGCGGTGGGAAACGACGGGCAATTTCGCAAGTTCGCAGCGGCAATCGGGCGACCGGAACTCGCGACCGACGAGCGCTTCCTGACCAACCCGCAACGGGCCGCGCACCGCGGCGAGCTGATCCCGCTCATTGCGGCGCAACTCGCGCCGCGCACAGTACGTCACTGGATCGACGTGCTCGAAGCAAGCGGGATTCCCTGCGGTCCGATCAATGACTTCGCGCAGGCCTTTTCCAATCCGCAAGTCGTGCATCGCGAGATGCGTCGCGTGATCGCGCATTCCGCCATCGGCGAAATGGCGTTTGTCGCGAATCCCGTGAAATTCTCCGAGACACCCATTCAGTATCGGCGCGCGCCACCTTTGCTCGGCGAGCACACCGACGAGATCCTCGGCGAAGTGCTGGGACTCGACGCCTGCGAAATCGCGGCGCTGCGCGAAACGCGGACTATTTGACGGACTCAACCGGCCACGTACCACCCAACGATATGACAGCACCTCTTTCTCACATTCGCGTACTCGACCTCAGCCGCATCATGGCGGGGCCCTGGAGCGGCCAGATTTTCGCGGACCTGGGCGCCGACGTCATCAAGATCGAACGGCCCGGTGCGGGCGACGACACGCGTAGCTGGGGACCTCCGTTTCTGCAGGCAAGTGACGGCACGCCGTCGAAGGAATCGGGCTACTTTCTTGCGGTCAATCGCGGCAAACGCTCGGTCGCCGTGGATCTTGCGACGCCCGAGGGTCAGGCAACCGTGCGCGCCATTGCCGCGCAGTGCGATGTGGTGCTGGAGAATTTCAAGGCGGGTACGCTCGAACGCTACGGCCTGGGCTACGACGATCTGAAGGTCGTGAAGCCCGATCTGATCTACTGTTCGATCACTGGTTTCGGTCAGGACGGACCCAAGGCCGGACATGCCGCATACGATTTCATGATCCAGGCAATGGGCGGTCTGATGAGCGTGACGGGCGAGCGCGACGACCTGCCTGGCGGCGGCCCGCAGAAAGTGGGCGTGCCGATCGTCGACATCATGACGGGCATGTATGCGACGATCGGCGTGCTCGCGGCGCTTGCGCGGCGCGCCGAGACAGGCGAGGGTGAACACGTGGACATTGCGATGCTCGACGTGCAGGTCGCGTTCCTCGCCAATCAGGCGATGAACTATCTTGTGTCCGGCAAAGTGCCGGGCCGTAGCGGCAATCGTCATCCCAACATTCAGCCCCAGGATGTGTTCAGGTGCCGCGATGGCCATCTGGTGCTCGCCGTGGGCAATGACGGTCAGTTCCGGAAGTTCTGCGAGGTCATTGCACGCACCGAACTTGCCGTCGACGAGCGTTTCGCCACTAACGCGCAGCGCGTGCGCAATTTGCCCGAGCTGCTCGCCATCATCCGCGAGGCGCTACTCGCCGACGACCTCGCGGTATGGCTTGCGAAGCTTGAAGCGGTTGCTGTGCCGTGCGGTCCGATCAACACGATCCCCATGGTCTTCGAGGATGAGCAGGTAAGGCATCGCGAGATGTTGCGTCATTTGCCTCATCCGGTGTCGGGCACGGTCCCGCAGGTCGTCAGTCCGATCCGGTTGCGCAATGCGCCCCTGGCGTTCGACCGTGCGCCGCCGACGCTAGGTCAGCATACGGACGAGGTGCTGCGTGAACTGGGCATTGCCGGGAGTTGAAGGTTGCATCATGAGAACTCTGCATCACTGTTTCCAATATCGCTTCATGAAGGACTGAACGTGGCTCGCATTCCCCTTTTTAATCCGGACTTGATGACTGCCGAACAGGAGCGCGTCTATCGCGCAGTCGTGGACGGCCCGCGCGGCACCGTGGTCGGCCCGCTGCGCGCGGCGCTACACCGGCCGGAACTGGCCGACTGCTGGCAACGTTTCGGAGCGATACTGCGGTACGGCACGAGTCTGCCGGCGCGTTTGACGGAACTGGCGATCGTGGTCACGGCGCGTCGCTGGAACAGCCAGCTGGAATGGCACATTCACGCCGACGCGGCAAAGCGCGCAGGCATCGGCTCAGCGGTGCTCGACGCGATACGCGAGGGCGAGGCTCCGCGCTTTGCCGATCAGGAAGAGGCCGACGTCTATGAATTCGCGCGACAGCTACAGCAGTCGGGCAACGTGCAAGAGGAGATCTATCAGCGCGTGATGGCGCGCTGGGGCAATGTTGGCGTGGTCGAACTGGGCGCGGTGATCGGGTACTACACACTGGTGTCGATGACGCTTAACGTGCATGACATCCCGTTGCCGGACGGCGTGCAGCCGCCACTTGCGCCGCTCGCGCATGTCAACGCCGCGCACGAGTCGTTGCCGACCCTGGCGCCGGCGGTGGCGGCCGAACCGGCGTCGAGCGATGTCGCGGGAGGCCCCGGAAATCGGTAAAGGTCAGTAGTCTGGTTCACTGATTCTTTGCATTACACTAGCGGGACGCGCCGCGTGCCAGCGGCATACGATCAAACCCGGAGCAGCAATGAGTCACGAGGCAACCGTCAGCGAACCCGTCATCGATTTCAGCCTGAGCGGCGTGGCTCGATACATCCAGCTTGCGACGCTTTTCCGGCGGCGGATCGAAGCGGGTCAGTGGCCGGTAGGCGAACAGATCCCAACGGTGGACGAACTGGCCGAGGAGTGCGCCGTTGCGCGTGCAACGGTGCGTCAGGCGCTCGGGCTGCTGGAAGACGAGAAGCTCATCGAGCGTTTCCGCGCGAAGGGCACATTCGTTATCCAGAAGCCACAGAGCGCGTTGTGGTGCGAAGTCCCTACCGACCTTTCAGGGTTGCTGCTGGCCGCAGAAGGCGCAAGCATCGAAATCCTGAAGCACGAAAAGGGCGTGATGCCCGGCAGCGTGCTGCACACCGGCGGGCAACTGGCGCCTTCCTATCAGCATTGGCGCCGGCGCCATTCGCGCGAGGGGCAGCCCTATTATCTCGGCGATGCCTACATCGACGAGCGATTGACCCGGCGCATCCCCAAATCGGCGTTCAAGCAGCACACCACGATGCGCATTCTGCGCGACATGCCCGATCTGGAATTGCGCGAAATTCAGCAGACCATCACCATCGGCGCCGCCGACGTCGAACTGTCGCGCATGCTGGAGATTCCGCTCAATGCGCCGGTAGCGCACGCGTGGCGGACCGCGACCGACGCCAACGGGACGATCGTTTTCGTCGGTAACGGGGTGTATCGCGGCGACGTCGTGCGACTCGACATCAAGGTCGCGCTGTAGCGGTTCGCGCGCGCCCTGGCGTTCGGCGCGCCAGGGTTTTCACCGAAAAGCTTTTTGCACGGCCAATAGGCTAAAAGAACATATAATTGACCTATTCAGGGCTTGCTGTTTTTCGGCTGCCACGAGCAGGTGTCAGATTGCCGTCAGAAGGATCGCTTCGATGAAACTTCATTATTCACCGCGTTCGCCGTTCGTTCGCAAGGTCATGGTCTGCGCGCTCGAAACCGGCGTCGCGCCGCAACTCACGCGCGTGCGCTCGCCGGTCGCGATGGACACGCCGAATCTTGCGCTCATGCGCGACAACCCGTTGAGCAAGCTGCCCACGCTCGTGCTCGACGATGGACTCGCGCTGTTCGATTCGTCGGTGATCTGCGAGTACCTTGATACGCTGCACGATGGCAAGCGGCTTTTTCCAGCCGAGGGACGCGAGCGCTTCGTCGCGCTTCAGCAGCAGGCTTTCGCTGACGGGCTGCTCGACATCCTGCTCTTGTGGCGGCAGGAGCGCAACAAGCCTGAAGTACAGCGGCGCGCGCAATGGCTGGACGGTTTTGCCGCGAAGTCGGCGGCTTCGCTTGATGCGCTCGAAACGCTCGCGCCGAACTTGCGGCTGGACTCGATTCAGATTGGCGATATCGCGATTGCGTGTGTTCTCGCGTACTACGATTTTCGTCTGCCTGATCTGCAATGGAGAGAGGGGCGGCCGGCGCTTGCCGCATGGCATGCGCAATTCGCCGAGCGCGACTCGATGCGCAGCACGGAGCCCGGCGATGGCGAATGATTCCCTTAAGGCGCAGGCCGATCCGCTGCGTCCTCACGAGACGGTACCGGCGAAAATGCCGCGCGCGCCACACGAAGCGTTGCCTGCGCTCGCCTGCGATACGCATTCGCATGTGTTCGGTCCTTACGATGCATTCGCGTTCGCCACGCCGTCGAGCTACCCGCCACCGCTCGCGCCCGCGGCAACGTACCTCGAGATGCTCGACACGGTTGGCGCAGGCCGCGGTGTGCTGGTCCAGCCCGCGCCATATGGTATCGACAATGCCGCGCTCGTGGCTGCGCTACGCGCAGGACAGGGCAGAATTCGCGGCGTGGCCGTGACGCGTGAGGACGTTAGCGATGCGACGCTTGAGTCACTGGATGCGAGCGGAGTGCGCGCGTTGCGCTTCAACGAAATGCCGAGCCCGCAAACCGGCAAGCCATTTGCGGGCAGCGTAGGTGTCGACACGGCGCTCGCGCTGGCGAGCCGTATCCGGGCGTTGGGCTGGCACGCGCAGGTTTGGGCGCGCTGCGCGGACGTGCCGGCCATCGCCGAACGCCTTGGGAAAGCCGGATTGCCGGTCGTGTTCGAGCATATGACCTGCTTCGATCCGGCGCTCGGCGTTAAGCACCATCACTTCGCGAACGTGCTCGCGCTGCTGCGCGAAGGGCGTATTGCTGTGAAACTCGCGCTGTGCCGCGTGTCGAAACTGGTGCCGGACTACGACGATCTGCGGCCATTTCATGATCGCCTCGTCGAAGCCAATCCGCAGCAACTCGTCTGGGGTTCCGACTGGCCGTTCGTGCGTATGGACGATCAAGCGCCAGATGTAGGGGCGCTACTCGATACGTTCCAGCGCTGGGTAGACGACCCCGCGCTGCGGCAAGCCATCCTTGTGGAGAACCCCGCCCGGATCTACCGGTTCGAGGAGTAGCAGGAGAGATCTATTTACCATTTCGGCACAGACACTTAAAAAGGAATCCTCTTCATGTCGCTCAAGCTCGACAAACATGATGGCGTGGCGATCGTTACGCTTGACCGTCCGCCTGTCAACGCGCTGACCATCGCGCTATACGCTGAAATCGCCGATTTGTTCCAGCAACTGGGTACGGAACTCGACGTCCATTGCGCGGTGCTCACTGGCGCGGGAGAACGTGCGTTTTGTGCGGGCCTTGATCTGAACGAGTTCCTCGCCGCGAAGCCGGAGGATGATCCCGAGCGCGCCGCGATTGTGCGTCGGACGTTTTCGGCGGTCTATCGCTGTGCGATTCCCGTGATTGCGGCGATCAACGGTCCGGCGCTCGGTGCGGGCTCCGTGCTCGCGACGGTTTGCGACATCCGCATTGCGGCGAGCCATGCGCGCTTCGGTACGCCGGAGATTAACGTGGGTCGTTGCGGCGGTGCGGCACATCATGGCCGGTTGATACCGCAGGGCGCGCTGCGGCGCATGTACTTTACGGGCGAGCCAATCAGCGCACAGGAAGCCTTCCGGCTTGGGCTTGTCGATCAGGTCGTCGCGTCGGAGGAACTGATGCCGACCGCGCTTGAGCTTGCGTCGAAGATCGCAGCGAAAAGTCCGCCCGGCTTGCGCTATGCAAAGCAGGCGCTTAACGATATCGAGTCGATGGCGCTGGAGGCTGGCTATGAGCATGAGCAGAGCTACAGCACCAGGCTGATGTACACCGAGGACGCGCGCGAAGCGACTCGGGCTTCGGTTGAAAAGCGTCCGCCCGTGTTTCGAGGACGGTGAGGCGCGAAGGCTCAAGGAGTCGAGTACACCATGCCATATGTGGCGACCGGGCTGCTGTCGAAGTCCGTTAAAAACGCTGCCCCTGTTCCTGGATGACGCTAATGTAATTTCCGCTGCTGAAGGCACGCAATAAGGCTTGGCGGCAACTCCGGCCCGTTAGTCGTCCTTGCGTTTCAATGCTGATTTTCACGCAGTCTTGACCCACCGGGGATGCGAACAGAATCCTGGACTACTTTGGAGGTAGTCCATGTATTCATACGAAGACCGCGTTCGCGCGGTCGAGCTGTACCCGAAGCTTGGCAAGCGCATCAAGGCGACAATCCGCGAGTTGGGTTACCCGACTGAACCACCCCGAGTTTGAACTGACCGCCGAGCATTGCCAAGCCGTACTAATTGTTTCGCAGGCTTGTTGACAGCCTTCCCGGCTCTCTTCGTATCGTCTGCGACCGCACTTCGCACAGCACCCTTCGGGCAACTCCCGCGATCGCCAAGCCGCTCGACGAGCCGTGCCTCGCATTCAGACATAGCGTGCCCGCGCCGCTGCGAGATCATGAAGGTGAGAGGACGCATGTGCCACGCGCGCCGTTTAAGTTCGACGAGCGTGCCGTTCGCAAGGTCTTCGTCAACCATATGACGCGGCATGTGGCCCCAGCACAAGCCGCCCTTGAGCAGATCGTGCTTCGCGCCAAGGTCGTTCACCAGCCACTGGCGTTCACTGACTACGCCCTGTTGTGTCTTCTGCGCATCGGGCTGATTGTCGGTGACGACGAGCTGGACGTGCCGGCCAAATTCCTCTCGTGGAATCGCCCCGCTGATTGCGGCAAGCGGATGCGATGGCGCACAGACGGTCACCATTTGCGCGTCACATAAATGCTCGCGTTCTATCGTGGCTGGGCTTAGTTCCGGCACGTCGGTAATCGTCACTGCCAATGCGCACGTGCCTTCGAGTACCAGACGCTCGCCGCCCTGCATGGTCGTCATGCGCAGATTGATGGCCACCGTTGGAAAGTCCGCCTGCAGGGTACGCAAGCATTCAATCAGATGCGCACGCGGGAAATAGGTATCCACGGCAATCGAGACCTGGGGGACCCCGGCGTCAGCAATTGAAGCCGCGCGCATTTTCATTTCCTCAGTGCGGGAGATCACGCCGCGAGCATCCGGCAGCAGGCTGCGGCCCGCGGCCGTGAGCGTCGCTTTGCGCGTGTTGCGCTCGAACAGCACCACGTCGAAGGCATTCTCGAGCGCGCTGATCGCGTGACTGATCGCCGACTGTGCGCGTCTCAGCTCACGTGCAGCGCCGGAAAAGCTTCCCTCGTCACACACGGCGACAAAGGCCCGGAGCTGGTTGATGGTGACGTTGTCAAGCATGGTTATCCAAAAACTAGATGGCAGTTATAGATTTTTAGTCAATTGGCTTTATGAATCAAGAGTCCGAGAATCGGGTTCTCGTTTTTGTTTCCAGGGATGCATGCACATGAACAGACTTGATGGAATGACTGCGGTGATCACCGGCGGCGCGACCGGCATCGGACGCGCCGCGGCCGAGCGCTTCATAGAGGAGGGCGCGTTTGTCTTTATCTTCGGGCGCCGGCAGGAAGCACTCGACGCCGCTGTGGCCGGCCTCGGGCCCAATGCCCGCGCGGTGAAGGGTTCGGTCTGCGATCTCGCCGACCTAGACCGGCTCTACGCAGCGGTGAAGGCAGAGCGCGGCAGCCTCGACATCGTCTTTGCGAACGCGGGCGCGGGGAGCCAGCTTCCACTCGGCGAGATCACCGTGGAGCACATCGACGAAATCTTCGATACCAATGTGAAGGGTTCGATCTTCACGGTCCAGAAGGCACTGCCACTGATGAGCCGGGGCGGTTCGATCATCCTGACCGGATCGAGTGCCGGCACCACGGGCGCGCCGGCCTTCAGCGCCTACAGCGCGAGTAAGGCGGCCGTGCGCAACCTCGCTCGGACGTGGGCCGAAGACCTGAAGGGCACCGGTATCCGGGTGAACGTGCTCTCGCCCGGGCCGACCGCGACCGAACTCGCGAAGGAAGCGCTAGGCGAGGAGGGCATGAAGCTATTCGCGTCGCTCAATCCGCTCCAGCGCATGGCCGATCCGGCAGAAATCGGAGCAGTCGCCGCCTTTCTTGCGTCGTCGGACAGCAGCTTTATGACCGCCAGCGAGGTGGCCGTCGACGGTGGCCTCGCGCAACTTTGAAGAGAAGATCAACTGGGCCAATTGCTAGAAGGCAAAACGGCTTTCATTGGGTGACAGGCCAAACAATTGAACCGAGCGGCGGTTACAAGCTGTGAGCGCGCCGCGAAAGAAGGAGAAAACATGAGTTACGCAATCATCGGCTTTGGCAAGATCGGCCAGGCACTGGCCCGGGCGTTTGCCCGCAAGGGCATTGAAGTAGCCGTGGCAACCACGCGCGATCCGCAAAGCTTTGCAGCCGATGCGGCCGCGATCGGACCGACGATTATTCCCAAGACTCTGGCGGAAGCCGTCGAGGCTGACATTATCTTTCTGGCAGTACGTTTTGAGTCGCATCCGAACGTCGCAAAAGCACTGCCTGACTGGAAGGGCAAGACCATCGTCGACGCGATGAACACGCAGGCTCCGATCGAGGAGCTGGGCGGTCTTCCGTCCTCTGCGTTCGTCGCGAAGGCGTTCGCCGGCGCGAGGCTGGTGAAAGGCTTCAATCATCTCGTTGCTGCCGTCCTTGATCAGGACCCGGCGGTACACGGTGGCAGGAGAGTCGTGTTCCTGGCGAGCGACGATGACGGCGCCGCAACTGACGTCGGCGCGCTCGCGGAAAATCTGGGTTTTGCGCCAATCAAACTTGGCGACCTTTCAGAAGGCGGGTGGCTTGTCCATGCGCGGGGGAAAAGCTGGGGGCAATTGATCTTCAAGGACCTGGTCAAGTTCGACTGATAACGACGGCTCAACGATATCTCGCCGGGTCCCCATTACAAATATGAGAGGTGTGGCGCACAGGGGGCGGGACTCGCCGATCGCGCACGGCTCCGTGCATTGTCCATCGCCGAGTCTTCACTGGCTCAGTCGCGCTGATCTCGGATTTCCAGGGTTTCCACTGACTTGCGCCGTTTGCATTGCCGCACGTCAGAAACCGTGCCGCAGGAGCAGCGGCTGCTTCGCATCCCGGCGATTGCGGAGCCATAAATCCTTGTTCCTGCTGGATGTTTTCGCGTTGCCCCGCACACATACAGTTCAGGCCGAGGGGAATAAAGTTCAGGGCTGAATGAATCTGGACCGCCCCCGCATCCCTTCTTGAATTTGTCACCACCCGTCCATATAATTAGCACTCGCTGCACGAGAGTGCTAACAACTTCGCCGGTTGGCTCGGCCAGCCGGGTTTTCCAAGCGTTCTTCAGTCTCAATCAAGAGAGGAGTATGTATGAACCTTCGTCCTTTGCATGATCGCGTGATCGTCAAGCGTCTGGATCAAGAAACCAAGACCGCGTCGGGCATCGTGATCCCCGAAGCCGCAGCAGAAAAGCCGGATCAGGGCGAAATTCTGGCGGTCGGCCCGGGCAAGCGTGACGATAAGGGCGCAGCAATCGCCCTCGACGTGAAGGTTGGCGACCGCGTTCTGTTCGGCAAGTACGCAGGCCAGACCGTCAAGGTCGACGGCAACGAACTGCTGGTCATGCGCGAAGAAGACATCATGGCCGTGGTGCAGAAGTAAGCGCAAAGCCGCTACTTCCCCGGTTATATCTCAAGAATTCAAGGAGTTAGAAGATGGCAGCTAAAGACGTCGTATTCGGTGATTCCGCCCGTGCCAAGATGGTCGAAGGCGTGAACATCCTCGCGAACGCTGTGAAGGTCACGCTGGGTCCCAAGGGCCGCAACGTTGTCCTGGAACGCAGCTTCGGCGGCCCGACGGTCACCAAGGACGGTGTGTCGGTCGCAAAAGAGATCGAACTGAAAGACAAGCTCCAGAACATGGGCGCGCAAATGGTCAAGGAAGTGGCTTCCAAGACCAGCGACAACGCAGGTGACGGCACCACGACCGCAACGGTCCTGGCTCAGTCCATCGTCCGCGAAGGCATGAAGTACGTCGCATCGGGCATGAACCCGATGGACCTGAAGCGCGGTATCGACAAGGCTGTCGCAGCCGCAATCGAAGAACTGCGCAAGATCAGCAAGCCGTGCACGACCAACAAGGAAATCGCTCAGGTCGGCGCGATCTCGGCAAACAGCGACACGTCGATCGGCGAGCGCATTGCTGAAGCAATGGACAAGGTCGGCAAGGAAGGCGTGATCACCGTCGAAGACGGCAAGTCGCTGCAAGACGAGCTGGACGTTGTCGAAGGTATGCAATTCGACCGCGGCTACCTGTCGCCGTACTTCATCAACAACCCGGACAAGCAAGTCGCCGTGCTCGACAACCCGTTCGTGCTGCTGCACGACAAGAAGGTGTCGAACATCCGCGATCTGCTGCCGGTTCTGGAACAGGTCGCCAAGGCTGGCCGTCCGCTGCTGATCATCGCAGAAGACGTCGAAGGCGAAGCTCTGGCAACGCTGGTTGTGAACAACATCCGCGGCATTCTGAAGACCGTTGCTGTGAAGGCTCCGGGCTTCGGCGATCGTCGTAAGGCAATGCTGGAAGACATCGCGATCCTGACCGGCGGCCAGGTCATCGCTGAAGAAACCGGCCTGACGCTCGAGAAGGCAACGCTGGCTGAACTGGGCCAGGCAAAGCGTATCGAAGTGGGCAAGGAAAACACCACGATCATCGACGGCGCAGGCGAAGCCGCTAACATCGAAGCTCGCGTCAAGCAAGTGCGCAAGCAGATCGAAGAAGCGACCTCGGACTACGACCGCGAAAAACTGCAAGAGCGCGTTGCCAAGCTGGCAGGCGGCGTTGCAGTGATCAAGGTTGGCGCTGCGACCGAAGTCGAAATGAAGGAAAAGAAGGCACGTGTCGAAGACGCACTGCACGCAACGCGCGCAGCTGTGGAAGAAGGCATCGTTGCTGGCGGCGGCGTTGCGCTGATCCGTGCACGTACGGCGATCGCCGGCCTGAAGGGCGCTAACGCCGACCAGGACGCAGGTATCAAGATCGTGCTGCGCGCCATGGAAGAGCCGCTGCGCCAGATCGTCACGAACGGCGGCGAAGAAGCCAGCGTCGTGGTGGCGGCAGTTGCTGCTGGCCAGGGCAACTACGGCTACAACGCAGCAACCGGCGAGTACGTCGACCTGGTTGACGCAGGTGTCGTGGACCCGACGAAGGTCACGCGCACGGCGCTGCAAAACGCAGCATCGGTTGCAGGTCTCCTGCTGACCACCGACGCAGCTGTTTGCGAACTGCCGAAGGAAGATGCACCGATGCCTGGCGGCATGCCCGGCGGCATGGGCGGCATGGGCATGGACATGTAATTGCGTGTCCGCTCCCCGGTTGGACTTCGAAAGAGGCTCAATCGGGAGCTTATGGAAAGCGCACCGCGAGGTGCGCCATCCAAAAATCGCCAAAGAAAAACCCGCAGCAATGCGGGTTTTTCTTTGGCTGCGTGTTTTTGCAGGCCCCTGCTTGTGCAGCTGCCGGTTATGCAGCTGCCGGTTATGCCGCGACCGCGAGAGAGTGCTCGCGCAAATAGTCGAAAATGCCGCCCACGCTTTCGCTCGGCGTGAGCGTTGCCGTGTCGATAACCAGTTCGGGATCGAGCGGCTTTTCATACGGTGCCGAAACGCCGGTGAACGCCGGAATTTCGCCGGCCAGCGCTTTCGCGTAGAGCCCCTTCGGGTCGCGGCGCGCGCAGGTTGCGACCGACGCTGACAGGTACGTCTCGATGAAATTGCCGGCGCCGATAATGTCGCGCGCCATCGCGCGGTCAGCCTGCATCGGCGAAATAAGTGCCGTGATGACGATAAGGCCGGCGTCGTTCATCAACTGCGCGACATGTGCCACGCGGCGGATGTTTT
This sequence comes from Paraburkholderia phenoliruptrix, assembly GCF_019511605.1. Lineage (GTDB taxonomy): Bacteria > Pseudomonadota > Gammaproteobacteria > Burkholderiales > Burkholderiaceae > Paraburkholderia > Paraburkholderia phenoliruptrix_A. Next base: position 100,860 of record NZ_JAEUAV010000011.1, on the reverse strand, counting down.
CGTGGCGGTCGTGCGGGTCGAAGCCAAGGTCGTTGCCGAGGCCGTGGCGCACGTTGTCGCCGTCGAGCACGTAGCAGGCATGTCCTTGCTCCACCAGTTGCCGCTCCAGCTCGAACGCAATGGTCGACTTGCCCGCGCCCGAAAGGCCCGTCAGCCAGATCGTAACCGGCTTCTGACGAAGAACCCGCGTTCTGTCCGCAAGCGTGACAGCGCCGCGAAAGCGTTGCACCGGGCCGCTGAGTCGTGTCATTCCTGTTCCTTGAACTTAAACGCAGTGCCAACCTTGGCGCCATACTCCGGCGTTGTGCAGCCGCTCCGCCGAATCGGCGAGAGCGACATGAAATCCGTCGGGCGCGCTCGGCGGCAAGGCGATCGAAAAGCCGGCGTTGGCGCTGGGGTAGCCCGCGTTGGCAACGTCCGGCCGAGGCTCGCCGCTCGAGCCGCGGGCAATGACTTCGCTGCCGACGCGCACTTCGAGCAGCACCTTTTGTTCCGGATGGTTAAGATTCACGACCCAGCCGGAGATCACGCCGTCGCGCACCGAGTCGACAAACCCGTCGTACATGTCCGCAAGCGTTTGCGCGCCGGTCCGCGCGAATTGCAGGTATTTGTTGATCGGTGCGAGGTCAAAACGGCCGATCACGCCATGCACCTGGGCGAGGAAGGCTTCGTCGAATCCGAACACCACCGACTTATGCAGGTACGGATTTTCAAGTTGATTGATCTCGGACTGAATCTCATTGACCAGTTCGAGGGCTTTCGCGAACACGCTGCCCGAGCGGTGCACATCAGCGCTAACTTCGCGCCTGACATGCTCGAACAGCTCGTAATCGAGGCGATTGTCGTCAATGAATTTCTGTTTCGCGCTTTCGGCCAACGGGCCGTGTGCTTTCGACGAACCGCTCGTTAGGTTCGTCTCGAAGTAAAACGGCAATTCCAGTCCGGTGTTCGCGCAAAGCCGGAGTAAAAATTCGCTCATGTTTTCGCAAGTGCCGACCGTGCTGAAATGATGCTGGAGGTTGGCTTTGGCAATACTCAGGCTCAGTTCGTCCGGCGCCGAATGCCCGCTCAACATTTGCACGAATATATTTTTGCCGCCCAGAGACTCGCTCACCCAGTCATCGAGCGAAAGCGCGCCGCGACGCACGAGCGCCTCTGTGGCCGACACGCTTGCACCGCGTGCGACTTCGCCGTTTTTCCCGTTTAGCGCGTAGCGGTAATGCGATATGTGGCGCGCAAGCGGGTCGCGCAGAACGGTGCAATAGGCGAGGGGAGTCTTCAAACTCCTGTGAATTCCGTACGATTGGTGTCCGCCGCCGATATGCGTTTCGAGTAATCTGTTGCGGCAGTTGTCCCAGCCTTCTCTATCCCACTCGAACACGACGAACTGATCTTTAGCTCTGTTCAGGTCGAAGAACGAGATTACGGTCGATCCCCCGCTCTTTGGCGGGTGGATGAAAAATGTGGGCGCGGACATATATCCATGTGAAGAATTACGATTTGCAAGTGTAGCGTGTGCTTACGCCGCGGTTGTAACGTTTGTTTACAAAAGTGCAAACGTTTGCCTCCGCCGACGCGGGTGATCAGACAATGCAGCGGGGTAACGGCGAGGCGGGGCGAGGAAGCGCGCGAGTTGCACGCAGTTCGCTGAGAAGCGTGCAGAACTGTCGAAGAGAGGTTCGATCAACTGCCGAACTCGCGGCCACCGCCAACCTGCGGTGACCCCGGAAACGCCCAATACGCGGTAAGCCGAAACCGCGTCAGTGCCGGGCTTCGCCAGGCGCCACGTCCTGGCCGCTCGTCGGCGGCGTTTCGTCGTCGCTGCTGCGCGCCCAGAAGAACCGGTCCGGCATGTATGCACCCATACCCGGCCGGAACGCGCTGCGTACCGCCTGGTAAAGATATTCCTGAGCTTCGCGAACGGCCTCCGCCGGCTCCTGGCCATTGGCGAGCAGCGCCGCGATGGCCGAGCCGAGCGTGTCGGTCAACCCCATGAGGCGGTTGCTGCCGCGATCCCACATGTCCTGACGCAACTGGCCGTCTTCGCTGAAAAGCGTATTGACGAGCCGGTGCGTGCCGGTTTCCGTGGACAGAATGTATTCGCAGCCATGCGACAGCAGATGCGAAATCGCCGCGTCGAGGCTTGGCGCTTCGGCGTCGCCGTCCGGCTGGGCAAGTGCGAGCAACGTGGTCGCGTCGGCGACCAGCAAGGTGGTTTGTGGCGCAAGCAGATCGGCGATAGCTTCGCGCAGTTCGTCGGCGGCCAGCACGTGTTCGTCGTCGAGCGTGAAGTCGGGGGCCAGAATCAGCGGAACGTCGTCGTAATCGGCTACCACCTCCGCAATCGCGCTCACCACTTCCGCGCGCGTGCAGGCGCCGACCTTGAACGCCGCGATCGGCATGTCCTCGAGCAGCATGCGCGCCTGAGTCGCCACCACTTCAGGGTCGAGCCCGTTGACCTCGTCGCATGTCGCCGAATCGCGCACGGTGTAGCCGGTTAGCACGGAAACGCCATGACAGCCCATGCTGGCAAGGGTCATGAGGTCGGCTTGCAGGCCGGAGCCGCCGGTGGGATCGGAAAGGCCGAAGGTGAGGACGATCGGAGGCGTGTCGCTGGGCATGAAGATTTGAAAGGAGCAGTGTTTTGGTGCACTGAGTGTGCAATCGGCTCAATTATGCGTCCTAAACCGGGGCGGGGGCGTTTTTTCGCATCGTGACGGCGCGCTCCGCCTCGCGCGGCCAGGCTGTGGCGCGACGCCGCATACGGCGCCGGCTCCCGTCGCCCGGTGTTGCGGGCTTCCATTGTCGGCGCGGATTCGGCATTTGCCATTGCTAGGCATGGGGGCGGCAACACGGTACCATCATGGCTCCCGTTTCCCCGGACTTCACGACGCGACACAAGAATGGAATATCAAAGCTGGATGTGCCTGATTTGCGGCTGGATTTACGACGAAGAAGCCGGTTTGCCGGACGAAGGCATTGCGCCGGGCACGCGCTGGGCGGACGTTCCGATCAATTGGACCTGCCCGGAATGCGGCGCGCGCAAGGAAGACTTCGAGATGGTCCAGATCTGAAGCCGGTTGGCGGCCGGCGGCGCGCGGCCGGGTGTCGTATCGCGCCGGAACGTCGCCGTACCGGCAGTGTCGCAGGCGTAAGCTGGGATAGCCGGCTCGTTGCGGCGATTGGTCGTTCCGCACCGGTCGTTCAGCATTCGTCAGTGCGCTCGCGTCACTCGCGCATCGGTTGTTGCGTGTCTGGCGTGGCGCATTTCTCATTGCGTGTTTGTCATCGTTCAGTGGCCGGTTCGCGCGTAAGGCGCTCAGTGTGCGCGCGGCGCGCAACGGCGGCCCGCCGAGTTTCTGTCGCCCACTCATGACTCTTCGATCCGCAGCCCCAGTTTCCTTCGACGCTTTGCCTAACCCGCGCGGCGGCGCTGTCCGTCCCGCGGAACTCGCGCTGGCGGAGGCGCTGTTGGCCTTCGAGCAGCACACCGGCTGCACCACCGCGCTAGTGCGCGCCGCGCACGCACTGCGCAGCGCCGGCTGGCTGAGCGCGACGCGTTTCGCCGACGTGCTGGTGCGCCTCTCGCCGCTCGCCGCGGGCGATCCCGCGGAGGCCGAGAGCGTGCGGCCCGGCTTCGGGGCGGCGCTGCGCGATTTCCGGGCGGCACTGGAGCGTCACAATCTTCGCGAGCTGGCCTGCTCGCCCACGCTCTTCAACCATTACCGGGTGCTGTGCGCCGAGCTGGGCGAGCACACGGCGGCATCCCCGGTTGCGTTCGAAGATCTCGCGCTGACCGCGCGGCCCGTGCCGCCGGTGTCGTTTCATGTGCAGCCGGCTGAGCAACTGGCGCATCTGCGCGCGCGCTACGAACGGGCGCTGCTGCCGGTGCTGCGCTCGCAACCGGACAGCGGCAGCATGGCGGCGCGCGCGGCAACCGAAGCCGCGCTGGACGAACTGGACGCGGTGTTCACGGAACTTTCCGGTCCCGATCCCTACGATTTCTGGCGCCTCGCGAAGGCGTGCGCGCGTGCGTTGCGCGTGAGCGGGCGCGCGGCGGGCGAGCCGGACGCGCGCCGCTTTTACGCGCGCTGCAATCTGGCGCTTGCCGAGCATGCGCGCGGCATCGAGCGCGCGCAGCGCTCGCTCGTGCGGGCCACGCTTGCGCTGCTGTGGCGCGACTATGCGCTGTTCGGCGCGGCCGCCGAAGACGCCGACCAGGTCGAGGTGCTGCACGACTACGGCTTGACGGTCGACTGGCACGTCGCGGGCACCCAGGCATCCGAAATGCTTTGGGAAGCGGGCGCGGTCGAGGCGCAGTCGTTCAGCGCGCGCACTTCGCTGACGCGCGAACTGGGCGTGCTGAGCGTCAATGCGCATGCCTACGAAGATTTCCTGCAGACGGCCGATGCGGCCATCGCCGCGCTCGCCGACCATGCGCGTGCCGCCGATCAGCCCGAGAAAGCCGACCCAGGCGAAGCGCTGCAGGCGGGCGACGCCGCATACCGGCTCGGGTCCGCGGCTTGCGCGCTAGGCCTCGGCCATGTCGCGCTGCTGGCCGATGCGCTTGGGCTCGCGTGGCGCCGCCGCGCGCATGGGGGCGTCTCGACGCCTGCGGTGCGCGCGCATGTAATCGTCGACGCTCCCGCGGCCAGCGCGCTCGAACAAGCCGCTGAGGCGTTGCGGGCCACGTTGCACAAGGTGGCCGCGGGTGTGGCGCCGCCCGCGAGCAGCGCGGCGCTGGCCGCGCTGACGCGGGCGATCGAGCAGGGCGGCGCGTGACGGGTGCATAGCTGGTGCTTGAACCTGGATCGTTGCGGGCATGCGATAGGTTCGAACGCGCGGAACGCCTCGGGAACGAGCGGCATGCAAAAGGCGCCAAAGGAGGCACGTAGGCGGGGAATCAGCAGCCGCGCACGAGCACCGGCCCATAAGCTGCAGTGCACAAGCAGTGACGCGCGAGCGCCATCGCCCACGGAGTGACGAACAAACAGCGCACCATGAAGAGCACTACGAGGCGCGAGCCCCGCAAACCCCGCGCAGCGGCCCCGCCAGACCGGCCACGATAGAACCGGCGCGCCGCTCGAACACGCGGCATGGCGAGGCCCGCGTGCGTGATAGAGTGCAACATGCTTCGCCGTAGATGGCTCGCGGTACGCTTTCACGATTCACGTCGCCGCTCCACGCTCAAAGCCCGCCATCCTGCATCGTCTTTGCTAAAATCCGAACTATGTCCAAGAGTACCGATCGCATCAATCTGACCAACCAGTTCCTGATCGCCATGCCCAACATGGCCGATCCGACGTTTTCCGGAACGGTGGTTTACCTTTGCGATCACAGTGAGCGCGGCGCGCTCGGCCTCGTGATCAACCGGCCGACCGACATCGACCTGCAAGCGCTCTTCAGTCGCATCGACCTCAAGCTCGAAATCGAGCCTCTTCTTCACGTTCCGGTTTACTTCGGCGGTCCGGTGCAAACCGAGCGCGGCTTCGTGCTGCACGATCCGAAAGACGGCAATACCTACACGTCGTCCATGTCGGTGCCGGGCGGGCTGGAAATGACCACCTCGAAAGACGTGCTCGAGGCGGTCGCCAGCGGCACCGGTCCGGAGCGCTTCCTGCTCACGCTCGGTCACGCCGGCTGGGGCGCGGGTCAGCTCGAAGAAGAGATCTCCAAAAACGGCTGGCTGACGGTCGAGGCCGATCCGAAAATCGTGTTCGACGTGCCCGCCGAAGAGCGCTTTGAAGCCGCGCTCGCGCTGCTCGGCGTCTCGCTGTCCATGCTGTCGGGCGAGGCCGGGCACGCATGAGAGGCGCCGCATGAGCCTGGCGCGCGCGCGTGAGGCGACGCTGCTTGCGTTCGACTACGGCGAGAAGCGCATCGGCGTGGCGGTCGGCAATTCGCTCACGAAAAGCGCGCGGCCGCTCGTCATTGTGGAGAATCGCAGCCGTGAATATCGCTTTGCGGAAGTCGGCAAGCTGATTGCCGAATGGAAGCCGGACGCGCTCGTCGTCGGCTTGCCCATGCATCCGGACGGCACGCCGCATGAAATGACGCAGCTTGCGAGGCGCTTCGGCAACCAGCTGAACGGCCGTTTCAATCTACCGGTGACATGGGTCGACGAGCGCTATTCGTCGGTCGAGGCAGAGGCGGGCCTGCGCGCCACCAAGGGCCGCGCGGATCGGCTCGACGCAGAAGCCGCCAGCATCATCCTTCAGCAATATCTTGACGGACTTTCCGACAACCATGAGTTCCATTGACGCCGAAGCGCTATACCGCGCGCTGCTCGATCAGATCCGCTCTGCCTATGGCGAGAAGCTCGGTGCGGTCGAGGGCGGCGCCGTGCTTGCCGGCATTCACAGCGGCGGCGCGTGGCTTGCCGAACGGCTTGCGCGCGACTTGAATCTGGCGAGCTTCGGCGTGATCAACGTCGCGCTGCATCGCGACGACTACGCGAAGAAGGGCCTGCACGCACAGGCGAGCCCGACCTCGCTGCCGTTTTCCGTCGACGGCCGGCGCATCGTGCTCGTCGACGACGTGCTGTACACCGGCCGCACGATTCGCGCGGCGCTCAATGAGCTGTACGACTATGGCCGCCCGGCGGCGGTCGAACTGGCGGTGCTCGCCGACCGCGGCGGACGCGAGCTGCCGGTGGCGGCGCGCTTCGTCGGCGGGGTGGTGGAGATACCCGCGGACGCCACGCTCGTGCTCGCGCGCGACGAAAGCGGCGCCGCGGGCGAGACGCGGTTTACGTTCCACACCGAAGCACGCGTTGATTGAGTGCTACGGCTAATCGGGCAGCGAGGTTGCAGCTATTGCGGCATCTGGCAGCGCGGCAAGTGCGGCGCGAAAACCAGGCAGGCGACACGATAAAAGCGCCGCGCCGCCCGCAGGGTCCCGCGCCAGCCACGCGAGCCGCGTCGCCTGAGTGACCAGCAGCAAAACACGAAACAACACACGCAACGAAACACGAAACGTAAGCCGAGCGACACCCGGCAGCCAGCGCCCAACGCGCACTTCGCATCGCACCCACACGTTCAAGCCCGTATTTCAAGCAGGTACATCATGAACACCGCCACCCAGGCCCCGCAGGACTCCGCCGATAACGCCACCGAGCGCTTCCGTTATGGCTTTCTGAAGGGCAACCCGCAGCTCACGAAAAACGGCGAGCTCAAACACCTGTTGTCGATCGAGGGTTTGCCGAAGGCCATCGTCAATCACATTCTGGACACCGCGAGCCAGTTCGTCAGCGTGACGGATCGCGAGGTGAAGAAGGTGCCGCTTCTGCGCGGCAAGTCGGTGTTCAATCTGTTCTTCGAAAATTCCACGCGCACGCGCACCACGTTCGAGATTGCGGCCACGCGTTTGTCCGCGGATGTGCTGAATCTGAACATCAATGCGTCGTCGACGAGCAAGGGCGAATCGCTGCTGGATACGATCAACAACCTGTCGGCCATGCACGCCGACATGTTCGTCGTGCGCCATGCGTCGAGCGGCGCGCCGTATCTGATCGCGCAGCACTGTGCGCCGCACGTGCACGTGATCAATGCCGGCGACGGCCGTCACGCGCACCCCACGCAGGGGCTGCTCGACATGTACACGATTCGCCACTACAAGAAGGACTTCACGAATCTGCGCGTGGCGATTGTCGGCGACATTCTGCATTCGCGGGTCGCGCGCTCGGACATTCATGCGCTCACCACGCTCGGCGTGCCCGAAGTGCGTGCGATCGGCCCGCGCACGCTGCTGCCGGGCGGCCTCGAACAGATGGGCGTGCGGGTGTTCCACAACCTGGACGAAGGGCTGAAAGACGTTGACGTGATCATCATGCTGCGTCTGCAGAACGAGCGCATGAGCGGCGCGCTGCTGCCCTCGGCACAGGAGTATTTCAAGAGCTGGGGCCTGACGCCCGAGCGGCTCGCGTTCGCGAAGCCCGACGCAATCGTGATGCACCCGGGCCCGATGAACCGCGGAGTCGAGATCGACTCGCAGGTCGCGGACGGTCCGCAGTCCGTGATCCTGAATCAGGTGACGTTCGGTATTGCGGTGCGCATGGCGGTGATGGGCATTGTCGCGGGCAACAACGATTGAGCAGCGATTGAGCGGCGACTGAGCAGCGACGGATGCGTGACCAGAGCCAGCACGCCTCGCGCAAACCACCCGCACGGAACCACGCACACGCGGCAAACAACGCAGAATCTGGCCAAACCGGCTGAAACAAAAAGGCAGCGCATGAAGATTCACATTCAAGGCGGCACGCTGATCGATCCGGCAGCAGGCACCGAACAGCAGCAGGACATTTTTATCGTGGCGGGCAAGATCGTCGCGCTCGGCAACGCGCCCGCCGATTTCGAGGCGACGCAAACCATCGACGCGCGCGGCCTGCACATCGCGCCAGGTCTCGTCGATCTGTCCGCGCGTCTGCGCGAGCCGGGCTACGAACACAAGGCCACGCTCGAATCCGAAATGGCCGCGGCGCTCGCGGGCGGCGTGACGAGCCTCGTGTGTCCGCCGGACACCGATCCGACGCTCGACGAACCCGGCCTCGTCGAAATGCTCAAATTCCGCGCGCGCAATCTGGATCAGGCGCACGTGTACCCGCTCGGCGCGTTGACCGTCGGCCTGAAAGGCCAGGTGATCACCGAAATGGTCGAGCTGACCGAGGCGGGTTGCATCGGCTTTTCGCAGGCCGACGCGCCGGTGGTCGACACGCAGGTGCTCATGCGAGCGCTGCAATACGCGAAAACCTATGGCTTCACGGTTTGGCTGCGTCCGGTGGACGCGTATCTTGGCAAGGGCGGTGTGGCCGCGAGCGGTGCGCTTGCGTCGCGCCTCGGTCTTTCCGGCGTGCCTGTCGCCGCTGAAACCATCGCGCTGCATACCATCTTCGAACTCGTGCGCGTGACCGGTGCGCGAGTGCATCTGTCGCACGTGTCGTCGGCGGCGGGCATTGCGCTCGTGCGCGCGGCCAAGGCCGAGGGTCTACCCGTTTCGTGCGACGTCACGGTGAATCACGTGCATCTGATCGATCTGGACATCGGCTACTTCGACGCGCAGTTCCGGCTCGACCCGCCGCTGCGCCAGCAGCGCGATCGCGAAGCGATTCGCGCCGGTCTCGTCGACGGCACGATCGACGCAATCTGCTCGGACCACACGCCGGTCGACGACGACGAAAAACTGCTGCCGTTTGCCGAAGCCACGCCGGGCGCGACGAGCCTCGAGCTGTTCCTGTCGCTCACGGTGAAGTGGGCCGACGAAGCCGGTCTGCCGCTCGCGAAAGCGCTCAACCGGATTACCGCCTCGCCCGCTCAAGTGCTCGATCTCGAGGCTGCCGGCCGCGTCGCAGTCGGCAGCGTGGCCGACTTGTGCGTGTTCGACCGTCACGCGCACTGGCGCGTCGAGCCGCGCGCGCTGAAGAGCCAGGGGCACAATACGCCGTTCCTCGGTTATGAACTGCCGGCGCGTGTGCGCGCGACCATCGTGTCCGGTCGCGTCGCGTTCGAGCAGCGCTGAAATGCACGGCACGACCGCGGGGCGCCAATGCGCTGCACGATTCAAGCACCGGGCCCTCAGGGTGCCTGCATCGAGCCCATATTGACCCGCCAGAAAAAGCTCCGACCATGAAGCTCGCGTTACGCAAAGCCCGTCTCATCGCGCATCTGCTGCACGGCATGTGGATCGTCGCAACGCGTTTTCCGAAAGCCGACGCGGACCGCCGCCACGCACTCAATCGCGCGTGGTCGCTGAAAATGCTGCGGCTGTGCGGCATGCGCCTCGTCGTGCATAACGACGGCGCGCGGCTCGACCGCGGCGCGCTGGTGGTGGCCAACCACATTTCGTGGATCGACATCTACGTGATCAATGCGTGGCGGCCGACCCCGTTTGTCTCAAAGGCGGAGATTCGCCAGTGGCCGCTGGTCGGCTGGCTTGCAGAGCAGCTCGACACCGTGTTTATCCAGCGCGAGAAACGCAGCGAAGCGAAGCGAATCATGCATGAGCTGTCCGACCGTTTGAGCGCAGGCGAATTGATGTGCGTGTTTCCCGAGGGCACCACGTCCGACGGTCTCGCGCTGCTGCCGTTTCACGCGAACATGTTTCAGGCGGCGGTGTCAGCCTGCGTGCCGGTGCAGCCGCTGTGCATCATGTACGAGGACGCCCAGGGCCGGCAGTCCACGGCGCCTGCGTATATCGACGATCTGTCGCTTGCCGATTCGCTCAATCTGTTGCTACGCGGCGGGCCGTTGACCGCGCACGTGTACGTGTGCGGGCCGCTCGCGCCGGGCGCGGATCGGCGCGCGTTGGCCGCCGAAGCGCAGGGCGTGATTGCCGCCGCGCTGCGTGAAATGCAGGGCGGCACGGCGGCGAGCGGCGCGCTGATCCAGGAGCCGAGCGAGCCCTACGCGGCCGGCGAGACGCTGATCGAACCGGCTGATCCGTCAGGCCGCTCGCCGAGCGTCTGAAGAAGCGCTTCAGAGCGCTGTCGCGTTGCCGCCGCGCGCGCGGCAGTTCTCGCATTCCACCTGAGTCAGCGTGCGCTCCGCGGGATTTGGCGCGAGCCGCACTGCGGAGAGTTTTTCGCCCCATACGCAGCCCGAATCGAGCCCGATCAGGTTGTCGCGCAACGTCAAACCGAGCGCGGCCCAATGGCCGAACACCACGGTCACGTCGGCGGTCTTGCGCCACGGCACGTCGAACCACGGCATGCAGCCAGGCGGCGCGGCGTTCAGGCCGCCGCTGCTGCTGAAATCCATCGCGCCTTCAGCATTGCAAAAGCGTACGCGCGTCAACGCGCTGCATGTCACGCGCAGCCGCTCGATGCCTTTCAGATCCGGCGTCCACAGACTCGGCTCGTTGCCGTACAGGCCCGCCAGCGTTTCTTTCCAGTTCGGCGCGCGTAGCGCCCGCTGCAATTCGTCGGCGAGTTCCAGTGTGAGGTTCACGTCCCACTGCGGCAGCACGCCCGCATGCACCATCAGCATGCCGTTTTCGTAGTGGGCGATCGGGCGGTGGCGCACCCATTCGAGCAGATCGGCGGCGTCGGGCGCGGCAAGAATTTCGTCGATCGTGTCGCCTTTTTTCGATTTGCGAATTCCCGCCGATACCGACAGCAGATGCAGGTCATGATTGCCCAGCACCGGCACCGCACGCTCGCCGAGCGCGATGATGTCGCGCAGCGTGGCAAGCGATTCGGTGCCGCGGTTGATCAGGTCGCCCGCGAACCACAGCGGCGCGTCGGCCGGCGGCGCGGCCTTCGCCAAGAGGCGCTGGAACGGCGTGCGGCAACCTTGCAGATCGCCGAAAGCGAGTGGCGCGGGGCGCTGCTGCACAGTGAATGAAGCGAAGGGAGGCGCGTTGGACGGTGTCATCGACAGAATGTTGGCGGTTCGATACACGCGGCGGCGCACGGCGCGTGCCGCGTTGAGGCGGTGCAGCAAAAGAGCGTGACATAATAGCCCGTTTGCGGCGCCGGCATCGGTTGGTGCGGCCACGCGGCGTCTTTTTTGCGCGCGCGCGTCGGCTTGCAGTGAACGACTGGCGCGATATTGCATCACAACAGGATGACCCTCGTGAACGGAGAATGCATGTCGTCTTTCCATGCGCAGCAACCCGTCCGCACGCTCGTCACCGGGGCGGGCGGCTTTACTGGCCGCTATCTGGTGGACAACTTGCGCGAGCGCGGCCATACCGTGATCGAAACCTTCGCCGGTCGCGACGAAGAGCAAACACCCACCCGCCTGCGGCTCGACATTACCTCGCCGGAAAACTGCCGGCGCGTGATCGAAACCGTGCGGCCCGATTACATCGTGCACCTTGCCGCGATCAGCTTTGTCGGGCATGACGATCCGCTCGACTTCTACCGCGTCAATGTGCTGGGCACGCTGAATCTGCTGGAGGCTTGCGCCGCGACCGGCCACACGCCGCGCAAGGCGCTGATTGCGAGCAGTGCGAATGTGTACGGCAACGTGACGAGCGATGCGATCGACGAAAGCTTTCCGCTCACGCCGGTCAATCACTATGCGGCGAGCAAGGCGGCCATGGAAACGATGGTGCACACGTGGTTCGACCGTCTGCCTATTCTGATCGTGCGGCCGTTCAACTACACCGGCCGCGGACAGGCGTCCAACTTCCTCGTGCCGAAGATCGTCGAGCATTTCGCGCGGCGCGAGCCGTCCATCGAGTTGGGCAATATCGACGTAGCGCGCGATTTCTCCGACGTGCGTTATGTGGTGCGCGCTTACGAAGCCCTGCTCGATTCCGACGCGACGAGCGAGACAGTGAACGTCTGCACGGGCACGCCCTATACGCTGCGCGAGATTCTGTCCGCCGCAAGCGATCTGACCGGCCACAAGCTGCAGGTGAATATCAACCCTGCATTCGTGCGGCAAACCGACGTCAAAGTGCTCGCCGGGTCGCCCGCCAAGCTGCGCGCGCTGGTTCCGCAGGTGCAGGCCATTCCGTTCATGGATACGCTGCGCTGGATGCTGGCCGCCTGAAAACAGGCGGGCTGGCGCTCGCCGGTCCGCCCAACGCGCGCCGGGCCCGGATCGGGCGCGGCCCGCGCCCGATCCGTCCCTCAACGCTTTTGCGGCACGTACTGCGTGTATCGGATAACGCGTGCGATCGTACAAAATCCTTACGTATGCGCTGTGGCGATCCGGTGGGCATGAACGGTGTACGTCATGTCGCGGAAAATGCAGCTGAAACGCCGCTTGTCAAGCTGTTTCAAGTTGTTAGGGTCCTAGTTTTTGTTCTCCACGGCTTTATAATCTGGGGTTCATAAGATTGGCGTCTGAGCGTCTGCGTACTGTGTGTACAGGCCGCGGGCGCCGAAATAAACAGACTCCACAACGCGTGGCGAGCGGGCCGGCCGACCAATGGCCGGGGCTGCCGCTGACATCTGGAAGGGAATTTCATGATTCTGGTAACGGGCGGTGCCGGCTTTATCGGCGCCAATTTCGTGCTCGACTGGCTAAATACGTCGGACGAAGCGGTGCTGAACGTTGACAAGCTGACCTATGCCGGCAATCTCGGCACGCTCAAGTCGCAACAGGGTAACCCCAAGCATGTTTTCGTGCGCGCGGACATTTGCGACCGCGCCGCCATGGACGCCCTGTTTGCCGAGCACAAGCCGCGCGCCGTGCTGCACTTCGCCGCCGAAAGTCACGTGGACCGTTCAATCCACGGTCCCGCCGATTTCGTGCAGACCAACGTCGTGGGCACCTTCACGCTGCTCGAAGCCGCGCGAAGCTACTGGAACACGCTCGGCGAGGCCGACAAGGCCGCGTTCCGCTTCCTGCACGTTTCGACCGACGAAGTGTTCGGCTCGCTTTCCGCAACCGATCCGCAGTTCTCCGAAACCACGCCGTACGCGCCCAATAGCCCGTATTCGGCTACCAAAGCGGGTTCGGACCACCTCGTGCGTGCGTACCATCACACGTACGGTTTGCCGGTGCTCACCACGAACTGCTCGAACAACTACGGTCCGTACCAGTTCCCCGAAAAACTGATTCCGCTGATGATCGCCAATGCGCTCGGCGGCAAACCGCTGCCGGTGTACGGCGACGGGCAGAACGTGCGCGACTGGCTGTATGTGGGCGACCATTGCAGCGCGATTCGCGAAGTGCTCGCGCGCGGCGTGCCGGGCGAGACGTACAACGTGGGCGGCTGGAACGAGAAAAAGAACCTCGAGGTCGTGCACACGCTGTGCGATCTGCTCGACAAGCTTCGTCCGAAGGCGGCGGGTTCGTACCGCGACCAGATCACTTACGTGAAGGACCGCCCGGGCCACGACCGCCGTTACGCAATCGACGCGCGCAAGCTCGAACGCGAGCTCGGCTGGAAGCCGGCCGAAACCTTCGAGACGGGTCTGGCCAAAACGGTCCAGTGGTATCTCGACAATCAGGCGTGGTCTGACGAAGTCGCTTCGGGCGAGTACCGCAAGTGGGTTGAGACGAACTACGCGCAGCGCGCGTAAGGGCATAGCCATGGCGCGCAAAGGCATTATTCTCGCGGGCGGATCGGGCACGCGGCTGTATCCGATCACGCATGTCGTCTCCAAGCAACTGCTGCCGGTGTACGACAAGCCGATGATCTACTACCCGCTTTCCACGCTGATGGTGGCGGGTATTCGCGACGTGCTGATCATCTCCACGCCGCAGGACACCCCGCGCTTTGAAGCGATGCTCGGCGACGGCAGCCAGTGGGGCATGAACATTCAGTACGCGGTTCAGCCTTCGCCGGACGGTCTCGCGCAGGCGTTCATCATCGGGCGCGAGTTTGTCGGCAACGATCCGTCGGCGCTGATTCTCGGCGACAACATTTTCTACGGCCACGATCTCGCAAAGCAGCTCGAGCGCGCGAACAATCAGGCCGAAGGCGCGACCGTGTTCGCCTACCACGTGCACGATCCGGAGCGCTATGGCGTGGTCGAGTTCGACAAGCAGTTCCGCGCCCTGTCGATTGAGGAAAAGCCTGCCAAACCGCGTTCGAACTACGCGGTCACGGGCCTCTACTTCTACGACAAGCAGGTCTGCGACATCGCTGCGGATATCAAGCCGTCGCCGCGCGGCGAGCTCGAAATTACCGACGTCAATTCGCGTTACCTCGCCAACGCCGCGTTGAACGTCGAGATCATGGGCCGCGGCTATGCGTGGCTCGACACGGGCACGCATGATTCGCTGATCGAAGCGGCCACCTTCATCGCGACCTTGCAGAAGCGCCAGGGCCTCGTGGTCGCCTGTCCCGAGGAAATCGCGTACCGCCGGCAGTGGATCGGCGCCGAGCAGTTGCTCGCGCTCGCCGCGCCGCTCGCGAAAAACGCCTATGGCAAGTATCTGCAAAACATTCTTACGGACCAAGTCGCATGGCCATCCAAGTAACCGCTACGGCGCTGCCTGAAGTCAAGATCGTCGAGCCGAAGGTGTTCGGCGATGCGCGCGGCTATTTCTACGAGAGCTTCAACGCGTTGGAGTTCGCGGAGCACGTCGAGCCTGGCGTGACGTTCGTGCAGGACAATCATTCGCGCTCCGCCAAGGGCGTGCTGCGCGGCCTGCATTATCAGATTCAGCATGCGCAGGGCAAGCTGGTGCGTGTGGTGGAAGGCGAGGTGTTCGACGTCGCGGTGGACATTCGCAAGAGTTCGCCGAATTTCGGGAAGTGGGTGGGAGTGACGCTGTCGGTGGAGAACCATCGGCAACTTTGGGTGCCGCCTGGGTTTGCGCATGGGTTTGTGGTGCTGTCCGAGTCCGCCCAGTTTCTCTATAAGACTACCGACTACTGGTTTCCCGAGCACGAGCGCAGCATCGTCTGGAACGACCCGGAAATTGGCATCGAGTGGCCTATCGACTTCGAGCCGCTGCTCGCAGCGAAGGACGCGGCGGGGAAGCGGTTGGGTGACGCAGAGCATTTCGCCTGAGGCCGTATGAACGCGGGTAAAGAACAAACAATCCTCCTCACCGGAGTGAATGGCCAGGTCGGTTTTGAACTGGCACGAACACTCCAGGGCTTGGGCAAAGTCGTCGCGCTAGACCGTAGCGGACTGGATCTGGCCGATCTGGATCAGGTGCGTCGAGTGGTCCGCGAAATAAGGCCGGGCCTGATTGTGAATCCCGCAGCGCACACTGCGGTCGACAAGGCTGAAACCGACGTCGACGCGGCCATGCGGCTCAATGCCGAAGCGCCCGGCGTGCTGGCTGAAGAAGCCAGAAAAATCGGAGCGGCGCTCGTCCATTATTCGACGGACTATGTATTTGACGGAACGAAATCCGGCCTTTACGCGGAGGACGACCCCGTCAACCCACAGAACGTCTACGGCAAAAGCAAGCTCGCTGGCGAGCAGGCCATTGCGAACTCCGGCTGCTCGCATCTGATTTTCCGCACGAGCTGGGTATACGGAACACGAGGCAAGAACTTCTTGCTCACCATGTTGCGTCTTGGCGCGGAGCGTAGCGAACTGAGCGTGGTAGCTGACCAGTTCGGAGCGCCCACGTGGGCCAATACGATTGCGGCCCTAAGCGCCAACGTGCTCGCACAAGCCGTTGCACCCAATCAGTCCGATTGGTGGGAAAAGCATTCCGGCATTTATCACCTCACCGCCTCGGGTGCCACGTCGTGGCACGGTTTTGCTGAAGCCATTTTCGAGTTCTCGGAGCTTGAAAAGAAGCCGACTGTAAAGCCTATTCCTGCTGCGGCCTATCCAACGCCGGCCACGCGCCCGAGCAATTCGCGCATGTCGAACGAAAAGCTCGCTGCCACATTCGGTGTACGCGCGCCTGATTGGCGTGAAGCATTGCGCCTTTGCCTGGCTACGAGGTGAACGGCGGCGAAGTGCGGAAGCCACGCTCAGGCGCAGTCGTGGTTCTCTACCATCCGGACGCCGCCTGCGTTGAGCGCGCCAACCGTCTTGCAGCCACAATGCGCTGCGTCGTGGTCGACAACACGCCTTCTTTACGCGGCAAAAGCGAACTCGGCTTATCAGATTCGATTGAATACCTGTGCAATGGTGAGAATCTCGGTATTGCAACCGCAATCAACCAGGGTATCGAACTACTGATTCGCGAGGGATTCGAGGTCGCGATTCTGTTCGACCAGGATAGCGAACCGCC
Source organism: Paraburkholderia phenoliruptrix (assembly GCF_019511605.1). GTDB lineage: Bacteria > Pseudomonadota > Gammaproteobacteria > Burkholderiales > Burkholderiaceae > Paraburkholderia > Paraburkholderia phenoliruptrix_A. The sequence goes on along the minus strand of NZ_JAEUAV010000011.1, from coordinate 84,256 downwards.
TGCGTCGCTGTTGACCGAGTTGCCGGCCATCATTGCGCGCGCCAACGCATCGCAAGAACGGGTGGCGCTGGTCGGACCGGCGTACGACGACCCTCGCTTGCGCGGTGTCGCGCCGTTCGTTCGCTTCAAATGGTGGACGCTCGAGCGCATCTCTCCGACTGGCGATGAGCCGATCGACGTCGACTTCCTCATTTCTTCCGGCTCGTGCATCAACCTTCGCTGGTGGGCGGACATCGGCCCGATGGACGACGCGCTGTTCATTGATTTCGTCGATCTGGAATGGTGTGTCCGCGCGAAGCAGAAAGGCTTCCGCGTTCTTGGCGTGCCCTGGGTTCGTATGAGTCACGAACTCGGTGGGGAACCGGTCCGCGTGTTGGGGCGCAGCTATCCGATGCATGGACCACTGCGGCACTACTATCAATTCCGCAATGTCGTTGCATTGATGAAGCGCTCATCAATGCCGGTGACGTGGAAAAGCACCGAACTGGTGAAGCTGCCCGTTCGAATTGTGATTTACTGCTTTTTCCCCGAGCGACGCAAAGAACACCTCGTCATGGTATGGCGTGGGATTCGCGACGGTTTGCGCGGGCGGCTTGGCGCGTACCGCGGCCGTTAAGCGAGGTGTAGCGGCGGCGACGAGGCGAGCAGTGGCACTCTTCGACACGAACGCACACCGCAATCTTCAGTCGAGTATGTGCGTGCGCGGTGGATCCGCTAACGTGAATAACGGCAGTTGCGGGTTCAGCGTCAGATTCGGGTTGTAGGCTGGGTCATACGCGAGCTTGTCCGCCCAACGCTTCTCCATCCATCTAACTTCTTTCACAAACCTGTCGTACTTGTCCGGGGCCATATCGGAGCCCCGTGTGGCCGACTCGTGATGGTACAGCTCAGCGTGCGGCGTCCACACGTTTTTGTAACCCGCTTCGCCCACTCGCAAGCAGAAATCAACGTCGTTGAATGCAACCGCGAGTTCTTCATCCAGTCCGCCGACTTCGTCGTAAATCGACTTACGGATAACGAGGCATGCCGCGGTTACCGCGGAAAGGTTTTGCCGCATCACTGCCCGGCCAAAATAGCCGAACAGCCCGCGTTTCATCTTGTGATGGATATGGCCAGCCACACCGCCCAGCCCCATCAGAACTCCCCCATGCTGCAAGGTGTTGTCCGGATACCAGAGCGCCGCGCCCACCGCACCGTGACCGGGTTGGCCCGCGACCCCCACCATCTCGTTGAGCCAGTCCGGCGAAATGACCTCGATGTCGTTGTTCAGGAGACAAAGATATTCGCCGGTCGCAACGGCCGCAGCGCGATTGTTAAGCGCAGAGAAGTTAAACGGTGAATCGTCGCGAAGAATGCGCACGTTGCGTTGCTCGGAGATCTGCGCGAAGTAACTCAACGTTTCTTCTTTGACGCTTCCGTTATCCACGACGATGATCTCGTAGTTAGGATAGATCGTACGCAGGAAAATGCTGTCGATGCATTGGCGAAGCAAATCGACGCCGTCGCGTGTCGGGATGATGATCGACACCTTGGGGGCGGGGTGAGGCACCGCGTAGCGAACGCGCATGATGGGCGGCTCGTCGAAAACCTGTTCGACCGTCGCTTCAGCCTGGATGCGTTGGAGATGTTCCTCCAGAGCGCGAATCGCGGCGACCAGCGCATAGGGTTTCTCGCTTCCGCTACTGGCTGTGCTGCCCGGTGCAATACGCCAGTGGTAAAGCACGTGAGGAATATGCACGACCTTTTCGTGCCCGGCGATTTCTACACAGCGTAAAGTGAGGTCGTAGTCCTGACTCCCTTCAAAGCCTTTGCGGAAGCCGCCCGCCTCGCGCACCAACGCAGCTTCGAAGACACCCAGATGAGAGAACATGTTCTGGGACAGAAACAACTGCGGGTTCCAGTCGCACTTGAAGTACGGCATTGTCCGCTTTCCGTCGGCGGTGAGCTTGTCCTCGTCGCTATAGAACATCCGCGCGTCGGGATGCTTGTTGATGTAGCGCGCCACCGAGAAGAGTGCATGGGCCGGCAGGACATCGTCGTGGTCCAGCAACGCGATGTACTGGCCAGTCGCAATCGCAAGCGCGCTGTTGCTCGCTTCCGATATATGCCCGTTCACGTCGCGAAACACGACCTTGATCCGGCTATCTAGCGACATGTACTTGCGCAGAATCTGCGCCGGCTCCGGTCGAGTGGACGCGTCGTCTGCTATGCACAATTCCCAGTGTGGATAGACCTGGTTCAGCACCGACTGGATCATCGCTTCCAGGAACACCGGGTCGCTGTTATACGTCGGCACGACCACGGAAATGAGCGGCTGACGCGTGAACGCCGCCATGATCTCCTGTGCCTTTTCGCGCTCGGTTTCGCTGAATGTGTCGTAGCGGGCGATCCACTCGTTGTAGACGGCCTCCGGGGGCGGTCTGTCTGCGAAACCAACCCCGCTTTGCAGACGGCGAAGATGATCGCGCGCGCCAGACAACCCGGTGCGGCGCAGTGCCGAAGCGTAGTGGCGGATGGCGCCGGCGTAGCTGCCTTGCACGTTTGCCTGGCGCTGAATCGTCCCCCACACGAGACGGATGGCGCGAGCCATGGCGGACAGTCGGCGCAAAGGCGCGGTGATGCGCCACGACGGCGAGTTGAGAACCTGCTGCAGTTCGACTTGTAGTCGTACCCGTTCGTTTTCCGTCGACACATGTTGGCTCAGCATCTCAAGAGCGCTCGAGAGCTTTTCCTCCAACAGTTCGATCCGCTGCGTTGCTGCGGCGAGTTCCGCTTCGACGTTTGATCCGGCAGGTGCGGTGCCCGGAAGCAGGGCGCGTCGAGAATCGTCGACTTTCTGGTCAGACGTCATTTTCAAGGCGCGAACGAATCGCGTTGTTGCAATGGTTAAGGGTTCTTCGGGTGCGAAACAACATCAAGCCTGCGCGACGGCGTCACGCACGAAGAGGGCTACATTGCTCATGGGCACGCCGACGAGCCCGGTAGAAACGCTCGTAGATTCCGATTTGACGATCAGTGCGTCGTGCAAACAGTCACGTACGGCAAACGTACCGGCCTCATTGACGAGAAGCAGGGCAGTAAATGCGTAGTCGCCGGGCGGAAGGATGGGCATGTCGAACAGGAATTCCGCCTCCAGCGCGCTCGACGAGTCCAACGCTACATCTTCGTGTGCATTCGTGAGGGAAGTGTCGTCGCCAAATAGCGGCTGGCCCAGCCTGTCTTTCACGAAAAAGGCGAAGACCGGCAATGAACCGGATGACGGTCGCCTTGCGCGAATGCGCAACTGCACTCGCTCGCCGCCAACCACCCAACTGACGGGTGCGCTTTGCTCGCTGAGCAAGTGCACGGATTCGATGAGTGGGTCGTCACGCTGAGCAGGCAGGCTATGTGGATCGACGTCAAGCGGGATGATCGACGCGGCCGGCGTAGCCGCGTTTGTCACGAACATCTCTCTCTGGTCCGCAGTCACGGCGCGCGTGGGCTGGGCGGGCGAAGCTTGCGCATTGGTCCGGGAGGCGGTTTCCTCCAGGTCCTCGGAGCTTGTCCACGACATGGTCTCGCCTTGCTGCTGGCGATAGAAGGCCTCGAAATAGCTGGTGCAGACGTGCCTCGCTTCGCCGGTCTCGCGAATTTCGCCGCGGTCGAGCCAGATTACGCGCGAGCACAGACTGCGAACAGCAGATGAATCATGGCTGACGAAGAGGACCGTGCCCGTTTGCTGAAAGCGGCGCAGAAACCGCATGCACTTTTGCGTAAAGAATGCGTCACCGACAGCCAGTGCCTCGTCGATCACCAATATGTCCGCGTCCACATGAGCGATAACGGCAAAAGCGAGCCGCACGAACATGCCGCTGGAGTAGGTTTTGACGGGCTGGTCGATAAAGTGGCCGATGTCCGCGAACTCGATAATCTGCTCGAGCCGTGCATCGATCTGATCGCGGCTCAGACCGTGCAGTTGCCCGTTCATGTAGATGTTCTCGCGGCCGGTGTACTCGACGTCGAATCCGGAGCCGAGTTCCAGCAATGCCGCGATGCGGCCGCGCGTTTGCACTTCGCCGCCAGTGGGAGCGAGGGTGCCGCAGATAATCTGCAGCAGGGTGCTTTTGCCCGAGCCGTTGCGTCCGATAATTCCGACCGTTTCGCCGCGTGAGATCTCGAAGTCGATCCCCTTCAGAGCCCAAAAGGTACGGACGCAGTTTTGAGCGCCCGCAAAGAGTGCTCGCCGTAGCGACGGCAGCGGCGCCAGCGACCCGAGCAGGCCAAGGATGCTTCGCTTCAGACGATGCGAGGGCTGCTCGTAAGACTCGAAGCCTTTTGTCAGCGAGGCGACGCGGATCGCAATGTCAGATGACATCCGCAAATCCCCGACGCGTTTTCTGGAACCATCCGAACCCGAGCCAGGCGACCAGAAGCGCGATTGCCGTATAGACGCCCCAGCGGCTCCAGTCGATGGAGTGGCCCCAGACGAGGACGTCGCGGCTTTGCTCGATCGGATAGGTCATGGGATTCAGATAGACGAACGTGCGAAAGCGTTCCGGCAGCGACGAGACAGGGAAAAACACGGGCGACAGGAACATCAGCGCCGTAATCGCAATCCCTATGGTTTGACCGATGTCGCGCAAGTACACGCCTGTGGCCGCCAGCGTCCAGCTGACACCGAGTATGAACACGCAAAGAGGGGCAAGCACGATGGGTAGCAGAAATGCAGTGGGCGGTACAGCGCCTACTATCAGCCACTCCGCTACCAGCAGGATCAGTACGCTCACACAAAGGTGGAACATTGCCGAAAGCAACGTCACGCACGGGAGTATCTCGAGCGGAAAGACGATCTTCTTCACGAAGTTGGCATGCGACAGGATGAGGGTCGGCGCCCGGCTCACGCACTCGGAAAACAGGTTGAACATGATCATGCCGGCGAACAGAACGACAGCGAATTCGCCTTTGGATGCGGTCTCCGCGGTCGCCCCGCCGCCCCACCGGGATTTGAACACCGTGCTGAACACGAACGTGTAGATGGTCAGCATCAGAAGTGGAGTGAGCAGCGACCAGAGTATGCCGAGTAACGAACCCTTGTATCGCCCGACCGCGTCGCGGCGTGCGAGGTCCAACATGAGGCGCCGATTCTTCACCAGCGATGCAGCGAGGTATCGTGGCGAAACGCTAAAGCTATGCATATGTCGGTCGTCGATGCTCTACGGAGATGGAATTGGAGGTTCGGCGCGGCGGATCAGCGCCCGCGGGCCCCACTGGCGTTCACCGATAGGGGCGTCCTCGGCTGCCGGGCCTATTGGTCAGATCAACCGGCAGCAGTCTGTTTGCCAGAGATGATTGTTATTCGTGGTCGCGCATTATCTCATAGAGGCAGCGCTCCAAGTCCGACGAGACTGGCCTTCGTGTCTCGAAGTGTAAAACCTGAAATTAATTTTTTAGCGGCGCCGTTGCGCGTGTGGATCGATCCTGTCAGACGCACAGCCAGACGCTGCGTCCTGCTTGTCCCCATGGCCTTTGCCCGCTCGGAGACGCGTCGTGAAGCGAGTGTTTATCATATTGTGAAATGACCGAAACGCGGTAAAATCGCGGGTTACTCCCCATGACCTGATCCGGCGGTTCATCTTCGCATTGCGGCCCACAAAGTCCGTGCGGTGGACGAGCCGGTCGCTGAGCGACAAGAGAGCAGTTTAGGAAAAATTCATATGTCGGAACACCTGGCAGTCGAAGCTTCTGGCATTCGCAAGGGCTTTGCCTCTTACGAACGTCCCGCCGACCGGTTGAAAAAGAGCGCATTCGGTGTCGCCGCGCGCTTTTCGCCGAGTGCGGCTGCAAGGCGCGCCGCATTGCGCCGCGCCGACGGGCTGTCCAATGTGTTTTGGGCGCTGCACGATGTGAGCTTTTCGGTTGCCGCCGGCGAAACCGTCGGAATCATCGGTCGCAACGGGTCCGGCAAAAGCACGCTGTTGCAGATCGTCTGCGGAACGCTTGCTCCGACTGCCGGAGACATTACCGTACGCGGCAAGGTGGCCGCACTGCTCGAGCTCGGCTCGGGATTTGACGTCGAGTATACGGGGCGTGAAAACGTGTATCTGAACGCCCAGCTCTATGGCCTGACCCGTCAGCAAATCGACGAGCGGTATGACGACATCGTCGCGTTCGCGGACATCGGCGAATTCGTCGATCAACCGGTCAAGACCTACTCGAGCGGCATGTTCGTCCGTCTTGCCTTCGCGGTCATCGCGCACGTGGATGCAGACATTCTCGTGATCGATGAGGCGCTTGCTGTTGGCGATGCTTTCTTCAATCAGAAGTGTTTTCGCTTTTTGCATGAATTCAAGAAGCGCGGCACGATTCTTTTCGTCAGCCACGACACTTCGACGATCAAGAAGCTTTGCTCCAAAGTCGTGTGGATAGATCACGGTCACGTCATGGCTGAAGGCGATCCCGAAGAGGTATGTGCCGCGTATCTCGAAGCCCGGTACAGTTCTTCCGCGCCGGCGGCCGCCACCGCGCGGCAGCCTGCCCCCAGGCGCAGCGTTCTGCCGTGCGACGAGCGCCGCAGCGTGATCAATGCGTCTTCCTTGCGCAACGACATTCAGGTGATGGACTTCAATCGCCATTCGCAATCGTTCGGGTCGGGCGGAGCGCAGATTGTCGACGTGGCGCTGGTGGACAGCGCAAAGCGTCGCCTCGAGTGGGTTGTCGGCGGCGAGCCTGTGACCCTGCAAGTGTCCGTGAACGTTGGCGAAACGTTGTCTTCTCCGATTGTTGGATTCTTTCTCAAGAACGACCGTGGGCAGGATCTGTTTGGCGAAAACACCTTCGCTTCGTTCGCGGACCGGCCTGTGCATTGCGAGGCAAACAATGTGCTCTGCGCCGAGTTTTCCTTTGTGATGCCGGTGCTGCCCGAAGGCCATTTTTCGATCAACGTGGCAGTGGCAGAAGGTACTCAGTACAACCACGTCCAACTTCACTGGGTCCACGATGCATTGCCGCTTCAGTCGCACGTTTCACGAGTCCGGCACGCCCTCCTGGGCATTCCGATGCTTCATCTCGACGTAGCCAGCGTGCCCTGAGCGCGGCAATCCCACCCTGCCCGGCAGCGCATGACTCGAGCTGCGCGAGACCGGGCCTTGGAAAGACTACCGATAGTGTCACCAGCGTAAGTAAGCCAGTAGCCCAGGACTTTCAAATATGACAACACAAGCGAGAACATTCAGGTTCAAAGGCGCTGAGAACGGCCACGAATTCACCGGGGAACGTTATCTTCCTGGCGTTGCCGGCCCTATTCAGTACGAACACTACCACCGGTATCTGTTCTCTGCGCCCCTGTGCGAAGGCAAGGACGTGCTCGATATTGCATCGGGCGAAGGCTACGGCTCGGCAGTGCTGGCGCAATCGGCAAAATCCGTGGTTGGCGTGGATATCGACGCAAAAGCCGTGGAGAACGCTCGCGCTCGCTACGGTGACCAGCCCAATCTGCGCTACGAGCATGGCAGCGCGACGGCTATTCCCTTGCCGGACGCGTGCGTCGACATTCTGAACTCGTTCGAGACCCTCGAGCACTTCCACGAGCACGAGGCGTTCATGCTCGAGGCGAAACGTGTGTTGCGTCCGAACGGCTTGATGATCATATCCACGCCGAACCGGCCAATCTACTCGCCGGCTGGTGCGCCGCCGAACGAATATCACGTGCGCGAGCTCGATCGCGAGGAGTTCGTGCAATGGCTGAAGACCGGCTTCAAGAACTTTGTGCTGTACGAGCAAAAGCCCACGGCAGGTTCAATGCTGTTTCGCGAGGGGCGCAACGGCGCACGGGAAGTGACCTACTGGTCCGAGACGGAGGTCGGCGAGTACACCTCGACGCAGGGCCTCGTCAACCCGGTCTACTTCGTGGCGATCGCCTCCGACGGCCCGTTGCCCGAGCCCAATGACGATGTGCTCGAAGGAAGTCTGTCCTTTGCGCGCTACGACAACGCGCGCAATGGGCACATTGGCGATCAGGCGGTCGAGATTGCCAGGCTGACGACCGAAACCATGGCGCGCGGCGATGAAATAGGGCGTTTGACCGGCGAGACCGTACGGCTCACGGAAGCGGTGCTTGCTCGAGATGCGGAAGTTGGCCGCCTTACGCAGGAAACGGTACGACTGAATCAGGAGATCATTGTTCGCGATACGGAAATTGCGCGTCTGAACCGGTTGACGGCAAGCACCACTGCGCCGCAGGGGCAACCGGCTGACCTGCACGAGCAATTGGCCGAATTGACGAGGCAGGTCAAGAAGTCCAATGCAGCGTTGCGGGCCTTGCAAGCCCGACAGCAGCCGGCAGTCGGCTCGTCGGACGCAGAGCTTAGGCACGAAAACGAGCAACTGCGAGCACAACTCGATGCATTGACCCGTTCCGCGTCATGGCGCCTGACGGAGCCGCTGCGTTTTGCCGTTCAGCGGCTGCGCTCCGTCAAGCGCAAACTGGCTTCAACGGCGCATGGCGTCCATACGCCATCTACTCAGGACGGCAGCTCGCGTGCGGCTGCGCCCGCTAGCCGCGTCGCATCTATTCCGCAATCGCCCGTGCCATTTGTGCAGGCGGCGCAACCGCGCGCAAACATCTTCGTCATCGAGTCAGGCAGTGAAGGTGCATTGCCGAAGTGCCTCGCCGCGCTGAGCGCCTATACCACGGACATTCCTTATTCGGTGTCCGTCGTGGGCAGGGCCAATCCGGCGCTTGCCACGCAATTTGGAGTCGGCTTTCTCGGAGATGCCGACACGCCCAATTCGCTTGCAGCATTGCGCAACAGCATTGACCGCTTGAGCGGTGAATTTGTCGTGCTGGTGTCGGACCGGCTTATCCCCCACCCGGGGTGGCTTGCTGCGATCGATGAAGGCTTCGCGCGCTTTCCCGATGCAGCAGCGCTTTGCGCACTGATTCTCAAGGACGCCGAGACGGTGGACGCCGCCGGCGCGGCCATCGACGCCGATGCGCGACTGCGCCCGAACTATGAAGGCGTGACGCCCGATGACGCCGCGGTCAATGCCGTCATGCGCGTGACCTGCGCGGGGCCCGGCTTCGTGGCAATTCGCGCGGACGCATGGCAGGCAATCGCTCAGCAGTTCGGCGAGGACGAGCCGTTTCAGGCAGGCCTCGTTTCTATCGGACTGTTGCTGGCCGCTCTCGGCAAAAACACCTACCTCCAGCCGTTTGCCCGGTTTACCCGGTTGCCGCTTTCGAAGGCTGAACGCGCTGCTTCGAACGATGCGAACAGGAAGTGGCAGGCTGCGCACCAGCGCTGGTCGATCCGTCAGCGATTCGAGAAGGTCTTTGCCGCGGGTGCGGGCGGCAACGTGCTGAAGCTTGCAGCAAGGCCGAAGATTGTCATGGTCGACGCGTTCGTGCCCAAGCCCGACCAGGACTCTGGCTCTGCCGACCTCTTCTGGTACATGCGCATTTTTCATGCTTTTGGCTATCAGGTCAGCTTCATCGCAGCGTTCGAAGAAAAGCCGCTCGAAAGCTATGCCGATGCGTTGCGACGTTGGGGTGTGCGGGTTCAATACGCGAGCGACCTGGGTCACCTGAACGAACTCGTACTGGAAGAGGCTAAAGACGCGCAGGTTGTGCTGGTGCAGCGGGTGATCGTGGCCCGCCACGTCATCCAGCCACTTCGCGAGCGGCAGGTCAACGCCAAGATCGTGTTCGGCACCGTGGACCTGCATTATCTGCGCGAGGAGCGCATCGCCATTCACGAACGCTCGGCGGACGCGCTCGATTACGCGTTGACGCTACGCCGCGAGGAACTGCGCGCGATGACCCTGTCGGACGCCACCATTGTGGTGAGCCGCCTGGAATACGACATTGTCAAGGAAACCTTGCCAGAGGTGAATGTCCACCGCATTCCGATTCCGCGAATGCCGGTCCGCTCGACCAGCACGTTCGCTGATCGCGCAGGCGTGGTCTTCGTCGGAGGTTTTGCGCACCGTCCGAATATCGACGCCGTGATGTTCCTCGTCGAAGAAATCTGGCCTATCGTCCGCCAGCATTTGCCCCATGCGGAATTGCGCGTGGTCGGCAGCAATGTCACGCCGGCAATTCAGGCGCTCGACAATCCTGCTACCGGCGTCAAGATAGTTGGCTTCGTCGAAGACCTGGATGAGGTCATGAGCGGCGCACGGCTTTCCGTGGCACCTTTGCGATTCGGCGCAGGCATTAAAGGCAAGGTCGTGTCGAGCTTGCTTCATGGCCTGCCTTGCGTACTGAGCAAAATGGCGAGCGAAGGCATGGGCCTCGTCGACGGTGAGCACGTGCTGGAAGGCGAGACCGCAGAAGAGATCGCAACGGCCATCGTTCGGCTACATGAAGACCCGCAACTGTGGCAGCGTATTGCAGATGCAGGCTTCCTCGCGGCTTCGGCGGAGTATTCGGTCGAGAGTGTGGCCGCGAAGTTTTCTGCCTTGCTCGACTCCGTTGGTCTGGTCGACGAGTCGCGCCTCAGTGACGCGAGCGCATTCCAGATCCACTAACCGATTCTTTCGAACGACCTGTTCCGGGCATTTTTATGTTGCAATCCATTTTTTCCTTGTTGCGAAAGCGTCCGCAGCGCCGCACAGACGGCAAGCTGGGTGTCCTGATCGAGCTGGCGTCATTCGACAAGGGCGGTCTGGAGAAAGTCGTGCTGGACTCGGCGATAGCTTTCGACCGCCAGCGCTTTGACGTCACCATCGTTACGCCGGGCAAGGTCGGCCATCTCGGCGCCGTAGCGCGAGAGGCCGGCTTGCGAGTGATCGGCCTGCCGGCCAGCAATCAGCAGGGCGCCTACGACCGCCTGCTGAGGGAGCTGGGCATAGACGTCGCAATGTCGCATTTCTCCAATGCAGGCTATCCGCTTTTTGCGCGCTACCAGATCCCGAACATTACGTTCATCCACAACGTGTATGCCTTTTTCTCGGCGGAGCAGGCCGAGGCTTTCGCACGTAGTGACCGGTACGTCGATTGCTATGTCTCCGTGTCGAACAATGCTACGCGCTTTGCGGTGCGGAATCTGGGCGTCGATGCGAGCAAGATTGTTACCGTACCCAATGGTCTCATCATTGCAGAGCATGAAGCGCGTGAAAAGAAGCCGGTCAAGCTGACGCGTGCAGAACTTGGCCTTGCTGACAGCGACTATGTGTTTGCCAACATTGCCTCTTACAACCTGCACAAGGGCCATTATGTGATGGCGGACGCAATGCGGCATCTGCTGCAAAAACGCCGCGACGTGAAGATACTGTGCGTGGGAAACGTGGTTTATCCGCCGCATGTGGATGCACTTCGCGCCTATCTGAAGGAGCACGGTCTCGATCAGCACATTCTGATGCCGGGTTATTTCCCCGATGTCGAGGACGTGCATCGCGTCGCGGACGCTTTCCTGCTGCCCTCGTTCATCGAAGGCTGGAGCATTGCAATGAACGAGGCAATGTTCTACCGCAAACCGATGATATTGACCGATACCGGCGCGTCCGCGGAAGTCATCGAAGATAACGACATCGGCATTCTCGTTCCCAACGAATATGGCGACACGCCGGATCTGAACTCCAGGCTGCTTGACGAGCTGGCTTATGCGCCGCACAACTACAAGATCGCGCCAGTGCTTGCCGAGGCCATGAACGAGATGGCGTCCGATCGCGAAAAGTGGCGAGCGAGAGGTGAGGGCGGCCGCCGGAAAATCTACGAGCGTTTTGATTTCTCGAATATCGTGAAGCGGTATGAGGAGATCATTGAAAACGCGGTTCGGCAAAAAAGCCGTTAAGACAAGGGCGAGGGTGCGACATGCTAGGGAGAGCCAAGCAGTTTTATCGCTTCATCAGGTGGCGTTTCAAGCCGGCTGTATGCTTTTATCTGGGCAATCACCTGTTCATGAACTACATGCCGTACGGTATTCGTCACTGGTTCCTGCGGCGGTTCTGCCAGGTCAGGATCGGCCGCGACTCGAGCATTGCAATGGGATGCTTCGTGACGGGCTACCACATTGCCATTGGCGACAATACCGTCATCAATCGCTATACCTATCTCGACGGCCGCGTGCCGCTTACGATTGGCAACAACGTCAACGTGTCTCACTACACGCTGATCCAGACGCTTACGCATGATCCGCAAAATCCCGACTTCGTCTGCTTGTGCAAACCGGTCGTTATTGAAGATCATGTCTGGATTGGCGCGCGTGCCATCATCAGCCCGGGCGTTCGCATTGGCGAGGGCGCGGTGATTGGCGCCGGCTCGGTCGTCACGCGAGACGTCGAGCCCTACACGATCGTTGCAGGCAATCCGGCTCGCTTCATCAAGGAACGTTCGCGCGATTTGCGGTACAAGTCACGCTATTTCCCCTTCTTCGACACTGATATTCAATAGCGGACGCTTTTATTCGTCTGGCCATTGCGACCTTCTCTGATCCCTCATATGTCGATCTTCAAATCACGCCGTGCAGCGGCGCCGCCTACGACACCGACAATCTCCGTGGTGATTCCGCTGTACAACCACGCACGCTACATTGAAGCGGCACTCAAGAGCGTTCTGGAACAGACGTCGCCCGCCGACGAGATCATCCTCATCGACGATGGGTCGAAGGACAACGGCTTTGCTCTTGCCGAGCAAATGCTGGCGAAAGTGCCGCACGCTCGCTTTCACAAGCAGGAGAACGCGGGGGCGCACAATACGATCAATCGTGCGATCGGCATCAGCCGCTCCGAATACATTGCGGTGCTCAATTCAGACGATGTCTTTGCGCCTACCAAACTGGAGCGTGTGCGGGCGATCGTGCATGACAGCCCTGGCGTGGGCTTGATAGCGGGGAAGCCCGGCATCATGGACGATAACAGCGTAAGGCAGAACACCGGCATCGCAATCGACTGGCTGGGTCGCGCTGCGAACTTTCTGGACGAATGGAAGCTGCCTCAACTCGCGCTTCTCAACGAGAATTTCGTCGCCACGACGTCGAACATGGTATTTACTCGCGCGCTATGGGAGGCAGCGGGAGGCTTCCAGCCGCTTCGTTATTGCCACGATCTCGATTTCCTGATGTTTGCCTACGCGCAGAGTTCGGTGTTTCTCGACCGCGAGCATGAGCACATTGTCTATCGCGTTCACGAAAGCAACACCATCAAGGAAGACCTTGGCAAGGTGCGGGTCGAGATTGCCGCGGTGATAGCACAGGCGTTATTCGCCTCGGGTCCGCGGCTGTTCTCGGCCGGTTTAACCGAGCGGGATCTTGCGGCATTTCAGACGTTTTTGCGAAACAAGCAGTTGACCGAACTGCTGTGTTTCTTCCAGACGATCCTACCCACGTTTGCGACTCGGGCTGCGTTTTACGAGTATGCAGCGGATGCCCGAAACGCGGCGGCTTTCCGAGCGGCCGTCCTGAACTGAGCGCAGTGGCCAATCGACAAGACCATTGTTCGCCGATCACCTGGCGCCAAATACTATGAACTCGACGGTATCTACTCAACGGGACAGTGCGTCACCGACGCATGGTCCCCTACCGCTACAGGCGGTGATCCTGGCCGGAGGCTCTGGCACACGCTTGTGGCCGCTGTCGCGGGACCAGTTCCCGAAGCAATTGATCGGGCTTCTCGGCGAGGAGTCGCTTCTTCAGTCGACCGCTCGCCGGCTCGACGCAGTCAACGCTTCCAGGCCTGTCGCCGAGCAAGTGCTGGTGGTATGTGGTGAAGACCATCGTTTTACGACGGCAGAGCAGCTCAGGCGCGTCGGGCGCAGCGGTGTAATCATTCTCGAACCGGTCGGCCGCAATACCGCGCCGGCCCTTACTCTTGCAGCACTGGCGCTGGTGCAGGGCGGCAACGATGCCATCATGGTGGCGATGCCTGCCGACCACGCGATCCGTGATGTCGCGACCTTTGCGGAGTCCGTGGCCAAGGCAGCCGAGTATGCAGAGACTGGCCAGGTCGTCACATTAGGCATTGTTCCGACGCGGCCGGAAACCGGATACGGCTACATCAAGGTGGGCGAAGCGCTCGGCAAGAACGGGGGGCATCGCCTCGAGCGTTTCGTGGAGAAGCCGAACCTGGACCTGGCGCAAAGCTACCTGAACTCGGGTGACTTCTGGTGGAACAGCGGCATTTTCGTGCTCCGTGCGTCAGTCTGGCTCAGGCTCGTCGAACACTATCATCCGCTTATCGCGGAAGCATCTCGGCGTGCGTTTGATGCTTCCGTGGCTGACCAGGATTTCCTTCGCGTCGGCAGGGAGGAATTCGTCGCGTGTCCTTCCGAATCCATCGACTTCGCTGTCATGGAACATCTCGGCGACCCGGACTCGCCCGCCGAGGGAGTGGTCATTCCGCTGCAAGCCGGATGGTCGGATGTCGGCTCCTGGGACGCGATCTGGGATCTGTTGCCGAAAGACGGCGAGGGAAACGTCGCTCGCGGTAGGGCCATGTTCGACGGAGCGGTCAACACGTTCGCTCATTCAGAAGGGCGCCTTATTGCATGCGTGGGTACGGAGAACCTCGTGGTGGTCGAGACGCCGGATGCAATTCTTGTCGCAAAGACCTCGGAGGTCCAGCGCGTGAAAAACATCGTCGCGCGTATCAAGGCCGAGAACGGGACAGAGGCGCAATATCACCGTAAGGTCTTCCGACCGTGGGGCTACTATGACTCGATCGACAGTGGCCGTGGCTTTCAGGTAAAACGGATCGTGGTGAATCCAGGCTGCCGTCTGTCCTTGCAGATGCACCATCATCGCGCCGAGCATTGGATTGTCGTGAGCGGCACTGCACTCGTCACGCGCGGCGACGAATCTTTCCTATTGTCGGAGAACGAGTCGACCTATATTCCGCTTGGGCAGAAGCACCGGCTCGAAAATCCGGGTAAGGTGCCGCTCGCCATGATAGAAGTGCAGTCCGGCAGTTACCTGGGCGAAGACGATATTGTCCGCTTCGACGATACGTACGGCCGGGCTTGATCGCCCGGCCGCAGTACCGCGCACAGCGCGCGCCACGTGCGCTCTGTGCGCTTTTTCACCCGCAGCGCGGTTTGTGCACGAGGCACTGCCTGTCAGGAATTGAACGACCGCGCGAGCATCTCGGCACACTCGTCTATTGACGTATCCGCCGTGTCAATGACGAAATCGGCATGCTGCGGCGGCTCATACGGACTATCGACGCCAGTCATGTTGGGCAGCAGACCGCTTCGCGCTTTTCTGTAAAGTCCCTTTGGATCACGCTGTTCACAGGTTTCCAAAGAAGCGTTGACATAGACTTCGACAAAGCGATCTTCACCGATCAGTTGACGCGCCATTTCACGCTCCTGGCGAAATGGCGAGATGAATGCGGTCAGTACGATAAGCCCCGCGTCCATCATCAACTTCGCGACTTCTGCTATGCGCCGGATGTTTTCCACCCGGTCAGAGGCCGCGAAGCCAAGATCCTTGTTGAGACCCTGACGGACGTTGTCACCGTCGAGAATATAGGTGCGCTTTCCCGCAGCATGGAGCTTGACCTCGAGCGCGTTCGCGATCGTGGACTTGCCGGCGCCCGAAAGACCAGTGAACCAGATCACCTTGCCGGCGTGGCCGTTCTGACGCTCCCGATCTTCGCGGGTAATGGTCAGCGGTTGGCGGTGAACGTTTTGCGATCTGCGCAGGCTATGGTGAATGATGCCGGCCGCCACCGTGTTCTTGGTGAAGCTATCGACCAGCAGAAAGCCACCTAATGTGCTGGACTGCTCGTAAGGCGCGAACGCCAATGGTTTGCTTGTGGCGATGGTGCATACCGCGATGTCGTTCATGCCGATATCGCGCGCTGATTCGTGGGCGAACGTGTTGACGTTGATCCGGTGTTTGATTGCGGTGATAGATGCACCAACCCACTGGCTGGCCAGTTTCAGTTCATAGTTGCGCCCGGTGAGGCCGGCTTGCTCATGCATCCAGACGAGCGTGACCTTAAACTGGTCGGACACTTCTAGCGGCTCCGATGCCAACGTCAGTACATCGCCTCGCGAGACGTCTATGTCTCGGTCGACAACAACGGTAATCGCGTCGCCAGCCCGCGCTTCGTCACGACTACCGTCGAAGGTCACGATGTCGCTCACGCGCGCAACCTGGCCCGAGGACGTGACGCGCAGCTCATGCCCGCGACGCAGTACGCCGGAGGCCACGGTGCCGCAGATGCCGCGGAAATCCGCGGTCGAGCGATTGATCCATTGCACCGGCAGCGCAAAGTCCGCCTGCGGTGGCGGTGCAGCATTGACTGTCTCGAGATAGCCCAGCAATGTGGGCCCGGTGTACCAGACAGTGTGCGAAGAGCGCTGCGTGACATTGTCGCCATGTAGCGCGGCGATCGGTATGGTCACGATATCGCTGAAATTCAGGGGCTGCGCGAGGCGGGAGAAATTGTCCGCAATCTCGCTGAACGTCGCGCGGTCGAAGCCGACGAGGTCCATCTTGTTGACGGCCAGCACCACGTGGCGAATGCCGAAAAGCGCTGCCAGGAACGCGTGCCGGCGCGTTTGTGTCTGAATACCGCGCCGTGCGTCCACCAGCAGTATGGCGACCTCCGCTGTCGATGCGGCTGTCGCCATATTGCGGGTGTATTGCTCGTGGCCCGGCGTGTCGGCCACGATGAATTTACGCCGCCGGGTCGCGAAGAAGCGGTATGCCACGTCGATGGTAATGCCTTGCTCGCGCTCCGCGCTGAGCCCGTCGACGAGCAACGCAAAATCAATCGCATTGCGTTGCGTGCCATACACTTTGGAGTCCGCGACGAGATCCGCCAACTGGTCGTCGAACAATTGGCGCGCGTCCCAAAGAAGACGGCCGATCAACGTGCTCTTGCCATCGTCGACGCTGCCGCAGGTGATGAAGCGCAACTGGTCCAACTGCGATTGCTCGGCCAGCCACGTCTGAAGGTCGCCGGGCTGTTCGACGGCTCGTTGCGGTAATGCGTTCGTCTTGAGGTTTCGCGCCATCAGAAATACCCCACTTGTTTCTTCTTTTCCATGCTGCCCGGGGTGTCAGTGTCGATCTTGCGCCCCTGACGCTCGGACGTGTTCGCATTGACCAGTTCGAGCAGAATATCGTCGATAGTCTCGGCCTCGGACTCTATTGCGCCGGTCAACGGATAACAGCCCAGCGTGCGGAAGCGAATCTTGCGAATTTCGATCTCTTCACCGGGCATGAGCTGGCAGCGGTCGTCGTTGATCATCATTATCATGTCGGGACGAACGACGACCGGTCGCGGCCGTGCAAAGTAAAGCGGCACGATGGGAATATTTTCTTGCCGGATGTATTGCCAGATGTCGAGTTCGGTCCAGTTGGAAAGGGGGAACACCCGAATGCTCTCGCCTGCATTTTTGCGGGCGTTATAGAGATTCCAGAGTTCCGGGCGCTGGTTCTTCGGGTCCCAACGATGGCTGGCGGTTCTGAACGAGAACACGCGCTCCTTGGCGCGCGACTTCTCTTCGTCGCGGCGCGCGCCGCCGATGACGACGTCGAACTTGTAGTGGTCGAGCGCCTGCTTCAGACCTTCGGTTTTTGTGATTTCCGTGTGGCGGGCGGCGCCGTGGTCGAACGGATTGATGTTTCTGGCAATGGCGTCCGGATTGATGTGCGTGATCAGGCGCATGCCCGAACGATGCGCCATGTAATCACGAAACAGATACATTTCCTGAAACTTCCAGCGCGTGTCTATGTGCAGTAACGGGAACGGCGGCTCGCTCGGATAGAACGCCTTGCGGGCAAGATGCAGCATGACCCCGCTGTCTTTGCCGACCGAATACATCATGACCGGGTTCTGCGCCTCGGCAATGGCCTCGCGCAAAATGTGGATGCTCTCGTTCTCGAGCCGCTTCAGGTGAGGTGAAACGCCGCCACCGTTTGCGGCGACGCCGTCCGTCACACGCAGTATTGGCGAGTAGGCCTGCGGTACGAATTCGATCGACGGCATCGACGGCATGTCACGGAGCACGCCGACCAGTTGCCCGGAGGCAAGCACGCTCAAATCACGGCCCAGGTGCTGCTGCAATTGCTCCAGAGCCCACTGTACCGTGCGAACGTCAGGAGCCGCCGGTAGCGGCACCCAGTAGCGACCGCCTCTTGCGTCGTTCGCATGGAGGCAAGGGCGTCCGCCGGGAAGGGAGGCCAACTGCGAGAAGAGTAGGAGGCGGCGCTTGCTGCGCGCCCGGTCGATCACCCAGTTGGTCACCAGCGCGATTGCCGGGCGACCGAGTTCATCCACGAGTCCTTGCGCGCCAAGCTCATCAGGAAGAATGCCGAGGCTGTGCAGCCGGCGTTCAGCAGTCCGCTTGCTTTCCGCCCCGAGTCGCCCGCTCAGGTGTTGGAAGGCGAGTTCCGTTGTCCATACTCGCGCGTCATCGAGCCCAAGAAGATCAACATTTGTCATGTCGCAATATGCCGAGTGAGTGAATCTAGGAAATGGATGCTGGTTCAACCATGGCATTTTACAGGGTTGTGTCCATGAGAACGCAAATTGCGTCAACTGTGCGAGCCGGAGGTTGCGGATGTTCACGGGCAATGAACGCCAGAGGTCGCGATGTCTGACCATTGCTCTCCAATCCTTTCTGATGCTGATATGATCTCTCCTGCGCGTCAGCTGTTTTTGTGCCTTGGCCGGGGCGAAGATCTCGCACTTCGCGCTGACCCGGCGGGCCAGGCGACACGTTCAGGCGCGTGGGCGCGGCCGTTTGTCTTCAGCGTTGGATCCACGCGGTCCAGGCTGTCTGGTGTTCCGCAGTTGTAGAAAGACGACTTTCTTACCGCTGCCCAAAGCGGCTCAGTAATCCATTCCCTCACCTGACTCGTGTCTGTGCGCTCGCCGCGCGTCGCGGCGAATGACAAAACATTCTCACCCTTACGATTTCTCTCAAAACGCATAAGGCGTTCTCGAATGCAAACGTTTCCAGTTCATCCGCGTGAACTTGCGCTAAGTCTGTGGCGTAACCGCCGTCTGATCAGTTTGTCCGTGCGGCGCGAGGTGCTCGGACGGTATCGCGGTTCGTTTCTCGGCATCTTCTGGTCGTTCTTCAACCCGTTGCTGATGCTCGCGGTGTATACGTTGGTTTTCAGCGGTCTCCTGAAGGCAAGATGGCATGCAGGGAGTGACTCGAAGACCGAATTCGCACTCGTTCTTTTTGCGGGTCTGATGCTCTTTAATCTATTTGCGGAATGCATAAACCGCGCACCGAGCCTGATCCTGGGCAACCCTAACTATGTGAAGAAGGTTGTCTTCCCACTCGAAATACTTCCGTGGGTCAGCCTCGGCTCGGCTCTGTTTCACGGCGGCGTGAGCCTGCTTGTCTGGCTCATCGCCTATTGCATCTTCTTCGGCGTTCCGCATACGACGGTCCTCCTGTTGCCGCTGGTGCTGATTCCCTTCCTTCTTTTCACGATGGGGCTCAGTTGGGCGCTTGCGTCGCTCGGGGTGTTCTTGCGTGACGTGGCTCAAGTCATCGGCATCCTGACTACAGTCTTGATGTTTCTTTCGCCCATCTTCTATCCTGCTACCACGTTGCCTGAAAAATATCGCCCGCTGATCTATATCAACCCGTTGACACCGGTGATCGAGTCGGCGCGCGACGTACTGTATTGGGGCAAGCTTCCAAGCTTTGAAATGTTAGGAGTCTATTCGTTGATCAGCGCATTTATCGCCTGGCTGGGTTTCGCCTGGTTCCAGAAGACACGCACGGGATTTGCCGATGTCCTCTGAAATCGCGATCAAGGTTGAGAACCTCAGCAAGCGCTATCAAATCTACGACCAGCCGCGGGATCGGCTCAAGCAGTTCATTCTGCCGCGCATGCGCAGAATGGTTGGCGCTCCATCGGCCCAGTACTTTCGGGAATTCTGGGCTCTTCGCGACGTTTCGTTCGAGGTAAAACGCGGCGAAACAGTCGGCATCATCGGGCGCAATGGCAGCGGCAAGTCGACACTGCTGCAGATGATTTGCGGCACGCTGAATCCTACCTACGGCTCGTTGCAGACCAAGGGGCGCATAGCGGCATTGCTCGAGCTGGGGTCGGGCTTCAACCCCGAATTCACCGGCCGTGAGAATGTCTTCCTTAATGCGGCGGTGCTGGGTCTGAGTCAGCAGGAAGTCGAAGCATGCTTTGACGATATCGTTGCGTTTGCAGATATCGGGCACTTCCTCGATCAGCCTGTCAAAACCTATTCAAGCGGCATGGTGGTCCGGCTTGCGTTCGCCGTTCAGGCCATGATCAATCCGGACATTTTCGTCGTTGACGAAGCGCTTGCCGTCGGCGATGAGAAATTCCAGCGCAAGTGCTTTGCACGCCTCGAGGAACTCAAGAGTCGCGGCACCTCCATTCTGTTTGTTTCGCATTCGGCGGCAAGCATCATTGAATTGTGCGAACGGTCTCTTGTTCTCGACAAAGGCAGCCGCCTCATGTACGGCGCCGCGCCCCAAGCGGTGCGTGCCTACCAGAAGCTGCTTTATGCGCCGCAAGCGGAATATGAAGCACTGGTTCGGGAAATTCGCGCCGCCGACGTCGACGCAAATCCGACCGGTGACTCCGACAACCAGCAGGCAGACGCCACATTGACGGATGCGGTGGAGGTCAAGGATGCCGGGGCCGCGTTCGATCCTGGCCTCGTGCCCGACACAACCACCGTTTACCCGTCGCAGGGTGCGGAGATCCGCTCGATCGCATTCCGTGACGAAAGCGGGCGTGTGGTCAATGTGCTGCAGGCGGGCGAGACGTATCACCTCGAGATGGAAGGCGTCTTCAGCAAGAGCTTTGCGGGCGTCTTTTTCGGAATCCATCTGCGCAATATCCAGGGTGCAGTCGTGACAGGTCAACGTTATCCGGAAGAGGGGCGCTACGTCACGAATGTACGGGCCGGAACGGAGTTCAAACTGAGGTTTGCTTTCAGTATGAGTCTGATTCAGGGCGCGTATTTTGCTGGAGGAGGCATCTGGTCTGCGGAAGAGCCCACCTGCGCGCACCGCATTCTGGATGCGGTCATGTTCCGCATTGCGCCGACCGAAAAGCAAAAGTCGTTCGGCTATGTCGACCTCGCCGCCAGCGAGCCGACACTCGATCTGGCGGCGGTGTAGTCGGTATGGCGCGCCATCTTATCGGGTTGGGAGATTCGCATCTCGAAGCACTGCAGTTCGCGGCGAGTCTCGGTCTCCTGAATGTCGAGAGCAG
Organism: Paraburkholderia phenoliruptrix; assembly: GCF_019511605.1. Lineage (GTDB taxonomy): Bacteria > Pseudomonadota > Gammaproteobacteria > Burkholderiales > Burkholderiaceae > Paraburkholderia > Paraburkholderia phenoliruptrix_A. The sequence goes on along the minus strand of NZ_JAEUAV010000011.1, from coordinate 63,101 downwards.
TGATTTTTCGATCGTGCCAGGGGCAACCGTGGTTGGCTTGAGAAACCCAAACTCGTTGACCAACGCCGTCAATCTGTTCAAGGAGTCGCTCTCCGCGTGCACGCGAGATGCGAGCGTGGTCATCCACCTGGGCGAGGTCGATTGCGGATTCGTAATGTGGTGGCGTGCGATGAAGGTCGGCGAAAGCGTCGAGGCGCAATTCGATCAGTCGCTACAGGCGTATCGTCAATTCGTCAACGACGTGCTGCAAATGGGCTTCTCGAGAATCTGCGTAACCGGTGCGAGCCTGCCGACCATTCGCGACGGCGTGGATATGAGCGAGGTCGCCAACAAACGCAGCGAAATTTCCGTCAGCCTGCGCGATCGCACCGATTTGACGCTGCGATACAACCGCTGCCTCGCGGATATGGCGGCCGAACTGAAGCTCGGCTATTTCGACGTGGGCAATGCGACGTTGGATCGTTCGTCGTTGCTGGTTCATGATTTCTTCAGGAACCCTGACCCCACGGATCACCATTTGGACAAAACAAAAGTCGCCGGAATCTGGGCGGAAAGATGTAACGCATTCGTAGGCGGATCGATGTGATTCGCCCGTGATTATCGAGCGATTGGAAGGGTAGGAAATGAGTGACGTTGTTGATGAAAGGCTGGCCGCGCAGGAAAAACTGTTCGAATTCCTCCGCTGGAACAGCTACCGTTCCGAACGACACAAGCTGTTGTATATCGCCACGCCCAAAGTGGCGTGTACCTCGTTGAAGTGGTGGTTTGCAGCGCTAGAAGGCTATGCGCAGGCTTTGTACAACATTAACGACAGTTCGGAGTCCGATCCCGAACTGGTCGTTCACGAGTCTCACAAGGTTGCGCCGCACGTGACCGGTCTGGTCAAGGCCGATCTCTACGACGCGTTGACCTCGGACGAGTATTTCCGGTTCGCCGTCGTGCGCAATCCCTATAAGCGCATTTTTTCCGCGTGGCAATCGAAACTGGTATTGCAGGAGCCGCTGCAGGTCGGGCGCTATACGAAGTTCGAGTTCTTCAATCTTCCCATCACCTCGCGACAGGACATTGCCCCCGCGTTCGAATCGTTTCTCGAGCATCTGGCAGCCAACGAGTCGCCGTCGTTCTGGGACCATCACTGGACGCCGCAAGCTTCGTTGCTGAAACCGGAGATCATCCAGTATTCGCAGATCGCCCGAATTGAAGACACCGCGGCCTTGAGCAATGCGCTGAAGACCTGGCTAGGCGGCTACCTTCCCAATCCATTCGACTCGCACCGCGCAAACGAAAGCCTGATTCCTTTCCAGCCGGATCTCATCACCCCGCGCAGCGCCGAATTGCTGCGCACAATGTATGCAGAAGACTTCGACGTCTTCGGCTATGACCGCGAGCTGCCCGCGGCCAAAGAGCGTTTTTCCGAGGACGAGGCAAACGTTGCCCTCAAGGCCGTGCACCTGCTTCGCGCTCGTCATGCGCAACTGCGTGAGCGCTCCGAACGCTTGACCACGCTGACCCAGGCAATCGGCGAAAGTGGAAACCGGATTTCGAGTCTGGAGCAGAGTGCGGCTCAACGCGACGCCTTGCTGCACGAGCGCGAGGCGCAGATCGCGGTTCGCGACGAGGCTATCGAAGAGCGCGAGAAGGTAATTGCCAACCTGAATAGCGCTGTCGCCGCACGCGATGCGCAGATTTCCAGGCTGAACCGTCGGGGAATCGAGCGTAACGCACAGATCGCGAGCCTCGCGCGGACAGCTGCTGCGCGCGACGTGCAAGTGAAATCGTTGGAGCAGGCCGTCGCGGAGCGCGATGCGCTAATTGCCGAGCGCGATGCACAAGTTGCCGCGCGTGATGCACTGATTGCCGAACACAATCGCCAGATGGAAGCCCTGCAGCGCGAAGCAGCGGAGAAGGGCGCGCAGCTCGACTCAGAACGTCAAAGGATTGCCGAGATTTTTGGGTCGCGCACGTGGCATCTGGCCACTCGCATCCGCAAGGGCGCCTCGGCGTATCGACTTGTATTCGGCCCTGCCGGATCACGCGGAGCATCGGCATTCGCTCGTGCGCGACGTGCATTGGAGACGCAACTGGCGCTGCGGGCCATTCGCGGCACGCCTATGTTCGATGGCTCGTTCTACCTCGCCAACAACCCGGATGTGCGGGAAGCGGGTATCGACCCGCTCAGGCACTATCTGGTGCATGGCTGGCGCGAGAAGCGAGATCCTTCACCCACCTTCAGCACCGCGCGGTATCTGTCCGAAAACCCGGACGTCGAGCAGGCGCAGCTTAATCCGCTGGTGCATTATCTGCGGTTTGGGCGGCGCGAGGGCCGCGTGCTGCCGGTGAGCGAAGCCGTGACATCGCCCGATGCAATCGGCACGTCGGCAACCGGCGTCCCGGTGCCGGCTGCCGGTTCGTCGGGTCTACTGCGTGCAGACGCGCAGGCTACGCAGCAGGGCGGGCAACCCGCGGTCCAAAGCGCGCTCGATGCAGAGGTGAGCGCGATCAGGCAGTCGGGACTTTTCGACGAGAGCTATTATCTTTCGGTGAATCCGGATCTCGATCTCCGCCCCGAAGATGCGATTCGCCACTATTGCGAACGCGGCTGGCGTGAAGGACGCAATCCGTCGGACGACTTCGACACTCAGTATTACCTTGCGACTTATAGCGATATCCGCGCAGGTGGAATCAACCCCTTCTGGCACTACGTCATTGCCGGAAAGAACGAGGCGAGACATGCCGCGCCTGCCGTTAGCAACCGTCATGAAGACGACGTCTGGTTTGGATCGTTTGAATCGGATGTCAAGCTGATTGCCTTCTACCGATCGCCGGACTGGGCCGCGGTACGTGCGGGCCGTCCCATGTTCAGGGGGCACCTGCAACCTTTCCTGCCGAGCGCTCAGCCGGGATTCTACGACCCGCTCGACAAGGACGTTCTACGCTGGCAGGCAGAGACGGCGCGTCGCCATGGCGTCTATGCGTTCTGTTTCGATCTGTTCGCCGACGACGGCGAGCCGTTGGGTCCCCAGCCGGTAGACGGCTTCCTTGCGGCCGAGGCGGCGGACATTCGTTTTTGCGTGCGGCTGCAAGTGCAAGCGCCGGAACAGTCGCGTGCAATAGCGGGAAAACTCGCGCGTTGTTTTGCGGATCGTCGCTACGTCCACGTCGACGACAATCCGGTCGTTCTCGTTTCGGTGACCGCGGACGCCGCGAAGACCGCTGCATTCATTTCAGCCTTGAACCAGCGTCTTGCCGAGCAGGGTACGGGCGCACCAAGCTTCATTGGCTGCTGGTCTACCGGGCAGGCGGACACGGCAGGTATGGAACCAGGCGAGGTTTTTGAAGCTTCGTTGGACCTGCGCGTGAGCTCAGAAATCGGCAACTTTGTGCCTGTATCCACGAGCGGCATGCATCTGGTCCCATACAGCGTGGTCGTGGCTAACGGTATCTCGCGGTTGTCGCGGGGAGCTCCGGCGGGCCACGTTTACTACCCTGTCGTCTCGCTCGCCCGCGATAATTCCACGGGTCGCGGCGAGAATCCGATTGTCTACACCCGCTTCGACCCCAAAGCCTACCGGCGGTGGCTGGATGCCGCAATTGCCAGTGCGAGAGCGTCTTCCCATGAGGGAGGACGCATGGTTTTCCTCAATGCGTGGAACGACTGGAACGAGGGCATGGCCCTGGAGCCGGATCACCGTACGGGCTTTAACCGGCTCAATGAGACATCGCGGGCACTGACCGGGCGCGAGTCGGGCAAAAAGATGCCCAAGGTCTCTGTCATCGTGCCGAATTACCGGCATGAGCAGTTCCTAAGGCGGCGTCTGGACAGCGTCTACGGGCAGACCTACAAGAACATCGAGGTGCTGTTGCTCGATGATTGCTCGCCGGACGAGAGTCGAGTCGTGATGGACGAATACGCCTCGGCGTATCCGGAAATCACCCGCACGCTTTACAACGACAGAAACTCCGGCGGCGTTTTCCGTCAATGGGCCAAAGGCATTCAGGCTGCGACCGGCGATCTGGTCTGGATTGCGGAGAGCGACGACTTCTGTGATGAGACTTTTCTGGAGACGCTCGTCTCGAGCTTCGACGACGAGTCGGTCATGCTGGCCTACGGCTTCTCGCTATTCGTGGATCGCGATGAAAAGCCGATCGACGGCGGCTTTCACTGGTACGTAAGCGATCTCGACAACGCGCAAAGGTGGAGCACCAGTTACGTTGAAACAGCGCATAACGAGGTCAGGACGGCGCTCGGTATCAAGAACACCATCCCGAACGCGAGTAGCGTTGTCTTCAGGCGGCCGGTCGACCTGCCGCTTCTCGAAGACGAGTCGTGGCTTTCCATGCGGGTGGCTGGCGACTGGGTGTTCTATCTACATCTGCTGAGAGGCGGCAAGATCGCCTACTGCGCCGATGCGACCAACTTCTTCCGACGCTACCCCGGCAGCACGGCTGACACGACCTATAAGCAGGAAGTGTTTTACCGCGAGGTCGGCATGGCGAGCCGCACTGTCGCGCAACTGTACGATGTGCCGCTGGAAGTGCTCGAGCGTTGTCGCAAGGGGTACGAAACGTTCTATTCGCAAATGGTGGGTCGCGATACCGAAGAGTTTCTGCGCTGGTACGACTACTTTTCGGTGTTGCAGGCACGCCAGCAGCGCTTACCTAACGTGATGGTCACCACCATGGGCTTTAGTCCTGGCGGAGCCGAGATTCTTCCCATCCGCATCGCGAACGAGCTCAAACGGCAAGGCCATTCCGTCGTGCTGCTGAATACGGGACTCATGGCGCAGGACGATCGCATCCGCGAAATGGTTCGCAACGACGTTCCCGTCGCAGTGGAATCCGATGTCGCGGCAACGCGAGAACTGATCCGCGCGTTCGGCATAGAGGCGTTGAACACGCATCAATGGCACTTGCAGAAGTACCCGACCGAGGTGCCCGACGTGTTCGACAGCCTGCGCGTGCACGTTGCGTCGTTGCACGGAATGATCGAACACGGCGATGCTTTCGGCGCGACTGAAGAGCAACTTCGGCTGGCGGACGAGAAAGTCACGACCTGGGTCTACACGGCGAACAAGAACCTGGTGCCGTTCGTCAACTGCGGGCTCTATGACGAGACTTCTACCCGCTTTGCCAAGATTCCCAATGGAATGATGCCGGCGACCGTCGTCCCGGTAAGCCGTTCGAGCATGGGCATACCTGAAGATGCGTTCGTACTGTGCTGCGTGAGCCGGGCCATTCCTGACAAGGGATGGGCTGAAACCATCGAGGCCGTGGAGCGCGCCCGCACGCTGTCCAACCGTGACATTCGCCTGGTTCTCGTGGGCAACGGTCCGGTCTACGACGAGTATTGCCAGAGCGGGCCTTTGGAGTTCGTTCACTTCGCGGGCTTCTCCGAGGACTCCGTCGGCTATTACGCCGCGGCGGACATGGGCATCATGCTGACGAAGTTCAAGTCCGAGAGCTTCCCGTTGACGATCGTCGATTGCCTCTTTGCGGGCAGACCGTACATTGCGACGGACGTCGGCGATATCCGCAACATGCTCACGGAAGGCAAGGACGTTGCGGGCGCGGTCATCGAACTGGAAGACTGGGTCGTGCCCGTGGACGCGGTTTCGCAAATCATTGCGGCCTTCGCTTCCGATGAGCAGAAATATCGCAGCGCCTGCGCGCTCGTGGCCGGTGTTGCCAACCGCTACAAGATCGACATGGTCACGTCGAAATACGTCGAGCTTTTCAACACGTCGCACGGCCGGCAGCGGCTCGGGTCGGAGGAGCGCCGGCGCGATCCCCTACAACTCAACTGACGGTGGACGAACATGAACAACCATGCCAGTCGTGAGGTCGGAAACAGGAGCAGACGATGTCTCGTACTAGGGGGACGAGGCTTTATCGGGTCACACTTGACTCGGGCGTTGCTCGAGCAGGGCTTTCAGGTTCGTTGTTTCGACCGCCCGCAATCGGCCGTGCGGGGCGGACACGAGATCGAGCATCCGGATTTCGAACTGTTCGAAGGGGATTTCGTGAATCCTCTCGACATGCAGCGCGCGCTCGAAGGCGTCGACATTTGCTTTCACCTCGTGTCGACCACACTGCCGAAATCGTCGAATGCCGACCCGGTGTTCGATGTGGAGACCAACCTGCTTGGTACCGTTCGGCTCCTGACCCAGGCGGTCGAGGCAGGGGTCGCGAAAGTTATCTTCGTGTCGTCGGGCGGCACTGTCTACGGTGTGCCCCAGGCGGTGCCGGTTCCCGAGACTCACCCAACCGAGCCGGTGTGCTCATACGGCATCGCCAAGCTCGCGATAGAAAAGTATCTGGCCTTGTTCCATCAGCAGCACGGCCTGGACTACGCCGTGTTGCGATTGGCCAACCCGTTTGGTGAAGGCCAACGCGCTGACGCAGGCCAAGGCGCGGTCGCTGTCTTCCTCGGCCGGATTCTCAGGGGAGAAACGCTGGAAGTGTGGGGAGACGGTTCGGTGATTCGCGACTACATCTACATTGACGATGTGGTGCGTGCGTTGATTCTTTCGATCGATGTGAGCGGCGACGAACGTCTGTTCAATATCGGGTCGGGCCGCGGACGCAGTGTCAACGAGGTATTGGATGTACTCGAACGCACGGTCGGCCAGCGGGCTATTCGCCGCTATCGGCCAGGCCGGACATTCGACGTGCCGGCGAGCGTGCTCTGCATCGAAAGTGCGCGCCGCTCGCTCGGCTGGGCACCGCAGGTCGAATTCGACGAAGGCGTCGAGCGCTTCGCCGCCTGGATGAAGCGCGAACTGGCGGAGCAGTCGCTGCTTGCAGTGGGAGGATACTCTGACTAGTCGCGCGAGCGGTGAGGCCACAGTGAACGCCGCGTGGGCTTCGACCGATTTCGCGGCCGGCGCGCCGACGACCATCGCGATCATCGGCGGTGGATTCAGCGGCGCGCTGACGGCAGTGGGCATCTTGCGCGGCGCACGCCCGGGCAATTCACGCGTATTACTGGTGGATAACGGATCAGGTTTTGGCCGGGGACTCGCTTACCGCCATGCTGAGCCGGAGCTCGTGCTGAACGTTCCGGCCGGCAACATGAGCGCGTTACGTGACCAGCCGGACCACTTCGTCAAATTCCTGCAGCGCGTCGATCCACGCTTTAACGAAGGATCATTCGTCCCGCGCACGTTGTACGGCGAGTACGTCGAGCAGACGCTGGCCGAAGCAGAGCGCGCATGTCCCGATACGCTGACACGCCATGACGGAGAGGCGATCGCGTTGCAACTCGAGCACGAGCCAACGCGTTATCGAATCGATTTCGCAGACGGACGCGTCGTGTATGCACAGCGTGTCGTGCTAGCCACGGGCCATTTTGCGCCGGATTTGCCGTCCTGCTTTCCTCGCAACGTTGCACACCGGGTCCTGCGTGCCTGGGATCACGATGCAGCGGACGCGTTGGACCCCGCCGCGCCCGTCGCAGTGATGGGCATGGGTCACACGGGCATCGACACTCTATTGCGTCTCGTCAGGCTATGCCCCGAGCGCAAGGTGTTCATGTTCTCCCGCCGGGGCCTGGTGCCTCACACGCACCGTCCGAAACCTGTCATGCCAGCCAGGGTCGGGTATCCCGAAGGGTTCGCGTCGTTAGCGCCCACCATCAGGGCTTACGAAAAGTCGCTGCGCGCTTCGATTGCTCAGCGTGTCGCTGGCGGAGAGGATTGGCGCGACGTGTTGAACGAGTTGCGCCCGCATACGTCTTCGTTGTGGCGCAGCCTGCCCTACGAGGAACGCGCGCGCTTTCTCCGCAGACTTTTACCGTACTGGGACATCCATCGGCATAGACTGGCGCCGGCGGTAGGCGACCGTTTCAGGCATCTGCTGGAGACGGGCCGCGTCGAGCGCATAGCCGGCGCGGTGGTGGACGCGCATGAGCGGGACGGTATGCTTCATGTCGACCTGCGCACTCGCGCCGGCGCAACGACGCGCACGCTCGAGGTCAGCGCCGTAATCAACTGCACGGGGCCGAACTACGATCTGACGAAGGTTTCGTTGCCCCTGATAAAGCAACTGCTGCACGCCGGCCACATTCGGCGGGATCGACTCGGGCTGGGGCTCGATGTCGATGATGAGTACCGCGTGATCGGGGCAAATGGTCAGCCGGCCCATGATCTTTTCTACGTGGGCCCCATGCTGCGGGCCAGATATTGGGAGGCGGTCGCCGTGCCGGAACTGCGCCAGCATGCCGCTGCCCTGGCTGAAAAACTCGTGCACGACCTGGCTTGCGTGGCGCGGGAAGCAACCTGAGCGGGAACGGGCGGCGCAGTCGTGGCTGCGCCGCGCCTGATCGACGGCGTTATACGCTATTCGGCTCTTTGGCAAGTGGCGAGAAATGAGACAATTTGCACCCTGCCGATAACGAACGACAGGCCGACTTGTCGGGACAGGTAAACTTAAGCAAACTTCGTCGGGCCAAACACGGGGTTCCGACCTGGCCGCCGCCATAAGACAAGCCGTTACTACTCATGAAAGCTACACAAGCGCCGCGCTCCGGACGGGAGGGATTGTCCGTGTCGGTGGTGGTCTATCGCCCGGATCTGCAACTACTGATGTCGACGCTTGCTGGCCTTGCGGCGGCAGGCCAGAGGTTACGTGCCGGCCGCCCCGGCTTGCCGATCACCTTGTACCTCGTGGACAACGGCGGCTTGCCCGACGTGCAGGCGGCCGCCGCGGAACTCGAGCAGCATGGGGTTGCCACGACGATCATCGCGGGGCACGGCAACGTGGGCTACGGTCGCGGTCATAACCTTGCGATCGAACGCACGGACAGCCGCTATCACCTGATTCTGAACCCCGACATCGACCTGGCTCCAGACGCGTTGTGCAAGGCGCTGGATTTCTTCGACGCGCATACGGAAGCGGGGCTCATGACGCCATGGATCGGCGATGAGCACGGTCATCAACTGTTCCTGTGCAGGCGATACCCCGCGCTGCTCGATCTGTTCGCGCGGGGCTTTCTGCCTGCGAGCCTGCGGCAGTGGTTCTCGCGACGCCTCGCGCGCTACGAGATGCGAGACCGGATCAACGCGCGTGACGTCGTATGGGATCCTCCAATCGTGAGCGGCTGTTTCATGATGTTCCGCACCGACGTCCTGAAGCAACTGGCGGGTTTCGACGCCCGCTACTTCCTGTATTTCGAAGACTACGACCTGAGCCTGCGCGCCCACGAACTTACGCGGGTCGTCTACACCCCCTCGGTTCGCGTCGTGCACCATGGCGGCGGCGCGGCGCGCAAGGGGTATGCGCATATCCGCATGTTCGTTGCATCGGCCTATAAGTTCTATAACCGCTTCGGCTGGAAGTGGCTATGAGTCACATACTGATTACGGGCGCCAACGGCTTTGTGGGCCGCACACTGAGCCGGGTATTACTCGACGCAGGGCATACCGTCAGCGGCGTCGTGCGGCGTGCGGGGCAGCTCGATCCGCGCGTGAATGAGTGGCTCGAGCCCAGCACGGACTTCGCAGCCTTCGAAGCGCAATGGCCGGCGGGCCTGGCTGCCGATTGCGTGGTGCATCTGGCCGCCCGCGTTCATGTCATGCAGGAAGATTCGACAGATCCTGACGCGGCCTTTCGTTCAACCAATGTCGAGGGCACGCTTCGCGTTGCGCGAGCTGCATGGAAGCATGGCGTGCGGCGCTTCGTCTTTGTGAGCAGCATCAAGGCAGTCGCTGAAGCCGACAGGGGCCGCCCTCTGAGCGAAGACAATGCGCCGGCCCCCGAGGATCCCTACGGCAGATCGAAGCTTGCTGCCGAACAGGCGTTGCTCCGCTATGCCCAGGAGACAGGAATGGACGTGGTGATCGTGCGCCCGCCACTGGTGTATGGGCCCGAGGTCCGCGCGAACTTCTTGCAGCTGATGCACGGCCTCTGGAGGCGCATGCCGCTGCCTCTGGGCGCGGTACGCGGACGACGCAGCCTCGTCTATGTCGAAAACCTCGCAGACGCCCTGATGCATTGCTCGACTGACCCGCGGGCGGCGGGACAATGCTTGCACGTCGCGGACACGGACGCACCCACAGTCGCCGAGCTGTGCCGGGCGCTTGGTCGCCATTTGCACAGGCCGGCGAGGCTCGTGACCGTACCGGAGAGCGTGCTGCGCCTTGCAGGGCGGCTAACCGGCCGCTCGGCGCAAATAGATCGCCTCGTCGGCGCGCTGCAGGTCGATACAACAAGAATCCGGACGGTGTTGGGCTGGACCCCGCCTTATTCCACCGACGAAGGGCTGGCCGCCACCGCCCGTTGGTATCGAGCTATGAAGGAAGACAGCCAGTGCTGAGTTACTTTGCCACGGTCCCGGCTTGGGCGACTGTCGTGCTGATTGCGCTCGCATCCGCTTGCGCATGCGCGGCCATTCTTTGGATGCTGTTACGCACCGGACTTGCCTGGCGTCTTGCGACTGATGTGCCGAACGACCGGTCGCTTCATAACGCGCCTACGCCAAGAGTGGGCGGGTGGGGCGTGGTGCCCGTCGCTGTCGCCGCGATCTTGCTGTTGGCGCCAGGCTTGTGGTTTCTCGCACTGGGCACTGCCTTCCTTGCGGCCGTCTCGCAGATCGACGACCGCCGGGGCCTGCCGGCGCGGGTAAGATTTGCCGCCCATGTGGTCGCGGTGGTCGGCCTCGTCGCCGTCTTTCCGGCGAGCGCGCCCTGGTGGGCGCTGGTAGTCCTTGCTTTCCTGATGTTATGGCTGGTCAATCTTTACAATTTCATGGACGGCGCGGACGGTCTCGCGGGCGGAATGGCCCTGCTGGGCTTCGCTGGCTACGCCGTGGCCGCTGTCGTCAGTAGCCGTCCGTCGCCCGAGCTTGCCGTGTCGACCATAGCGGTGTCCGGTGCCGCTTTGGGCTTTCTGCTGTTCAACTTCCACCCGGCGCGCATTTTTCTCGGCGACGCCGGCTCGATTTCCCTGGGCTTTCTGGCGGGGGCGTTCGGCTATTGGGGCTGGCGTGGCGGCGTCTGGCCCGTCTGGTTTCCGGCCATGGTGTTTGCGCCTTTCATTGCCGATGCCTCCGTTACGCTCGCGCGACGCCTGTTGCGCGGAGAAAGATTTTGGCAGCCGCACCGCGAGCACTACTATCAGCGTATGGTGCGTTGTGGGATTGGCCACACAAAGACGGCGCTGGTTTGGTATGTCGTCATGGCTACTGGCATAATGCTTGCTCTGTTCGCTCTTGGCCGTGGTGCCGTCTTTCAGGGGTGCCTCGTCGCCGCCTGGATAGCCGTTCTATTTTTGGCGGGTGTGGTCGTCGATATGCGCTGGCGTCATTTCCAATCAATCCTGTCAGACAAGTAAGGGATGCCGCTGATGTTAAGAAACAAAGCCAGCTGGCTGTCTCTCAGCGCTTTCCTTTTCGATCTATGCGCGGTGGCCGGATCGTGGCTCATCGCGTACCTGCTTCGCTTTAACGGATCGATTCCATACGATTTCCGCGTCGGCGCCCTGCGGTCCCTGCTCTGGGTTCTGCCCGTTTATGGCGGGATGTTCCGCGTGTTCGGCCTGTATCGCGGCATGTGGGTGTTCGCGAGCCTGCCCGACCTCGTGCGCATCTCCAAGGCCGTGATCGCCGGCGCGCTGATCGCAATGGTCGTTTCAGTGCTGGTGCAGCCGTATCCAATCGTGCCGCGCTCGGTCCTCGTCGTGTCGCCTCTCTTTTTGTTCCTGGCCATGGGGGGCTCCCGGGCGCTCTACCGCGCCACTAAAGAGTTTTACCTTTACGGTGGCCTGGTTGCGCAAGGCAAGCCGGTCGTCGTGCTCGGCGCCGGCAACGCGGGGGCCAGCCTCGCACGCGAGTTGTCGCGTTCGAGCGAATGGCGTCTTGTCGGCCTGCTGGACGACGATGTCTCCAAGCACGGGCGCGAAATCTACGGCTACAAGGTTCTCGGCTCGATCAGCGAGTTGCCGCGCATGGCCGAAGAGCTGAAAACCGAGTACGCGATCATCGCGATTCCGTCGGCGTCCGTGGACGTGCAGCGTCGCGTTGCGACGCTTTGTGTGCGGGCCGGGGTCCGTTCACTGGTGCTCCCGGCGCTGACGGATGTAACCCAAGGCCAGGCCTTCCTCTCCCGCGTCCGCCAAATCGACCTCGAAGACCTGCTGGGCCGCGACCCGGTGATGATCGACACCGACCACGTCGAAGCGCTGCTCAAGAACCGCGTCGTCATGGTCACCGGCGCGGGCGGCTCGATCGGCTCCGAATTGTGCCGGCAGATCCTGCGCTTTGGCCCGGTTCAACTGGTGGCCTTCGACATCTCGGAGTTTTCGATCTACCGGCTCAACGAAGAGCTCGCGGACCGCTACCCTGAAGTGTCGGTCGTGCCAATTATCGGCGACGTGAAAGACTCGTTGCTGCTCGATCAGGTGATGGCGCGCTACAGCCCGCATATCGTTTTCCACGCCGCCGCCTACAAGCACGTGCCGCTCATGGAAGAGGTGAACGCCTGGCAGGCCGTGCGCAACAACGTGCTCGGCACCTACCGGGTGGCGCGCGCCGCGATCCGGCACGACGTCGCGCACTTCGTGCTGATTTCCACCGACAAGGCCGTCAATCCCACCAACGTGATGGGCGCGAGCAAGCGCCTCGCGGAAATGGTGTGCTCGTCGTTGCAGCAAAGCGCGCGGCGCACGCAGTTCGAAACCGTGCGCTTTGGCAACGTGCTCGGCAGCGCGGGCAGCGTGATTCCGAAGTTCCAGGAACAGATTGCGCGCGGCGGTCCGGTGACGGTCACGCATCCGGAAATCACGCGTTTTTTCATGACGATTCCCGAAGCGTCGCAGCTCGTGCTGCAAGCGTCGAGCATGGGGCAGGGCGGCGAGATTTTCATCCTCGACATGGGTAAGCCGGTGCGCATAGCCGATCTCGCGCACGATCTGATCCGCCTGTACGGCTTCACCGAAGAACAGATTCGCGTCGTGTTCACGGGCCTGCGGCCCGGCGAAAAACTCTACGAAGAACTGCTCGCCGACGACGAAACCACCACCCGCACACCGCACCCCAAGCTGCGCATCGCGAAAGCGCGCGAAGTGCCGGACAGCCTGATCGACAACCTGTTGCCGTGGCTCATGCAGCACCGCGTTCCGACAGACGACGAAGTGCGCCGCGACCTGCGCCGCTGGGTTTCCGAATATCAGCCGGCCACGCCGACCGCTCTGCGCAGCGTGCCAGCGCCCGTTACGCGGGTTTCCTGAGCACGGGCTCCCGGCTCCTCGCTGACTCCCCAACAGACCTGCGTGGCGCGGTAGGACAGCCACCACGACAGGCGTGCTTTACCGCGATCCCCATGCGCTCCGACAGGCGCAGCGAAAAAACAAAAGGCGCCTCGGCGCCTTTTGTTTTCACCGCTTCGCCTTCCTCACCACCATCCACCGCGGCGACTTGAACCGCACGATGCTCACATAGAGCCACACATACGTCGCCGCAAACACGACGACAAAGCAGAACAGATGCAGCGTATGCCGCCAGAACAACGTGGCCGGCACGACTGCAATGAGGCACAGCAGCCACAAATACGGCGACGTCAGCGAATTGCGCCGCGTCAGCTCCCGCGCGGTGCGCGCGCCCACCGCCCAGCGCATCAGCCGCTTGTACACCAGCATGTGCAGGTGCACGCCGTCCGGAATGCCTGGCGACATGCCGCGAATGAACTTCTTCCGGTAGATCGAGAAGCAGGTCTCGAAGATCGGGTACATGAAAAGCAGCACCGGATACCACGCGGACACGTCGCGATTGCGCATGACCAGCAGGATCGACAGCTCGCCGAGCATGAAGCCGATGAAATACGCGCCGCCGTCGCCGAGAAATATGAGCCCCGCCGGGAAGTTCCAGATGAAGAAGCCGAGCACCGCGCCCATCATCATGAACGACGCGGACAGCACCACCGGGTCGTGTACCTGGAAGGCCACGTAAGCGAGCGAAGCGAACATCATGAACGCGACCATCGACGCGAGGCCGTTGAAACCGTCGATGATGTTGATCGCATTCGCGAGCGCCGCTACCGCCAGCACGGTGACCGCGCACGAAATCACCGCATACGACAGCAGGAAGTCGAGTGGCGGAACGCTGATGCGCGTGACCGCGATATCGAGCAGAAAGTACGCGAGCGCCGCCGCCGCCATCGTACAGACGAGGCGCGCAAGCGGCGACACGCGCTTGGTCAGATCTTCGAGCAGACCGGAGCCGAAGGCGGGCAAGCCGCATGCAGTGAGCCCGAGAATGCCGCCCGAGACGGCCGGATACGAACCGTGCAACTGCATGGCGGACACGACCAGCCCGAGCAGAATGCCCGTGCCGCCTATGCGCGGTACCGGACGCACATGGAATTTCTGTACACCGGCCAGATCGGTGTCCGTCGAAAATCTTTCATGCAGATGCGCATAGCGCACGATCAACAGCGTGATCAGCAGCGAAACCAGAAAGCCGAGCGCAAAACTAAGCATGAAAGTGGGCCTGAGCAAAGACGCCGAATTATACAAACGAAACGTCGAGCGTCCGGAAAAGCATGCGGCTCGAGCATGCCGCCAGATTTCCCAGATAGTGAGGCTTAAATCGCCCGGAAAGCCGCGCCAGTCATGGATTTCACCTATTTAGCGAGGCTTCGCGCAAGCCGTTAAAGCGGGATGCGGCGAAGTGGGATGACGCGGGTGAATCGTCACTCGCCGCGGATCGACAAGACCGTTCCGGAGACTCAATGCTAAACAACATCACAATTCGTGGCGGCCTGACGCTGGTGATCAGCGTATTCGTTGCCTTTTTGCTGACCGTGATCGGTGTCGGCTACGGAGCGCTCAAACTGGCCAACAGCAGCCTTTCGGACACGCAGCGCAGCGCGGCGGCGCTCTCGCATCTGAAAGCAAGCTCGGAGAAACTGCTGCAGGTGCAACTGGCGCTGGGCTCGTATCAAACGCTCTTTAGCGTCGGCAAGCAGACCGACGACCTGCTGCCGGCCGCGCATAAAGTGCTGGTCGAATCGAACAAGGACTTCCGCAATTACATGGCGGGCCCGTTTTCGAGCGACGCCGAGCAGAAGCTCGCGCAGAACGTCGAGCAGGCGCGCAGCGCGCTCGTCGATAAGGCAATCGAGCCGGAGTTCAAGGCGCTCACCGACTTCGATTTCAACACGTTCCGCAACATTCAGGGCGAGACGGCGAACGCGTTCTACACCACGTATTCGAAAGCCATCGACGCGCTCGAGCACGCGCAGACCGAAAACCAGCACCGCCAGGCCGAGACGGCCGAGCAGCGCTTCCAGATCGCGACGCTGCTGTTCGCTGCGATTGGCGCGCTCGCCATCGCGATTGGCGTCGGCGCGCGAATGGCGTTGTCGGCGGCGCTCATCAAGCCGGTCAACGCGACCGTCAAGCACTTCGAGCGCATGGCCGCCGGCGATCTGACGGTGGACATCAACAGCCAGTCGCGCAATGAAATGGGGCAGTTGTTGAGCGCGTTGACGAAGATGCGCGACGGGCTCGTTCAAACCGTGTCGCAGGTACGCGGCAGCACGACGGCGATCACACAGGGCGCGAACGAAATTGCGTCCGGCAATGCGGATCTGTCGGCGCGCACTGAACAGCAGGCCGCGGCGCTCGAAGAGACGGCGGCGAGCATGGAGCAGCTTTCTGCGACGGTCAAGCAGAACGCCGACAACGCCAAGCAGGCCAACCGCCTTGCGAAGGGCGCGCTGGATACCGTCACGCGCGGCGGCAACGTGGTTTCGCGCGTCACCGAGACGATGGACGGCATTACCGAGTCCTCACGCAAGGTGACGGAAATCATCGGCATGATCGAGGGCATTGCGTTTCAGACCAACATTCTGGCGCTCAACGCCGCGGTGGAGGCGGCGCGCGCGGGCGAGCAGGGGCGCGGCTTCGCGGTGGTGGCCTCGGAGGTGCGCAGCCTCGCGCAGCGCTCGGGCGCGGCGGCCAAGGAAATCAAGGAACTGATCGGCGACTCCGCGGCGCAGGTCGAGCAGGGCGCGTCGCTCGTGGCCGAGGCGAGCCGCACGATGCACGAGGCGATGCAGTCGGTGGAGCGCGTGACCGGCATCATGGGAGAGATCGAAGCCGCCGCACTGGAGCAGAGCGACGGCATCGAGCAGGTCAACAAGGCGGTTGCGCAAATCGACGAGGTCACGCAGCACAACGCGGCGCTCGTCGAGGAAGCGGCCGCGGCGGCCAAATCGCTGGAAGAACAGGCGGCGGTGTTGCGTGAAGCGGTGGCGGTGTTTCGTGTGAGCGAAGGCTCGGCGAAACACGCGAGCTATGCGGCAACGCCCGCGCGCGGTATTGCTTCCGCGCACGCGGCGCTTGCCGTGTCCTGATTCAGGCGGCGACGCACTGTGCTCGCCGCCTGCGACCTTTGCGCATCAGCCTGCAAATCCATGCGGATTCGCGGACTGCCAGCGCCAGTGGTCCGCACACATTCTTTCAATGCCGAACTCCGCGCGCCAGCCGAGCACCTCGCGCGCCGCGCTCGGATCGGCAAAGCACGACGCCACGTCGCCCGGGCGGCGCGCCACGATCTCATACGGCACCGGGCGTCCCGAGGCCTTCTCGAACGCCTTCACCACGTCGATCACGCTATAGCCCTGGCCGGTTCCGAGATTCACGACGAAGCTCGCATCGCGCTTGACGAGTGCATCGAGCGCGGCCAGGTGCCCGCGCGCCAGATCGACCACGTGAATGTAATCGCGCACGCCCGTGCCGTCCGGCGTGTCGTAATCGCCGCCAAACACACGCAGCTTTTCCAGCTTGCCGACCGCGACCTGGGCGACGTACGGCATCAGGTTGTTCGGAATGCCAGCCGGATCTTCGCCGATCAAGCCGCTCTCGTGCGCGCCCACCGGATTGAAATAGCGCAGCGTGGCAATGCGCCACGACGGATCGGCCACTTCCAGATCGCGCAGCACCTGCTCCGCGATCAGCTTGGACTGGCCGTAGGGGTTGGTTGCCGAGAGCGGGAACGATTCGTCGATGGGCGAGCTTTTCGGCACGCCATACACGGTGGCCGACGAGCTGAACACGAACTGCTTGACGTTGCGATCGCGCATGACGCCGAGCAGCGCGAGCAGACTGCCCACATTGTTGCTGTAATACTCGACCGGTTTCGCGACCGATTCGCCGACCGCCTTCAACGCCGCGAAGTGAATCGCGCCGGTAATGGGATGCGCGTCGAAAATGCGATTGAGCGCCGCTTCGTCGCGCGCGTCGGCTTCGTAGAACGCGACGGCGCGGCCGGTAATCTGCTCGACGCGCCGCAGCGATTCGCGCTTGCTGTTCACCAGATTGTCGATTACCACGACGTCGTAGCCACCGTTCAGCAGTTCGACGCAGGTATGCGAGCCGATGAAGCCCGCGCCGCCCGTTACCAGAATCGTGCCCTTCGTGGTCATGCTGTTACTCCGTTAAAGTAAAACGCCCGTCATTTTTTGCACCAGGTCTTTATATGTTTCGACGACGACGCGTTCGTCGAACTCCTGCGCGACTTTCTGCCGGCCGCGTTCTGCCATCGCGCGGCGCTCGGCGCCGCTCATCTCGAGCATGTGCGCGAGCGCCCTCGCGAGATCTTCCGCGCTGCGCGCTTCGCAAAGCAATCCATTGACGCCGTGGGCCACCACTTCACGGCAGCCCGGCACGTCGGTCGCGACGATGGGCCGGCCCATTGCCGACGCTTCCATCAGCGTGCGCGGCACGCCTTCGCGATACGACGGCAGCACGACGCAATCCGCATCGGCGATAAAAGGGCGCACGTCATGCGCTTCGCCTAGATACTCGACAATGCCTTCGCGTTCCCAGGCCGCGACCTCGTCGCGCGTGATCGCGCTCGGGTTGTCGACCCCGACCGGGCCCAGCAACTGAAAGCGCGCCTGCGGATAGCGTTCGCGCAGACGCCGCGCCGCTTCCACATATTCGCCCACGCCTTTGTCCCACAGCAAACGGCCGATCAGCACGAACCTGAATTCCGCGCGCTCGGGCATGGCCGTGAACGCAAACTGTTCGAGGTCCACCCCTTCGCCGTGCAAAAGCCGCGCGCGCTCAGGATGCACCAACAAATTCTGTTCGACAAACGCTGCCTGATCGTCGCGATTGAGAAACCAGACTTCGCGCGGAAAACGGAACGCAAAACGATACAGTTTTTTGGCGACCTGCGCGGCGCGGCTAGACTGAATAAACACATAGCCGAGGCCCGTGGTCACCGCGACCGATTGCACGCCCGCCAGTTTCGCGGCGATCGAGCCGTAAATGTTCGGCTTGATCGTGTAATGAAACACGACGTGCGGACGGATTGCGCGGTAGTGACGATACAGCGAATACAGCGTGCGCAGATCGTCGCGCGGATTGGTGCCCTTCGAGGCCACGGGCAACTCGATGCAGCGGCAGCCCATCGCGCGCAGCAGCTCGAACGTGCGGTCGTGCGGCGCGAGCACCGTCACGTCGACGCCGCGCCCGACCAGCATGCGGATCAGCCCTTGCCGATACGTATAGATTGCCCAGGCGGTGTTACACACGAGTGTAATGCGCAACGCGGGCGTCGACTTCAGGGCTGGCTTCATGCGGTAACGAACATGGCGGTGGAGGAAAAGGCGCGCGAGGCGGCGCGGCAAAATCAACTGCTCGCGCGCGGCGCGAGCAGGCTGCGTTTGGCCCGCTGCAGCGCGCGGTAAGGCGTCACGAGGTGCAGCAGATTCTTGGCGAGGCCCAACCAGTCGTAAAGATTGGCGGCGTTGAAGTAGCGCAATTGCAGCCGCAGCGTGGAAAGCACCTGGCGGCGCCGCTTCGTCGCGCTGATGCCGCCTTCGTTCAGCTCGTAATAGAGGCCCAGTTCTGGCAGATTCGCGCAGTCGTAGCGCTCCATCAGGCGTACGAACAGATCCAGGTCTTCGGCCGAGCGATAGTTCGCGCGATAGTTGCCGACCGCACGCACAGCGTCGATACGCAGCATCATCGAAGGGTGCGCGAGGCATGAGCGGAAAAAGCGCAGGCGCCGGATCTGCGCCGGTTCGGCGGGCGGCGTGAGCATGAAAAGCGGCTCGCCCGCACGCGTGACGACCTGCGTCCACATGCCGAGCCCGGCCACTTGCGGATGCGCTTCCATGTAGGCGCGCTGCTTCGCGAGACGTTGCGGCACACTGCGATCGCCCGCGTCGATGCGTGCCGCGTAACGAAAGCCGCGCTGGGCGAGCGCCTCGATGCCCGCTTCGAGCGCGCGCTCTATGCCGCCGTTCACCGGCATGCGCAGCACTTCTATCTGCATGTTCGAAAGCGCCGGCGCGACGATGGGCGGCGTGCTGCCGTCGTCTACGATCAGCACGTGGACCAAAGCGCGTTCATTGAAGGACGCGAGCGTCAGATCGACGTCGGCCTGGCCGTTATAGGCGGGCATGAGCACCGCGACGTCGTCGAGGCAGTGCGGCGGCGCGTCGGCGAAGGGGAGCGTCATGGGCGCAATTTGAAACGAATGTAATAAAGATTAACTGCCGCTGCCGCGAGATACCCGCCTGCGAGACCGACCAGCGGGCCATAAGCGCCGAGCCGCGGAATGGCCAGCAGATTGACGACGAACGCCACTGCGAGCGCAAGCAGCCATTTGAACAGCAACACGAACTTCGCCTGATATTTCAGCACGACGAGGTTGCCAATGGCTTCGATACCCGCGGGCACCGAAAGCCAGACAGCCCAGCGGAAAATGTCGATTGCGCCTTCGAAGCCCGGCCCGAACACGCGGCGAATGATAAAGCCCGCAAGCAGGTCGAGCACGAGCGCGCCGCATATCATCAACGCGGCCGTCATTGCCGTGAGGCGCCACACGTTACGGCGCAATTGCCGGGACTGCTGCACGCGGTACACGAACGCAGGCGCAATGGTCTGCGCGAGCATCAGCCCGAGCGTGATCCAGTTTTCGTTCAGTTGCTGCGCGGCGGAGTAGCGGCCAAGATCGGCGAATGAAATGGCGCGCTCGAGCATCAGCCGGTCCAGTTTCAGGAACAGGTACATGCAGATCAGGCCGAGCCAGAATACCGTGCCCGCACTCGCAAAGTGTGTGAAGAGCGAGCGCTCCACATGCCAGTTCAGTTTGCCGCCGTGCCGACGAATGTAATAGACGAGCAATACACTGCCGATAGCCGCCGACTCCAGCGCCCACAGCCAGCCAAAGCGCGAGGGTTCGGCGGCGGCGCGCACGAGCAGATAGACCAGGCCGGCCTTCAGCACCGCGGTGCTCATGCTGGTCAGCAACTGCGGCTTGCTGTAGGTCATGCTTTGCAGCCACGCGTTGATTACGCCGACAAACGGTTCGCGAAACAGCATGGTGACCGCGAGGCCCGCGAGCATCGCGCCCACGAGGGGATCGAAGAAATGCAGCGCAATGCCAAGCCACGTGAGCAGCAAGGCCGCGACCGACACCGAGAAACGCAGCGCAAAGGCGCTGCCGAGCACCGTGCCGAGTTGCGCGGGCGGCCGCGCGACGATGGTGGGAACGAGAATCTCCGCGCCGCATACCCACGTGATGGGCGAAAGCACGAGCAGCAATGTATTGGCGTATTGCCATTTGCCGAACGTTTCGGGCCCGAAGTAACGCGCGAGCATGCCGCTGATCGCAATGGCCACGCCGATTTGCGCGAGCCGTTCGAGGCCGAGCCAGACAATGTTGGTGAACGCGCGCGTGACGTCCGGATTGGCAAAGCGTTTGAGCGTCAGCATCCGTTGGGCGCTCGCCAATGCACGGTGCGCGAGTGCCCGCATCGGGCTGCGCTGCGCAGCATGCGTTGCCCCGGCATGTGCCGCCCCGGCAACTTTACAAATGGAGGGCGTCTAAGCATTAGAATGGCGTTACAGGCTGGTCCGAAAAGCGCAATTATAAGTTGGAACCGGATCGCTTCCGGCAAGGGTGCAGCATCATGTCCGATCAATATGATTTACCGATCCAGCATGACTGCGCCGGTCAAAATTTTCCATTGCACGCAAGTGAGCCAACATGATCTCCAAATCCATTTTCAAGGCATATGACATTCGCGGTGTGATCGGCAAGACGCTCGACGCCGACGCAGCGCGGTCGATTGGCCGCGCATTCGGTAGCGAAGTGCGTGCGCAAGGCGGCGACGCCGTGGTAGTCGCGCGCGACGGTCGGCTGTCGGGTCCGGAGTTGATCCAGGCATTGTCGGACGGCCTGCGTGCGGCCGGTGTCGACGTGGTCAACGTGGGCATGGTGCCCACGCCGGTCGGTTACTTCGCGGCAAGCGTGCCGCTCGCGCTGGAAGGCGGCGAACGCCGCGTCGACTCGTGCATCGTCGTGACGGGTAGTCATAATCCGCCGGATTACAACGGTTTCAAGATGGTGCTGCGCGGCTCCGCGATTTATGGCGAGCAGATCCTCGCGCTGCATCAGCGCATCGTCGACGAAAACTTCTCCACCGGCAGCGGTACCTATGTGGAGTACGACATTGCGGATGATTACCTTGCCCGCATTGCCGGCGACGTCAAGCTCGCACGTCCGATCAAGATCGTGGTGGACGCCGGCAACGGCGTCGCGGGCGGCCTCGCACCCCGGCTCTTCAAGAAGCTTGGCTGCGAACTCGTGGAACTGTTCACGGAGATCGACGGCAACTTCCCGAACCATCACCCGGACCCGGCTCATCCGGAGAACCTTCAGGACGTGATTCGCGCGTTGAAGGAAACGGACGCGGAAATCGGCTTTGCATTCGACGGCGACGGCGACCGTCTCGGCGTCGTCACCAAAGACGGCCAGATCATTTATCCGGACCGCCAACTGATGCTGTTCGCCGAAGAAGTCCTGTCGCGCAACAAGGGCGCGCAGATCATTTACGACGTGAAGTGCACGCGCAATCTCGCGAAGTGGGTGAAGGACAAGGGCGGCGAGCCGCTCATGTGGAAGACCGGCCACTCGCTCGTCAAGGCAAAGCTGCGCGAAACCGGCGCGCCTTTGGCGGGTGAAATGAGCGGCCACGTGTTCTTCAAGGACCGCTGGTACGGTTTCGACGACGGTCTGTACACCGGCGCACGTCTGCTCGAAATCCTCACGCGCGTGGAAGACCCGAGCAAGCTGCTGAACTCGCTGCCCAACTCCAACTCCACGCCCGAGCTGCAACTGAAGCTTGAGGAAGGAGAGAACTTCGAACTGATCGCGCGTCTGCAGAAAAACGCCCAGTTCACGGGCGCGGACAACGTGGTGACGATCGACGGCTTGCGTGTCGAGTATCCGGACGGTTTTGGCCTTGCGCGCTCGTCGAACACCACGCCGGTTGTCGTCATGCGTTTCGAAGCGGATAACGACGCGGCGCTCAGGCGCATTCAGGAAGACTTCCGCCGCGTGATTCTGGCCGAGAAGGCGGACGCGAAGTTGCCGTTCTAGGAAGTCTGAGGCGAAGGCAGCGGCGGCGCTGCAGTTGCGGATGAACCGCAGCAGGCCGCAGCGAGCCGCAGCCATCGTCCACGATCTCTGTAACGCGGCGCGGGTTTCACTTACCGCGCCGCGTTTTTTCATGCCGATCGGCTATGTCGCGCTAGAATTGCCGTCCTGGCGGCATGACCTGCGCGCGGCGTGCAGATCGTTGCGCCTCTCGCCGGAGGTCTCGCGCGAAGCCAAGCGGCAATTTGCGCAGCACCTCTTTCAATGCCTGTTTCAATGCCTATTCGGACCGGATATCCGGTTTCCCACTTTTGAGCGTGCAAAAGATATTGATCGTGAGGGTGTCGTCGCTGGGCGACGTCGTTCACAACATGCCGGTGATCGCCGATATCCGGCGCCGCCATCCCGAGGCGCAGATCGACTGGCTCGTCGAGGAAAGCTTCGTGGGGCTCGTCGAACTGGTGAGCGGCGTGCGGCGTGCCGTTCCGGTGTCGCTGCGGCGCTGGCGCAAGCGCATTCTTTCGCTCGAGAACTGGCGCGAGATCGGGGCATTTCGCCGCGCGCTCGCTGCCGAGCACTACGATCTTGTCATCGACTGCCAGGGGCTCATCAAGACCGCGTGGGTCGCGAAAATGGCGCGCGGGCCGCTCGTCGGCCTTGCCAATCGCACGGACGGCGCGGGCTTCGAATGGCCGGTGCGTTTCTTCTACGACAGGCGCGTGCCGATCGAGCCGCGCACCCATGTGGTCGAGCGCACGCGGCAACTGGTGGCCGCGGCGCTGAACGATCCGCAGCCGCAGCCGGGCGACGAGATCGACTTCGGCATCGACACGACGCGCGCCGCGCTCGCCTTGTCGTCGGCCAATCTGAACCTTCCTGTGCCTTACGTGGTGTTCGTCCACGCGACCTCGCGCGCCGACAAGCAATGGCCCGATACCGCGTGGATCGAACTGGGGCAGTCGCTGGTGCGGCGCGGCGCGTCGATTGTCCTGCCTTGGGGCAGCGAGTCCGAACGCGCGACGAGCGAACGTCTCGCGAAGGAATTCGGCGCGGCGGCCATCGTGCCGCCCAAACTGTCGTTGCCCGCGGTGGTCGGTCTGATAGAAGGCGCGGCCGCGACGGTCGGCGTTGACACAGGTCTAGTGCACATCGCGGCGGCGCTGAAGCGGCCAACGGTCGAGTTGTACAATTTCGCCACCGCGTGGCGTACCGGCGGGTACTGGTCGCCGAACGTCGTCAATCTCGGCACCGCAGGGCAGGCGCCCACGCTGCAACAAGTGAAGTCCGCGCTTGCCGGCTTCGGCCTGCTGTAATTCGTCCGGCGCGCTTCGCCTTACGCATCATCCGTTTTCAAGGGCGATCATGAACGAAACCCAGATTATCGAAGTCGCGAATGCCGACTGGCACGGGCGCAATCTGTCCGTGCCGCGCGAGATGCTGCTCGCGGGCGTCGAGCGCGGCAAGGTGCTGTATTTCCCGAACCTGCGCTTTGCTATCGAAGGCGGCGAGCAGGCGCTGCTCGATCCGGCGCTCGCCGATCCGAACCGCAAGAACATCAGCCTCGAGCCGAACGGCGGCGCGCTGCATGGCGTGGTCGGCGACGCCGTCACGCAGTCCGCGGTGCGTGCGTTGATCGCGCGTTATCAGGCCAATGCGCGCACGCTGGTCGACGGGCTCTTTCCCGAATACAACGGCAAGCTGCGCGTGGCGCCTACGAGTCTGCGGTTGCATCAGGTGGAAACGCGCCAGACCTCGTGGCGCAAGGACGATAGCCGCCTGCACGTCGACGCCTTTCCGTCGCGGCCGAATTATGGCGAACGCATTCTGCGCGTGTTCACCAACGTCAATCCGCATGGCGTGCCGCGCGTGTGGCGCGTGGGCGAACCGTTCGAGGACATGGCAAAGCGCTTCCTGCCGCGCATCAAGCCGCAGGTGCCGGGCTCCGCATGGCTGCTGAACCTGCTGCACGTGACCAAGTCGCCGCGCAGCGAATACGATCATTTGATGCTCAACCTGCACGACGGCATGAAGGCGGACCTCGACTATCAGAAGACGAGCCCGCAGGAGACCATGCCGTTTCCGCCGGGCAGCGTGTGGGTCTGTTTCTCCGACCAGACTTCGCACGCGGTAATGTCCGGTCAGTTCATGCTCGAACAGACCTTCTTCCTGCCGGTCAAGGCGATGGCGCAGCCCGAGTGCGCGCCGCTCGGCATACTCGAACGCCTGAAGGGCAGGGCGCTGGTTTGAGCGCCGCGGTCAATCTGGAGAGCGGGGTTCTGCTGCCCGCCCGTCGCGCGCTCGTGATTGCGGAGCTGCAGTGCTGAGGGCGATCTATAACGCGCTGTGGTGGCTCATCGCGCCCGCGGCGGTGCTGCGTTTGCTGATCCGCTCGCGCAAGGAGCGCGGTTATCGCGAGCATATCGGCGAGCGCTTTGGTTATGCTCGCGGACGCCTGCCCGAGGACAACGCGCCGCTCATCTGGGTGCATGCGGTGTCGGTCGGCGAGACGCGCGCCGCGCAACCGCTGATCGAAGCGCTGATGAAGGCGCGTCCCGACGCGCGCATTCTGCTCACGCACATGACGCCGAGCGGCCGCGCGACCGGCGAACAGATTTTCGGCGACCGCGTGTTGCGCAGCTATCTGCCGTACGACATGCCGCGCGCGGTGCGGCGCTTCTTGCGCGCGTGGCGGCCGTCGCTTGGCCTCGTCATGGAAACCGAGGTATGGCCCACGCTGATCGACGAATGCCGCCGGGCGGACGTGCAACTGGTGCTGACCAATGCCCGCATGTCGGCGCGCTCGTATAAGCGCGCGGCAAAGTTCGGCGGCGCGACGAAAGACGTGTTCGGCGGCTTTGCCCGCGTGCTCGCGCAAAGTCCCGCCGACGCGGAGCGGCTGACGGCGCTCGGCGCGCGCAATGTCGCGGTGCTCGGCAATCTGAAGTTCGACATGAGCACGCCGCCCGAACTGGCGGCGCGCGGTCATGCGTGGCGCGCGGCCATCGGCACGCGGCCGGTGTGGGTCGCCGCGAGCACGCGCGAAGGCGAAGAGGAACTCGTGCTGCAGGCGTTTGCCGCGCTGGGCGTCGAGGGCGCGCTGCTCATCCTGGTGCCGCGCCATCCGCAGCGTTTTACCGAAGTGGCGGGTCTCGTCGAGAAGGCCGGCTTGCGGCTCGTGCGGCGCTCAGCCTGGGCGCCGGATGCGAAGGTCGCGTCGGCGGCCGCGGCCGCGAGCGGCGGCGTGCCGGCAATGCCTGCGGACGTGAATGTGCTGCTCGGCGATTCGATGGGCGAACTGGGCGCTTATTACGCCGCGTCGGATCTCGCGTTCATAGGCGGCAGTCTGCTGCCGCTGGGGGGGCAAAACCTGATCGAGGCGTGCGCGGTCGGCGTGCCCGTGCTGATCGGGCCGCACGTATTCAACTTCACGCAGGCCACCGCCGATGCGGTCGCCGCCGGCGCGGCAGTGCAGGTGCATGACCCGGCCGACCTTGGGCGCGCGCTGCGCGAGCTCTTCAACGACAAGGCGCGGCGCCTTGCGATGGGCGGCGCGGCGTCGGCCTTCGCGGCGCGGCATCGCGGCGCAACTGCGCGCACGGTCGATGTGTTGATGGCATTGTTGCCGGAATGACGAGCGGCGGCGCTCAAACGGCGCTGCCGCGGCGCGCCGTCAAACCTTCAACAAGCCCTTTCGCTCGATAAAGCGCACCACCTCGTCCAATCCGTCGAGCGCCTTCAGATTGCACATCACAAAAGGCCGCTCGCCGCGCATCTTCTTCGCGTCGGACGCCATCACGTCGAGATTCGCACCCACCAGCGGCGCGAGATCGGTCTTGTTGATCACGAGCAGATCCGACTTCGTAATGCCAGGCCCGCCCTTGCGCGGAATCTTCTCGCCGCCCGCCACGTCGATCACATAGATGGTGAGGTCCGACAGTTCGGGGCTGAAAGTGGCCGCGAGATTGTCGCCGCCCGATTCGATGAAGACGATGTCCGCGTCCGGGAAGCGCGTGAGCATGCGGTCCACGGCTTCCAGATTGATCGACGCGTCTTCGCGAATTGCCGTGTGCGGGCAGCCGCCCGTCTCGACGCCCATGATGCGCTCCGCCGGCAGCGCGCCCGCGACCGTCAGCAGCCGCTGGTCTTCTTTCGTATAAATGTCGTTGGTGATCGCGACCAGGTCGTATTGTTCGCGCATCGCCTTGCAGAGCATTTCGAGCAGCGTGGTCTTGCCCGAGCCCACCGGGCCGCCGACGCCCACGCGCAGCGGCGGCAGCTTCTTCGTGCGAACGGACGAGACGGCGGTATGTTGAGGTGCGTTCATGATGGATCGTTTTATGAGCGAAAGAGCCGCGAATACTGCGACTCGTGGCGCGCCGACAGAATGCCGAGCTGCGGCGCAAAAGTGTTGATGTTTTCCGGCGGCGTGGCGAGCGCGCGTGTCACCGCTGCCTCGATCGGCTCGCGCAATGCGACGATAATGCGTTGCCCGGCTAGCTGCCCGAGCGGCACGGCCTTCAATGCGGCGGCGGCCTGGTTTTCGACCCAGCTGAATGCGTAGGCGGCGAGCGCGGCGTCCACTGCGGCGTCATGTGCATAGGCTGCGAAGGCGAACGCCGTGGGTTGCGCGAGCGGCGAAATTGAGGCGAGCGTCGCGCGCCGCGCCGCATCGCCCCATTCCACCGAGACGCACAACTGACGCAGCGACCAACCCATCTGCGCGGTTTCGCGGCGCAACTCGGCGGACTCGCGGCTCGCTAGAAATTCGCTGTTGGCTTGCGCGAGACCGGCTGCGTCGTGAGTGCGCCAGCGCTCTATCTGATGCGCGAGAAACGGCAGCTCGCCATGCGCGAGCACGTCGGTGAGGCCGCTTGCGATCCAGTCGCGCGCGGAGTCCGCGTCGGTGATGAGCCGCGCTTCGATCGCCGCTTCCAGTCCCTGCGAATAACTGAACGCGCCGATCGGCAGCGCCGGCGACGCGAGATGCAACAGCGCCGTGAGTTCAGCGATGCGCATGGTGATGAGGGTGGCCGTGCCCGCAGGATTCGTCGTGCGTGTGGCCTTCGTGGTCGTGGCCTTCGTGGGCGTGGGCGTGGCCTTCGTGGCTGTGACCATGCCCATGACCGTGATCGTGACCATGTTCGTGGCCATGCTGATGATCGTGCGCATGACCTGACCCATGATGTTCGCCGAACACCTGCTGCGCGAGCGCGTAGTCTTCGGCGAAGCTCTCGTCATGCCCGTGCTTGTGCCCGCCGCCATACGCGCCAGCTTCAGGCTGAAACGGCATGGACACTTGGGCGACCGTTGCGCCGATGCGCTCGAGCATGTCGGCGAGCACCGGATCGTATTCGAGCTTCAGATAATCCGCGCCGACTTCCACCGGCGTATGGCGATTGCCGAGGTGATACGCCGCGCGCGTCAGCGTCAACGCATCTTTCGCGCGCACCACGAGCACCGTTTCGGGCGCCGCGACCACGCGCACGAGGCCGCCGTCGTCGGCGACCAGCACGTCGCCGTCGCGCAGCACGGTGCCGCGCGGCAGCAGCACGGCCACTTCCTCGCCGGTATCGAGCGTGGCCGCAAGCCGGCTCTTGCGGCGCTCGTCGAAAGCGAGCGTCAGCGTGGGTGCGCGCTTGAGCAGCACCGGCGCGAGCTTCAGATGAGGGGCAAGCAGCTTGTCGAGGGTGCGCATGATCAGAACAGGAAGTAGCGTTGCGCCATCGGCAAAACAGTGGCCGGATCGCAGGTCAGCAATTGACCGTCGGCAATTACCTGATACGTTTCCGGATCGACGCTGATCGACGGGCGCCACGCGTTGTGAATCATGTCTGCCTTCGTGATGTTGCGGCAGTTCTTCACAGCCACGATACGCTTTTGCAGACCATAGCGCTCGGCGACGTCTGCGTCGGCGGCGAGTTGCGAAACGAAGGTCAGCGACGTGCGCCCCAAAGCCCCGCCGCGCGTGGCGAACATCTCGCGATAATGCACCGGCTGCGGTGTCGGAATCGACGCGTTCGGGTCGCCCATCTGCGCCATCGCGATCATGCCGCCCTTCAGGACGAGCGACGGCTTGATGCCGAAGAACGCGGGCTCCCAGAACACGAGGTCCGCCCATTTGCCCGGCTCGATCGACCCCACTTCGTGCGCAATGCCGTGAGTGATCGCCGGGTTGATCGTGTATTTGGCGACATAGCGCTTTGCCCGGAAGTTGTCGTGCCGCGCGTTGTCCTCGGGCAGCGCGCCGCGCTGCACTTTCATCTTGTGCGCGGTTTGCCACGTGCGGATGATCACTTCGCCCACGCGGCCCATTGCCTGCGAATCGGACGACAGCATCGAGAGCGCGCCCAGATCGTGCAGGATGTCTTCGGCCGCAATGGTCTCGCGGCGAATCCGCGATTCGGCAAACGCAATGTCTTCCGCAATCGAGGGGTCCAGGTGGTGGCACACCATCAGCATGTCGAGATGCTCCTCGAGCGTGTTGACGGTGTAGGGCCGCGTCGGATTGGTCGACGAAGGCAGCACGTTCGCTTCGCCGCAGACCTTGATGATGTCCGGCGCGTGGCCGCCGCCCGCGCCTTCCGTGTGATACGTGTGGATCGTGCGGCCCTTGAACGCGGCCACGGTCGCTTCCACGAAACCCGCTTCGTTCAGCGTGTCGGTGTGAATCGCGACCTGCGTGTCGGTGTCGTCGGCAACCGAGAGGCAATTGTCGATCGCGGCCGGCGTCGTGCCCCAGTCCTCGTGCAGCTTCAGGCCGATGGCGCCCGCGGCGATCTGTTCGAGCGCCGGCTGCGGTTGGCTCACATTGCCTTTGCCGAGAAAGCCGAGGTTCATCGGGTAGCCGTCCGCGGCTTGCAGCATGCGCTCGAGATGCCACGGACCCGGCGTGCAGGTGGTCGCGTTGGTGCCCGTTGCGGGGCCCGTGCCGCCGCCGAGCATGGTCGTCACGCCGCTCGCGAGCGCTTCCTCGATCTGCTGCGGGCTGATGAAGTGAATGTGCGTGTCGATGCCGCCCGCCGTCACGATCAGCCCCTCGCCGGCGATCACTTCGGTGGACGCGCCGATGGCAATCGTCACGTTGGGCTGGATGTCCGGGTTGCCCGCCTTGCCGATGGCGGCAATGCGGCCGTCCTTGATGCCGATGTCGGCCTTCACGATGCCCCAGTGGTCGAGAATCACCGCATTCGTCACGACGGTGTCGACAACCTCGGCATGCACGCGCTGCGATTGGCCCATGCCGTCGCGAATCACTTTTCCGCCGCCGAATTTCACTTCTTCGCCGTAGGTCGTGAAGTCGCGTTCGACTTCGATCAGCAACTCGGTGTCGGCAAGACGCACGCGGTCGCCGGTGGTGGGGCCGAACATTTCCGCGTATGCGCGGCGGCCAATGCGTAAGGTCATGATGTGGGTCCGGAATTGAGCAGGGCGGGTCGGGGCAGCAGAGCGCGCGCGGCGCCTCAGAGCTTGCCCATCACCTTGCCGTTGAAGCCGTGGACGATGCGCTCGCCCGCCAGTTCGACCAGCTCGACCGTGCGCTCCTGGCCGGGCTCGAAGCGCACCGCGGTGCCTGCCGCGATGTTCAGGCGAAAGCCGCGGGCCGCTTCGCGATCGAACGCGAGGGCGTCGTTCACTTCATAGAAGTGATAGTGCGAGCCGATCTGCACGGGCCGGTCGCCGGTGTTCGACACGACGACCGTGACGGTCGCGCGGCCCGCGTTGAGCTCGTGCTCGCCTTCGTCGATGATGAGTTCGCCGGGAATCATGGGCGTGCCTTTCTATTCGGGGAGATCAAGATTCAGCGGCTCACGGAATCGGATGATGCACGGTGACGAGCTTCGTGCCGTCCGGGAAGGTGGCTTCCACCTGAATGTCGGGAATCATCTCGGGCACGCCTTCCATCACGTCGTCGCGGGTGAGCAGCGTGGTGCCGTAGTGCATGACCTCGGCGACGGTCTTGCCGTCGCGCGCTGCTTCCATCAACGCCGCCGTGATGAACGCGACCGCTTCTGGATAGTTGAGTTTGAGGCCGCGCGCGCGGCGCCGTTCGGCAAGCAGCGCGGCGGTGAAGATCAGCAGCTTGTCCTTCTCGCGAGGTGTCAGCTTCATCGAATGAGTGCGGTGGGTGGCGCCTGCTCCAACGGAACAGGTCGCGACAATGATAGGCGTTGCAGATCGCCGATGCGACCCGTGCAATACCGGACAGACAGTGACGCTATCAAGCCCGGCTAACGGTGCGCTTACAGATCCGCAGGCAACGGCGCGCCGAACCACTTCTTCGACATCGTGTTCAGCGTGCCGTCCTGCCGCGCCTGTGCGATCGCGGCGTTGACCTTCTGCTGCAGGCGCGGTTCATTCTTGTTCATGCCGACGAAGCACGGCGAATTCTTGATGACGAACTTGGGCTCCGGCCGGCGCGGCGGATTCTTCGCGAGAATCGCGGCGGCGACGATGTTGCCCGCGGCGATCAGTTGAACCTGGCCCGAAAGGAATGCGGCGATGGTTGCGTTGTTGTCTTCGAAGCGCTTGATCGTGGCGTTGGGCGCCATTTGCGAGAGGCCGATTTCCTCGAGCGCGCCGCGCGTCGCGCCCACCGTCTTGCCGGTGAGGTCGGCGGGGCCGCTCACCTTGATGTCGGCGGGACCGAACACGCCCTGGTAGTACGGTGCGTAAGCGGTCGAAAAGTCGATGACTTTCTCGCGATCCGGCGTCTTGCCGAGCGAGGAGATCACGAGATCCACCTTGTTGGTTTGCAGATACGGAATGCGGTTCGCGCTATTCACGGGCACCAGTTCCAGCTTCACGTTCATCGACTTGGCGAGCAGCGCGGCGGTGTCGATGTCGTAGCCCTGCGGCTTCATGTCGGGGCCGACCGAGCCGAACGGCGGATAGTCTTCCGGCACCGCGACCTTCAGCACGCCGGCCTTGACGATGTTGTCGAGCGTGTCTGCGTGTGCTGCATGAGCGGTGATCGCGAGAATGGACGAGACGAGCAGAGAGGCCAGCAACGTGCGGCGCGTGGAGCGAAGCGTGGGTCGGTTCATTTGTAGTAGGCGTGCGTGATTGTGATGGTGGTGGTAGCGGTGGCGGGCGGCTGTGCCGGAATAGGCGGCAGCATCGCGGCAGCGTCGCGGCTGAGGATGCAAGGTGTGTGCCATCGTGGTGCGGCGGGCGCTCGCAGCAAGAACTGCGCGAGCGTGCACCACGAGTGGGCCCGGCTTCGCGCCGGCTTGGTGCGTGCGTGTCTTACGCGGTGAAAGCGGGTTGTCGACCTACGTGGTCCAGATCCGCAGCGGCACGGCTTCGACCTCATGCACAACGGGGCGCAACTGCAACCAGCATTGCGTCAACGCGCGCTGCAACGTCTCCATCGACCTGGACACCGCGCGCACGAGCAGCGCGCCGTCGGTCACACAGGAGGCGGCCGCGCGCAATGAATTGTCGAAGGGCAGTTGCGCGCTCAGCGCTTCGGCTAGCGCGTCGTTGCAGGCGGGCCCGACGGCCCACAGCGTCCCATATGCGGGAAATCCGCCGAGCCCTTGCGCGGCATCGCGCAGCGGATCGTCCGCCGCAAGATGCGCGCGCTCCAGCCACAGCAGTTCGCCACTCGTGCGCGCGATACGCGAGACCGTCTGCAAGCGGCCCTCCGACCAGCGCTCGCCGGCCGCTTGACGGCCAAGCTGGGTCGCATCCCAGCCGATTGCAGTGGCGCCTTCGGCGAGCGTCAGCGAAAAATCCAGTGCCGCGTTCGCCCGATCGAACACGATGTTGTTCTGCGGCAGCCAGTCGAGCTTCGCCTGTGCGCCGACGCGCACGGCGATCTGCTGCCGCGCCGCGCGGCCATTGGACTTGTACCACTTGGTCGCGCCAGGCGTCGTGATGACCGCGTGGGCACCGGCGCCGACGTCGACGTGAATGGAAAGCTCATCGCCACCGGCAATGCCGCCTGGCGGATGCACGATCACCGTGTGACAGATGGATTCGCCTTCGGGATAGAGCGGCCGCTGCACGCGCAACGGCCCATCGTGAAGCCGATGAGCGAGCGTGGTCCGCTCGCCTTGCTTGACAAAGCCGAGTTCGAGCCGCGCGCGCCATTGCGCATGCGCTTGCTCTTGCAGTTGCCCTTGCGCATTGGCCAGCGTGACGTGATTTTCGTGAAGCGACATGCGAACGAACGTGCAATCGACGTGTGAGTAGAAGTACAAGCAGAGGCGCGTGCAGGCCGATACCATGCCTACCCATGCGGTCTCGGCCCAGGACGCGCCGAGCATAGCACGCCATGCAAAACGAACGCCTCACACGGCGATCAGCGCGCGCACGCCGTCGGCGTCCATGTTGACGCCTTCGCCGCCCGCGACAATCTCGCCGCGGCTCATCACCCAGTAGCGGTCGGCAATGTCCTTCGCGAAGTCGTAATACTGCTCGACGAGCAGCACGGTCATGCCCATTTCCTCGACGAGTTGGCGCAGCGTGCGGCCAATGTCCTGGATGATGGACGGCTGTATGCCTTCGGTGGGCTCGTCCAGAATCAGCAGTTGCGGATCGCTCATCAACGCGCGGCCGATCGCAAGCTGTTGTTGCTGACCGCCCGACAGATCGCCGCCGCGGCGCCCGCGCATGTCCTTGAGCACGGGAAACAACTCGTAGATCCGCTCGGGAATCTTTTTCGGCGCTTTCTTGCTGGCCGCGCCCACCAGCAGATTTTCTTCGACAGTGAGGCGCGGAAAAATATCGCGCCCCTGCGGCACGTAGGCGAGTCCTTTTTCGACCCGCGAATAGGTGGGCAGCTTCGTGATCGGTGCGCCGCGCCACGCTATGGAGCCGCTTTTCGTCTGCACGACGCCCATCAGGCAACGCAGCAGCGTGGTCTTGCCCACGCCGTTGCGGCCGAGCAGAACCGTCAGCTTGCCCTCCGGCACCGTGAGCTTCACATCGCGAAGAATGTGGCTGCCGCCGTAGTACTGGTTCAGGTTTTCGACTTCCAGCATGTTGTTTCGATCCTCTCGACCTCTTAGACCTTCGGTTCGCCCGCCCGCTCAGCGGCCGAGATACGATTCGATCACGGTCTCGTCGCGCTTCACCTCGTCGAGCGTGCCGTGCGCGAGCACGCGTCCTTCGGCCATCACCGTGACCTTGCCGCTCTCACCGGACAGCGCCGCCACGAATTCCATGTCGTGTTCGACCACCATCATCGAGCAGGTGCCGCGCAGGTGATTGAGCAGGTCGGCCAGTTGCATGGTCTCGTCGTCGGTCATGCCGGCCGCGGGTTCGTCGAGCAGCAGCAGCGCGGGCTGTTGCATCAGCAACATGCCGATCTCGAGCCGCTGTTTCTGTCCATGCGAAAGCTCGCCTGCAAGACGGCGCGCTTCGCTTTCCAGACCGATCAGCACGAGCGTCTCTTCAATGCGCGCTTGCGCCGCGCGGTCGAGCCGCGCCCGCAACGAGGCGAGCCATCCCTTGTCGGTCTTCATCGCGAGTTCGAGGTTTTCCCACACGGGATGCTGCTCGAAAACGGTCGGCTTCTGGAACTTGCGTCCAATGCCGGCGCGCGCAATGGACGGCTCGTTCATTCGCGTCAGGTCGATTGACTGGCCGAGAAACACCTTGCCCGAATCGGGCTCGGTCTTGCCGGTAATCACGTCCATCATCGTCGTCTTGCCCGCGCCGTTCGGGCCGATGATGCAACGCAGTTCGCCGGCGTCGATGGAAAGCGTCAGTGCGTTCAACGCGCGAAAGCCGTCGAAGCTCACGGTCACGTCTTCGAGATAGAGGATCGTGCCGTGCGACACGTCGATCTGCCCCGGCACGACCGCGTGCCCCATGCTGGCGACGCCGCTCAGCGCATGTTGCGAAGGTTGCTCGGGCAGGTCGAGGTCGGGAACCATCGGGTTTTCGTTCATGAGCGGTTCCTCTTGCGCTTGGCGAGATCCACGATTCCCATGATGCCGTTCGGCAGGAAAAGCGGAACCAGCACGAAAATCAGACCGAGGAAGAACAGCCAGTATTCGGGAAAGTTCGCGGTGAAAAAGCTCTTCGCGCCGTTGACCGCGAAGGCCCCGACAATCGGCCCGATCAGCGTGCCGCGGCCGCCAACGGCCACCCAGATCGCCATTTCGATTGAGTTGCCAGGCGACATTTCGCCCGGATTGATGATGCCCACCTGCGGCACATACAACGCGCCGGCAATGCCGCACAGCACCGCGGACACCGTCCACACGAAAAGCTTGTAGGCGAGCGGGCTGTAGCCGAGGAACATCAGGCGCGTCTCGCCGTCGCGCACGGCGGTGACGACGCGGCCGAGCTTCGACGTGACGATTGCCCGCGCGCCGATGAACGCGGCGATCAGCACCGCGAACGTAATGAGCAGCAGCGCGGTGCGCGTGCCCGCATGCGTGATCGGAAAGCCGCCGATGCGCTTGAAGTCCGTAAAGCCGTTATTGCCGCCAAAGCCGGTCTCGTTGCGATAGAACAGCAGCATGGCGGCAAACGTCATGGCCTGCGTGATGATCGACAGATACACGCCTTTCACGCGCGAGCGGAACGTGAAAAAGCCGAACACCCACGCGACCACGGCCGGCACCAGCACCACGAGCAGGAGCGCATAGCCGAGATGCTGCGTGCCTTGCCAGTACCAGGGCAGTTGGTGCCAGTCGAGAAACACCATGAAGTCGGGCAGGTCGCTGCCGTACTTGCCGTCGTGGCCGATGGCACGCATCAGGTACATGCCGATCGCGTAGCCGCCTAGCGCGAAGAAGAGCGCATGGCCGAGGCTCAGAATGCCGCAGTAACCCCACACAAGATCGAGCGCGAGCGCGGCAATCGCGTAGCACATGAACTTGCCGGCTACCGTCGTCGCGTAAGCCGATAGATGCAGCGGACTCGTTTCCGGCACCACGAGCGTCGCGAACGGCACGCCGAGCGCGACCACGGCGATCAATACGATCAGCGCGAGCCACGCGCGCCGCGACAGAAGTGCGGGACGCGGCGGCAGGCCGAGTGCGAAACCGGCCGGCGCGTCGCGGCCGCCAGTCGCGCCGGCGTGTGCGCCGAGACGGCCCTGGGCCGACGAGGGAGAAGTTGCAGACGTCATGTCATGCCTCCGCGCTACGGCCCTTGAGGGCGAACATGCCCTGCGGACGCTTCTGGATGAACAACACGATCAGCACGAGCACCGCGATTTTCGCGAGCACCGCGCCCCAGAACGGTTCGATCGCCTTGCTGACGAGCCCGAGGCCAAAGCCGCCGATCACCGTGCCCGCCAGTTGTCCGACGCCGCCCAGCACGACGGCCATGAACGAATCGATGATGTAGCTTTGCCCGAGGTCGGGGCCGACGTTGCCGATCTGCGAGAGCGCGCAGCCGCCGAGACCCGCGATGCCCGCGCCGAAAGCAAACGCGTACGAGTCGACCCGCGCGGTTTTCACGCCGACGCACGCCGCCATGCGCCGGTTCTGCGTGACAGCGCGCACGAAGAGACCAAGGCGCGTTTTTGTCAGCACGGCCCACGCAATGCCGACCACGATCAGCGCGAACGCGAGGATCGCAAGCCGGTTGTACGGGAGAATCAGGCCCGGCAGCACGGTCACGCCGCCGCTCATCCACGAAGGGTTGACCACCTGCACGTTCTGCGCGCCGAACAGCATGCGCGTTGCCTGAATCAGGATCAGGCTGATGCCGAACGTGGTGAGCAGCGTTTCGAGCGGGCGGCCATACAGATGCTTGAGCACCAGCCGCTCGATCACGATGCCCACCAGCGCGGCCGCCGCGAACGACGCGGGCACGGCGACGAGCGGGTACCAGTCCACGGCGCCCGGCGCCATGCGCTGAAAGAGGTTTTGCACGACATAAGTGGCGTACGCGCCGATCATCAGGAACTCGCCGTGCGCCATGTTGATGACGCCGATCAGGCCATAGGTGATGGCAAGGCCGAGCGCCGCGAGCAGCAGCACGCTGCCAAGCGACAGACCGGCGAACAGCGTGCCGGCGATTTCGCTGCGACGGCGGATGGCATCGAGTTCGTCGAGGCCGCTTTGCGCCGCGGCGCGCACGCGCTCGTCGCCTTCGGCAAAGCTGCCGTCCGCTTTCTTCGCGACGAGCGGGCGCAGCAGCTCGTTCATTTCGAGGTCGTGCCGTGCGGCGACGAGCTGCACGGCCTCGAGTCGCTTCGCGGCGTCGGCATCATGCAATGCGGTCATTGCCCACAGCGTGTCGAGGCGCTTTTTCAGCGCGGGGTCGGTTTCCTTCGCGCGGGCCGCATCGATGAGCGGTTTGATCGACGCGTCGGGATTTTTCAGCAGCGCGTCGATGGCTTCGGCGCGCGTCGTCTTGTCCGGCGAGTCGAGTTGCAGGCCCGAGAGCGCGCCCGCAACTTTCGCGCGCAGCAGATTGTTCAGTGTGACCGGTTGCGCGTCGCCGGCTTCGACCGTCTTGCCGGTGACGGCGTCGCGCGTGGTGTCGCCGTCCTGCAGTAGAACGGTGCCCGAGTCGGTGGCGAGCACGCCATCTTCGGACAGTGCCTTGAGCACCGTCAGCGACTCCTTGTCATGACGGGCGATGAGCTTGTCGATCGCGGCGGACTTCGCGTCGAAGTCGTCGGCGGCGAGCGGCGCGACATCGGCCGCGCTCAAGGCAAATGCGCTATGCGGTGCAAGCGCGCCGAACGCTAGCAGCACAAGCGCCGCGCCGCTTGCGCTGCGTTGCGCGATTCGCCGAGCAGAAGTGAGAAGTGAAAACGCCATGATGGCCTTTGAAGAATGACTGACGGCGCGTCGCGCAACGGGCCGCGCGTGCCGGCTGATTGCATGCTGGTGCGCGCAGGGTTCTGTCGTGACGAGCCGGCTTGTCGCGTTGCGGGGTTGCGTAGCTGCTTGGCCGCTTAGCCGTTTAGCCGCCGAGCCGCCGAGCCGCCGAGCCGCCGAGCCGCCGAGCCGCCGAGCCGCCAACTCGCCAGATCGCATCGAGGCAGCGCCTTAAGGCGCATGGCGGTGCGTAAAAGCGCCTGGCAGCGGCATGGCGGCCGCGGCGCCAAAGCGAGCCGCCGCCGCGCGCCATGTCGTCACCCAACGTCACGCGACATCAAGCAGCTTCGCAATGTCACGCGATTCGCGAGCGCGAGCGCTTGAGGAACGCGGGAATCGAACTCACGACATCCGGCTTGCCCGCATTGCCGGCAATGTACGGGCTCCACGGTTGCGCACGAATTGCGGTCTTGGTGCGCCAGACCACGTTGAACTGACCGTCCGCGCGAACTTCGCCGATCATCACCGGCTTGTGCAGATGGTGGTTGCCGTCCATCTGCAGCGTGAAGCCCGAAGGCGCCGCGAATTGCTGGCCGATCATCGCCACGCGGACCTTGTCGACGTCCGTGCTCTTGGCCTTTTCGACCGCCTGCTTCCACATGTGAATGCCGACGAAGGTCGCTTCCATCGGGTCGTTGGTCACGCGCTTCGTGCCGCCCGGCAGATTGTTGTCCTTGACCCATGCGGCCCACTGTTTCTTGAACTTCTCATTGGCCGGATTGCGCACCGACATGAAGTAGTTCCATGCCGCGAGGTTGCCGACGAGCGGCTTGGTGTCGATGCCGCGCAGTTCTTCC
Organism: Paraburkholderia phenoliruptrix; assembly: GCF_019511605.1. Lineage (GTDB taxonomy): Bacteria > Pseudomonadota > Gammaproteobacteria > Burkholderiales > Burkholderiaceae > Paraburkholderia > Paraburkholderia phenoliruptrix_A. The sequence continues at coordinate 25,113 of NZ_JAEUAV010000011.1, read as the reverse complement.
TCGCCGACCGAGAAGGCCACCACCGGCACGTCCGACGCCTTCAGCCCCTGGTTGCCGAGCTCTTTATAGAAGGGCACGTTCGAGTCGCCGTTGACCGTCGAGATCACAGCCGTCTTGCCGCCTTGGGAGAACGTCTTGATATTGGCGACGATGGTCTGGTAGTCGCTGTGACCAAACGGCGTGTAGACCTCCTGGATGTCGGCTTCCTGCACGCCCTTCGACTTCAGGAACGCGCGCAGGATCTTGTTGGTCGTGCGCGGATACACGTAGTCGGTGCCGAGCAGGAAGAAGCGCTTCGCGCCGCCGCCTTCCGCGCTCATCAGGTATTCGGTGGCGGGGATTGCCTGCTGGTTCGGCGCCGCCCCGGTATAGAACACGTTGCGCGACATCTCTTCGCCCTCGTACTGCACCGGGTAGAAGAGCAGGCCGTTGAGTTCCTCGAACACCGGCAGCACCGACTTGCGCGACACAGAGGTCCAGCAGCCGAACACCACGGCGCACTTTTCCTGCGTGATCAATTGACGCGCCTTTTCGGCGAAGAGCGGCCAGTTTGACGCCGGGTCGACCACGACCGGCTGAATCTGACGGCCCATCACCCCGCCGTTCTTGTTGATGTCCGCGATGGTCATGAGGGCGGTGTCTTTCAGCGATGTCTCGGAGATGGCCATCGTGCCCGACAGCGAATGCAGAATGCCGACCTTGATGGGACCGCTCGCGGACTGCGCACGCGCAAACGGCGCGCGACCTGCGAGCGCGAGCGCGCCGGACATGGAGCCGAACTTCAACAGACTGCGACGTTTCATGTATATCCCCTTGCCATTGATGATGAATGTTTATGGGCGTCGACCTCAGCCGCAGGGCTTGCCCCGCATGACTTGCCGCTTGTGTACTGCAAGGCATATGCCATGTTGATGAGCTGCGCGCATTCGCGCTGACTTGCGCTGTGGCGCGGCTGGGCGCGCGCGGGCCTATGCGCGGTGGCGTACGAAGCTGGTGCACGGCGAAGGCATGCGCCTCGTTCAGGTGCGGCGCGCGCCGCGAGGAGGCGTGAGAGCGCAGGAGCGGGCGTTGTCGGTGCACGCGCGCAGCGGCGTTGTGCATGGCCGGGGAGGGCTGCGCAATGCGGACCGCGGTGCGGCGGAAGCGTCGAAGAGGACGGTGGGGGTGTGAGTGCTGAGGTGTGAGCGCGGACGTGTGAGCGTTGAGATATGAGCGTTGAGGTGGATCGATGAGTGTGGGCGCTGAGGTTTGGGCGCTGAGGTTTCGACGCTCAGGTTTGAGCGGAGGTGTGAGCGATGAGTGTGAGCGCCGAGGCATGAGCGCCGAGGCATGAGCGCCGTAGTGCGCGGCCGGCGTCGCATCACGCCGGCCTCGTTTTATGAAGCGTTGCTCGCGTCTATATCAGAAGGCAATGAACGGCCCGCTTTGCGCTCCCGCTTGTGAGCCGTTCAGCGCGGTGTACACGCTACGGCCGAAGAAGAACGGCAAGCCCCAGATGAAGTACCCCGAGACCGACGTGTACGACGCGACGTTGTCGAAGGCAGCATAGGTACCCGAGAGGAGGTTCGCGGTATTGGCCACCTGGAAAGGCACGGTTGCTGCGGTACCCGCGCCGCTCGTCGACTTGAGGAGCGCCGAAAGGCTCAGCGTAGTTGCGGGTGTATAGCGACCCCAGGCATCGAACGGAATGGCCGTGTCGCCGAAAATGGTGGTGTTCGAGCCGCTGTCGATAGCGCTATTGCCAAACGTGCCGCCCTTGTACGTGGTCGTGAAAAAGCCGTTGCCGTCGAGCGCGATGATGTTGGCGGTAGAAGGCAGCGTGTTGTTCTGCTGCGTTCCAATGCCGAACACGAGCTCGCCCGTCGCGCTTGCCTGACCGCCCGGCTGCAGCGAGGGTAAACGGATGACGGTGCCGTTGTTGTCGGTCGTGAAGTCCGCTACGGGATTCATGACTTGCGTATCGAGCGGCACGCGCGTGTTGGTACACGGCCTCGATGACGAACAGTAGTAGTAGGTTGCCGGCAGCACGAACTGCGCGGCGAGCGGAAAGTCGCGCACCGCTGAGCCAATGCCGATCACACCGTTTGCGCCTAGCTGCGTCACGTTGCCGATGTCGGCGATGCCGCGCGACGCACAATCCGTTGGCGTGGGATTCGCGCCGTCGCTGATGACCTGCACCGGCAAGTTGCCGGCCAGCTTGGTGCCGATGGTCACGTCCGCCCGCTTGACCGAACCCCACGTGTAGCCCGACGCGAAGATCGCGCATTGGGAGATGGGCGCGTTATGCGTGGGGTCGTCGGTGGCGCCTGTCTGCGCCGGCAGGCTGCCTGCCAGCGCGGAGCCGAGCGCACTGGCCAGCACACGCACGCCTGCGGAGCCGGTGTCGAGCAGCATGTGGTCGATGGTCGCGCACTGGTTCGTGCCCTGCACGCCCGGAATGCAGATCTTGACGGTGACGTAGGGCGTGTTGGCGTAGCCGCCTGTCCATCGTTCTATTGTGATGGGGGCTGTGTTTTGGGCCGGTGTTGGAGCCGGGGCAGGAGCCGGGGCTGGAGCTGGAGCTGGAGCCGGAGCCGGAGCCGGAGTCGGAGTCGGAGTCGGAGTCGGAGCCGGAGTCGGCCTCGGGGTTGGAGCCGGAGTCGGCGCTGGAGTCGGCGCTGGAGTCGGCGTCGGTGTGGGTGTCGGTGTCGGCGCTGGAGTAGGGGCCGGTGCAGGAGCCGGAGCCGCCGCCGGAGCCGATGCAGGACTCGCATCCGAAGCGGGCGTCGGGCTCGAGCCAGCCGAAGCCCCGGAAGCCGGAGCCGAAGAATCCGTTTTACTGTTGTTCTGCGTGGCGGCGTTCGCACCGTTCCCGTCGTCGCCGCCGCTGCTACCGCCGCAGCCGGCCAGCCCGACGCTAGCCGTGAGCAAAGCGAAGCAGATTGTCTTGCTGAAAGTATTCATTTTTGTTGTTCGTGATTCGACGTGTGCCGTTACCGGATGTCTTGCGCGCGGACATTCGCAGGCAGAAGCCGCGGCAGGATGGCCTTGCCGAAGAAGTTGCCTGGCCGGCCCATCGACTCGATCTGAAAGTCGTCGCTGCGCTCAATGAACGGACCGGTGCCACGCGGCTTGTCCGCACCCGCCGTCGCCGCGCGATGAAAATAGTTGCCGAGTAGCGCGTTCATATCGGGGCGCACCGGCCCCTGCCAAGCGACGGCAAACACGACGTTGTTGGGAAGCGTGTATTCACGAATCGCGACGCCGCTTACGTCGCGTGTTTCATGCAGTCTGTAGGATGCCGAACCGTTTGGCGTGGTCACTGCCGCCGCCGAGCGCAGCGACGTTTGCGACGGCGCACCGACGCCTGGCGCGCCGCCCAATGCCGCATAAGAAGCCAGCGGCAACATGAGCGCGGCGGCGGACGCGGCCTTTAGAAATGTCATTGGAATGCTCCAGCAAAAAAGGTCGGAGCATGTTGCCAGCGCAGCCGTACCGGAATGTGCGGACAAGGCTGAATGTGTTGGCGGAAATGGACGAAGGAGGCGCGGGGACAAGCGCGCCTCCGTGTCGAGGCAGATGCCTAGAATGCGACGAACGGTCCGCTCTGATTGCCGATCTTCACGTTGCCGATGGCCGTGTAGACATCCCGTCCATAGAAAAACGGCAGACCCCACAGGAACATGCTGTTCTTGCGATTCGCGAAATACGAACCGGCATTGTTGAGCGCATAGCTGCCCGCTAAGCGCAAGGCAAGCGCGTTGCCGACCGAAAACGGCATGTTGACCGGCGTGCCCGCGCCGTTGGTGGACTCCATGATGGCGCTCAGACTGAGCGGCGTGGCAGGCGTGTACCAGTTGTCCGGCGTGGCGGGAATCGTGTCGTCCGGAAAGGCGTACGCGTTCGTGCCGCTGTCGATTGCGCTATGCGTGTAGACCTGGCCTTTGTACTGCGTCGTGAAATTGCCGTATTTGTCGACGGCAAGAACATTCAGACCGGACGGCATTACGTTGTTCTGCTGCGTGCCGATGCCGAACACCAGTTGCCCGGTCACGCTCGCCAGGCCGCCGGCCGGCACGGCGGGCAGGCGGATGATTGCGCCGTTGTTGTCCGTGGCGAACGCGACGACCGGATTCTTCACCTCCTTGCTCGCCAGCATGCGGGTGCTGACGCACGAGTTCTGCGACGGGCAATAGTAGTAGTTGCCGGGAATCGCGGTGGTCACGGCGTCGGCAGAATCGGTGGCGAAATTGTCGATGCCGAGAATGCCGTTCACGCCCGCAAAGCCGCTGCCGCCCATGTCGGCACCGTAGTTCGAGCAGTCGTCCGGCGTCGGATAGGTGCCGTCGGAGTAAACCTGGATGGGAAGGTTGCTCGCGGTCTTGTTGCCGATCATGATGTCCGCGCGCTTGACCGAGCCCCATGTGTAGCCCGCCGCGAACGGCATGCATTCGGCGATGGGTGCGGCGCCGGTCGTGTCGTCGACCGCGCCGACTTGCGTCAGCAGCAACGGCGCCAGCGTGGGAATGGCGCGCGCAGCGATACGCACGCCGGTGGAGCCGGTGTCGACCAGCATGTTGTCCACGGTCACGCATTGCGGCGCGGCCTGTGTACCCGGCACGCACACCTTGATGGACGCCTTCAGCACGTTGACGCTGCCAGGCGAATTGTCCACGGTGATTTGCACCGTGTTGTCGCCGGTGTTGGGCAGCGACGCATTGTCCGACGTGCCCGAGCCGTGCGGCGTCCAGTCCGGCGTGGCGTTCCAGTTGGCCGAATTGCTGCCTTGATTGCCGTTTCCGCCGCCGCCGCACGCGGACAGTGCGAAGACCGCAACGGCGGCCACGAGCGAAAGCGTCTTCTTCAATGTGTTCATAGGTGTTCTCTTCGCGCTGAGCGCCGGTTTAGTCGAGGTCGCCGGGACGCACGCCGGCGGGCACGAGACGCGGCAGCCACGCCATGCCCGAGAAGTTGCCGAGGCGGCCCGTGGACTCGATGCGGAACTCGCCGTTGCCTTCGACCAGCGGCCCGGAGCCGTGCACGCCGGATTGCCCGGCTGCCACGTAATTGCCGAAGTAGCTGCCGAGCAGCGTGCGCATGTCCGGGCGAACCGGCCCGGACCAGGAGACGGCGAACACGACATTGGAAGGCAGTACGTATTCGCGGACGGTGACGCCGTTTGCGTCCACGGACTCGCGTACCGAGTAGGGCGCGGTGCCGGTAGTGGCGCTGGCAGGCTGGCTGCCGGCGGCGGTGGGTGCAGCGGCAGCGGCCACGCCCGGCGCGCCGCCTAGCGCTGCATAGGACGACAGCGGCAACAGCGGCAACAGGCTCGCGGCCAGCATCGCGATCTTGAAAAGTCTCATCACACGGCTCCCAGAATGGACCGAGCATGGTGCCCGTGTGGTATTCGGGAAAACCTGGGAAATTTCGCAATCGAAGAAAAGAAATGTCGCAATAAATTGCGACGCAAGATCAACGGCGAAGGGCGATTGATGGCAAATACGCAACTCTGGTTCTCAAACTCCGCTCTTCCCTAAAGCACAGCACCTCCGTATTCTTCACTCAGCGTTTTCGCAGTTGCTTTGAGCGTTTGCTGCCGCCGCGGTGGCTTTCGTAACATTGGCGCCGGATCATCTAGCCGGCATGCCCGACAACCGAAACAGGAGAAATGACCATGCCGTATGTGACCACGAAGGACAATGTCGAGATTTTCTACAAAGACTGGGGCCCGAAAGACGCGCAGCCCATCGTCTTCCATCATGGCTGGCCGTTGTCTTCCGACGACTGGGACGCGCAGATGCTGTTCTTCGTGCAGAACGGTTATCGTGTGATCGCACACGACCGGCGCGGCCACGGCCGCTCGTCGCAGGTATCGGACGGGCACGACATGGACCACTACGCGGCCGACGCGTTTGCGGTAGTCGAAGCGCTGGATCTGCGCAACGCCGTGCATATCGGCCATTCGACGGGCGGCGGCGAGGTGGCGCGTTATGTCGCAAGGCACGGCGAGCCTGCCGGCCGCGTCGCGAAGGCGGTGCTGGTGAGCGCCGTGCCGCCGCTCATGCTCAAGACCGAGGCGAATCCTGAAGGTCTGCCGCTCGAGGTTTTCGACGGCTTTCGCAAGGCGCTAGCGGACAATCGCGCGCAGTTTTTCGTCGACGTTCCGGCTGGCCCGTTCTACGGTTTCAACCGGCCGGGTGCAACGGTGCACCAGGGTGTGATCCAGAACTGGTGGCGCCAGGGCATGATGGGCAGTGCGAAGGCGCACTATGAAGGCATCAAGGCGTTTTCGGAAACGGACCAGACCGAGGACCTTCGCGCGATTGGCGTGCCGACGCTGGTGCTGCACGGCGAAGACGACCAGATCGTGCCGATCGCCGACTCGGCGCTGAAGTCGGTCAAGCTGCTGAAGAACGGCACGCTGAAAACGTATCCGGGTTTCTCGCACGGCATGTTGACCGTGAATGCCGATGTGCTGAACGCGGATCTGCTTGCGTTCGTCAAGGGGTAAGCGCATGAGAAAGAGCCCGCTGCGCGCGGGCTCTTTGATGGTTTGTACCCGATCCTCGCTGCAAGCGAAGAATCAAGGCGCCGGCGCACACCGAATGGTTGCCCACATGAGCGCTCGCGGCACGCTGTCCGCCATATCGAAATCACGCCACCGTTGATTAAAGTTTGTCAGAAGATTGCCGTTGATCAGTGTGCGATTATCGGTCCTTCAATGGTGCGCATGAGGCGTCTTACGCAGTATTGCCAGAGTCCCGCTCTGGGAAATTGTAGTCGCTAAATAGAGTAAGGCACCGGTAGCTCGCTCCAATTAAAGCAATGATAGTCATACGGGGCTGCCAATGAATTTCAAAAGACTTACTCTCCTGCTGTGTTTTGCCGCCTTGACCGGATGTGCGGCGACGCCTCCCATGTCTCTGACAAAGCAGGAGCAGCAAAACCTCAAAAATGTAGAGGGCACACTGTTTATTCCGCAGAACGGTTTGGCCGTGACGGTCGTGCCGACCAACCCGGGTGCGACCGGACTACTGGGGGCGCTGATCGTGGCCGGAATCGACGCGGCTCGCCGGGCTTCCGCGGAAAAAGACGCGGCTCCCATGTTCGATCAACTGCACGATTACGATTTCAGAACCGTCATGAAGCAGGCTTCGAACGATGCAATTGCCACGCTTCAGGATGTCAAGTTCAGTGCGCCGCTTGACGTGGAAACCGTCAATTCGAGCACGCAGAAAAGAATCGCCTACGACAAATCGTCGGCAAGTGCTGTTCTTTTTGTCGACGTCGGCTATCAGTTGCAATCGGGCAACCTTTATATATCCGCTAATGCGGTGATGTACCCGAAGGCGAGCGCATTGCTGGAATTCAGAAAGAAGCCGAATGACGCCGACCCGTTGGATGCCGGTAATGCGATTTATCGAAAGACATTCAACTTCGGCAAGCAGCACGTTGCTGCCGCTGAAATCAAGGGTGATCTGACAGAAGGGGCGAACAGCATTGCGTCGCAACTGGCGGCCGATCTGAATCACCCGCTCTGATTGACCTCGCCGTGTCGCGCAGACAGAAGAACCGGTCTTGCGCGCTCAACACATTGATGTTGTTACGCACCTCGGCCTGATAGCCGCGCACGTTCGCGTCCAGCGACGTGCGCGCCAGAGACCGCTGCAAGCCCATAAACCAGCCCGCAAACAAGTCCGCAAGCAAGCACCACAGAGCAGACGCCACCAACGGCGCCTGCCCACGCCTGGCCGCCCGCGAAAAATCAGTACGTCGGAACCGACGGATCCACCTGACGCGACCACGCGTCAATCCCGCCTTGCAGATTGAAGACGTTGGTGTGGCCGCGCGACTCGAGGAACATCGCGACCTGGGCGCTGCGCGCGCCGTGATGGCAGATGCAGACGATCTGCGCGTCGTCATCCAGCTCTTCGCTGCGCGCGGGAATTTCGCGCATCGGGATCGACACGATGCCGGGCATCGAAGCCGTCTGGAGTTCCCACGGTTCGCGCACGTCGAGCAGCACGGGAGCCGGGCGCGAGGTGTCGGCGAGCCATTCGGCGAGCGCGGGAGCGGTCAGGTTTTGCATCAGCGGGACTTCCGTTCAATGGACGGCGCGGGCGCGCCGGCCGTTCCGTGAAAAAGGCAGATCAGAACTTGAAGCGCGGCGGCTGCACGGCGTTGACGAGCGGCTCGACATACGTCTCGAACACGTCGGCAATGCGGTACTGCTTTTCGTCGATACGCGTGATGACCTGCGCTTTCATGACCGGCGCCGTGCCGACGAACGCAGCCAGACGGCCGCCAATCTTCAGATGCTCGAGCATTTCCTGCGGCAGCACCGGCAGCCCGCCCGACACGCAGATCACGTCGTACGGAGCGGCGGCGGCCCAGCCGCGTGCGGCGTCGCCCGTTGCGACTTCCACGTTCAGCACGCCGTTGCCGATCAGGTTGGCCTTGGCCAGTTCAGCGAGTTCGGGTTCGATGTCGACGGTCAGCACGTGTTGCGCGCGATGCGCGAGCAGCGCCGCCATATAACCGGAGCCGGCGCCGATTTCCAGCACGCTTTCGTGTTTCTTCACCGCCAGTTCCTGCAGCACGCGCGCTTCGACGCGCGGCGCCAGCATGTGCTGGCCGGCCGGCAGCGGCACTTCGAAGTCGGCGAAAGCCAGTTCGCGGTAAGCGGCGGGGACGAAGTTTTCACGCTTGACGATCGACAGCAGATTCAGCACGTCCTGGTCGAGCACTTCCCAGGGGCGGATCTGCTGTTCGATCATGTTGAAACGCGCTTGCTCGATGTTCATGGTGGATTTGGCGGTTCTGGTTTGGCGAGTGTGGCGATTTTCCTGCTGCGCGAGCGCCCCGGCAGAATGCAGGCAAGCACGCCGCGGCAGCGTAACTGCGGGATTGTACCAAATGGCGCCCGGAGCCCGGGCGAGAGGCGGCAACCGCTGCTGGCCGCGCCTTTCGCCCGCTTCTAGCCCGCTTCTAGCCCGCTTCTAGCCCGCTTCTAGCCGCGCTGCTGGCCGCGTTTTTGCCGCCGTTTGGCTACGCTGCTGGTCGGACTTTTGGCCGCACTTTTGGCCGCGCTCGCGGCTGTCCTGTCAGCGTCGCCCCCGTGTTTATCCCTAGCAATCCGGCCTTGCAGTCCCTTGCGTTTTCGCCCAAGAATGTAATCGATTACATTTTTCGGAAGCCGAGCGCGTGTCCCGTTCCACGTCAAAAGCGAAACCTGCCGCCCCGAGCGCGGCGCCAGTCGAGCCGGCCCCGCAATCGCAGCGTGAGCCGCTCATGGAGACGCAGCCGCTCGCGCATGCCCGGCATGGCACGGAGGGCGTGTCCATTGCCGGCGTCGCGAGGCAGGCGGGCGTGTCGGTCGCCACGGTGTCGCGCGTGCTGAACGCGCACGAGAACGTTCGGCCCGCGACGCGCGACAAGGTGCTAGCCGCCATCGACGCAAGCGGCTACCGCGTGAACGAACTCGCGCGCAACTTGCGCACGGCCGAAAGCCGTCTGCTGCTGACCATGGTGCCCGACTTCGGCAATCCGTTTTACGCGGAGATCGTGCGCGGCATCGACAGCGTCGCGCGTCAGCACGGCTACTTCATGCTGTTGTGCGATACCGGCGCCGACGCGGGCCGCGAGCGCAGTTACTTCGACCTGCTGCGCCGCCGCCGCGCGGACGGCGCGATCTGCCTGGACCCCGCGACGATCCAGCAGGCGCTCGGCGAAGCGTCGAGCGCGCTGCCGTGGGTCGCCTGCTGCGAGTTCGATCCGGCGATGGGCGTGCCGTACGTCGGCATCGACAACTATCGGGCAGCGGGCGACGCCGTGCGGCATTTGCTCGCGCGCGGGCACCAGCGCATAGGCCTCATCAATTCCGACATCGACTATCTGTATGCACGCCAGAGGCAGCAAGGCTATCTCGACGCGCTGACCGAAGCGGGCATCACGCCGCTTCCCGGCTGGCGCATGAACCTCAACAGCCTGGACTACGAAGCGGGCGCCTCGGCCGCCGCCACGCTGATGCTGCCGCCCGATGCGCCCACCGCGATCTTCGCCGTTTCTGACACGCTCGCCACCGGCGTGCTGCACGGCTTGCGCAGCATCGGCAAACGCGTGCCCGATGACGTGGCGGTGATCGGTTTCGACGACATCTCCATCGCGGCGCAAGTCGACCCGCCGCTCACCACGATCGCGCAGCCAATGCGCGAACTCGGCGAGACCGCCGCGCGCCTCTTGCTGCAGCGGCTTGCGAATCCGCTGGCGAACGTGCCTGGCGTGCTGTTGCCGCACCGGCTCGTGATTCGCGGGAGCACCTGAACCATGAGTCTCGCGATCCGTTTCGACGACATCCGCAAAGACTTCGGCCCCGTGCGCGTGCTGCACGGCGTGAGCTTCGACCTCGCGCCAGCGCGCATCTACGGTCTGCTCGGCGAGAACGGCGCGGGCAAGTCGACGCTGATGAAAATTCTCGCGGGCTATGAGACCGCGACCTCCGGCACCGTGCTCATCGACGGCCGAGCCAGGCAGTTCAACGGTTCGCGCGACGCCGAGTCGCAAGGCATCGTGCTGATTCACCAGGAGTTCAATCTCGCCGAGCATCTGACGATTGCGCAGAACATGTACCTCGGCCACGAGAAGCGGCGCGGCTGGTTCGTCGACGATGCCGCGATGCGCGCGGAAGCCGCGCGCTATCTCGCGCAGGTGGGTCTCGACAGGGCGCCCGACACGAAGGTGCGCGAGTTGATCGTCGCCGAAAAACAGATGGTAGAAATTGCCAAAGCGCTGTCGCGCCGCGCGCGGCTGCTCATCATGGACGAGCCGACGGCCACGCTCACGCCTTCCGAAACCGAGCGCCTGTTCACGCTGATGGCGAAGCTGAAGGCGGACGGCGTGACGATCGTGTACATCTCGCACAAGCTCGATGAAGTGGAGCGCATCACCGACGAGGTGATCGTGATGCGCGATGGCCGCTTTGTCGCACGCAACGAAACGGCCGCGCTCGCGCGGCAGCAGATGGCGAACCTGATGGTCGGCCGCGACGTGTCCGACATGTTTCCTGCAAAGATCACCGTGTCCGCGAGCGCGCCGGTTGCGCTCAAAGTAGAAGGGCTGAGTGTGCCGGACTGGGTCGAAGACCTGAGCTTCGAGGTGCGCGCCGGCGAAGTGTTGGGTTTCGCGGGACTCGTCGGCGCGGGCCGCACCGAAGCGTTCGAAGCGATCATCGGCTTGCGCAAACGCACGGCGGGGCGCATTGAAATAGCGGGCCGCAGCGTCGATCTGAAGAGTCCGCGCGACGCCATGCGTCACGGTCTGACCTACCTGAGCGAAGACCGCAAAGGCAAAGGTCTGCACGTGAACCTGAACCTGCAGGACAACCTCACGCTGATGACGCTCGAGCGCTACGCGCGTCCGCTGCTCGATATGAAGGCGGCCCGCGAAGCTTTGAAGAGCGCCGTGAGCGAATTCGGCATTCGCACCGGCGACCTGTCGAACCGCGCGCGCATGCTTTCGGGCGGCAATCAGCAGAAGCTCGCACTCGCCAAGTTCCTACAGCCGGAGCCGGACGTGATCGTGCTCGACGAACCGACGCGCGGCGTAGACGTCGGCGCGAAACGCGATATCTACTTCCTGATTCATCGTCTCGCCGCGCAGGGCCGCGCGGTGATCGTCATTTCATCCGAACTGATCGAGCTGATCGGCTTGTGTCACCGCGTCGCCGTGATGCGCGCGGGGCGCCTGCCGGCCACACTCACGCTCGAACATCTGACCGAAGAGGAGTTGATCGCCCATGCGACCGGCACCCACTGAAGCCGTGCAATCCGGCCGCGCGCTGCGCTTCGCGCATCGTCTGTATGCGCTCGGGCCGTTCGCCGGGCTGATCGCGCTGTGTATCGTCGGCACGCTGCTGAACCCCGATTTCGCCACGCTCGACAACATGATGAACGTGCTCACGCGCACTTCGTTCATCGGCATCATTGCCGTGGGCATGACGTTCGTGATCATTTCGGGCGGCATCGACCTGTCGGTCGGCTCGATGGCCGCGCTGATCGCGGGCAGCATGATCTGGCTGATGAACGCGCTTGCGGCGGGCGTGGGCGGCCATACGTTCGCGCCTCTGACGATCGTCACGCTCGGCATTGTCTTTGCACTCGCGCTGGGCGGACTGTTCGGCTGCGCGCATGGCCTGCTCATCACGAAGGGGCGCATCGAGCCGTTCATCGTCACGCTGGGTACGCTCGGCATTTTTCGCGCGGTGCTCACCTGGCTCGCCGACGGCGGCGCGCTGACGCTCGATAATTCGTTATCCGATCTTTATGGACCGGTCTATTACGCGAGCCTCTTCGGCGTACCCGTGCCGATCTGGGTGTTTCTCGTGACAGCGGCCGGCGGCGCGCTGATTCTCAACCGCACGGCTTTCGGGCGGCACGTGCAGGCCATCGGCTCGAACGAACAGGTCGCGCGTTACGCGGCGATTCGCGTGGACAGCGTGAAGATCGTGACGTATGTGCTGCTTGGCATTTGCGTCGGCGTTGCGACCGTGCTGTACGTGCCGCGTCTCGGTTCGGCGACGCCGACCACCGGGCTGCTGTGGGAGCTCGAGGCGATTGCGTCGGTGGTGGTGGGCGGCACGGCACTGAAGGGCGGTGAAGGGCGCGTGATCGGCACGGTGATCGGCGCGATTCTGTTGTCGGTGATCGCCAACATTCTGAATCTCACCAGCATTATCAGCGTGTATCTGAACGCTGCGGTGCAGGGCGTGGTGATTATCTTCGTCGCGTTCGTGCAGCGCGGACGGCGGTAGGGCAGCGGTTCGAGGTGAAACAAACGAAGAGGCGCAGACGCGCTTCATAACAGCAGATAGGAGACGCAACCATGAAACAGGTCATTCGAGCGATCGGCGCCGGCATGCTGGCGTTGGGCATCTTGAGCAGCGCGGGCATTGCCCGCGCCGACGACAAGGTCACGCTGGGCGTCGCGATTCCCACTGCGGATCACGGCTTCACCGGCGGCATTGTCTGGTGGGCCAACAAGGCAAAGGCCGATCTCGAGAAAGCGCACCCGAACCTCAAGGTGATCGTGAAGACCGCGGCCGGCTCGCCCGAGCAGGCAAACCAGTTGCAGGACCTCGTCACGGTCAACAGGATCAATGCGCTCGTGATCTTTCCGTTCGAATCGGCGTCGCTCACGCAGCCGGTTGCGCAGGTCAAGAAGAAGGGCGTGTATGTGACGGTGGTGGATCGCGGCCTGACCGACACCAGCGCGCAGGACGCCTACGTGGCCGGCGACAACACCGCGTTCGGCAGAATCCCCGCCGAGTATCTGGCCAAGGCGCTCGACGGCAGGGGCGACATCGTCGCACTGCGCGGCATTCCGACCACGCTCGACAACGAACGCTGGAGCGCTTTCACCGGCGTGCTGAAGGCCTATCCGAAGATCAAGATTCTCGACGCCAAGTACGCGAACTGGAACCGCGACGACGCGTTCAAGGTGATGCAGGACTACCTCACGCGCTTCAAGCACATCGACGCCGTGTGGGCCGCCGACGACGACATGGCGGTCGGCGTGCTCAAGGCCATCGACCAGGCAAAGCGCAGCGACATCAAGATCGTGTTCGGCGGCGCGGGCTCCAAGGGCATGGTAAAGAACGTGATGGACGGCGCGCCGCTCACCAAGGCCGACGTGTCGTATTCGCCGAAGTTCATCTACGACGCGATCAAGCTGACGGCCGAAGCGCGCCTCAAAGGCGAGAAGCTGCCGGCGACCACGATCATTCCGTCGGTGCTCATCACGAAGGAAAACGCAAAAGACTTCTATTTTCCGGACTCGCCGTTCTGATCATGAGCCGCGCGGCGCACGCCCTGATTAAAGGAACCATACGATGAGAACCATCAAAGGTCCGGCGATTTTTCTCGCCCAGTTCATGGGCGACGAAGCGCCGTTCGACAATCTCGCGCATCTGGCCAGTTGGGCCGCGAGTCTCGGCTTCAAGGGCATTCAGGTGCCGTGCGACGCGCGCCTGATCGATCTCGAACAGGCCGCGTCGAGCGACGCCTATTGCGACGAACTGCGTGAAACCGTCGACAACGCGGGCGTCGCGATCACCGAACTGTCGACGCATCTGCAAGGGCAGCTCGTGGCCGTGCACCCCGCGTACGACACGCTGTTCGACGGCTTCGCGGCGCCGCACGTGCGCGGCAATCCCGCGGCGCGCACGCAGTGGGCCGTCGAGCAAATGAAGCTCGCGGCGAAAGCGTCGCAACGTCTCGGCCTCGACACGCACGTGTCGTTTTCGGGCGCGCTCGCGTGGCCGTATCTGTACCCGTGGCCGCAGCGTCCCGCGGGTCTCGTCGAAGCCGCATTCGACGAACTGGCGCGCCGCTGGACGCCGATTCTCGACGCGTTCGACGCGGCCGGCGTGAACGTGTGCTACGAACTGCATCCGGGCGAGGATCTGCACGACGGCGTGAGCTTCGAGCGTTTTCTCGCGGGCGTGAAGCATCATCCGCGCGCGAACATCCTCTACGACCCGAGCCATTTCGTGTTGCAGCAGCTCGACTACCTTGCGTTCATCGACATCTATCACGAGCGCATCAAGGCGTTTCATGTGAAAGACGCCGAGTTCCGGCCGAACGGCAAGCAGGGCGTGTACGGCGGCTACAGCGGCTGGGTGGAGCGCGCGGGACGCTTCCGCTCGCTCGGCGACGGGCAGATCGACTTTGGCGCGATCTTCTCGAAGATGGCGCAATACGATTTTCCGGGCTGGGCGGTGCTCGAATGGGAGTGCGCGCTCAAGCATCCGCATGACGGCGCGCGCGAAGGCGCGCAGTTCATTCGCGAGCACATTATCCGCGTGGCCGAACATGCATTCGACGACTTCGCGGGCAGCGGTGTCGATGCGGCGCAACTCAAGCGCGTGCTCGGCATCTGAGCACTCAGGCAGTAAAGGCGAAAGGAGCGGCGCAATGCCATACAGAAGACTCAGACTCGGCATGGTCGGCGGCGGGCAGGGCGCGTTCATCGGCGCGGTGCATCGTCTCGCGGCGCGGCTCGACGACCGCTTTGAACTGGTGGCGGGCGCGCTGTCGTCCGATCCGCAGCGGGCGCGGGCGAGCGCCGCCGAGGCGGGCATCGCGCGCAGCTACGACGACTGGCGCGAGATGGCGCGCGCGGAAGCGGCGCGCGACGACGGTATCGACGCCGTGGCCATCGTGACGCCTAATCATCTGCATGCGCCGGTGGCAACCGCGTTTCTCGAGGCCGGCATTCATGTGGTGTGCGACAAGCCGCTTGCCGTGTCCCTCGCCGAAGGCGAGGCGCTCGCCAAACTCGCGCGCGAGAAAAACCGGCTGTTTGCGCTCACGCATACGTATTCCGGCTATCCGCTCGTGCGCCATGCGCGCGAGATGATCGAAGCAGGCGAGATCGGCCAGATTCGCGTCGTACAGGTCGAATATGCCCAGGACTGGCTTGCCGAACCGGTCGAAAACGGTGGCCTGAACAAGCAGGCGGGCTGGCGCACAGATCCGGCTCTTGCGGGCCCGGCGGGTTGTCTCGGCGACATTGGCACGCATGCGTATCATCTCGCGTCGTTCGTCACGGGCATGACGCCTGTTGCGCTCTCCGCGGAGTTGCATACCTTCGTGCCGGGACGGCGCATCGACGATCATGCGCAAGCCATGCTGCGCTATGCGAACGGCGCGCGCGGCATGCTGTGGGCGAGCCAGGTGGCAAGCGGCGCGGAGAACGCGTTGCGCCTGCGCGTGTACGGAACCCGCGCAAGCCTTGCATTCGATCAGGAGCAGCCGAACGAATTGTGGTTCACGCCGCTTGGCGGGGCCGCACAGCGTTTGACGCGCGCCCGCGTGAGCGGCGCGAGCGCGGCGCACGCGACGCGTGTGCCCGCTGGTCATCCGGAAGGCTATCTGGAGGCGTTCGCGCAGTTGTATAAAGACGCCGCCTTGCAGATCGAGGCGCTGAACGAGGGCCGCGCGCTGCCCGCCGAGAGTCTGTTGCTCACTACCGTGGAAGACGGCGTTGCGGGCCTGCGCTTCATCGACGCGATGCTGGCGAGCAGCGCGGCGGACGGCCAGTGGCGCGAGATCGCGCGGTAACGGTTCTAGCCGCCTTTGCTCTTCCTGATCTGCGCTTCGAACGCAACATCGAGCTTGCTCGCCTTACGGGGCTTTGGCGGACCGTACGCGTCGACGAACTTGACGAAGTCGTCGAGCGTCAGCGGGTCGGAGACCTTCTTGTCCGTGCCGCCCGATTTGTCGACGAGATAGAAGAGGCCGCCTGAGAGACTGATGGCCGCGAACTGCGGATTGCCGCTGCGCGTTTTCAGCCGCTCGACAGCATGAATGGCTCGCGTGGTGCGCATGGTGTGGGACCGCCGTTGGGTTGGAGACTATAACTTTAACAACTTAGCCAGCGCAGCGCGCTTGAAGCGTCGGGCAGGCGCGCCACGCCCGCCCTGCACCTGCACGCCACTCACTGACTCAGATAGACGAACTTGCCGTTCTTGATGATGCCCATCACGCTTGCGCGCTGATCCAGCCCCACGTGATCCTTGGCGCTCGTGTTGACGACGCCGTTCGGCACGACGAGTTCATGCGCGTGTTCGAGTTCGTTGCGCAACGCGACGCGAAAAGCCTGCGTGCCCGGCTGCGCGGCTTTCAGCGCACGTGTCACGGCATCCTGCAGACGCGGATACACGCCCGCTGCATCGCCCGCAAATTGCGTGACACTGCCTGCGCCGTACTTCGCTTCATAGTCGTTTGCAAACGCGAGCGCAGCCTTTTTCGCCGGATGATCCGCCGGCAGCGTGCGCGCGACCACCACCGGCTGCGTCGGGAACAGCGTGCCTTCCACGTCCTTGCCGCCCAGCTTGATGAACTCCGGCGTCGCGATGCCGTGCGTCTGGTAGATCGGGCCTTTGAAACCTCGTTCGATCAACGTGCGCTGCGGCAGCACCGTCGGCGTGCCGGCGCCGGCAATCAGGATAGCGTCCGGCTTCGCAGCCATCAGCTTCAGAATCTGGCCGGTCACGCTCGCGTCCGTGCGGTTATAGCGCTCGGTCGCGACCAACTGGATGTGGCGCAGCGCCGCGAACTTGCTGAACTCGTTGAGCCAGCTTTCGCCGTAGCCGTCCGCGAAACCGATGAAGCCCACCGTCTTCACGTTGTGGTTCGACATGTAGCGCGTCATCACGTCGGCCATTGCGCTGTCGGTCTGCGCCATCTTGTAGGCCCACACCTTCTTGCCTTCCTGCGGCTCGACCACGCTTGCAGAGCCGATCAGCGTGATCATCGGCGTCTGGCTTTCGGCCACCGGATCGAGCGCGGCCATTGCAGCCGGCGTGATGTTGGGGCCGACGATCACGTCCACGTGGTCCTCGTTGATCAGCTTGCGGATGTTGCGCACCGCGGCGCCCGGGTCGGAGGCGTCGTCGAGGAAAATGTAGTCGGCTTTCTGGCCGGCAATCGTGGCCGGCCACATCAGCATGGCGTTCTTGCTGGTAATGCCGATCACGGCGGCCGGGCCGGTGCTCGACAGGTCGATGCCGACCTTGATGTCGGCGTGCGCGGCGGTGGCGAGCAACAGCGCGCCGAGAGCGGCAAGGCCGCGAAGTCTGTTCTTATGCGACGTCATCGTGTGGGTCTCCGTAGCGGAAATTGCGAAGCGGTAGTGAATCAGAGTTCGTAGGTTTCGTGTTCGCCCTTGAGCGCCTGTTCGATCAGCTTGCGGTTCAGGCCCGGCGAGAGCAGCTCGACGAGCGTATACACATAGCCGCGCAGATACGCGCCCTGTTTGAGTGCGATTCGCGTGACGTTGCTGCCGAACAGGTGACCGACGGGCATGGCGCGCAGATGGCGGTCGCGCTCGGTGTTAAAAGCGATATCCGCCATGATGCCGACGCCCAGACCCAGCTCGACGTAGGTCTTGATCACGTCGGCGTCGATTGCCTCCAGCACGATGTCCGGGTGCAGGTTGCGCAGCCGGAACGCTTCGTTGATCTTGCTGCGACCGGCGAAAGCGTTATCGTAGGTGATCAGCGGATATTGGGTCAGATCGTCCAGCGAGAGCAGCTTGCGCTCGAGCAGAGGATGATCCGGCTGCATCACGGCGACGTGGTGCCACTGAAAGCACGGCAGCGAGACCAGTTCCTTATAGTTGGAAATGGCCTCGGTCGCGATGGCCAGGTCCGCCTGGTCGTGCAGCACCATCTCGGCCACTTGCGTGGGACTGCCTTGAAGGATCGAAAGGTGCACCTTGGGAAAGCGCTTCTTGAACTCGGCGATGGCGGCCGGCAGCGAATAGCGCGCCTGCGTGTGAGTGGCGGCAATCACGAGGTTGCCCTGGTCTTGCGCCGCGTAGTCTTTGCCGACCCGCTTGAGGCTCTCCACTTCCTGCAGAATCCGCTCGACCGACTGCAGAATGATCCGCCCCGGTTCGGTGAGCGAACGCACCCGCTTACCGTGGCGGGTGAAGATTTCCACGCCCAGCTCGTCCTCCAGTTCGATGATCGCCTTCGAAACGCCGGGCTGGCTCGTATACAGCGCCTTGGCCGCTTCGGTCAGATTGAAGTTCTGCCGCACAGCCTCGCGCACGAAGCGGAACTGATGCAGGTTCATATATAACCTCTCCGCATATCAAAAGAATTTTTTAGTCGTTTGAAATATAAGGCGAGTTTATTACGATCTGTCCATCTTTTTCAATATGGATATCTGTATTTGTTATAAGCAAATGAGGGATAGGTCTAAACCCTGACTCGCAGATGCTGACAAACACGGACGTTCAGAGCGCGGCGGGTCCGGACCGTCGTGGGTAACGCAAAAAAATTGGGGTCCCCGAATGTACCAATACGATCAGTACGACCAGACCATCGTCGATGAACGGGTCGCGCAGTACGCCGATCAAGTTCGCCGCCGCTTGTCGGGCGAATTGAGCGAAGAGGAGTTCCGTCCGCTGCGCCTGCAGAATGGCCTGTACTACCAGCGCCATGCGTACATGCACCGCATTGCGATTCCCTACGGCAACCTGCGCAGCGACCAGTTGCGCATGCTCGCGACCATCGCGCGCGAGCACGACCGCGGCTACGGCCATTTCTCCACGCGCTCGAACATCCAGTTCAACTGGATCAAGCTGGAGGAAACGCCGGAGATTCTGCGCAAGCTCGCGTCGGTGCAGATGCACGCTATTCAGACCTCGGGCAATTGCATCCGCAACATTACCGCCGATCAGTTCGCGGGCGTCGCGCCTGACGAATTCGTCGACCCGCGTCCGTGGGCGGAAATTCTGCGTCAATGGTCGACGTTCCACCCCGAGTTCCTGTGGCTGCCGCGCAAGTTCAAGATTGCCGTATCCGGCTCGCAGGAAGACCGTGCAGCCGTGCAGATCCACGACATGGGCGTGTATGTGAAGCGCAACGCGCAAGGCGAGCTGGTGGTCGACATTCTGGCGGGCGGGGGTCTCGGCCGCACGCCGATTGTCGGCGCGGTGATCCGCCGCGACCTGCCGTGGCAACACCTGCTGACCTACAGCGAAGCCGTGCTGCGCGTGTATAACCGCTACGGCCGCCGCGACAACATGTACAAGGCGCGCATCAAGATTCTCGTGAAGGCATTGTCGCCGGAGAAGTTCGCCGCACAGGTCGAAGAAGAGTGGCAGCACCTGAAGGACGGCCCTTCGACGCTCACGCAGGCCGAACTCGACCGCGTGTCGCAATACTTCCAGCCGCCGGTGTACGAGAAGCTCGCCGACACGGACGCTTCGTTCGAAAAGCATCTGCTGGAAAATCGCGCGTTCGCGCGCTGGGTGGAGCGCAACGTGCGTCCGCACAAGGTTTCGGGCTACGCGGCGGTCACGCTCTCGCTGAAGAACGGCCTCGTGGCGCCGGGCGACGCAACGGATGCGCAAATGGAAGCCGTCGCGGATTGGGCCGACGAGTATTCGTTCGGCGAGATTCGCGTGTCGCACGAACAGAACCTGATTCTCGCGAACGTCAAGAAGCGCGACCTGTTCGCGCTGTGGGAAAAGGCGAAGACGCAAGGCTTTGCAACGCCGAATATCGGCTTGTTGACCGACATCATCGCGTGCCCGGGCGGCGATTTCTGCTCGCTTGCGAATGCCAAGTCGATTCCGATTGCGCTTGCCATCCAGCAACGCTTCGAAGACCTCGATTTCGTGTATGACCTCGGCGACGTGTCGCTGAACATCTCGGGCTGCATCAACGCCTGCGGTCATCACCATGTCGGCAACATCGGCATTCTGGGCGTCGATAAGGATGGCTCGGAGTGGTATCAGGTGACGCTTGGCGGCGAACAGGGCACGGGCGCGACGGGTGCGCACCTCGGCCGTGTGATCGGCCCGTCGTTCTCGGCGGAAGAAATGCCGGACGTGATCAGCAAGGTGATCGACACGTTCGTCGAGCACCGCGACGAAGGCGAGCGTTTCATCGATACGTACAACCGCATCGGCATTGCCCCGTTCAAGGAACGCGTGTACGCGTCGCGTCAACCGGCTCACGCGTAAGCGCGCAAAGGATACAGACCAGATGGCTTCTATCATCAAGAACCGCGCGATCGTCAACGACGACTGGACGCTCGTGTGCCCGGCCGAAGACGGCTCGCTGCCCGCGGTCAACGAACTGCCGGCCGGCAAGGTGCTGGTGCCGCTCGCGTTGTGGCAAGCAGAGCGCGACGCGCTCGCTGCTTCGCGCGGCGCGGCCGAACTTGGCGTGTGGCTCGCGCCGGACAGCGAACCGGCGGACATTGCCGGCGATTTCGACAAGGTCGCGCTGATCGCGGTGGACTTCCCGGTGTTTCGCGACGGCCGCGGCTACAGCATTGCCCGCCTGTTGCGCGAGCGTTACGGTTACAAGGGCGAGCTGCGCGCCATTGGCGACGTGCTGCGCGACCAGGTGCGCCTGATGCTGCGCTGCGGCTTCGACGCATTCGCGGTGCGCGCCGACAAGGACATCGCCGACGCAATCAAGGCATTCGACGACTTCACCGTGCAGTACCAGGGTGCATTCGACGAACCGGCGCCGCTGTTTCGCCGCCGCGCGGCTCTGTCGGCTTCGTCGGCTTCCGTAAAGGCCACGGCATGAGCGCCGCCCCGTCGCAAACGCTGACGCCGGAGCTTGCCGCGAAGGTGGAACGCCTGAACGCGCTGCTCGATTCGATCGCCGCGCGCCACGTGAACGTGAAACTCGCGAGCAGCCTCGCGGCCGAAGACATGCTGCTCACGCACGCGATCCTGTCGCGTGGTGTGAAGATCGGCATCTTCTCGCTGAACACCGGCCGTTTGCACGCCGAGACGCTCGGCATGCTCGATCGCGTGAAAGAGCGTTATGGCTACGAGATCGAGCAGTTTCATCCGCAGGCTGCCGCTGTCGACGAATACGTTGCTTCGCACGGTCTGAATGCGTTTTACGAAAGTGTCGATCTGCGCAAGCGCTGCTGCGAGATCCGCAAGGTCGAGCCGCTCAACCGCGCATTGTCGAATGTGAGCGCGTGGGTGACGGGGCAGCGCCGCGAGCAGTCGGTGACGCGTGCCGAACTGCACGAGGAAGAACACGACGCCGCCCGCAAGATCGCGAAGTTCAATCCGCTCACGGACTGGACCGAAGCCGAAGTGTGGGATTACCTGAAAGCGTTCGACGTGCCGGTCAATCCGTTGCATGCGCGCGGTTATCCGAGCATCGGCTGCGAGCCTTGCACACGCGCGGTGCGCCCCGGCGAAGACAGCCGCGCGGGCCGCTGGTGGTGGGAGTCGCGCGACACGAAGGAATGCGGGCTGCACATCACGACGATCACGCCGGTTGCCGTGGACCGCAGCGAGAACGCGCCGGCTTGAAGCAGGTCTGGTTTGTGCGGCCTCGGGTGCAGAAGGTTCGGCCCGGCGACTTGCCTTTGCGACTTCACCCCGCACATACCGGATCACTGAGCGAATTGAATCACTCAGCTTCGACGAGCAACCTCGTCGGGGCGAATCAACGAAGGACCCAAACATGAGCACCACGCTCGATTCCACTGTCAACGCTCCGCTTGCCAACACGGCCAACCGGATGGATCACCTCGATTGGCTCGAAGCCGAGTCGATTCATATCCTGCGCGAACTGGTCGCCGAGTGCAGCAGGCCGGCGCTGCTGTTTTCGGGCGGCAAGGATTCGGTCGTCGTGCTCGCGCTTGCGCTAAAGGCGTTCGGCATTGGCGCGAATCGCAAGACCGTGCTGCCGTTCCCGCTCGTGCACATCGACACCGGCCACAACTACGACGAAGTGATCGACTTCCGCGACCGCCGCGCGAAAGAAATCGGCGCGCAACTGGTGGTTGGGCACGTTGAAGACTCGATCAAGCGCGGCACCGTGCGCCTGCGCCGCGAAACGGATTCGCGCAACGCCGCGCAGGCGGTGACGCTGCTCGAAACCATCGAACAGCACGGCTATACCGCGCTGATCGGCGGCGCGCGCCGCGACGAAGAAAAGGCTCGCGCGAAAGAGCGCATCTTCTCGTTTCGCGACGAGTTCGGCCAGTGGGACCCGAAAGCGCAGCGCCCGGAACTGTGGAGCCTGTACAACGCGCGTCTGCACAACGGTGAGCATCTGCGCGTGTTCCCGATCTCGAACTGGACCGAACTCGACGTGTGGCAATACATTGCGCGCGAAAAGCTCGAACTGCCGTCGATCTACTACGCGCACCAGCGCGAGATCGTGCGCCGCAACGGCCTGCTCGTGCCGGTCACGCCGCTTACGCCGATGCGCGAAGGCGAAGTGAGCGAAACCGCAGTAGTGCGCTTTCGCACGGTCGGCGACATCAGCTGCACCTGCCCGGTGGAAAGCGATGCCGACGACCTCGAGAAGATCATCGCCGAAACGGCCGTGACCGAAATCACGGAGCGCGGCGCGACGCGCATGGACGATCAGGTCTCCGAAGCCGCGATGGAACAGCGCAAGAAGCAAGGTTATTTCTAAGCACGCCGACAAGGACAGAACATCATGAGCAGCATTCACCAGCCAGAAGACCTCGGCGTGCTTCGCTTCATTACCGCGGGCAGCGTGGACGACGGCAAGAGCACGTTGATCGGCCGCCTGCTGTACGACAGCAAGGCTGTGCTCTCCGACCAGTTGTCGGCGCTGTCGCGCGCGAAGAACAAGCGCACCGTGGGCGACGAAATCGACCTCGCGCTGTTGACCGACGGCCTTGAGGCCGAACGCGAGCAGGGCATTACGATCGACGTCGCGTATCGCTACTTCGCGACGGCCAAGCGCAAGTTCATCATTGCCGATACGCCGGGACACGAGCAGTACACGCGCAACATGGTGACGGGCGCGTCGACCGCGCACGCCGCGATCATTCTGGTCGACGCGACGCGTGTGACGTTCGTCGACGGCGTCGCGCAACTGTTGCCGCAGACCAAGCGTCATAGCGCGATCGTCAAGCTGCTCGGCTTGCAGCATGTGATTGTCGCGATCAACAAGATGGACCTGGTCGATTACAGCGAGACGCGCTTCAACGAGATTCGCGACGCGTATGTCGAACTCGCGCGCCAACTCGGCCTCTCCGACGTGCGCTTCGTGCCGGTGTCGGCGCTCAAGGGCGACAACATCGTGACCGCGAGCGAGCGCATGCCGTGGTATGCGGGCGAGCCGCTGCTCGATCTGCTCGAAGCATTGCCGGTGGAAGTGGCGACGGGTCAGGCGCTGCGCTTTCCGGTGCAGTGGGTTGCGCGCCAGGACGGCAGCCAGGCAGACGACTTCCGCGGCTACATGGGCCGCGTAGAGGCGGGCGAAGTGAAGGTGGGCGACACCATCGTCGTGCTGCCCGCCAATCGCGAAGCCACGGTTGCCGAGATCATCGCGCCGGTGGTGGGCGGCACGGCCGCGGTGGACCGTGCGTTCGCCGGCCAGACCGTGACCATCCGTCTCGCTGAAGACGTCGACGTGTCGCGCGGCGATACGTTCGTGCTGCGCGAAGCGGCGCCGGAACCCGCGAAAAAGCTCGAAGCCGACCTGTGCTGGTTCGACGACACGCCGCTTTCGACGCAGCGCAAGTATCTGCTGAAGCAGACCACCAACACTGTGTTTGCGCGCATCGGCTCCATCAAGGAAGTGCTCGACGTGCATACGCTGTCGCATTCGACCGATCGCCGCGAACTGGCGATGAACGACATCGGACGCGTGGCGCTGACGCTGCAGAAACCGCTGGTGTGCGACGTGTACGACTCGCATCAGGGCACGGGCGCGTTCGTGCTGATCGACGAGGCGACGCATCACACGGTTGCGGCCGGCATGATTCGCGCGTTTTCGGCGTAAGCGGTTTGCGCTGCCGCGCACCGCTCGCGCACTGACGAACAGGCTGAAGCAAATGGGTAAGGTTTATCTGATCGGCGCGGGACCAGGTGCCGCCGACCTGATCACGGTGCGCGGTGCACGGCTTCTCGCGACCGCCGACGTGGTGCTGCACGACGCGCTGGTCGAGCCCGCGATGCTGGACTACGCGCCGTCCCACGCGCGGCGCATTGCGGTGGGCAAGCGCTGCGGACGACTGTCCACGGCGCAGCAGTTCATCAACAAGCAGATCGTGGACGCGGCTCTCGAACACGAAGTGGTGGTGCGCCTGAAGGGCGGCGACCCGATGCTGTTCGGTCGCGCCGATGAAGAGATGCGCGCGCTCGAGGCGGCCGGCATCCACTATGAAGTGGTGCCTGGCATCACGGCTGCGCTTGCCAGCGCCGCTTCGCTGAAGCGGTCGTTGACGCTGCGCGGCGTATCGCGCAGCGTGGCATTGGCAACGTTCAGCCGCGCGCCCGGATCGGACGAAATTCGCGAGCAGGTGAATGCCGATTCACTCGTGTTTTACATGGGCCGTGACAGCGGTGTCGAGATTGCGCAACAGTTGATCGCCGCGGGCAAGCCGGCGTCGACGCCTGTGGCGATTGTCGAGGCTTGCAGCACCGAGCGCGAGCGCATGCTGACGTTGACGCTTGAAGAGCTCGCCGCTGGGGAGGCTCAGCAATGGGTGGATGCTTCGCAGCCTAGTCTGTTGATGATTGGCGAGGCGTTTGCCGCGCGCGAGCGCGTGCAGGATGCGGCGCGGCGTGTGGGTGGCGGGGTGTTGGTGG
>NZ_JAEUAV010000010.1 GCF_019511605.1 Paraburkholderia phenoliruptrix | reverse complement strand
CCCCCGGGCGCCTGCGGGCGCCTTCAAGCCCCCCAATTCACGCAGAGCGCAGACGGCCTGACCCATCCTCGCGCTCGTCGCGAGGAGCCAACAACGCCGCCAGCGCACACGAAGCGATGCGCGCAGACACACTGTCCGCGCGGCTCGTCAGCACGATAGGCACCTTCGCGCCGATGACAATGCCCGCGCTCGCCGCCCCGCTCAGAAACTCGAGTTGCTTGACGAGCATGTTGCCGGCTTCGAGATCGGGAACCACCAGGATATCGGCGCGCCCCGCGACCGGCGAGGCGATTCCCTTCAGACGCGCGGCTCGCACCGAAATGGCGTTGTCGAAAGCAAGCGGCCCGTCGACCAGCGCGCCGCTTAGTTGCCCGCGGTCAGCCATCTTCGAGAGCGCTGCCGCGTCGAGCGTCGAACGCATTTGCGGATTGACGGTTTCGACCGCGCTGAGAATCGCCACTCGCGGCAGCGCGAGGCCGAGCGCGTGCGCGAGGTCGATTGCGTTCTGAACGATGCCCCGCTTCTGTTCGAGGTCCGGCGTGACGTTGATCGCGGCGTCGGTCATGATGAACGGACGCGCATACGAAGGCAGTTGCACGAGGAAGCAGTGCGAGATGCGCTTGCCGGTCCGCAAGCCGGACTGCGCGTCGACGACGGCGCCCATCAGTTCGTCGGTATGCAGGCTGCCTTTCATCAGCGCCCGCACTTCGGCATGAGCCGCCAGTTGCACGGCGCGCGCCGCCGCGGCGTGACTGTGCGGCACATCGTCTATCTCGATGCCCGACAGCTCGATATGTGCCGCTGACGCAAGCGCCTTGATGCGCTCGCGCGGACCCACGATCAGCGGATCGATCAGCCCGGCTCCGCAGGCCGCGCTGAGCGCGGCAAGGCTCGGGCTGTCGCACGGATGCACCACGGCGACCCGCAGCGGCCCGCGCGCGAGCGCCAGTTGCAGCAGCAGCGACGGCTCGCCGTGCGGCCCCTGCATGAGTCCGGGTAACGCGTTGGCGGCCGGCGCGGCGGTTGGCTGATATGCGTTCATCTGCGATGAGTCGTTTTGCACCTTGAAAGCCACTCGTCAGGAGTTGCGCGGGTGCGCTGCTTGCAGCATGGCGACAATCGTCAGAAAGACGAAGACCACCAGCGCGAGCGGCGCCCGCAGCGCTTCACGCCCGCGCCTCACGCCTTGCGTCCTCGGGCTCGCGAATCAGCAGCACCGGACACGTCGCAAAGCGGACCACGCGTTCCGCCACGCTGCCAATGACCATGCGCCGCAAGCCACGCCTTCCATGCGTGCCCATCACGACAAGGTCCGCGCCGCGTCGCTCGACACAGCGCAGCAACGCGGTCGCGATGTCGTCCGAAATGCCCTGCGTTTCCACGATCTCGGTGTCGCCCACTACGTTCAGTTCGCGCATCTGCTCGAGCGCAGCATGCAGCAGCGTGACGCCGACCTGGCGCGCGGCGTCCGTCAGAAGATGCGGATCGCAGGCGCCCGCATACGTGAATGCCGCCGACTGGTCCACCACGTAGACAGCCGTCAGCTTGCCGCGCGAGAGCTTCGCAAGCTGGATCGCTTCTGTCAGCGCGCGTTTTGCCGCGTCGCTGCCGTCGAGCGCCACCACAATGTTCGAATACATAACAGGCTCCAGAAAAAAGTAAGTGGCAAAACTGCGCTCAGCGCCGTGCGGTCTCACGCTCGAGCATGCGCTCGGCGGCGTCGAAAGCCTCATGCACCGCCCGATCGGCATCCGCACTCTGCCGATGTTCGACCGGCACCAGTTCCCCGCTGCGAAGCACCAGATCGAGGCGCGCGTCGAACAGGCGCTGCTCCGGCTCGTGAATCGCGCTCTCTGCACTCTCTGCATCTTGCGGTGCCTGCCCGCGGATCGCCTCGAGCGCGAGATGGCATCCGGAAATGGCGCGGCTGAAACGCTCGAGGCGCACCAGTTGCGCCGCGGCCTCGGACTCGATTTGCGCAGACCCGGCAAACCCGAGATACACGATCTGCATATCGATTCCCATACTGCCTCCACGCATGCTGTGCCTGATCTCGACCGTCGGTGCAGCGAAAGCCGCGGGCATCGGCGGGTCGATGAAAAGATCATGGGCGTGTATCCATGTCTGGCGATTGACCTGCGTCAACGGCATGACAGTGCTGCGACCGGCGTGCAACGGGCCTGCCCGAGGCCGCGCCTGATTGATCCAGCGCAACGAGCGTCCCGGCTGCACAGGTATGTTCTCTACGTTCACGGCCATTACCCGCGGGGACCCCAAAATGAACCACCACTACGAACGCGCCGGCAGTCATCCGCTCACGGCTGAAGCCCGCACACAGGCAGACGAATCGGGCCATTTCTATTTGGTCGGCGGCGGCATTGCGTCGCTCGCCGCGGCCGCGTTTCTGATTCGCGATGCCGACGTGCCCGGCTGCCGCATCACGATTCTGGAATCGCTCGGCAAGGCGGGCGGCAGCCTGGACGGCGGGGGCACGCCCCAGGACGGTTACGTCGTGCGCGGCGGCCGCATGCTGGAGAGCAAGTACCTGTGCACCTACGACCTGTTCGACTCCATTCCGACGCTGGACGGCACAAGCAGCGTGACAAAGGAAATCTTCGACTGGAACGAGACGCTGCGCACCTCGTCCAAAGCGCGGCTCGTGCGCGACGGCAAGCGCGAGGATGCGCCGGTCTACGGCCTCACCGAAGCGCATCTGCTCGCCCTCGGCCGTCTTTCGTTCGAACCGGAAGCGCTGCTCGGCAACAGCCGCATCTCGGATCATTTCGAGTCCGACTTCTTCGCGACGAACTTCTGGCTCATGTGGTGCACGACCTTTGCGTTCCAGCCCTGGCATAGCGCCGCCGAATTCCGCCGCTACCTGTTGCGCTTCGCGCACATGACGCCGGGCTTCAACCAGTTGCACGGCATCATGCGCACGGTCTACAACCAGTACGATTCGATGGTGCGGCCGCTGCGCAAGTGGCTCGACGAACACGGCGTGGTCTTTCTCAACAACACGCGGGTGATCGATCTGCGATACGACGAAAGCGGCGAGCTGAACCGCGTCGCGGCCATTGTCTGCGAACACGACAGGCGGCGCGACGAGATCGTGCTCGGCGCTCACGACCATGTCATGGTCACGCTCGGCTCCATGACGGCGGGCTCGAGCCTGGGCGCCACGGAGCGCGCGCCCGCTTTCAACCGCGACGATTGCAGCGGCGCGTGGGCGTTGTGGAAGACCATTGCCGCGGGCCGAGAAGAGTTCGGCCATCCGTCCGTTTTCGCCGATCACGTCGACGAATCGCGGTGGCTCTCGTTCACCGCGACGCTGCACGATCCCACGCTCTTTCGCCTGATCCGCGATCTCACCGGCAACGTGCCGGGCGAAGGCGGCCTGATCACCTTTGCGCAATCGAACTGGCTGGCTTCGATCGTGCTGCCGCATCAGCCGCATTTCATCGGGCAGCCGAAGGACGTGCAGGTGTTATGGGGCTATGGGCTCTTTATCGACCGGCCCGGCAACTTCGTCGCCAAACCAATGGCCGAGTGCACAGGCCGCGAGATCATGACGGAACTGCTTGGACATTTGCATATCGACGCACAGGCTCAGCGCATTCTCGACGACGCGATCTGCATTCCCTGCCTGATGCCCTTCATCACGAGCCAGTTCCTGCCGCGCAAACCCGGCGACCGGCCGCAAGTGGTGCCCGAGGGCTGGGCGAACCTGGCATTCATCGGACAGTTCTGCGAGTTGCCGAACGACGTGGTGTTTACGGTCGAATATTCGGTACGCTCGGCGCAGACCGCGGTGTACCGGCTGCTCGGGCTCGACCGATCCGCTCCGGCTGTGTACAAGGGTCAGCACGATCCGCGCGTGGTGTACGGCGCGGCTTCGGCGTTGTCCGGCCACTGAGCGTGGGGCCGACGAGCACGCGACCGGGCACGCGACCGGGCACGCGACTGAGCACGCATCCGGGCACGCATCCGGGCACGCCGGCCAGCAAGCAAACGACCACGCCCACGACCACCCCAACGAGCACGCCAACCATCGCGCCAACAATCACACCAACCATCGCGCCGCACAGCGCGGCAGCAACGCGCGGCGACGCGCACGCCTCCTGAGAGACACGCCGTGGAGCCCGACGCAAGCCAGCCGAAACAGCCGCGCGCCGAACCCGTCCTCAACGGGCTGCGTGCGCCGCTTGCGCGCTTGCGCGAACACCCGCTCGCGCGCGTGGGGCCAGGCCTCATCACCGGCGTCGCCGACGACGACCCGAGCGGCATCGCCACTTATTCTCAGGCCGGCGCGCAATTCGGCTTCGGCATGCTGTGGACCATGCCGCTCGCCTTCCCGCTGATGGCTGCCATGCAGTTGATGTGCGCAAAGCTCGGCCGCGTGACCGGCAAGGGTCTCGCCGCCAACATCAAGGACGCGTTTCCTCCGGCCGTGCTCTACGCTGTGGTGGCGCTGCTGCTCGTCGCCAACACGCTCAACATCGCCGCGGACATCGCCGCGATGGGCGAGGCGGCGCAACTCGTGAGCGGCATCGACCGGCACCTGAGCACCGTCTTCTTCGCGCTCGCGACGTTGATATTGCAGATCTTCGTGCCGTACCACCGCTACGTTGCCTTTCTCAAGTGGCTGACCGTTTCGCTGCTCGCCTATGCGGCGGTGCTGTTCGTCGTGCACGTGCCGTGGCGCGAGGTGGCCTTGCGCACCGTGTGGCCGCACCTGGAGTTGAACGCGAATGCGGCTGCCATGGTGGTTGCAGTGTTCGGCACCACGATCAGCCCGTATCTGTTCTTCTGGCAGGCATCGGAAGAAGTCGAGGACATGCATACTCACACGGGCAGTGCACCGCTTGTGGACGACGCCCGCGAAGCGCCCGCCGAATTGCAGCGCATCGGCTGGGATACGTGGAGCGGCATGCTGTATTCGGACCTGACCGCCTGGTTCATCATGCTCGCAACCGCTGTCACGCTGCACGCGGCAGGCGTGACCGACATCGCCACGGCCGCCCAGGCCGCAAGCGCATTGCGCCCGCTTGTCGGCGACTTCGCTTACCTGCTGTTCTCGCTCGGCATACTCGGCGTTGGGCTGATCGGCGTGCCGGTGCTGGCCGGTTCGGGCGCCTATGCGTTGACCGAGGTGCTCGGCTGGCCCGAAGGACTCGAGCGCAAGCCACGCGACGCACGCGGCTTTTACGGGATCATCGCGGTAAGCGTGCTCGCTGCGCTGGCGATCCAGTTCTCGTCGATCAGTCCGATGAAAGCGCTGCTGTTCAGCGCCGTGGTCAATGGCGTGGTGGCCGTACCGTTGATGGTGGTGATCCTGCTGCTGGTGTCCAGACGCACGGTGATGGGAGCATTTACCGCGAGCCGGCCGGTGCTTGCGCTAGGCTGGATCGCCACGGCGGTGATGGGCGCCGCGGCGTTGCTGCTGCTTCTGCTCTAGGCAGGCCGCGAGTTAAGCGAAGAGCGGAGTCGGCAGACCTCAGCAGACCCATTCGAGCGCCCGGTCATGCGCGAGATGCTGCTTCAGTGTCGCGGCAAACGCTTCGAACGCTGCCGCGGCCACACCGTGCTCGATTTCTGCTGCGCGCACCTTGCATTGCGCGACGGGCGCCTTGCCGGCGAGCGCGCGCATTTCGTCGAACACGCCTTCGGCACCCAGTCCGCCCAACGTGCAGAAGAAGGCGACGTGGCGCAGCTTCGAGCGATTCTGCAGCAGGTACGCGCGTACCGGCGCCGATACCGCGCCCGCCCAGACCGGCGTGCCGATCACCACGAGGTCGTACTGCGACGGATCGAGCCCGGTCGGCACGATTTCCGCGGGCCGCTTGCGCCACGAGTCGAACACACAGTGCAGATAGCCGGACGCTCCGCGGCGCTCGGTGTAGTCGCAGATCTCCTCGACGTCGGCGGACGACAGGCCGGCGAGCGCGGTGGCAAGCCGGCGCGTCGTGCCCGTGCGCGAGAAAAAGACAATCAGGACGCGGGGGTCGGACATGGCTCGCTCCTTCAGTGTGGAAAGCGCACGGCGCATACGCGAGCGCCCTGCATGCCCGCCAGCTTAGGCGCGAGTGCGCGCCCGTTCATGACACAGGTCAAACATCGCCGCGAGGCGGGCCGCCTTGGCCGCCGTTGATCTGCATCAACGCCGCAGACCACGCGGTTCTTAGACTCGAACTCATTCGCCGCTGCGTCGTCCCCTTTGTGGAGCATTCGCCATGAGCTTCAAGACCATCGTCGTTCACCTCGACACCAGCCTGAGCGCGCATCCGCGGCTCGAAACCGCGCTGTCGCTCGCCAGACAGTTCGGCGCGCATCTCACGGCCGTGTTCGCCGTGTTTTCGCCGGACCCGCGCTCGCTCTACGTGATGGCCGGCACGGCCGAGTACTACCGTGAGCACGAAGAGCGACGCGCAGAACGGCGAGCCGCGCTCGAGCGGCTCTTTCACGCGGAGCTGCTGCGCGCGGAAGTTCAGGGCGAATGGATCGCCACCGACGAGTCCGCGAGCTATGCCGTACCGCGTCTTGGCCGCTGCGCCGATCTGATCGTGGCCGGCCAGGACAACCCCGACGACGCCGAATCGTATGTAGGCGATCTCTTCCCGGAGAACCTGATCCTGACGAGCGGACGTCCGGTCTTGCTGGTGCCCTATGCGCGCAACGAACGCACGACAGGCAGCCGGATTCTGGTGGCGTGGGACGGCAGCCGCGAGGCCGCACGCGCCGTGCACGACGCCTTGCCTTTCATGCGCCAGGCGAAGAAGACCACTGTCCTGACCATCAACGGCATGTATCAGGGCGGCCGTGTCTGCGTTCGCGGCGCGGACATCGCGGCGCTGATCGCACGGCACGGCGTGCCGGTCGAAGTCACGGACATCGAAACGGCCAAGGACGATCCGGTCGGCGAAGTGCTGCTTTCGGCGGCGGCGGACAGCAGCGCCGACTTGCTGGTGATGGGCGGCTACGGCCATGCACGCTGGCGCGAACTGATGCTGGGCGGCGCCACGCGCACCATTCTCAAGTCGATGACCGTGCCCGTATTGATGTCGCACTGAGTGCGGCTTTTCTTTCCCCGTTCAGGAGTGTTCGCCATGTACAAAAAGATTCTGGTTGCCGTGGACGGCAGCGAAACGTCGTCGCGGGCGCTCGCCGCCGCCGTGGATCTCGCCCGCGAATCCGAAGCGCGGCTGCAACCCGTGTTCGTCGTGGATGTGCCCCTCATGGCCTACGACGTGCCTGGCTACGATCCGTCGTCGATACGCAATGCGCTCGTCGACGAAGGCAAGCAGGTGCTCGACCACGCCACCGCGCTGATGGCCGCGTCGGGCGTCAAAGGCCCGCCGCGCATGCTCGAAACCGAACTCAGCGGCGACGACGTCGCGCACCGCATCCAGCTCGCCGCGCAGGAATTCGGCGCCGATCTGGTGGTGCTGGGAACGCACGGCCGGCGCGGCGTGCAGCGGCTAATGCTCGGCAGTGTCGCGGAGCGCTTCGTACGCATGGCCACCTGCCCGGTGCTGCTGGTTTCGGCTCGCTGCGCGGCATCGCCTGGCGCCGCTACGATCGCGGGCGATGCGCTCAAGGAACCGTCATAAGCGAGGCGGCCGGTGCGCACAGCGCTGCAGGGCTCGCTCGCGTGCCCGCTTCCTGTGGCGACACTAGCAATGCCGGCTTTGCGCGGCACCGCACTGGCATGAACCCGCCGTTTCGCGGACAATGAGTATAAACATCAGCTTTGCGCGCGGCAGATTCTCGGCTCACCGCCAGTCGGACCGTGAACCTGCCGGCAACTGAAGCGCTCGCCCGCATGCGCACCGCGGCGGCGGTCTCAGGCAGCGCAAGCTGAACTGGTTTGCACTCATTGCCAGGAAGCGCACATGTCCGCGAGCGGTAAGACGCCCCCCCCGCGCCGTGCCGTAACGCACGAACAGTCGAATGGATTCGCCACGCGGCCCGCGTTTGCCGCGGGGGCGGCGTTCGTCGTGACGCTCGCGCTCGCGCTGGCGGCCCGGCGCTGGTTCGACCCGGTGCTGCTGGTCTGCATCGCCGCGGCCCTGCTCGTCGCCACCGGCGCGTTCGTGCTCGTGCGCGCACGGCGCGAAGCTTCTTCAGCGTACAGCGAAGCGAGCGCCGCAATCAGCCAGTCGGGCGTGAACGAAGCGCGCATGATGGCGATCATCCGTTCGTCGATGGAAGCCATCATCACCATCGACGAACAGCAGCGTGTCGTGCTCTTCAACCCGATGGCCGAACAGGTTTTCGGCTGCTCGGCAATGGACGCGATCGGCGCACCGCTCGCGCGCTTCATCCCCGAGCGGTATCGCGCGGCGCACGCGCGGCATGTCGAACAGTTCGGTGTGACGGGCGTGTCCGACCGGCAAATGGGCCGGCAACGGGTGCTCTCCGGCCTGCGTGCAAACGGCGAGGAATTCCCGATCGAGGCCTCCATCTCGCAGATCCGCGACGGCGACACACGTCTTTATACCGTGATGCTGCGCGACGTCACCGAGCGGGTCAGAGCCGAACAGGCGCAGCAGCGCGCGCGCGAAGAACTGCGCGAACTGTCCGCCAACCTGCAGAAGATTCGCGAGGACGAGAAGACGCGCATAGCCCGCGAACTGCACGACGACCTCGGCCAGCAACTGACCGCGTTGAAAATGGATATCTCGACCGTCGAAGAAGCGCTCGACGCGTCCGCGAGCGCGCAAGTGCGCGAGCATTTGCACGGCATGCGCCGTCTGATCGACGTGACGGTAGCGTCGGTTCGCCGCATTGCCGCCGATCTGCGCCCGGTTATGCTGGACGACCTCGGCCTGATTCCCGCGGTCGAATGGCTTGCGAACGACTTCACGAACCGCTACGGCATAGACGTGGAGCGCGACATCGAAACCGGCGACGCGCGCTTTAGCCCCACCGGCGCCACTGCGCTCTTTCGCATCGTGCAGGAAGCGCTGACCAACGTCGCGCGCCATGCCGACGCCACGCTCGTCACGCTCAGCCTGCGCGCGGCACACGAGGGCTTCGTGCTGCGCATTGCCGACAACGGTCTTGGCTCGCCTAACGGGGGCGAGCCGGCCGGCAAGTCGTTTGGCCTGCTCGGCATTCGCGAGCGCGCGCACATGCTGGGCGGCACCGTCGACATTCACACCGCGCAAGGCAAAGGCTTTGTGTTGAGCGTCACCATTCCAGCCGAGGCTGTGCAAATGCAGGAGTTGCAATCATGACCCGGGTCCTCGTGGCCGACGACCATGCGCTCGTGCGCGACGGCCTGCGCCACATTCTCAAAAGCGCGAGCGGCTTCGAGGTGGTCGGCGAAGCAAGCGACAGCGCGAGCACCGTCGCGCTGATCCGCGCCTGCGCGGCAGACGTGCTGGTGCTCGACCTGTCGATGCCGGGCCGCAACGGCGTTGAACTGATCAAACAGATCAAGGACGAAAAGCCGGCGCTGCGCATTCTCGTGCTGACCATGCACGCGGAGCAGCAATACGCGGTACGCGCGTTCAAGGCCGGCGCGTCCGGCTATCTGACCAAGGAAAGCGCGAGCGCGGAGCTCGTCTCGGCGGTGACGAAGGTGGCAGCGGGCGGCGTCTACGTGAGCCTCGCGATGGCCGAGCGGTTCGCGCAAAGCCTGAACGAGCCCACCGACCTGCTGCCGCATCAGCGCCTGTCGGATCGTGAATTCGACGTGCTCAAGCGCATTGCCGCAGGCCAGACGATCACCGAGATCGCGACCGAGCTGTGTGTCAGCGCGAAGACCGTCAGCACTTACAAGACGCGCATCCTCGAAAAAATGCAGATGCCGCACGAAGCCGCGCTGGTGCGCTACGCAATGCGCCACAAACTGGTCAACGACGAAGAAGACGACATCTGACCGCTAGCGAGCGCCTCGCTCGCTACTCCGACGCTTGCTGTAGGAAATTCCCTACAGCCTTTCCCGCTTACCTACCCGAAGTTCGCTGCGCGCCGATTTTATTTTGAGACAGCGCGCCCGATACTTCGAGCCATGAACTCAACAAGCCTCACTCACCCCGCACTGCGTGTGTTTCTGGTCGACGAAGCATCGCCTGTGCGGCGCCGCATGGCCGCGTTGTTCGGCGCACTGGACGGCGTGCAGATCGTAGGCGAAGCGGAGGAGCCCGGCGCCGCGCTGGCCGGCATAGAGGCCGGCGCCGCCGACCTGGTGGTGACCGAGTTGCGTCTGAACGGCGGTAGCGGTCTCGAATTGCTCGCGTTGCTCGCGCAACGCATGCCGCATGTGATCGCGATGGTGCTGACCAACCGTTCCGGCGCGTGGTTCCGGCGAGCATGCCTGACGGGCGGCGCTCACTACTTTTTCGACAAGACCCGCGAATTCGAACTTGCGCGAGCCACGGTCCAGCGGATCGCCGGCCAGCATCATGCACGCGCAGTTCTTCAATCAGGAGCTCATCATGTCTGACGTCGCCGTGCATCCGCTTAGCTCGCGCACTTTCATTCCGCTTCACGCGGCGCCCACACCTGCGCAGCGGTCCGCCACCGAGCGCGCGCCGCGTAACGACGCGCTGCGCTGCACGTCGTGCTCGATGCGCCCGATCTGCATGCCGCAAGGGCTAAAGCCCGAGGAATTGCAGCGCATTGAAGCGCTGATCTGCCCGTCGCGGACCATCCGCCAGGGCGAGACGATCTACCGCGCCGACGACGCGTTCCAGAACATCTATGCCGTGCGCGCCGGGTCGTTCAAGACGGTCGTCATGCACCGCGACGGTCGCGAGCACGTCACCGGCTTTCATCTGGCCGGCGATTCGCTCGGGCTCGACGGCGTCTGCTTCGGCCGCCACAGCTGCGACGCGGTCGCGCTGGAAGACAGCAAGGTCTGCATCATTCCTTTCCATCCGCTCGAAACCATGTGCCGCGAAGTGAAGGTGCTCCAGCAGCACGTGCACCGCATGATGGGCGGCGAGATCGTGCGCGAGTCGTCGCAGATGATGCTGCTCGGAACAATGTCGGCGGAACAGCGCGTGGCCACGTTCCTGCTGAATCTGTCGGAGCGCCTCAGAAAGCGCGGCTATTCGCCGGCTGAATTCCACCTGCGCATGACGCGCGAGGAAATCGGCAGCTATCTCGGGATCAAGCTCGAAACAGTAAGCCGCATGCTGTCCCGATTCCAGCGCGAGGGTTTGCTCGACGCACAGGGCAAAAACATCCGGATTCTGGATCACGAGGGCCTCATGCGGGTGTGATCGCTCGCGTGACGTCTGCCGCCGGTCATTGCCTGGTAAATGAATGCGGATAGTCGACGCGTCGCCGCGCATGCCCGAGGTCCCGATAGCGAGGGCACCTGCGCAGCGCAACCGCAATACAACGCAACGCCTCACATCGCCTGACTGGCCACCAACTCAATCGCCGCACAGGAGCGCATGCCATGAACGCCTTATCCCGTAGCTGTCGGCTGGCATGTGCCGCGTTGATGCTGTTTGCCGCGACCGCAAAGGCGGAGCCCGAGCCCGCCGCGCTGGTGGACCAGCATCACTGCATGTTCTGCCATACACGCGACGCGCCGTTCCTTGCGCCGTCGTTCGAGCAGATTGCCGCACGCTACCGCAACGAGCCCAACGCGCGAATCATGCTCGAACACAAGCTGCGGCTTGGCGGCAAAGCGCACTGGGGCGACATGGCAATGCCGCTGCCCGCGGATCGCGGCGGGCCCATCTCGGCGGAAGATGCACACACGCTCGTGCAATGGGTACTCAGTCAATGACAGCCGTCTGAAAGCAACGGCACTCCTCTAGTGCGCATCGCGCCACATGCAGTGGCTCAGCGGCGGCCCCGCGCACTTTTCATCCGGCAACTCCAATCAAATAGCAAAGGTGCCGGAACTCCATGATGGTTCTGCGTGGGAGTCGTCAGCGCACCTGCGAGGGAAAACCCCTAAGCGCCGCCGCTTCCTGCGCGCGCCCCGCCCCACATGGCTTTGCACGTCGCGCACCGCGAATCGTTAGCTTGACGATAACAAACGCTTGCCGAAGGTGATTGAAGCCGCTTCGCTGTCTACCCTAGACTCGCGCCATGTCGTGGGAAAAATCCGCTGGCCGGCAGTCGCGGCGCGCCCGCATGCGCCACAGCCCACACAAAGCCGCCTCGCAAAAAGGCCGACAAAAACCGGCTGGCAAGGCGCCTCGCGCGAAAGCCGGGCATCACACCATAGCAAGCGTCGACCGCCGTCGACAGGAGACACGAGATGATCATCTACGGAACAGCGTTGCTCGCTTTCTGCCACCTCGCCGGGCTTTTCCTCGGCGACCTGCTCGGAGCTGCGATAGGCGTCAAGACGAATGTCGGCGGCGTCGGCATTGCGATGCTGCTGCTGATCTTCCTGCGGCTCTATCTGCACGGCAAAGGACTGCTGCCGAAAGAAACCGAAGCCGGTGTCGGCTTCTGGGGCGCGATGTATATCCCCGTCGTGGTGGCAATGGCGGCCAACCAGAACGTCGTGGCCGCGCTCAAGGGCGGGCCGGTCGCGCTGCTTTCGGCGTTGGGCGCGGTGGCCCTGTGTGCCGGCTGCATCGCAGTGCTCTCTCGCACCGGCAGCGACAGCACCTCGTTCGCCAACGTTGCGCAACCCGAAGAAATCTGAACGAGGACCTAGCCATGCTCCAGATGCTCGACAAAGTACTGATCCACAACGGCC
This sequence comes from Paraburkholderia phenoliruptrix, assembly GCF_019511605.1. GTDB lineage: Bacteria > Pseudomonadota > Gammaproteobacteria > Burkholderiales > Burkholderiaceae > Paraburkholderia > Paraburkholderia phenoliruptrix_A. Next base: position 183,802 of record NZ_JAEUAV010000010.1, on the reverse strand, counting down.
TCGTCACCGCGTTCGCGCTCGTCGGGCTCATCATGTGGGTGTCCTCGCAGATCTCGCGCAAGCTCACCTTCGGTCGCGTGCACGGCTCGGCAATCGCCATTCTGATCGGCCTCGTGCTCGCCTATCTGGGCGGCGCCTTTACCGCCGGTCAGAAAGGTCTGGCCGACCTGCCGCTCTTCGCGGGCGTCGGCCTGATGGGCGGCGCGATGCTGCGCGACTTCGCGATTGTCGCGACCGCTTTCGAAGTGCAGGCCACCGAGGCTCGCAAGGCCGGGCTCATCGGCGTGGTGTCGCTGCTGCTCGGCACGGTGCTGCCGTTCATTGTCGGCGCGAGCATCGCGCATGCGTTCGGCTATACCGATGCGGTCAGCATGACGACCATCGGCGCGGGCGCGGTCACGTACATTGTCGGTCCGGTGACGGGTGCGGCGATCGGCGCGAGCTCGGACGTGATCGCGCTCAGCATTGCAACGGGACTCATCAAGGCGATCATCGTGATGGTCGGTACGCCGCTCGCGGCCGGGTTCATGGGCCTGAAAACCCCGCGCTCCGCGATGATTTTCGGCGGCCTCGCGGGCACCGTGAGCGGCGTGAGCGCGGGACTCGCGGCCACCGACCGCCGGCTCGTTCCTTACGGTGCGCTGATCGCGACGTTTCACACGGGCGTAGGCTGCCTGCTCGGACCTTCGCTGCTGTTCTTCACGACGCGGGCGCTGGTGGGCGGTTGAACGCGGGCGGATGGTCTGCTCGCCGCAATGTCCGTAGCGAGAATGCTCAGCGCGCACTCACCCTTCGTTTCTCGTGCGCAGACGGCACACGGCCATCAGCGCGAGCAGGTTCGGGTCGCGCTCGCGCGCCCGCAGAAAACTGACGCCGATGGTCTGACGCATCAGGTATTGCGGCTTGAGCGGGATGAACTGCACTTTTTCCCCGAACACCCCCCGCACGCGGCCGGGCAGCAGCGTATAGCCGACGCCACCGCTCACGAGGTTCATCAACGAGTAGATGTCGCCGACCTGCATCGTCACGTTGGGCGTGAATCCGGCGACGCGAAACGCCTCCTGGAAGCCGTGATAGGTCGCAAAGCCCTCGCCGAGCGAGACGAAGGTCTCGTCACGACAGTCGCGCAGGTCGACCGCTTCCAGGTTGGCGTACGGCGAATGGGCGGGCGCTGCGAAGAAAATGTCGTCTTCGAAAAGCGGAACGGAGGCAAGCTCCGGCTCGGCGTCCGGCAAGGCCATGAGGGCCGCGTCGATTGCACCCTGCTTGAGTTTCTCGATCAACTCCGCGTTGGGTCCGAGCACCAGCTCGACTTGCAGCGCGGGCCGCCGCACCTTGATGTCGACGACAATGCCGGGCACGGTCCTAATAGTGAGCGAATACAGCGAGCCGATCTTCAGGCGGTCCGACGAATAGCCCGCTGCTTCGCGCGTGGCACGAATGCCGTCGGACATCAGCGTGAGGACTTCGTCGGCGACGTCGGCAAGCATTTGCGCGGCATCTGTCGATCTGAGATTGCGGCCTTCGTGGCGAAACAGCGCGCAGCGCACGCCCTTTTCGAGCGAATGCAGCGCGCGGTGCACGCTGACCGTGCTGACGTTCAGCACCTCGGCCGCCTTGGCGAGACTGCCGGTCTGCATGAATGCAAGCAGCACTTCCAGTTTGCGGAAGGTGATTTCGTCGTCGATTCGGTCGCGCATATCGAGCCAGGGTCCGGTCGGAACCGTCCATTATCAGCTCGTGCGCGCCGGCCGCAAATAGCGTCAATCCCTCACGCGCCGGAACGCGGCGAACGCGGCTGGCCGGGCTCGCCTCAATTACGGTGATGATGCCGCTGCCAATGCCAGATGGGCATGTGATCCAGTTGCCGCAGCAGTTGCGTGCGGCGATGTTCGCGCCGGTAGTGGCCGACCGCGAAGATGATGCCGATCACGAGGACCGCCAGGCCCATCACGATGCTAACCAGTTCTTCGTCCATCACTACCTTCTCGCCAATGTTTCGATGCGACCGTGCTTTGCGCGGCTAGCGTTTGCGCGCCACTGCGTTGAGCACTGAATGCCCGGCGCCGGTGACATGCAGGCGCTGGTGTCCGGAAGCGAGTTCTTCGAGTGCGACAAGCTGACGTTCCAGCAATGTGTCGAGCTCCTCGCGACACATATCAATCTGATCGGGAGCCGCCTTGACCAGCATGAGGGTGGCGAACTCCTTCGGGCTTAGCATAATCTGTCTCTCTCAATGTTCTATTAGTCTGCACGCAGGAAGGAATTACCGGGCGCCACCCTAGAAAGATGAAAGCCGGTTAGTTTTTCTGCGTCTTATTGATTTGGCAGCACCGTGCCGAATGCTTATTGTAATCTGAAAGCGTACCGCTGCTGCCAATGAATAAATGCATTGAGTCACCGCCTGTGATAGGGGCGATTTAAACATATCGTATGGAAGATAGCCTGCGAGGCCCGTTGTGAGAGGCTATCCAGACAGGAAGTAAACGTTAGGAACCCCGGCGTTCCGCTGAATGCGACGTTCAGATATGCAGGCGCGATTTACATCTGAACTGAGAAACCGCGTATTAACATATTTACTGGCGGCGCATTTGTCCCTGGGTCAATCGTGATGCGTTTTAACTATTAGCGCAAAATCAGCGTATTCGAATAACGCGAATATTTCCAATTAACGCGGATTTCAATAACCGATGGCAGCGCTTCACACTTAACGCTTCACGTGATCTCGACACGTCGCCGCGCAGCCGCGCACCCGCGCACGTGCCGGCCGCCATGGGCCGCGCAAACGCGCCGGGCGCAGACTCGCCGCATGCCGCTGGTGTGAGCCGCTGTCATTCTTGGCCGGCGACAGGGCGGCACCGGCTTCGTGTTCGTCGTGGAATGCGCGGCCCACGTCGATCGTGCGCAGCAGCGTTTGCAGTTTTTTTATCATCGCAGCAGAGGTTCTCTCGTCAGCATCGCATTCATGGCCGGCTAGTCGCGACGGTTACCCGGCGAAGGCGCTTCAGGCGCGACTCCTGTCACGGTCATGCCACGCGCAGTCATGCGCAGTCGCGCTCGTTCATGCACAGTCGCGCTCAGTCCCGCTCAAGCAGCATTCAGCCGCGCCAGCGCCGTATCGACCAGCAGCTTCTTCAACTCCGGCACGCACGAGCCGCAATTGCCGCCGGCCTTCAGACACGCGGTAATCTCAGCGGCACTCTTCAGACCTTGCTCGCGAATTGCCGTGCATATGGTGTTGCGTCCCACGCCGAAGCACGAGCAGACCGTCGGCCCAGTATCGGCGCCCTTGCCGAGCGACTGTCCGGAGAGCACGCCGATGCGCTCCGTCTCGTCGAGCCTCTCCTTCGCGAACAGGCTCGCGAGCCATTCGCGCGCCGGCAGTTCGGGCCGTGCAGAAAGAAACACGCAGTTCTCGATACGGTCGTCGACCAGATGCACCGCGCGATAGACGCCCGCCGAGCGGTCCTCGTATTCGAGCCAGTCGGCATGCGCGTCGTCCACGCCGAACAGCGCGCGCGCCCACGCACCACGATCGCCCTGCTGGCCAGACGGATCGCGCCCGGCGAGTTCGTAGCGCACGAACTGGGCTCCTTGTACGCGCGTCCAGTACGTCACGCCGTCAAGGCGCGGCGCGCGGCGGCTGAGCGAAAAGCCGTGCCACGCGACATGAAACTTGTCGACCCGCACCGGCGTGTGCTTGAACTCCGGCTCGCCGGAAACGGGGTCCACCGCCGGGTTCACCACGGCTCCCACACGCGCGTCGGAGGCCACCTGATCGTTCCAGTGAATCGGCACGAACACACTGCCGCGCGGCATGCCGCCGCCGTACTGAACACGTGCGACCATCGCGCCCCAGCGGCTCGACACGCGTGCAAGGTCGCCTTCGCGCACGCCGCACAGCAGCGCATCTTGCGGATGCATGTCGACGAATGCTTCGGTCACGTGCCCGGCGAGCCTTTCCGATTTGCCGGTGCGAGTCATCGTATGCCACTGGTCGCGTACGCGGCCGGTGTTCAGCGTGAGCGGATAGTCGTCGTCCGGCGCATCAGCAGGCGCGCGCGGCGGCGTGGGGATAAAGCGCGCGCGGCCGTCCGCGTGGCTGAAACGGCCGTTGTCGAAAAGACGCGCGGTGTGCTCGCCGCCCGCACGCACGGGCCACTGCACCGGCTCCAGCGACGCATAGCCGTCGCGGCCGAGACCTACGAGTCCCGCGAGGTTGAAAGCGCGATGCACGGTGCGGTTGTGCTCGCCGCCGTTCTGTACGCCGTTCTGTACGCCGTTCTGTACGCCGCTCTGTAAGCCGCTCTGTAAGCCGCTCTGTAAGCCGCTCAGTACGCCGCTCAGTACGCCGCTCAGTACGCCGCTCAGTACGCCGCCATTGTCGCCCACTCGCGGTGCCGCCTCCCCGCCTGCGTTGCGCCATGCGCTCAAGCGCGCATGCTCGTCGAAAATCTCGTGCTGGCTCGCGAACTCGAAGCCCGCATAACCCATGCGCCGCGCCACGTCGCAAATAATCTGCCAGTCCGCGCGCGCTTCGCCGGGCGCCGGCAGAAATGCACGCTGGCGCGAAATGCGGCGCTCCGAATTGGTCACTGTGCCGTCTTTCTCGCCCCAGCCAAGCGCGGGCAACAAGACATGCGCGAGCGCATTGGTGTCCGTGCTTTCGACAATGTCCGAGCAGACCACCAGTTCGCAGCGCGCGAGTGCACGCTTCGCCTGATCGCTGTCGGGCAGGCTCACCACCGGATTGGTGCCCATGATCCAGACCGCCTTGACGCGGCCTTGCTCGACGGCTTCGAACAGCTCCACGGCCTTGAGCCCTGCACGCGACGCGATAACCGGCGCGCCCCAGAATTGTTGAACGAGCTCGCGATGCCGCGGGTCGTCCAGTTCCAGATGCGCGGCGAGCGTGTTCGCGAGGCCGCCAACTTCGCGCCCGCCCATTGCGTTCGGCTGGCCGGTGAAGGAAAACGGCCCCATTCCAGGCTTGCCGATGCGCCCCGTCAACAAATGGCAATTGATGATGCTGTTGACCTTGTCGCTGCCCGAGCTCGACTGGTTGACGCCTTGCGAATACACCGTAATCACACGCTCGGTACGGGCGAACAGACGGTAGAACTCGAGCAGATCATGCGGGTCGACCTTGCACGCCTTCGCGCATTGCGCGAGGTCGAAGCCGCCTGGCGCCTCCGCCGAGGCGGCCGCCAACGCCTGCGCGAAACCGCTCGTATGCGCATCGACGAATTGTGCGTCTGTCGCGCCGTGCTCCGCGAGAAAGCTCAGGAGTCCATTGAAAAGGCGCACGTCGGTGCCCGCGCTGAGCGGCAGATGCAGATCGGCCATCTCGCAGGTCGCGGTGTAGCGCGGGTCGATCACGACCACCTTCAGCTCAGGCCGCGCCTCCTTCATCTTGAGAATCCGCTGGAACAGGATCGGATGACACCACGCCGTATTCGAGCCGACCAGCACCACCAGGTCGGCGAGTTCGAGATCTTCGTAGCACACCGGCACCAGGTCTTCGCCGAACGCGCGCTTGTGTCCCGCAACGGAGGACGACATGCACAGACGCGAATTGGTGTCGATGTTCGCGCTGCCGACGTAGCCCTTCATCAGCTTGTTCGCGACGTAGTAGTCTTCGGTCAGCAACTGGCCCGACACGTAGAGCGCGACGGCATCCGGTCCGTGTTCGTCGATGATCCGCCGGAAACCACCAGCGACTGCATCGAGTGCATCGTCCCACGACACGGTGCGCAACGCGCCGCTCGCGGGCTCGCGCATCTTCGGGTGCAGGAGCCGCCCTTCGAGCCCGACGGTTTCGCCAAGCGCCGAGCCTTTCACGCACAGGCGACCGAAGTTCGCGGGATGCGACTCGTCGCCCGCTATGTCATGCCCGCCGTCCGGGCGCGCACTGGCGCGTACGCCGCAACCGACGCCGCAGTATGGACAGGTGGTCCTGACAGCCTCGCCGCTGCCAGACATGCTCGAGATTGTGATGGGGAAACTCACGGTGTATTCCAGGTCAGGCAGCCTGCGCCTCGCACAAGGCTTTGCCGAACAGCAGGTGGCTGCGCAGCGATGAAATGTCGGTGCGGTTCTGAATCAGTTCGAAATACCACGCGCCTTCCTTGACGTCGCCGTACAGCACCGCGCCGATCACGCGGTTGTCTTCGATCACGAGACGCTTGTAGACGCCGCGTCGCGGATCGCGCAGCACGAGGTCTTCGCTGTCCGGTCCGCCGATGAAATCGCCGGCCGAATACAGTTCGACACCTGTGACTTTGAGCCGCGTGGCCGTCGCGCGCTGCACGTAGCGGCGATGCCCCGCTCCTGCGAGATGCGCGGCACACACGCGCGCCTGGTCCCAGATCGGCGCCACCAGACCGAAAGTCGCCATGCGGTGCTGCACGCATTCGCCCACCGCGTAGATGCGCGGATCGTAGGTCTGCAACGTGTCATCGACCACGATCGCGCGTTCGCAATGCAGTCCGCTCTGCTTCGCAAGCTCGATGTTGGGGCGCACGCCGGCCGTCATCACGACGAGATCGGCGGGAATTTCGCTGCCGTCGTCGAAACGCACGGCGCGCACACGTTCGGGCCCGACAATGGCCGTGGTGTTTGCTTTCAGCAGGAAACGCAGACCCTTGCGCTCGAGCGCCTGTTGCAGCAACGCCGACGCACTGCGATCCAATTGACGCTCCATCAGGCTGTCCATCACATGCACGACCGTGACCGACATCCCCTGGCGCAGCAGTCCGTTCGCGGCTTCAAGACCCAGCAGTCCGCCGCCGATCACCACCGCATGACGATGGTTGCGCGCCGCCTCGAGCATCGTTTCGACATCCTGAATGTCGCGAAACGCGATCACGCCAGGCAGATCGTGACCCGGCACCGGAATCAGGAACGGCTTGGAGCCGGTGGCAATCAGAAGTCGGTCGTAGCCCACCTCGATGCCGCTCTGTGCACGCACGATGCGGCGCCGGCGGTCGATTGCGACCACCGGATCGCCCGCATACAGGCGAATGCCGTTCTCGTCATACCAGTCGCGCGTATTGAGGATGATGTCGTCGACCGTCTTCTCGCCTGCCAGCACCGGCGAAAGCAGAATGCGGTTGTAGTTGCCGTAGGGCTCCGCGCCGAACACGGTGATGTCGTAGAGATCCGGCGCGAGCTGCAGCAGTTCCTCGACGGTGCGCATGCCGGCCATGCCGTTGCCGATCACGACGAGCCGCGCACGCGCGGGCGCAGCGGGCAATGCCTCCGCCGGTGACGGTGCGTCGGTGCCGTATGTCATGCGGCGACCCATACTTTGCCGCTTTCCACGCGCACTGGATACGCGCTGACCGAGTTCTCGGGAGCTTCCAGACACTCGCCCGTGCGCAGATCGAAGTGATGCTTGTAGATCGGCGAGGCCACCACGACACGCTCGCCGAGGCTGCCGATCAGCCCGCGCGAGAGCACCGCCGCGCGCGAGCCCGGATCGTAGTTCTCGATCGCGTAGACGGCCGCCTTGTCGTTGTCCGTGGTCACGTGAAAGACGGCAACCTGCTCACCGTTGACGAGCGCGCAGACGCCCGTGTTGGGCACAATGTCGTCGAGCGTGCAAACGGGTGTCCAGGTTTGCGGCAAGCGGTCGTTACTCATGGCGTGGCTCCTTTCCAATCACGCTAAAAATCACACTGTTTCCACGACGACAGGAATCGCAGCAAGCTTCGACTGACGCTCGTCGGGTGTCGCCGGCCGGATCTGGCCGCGCTCCTTCACGAAGCTCACCGTGCTGTCCGTTGCGTCGCTGTTGACGAAGTGACGGAAGCGCTTGCGTGTCTCCGGATCGCTCACCGCCTTCTTCCACTCGCATTCGTACGTATCGATCACGCGCTGCATGTCCGCCTCGAGTTCCGCGGCGACTTGCAGCCTGTCATGCACCACCACGTCGATCAGATACTGCAGACCGCCTTCCAGACTCTCGCGCCACACGCTCGTGCGTTGCAGACGGTCGGCGGTACGCACATAGAACATCAGGAAGCGGTCGATGTAGCGCACCAGCGTGTCGCGATCCAGATCCGACGCGATCAGCTCCGCATGGCGCGGCTTCATGCCGCCGTTGCCGCAGACGTACAGGTTCCAGCCCTTTTCCGTCGCAATCACGCCGACGTCCTTGCCCTGCGCTTCCGCGCATTCGCGCGTGCAGCCCGACACGCCGAACTTGATCTTGTGCGGCGTGCGCAGGCCCTTGTAGCGGTTCTCCAGCTCCACCGCGAGTCCCACCGAATCGCCCACGCCATAGCGGCACCACGTCGAGCCCACGCACGACTTCACCGTGCGCAGCGACTTGCCGTACGCGTGCCCCGATTCGAAACCCGCTGCAATCAGCTCTTCCCAGATGAGCGGCAACTGCTCGACGCGCGCGCCGAACAGGTCCACGCGCTGGCCGCCCGTGATCTTCGTGTAGAGGCCGTATTTCTTCGCGACCTGCGCGACGGCAATCAGACCATCGGGCGTCACTTCGCCGCCCGGCATGCGCGGCACGACCGAATAGGTGCCGTCGCGCTGGATGTTCGCGAGGTAGTAGTCGTTCGTGTCCTGCAACGACGCGTGCTCCTTTTTCAGCACGAATTCGTTCCAGCACGACGCAAGAATGCTTGCCACCACCGGCTTGCAGATATCGCAGCCGAGACCGTGGCCATGTTTTGCGAGCAGTTCGCCGAAGCTGCGCACGCCCTCCACCCGCACGATATGAAAGAGCTCCTGGCGCGAATACGCAAAGTGCTCGCACACATGATTGTTCACGGCGAGGCCCTGCTTCTTCATTTCGGCCTTCATCACCTGGGTGACGAGCGGCACGCAGCCGCCGCACGAAGTGCCCGCAGTGGTCGCGCATTTGAGCGCGCCGATGTCGGTCGCGCCCGCGCCCACTGCCGCGCACAGTTGCGCCTTCGACACGTTGTTGCACGAACAGATCTGCGCGCTCTCGGGCAGCGCGTCGACGCCGAGGCCCGGCTTCGCTTCGCCGTCGCCTTGCGGCAGGATCAGGAATTCCGGCGACTCCGGCAGCGCGATGCCGTTGAGCATCATCTGCAGCAGCGTGCCGTACTCGCTCGCGTCGCCGACCATCACCGCGCCGAGCAGCTCCTTGCCCGACTCGGAGACCACCAGCTTCTTGTAGATCTGCTTGCGCTCGTCGCTGAACTGGTAGGCGCGGCTGCCCGGCGTCGTGCCGTGTGCGTCGCCGATGCTCGCCACGTCCACGCCCATCAGCTTGAGCTTGGTGCTCATGTCGGCGCCCGCGAAGGTCGCGTCGTTGCCCAGCAGATGTTTTGCCGCCACCCGCGCCATGTCGTAGCCCGGCGCCACGAGACCGTAGACCATGCCGTTCCACGCCGCGCATTCGCCGATTGCGTAGATGTGCGGGTCGCTCGTGCGGCAGCTTGAATCGATCGCAACGCCGCCGCGCGGGCCCAGTTCCAGACCGCACGCGCGCGCGAGTTCGTCGCGCGGACGGATGCCGGCGGAGAACACGATCATGTCCGTGTCCAGATGCGTGCCGTCGGCGAACAGCATGCGGTGCGTGCCCGCTTCGCCGTCGACAATCGCCGTGGTGTTCTTCTGCGTGTGCACGCTCACGCCGAGTTCCTCGATCTTCGTGCGCAGTACGCGGCCGCCACCTTCGTCCACCTGCACCGCCATCAGGCGCGGCGCGAATTCCACCACGTGCGTTTGCAGGCCCATGTCGCGCAGCGCCTTCGCGCATTCCAGACCCAGCAGGCCGCCGCCGACCACCGTGCCTGTCTTCGAGCGCGCGCCGCACTCCTGCATTGCTTCGAGATCCTCAATAGTCCGGTAGACGAAGCAGTCGCGCCGCTCGCGGCCCTGCACCGGCGGCACGAACGGCGAGGAGCCGGTGGCCATCACTAGCTTGTCGTAGGCGAGCGTTTCGCCGCTGGCAAGCGTCACGGTGCGCGCATCACGGTCGATCGACACGGCTTTCGCATTGAGTTTGAGCAGCACGTTCTCGCGCTCGAAAAAGCCCGGCTCGACAAGCGACAGGTCGTCCGCGGACTTGCCCGCAAAGAATTCCGACAGATGCACGCGGTCGTAGGCGGGACGCGGCTCTTCGCACAGCACGGTGATGTGCATCGCGGCCTTCGGATCGTCGACGAGACACTCGACCAGTTTGTGACCGACCATTCCGTGACCGATTACGACCACGTTCATGACAGAGGCTTGATTCGTTTGCGATGCGGTTCGCGACATGATGTGTCCGGCAATAAAAAAGCGTCCCGCGGATGCAATCGCTGCTGCGACTGTATTCGGGGGACGCCGTTGTCCAAAACCAGTAATCGGGAAACAGAGTGCTTGCTGCAAGCTGGCAGGATCGCCGTTGATCCGTAGCCCCATTAATGCAAGGCCCATGCCATTCGGTCAGAACTTCCGCAGCGCCCCGCGCTGCGGGCTTGCCGCGCGTCTTGCCACATTCGCTGCACGCCGGGCGCCGACGCATTCCGATGCACGAAGGCTCGATGATGGTGCGACGCAGCACCTTCGGCGTGCAACGCGCAGCCGCACGGCATACGCGAGGCGCACGAGAATGTCGGGTTAGTTGGCCACGCTCTGGGTGCTCGCGGCGGCGAGCGCACGCTCCCTCAACGCCGCTTCGCGGGCCTTGTGCTCGCCGCTAAAGCGCACCGCCAACGCACACAGCGCCGACAGCGTGACGAGCACGCCGAGCGTCGCGAGCGTCTGCTGAATGCCGCCTATCCCTTTCATCAGGAAGCCCGCCGCCACTGCACCGACATTGCCGCCCGCGCCGATGATGCCGGCCACGCCGCCGAGCGCCTTGCGGTCGATGAACGGCACGAGCGCATAAGTGGCGCCGCACGCCATATGAGTGAAGAGCCCGAAGACCAGCATCGCAACGAGTGCCGGCGCGATGCTGGTCGCGTGCGCGAAACCCACGAGGCCGAGCCCCTCGCCGATCATCAGCGCACACAAGAGCGTGGAGCGCACTTCGAGGCCGCGCCGCGCGGCGGCACGGTCCGATACCCAGCCGCCCAGCGCGCGTGCAAAGAGCGCGAGCAGGCCGAAGCTGCCCGCGGCCATGCCGGCTTCCTTCAGCGACAGATGAAAATGGTCGACGTAGTAGATAGCCGCAATGTTGTGGATGAACACCTCCACGCCGAAACACGCCGCATAGGTAATGAAGAGCATCCATACGCGGTAGTTCGCGCAGGCCGTGCGAAAGCTCGCCCAGCCCCCCTTCTTGCCGCCGTCGATGGTCATGCCTTGCGCACGCAGTTCGCTGAAGTTGCCTTGCGGGCAGTCCTGCGTGAAGCGCCAGTAGAACGCGGCCATGACCGGCATCGCGAGACCGGGCACCAGCAGCGCCAGGCGCCAGGCCGACGACTCGCCCACGCCCAGCACGATGATCGCGGCAAGCAGCAACGGAATCAGCGCCTGCGCGGCGCCCGCGCCGGTGTTGCCCCAACCCGCGGTCGTCGCGTTCGCGGTGCCCACTACGTTCGGCGCGAACATCATCGACGTGTGGTACTGCGTGATCACAAAGCTCGCGCCGACCGCGCCGATTAGCAGACGGCAGAGCAGAAAACTCTCGTAGCCCGTGGAAACCGCAGCGCCGAGCACCGGCAACGCGCCTATGAGCAAGAGCCCCGAGTAAACCTTGCGCGGTCCGTAGCGATCGCACATCGGGCCGACCACGAGCCGCACGAGAATGGTCACGGCCACGGCGGCGATGTTGATGTTCGCGACCTGATCGGCGGAAAGCCCGAACTCGCGCTTGATGAGCGGCATCAGCGGCGCGCAGGCAAACCACGCGAAAAAACATACGAAAAAGGCCATCCACGTGAGATGGAAGGCGCGCATGGCCGGCGTGCGCAGGCTGAAAAGGTCTATACGGATTGCTTTGTCTGCCATCGTCGTTCCAGAAACAAAAAAGCGTCCCGAGAAACCGGTCGTGTGACTGGTTTCAGGGGACGCCGTTGTCCAAAGCTGCTCGTTACTGCGTATCTCGTGCTACGAATGCATTCGGGAAGAATCGCCGTTGATCCTTTGCGGCTGCACTATGCAAAGGCTATGCCATACGCGACGAGTATCGGCGCGATGCGGCTTTACGCGTCAAAACGCTGATCGCTCTGGATTCAGGGCGTCGTGTTTTGACGCGCTGAGGCACAGCGATGGTGCGGGTTCACAGCAACGGGGCGTCGCGCCGCAGGACCTCTGAGACCTCGAGCTTCTGCGCGCGGCGCGTGCGAGTGGAGCCGTGGACCCGCCTCGCGGGTAAAGCCGTGGACCCGCCTCAGCCGTCCGTGGACAACGTGAGCGCTTCCCACGTGGCGATTTCGTCAGACAGTGCAGTCAGTTTCCCGCGCACGAGACCCAAGGCGTCGCTTCCGAGCAGTAGATGCACAGGCGGCTGCTCCGCCGCGATCGCAGCCAGCATCGCGCGCGCGGCTTTCACCGGGTCGCCCAGCTGCTTGCCGCTCTTCTCTTCGCGAGCCTTGCGCAGCGGATCGAATACCGCGTCGTAGTCGGAAATGGAGCGCGGCGTGCGCGACATGGAGCGCCCTGCCCAATCGGTGCGAAAAGAGCCCGGTGCAACGGCGGTTACATGAATGCCCAATGACCGCACCTCCTGGCCAAGTGCTTCCGAGATTCCTTCGAGTGCAAACTTGCTGCCGCAGTAGTACGAGATGCCGGGCATGGTGATGAAGCCGCCCATCGACGTAATGTTGAGAATGTGGCCGCGCCGGCGTTGGCGCATGTAGGGCAGCACGGCTTTCATCATCGCCACTGCGCCGAACACGTTTACTTCGAACTGCCGGCGCAGGTCGGCGAGCGGCGCCTCTTCCATGACGCCTTCGTGGCCATAGCCGGCACTGTTCACGAGCACATCCACGGGGCCGACGCTTGCCTCGATATCGGCTACGACGCCGTCGATCCGGTCGAAGTCGGTCACGTCCAGCAGGCGGCCGAACGCCCTGCCTGGCGCGAGCGCCTCCAGCTCGGCTTTCGCGGCCTCGCTTCGCACCGTGCCGACCACACGATGACCGTCCTGCAGCGCCTGCTGAGCGAGAGCGCGGCCAAAGCCGCTGCTCGCGCCGGTAATCAGCAAAATTCTGTTCGATGTCATGAGATGCCTTTCCAGGAGTCAAACGGAAAGTGCATACTATTCTTCCGGCCTCACGAGTTTTAGGCCGAATTATGGCTTTTTATTGCCTATTTCTATGACATCTCAAACAACAAAAAAGGACAGCCGTGGCGCGCCGCGCGTGCCTTCTCGCCGCGACCAGCAGACAATGGTCGGGCTCGTGCGTGCGCTCGCCCCCGAGGAGGGCTACAACCTGACGGCGCTCGCGAGCGTGCGCGTGCTGCGCTCGGATCGCAGCCTGACGTCCACGCCGGTGCTGTATGACCCGGGCATCGTGATCGTTTGCCAGGGACGCAAGCGCGGCTATTTCGGCGACCAGCTCTATGTGTACGACGAGCAGCACTATCTGGCGGTCTCAGTGCCGGTGCCGTTTACGATGGAGACCGACGCGGATGCGCAGCGTCCGCTGCTCGCGATCTACCTGCATCTCGACTTCAAGCTGGCTGCCGAGCTGCTTGCGCAGATAGAAGGTCACGCGCTGCCGGACAGCGCACAGGCGCCGCAAAGCATGATGTCGAGCCCGCTCGACAAGCCCTTGCGAAACACCGTATTGCGCCTGCTCGAAGCGCTGAACCGGCCGCTCGACGCAGCGGTGCTCGGTCCGTCTCTGCTGCGCGAGCTCTACTTTCGGGTGCTGACCGGCCCGCAGGGAGATGCGATGCGCGCGGCGCTCGGCATGCAAGGTCAATTCGGCAGGATCGGCAAGGCGCTGCGCCGCATTCATTCCGACTACGCGGGTGCGCTCGACCTCCCATTGCTTGCGCGCGAGGCCGGCATGAGCATTCCCACGTTTCATGCGCATTTCAAGGCCGTCACGCAGACCTCGCCGATGCAGTACGTCAAGTCCACGCGCCTGCACCAGGCCCGCCTGCTGATGCTGCGGCACGACATGTCGGCGGAGGCCGCGAGCGTGGCTGTGGGCTACGCGAGCACGTCGCAATTCAGTCGGGAATTCAAGCGGCTTTTTGGGCTGACGCCCGCTGCGGAAGCGCGGCGCATGCGTGCGAGCTTTGCGATTCCGCCCGCGCATGCCGGATCCGAATACGTGTCCTCGCATTGAACCGATAGACGGGTGGGCACGGGCAGAGAGCGCCCGCTTCTATCCGCTGCGTAGCACCGGGGCCCACACGGGTTGCGGCGCGGCAAGCCAGAATGCGGCTTACGAGCGGATCGCGCTAGCGCTAACCCCGGCCCCGGCCCTAGCCCGCCGTACCCTCGTACGCCGCCCTCAATGCGGCGACATCGAACTTGACCATTTTCATCATTGCCTCGGCCGCGCGCCGCGCCTTGTCCGCGTCGGGGTCGCCCATCATCGCGATGACATCGGCCGGCGCAATCTGCCACGACACGCCAAAGCGGTCTTTCAGCCAGCCGCACGCCTCGGGCGCGCCGCCGCCCTCGAGCAGCGCATCCCAGTAGCGGTCGATTTCCGCCTGATCCGCGCAACTGACGAGAAGCGATATCGAGTGATTGAACGTGTCGTTGCCGCTCGAGCTCATTGCGTAGAAGGTCTGGCCGAACAGCACGAACTCGACCACTTTCGTCGCGCCTGCGGCCGGCACTGCCGTGACGCGAACGACTCGCGAGTCAGGGAAGATGTTCGTGTAGAAAGCCGCGGCCTCTTCGGCCTCGTTCGAATACCAGAGAAAAGGGGTGATCTTCTGAATTGTCATCGCGAGTCTCCTGTCAGTATCGCTCAGATGGCGGCCGACTGTATGCCGCTATGTGGACGACGAAGCAACACCCGCGAAATCGACACGGCAGGACGAATTATTTTTCTTCTCTAACGATTCTTGCGTGACGTGCCCGCGCAGACATACTCGCCGCGCCATCGGAGCCGATTATAGGCAACGGCGGGTAACTGAGGGCAACGGCGGGGAACGGCGCGTGTCGCGATTTAGGCCGCGCCTGTCCGCATCGGCGCGACGCGACCGTACCTGCGTGTCCCGAGGCGCGGCGGCCGCGGCGGATGACGCCGCGACCGCTCCCGATCCATGACGGCAACGCGAGATCTAGTGGCTCGCGCCTTCTACCGCGCCAATGCCGGTTTCCGAGCGCACCGCCTGGGCGTCGAAGCCCGCCTGGTCGATGCGTGCGCGCGCCGATTTGTCGGTGACGGAAAACAACCAGATGCCGGCGAAGCCCAGCGCCATGGAGAACAGCGCAGGCGACGCATACGGGAACGGCGCGCTCGCGAAATGAAACACGTCGACCCAGACCGCCTTCGACAGCACCGTCAGCAGCACGGCTGACAGAAGACCGAGAAAGCCGCCTATTGCCGCACCGCGCGTCGTGCAGCCGCGCCACAGCACGGACAGAAACAGCACCGGAAAATTGGCCGAAGCGGCCACCGCAAATGCCAGCGACACCATGAACGCGATGTTCTGCTTTTCGAACACGATGCCGAGCACGACGGCGACGACGCCCAGCACCACAGTCGTGATGCGCGACACGAAAAGCTCATTGGCGCTCGACGCCTTGCCGTGCTTGAACACGGTCGCATACAGGTCGTGCGACACGGCCGACGCGCCGGCGAGCGTGAGCCCGGCGACCACGGCGAGAATGGTCGCGAACGCCACCGCCGAAATAAAGCCGAGGAACACGTTGCCGCCCACCGCACTCGCCAGATGCACCGCCGCCATGTTGCTGCCGCCGAGCAGCTTGCCGGCTGCGTCCTTGAACATGGGGTTGGTGCTCACCAGCACGATCGCACCAAAGCCGATGATAAACGTGAGAATGTAGAAATAGCCGATCCACGTGGTGGCCCAGAACACCGACTTGCGTGCCTCCTTTGCATTGGGCACGGTAAAGAAGCGCATCAGGATGTGCGGCAGGCCGGCCGTGCCGAACATCAGCGCGATGCCGAAGGAAATGGCCGAGATGGGGTCCTTGATGAAATTGCCCGGCCCCATGATCGACGCTTTCTTTTCGTGCACTTCAACGGCTTTCGCGAAGAGCGCCTCGGGGCTGAAGTGAAATTGCCACAGCACCATGAAGGCCATGAACGACGCACCCGCGAGCAACAGACACGCCTTGATGATCTGCACCCACGTCGTGGCGGTCATGCCGCCGAACAGCACGTAGACCATCATCAGCGCGCCGACTATCACTACCGCGATCCAGTACTCGAGCCCGAACAGCAGCTTGATGAGCTGGCCTGCGCCTACCATTTGCGCGATCAGGTAGAAGGCGACGACGACGAGCGTGCCGGATGCGGCGAATGCGCGAATCGGGCCTTGTTTGAAGCGGTAAGCGGCCACGTCGGCAAAGGTGAAACGGCCGAGATTGCGCAGCCGCTCCGCCATCAGGAACGTGATGATCGGCCAGCCCACGAGAAAACCGATCGAGTAAATAAGACCGTCGTAGCCGTTCGTGTAGACCGCAGCAGAAATGCCGAGAAACGAGGCAGCGGACATGAAGTCGCCCGCAATCGCAAGGCCGTTCTGAAAGCCCGTGATGCCGCCGCCCGCCGTGTAGAACTCGGCCGCCGAGCGCGTTCTTCGCGCAGCCCATTTAGTGATGAAAAGCGTTGCAATCACGAACGCGACGAACATGCAGATCGCAGTCCAGTTGGTCGCCTGCTTGACCGCCTGGCCCAGGTCGGCGCCTGCCGCGAAGCAGCTCGAAGAAGCGGCGAAGAGCGCAGCCGCAGTACCGGATCGGCGCGTGTTCATACGGCCTCCCGCTTGATCTGGTCAGTGAGTTCGTCGTACGCACTATTCGCGCGCCGCACATAAAAGCCCGTGATCGCGACCGTAAACACGATCACGAAGAGCCCGATCGGCATGCCCCACGTGGTGACGCCCGCGCCGAGTTTCGCCGAAAGCACGTCCTTGTTGAACGCAATCAGCAGCACGTAGCCGTAGTAGACGATCAGCACAAGCGCCGTCAGCGTCCAACCGAGCCGCGAGCGCTTTCGCACCAGTTCGCGGTAGGCCGCGCTCGATCTGATCTTGTTCGCGAGTTCCAGGTCCATCTCCGTCTCCTGCATGAGTATCTTTCGCCGCGTGCAAAGGTGCCCTGCTGCAAACGAAGTCGCAGCCATGGGGCATTTGCGTGCGTAATTCGCTGGGAATGCAAGCCAATGCGCTCGCGCATGCGATGTGTTGTGGTTATTTCGATGCGCTCGACCATACGTTAAGAGCGGCCCCTTACCCGGTTCTTACGGCGAGCATTTTCCTGTGGCGGGGTTTACGCGGAGAGCGGCGCGATTGCGCGCGGCGGGCCGCGGCCGATTGGCGCGGCAGAAATGGAGAGGGTTCCGGCAGCGCGAAGCGGTCGCGCCTCGTGCCGGAACCCGGATTCAATACATTCGACGATTGGCCCGATGGACCGAAGTCCTGGTTAAACCGTCGTTGAACCGCCGTTGAAGCGTCGTTAAACGATAGTCAGCGTCACGTCGATGTTGCCGCGCGTAGCGTTCGAATACGGGCAGACAATATGCGCCTTGTCGACCAGTGCCTGCGCCGCGTCGCGTGCCATGCCCGGCAGCGAGATCTTCAGTTCCACTTCAATGCCGAAACCGTTGGGAATCGCGCCGATGCCGACGCTGCCGTCAATCGCGACGTCTACGGGAATCGCAATCTTGTCGCGAGCCGCCACGAACTTCATCGCACCCAGGAAGCACGCGCTGTAGCCGGCCGCAAACAGTTGCTCAGGGTTGGCGCCGTCGCCGCCCGCACCGCCCAGTTCGCGCGGCGTGGTCAGCTTGAAATCCAGCTTGCCTTCCGGAACAACGGCGCGGCCGTCGCGGCCTCCGGTAGCGTGAGCATGAGCACGATACAGAACTTTTTCGATCGACATGGTGAAGCTCCTTTTGAACAGGTTTGAAGTCGCGTCGCTCTATACCGATAGAGGCGAATGCGAAGCATGGAACAAACATGTACCGCTTTGAATCTACCAGCTTGATACTTTTCTATCTACTGAAAGATAGACACTCCAGCAAACAAATACCAGCGACGAGGTTAGCCGCTATGGCTGCGACCGCTATCACCGAACCACTCGGACCGACGCCTCGACGTCTTCGAGCCGCGCCCTGGTATTGAACAACCGGCTTGCCAGCACACTGCCCTGGAACGC
The DNA here is from genome assembly GCF_019511605.1 of Paraburkholderia phenoliruptrix. GTDB lineage: Bacteria > Pseudomonadota > Gammaproteobacteria > Burkholderiales > Burkholderiaceae > Paraburkholderia > Paraburkholderia phenoliruptrix_A. Next base: position 165,558 of record NZ_JAEUAV010000010.1, on the reverse strand, counting down.
CGCGAACAGCGCGCGCGCAGCATTCTCGGGCTTGCCATTCACTGCGAGCGTACCCGCTTGCAAACCTTCCGCCAGTACCTTGGCAAGCCACTTTTCGTTCGCCTTGAAAAACGCCTGCACCGCTTGCCGAATGTTCTCCGGCAATGTTTCGATGTCGGCCGCCAGCATACCGCACAGACAGATCTGGCGCCCGTCGCCCAGCGTGCGGCCAAACAGCTTGGCATACTTGCTGAGCTTCACCTCGGGAGGCAGCGATTCGTCCACGCCCTTGAGCGTGCTGATTACCTCGCTGCTATACGCATTTACCGCTTCGAGAACCAGATCGTCCTTCGAGGGGAAGTAGTAGTGAATGCTCGACGTCTTGACTCCAACAAGGCTCGACAGGTCCCGATAGCTAAAGCCGTTATAGCCGCGCATCATGATCAGCGTAATGGCGTGATCGAGAATCTGTTCGCGCACTGATGTTGTCGTGTCCATGTGACGCACTCTATCTACTTGCAGATAGATTGTCAAGCACCGAGGAATCGGGCGGATGGGATCGACTTCCACAATGCGTCTTTAAACCGTTCGGGTAGCGGCGGCCGTGGTCGATTGCGCAGCGGCGCACTACAGTGCGCACGCGCACCTTTACCAAGTCGCCCACGCACGCTTCACTGCGTGCGAAACCGTCTGGCGACGGTCCCCGCTGCGGCCGCCTACCTGTCGCTATTGCTTGACTTCGCCGGTTCGCGACGGCCCCGACGCACCCTCCGGCGACAGCGCGTTCGCGCGCTTTTGCATCAGGCTCCCGGGCTTGTTGCCCGGCGTGCCGAGGTCCGCGGGTTTGTCCACTGCCTGTCCCGCCGGTCCCGGCTGAACCGGTTGCCCGCTTTGCGTGCCGCTGTTCGCTGGCGCGTTACCGCTTTGTTGCGAGTAAGCCACGCTCGTCATGCACAGGACGCATGCGACGCCTGCAACTTTCAAGGCTCTCATCTCTGTCTCCTGGTGTCACGGCGCTTGCCGTTTTCGACAAAGACAGCATGGCGCGTGCCTCGTACGCAATCGCAGCAGAGCGCGCCTGCAGCGCGTGAGGCGGATAAGGCGGATAAGGCACCACGGTGGACTACCCGCGCCGCTATTCGATGCGCCGACGCGTGGAAATTGCAGAGGCGGTGGAAATGACCAGATCCGCGAAGCGTTTCTCGTCGCGCTCCGCCTGCCAGCGCGAGCGCGCCACTGCGATGTTCACCGCGCCGATGCCACGCCCATGCGCGTTCGTGATGGCGGCCGCCGTGGAAATGTCGCTTACAAAGTATTCGTCTTCCGTATGCGCGTAACCCTGCTTGCGGATCTGCACGATCCGCTCCTTGATCTTGCGCGGCTCATACACAGTGGAGGCCGTATAAGGCACGAGGTTCGTGCGCGAAAGAATGTCGTCTATTTCGCCGTCCGGCAGCGTTGCCAGAATCGCGAGCCCAGGCGCCGTGCAATAGGCGGGCAAACGCGAGCCGGTAATGACGTGCGCGTTGAATACATTGCGGCTCACGATACGCAGCACGAACACTATGTCCGTATCGTCCAGCACCGTGAGGTTGGTCGCCTCTTCCGTCTCCGATCCGAGTTGCTGCAGATAAGGCGTCGCGCGGCTAACCAGATCGTTCGAAGTCAGATAGTGGTAAGTGAAGTCGAGAAGCCGCGGCGACAGTTCGTACTTGCGGCTGTCCGGGTCCTTGAAAAGATAGCCGAGCGCGGCCAGCGTGTAAGTGAAGCGCTGCGTCGCGCTCATGTCGAACCCGGTGGACGACGAGATCTCCGAGAGCGACAACTGCCTCTTGCTGCCGTCGAACGCGGTGAGCACCTTCATCGCCTTCTCCACCGACTGCACATAAAGCGAAGACGCGCTCGGGTCGGCAACTTCCGCGCGCGGTTTGGCGGCTCTACTGTTGCGCTTGCGTGCGGCTTTGGGCTCGTCGCTCATTACGTCGGTATCTGTCTGGTTCGAACAAGAAATTATCGCATAGCCCTAATCAGCTACCTATATACGATAGCTATTGCGCGACGGTTGCCAGACGGTCCCAGGCGTCCTGCGTATCACGCGAGATCAAATGTTTCTTGACGCGCTCGCTCGCCGTCAGCTCAAAGCCGGCTGCCGCGCGGTAATAGCGCGGCAACTGGAAACTCGCGAGCCGCTCGCGCGCCCATGCGTGCAGAGCGGGCCACGCGACCGGCTCGTCCCGGAACTGGACGTCGAGCAGAATGTCCTGTTCGCCGATCGCCGACGCGACACCGATTGCAGCGCAGACGCGAATGGCCGGGTGAGTGGCGAAAACGCGCTCTATTTCCCACGCTGACACGTTCTCGCCGCGCACGCGCATGCTATCCGTCTGCCTGCCGATGAAGAACAAGTCGCCATCCGCATCGCGGCGCGCGCGGTCGCCGGTGTGCAGCCGCCCGTGGCGCAGCGCGGCGCGCGTTGCTTCCGGATTCTTCAGATAAGCCGGCAAAAAGGTGCCATCCACTTTGCTCGACAGCACGATCTCCCCTGCTTCGCCGTTCGATACCGGCTGGCCGTTTTCGTCGAGCAAGTCGATGTCGATCCACGGCAACGCGCGACCGATCGAGCCGGCCTTGCCGGTCAGATTCGCCGTCGCGAAGCTCGAGCATTCCGTCATGCCGTAGCACTCGCGCAACGAAACGTTCAGGCGCGCCTGAATCGGCTGCCACGACGCAGCACTCACGCCCGCGCCCCAGGCGACGCGCAGCGTATGCGACGCGGGCTGCTCGTTTGCGGGCAACTGCATCAGAATGTCCAGTACACCGCCCAGGTAATGCAGTTGCGTCGCGCCCGCGCGGCCGATCTGCTGCCAGAACTGCGATGCGGAAAAACGCGGCACCGCATGCAAAGTCACGTTCGCGAGGAACGGCAGCAACAACATTTGCGCGCCGCCAATGTGGCACAGCGGCTCCCACAGGAACAGCCGGTCGCCGTCGCGCACGTCGGCAACGCGTAACGCCGCCTCGCTTGCAATGCGCATCATCCGGTGCGTGAAGACGACGCCCTTGGGCGCGCCCGTCGTGCCGGACGTGTAGATGATGCACAGCGGATCGTGCACGCCGATTGCCGGGGTTGCGAAGTCGGTGGCTGTGCCGCTCGCATGCTTGGCATCGTCAGCCTTCAACGCGGGCAGGTGCGTGCGCAGCGCGGTGCCGCAATCGAGTTCCGCGGTCAGCGCATCGAACTCGTCGTCGATCACGAAGAGCTTCGGCTCGGCGTGCTGCAGCAGATATTCGAGGCCCGCCGCACGCAGCTTCGTATTGACGGGCACCCACACGAGCCCGCTCAGGTGCAGCGCGTAGATCAGATGAATATGCTCGGGACTGTTGCCGAGCATCACGGCGACGCGATCGCCTTGCACGAGACCGTGCTCGCCAAACCAGCGCTGCAATCGCGCGACCTGCCGGGCGGCCTCTTCGCAGGTCATCGCGTGATCTTCGAAATGCACGATGGTGCGCGTCGGATCGCGGCGCAATCCTGTTGCAAGCAGAGGCGCACAGTCGAGTTCGTCGTTTGAGTGCCGATGAGCGAAATATTCTGGATAACGATGCATGTGTGAACGAGTTGAATGACCGGGATTTAGCGCGTCTTGCGCTTGAGCCACGAAGAGACCGCGACGACGAGCGCAATCAGAATCACGAGCGTGGTCGACACCGCCGCTAGCGTCGGCGTGATGGCGAGCTGGATGTCGTCCCACATCTGCTTGGGCAGTGTCGAGTTGATGCCGCCGGAAACGAAGATTGCGATGGTCAGATCGTCGAATGAAACGAGGAAAGCGAACAGGAATGCGGCGCTCACGCTTGCCATGAGCAGCGGCAGTACGATCGACGTGATACGGCGCAACGGCGACGCGCCCATTACGCGCGCGGCGTCGTCGAGGCGCCAGTCGAAGCGCTGAAAACCCGCGGCGAGCGTGACGACGACATACGGAATCGCAAGCACCGTATGACCGATTACGAGGCCGAGGTTCGTGCCCGTCAGCCCGAAGCGTCCGAACAGATACAGCAGACCGACGGCCACGACGATGCGCGGCACGATAAGCGGCGCGACCAGCAGCGCGAACACGGGCTTGCTTGCGCGGCGCGGCATGCGCGTCATGGCGAGCGTGGCGCCGAAGCCGAGCAGCAGCGACAGCAGCCCCGTGCCGAGGCCCACTTCGAACGAGCGGATAACCGCGCTCTGCCACACCGGCGAATCCATGAAGGTGCCGAACCAGCGGACACTGAAGAGCTTCGGCGGAAACGCAATGTAGTCGCTCTTCGTGAACGCATACGGGATGACCGACAGCACCGGCGCGACCAGCACCAGCATCACGGCGCATGTATAGAAGCCAAGCGGGCTTGCCGCGCGCGCGCCCTCTTCCGCGTGCGCCTTGCGGCGCATCATGAGCGGTGCGAAGACGCGCCCGGCGCTCATCAGAAGTGCAAGCTTGAATCCTTGAGCGCGCGAGCCGCGCTGACGCTGCGCCACTTCGCCGGTAAGCGATGTGAGGCCCACCATGCGGTCGTATATGAAGAAAATCACGATCGAGCAGACGAGCAGCACAGTTGAAAGCGCTCCGGCAAAGCGCATGTCGAAGAGCTCCAGCACCGACGAGATCACAAGTTGCGCGATCATCGTTTCTTTCGGCGAGCCGAGCAGCGCAGGCACGATAAAAAAGCCGAGGCTCGAAATGAACACGAGCAGGCCCGCGGCCGCCACGCCCGGCGACGAGAGCGGCAGAAACACCGTGAAAAAGCTCGTGCTGCGCTCGGCGCCCAGCGTTTCGGCGGCCTGCGTCAGCCGGTCGTCGATGCCGCGCATGACCGGCAGCATGGTCATGACGGCGAGCGGCAGCATCGAATGCACCATGCCGATCAACACGCCGGTCAGCGACGGAATGGTGCCGCTCGTCTCGCGTACGAGGCCAAGCGAGAGCGCAATGGTGGAGAGGACGCCCGTCTTCGAAAGCAGCAACATCCACGCGTATGTCTTGACCAGGTAGCTGGTCCAGAACGGCAGCATGACCCAAAGCAGCCAGCGTTCGCGGGCGCGCTCCGACAGGCGGCTCAACATGTACGCGACCGGATAACCGAGCAGAATGGAAAGCGCCGCCGTCATGAACGATATCGCGAAGGTGATCCACAACACCTTCGCGTAGACGGGCGTGCGCGCGATGCGCTCGAATTGCGCGAGGCCGATCTGGCCGTCCGCGCCGACCAGTCCGCCTTGCAGAATCTCGCCGACGGGCAGCACGAAAAACACCAGCAGGAACAGAAGCGTGGGCAGGATCGGCAAAAAGCGCAGGCTGCGCGCGAGCCACATGGAGCGGCCGCGCCGCGAGGCTTCGCTTTCGCGTTGTGCGTGAAGAGCGATGGTCATTCCAGTCCCTTTCAGCTATGCAGCAGCGTCGTGCGATACGGGTCCCAGACGAGGCCCACTTTGTCGCCGACGCGCGGCGACAGACTGCGCTCGCAGCGCACGGTAAGCTCGCTGCCGTCGTTCATTGCGAGCTGCACGCGCGTGTCGCTGCCGAAGAACACCACGTCCGCAATCGTGCCGTCGACAAATCCGCTGGCCGGCTCGACGAAACGCGGGGCTTCGGGACGCACGAGCAGCGTGTGGCGCGCAGCAGAAGCGGACGCCGGCGCAGAGACCGAAGCACCGGAAGCGCCCCTGGCATTTCCATTCGTCATCCTGATGGTGTCGAGCGCGCTGACCGGCAACGGAATGCGGCCGCCCGCCGCAAGCAGGATCGGCTCGCCGCTTGCACCGCGGGTCTCGTCGAGCGCGCCTTCGAGCAGATTCGAATGACCGATGAAGCCGGCCGCGAAGCGCGTTGCGGGACGGTCGTACAGGTCGGCGGGCGTGCCCACCTGCTCGATGCGCGCCTGATTCATGAGGCAGATGCGGTCAGACAGCGTCAGCGCCTCGTCCTGATCGTGCGTAACGTAGACGAAGGTTGCGCCGAGCTCCTTGTGCAGCCGGCGGATTTCGGACTGCATGTGTTCGCGCAGCTTTTTATCCAGTGCACCGAGCGGCTCGTCGAGCAGAATCACCGAGGGCCGATACGCAAAGCAGCGCGCCAGCGCAATGCGCTGCTGTTGCCCGCCGGACAGCTCCTTCGGAAAGCGCTTCGCGTAGTCGGTCATGCGCACCATGGCGAGCGCACTGTCGACCGCCGCGCGCACCTCGTCGCGCGACTTGCGGCGCATGCGCAGACCATAGGCGACGTTGTCCCACACGCTCATGTGCGGAAACAGCGCATAGCTCTGAAACACCATGCCGATGCCGCGCTTGCCCGGCTCGACATGCGTGACGTCGCGCCCGTCGATCTCGATGCGACCCGCGCTGGGCGCGACGAGGCCGGAGATCATCTGCAACAGTGTGGTCTTGCCCGAACCCGACGGACCGAGCAGCGTCAGGAATTCGCCCGCCTGCACGGCGAGGTCCGTCGGTTCGAGCGCCACTGCGTCGCCGTAGCGCTTGGCTATGCCTATCGCCTCGAGTTTCGAGCTCATCGTGCAGTCCTCACGAAATGATCCACGAATTGAACCGTTCAGTGACTTTCTGACGGTTCGCTTCCCACCATTGCGGACTGGGCAACCGCATGTCGCGGATATTGTCGGGGGCCGTGGGCAATAGCGCCGCACGCTCTTTGGCGATCGTCTCGAACGCTTTCCTGTTGGTCGGCCCGTAGGCCAGCGTGCGCGTGAGCAGCGCCTGGCGCTTCGCGTCGGCGCAAAAACGCACGAACTGCTTCGCTGCCTCAGCGCGTGGTGTGCCCTTTGGAATGCCCCAGCCTTCGATTGAATAAAGCCCCTGATTCCATACGATCGCGACCGGCGCGCCCGCGTCTTTCGCGGCTTGCGCGCGGCCGTTCCACGTCGAGATCATGTCGACGTCGCCGCTCTGGATCGCCTGCATAGCCTGCGCGCCGGAAGTCCACCAGATGTTCACGTGCGGCTTGATCCTGTCGAGGCTTTTGAATGCCCGGTCGACGTCGAGCGGATACAGCTTGTCGAGCGGCACGCCGTCGGCGAGCAGCGCCTGTTCCAGCGTGTCGAGCGGGCTGCGCCGCAGGCAGCGGCGGCCTGGGTATTTCTTCACGTCCCAGAAATCCGCCCACGTTTTCGGTCCGTTGTCCTTGAACCTGTCGGCACGATACGCAAGCACGGTCGAATACACGTCCACGCCCAGCCAGTTCGGCGTGATCGCTTCGGGCATGATGTCGGGATAGTCGCTCGCCTTCAGACCGATGGGCTCCAGCAGCCCCTTCGCTTCGAGGTAGGGAATGTCGGCGGAAAGCGTAAGCGTGGTGACGTCCCACACGTAATTCTTCGTTTGCACCATCGCCGCGAATTGCGCAACCGGCTGCGATTCACGGGCGACGCTCACGACCTTGATGCCGGTCGCTTTCTCGAACGGATCGTAAAACGCTTCGCGATAGGCGGTAGTGTAAGGACCGCCCGGGTCCGAGACCACGATCTGCTTTTCCTGCGCACGCACGGCGAGCGGCAGTGCGCCCGCCACGGCAAGCGCGCCCGCGCCGTGAAGAACGCGGCGGCGTGCCGGGTTGAAGTCTTGCGTCATTGTTCAGGTCTCCGCACTAAAGTTGAGATTGGGAACGGCTTGACTTGGCCTTGCGGCTGGACTTGCGGCGGGGCGCGAGCACCACGACCAAAACCGGCTCGCGCATTCCACTAACCATGCTGAGCACGAGCGGCCCCGCGTGCCTCGCCCGTGACTCGCTATTTCGCGCGCTGACGGAAGAACTCTTCCATCATGCGCGCGGGTTCGCCGGAGTCGTACGCTTCGCGCTGAATGCGCTCGCCCGCTTCGATGCAGTCGATAAAGCCCGGCTCCGTCATTTCGCGGAAACGCTGCTTGTCGAGCCGCATCGCGACGGGCGGCTTGGCCGCAAGTTCGGTGGCTATTTCGAGCGCCTTGTCGAACACCTTGTCTTCGTCGACGAGGTGATGAATCAGGCCGATGCGATGACACTCTTCGGCGTCCATCAAACGGCCCGTGAGCGTCAGCTCAATGGTGCGCGACATGCCGAGCATCGCGTTCATGATCCACGGCCCGGTGGTGCTGGCAATGCCCGCGTTGATCTCGGGCTGCCCCATGCGCACGCCGGCATGACCGACGCGAATATCGCCGAGCAGCGCCACCTGAAACGCCGAGCCCGCGGCCGTACCGTTGAGCGCCATGACGAGCGGCTTCGACAGGCTGCGCAGCGCCGTGTAGTAGCGCTGCCATTCCTTGACCCACGCGACCGCGCGCTCGCCGTCGAAGTCATGCGCTTCCGACAGATCCTGCCCTGCCGAGAATGCCCGATTGCCGGCACCGGTCATGATGATCGCGGCGACTTCCGGGTCATGGTTGAAACGCTCCAGCGCCTCGATGATCGTCTCGCGCATCGGCGTGGTCCATGCGTTCAGCCGCTCCGGGCGATTCAGCGTGATGATCGCGACCCGGCCGCGATTGGAGAACAACACGTCATTGCTCATGTTTTATCGCATAGTAATAGTTGATGGTGTATAGCAATATAGGCGCATCAAAAATACCGCGCAAGCGGGTTTACCAGAGAGATGGGACGCAGTGGAAAGGCTGGAAGCAGCGCGCAGACAGCCGGATACGCTGCGAGGCGCCGCGCGTGCGAGACAGGCGAGAGAGGGAGTCTGGAGAAACGGGCGCGCCGCGTTCACCCGGCTACGTCACGGAAAGCCGCGTCGGGCGCCGCCGTAGGTGCCACCAGCACGCGCCACACTGGCGGCCCAAACAACGCATAGAAAAAAGCCGCAGACAAAGCTGCGGCTAAACAAACACACACGCCGAACGTTTGGGAACGCTGACGCCTTACAAATCGTAGCCATGTTTGCGGAAGCTGAAAATCGGGTGTTTTGTATGAAAGCATGCAGACTTCCCGGCAAAAGCCGCCAGTACGCCGATGTTCGCGGTTTGCGTAGCTTACAAAGTCGCCAAAAAACAACGCAAACCTTGCAAACAGCTTCGCCGGCGAACCACGGAACCCGGCATTACGGCAGTAGGCGGACTCATGGCATGCGGTACGTCTCCTGCGAGCCAGGCCGGAAGTTTGCTCGCACCCAAACATGCATGACCGGACGGCACAATGCGAACCGGCCCCACAGACCATTGCAGGAGCCCGGTTGACCCCACTATCCGTCTACGTCCTCACCCACAACAGCGAGCGTCACCTGGACAGGGTGCTGACGGCCGCAAGGCGTGCCGCAGACGACTTACTGATCGTGGACAGCGGCAGCAGCGACGCGACACTCGCCATTGCTGCACGGCATGGCGCGCGCATCGTGCATCACGCGTTCGACAATTTTCGCGCGCAACGCGAGTTCGCCAACGGCCAGTGCCTGCACGAAACGGTGATGTTCTTCGACAGCGACGAAATTGCGAGCGACGCGTTGATCGACGAAATCGCCGCCTTGAAGGCCCACGGCTTCAGTCACGACGCGTATGCGGTCAGGCGCGACTGGGTGGTGATGGGCAAGCTGATTCATGCGCTGATGCCCGTGTCGTGCCCGGACTATCCCATCCGTATTTATCGGCGAGGCGCTGTGCGTTTCACCGGGCACAGCGTGCATGAGACGCTGACCGGTGCTGCAAGCGGCGGGCGGATTGAAGCGCCGCTGATCCATCATACGTTCGAAACCACAGCGGAAATGAAGCGCAAGCTGGACCTCTATACAGACCTCGCCGCCCTCGACCTTGCGGACCGACACGAGCGCCCTGTCGTGCTGCGATTCAAGGGCTGGTTCAGCCCGTTGGGGGCATTCATGAAGTGGTACATTCGCAAGGGAAATTTTCGCGACGGCCGCGTCGGCTTGATCCTCGCGCTTTACGCGAGTGCTTATACGCGTCGCAAGTATCGCAAGGCACTTGAGCGGCTCAGTCGCAAGCGCTAACGCCCCGCTCTCGTCGGCCATTGAAAGCAGAATGAAAAATACCGCGCCGATACTGGACCGTAGCATGCAATCCGCATTGCAGTGAGCATTGCAGCGACGCCGTCCGGAGCCTCCCATGACCGTTTCGATGAATACGCATTGCGCCGTTCGCGCCGGTTTGCGGCCGGGCACCGTCGGCCTCGCGCTGGCGCTCTTCATGTCGAGCGCCGACGCCGTCTGGGCTTGCCCGACGGTAGTCACGACTCCGGCCGGCAGCGCGTTCGACCTCGCTTCGCTCGTCGCCGACAACGGCTCGCCGCAAGCGGCGCTGGCCAAGCTGCGCGCGGCGTTGTCCAAACTCGGTTGGGGCACTCGTTGCAGCCTGCTGCGAGATGTCCAGGCCTGCAATGAAACCGTCGATGTCGCAAAGCGCGCAGTCGTCGCGCTCGAAGCCTGCGCTGCCGCGTCGCCCCGCGGCACGAACGCGGACCGGCGCAGCGGCAAGGAGCGCGATGCGCGCCAATCCGCGGAACTGGATAGATGAGTTCGCTTGTCGGCGGGCGCCCGTCGCGGCACCGCGCACGAATCGCGCGAGCACCGCCTGACACCATGCCTGCTAACGTCTGCGCGCCGTCGATTCCACCGCGACTCGCTCGTCGTGTTGATGGACAGATTGCGTCCGTCAATCCGGAGAAAGCTCATGCGCAAGCTCACCGTTTCTGCATTCATCAGTCTTGACGGCGTCATTCAGGCGCCCGGCGGTCCAAAGGAGGATCCGAGCGGCGACTTCCGCCTCGGCGGCTGGATCGTGCCGTATGCCGACGACGCGATCTCAGGCTACTTGCAGGAACTGTTCGTCGAACCGTTCGAATTGCTGCTTGGGCGCCGCACGTACGACATATTCGCCGGGTACTGGCCGCATGTGGCGGCCGATTCGCCGAGCCGCGGCATCGCCGATCTTTTGAACGGCGTGCCCAAGCATGTGGCCACGCATCGGCCGGACACGCTGGAGTGGCGAGAGAGCCACGCGCTCGCAGGCGCTCTCGCGGACGCGATACGTGCGCTCAAACAGCAGACGGGCGCGGCTTTGCTGACGTTCGGCAGCGGCAATATGGTCGGCCAATTGCTCGCCGCCGATCTGGTGGACGAACTGCGGCTGGTGATTTATCCGCTGATACTGGGGCGCGGCAAGCGTCTGTTCGGCGAGAACGCGCCTGCGTCTGCGTTCAGACTCGCACAGTCGGTCAGCACGCCGCGCGGCGTGATCATCACGCGCTATGTTCGCGACGGCGACATGCGAACCGGGTCGTTCGATGCAGATGATCAGGGCTCCGTATGATCGGTCTGCAGCAGGATGCAGCGCAGCGAGATGCATGCGGCAATGACAGCGTGAGCCGCCCCTCTCCGCCTAGACCTTGGCGTGATTGCGGGCCGCGCCGCGGCTGCCGGCGCGCGAGCCCTGAACCATCTCCGAGAGCCAGTTCACAATGAGGTCCGTGTAGGCGCGCTGGCTGCCGACGTCGGACAAGCCGTGGTCCGCGCCCTCGATCACGCGATAGGTGAGCGAATGGGCCTGCAAGAACGCCTGCAGATAGCTCGCGATCACCGTGTGCGGAACGATCTGGTCATGCTCGGATTCGACCAGCAGCACGTCGCCGTGAAAGTTCGCAGCGGCTCGCAATGCGCGGTTTTCCGCGGCCGGCACAACGCGTTTGCGGTATGCAACCAGATCGTGCTCGGCGTGCAGCGCGCGCTTGGGTGTGTTCCAGCCGTCGTCGAGATAGAGCGCCGGCACGCGCAGGCCCAGCCATCGCACCGGCCGTAGCTCCGTCAGGATGGCCGCGAGATAGCCGCCATAGCTGCTGCCGATCACCGCAATCGAACCGCGGTCGATTGTCGGATGCTCGGCGAGCGTGTCGTACGCGGCAAGCAGGTCCTTCAGGTTCGTTTCGCGCGTGACCGTCTGCTGTTCGTTTTGCGTGCGGGCGTGGCCGGTCAGGTCGAACGTCAGACAGACGCAGCCGAGCGCCGCCGCCTGCCGCGCGCGCTCCAGATACTGCTCCTGATTGCCACCCCAACCGTGGACGAAAAGCACGCCAGGCACCGCTGTTTTCGGAACCAGCATGGTGCCGTCGAGATGCCCGCGCTCGAGCTTGATCTGTAACTGGTAACGGTCTGCCGTCATGAGTCGCTGCTCCTTTGCAACGTGTCGGGGTCGAGCGTATAGAACTTCGTGATGGGTCCAGCCTGGCTATCGATGCCGCGATAGACCAGACACGCGCCCTCGGGCACGTGCACGTTTTCTCCATACACTTCGCGTGTCGAGGCGCGCACCACACCTGCGTCGGGATTGGCCCTGAACGTGCGCAACGCGCCAATTTCCGCACCTGTCGCGCCGCCCACGCGCCACGATTGCTCGAGCACGCCGCAATGACGCACGCCCGCGGCGTCGACGCCGCATGCGACGTCATAGTTGCGCCTCGATGCAAAGAATCCCGCGTAGTCGATCTGCACCGCAGCATCGAAAGCGCGTGCTTTGGCAATGCATTCGCGCAAGTCCGCGGTGAGCTCGAGCCGTTCGAGGACGTCGAAGCCGCCGCGCACCACGACGAGTTCCGAGCCGCCGTACACATCGTGGCCATGATTGTTGCGCGTCAGATGCTGCACGCCGTAGTAGCTCACCACGAGATCGTCTAGCGCGACCTGCCCCACGCTGAACGTGTCGAGCGCCTCCAGATGCCGCTCGATCGAAATGCCGTCGCGTTGCAGCGCTTCGTCGCCCAGCGCGTCGAGTTGCGCTTCCAGTTCGTCCTCGTTTTCGATCAGCGCCTGTCCCGCGCCGCCGATTCCATATGGACGCTTGACGCGCACGCGACCGCCGTCCCACAGCGCGCGTGCGGCGCTGCGGGCGTCGTCGCGCGAGAATGCCGCGTAGCCCGGCAATACCAGCGACGCGCTGCGTGCACCGAGCGCATGCGACCAGCCAGGCGGCGCGGCGCTTGCCCCGCCTGGCAGACTGTGCGCGATCAGTTTTGTCGCGACGAACGGAAACGGCACGACGCCGCCGTACAGGTCATGCACCGACCGAACGCCGAGTTTGTGCGCTTGCGCAAGGGTCAAGGTATCGTCGGGAATCAGATACCGATTCGCCGGATAGGCTTGCCCGTCGCGGAATTCGCCCGCCACCTGCGTGCCTTTGAGTTCGGCGATCTGGCGCGCCAGTTCGCGCAAGGTCTCGCCTTCATGACCGGCGCGGTGCGCTTCGCTCCGCTGGCGGTACAGGATGACAACCGGTAAGCCGGGTGCTGCGGACACGTCCGGCGCGAGCGATGGGTCCACGATGTTCGCCTCCCTGGCGCGGAGTCGCGCTGTTGCTCTGCGAAAGCGCCATGTCGGTGCTTTCGCAAAGCCAGCGTCGCAAGCGTCGTGCCATTGGGGTGGCATGGCGGTTTGCCTTGCCGGTCGAACGCGGGAAGGCGCGTTGGCGAGCGAGTGCGGTCGATGCGGCAGGCGAAGGGCTGGGTAGCGCGACCGTAATGCGCAGATAGGGGCGCCCTGTTTTTTCAATGGGGAATGCGCAACGCCTCGCCGATGCAACTTCCGTCTCTCTATGCTGCGCAGATGGCCTGCGCCTGGTTCGACACGTCATCCGAAGCCGACTCGCGGCAACGGAGGATAGATGACACCGATAGATGCGCCCTTCGCCAACCTTGGCCGCAACGGCGCATCAGCGAAAACTCAATAACGCCGGCAACGTTCGCAAAGCCTAGCTCCGGGTTCGGCCAGCGAGTGCCGTCTGCCTGCCGCCACAGCCGCACCTCCCGCTGGCACCAAGGCATCTGCCGACAGCAGCCTTCCGCTTAACGGAAGGCTGGTTCTCTCTTTTGCCGGGTTATCGAAGTGCGTCGATCAGGCGATCATTTGCCTCACCGCACCGCCGCTGGACAGCGTCAAGACCGGGACGGTGCATTCACACATTCGCGAGGTAATTATCATGGCATCCATCAGCTACCGCACTGCCGACGTTGACGGCTTCGAAGTGTTCTACCGTGAGGCAGGCCAGCCTTCCCTGCCTGGCCTGCTGCTCTTGCACGGCTTTCCGAGCTCGAGCCACATGTATCGCGATCTGATTCCGATGCTTGCTGAGCACTTCCACGTCGTCGCGCCCGATCTCCCCGGCTTCGGCCTGTCGGCGCAACCGCCGCGTGCGCAGTTCGCCTACACCTTTGACAACCTCGCCAAAGTGATTGGCCGCTTTACGGAAGTAATCGGCATGGCACGCTATGCGATGTATGTCTTCGACTACGGTGCGCCGACGGGCTTCCGCCTGGCGATGGCCCATCCGGAACGCGTGACGGCCATCATCTCGCAAAACGGCAATGCGTACGAAGAGGGACTGTCGGAAGGCTGGAATCCGATCCAGCGCTATTGGAAAGAACCAGGTGATGCCAACCGCCAGGCATTGCGTGCACTGCTGACGCCAGAGTCGATCCGTTGGCAATACGAGCACGGCGTCAGTGACCCGACGCAAATCTCGCCGGACGGCTACGGGCTCGACGCTTTTTATATCGCCCGTCCGGAACGGGACGAGATCCAACTCGACCTGTTCGGAGACTACGCGAGCAATGTCGCGCTTTATCCGGCCTTCCAGAAGTATTTCCGCGAGCATCAGCCGCCGCTGCTGGCCATCTGGGGCAAGAACGATCCGTTCTTCCTCCCGCCGGGCGCAGAGGCCTATAAGCGTGATTTGCCGAACGCAATAGTCCGTTTTCTCGACACGGGGCACTTCGCGCTCGAGACGCACGCACGGGAAATCGCGGATGCCGTTGTTGATTTTGTAAAGGGCGTCTAAGGCAAGGCGGGCGGAATGAATATCGGCGGGAACGCCTCGCTTCATACGCGCGGGACTCGTAACGCAGCAGCGGAATCTGCGCTATGAGTCCCGCGCAATCGCGCGTAACGGCTTCACCTACCAGCGAGGACGGTCGCGTCAGGCCGCTCAATAACGGCGCGATGATTCGTGCCTCGGCGCTGTGGAAAGTGAAAGCAAGCTAACCGGCCATTGCGGGGAGCGGCCAGTTGCGCACTCGCGCACTCCACTGCCATGTTGTGTCGGGTGAACCGGAGCATGTCGGCTGGTCATTTCTGCAATGACGGCAACGCTCTCGACTCGACATCGTGCGAGCGGTAACTTCGCATCAAGCGCGCACAACCTGGTTTCGGTGTTTCGACGAGACCAGACATGGCTATTCTTTTCTTTATGGAGTGCACATTCAATGGCAACTGAAAAAAACTGCACTGATCATTGGTGCTTCTCGCGGACTCGGCCTGGCACTTGCATCGGAGTTCAGTGGACGGGAGTACAACGTAATCGCCACGTCGCGAGGATCGTCTCCAAAGCTCGCAGAACTGCAGGCGCAATGTCCCGGAAGAGTCACCACCGAAACCGTGGATGTCGTGGACCTGGAATCGGTAAGGGCTCTGTATGAGCGCCTCGATGGTCGCAGGCTCGATGTGTTATTTGTCAACGCCGGCGTCTGTAAGGCAAACGAGCTCACACCGCTGCAGGTGGACGAAAGCGACTATCTGGACATGATGCTCACCAACGCGCTCAGTCCCATGCGGATCGTCGAAATGTTCCACAACCTGGTCGCGGAGAACGGTGTAATTGCTGTGATGTCATCCGAGATTGGAAGCATCGAAAACTCCACTGGGTTCTGGGAACTATACAGTTCGAGCAAGGCGGCCTTGAACATGCTGATGAAAGCGTTCTCGCAGCGTCACCCTAAAGACAAGCGTGCGCTCCTTCTTGTTGCCCCCGGCTGGGTCCGGACAGACATGGGCGGCAGCAATGCGACGCTGGATATTTCGGAAAGCATTCCACTCGTGGTGGACATGATCGAGGCAAACTTCGGGGTTCCGGGTCTGCGCTTTACGGATCGCTACAACAAGTCGATACCTTGGTGAGCCGCGCTGCTTTACGGTCGAAAGAAAGGTTCCGCAGTCTCTGTCTATCGCGGCGATGCGCGCGGGTACACCGGTTATCCGTTTCACAGCGAAGTGCCGGTCAGCTGAGCCCGGCGCCAGCGTTGTTACCGGCCCTGTCGCGAGAATCCCTGCGGCGGGGCTGTTTTGACAGTATTACGACGCGATAGACTTTGGGCTTGGAACATCTCAGCCACGACCAGGACTTTGCGGTCCTTCAAGGAGAAGCAGCGGCATGGACCGGATGGCAGCAATGGAAACGTACGTCTGCGTCGTAGAGGCCGGCTCGTTCTCGGCAGCCGCAAAGCGGCTCAAACTCGGTCAGCCGGCCGTATCAAAGTCGATCGCGCAACTCGAGGACCGGCTGGGCGTGCGGCTGCTGTTTCGCTCGACACGGGGCCTCACACCGACGGATGCCGGTCAGCGCTTCTACGAGCACGCAAGGCGTGCTATCGAAGAAGTGGATCTTGCAGAACAGGTGGTGCGCGACGCGTCCACCGGATTATCGGGCGTGCTGCGCATCGGCGCCGCAGTGACGTTTGCGCGTCTGCACATCCTGCCTGCGCTCAAGCGCTTTCTGGACAGCCACCCTAATCTGCAGATTGATATTGTGCTGGACGATCGCACCATCGACCTGCTTGAAAAGGGCGTGGACGTTGCGTTGCGCATGGGTTCGCTCGACGATTCGACCATGACCGCTCGTCGCATTGCGCGGGGCCGCAGGCTCGTGGTCGGCACACCCGGCTACTTCGCCGAAGCAGGCGTGCCGAAGTCGCCTGCGGATTTGAGCCAGCACCAGGCCGTGGTTTATTCGTTGCGCGGCGGGGGCGAGTCCTGGGCGTTCAGCCAGAATGGCAAGGAAGTAGCAGTCGTCGTGTCAGGTCGCGTCAGTGTCAGCGCCGCCGAAGGCATGCGCACAACGGTGCTCGGGGGCATGGGCCTCGCGATCGCATCGGAATGGATGTTCTCTCCGGAACTCGCCGACGGTACTGTCAAGGCCGTGCTGACCGATTGGGAATTGCCCTCGATCGACCTGTGGGCGGTATTCCCTGCCGGACGCCTGGTAAGTGCGAAGGCACGCGCCTTCGTTGCCTTCGTCGAGGAAGTACTGGGCGTCACGTCTGCCAGCGACGAAGGCGCGTCCTCAGAAGCCGAGCTTGCCGATTGATGCGCCACCGTCGACGTACAGCGTTTGACCCGTCATGAAGGCGGCTACGTCAGAAAGCAGAAACGCGATTGTCCCGGCAATTTCTTCGGGCTTGCCCAGGCGGCCCATGGGCACTGCCGACAAATAGCGCCGCTCGCCCTCGCTTCCAGGCGGGTTGTTCGCGCGAAAGAGCTCCGTCTTGGTCGGACCCGGCGCGACGGCATTCACCGTTATGCCCGTGCCGGCCAGCTCCAGCGCCCACGAACGCGCGAAACTCACGAGTGCTGCTTTTGCCGCTGCGTAGGCCGTGCGCTGCGGCATGCCGAGAATCGTCAGGCTGGAAATGTTCACGACGCGTCCCCAGCCGCGTTCGCGCATGCCGGGAAGCAGCGCCTGCACGGTCTGCACGGCAGGATGAAGATTCAGAGCGAGAACGTCGTCGAGATCGTTTAATGCGACTTCACCCAGTCGCTGCGGTCGGACCAGTCCGACGTTGTTGACCACACCATCGAAGGCGCGACGTCGCACGAGGTCGTCGAGCACCGCGCCGGTCGCGGCACGGTCGGCCAGATCCACGCGGACCAGTTCACCTGGAAAATCGCTTGCTTCGCGCGCTAGACCTACCACGTGGTGGCCCGCGGCAAGCAGCTGCGTGGTCAACGCGAGCCCAATGCCTCTGGTCGCGCCGGTTACGAGAAATGTACGTTGTGTCATCGAATTTCCTTTTACGAACCGGGGGGAAATAAAAAGCCGTGCCGCACTCTCCGGCGCGGCGTAACGATTGCTTGGTGTCGAGCGCTCAGGCTCAGGCGTTGGCGGTCGCTTTTTCCAGCACCGGGAACATGTCCGACGGGTCCGGACGACGTGTGTAGTCCGGATTGACCTCCGAATACAGCACGATTCCATCTTGTCCGATGACGTAGCGCGCGGGCATCGGCAAGGTCCAGCCCGGGTCGTTGTTGAACGCCGGCAGATCGTTCTTCAGGCTCTTGTACAAGTCGACCAGATAGTCAGGCAGTGCAAAGCGCAGTCCGAAGTTCGCAGCGGTCTGGCCATTCACGTCGCTCAGCACCGGGAAACCCAGTTGGTTGGTGCGCACTGATTTGCGGCTATTGACCGGCGTTTGCGGCGAGATTGCCACGACATTCGCGCCATAAGCCCGGATCTGCGGCAGCACTTCGTTGATCGCCTGCAATTCGATATTGCAGTACGGGCACCAGACGCCGCGGTAGAACGTCACGACAAGCGGGCCATTCACCAGCAACGCAGCGGAGGACACGTCGTTGCCGTCCTGGTCTTTCAGATTGAAATGCGGCGCGCGGTCGCCTGCCTTGATTGCGCGTGCCGCCTGTCCGCTTGCTATCAGTTCTGCCGTGGCGCGTTCCATTACCGGATGAATCTCGGGCGGCGCGTTGAACGGCGCTTTGCCCGCCTTGAAGTCGGCCCGGAATGCGTCGAGTTTGTCTTGCAGCGACATGAAAGTTCTCCTTGCGAGAAATAGTGAAATCGAGGAACGGGTGGCACCAGATTCAGGCTGCGTTCTGCGCGGCCGTACTGCGCGCCACTTGGGCCGCAGTGATGCCTTCGAGCGCGAGGCCATAGCTGATGCCTTCGTCGACCACGCGACGCAGACGCTGTGTGAGTCCAACGCGCGTGCATTTGGTGGTGAGCGGCGGCTGCCTCGTGATCGTCGCGGCAATTGCGCGCGCGCGTTCCAGCAACCGATCCGCGGGCACGATCTCGTTGACCACGCACAGCGATTCCGCTTCTGCTGCGTCGCGCTTTTGCTGCGCGAGCACGAGTTTGCTTAAGCAGCGACCGGCCTCGTCCACTCGTTACCTGCCATGAAGCTGTCGAGTTCGGTATGGACGATGTGATTGGTGTAGTTGCTCATCACTTTCGTCGCTACGCCCAGAATCACTTCGAGGACGTTCTGACGGGTGTAGCCCGCGGCGAGAAACGCGTCGACATCGGCGTCCGGGACAAAGCCCCGCTCACGAACCACAAGCGTGGTGAAGCGATGCAGCGCTTCGAGCTTCGCATCGGGCAGCGGAGTGCCGGCGCGCAGCGCGGCGATCACGCCTGGGTCCATCTTGATCATTTTTGCCAGCGTGCTGTGACCGGCCATGCAGTAGTGGCAGTTGTTCTCGAAGTTCGAGGTCAGATAGACGACCTGCTGCTCATGCGGCGTCAGCGTGCTCTTCGAGAACAGGTCCCACAGTGCCGAGTAGCCGGCGAGCAGCGCGGGCGACTCCGCCATATGCGCCTGAAGGTTGGGCACGAAGCCAAACGCGCGCTTCGTGTCTTCGAGGCCCGCCTTCGAAGCGGCCGGTGCGTTATCGATCGTGTAGGTTTGGAAGTTGCTCATCGTTTTGTCCTGTTGGTTGACGGTGAGCAAATGATGAAGGTCAGCGCCTGTTCGAAGAAGGCAGGCGCCGTCGATAACAGTCATTCCTGGCAGGCATAAAGGCGGGGATGTGCGGTTCGGGCGCGCACGCGTGAACCGTGTGGATGGTCGAATCGGACCGGCGGGCTCTTCTGATCTGGTTATGCGGTGATCGGGGTATGATGGTGGGACCGGATCGGCCGCTCCGGCATCGTCAAATGAGTGCGGTCGAGGTCGCCACGCTAACAGATCTTGATCAGGTGGCTATGCATTGGGCCGTATCTAATTCGCCTGACGATCGCTCCGCTTCGGGCATTCCATGACGGGAGAGGCCATTGCGCGAGTTCAAACTATTGGCCGCTGTCGGTCCGATGCCTGTTGGCCTGGGGTCGGTCTGAAGTGGGGACCGGCTTGCGAGGATTGAGAAGGGAGTAAATCCAACTAATTATGCGATCCTAACTTCCTACCCTGCGACTACTGGAAAAATCGTGGTCAAAGGCCGTCACTTTCAATCGAGCGACTGACACCTCGGCGTCCCGGCAATCAACCGCTCATAGCAAGGATGCCAGGTAGCGTGAACACTTCTGACGGTTTCTGGCGAGTCTTTGCTCTCTGGTTGCCTAGGTGCCGTTAGCTATACCGTCAAGTTAGGCCACTGCGAGCCGACATGGCACAAAATGAAACGAAAGAACCCCCGCAAGCTTCAATCGGTTAGGAATCGACTCTGACAATCCCTAATCGAGCACACATTGCCTGTCGGCTAACCAATCTGCCTAGCAGGGGATTCTTCGCCCGTCACTCCCACTCGATTGTCAATCCAGTGGCTGGAGCCTTGTGGGAACGGCGTTGCCGCCTGGTCACTCGACGTCGATACCGTCTACGATACCGAAAAACATGCCGGCACTTAACGGCTTTCGCCGGACCGCAGCGGAGAGTCCACGCCCGCTTTACTTTAAAGATCGCGGACGCCAGTGTCTTGGGACGATTTGTGAGCGCGATACCGTCGCTGATACTGCCAGTCTCGTTCGAACGCTATCCTAGATACCGTCACAGCCGTAGTGCGGCGCTAAGATCATCGTGCTCGAAGGCACTCGCCATGCGGGCAATCTCTGCGCGCCTTGAACCGACTTCCTGAGCAACTGATTGCCATGTCCGGGTCACATTGGCCACCTCCCGAATCGTGGCCCGAGCCTGTTTCAGCGACAATCCAAAGAACTCTGCGGCATTTTCGAGGAGGCCAACCGAACACGTTCCCTCGTCGAGATCGATGTTTGTCGTCAGGATACGCGCCTTGACATCGGTCGGCGTGGGATTGAGGTCATAGGCCGGTGACAATTCCCAGCCATTGTGTCCCGCCCACAGAAAACCATGGTTGCGCAGATGGTCATCCACATTGGAGACCAACACGTTGAACGTCACGCGGCGATACAACTGGGCAGCATCGGCCCGCGCCTTCGCTCCGTGTTGCGCCAGTGCGTCGACCAGTTCGGGATAACTGCCGCGTTGGCCGTCCCGCGATCCCGTCATCGACATCGCCGAAAGAAAAGGAATGCGAATACTCCCCGCGCGATCGAAGCGACGTGACAACAGCACAGCTTTGCCCGCTACCTCGAGCAGCCCGTGACGTGGAGTGGAAATACCGGCGCGTTCAGCCAATCGCAGGGCAACTTCCTCCCAGGTCTCGATGCTGTAGTCGTCTGTCTCCTTCGGAAACTTGGCAATCGACAAATGACCGTACTGGTCGATGACCGATGCTTTGGGACGCGCGCCACCGAGCGACGACCCTGGCGCGAAGATCAGTTGCAAATCTTCATCCGTTTCCTCGTCGCGCAAGATGCGTTCGGTGATTTGCAGCATCCGCCCCAATTCGATGATCGCGGGAACACCAGCGGGCACGGGCGCCTGAAACTCATCTTCTCCGCTCCAGCGGAAACGCAGAGCGCCGAGGCGAGTTTCGTCAGCTACGCCCAGCAGATAATCGAGTTCGCCCAGTGTGCGGATACGCCGTCCTTCCTTTTCCGCTTGGCGACGCTCAGCGCGCTGCATGAGACGGCGCCCCCAGGTGTCCGGAGCGGAATCGCCAATCGAGCCAAAGATGGGTTGGTCCGCCATCGGTGGAAAAACACCCCGCGTCAACGCCAGTGCCGGCTCAATCGAAAAGCACTCGTCGTCGGTGAGCCAAGTCTCGTCATACTCGAATGTGACCGTTTCATCCCGACGCGACGCATGGCGTCTGAGCAGCCCCACTGGACGCGGTGTGCCGTCGAGATCGATATATACCTCGACATCAGCCATGGTCGCCCTTCCCTTTGCCATGCGGCAACCGGACGCGTTGAGGCAACGCCGCCGCGGCCAGCGACTGCCCCACGGTATCGTGAGCGGCGTCGGCAACGTCCTGTAACCCGCTTAAAAGCCCAAGCGCCAATAGCACGGCTGCATATATGCCGATGCTCACCGCCGGGTCTCCTGCCTCGACGCGCTGCAAAGTCGCTCTCGACGTGAAAGCCCGCTCGGCAATCACCGCCATGGTCAATCGGCGGCGGCGACGTGCGTCGTGTATATCGGCGCCCAACTTGCGGAGCGCCCGTCGGACAGCAGCAGAAGGAGCATGAGGTGTTGGCATTTTGTCACCTTCATGAGTCTCTAGGCGACATAATGTATCACGAAGATGACACTCCTGCTCGACTCGCCCGAACTGACGAACAACGCGACGCCGGAGCCGACGCCTGAACGTCCGATCGACGACGCATGCAAACGGCAGTTTGTGGCCGACTTCTGCCCGCTGCGGTCGACCGAAGGCGACCCATTCCCGTCATCTGCCCAACCTCGGCCGATGTCTGCGACGTGACCGACAGCGGACGTCCGTGGGCCGCGTGATCGGCCCATCGAGGCTCGCGATCTTTACCGGGCTGATCAGTTTCAACCGCGATCGAGGAGCGACACGAGTTGCGGTAAATCGGAGGCGATAACATCGATGTATGACTCCGGCAACGTGTCGACCTTGGTCGCGGGACCGTTTTCAAAAGGACGCGGAACAAATGCCGTGAGCAGGCCGCTGCGCTTGGCCGCCATCAGGTCCCACTTGTGAGCAGACACCAGCATGATCTCGCCCGGTACAAGGCCGAGATACTCAGAAGCGAGTCGGTAGACACGCGGATCAGGCTTGAACGCGTGCACCAGTTCGCCGGTGAGGATCGCATCAAAGGGCAGTCCTTCGCGTTTGACGAGGCCTATCATTCCCGCCATCGACGCATTCGTCAGCGTTGCAACCACGAATGCCTTACGCAGCGATGTTAGTCCTGTCAGCGTATCGGACCATGGTGTCATCGTTTCCCAGACGTCGAGCAAGCGGGTCTTGTCCTCGTCGGAAAGCGTATTGCCGCTTGGGTAACGCGTAAGCAACGAAGGCAACACCTCGGCATAAACAGCGCGATTGGGTTGCCACGGCTTGCGCCCGGCGGCGATCTCGACGATAGCGTCATGTGCCGCAGCGCTCCACCGTCCCGCAAAAGTCGACCAGTCCTGAAGCCGCGGCGCGACTGCAGGGAGGTGGGCCAGTTCATGCATCATCGGATCATAGAAGTTGAAGACGGTGCCTTGCATATCGAAGACAAGGGCCTTGGGTCGAATGGTGTCGTGTGCAGTTGTCATTGCGGCTCCTGACGGTGACAGCGTGTGAGCGAGTGTGGCGGCGGAAACGAACGGCAGCGATGCGAGAAGCTGCACGAAACGCCGTCGTCCGGGTTGCAGTACATGAGGCTTCGATACGTTCATGATGTTTCTCGTTGCATGATTCGGTGTCGTCGAGTGGGGCGCTGGTGTTTAGCACCGTCCCAGCGCGTTTCGGGCAGGCGCGGCAGCCGGACGCTCCGACCATCGATACGTCGCGACAACTGCGATTCCCACCACCGCCAGAGCCACGCCGGCGTACACCGTCGTGAGGACGTTGACGCCTGCCAGCGTCAGTCCGCCGAGGAAGGACCCGCCAGAGATGCCGAGGTTGAACGTAGCGACGTTGAGCCCCGCCGCCGTACCGACCGCCTCCGGCGCCACATGTCGAGCCACGAGCACGACGGTAGCCTGCATGATGGGAGGAACGGCGAAGGCGAACGCGCCCCACACAAACAGGTTGACCAACACCAGCACAGGATGCTGTGCGGTAAGCCAGAGCGCGGCGACCGACGCGGCGATGCCGGCTAGCGCGATGTTCATGCTGAGCTTCGGGCCATATCGGTCGGAGAGGCGCCCGCCGCCGCTCGTCCCCACCACCGAGCCGAGTCCGAACACCATCAGCCCGAGAGTTACGCCCTTACTTCCGAACCCCGTGGTATGGACCAATAGCGGCGACAGGTAGGTAAAGACGGCGAACGTTGCGCCCATGCCGAGAGCGGTGATCGCATACAGCGGCATCAACGTATGGTCCTTCAGCAAAGCGAGCTGCGAGAGAATGGTGCCGGCACTGCGCTGAGCGGCAACCACGGGCAGAAGCCGCCAGAGGCCGATACTCGCCAGCGCGCCCATGGCAGCCACTACGAGAAACGGCAGCCGCCAGCTCATCAGATCGCCGAGCCACGTTCCGCCGGGGACGCCAGTCACCATCGCGACCGTCAGACCGCTTACCATGATAGCCACGGCCCTTCCTGACTTCTGCGTCGGCACTAGCGCCATGGCAACGGTTGTCCCGAGGCCGAAGAACACGCCGTGTGAGACTGCCATGACGATCCGGATCGCGAGCAGCGCCGGAAAGGATGACGAAAGTCCCGCCGCCAGATTGCACAGCGTGAACAACGTCATCAGCGCGAGCAGCAATGCGCGGCGCGGCAGGCGCGCGGTCAACGCTGACACTACAGGCGTGCCGACCGTAATGGCAAGCGCGTAGAAACTCACCAGCAGACCGGCCGTCGACACGGAGATACCGAAAGCTCTTGCAATGTCGGGCAACAAGCCGACGATGACGAATTCCGTCGTTCCGATTGCGAACGCGGCGAACGCGAGAGAAAACACTGCTGCGGGCATGATGAACTCCTCCATGAAGTCATTCGGGCTGGCTTCGCAGTGATTGGCGCGCGGACGGGTCAGAGGCCCTCTGGCCCGTTGGCGCTCAGCCACCGCAGCGCCACGCTTCAGAAGTCCTGAACGGTGGGACGAATCACGATTTCGTTGACGTCGACCGAACCAGGTTGCTCGATTGCGTAAGCGATGGCTTGCGCGATGGCGTCAGCGGGAATCGCCATCTTGTAGAAGTCGACGACAAAATTCCGGCTGTCGTCGTGGCCCGAACCGAACTTCAGTTCAGTGTCGATCGCGCCCGGTGAAATGACGGTCGTGCGGATGTTGCCGCCCACTTCGTGCCGCAGACCTTCGGAGATCGCGCGGACCGCGAACTTCGTTCCCGAATAAACCGTGCCTCCGGGGCTGAAGACCTTCAGACCCACGACCGACGCAATGTTGACGAAGTGGCCCGACTGCTGTTTTTCGAAAACCGGCAGCGCCGCGGCGACACCGTACAGGAGGCCCTTGATGTTGATGTCGATCATCCGGTCCCACTCGTCAGTCTTGCGCAGCGACAGTGGCGCGATCGCCATCAGACCCGCGTTGTTCACCATCACGTCGAGGCGGCCGTGTTGCGATACGACGTCATTGATTAGGCGGTTGACCTGCTCCTGATCCGTCACATCGACTTGATGAACCGACACTTGCCCGCCTTTCGCCACGATCTCCGCGGCAACGCGTTGAAGCTTGTCCAGGCGGCGGGCGGCCAGAGCCACAGTGGCGCCTTTGGAGGCAAGAAGTTTGGCGGTGGCTTCACCGATTCCGCTCGAAGCACCAGTAATGACGACGACTTTGTTTGCCATGATTTCTCTCCAGGAAGTTGAACTGCGTGAAGAGAAGTCTCGTCCCGACGAGCATTTTTGATTAGACTGGAATATATGGAATGTCTTTTCCACGGTCGCAAAAATCGCCACCACGCCATCCATGACCGCACTCGCCGACCTGAACGACATCGCCGTCTTTGTACGGGTAGCGCAATTCGAGAGCTTCAGCCGGGCCGCGCGTGCGCTCGGCATGCCCGTGTCGACCGTCAGCCGCAAGGTGAGCGCGCTCGAAGAAAGACTCGGCGCGACGCTGTTGCAACGCACGACCCGCAAGCTCAGCCTGACTGCGCAGGGCCGCGCCTACTTCGATCAATGCAGCGAGCCGCTGAGTCATCTGTACGACGCGGAGCGCGTGATCACTCAGACGCAGAAGAAGCCGGAGGGCGTGCTACGCATCTCCGGTCCTGTGATGCTCGAACAGGAGCCGTTTTACGCGTTCCTGTCGGCATTCTTGAAGGATTACCCGCAAATCCAGGTGGATCTGTACTTCACGAACGCGTTTATCGACCTGATCGCCGAAAACGTCGACATCGCGATCCGCTTCGGTGAATTGCAGGACTCGAGCCTCGTCGCGCAACGCGTGGGAAGAAGTGTGCGGCAGCTCGTCGTCTCGGCCGACTATGCGCGAACCCACACCCTCCCGTCGCGGCCCGAGGAATTGAGCCAGCATCCCTGCGTGCTGATCAACGCCCGCAACAACGAGACGGAGTGGCAACTGGTCAGCCGCCGCAAAGCGGTCAAGGTACACGTGAGCGGACCCGTCGCCGCGCGCGACTTTCACATCGTCCATGCATTCGCGCTTCGCGGACACGGGATCGCGCTGCTTCCGTCGAGCTATTGCGATCCGCATATTGCCAGCGGTGAGTTGGTGCATGTGCTGCCCGAATGGTCGTCACCGGAAATTTTCGTGCATGCCGTCTATCCGACGCGGCGCTTCATGCCGTCGAAGTTGAAGGCGTTCCTCGATGCACTTAAAGCGTGGGAGGGACCGCTTTGGCTTCCGTTGCGCTGAAGCTGAAGCAATCTCGCACTAACGCCAGCCGAGCGCTGGAGCTACGTGCGTGAGGATCGATTCGATCACGTGTGCGCAATACTCCACGCCGAGTTGATTCGGCACGGTCAACAGTAGCGTGTCGGCTTCCGCAATGGCCTCGTCGGCTGCGAGTTGCTTGACGAGCGTCTCCGGCTCCGCCGCATAACTGCGGCCGAAGATCGTCCGGATATTGCCGTCCAGCAGTCCGATCGTGTCGTCGCTGTTCGCGTCGCGTCCAAAGTACATGCGGTCGCGATCGTTCATCAGCGCGAAGATGCTGCGACTCACCGACACGCGCGGCTCGCGTGTGTGGCCCGCATCTTTCCACGCCTGCCGATAGGCGCGAATCTGATTCGCCTGCTGAACATGAAGCGGACGACCCGACTCGTCGTTCTTCAATGTCGAGCATTGCAGATTCATGCCCATCCCGGCTGCCCAGACCGCGGTGGCATCCGAGCCCGAGCCCCACCAGATGCGGTCGCGCAGCCCTTCGGAATGGGGCTCGACGCGTAGCAGGCCTGGCGGGTTGGCAAACATCGGTCGGGGATTTGGCTCGGCGAAACCTTCGCCGCGCAGCACTTCGTAGAACACTTCCGTGTGTCGACGGGCCAAATCGACGTGCGTCTCACCCTCGCCGGGCGCATAGCCGAAATAGCGCCAGCCGTCGATCACCTGTTCGCCGGAGCCGCGGCTGATGCCGAGTTGCAGGCGTCCGCCGGCGATGAGGTCGGCCGCGCCCGCATCCTCGGCCATGTAGAGCGGGTTCTCGTACCTCATGTCGATGACGGCTGTGCCAATTTCGATGCGGCTGGTTCTCGCGCCCACAGCCGCCAGCAACGGAAATGGCGACGCGAGCTGGCGCGCGAAATGGTGCACGCGAAAAAACGCGCCATCCGCGCCGAGTTGCTCGGCTGCAACCGCGAGGTCGATGGATTGGAGCAGGACGTCGGAAGCCGAACGCGTAAGCGAGTGTGACGAAGCAGACCAATGGCCAAACGATAGAAAACCGATTTTCTTCATGTCATTGTCGCGCGCAAGCTTGAAAAGGCGATGACCGCATCTTGTCCGAATCGGGCAGACGCCGCTCGCACGCGCGCTGTCTGCCCGTTCGTTCTTTGCGGCTCAGGCCGGGAAGTCGGTGGATGCTGAAAGCGCCTTCCAGGTTTCCGTTTCGGCCGTAACATACGCATTCTTTTCCGCGAGTGCCTTGAGCGTGTCCGTGCCGAGCGGCAAACGCAGCGGCGGCGTCTCTGCATCGACGAGCCTGATCACCGCAGTTGCCAGTTTGGCGGGATCGCCTGGCTGATTATGATTGATCTCGCCTGCGAGGTGCCGCAGTTTGCCCGACGTCTCTTCATAGTCACCGATGATCGTCTTGCCGACGACCAGCGACGACGTATCCAGGAAGTCCGTGCGGAAGAACCCGGGTTCAATCATCGTTGCGTGAATGCCGAGCGGCTTGAGTTCAGCATGCAGTGCTTCGGTGATGCCTTCCACAGCGAATTTCGTCGAGCTGTAGACGCCGACGCCTGCCGCCGCCTGATAACCGACGATCGACGACGTGTTGATCACATGCCCCGAACGCTGCTTGCGCATCACAGGCAACACGGCGCGTGTGACGTTGAGCAAGCCAAACACGTTTGTCTCGTAGATGCGGCGAACCTCGGCATCGCTCGATTCCTCGACGGCCGCGAGCAAACCGAAGCCCGCGTTGTTGACCAGCACGTCGATGCGACCGAACTTATCGACCGCGGCTTCGACGGCCGCCTTCGCCTGTGCCTCGTTTGTCACGTCGAGGACAACGGAGAGCAATGCGGGCGGCGCTCCTAGCCTCTCGGTGATCGCCGCGGCGTTGCGGCCGGTCGCGACGACAGCGTTGCCATCGTCGAGCGCGGCTTGCGCGATCAGTGCGCCCAGACCGCGCGATGCGCCGGTGACGAACCAGACGCGCTTGAATTGCTGCGTGGTCGTGATGTTCATGGTCCTTCTCCTTTCGCGATGGATGTCAAGTGCGTGGGGAAGACTGTCGGTCGGACGGGGACTTTTGATTAGACGGGCATGGGTGGAATGACTTTTCCGTCAATGGAAAAATCGCCCGAACGAACCGACATTCCCAGAGTCAGGCGGCGCGAATGTCGACCAAATTGGATATGGCACGTCCACGGCAACGCGGTGTCCGGTATGTGGGTGACAACGGCCGTGCTATTCACTGCGGCGGGTGTCTCTTGATGGCCGGTTTCGGTCCTATGCCCAAAGAGGTCGAACACGAGGCGCTGCACCAGACGATCGCCTGAGAAAAGCCCCATCAAAGCAATTCGGACTCGCCGGCTGGCATCCTGATCGGGCCGGCGCGACGTTGCGTTCGGTCTCCGGCGGTCGTCCGTAATGCCTCGAGCGTCTATGACTATCACTCGGCGTGCGAATACCGTCAACATCGCTGACGGTATTAAGCAAGCGTAGGCGCGCACCGCCCGCGGATACCGTCAAAAATACCGTCAAATCGCAGTTGCTAGGGCTTTCCGCAGGTGTGGCCGCACACTGCGAAAGTCCTTATTTTTCAATAACCTACTCGCCTGGGGCGACAAATCTAGAATCGGTTGCGCGTAATTTAACAGCCATCACAAATCATTGATTTAAAAGGGAATTCTAGAGCCCCTCACTCCCCCGGGTTAATCGCACACCACATTTTCGTTTTGCCTACGACCTAATGTTATCTCCGAAAGCACGAATTCACGAGTAAGCGTGCATCCGTTTTCAAGTGCCATCTCGGCCAAATGGACGCCCGCCATCCCGGCTCCTCGAAAGCCGGGGCGATTTAGATTGGGCTGCATTTAGTTCCACTGCAGACACATCAGCCCCCTTAGCCAACGACGGTTCCACTCGACGAATGCCTCATGCTGAAAGGCACAACGCTAGCTGCGTTTCTTCATGGTCGCTCTCCGCATACAGCCACTTCGTATTGACGACTCGACCATTCGCTTCGGTGCGAACATTGGCTCCTATCACATCTGCTTACAGGCTTCCAACCTTGCGCGCAAGTTCGAGCGCAACAGCATTCTGATCGGCAACTAGCCACTTCAAAAACTCTTTAAACGATGTGAACGCCAATTCGTTGGTACGTAGAGCTGCCCTATCTCTTTCCCATACCGTATGCAACAGCGAGGCAATGGCGCTACCGGAATCACGTCGAGGGGCAAGTCGAAGGAGCCCCTCTCTCTCCGTTGCCATATACGCCTCCGCTAGCAGATCAATCCGGACTGGGTCCGCACAATCCTGTTGCAACCAGTCCGAAAGCGCCGCCATCTGCGAAAAGGATGAGCCAGCGATTTCTCGGGTCCATCGGAGAAGTTGTGGAAGGCTGCGTATCGCCAACGGCTGGTGCCGAACGAGCCACGCTCTCCGGTTGGTGTTGTCGATGCCGATCAATGCCTGCCACGCATCATCTTCATGGGACCAGCTTTCGGCGGGCGAACGAACTGATTTTTCGAGCACGTACTCAACCATCGCGGTTCGCGTTGCTTCAAAATGTGCGCCCGCTGGATCACGGGATAACCCTGCTTCATGGAATGACTGGAGCATCATTTCGCTCCAGTGGTGCCAGTCAGCCGGTAGCCTGAGCACCGGCTCCCAGACTGACCTCGGCGATTCAGCCTCGCGCATTTGCGCGAGCACGGTGCCCACGCCATCGAGTATCCATCGCTCATACTCGTATGGATACTTCTGATCATCCCGGCCCGTATGCACCCGGCTCAGGATAAAACCCAGCGCAGACTGCCAGAAACTCACCCACTCCTGCCGTTCCTGATCATCAATCGCCTTGTCGAGACCGGGTAGCCACAGATGGGTGGCGCGGACAAGTTCAAGGTCCAGCATATGGTGCGGCAGATAGCGCTGACGGAGGGCGTCCACTTCGACATAGTCTGCCTTGCTGTCCATGTCGCTCCATGCATGGCTCCCCGCTTCCAGCGAACCTTCAATGAATCTCCCCACAAGATGGTTTGCCCACGGATCCAGACTGCGCTGAAAACTGCTCACCTGCTCTTTCGACAGTACGTTCTCGTACGCGCTGTACTGTTGCACGAACTGCATTCGTGCGCGCATGTTCGCGACGTGGAAGATGAAAGTCCGCAACTGGGCAAAGTCCTTCCGGCCAGATCCACGTTGTTCCGAGCATCGTGAAACGATGATGTTCAATGCTGTGTAGTGCGGCGCCAGAATGAAAAGCCTAGCCAGCATGTAACGATACTGCCGGTTATCTGGCGCCGCGAGCCAAAGCTGCGCAACCAGCTCTGCCGCGAAACAATCCCATGTCCAGCTTGCCACGCTATCGCGAACATCAAACTGCCGGATCTGAATCGGATTATGGATGGCGTACGCAAGCCTTTCCACGCACCACTGCTTGCGCTCAGGGTATTCGTCGAGCCAATCTCCCTGCTGTCGAAAAAGAAGAGCGATAGCGGCCATCTGCATGTCAGCCTCCTCGTTTTTCTGCTCGAGTTGCGCAGCCGACTTCAGTGGTCTTTGCTGCTCTGGTTCTTCGAACTCTCGTGAAGTAGAATTTCGTCCACCCGTAGGCAAATTGACTACCGAACGACACACGATGTTGAACCAATCGGTGATGACGCTCAATAACCGTCGCGCGACTGAGGGCACGACGGCATCTTCCTTCTCAGGTTCCTCCTCGGAAGAAAGGCTCTGGCCCACTGATAGTGCAGCCGACTCCTGGTACAAGGGGTCAAGAAGGCTCCACACATCCGTCAGTTCCTCGCGACTCAGGCGTTTCCCTTCGTCGAAGTAACGGCGTGCCTGCACCGGAAGCACCGTCATCCGCATCTTTCGCCGCTGCGCGTCTCGCTCCGGTTGCTGGGCAACGTACCGTTCATACGCTCTCAGGTTGACTACCTGCAACTGCCCATCGTCATCGCGTGAAATCTGATAGTTATCGATATCGAACGCTTCGATCATTTCCTGGAAATGCTCCTGCAAATTGCGATCCGATATGTCAGGAAATGTTGATTGCCACTTCAACCGCACTTGCGTGAGAAAGGTCCGAGAAGCTTCGTCGAAGACAAATAGTCTTACTGCCAGCGCCCCGATGTCTATCTTGCGATGAGGCAGATTGTGAAACTCCCGCGCGGCCTCAATGAACCAGCGCGGCTGCCGGAACGCAAACATAAGCAGATGCTGTCGACCATGGAAGCCATGCCTTCGGTCCCACAGATAGAGTTCAGCTACGGATAGCAGAGGGCGCAGCACCGTACCGAATAGCGACTGCTCACGCTTTCCGACATCGCAGAGCACTTGGAGGAGCGCGACGCTGCGCGTTCGCTGCAACACTGCATCCAGTTTCTCCGCGACGGGACGTCCCGCGTCCAGCTCGTTATAAAAATACTTTTCCAGGGCCATCAAGGCTGGACCAATCGCCGACGGTGGATTTTTCCCAGACCACCCGTAGACGCGATCGTCGCCGAGCAGAAGTCTGGTCTCGTTAGCCAATGTCAGTGCCGTCTTTCTCGGTGGCCGCGTGGCGTCTTCCAGGAACGCCGACATGGCCCCAAGATCAGCCTCCGCGGGCTGAGAGCGGTATTCCTGAGCGGCAAGCTGTGTGTAGTACATCCAGCGCTCACTGGCGAAATCGACCAGGCGTGCAATCGTCTCTAACCCCTCGCTAAAATCACATTGCAGAAGTGACAAAAATGGACCCTGCGTGAAAAGCGGGATGCTCCAGTCATCTCCATGATGCAGGTCGAGATCATGACTATGATGGACATGGTTGTGCCAGTCGAAACGTCGGCGTTTCTTCAGCATCACAGCCAGAATGATTTCACGCGCGACGGCAGGTCGAATCCGCATTAGCGGGATGAGCGCTCCCTCATCAAGTATTGCGTCCCGGAAATCGTCATCGACGCGTCCATGGGGACCGTCCGGCCATGGCTCTTCGGGAGCTGCCGTGGGATCGTACCGGGGATCGAACGTAATGCCGAAGGGAAGCATTTCGTCCCCCACATCATCGTTGTCCTCTTCGCTGCCATCGCGCATCGCAGCTTTCAATGCGAACCTGGCGACTTCATCAGGGTAATGAGCAGCGCCCGCAAGCGCTGTGCGATACAGCAGCTTCCTTCTGGCAACATGCACGGTCCGGTCGCGCCATCCACGATGCGCGACCTCGCCGAGAAGCAGACCGATCGTTGCCATTTCCTTGCGAAATGGGAAGTCCTCAGGCGTATGCCTGAACCAGAGGTCTGCAATTTTCGCGACTTCCTCGGCTGCGCATGCCACGACGTCGTTCCTGTTCCTGAATAGGAATCCAAGCATCGGTGGCCAATCCCCCCACGTGGGCGAACGCAGGCGCGATGCAAGGCGAGGATTCAACGGCTGCCCATCAGTTTCGTATCGAACGTCAGGGACGGTGGCGGATGCTAAAAATCTGCCCAGAAGTCTTCGCAGGTCAGCACCGTTTTCCGCGAGCAGGTCCGCCTTCAGCCTGTCGAGTATTTCAGAGGGGTCAGCTGAAAATATGGCGGCTTCCAGCAGCAGATCGTTCGCGATCGTATTGTCTTCCGCGTTCAGGACCCGTCTGACCGAGCGCCAACGATCCACGTCGTTGCCATTTTCGAGAAGATATGTGCCATACAGACGGATCGCTCGGTGCCAGAGCGGCGAGTTGATTCTTGTCCCAATAAAACGGGGAAAGTCATCGGCATGCGAAACAAGTATCCGTAACCTTCCCCAATCGCCGAACAGATCGTGCGCGAACCTGATTCTCCCCTCGGGAGTCGTCTGGCACACACCATCCAGTCTTAGGGCCTCATAGGGCGTCAATTCAGCTACTTCAAATGCATCAAGCGGGAGGGCCGAGCGGAGCTCATTCGCTTCCTTCTCCGCAAGCATCATCGCGAACCGCTCACGTGCGTGCGGGGTATCGCCACTGCGCACATAACTGTCCCAGTACCAGGCGGCAACGTCCGCTTCCCCAACCCATCCGGACGTTTCGACGTTATTGCCCGCCGATATCCGTGTTGCAAGCAGATCCAGTATTTTCAGATTGCCCCATAGCGATTGAAGCTTCTTCCTTGACTTCAGGCGCGCGGTTCCAGGAATGGCATCCCAGACCGGACGAAGAGCATCTGCCGACCAGGTTTCTACGTTGATGCACGGCCAATCACTCACCGGGAGCCCGGCGTCCGTCAGGCTGTTCCTCAATCGCGGCCAGTCATGTGTCTGGCACGTGACAATCGTCTTCCACGGAGTCGCCGCCTCATCAACTTGCACAAACCGCACCAATGTCGCAACCAGCCGCATCGCGCCTGGCACATACAAACGATCGAACCCATCGAGGACAATCAGGCGTGTGTGGCTTGATACCGACCGAAACAACTCTTCAAGCGTATGGGCCAACCCCAAGTCTGACTGAAACGCTGCGAAGTCAGGTTTGTCGAATGATGACGGATTGAACCACAGGACCGCTTCGCCGCTGCTCTCAAGTGTCTCAGCAAAGGCCTTCACTGCAGCAGACTTGCCGACACCCGAATCCCCGGTCAAAACAGCTCCATTATAATCGTCCAGTGCTTCCCGCAGCGCGGACCGAAGGTCGGTATCTTGGAGCCGAATTTCTTTACCGATGGTATCCCTAACGAGTGCCATATTCGCATTCGTGAGCGAACGCAGACGGTTCCAGTCATCGCGGTAATCGGGAAGCTCGAGAATCCCGAACCGGGCGGGAAGCCGCTTTAACAGGGTCTGCCTGTCGATCCCTTTAGCTGTGGTCCGGTAGTCGGCCGTTATTCCGAGAATGCTATGCCACATGGCCTGCGCGTCCTCGTATCGTCCACTCCGCAATATCCGTCGGCATGCTTCAACGGCACGCTTTTCGGATTCCGACACCTGCGCATCAAAGTCGAACTGAAGGAAGCGCAGACGGTTCAACAACCTCCCGGTGTCGGTGCCTGTGGCCCCCTTGCGATTTGCCAGGTCAACCGGACAGTGAAAACTGCCGAACAACGACCGCCTGGCATCGCTAGCCCAGCCCTCTTGCGCGTACCTTCCGGGAAGCAGGTCACTGGACGTCGCATTGGCCGTGGTCAACACGAACTCCAACGATGCGCGAAATTCAACGTCGAGAGGCGTCGTCACAAGACCCATGTAGTCACGTAGCCGATCGAAGATTCTGGAGCCTTCGTGCAGATACTGGGCCCAGACTGTTTCAACAAAATCGGAAGGCGCGCTGACCGTGCCGAATTGGGTATTGCTTTTGATGGACCACGCGAAGCGATGCGGACCGTTCTGTCCGTGCGTCGTCAGAAGCAAGTCATCCAGAAACCATCCGTCTGGCCGCGTCTGAAAGTCAATTCTGGTCGCCGCTCCCAGAATCGGTTCAAGCGGGGCTTCACCGCAAAGCATCTGAACGACGAACCAGGCGCAAACCTTATCTTCGAACAGAAACCCACCGCCACTCGTGCTCTTCGGAGGCGCCACGTTTTTCGTCATGGAATATCCTGGGTTATTTCAGTGCAGTGAACCGGAACCTGAGCGCCCGTTAGGTATTCGCCTTGGCGGACATCCTCCTGAGAAGAGGTCACTCGGCGATCCAGCTTACGCTGCTGTTGCCGCCCACCATGGCCGGCACTGGTGGCCGAACGTCGTCCTGATGTTGAACGCAACAAGCGCAGACGCCGGAGATTCCAAATTACTCGGCGGCATTTTAGACCGATGGGAGGAGGCGCTCCAACGTGTCAATGCCATCCCTGGAGATCAACGTGTTAACAAGTTCTTCCGGTTCGAGCGTGAAGGGTTCGTTTGTATTGTGGAACGAGAAAAAACCTTCCGCGAGAAGAATACCCGCCCGCGCGATCGCTTTTACATAGTCGGCGTCTGGTTCCTTTGGGAAGAACGCGGCACACGCCGCCATTCCCAACGCACACAGTCCCGAGGAGGCCGTACCGCGATGCCATTGCCAAATTCCCTTTGTCGGCCAGAAAGCATCGTCCTCCTCCAATAGCCTTCGCTTCCACTCTATGCGATCCATCATCCACTGCGGCGGCCGCAAAATTCTCCCCAGGCCGTCCTCAACTACGTGAGTACGGCCGCAACCATATAGGCTGGTTGGCGAGTCGCGAAAATAAGCCGTTGCCTTATCCCGCACATTTGCACGACGAAGTTGCTCGGACAGCGACCTGGTTACATCTTCCTGAGACGCACCCGACGCAACGGCCCACATCGTTTGACCTAGCTTGAGACCCCGCGCGTATACCTCAGAGATGTCGAGAGGCACTCGACCGGAAAGTGGCGCAGGTAACCTGGGAAGACATTCGCCATCAAGCAGGACTGGAACTACACGCACCTCTTTTGAAGCCGAAATCTGCGCCAATATTGCGAGCTCGCGGTATACACCCGAGTCGACCGTGGACGCAGCCGCGATGTATTCCTCGTCGCACAGACAAAAGACGACAAGTGGCCGCCTTTGCAAAGCGTTCGATACTACTTCTTCGGGCACTTCGCCAAACGAAATGCTGCGACGATCCCAGAAAACTGAGAATTCAGTTGAAAGGGAGGTCACGATATCCGTTCGCAACTCCTCTTTCCTATCAAGCACTCCGCCCCAAGCATACGAAATAAAGACTGCTTTCTTGTCGTCCATGTCGCTTCTGTCAGAATTTCCAATCAAGCAAACACTTCAAAATTGCTCGGCTCTCACTGCATCACTGCCGACAAATGCCACGTAACGGGTCAAAACAGTGAGTCCGCCCTCGCCGAATGTCCATACAGATCGGCGATCTGCTGCTGAAACTGCGTCTGTCCTCCATAGCTGGGGTGTCTCACGCAGATCACAGGCACAGAACCGGTAATGCGATTCGCCGCGGCTGCGGCGTCGTTGCCGATGGCAACAATCCGGGCCGGCCGTAGCAGGACGATGAGTTGCTGCAGCAGTTCTTCCCCGGCGCGTCGTTCGCGGGCATTATGTTGCCGGTTGGAGAAGGGATCGCCCGCATCATGCGGATGAAGCGGGAAGACATTCCACAGGAAAATGCGGGCATCAATGTGCTCCAGCATGTTCCATATCACCGCGGCAGTCCGTTCCGACACCGCGCTGCCTTTCGTCGGGCGCTCTTCGGAAAGCTCAAGATTCCATCGTCTGGCATGCTGACTGATATGGACGTCGTCAGTCAGCGCCAGCCCTGTACGACGCCCTCCCCGGTATCCCAGGTCCCGCCCGATCCAGATTGCGTCCACTGGCTCCTGCACCGCGCACCGCACCATGGCGGAAAGCGCGGCTGCGCGGCGACGCGGCGCGTCACGCCGGTCATGCACTTCGCAACGATCCGAATAGGGATTGAAACAGTCTTCAAACTGCAGCGAGGCCACTGCCTCAACAAACGGATGGATCTTCATTCCATTGGCTCAAGTGGCAGATAGGCAATGGTACGTTGTTCCCGACTACCAACGATCCAGCCACCTTCGTTTTCTTTCATTTGACGGAATACCGCATAGCCGTCCAGGATCGCCCGCTCCCAAAGCTTGAGCGGGCATTTTTCGACTTCGTAGCCATTCACGAATTCACCGATGGTCTTCAGGATCCCAAGAGAAACCTTCTTCTGGTTCTCGAAGAAATTGAGTTCCTTGGCCTTCGAGAAAATCCAGGCCGTAAGCCCTTCTTCAACAACGATCGCCCGCCCGCCATCCTGCTCTTCATCGTACCTCGAATTGCTCTTTCGCTTATGCTTGATCAACGCGCGCATCACCGGCGACCAGTGCAATATCGCCGCATACGCGAAATGAAAGACGTCGTGAAACCGGTAACCATCGCGGTCCGCGATGTTGTCGGTCAGAGCATCCCCGATGAAAACGTCGTTCCACTGAAGGTAGCTCTTGCCGCTGCCGCGCTGGTTGACCCTGATCCGGAATTCCCTGGGCAACTGCTCTTCGCGTCCGAACGCCCTGTCGAAATCAAGGCTGGCCAGATCGGCCGTCCCGGGCTCCAGAAACGCCCCGCGCGCTTTCCGGATATTGCCACGCGCCACGTCCGAGAAAGCGAGTTTTGCCGCATGCATCGCATCCAGATAGGCCCGGGCAAATGCGACCAGACTGGAGCGATCCGGAGCGACCGATCCGAGCAGGGCTGCGGCCGACTGCCCCAGTCGCACCAACGTCGTGTCAAGCGGAACCGGAACGGCGACCGGCACCGCGATGTAGGCCATCGCGCCTTCCATGACGTCGCTCGCCGCTCCCACGTTCCTGAAGTTGCCGTGATTCGCCGCCTCGGCGAACACTTCTTCAAGCGGGACGTCGAGTCGTCGGCAGATGGCAGCCAGATACCACAGGGTATCGCCGAATTCTTCTTCTGCGGCCTTGCGGAACCCCGGGAAGGCGGATTGCTCACGCACGTGCTTCTTGGCCGTCGTCATGATCCCGCCGACCTCGCCATACAGCCCCTGGAGCACGGGGCTGAAATCGCTCCGGCCAAGAACGTCTGTGGGTGCAATCTGCGCCGCGTAGTCGGACAACAATAGGGTGCCTTCCTTCTTCATCGATCACCTGCGAAGCGTCAACCATTCGAACGGCGCGCCCTGATACCCCGTCGCCCCCAGACTGCGAATCCACTGTTCAAGGCCGGCGACCAGCAATGGATCGTCGAACGTCGTCAGGCCGATCCCCGACTTGCACAGCGGACGACCTTGCTGGTCTTTCAGGTCTTCGGGAAACGCGGGACCCTCGCCGCCAAAATAAACAAAGTCGTCGCTGACCAGCACCCGGTTTACACCCGTGTCCCTACACACGTGTTCCGGATTGAGCGAGCCGTCGGGCAGCGAATGGAATGAATCGCGCTGTTCCCACGGTGCCTGCGGCCCGTCTCTGAAGTAGATGTTGTCGCCACAACTTTGCTTGCGGCTTCCGTGACGAAACGGCTTTTTCGGGCCGAAACGCGGATCTGCGCCATATTCATCGAATGTAAGCGTGTCCGTGACCCGCATCGCGTACACCAGATGCCCGCCACGACGCACGCTTCGATCGTTGCTGCCGCTGCCAACCACCCAATCGCCAACGGACGCGCTGCGCCGGATCGAGGGCTTGCAGGTGGCGAGTGTGCAGTAGCCGTAGAAGGGATTGGGCGCGAAGCCGCTGTCGTAGCGCACCACGTAAGAGTGAACGCGGGCCATCAGCAGGGATGCCGCTTGAGGGGGACCGGATCGCAGGGACCGCCATCCGGCTTTTCCCACGTGTCCTTGCCGTTGATCGCATCGATGATGGCATCGCCATTCCAGCCCACCATCGCATCGGCATACTGCTTCAACGCCTCGGGAAGATCGCATTCCCTCTCGCCATGCTCCCAGACGCCGACGATACGCTTCCCCTGCTTGGCCGCATATTCGATCTCCCAGTTCACCCATTTACTGTCCTTCGTGAGCGGGGAGACGTAGCAGACGAACACGCCAGCCCAGTTGATCGCAGGCGCGAGGATCTGCGTCTTGATGTAGTGCTCGTCGGTCGCATTGTTGAATTTCCCCGTGTGAATCGAGGAATCCCGGACGTCAACGCCTTTTGGCGCCAGCAGATTCTTGAACTTCTGGAGCCCCGCATCGTCCTCATGGACGTGACTGATAAATACGTTTCTTTGTTCTGCCACTTCCCGCCCCCCGTAGACGTATGACAAACGTCGACGATCGTCACCGCTTTGCACGATCGACTGCATTTTGGAAAACTGTTCTCAATCTGATCAAAAACTGGCCGCCGTCGGCCGCTCCCTGAAACACAGACAACTTGATCCGGACCAGCGCGACGACTGTCATCAGCCGCCACTTCCCGCACGGTCGTTGCCATCCATCAGGATTCCTTCTTCCTAGGAGGTGTCCAGAAACGATCCTCCACCGTATCGGGCTGCATGTCAGGCGTGGGATAGCGCTCCTCTTTTACCGATATGTCAAGACACCGATGGAACAGCGCGACATAGTCGTGATCATTCGACAGGTCCGCCGGCAGGTGCCCGATGCGTTCAGCCAGCCGCAGTGCTGCGCCACCCGTTGAGAGCACCGGGATCACGCTGGCGTGCGGCTGATGTTGCCGGAACAGTTCATACTCTTCCACGATCCCGCCCATACCGCCGATAAATACGGCCGCCTTGAACTGGTTCTCGGAAAACATGCGTTCACGCATCAGGAGCAGGCTTTTGTCACGGTCCGCCTCCACGGCGTCGGTGAACGTGACGTTCTGGAATCGCGCGTTCTCTTCGGGAAACTCATCCCTGAAGAAGCTCGACTGATAAAGCCGGACCCACTTCTCGTACTGGACGCCAATATCCTGCGCGACGACCCAGATCATCGGCGTGATGCCGGGGTGACCGCCCCAGACCAGCGCCCGGCGACCGAGAACGACATGCACGAGCGCCGAGACGGCAGCGGCGATCGCCACGCTGTCGGCAGTCGCCGCATAGTCGGGCCCCCTGCGCGGATCTGGGACCCCGGCCGAAAGGAAGATGGCGTCGTTCATGATCAGTCTTCCCACGCAGCAAGTGTCCACCCCGCCTCGGAGACCTTGATCGCGCGAACCGCGCGGATATGCTCGTCAAGCCAGCGCAGGTGCGAAGTCCAGGCATCGCGGATGCCAATGTGGTCATAGACGAGCACGGGGGCTTCGCGCTGCGCCGCACGCTGCGCCTTGTCTGCGACATCATGAAGCGTCTCCGCAGTGGGAATCCCAACGATCGGGTAGGCCCAGATCTTCCTGTCGTCAAGCAGGCGTAGCGCGATGGCGCGGTGCGCGCCGATCGCTTCTATCGAGCCACCGATCTTTTCGACATCCGCGCGCAACTTTCCGGTGATCGACATGTACCGCGAAGCGATGCTGCGACTGCGCAGTCGCTCGATCCGCAATACGATGGAATCAGCCGTTGCATGCGCGATCGGGCCATCAGCCCCTTCGAGATCGCCGACGTCAAGGTACACGGTCTCTGACAGGTCAGTGAGTTTCGTCGGGACGTGCTCAGGCCAGATGACGCGCAGAACCTGAATTTCCTTGGCCCTCGCCCGCCCGATTTCCTGACGGGTCCAGCGGCTGTCGAAATACTCTGGTGTATCGAGCATGACCATGACGTCCGAGTCAACGAGTCGATGCCAGAGCACATCCTGGAACGGATCACCGGGCCGGATGTCGTGCGTGTCGAGAAACACATCGAAGCCCCGCGATGACAGCAGGTCATGCAACTGGAGGGCCGCCGCCCGAGACTCGGTCCGGCGATAGCTGACGAAGACACGTCGCTGGCGACGCAGCAGCCCAACGCATTCTAGTAGCGCCGAGGCAAGCGCAGTCATCTCGGGGTCATCGTCCCGGCGCGTCAGGCCATTCGCCGACTGAAGGAAATCCGGGATCACTGCACCAAACTGCTGACCGGGCGCAACGGTGGGGATAACGGGCGCACTAGCGACGACCAGCGCCCGCGCCGGTTCGACGTCACTCAACGGGGCGCCACCAAAATAGGCTGCTGCAAATGCGGCGCGGACATCACGAGTTTGTGTTGATGCCGCGTCGTGAATGACCACGTCCGCCCCTAGCGTCATGCCAAAATCCTCGATCATGGCTTCGATCGTTGCGCTCAGGCGACGCCGGTTGACAGCAGTTGCGCTGCCTAGGATGGCCAGTTCATACAGGCTCATAAGTTCAGTAACCCCAGCTTTGGTCTCGGCCTCGATCCATGAGGAAATGTTGTTATACCGACGCTGACTCGTCTTTTAACCCAACGGCAGTAGCCCTTACCCAAACCTTTCGATTTGCATTCATCTCGTGCCGCAGTCGAGCAAGTGGCAAAAATGATAGATGATCCGCTGCGAAAAAGGAAAGAAGTGCTTGCTCTGCTACCGATCCATGCATATTGCATAAACTCGACCGATGGTCCTGCGACAGAAGGGCGGCGCGAAGAAAAAAGCGAATTTGTGAAAATGCCTTAACTCAACTTCCGCCCTGACCGACGCGATTCTTAGTTTCGCGCCCCGTCTTGATAAAGCAACACCCAGCATCAGCCAAGGTCGCGAAGAATCGAGCAGATTAGTGACCGTAACTGGCTTACGACACGTCGAGCTGCGCGCCGCTTCGCCACCGCGGAGCATTCAATACTTAGCGCCGAAGTCAAAGCCGCGCGCAACGCATAATCCCCACCCGGTCAACCCGCGGCATGGCATGCACCCGACTCCCTGGTTCCCGCCCTTGACCCGCGACCGTAGCCGATAGCGGGCAGGCATCAAGGGGCGAGGGACCGTGTTGCCCGCACCCCTCCCTCGCCTTTTTTCCTTGACGCCTGCCCGCTATCGGCTCCTCCAGTCGCACGGGCGGGAACCCGGGAGCCTGGCGGCAGTAAAGCCAACCCCGAGTTCCACCGGGAGGTGTCCAGCCACAACGGCAAGTCACATCCCCACGCCCGGTTCAGGTCCTCAACCTTGACTGTGGAGATTGCCATGCAACTCGCTTCCTCTTTCCGTTACGGCTCCCCGATGCTGCGCGCTGACACGCCCCTCTCAGACGACCAGATTCGCCGCGTTGCGCCCTCCATTTTCGCGGACGGCAAGCACGAGAGCCGCTCCGAGCGCTACACCTACATTCCCACCATCGAGGTGCTGCGTGGCCTCCGCAGCGAAGGCTTTCAGCCGTTCATGATCTGCCAGACCCGAGTGCGTGATGAGGGCAAGCGCGAATTCACCAAGCATATGCTCCGGCTACGTCATGCCGATCAGATCACCGGCGAGGAAGCCGATGAAATCGTAATGCTGAACTCGCACGATGGCACGAGCAGTTATCAGATGCTCGCAGGCACATTCCGGTTTGTGTGCCAAAACGGCATGGTAGCCGGCGACAACATCGCCGATATCCGTGTGCCGCACAAAGGCAACGTTGTGCAAAACGTGATTAACGGTGCCTTCGACGTGCTCGACGGCTTCGACCTGATCCGCGAGCAAAAGGACGGCATGCGCGCTGTGACGCTCGACCGCGACGAACAACACGCGTTCGCCCGTTCGGCCCTCGCGCTGCGCTACGACCCGACCGACGCTGAAGCGCCCGCCCCCATTACCGACAGCCAGTTGCTCGCCCCGCGTCGATTCGAGGATCGCCGCGACGACCTTTGGACCGTCTTCAACCGCGTGCAGGAAAACCTCACGAAGGGGGGGCTGCATGGACGCTCGCGCTCGGGTCGCTCCATGTCCACGCGTCCGATCACCGGTATCGACCAGAACGTGAAGCTCAACCGCGCCCTGTGGATGCTCGCCGACGCCATGCGCCAGATGAAGGCGTAGCGACTCCGGGGCGGCGCACCCACGCTGCCCCGCTTCTCGGCCTTTGCGCCGGAACGCCCGTCGGGTCACGTTCTGACGCATTCGCACCGCACTGGCCCGGCACCCTCTTTCCAACTTTCCGGAGTCGATCATGCAAGCCCAAAATGTCAACACCGTCAGCATCCCCAATGGAGCCGCTGAATCAGCAATCGTGCTCGAAACGAATTTCGGCGACGAGCAGCCAGTCGTGACCGTGCCGTATTCGAGCCTGCGGCGCTCACCGCTGAACGTTCGCACCAAGTCTCTCGCTGGCATCGCAGGGCTGGCCGCCAACATCCGCGCGAAAGGGTTGCTGCAAAACCTCGTCGTCCATGAAATCAAAGGCTCGCGCGGAAAACACCGCAAATACGGCGTCTGTGCGGGTCAGCGTCGAGAAGCGGCACTCGACCTGCTGTTCGAGCAAGAGCATATCGCCGCCGACTATCCGGTACCCGTTCGGATCGTTAGCGAAGGCGAAGCGCTCGCGATTTCGCTAATCGAGAACAGTGCGCGAGAGGGACTGGATCCCTTCGACGTGTTGCGTGCGTATCGGATGCTGGCCGAGGAAGGTCGCAGCGTCGATTACATCGCCGCCCTATTTTCCGCCTCGCCCATCACCGTTAGGCGGCGCATAAAGCTCGCCAACGTATCGCCTAAGCTGCTTGCGCTGCTGCGCGAGGACGCAATCACGCTAGACCAACTGTCAGCGCTTGCCCTCGCTGACGACCACGAAACACAGGAACGCCTCTGGTTTGAGGCAAACGAGTGGCAGCGTCAGCCGCACTATTTGCGGCAGGCAATCACGCGTGCCGAGATCGACGCGAGCCGAAGCCGTCTGGTGCGTTTCGTTGGCCTCCCCGCCTACGAGGCAGCAGGTGGCTACGTACGCCGCGATCTGTTCAGCGACGACGAAAACGCGGGCTACATCGCCGACGCCGACCTGCTGCAACGCTTGGTCGCACAGAAGCTTGACGCCGCCGCCGAGGAAGTCCGCGCCGAAGGCTGGGGCTGGATCGAAACGCGTGTCGAGCGCGATGTGCTCGAACTGAACCGCTACGGCAGATTGCAACCGGTTCACCGCCCGTACACCGAGGACGAGCAGCGCCATATCGACGTGCTTACGGCGCAGCGCGATGAACTCGCCGAAACGCTTGACGCACTGTCGGACGACGATGAAAACGCCTACGAAGAAGCGGAACGCCTCGACCTCGAAATCGAGCGAACGAGTGCCGCAATCACGGCGATCGAAAGCCACGCCGTCCTGTGGGATACGTCACAGATGGCGGAGGCTGGCGCATACGTGATCGTCGGCGCACAAGGCGAACTCACCGTTGAACGGGGCCTCGTGCGGCGCGAGAACAGCGCGGCGCTGGACGCGGCAGGTGCGACCGTCACCGGTGTGCCCGCAGCCGACGCCCCCGACAAAGCGGACATGAAGGATCCAAAGGCCAAACCCGTCCACAGTTCGAAGCTCTGCCAGCGACTGACCGCGCACCGCGCCGCCGCTATCCACG
Source organism: Paraburkholderia phenoliruptrix (assembly GCF_019511605.1). Lineage (GTDB taxonomy): Bacteria > Pseudomonadota > Gammaproteobacteria > Burkholderiales > Burkholderiaceae > Paraburkholderia > Paraburkholderia phenoliruptrix_A. Next base: position 121,392 of record NZ_JAEUAV010000010.1, on the reverse strand, counting down.
CGGAATTGGTCGCACAGCCGACCGTTGCGCTGGCAGCGCTGCTGCGGCATCTGATCCCGCAGGCGCTGCCCGAGCACTATGGCTATACGTCCGCGCCGGACTATCTGACACTGTCCGGAGAAAACAATCACGACCGGCTGCTGCGTGCGGCAGACGACCTGCCCGAGAGTCAAGCATGGAATGCTATCGAAGCGCAGCGCGCACGGTGGGTCGAGGAACTGCCGACGAAACGATCCGACCTGCTCCCTTGGTTGATCCAGCAAGACCCCGGCACGACGTTGCTCGATCTGCTCGCGTTCTGCACCGGGACGCTGCTGGACGGCATCGCGGGCGAGGAAAAGCCGCTTGCAATCAATGCGCTCGCGGATGCGCTGAACCTCGATATGACCAGGTACTGGAAGGCAAACCGCATCACGTATTTCGACCATGTCAGCAAGGCTCGCATCGCCGAGGTCGTGTCCGCCGCCGTGTCACCAAAGGTGGCCGCCGACCTCGCGAAGATGAAAAAGGCCGACGCCGCTGCCGAAGCCGAACTGCGCCTCGCCAACGTCGCATGGCTCCCGGAAATCCTCACCGACCGCGACACCCCGGCCATGCCGTCGTGGGCTGTCCGCGAGGACAACGAGGATGAGGACGAGACCGGTACTGCGGAAGATGGCGGCAATGCAGAGGGCGACGACGATGCCGATGCTGAGTCGGATACTGGCGACGGCGACAAGCACGTTAACAATACACCTCGCGATCCCGAAGCGCCTTCCGCCACCCGCACCGGGCAGCTGCCGTGGCCCTTCCCAACCGCCACTACGCTGAACTCACCGCAAGCTGTCTCGCGCACCGACTAACGTAGACCCTTGCGCCCGCGAGGGCGACACATCAGACGGCAGCGCCCTTTAGGGCCCGCCGTCTGCCTGCCGAACCTGCACTGCACGACAGTCCGCGCCTGCCAAATGACACACAATCCACCAACCTGCGCCCCCGCCGAGAACCAGTAACAGGCAGAGCGCGGCACCGCCAACCACCAATAACCGATGCATCAAGCGCACGAAACCCTCTTCCATGCGAGTCGCCATCGCCTCCACCCGCGCCTCCGACGCCTCGACCGCCCGTTCGAATGTGGTAATGGTGCCGTCCAATCGCTCACGTTGCTCGCGTGCCGAAGCCGCCGCCGCACCGATCAGCCGGTTACCTGCCACGCGCGAAACCCGAGTCGACATGCGTTCGATCAAGGCCGTCATCGCCGTCTCATTCACGCTCGCCAGCGCCGCCCGATACCGCGCCTCGTGTTCCTGTATCAGGTTTTCCGCCAATTGGATCGTCGCCTTGCATCGCTCAAGCGCATCCTGGTGTTGCTGCATTAATGCATCAGTCGCACCGCCGACTTCCCGGCGTGCGGCTTCGAGGCTTCCCTCGCTTGCCCATCGGATACGTTCGGGCATAGCCTCGTATAGCCGTGCGTAGTATTCGAGCACGGCAATCATCGCCCATAGCGCATCGTTGTCACGTAGATTCAGAGCGCCGGATACCCGGCGCATACGAGCCAGGCTGGCCTCGTCCGGAACATCGCCCGACACCTCACGAAATAGGCCGATGAGCGGGTCGACGGGCCTTGACCGCCTATTGCTCACGGTCTGTCCCATCGGTGCTGATCACCGTGGAGAACATGGCGTCGCACAACTCACGCCAGCGAAACAGCTCCGCGCGCTGCCCGATTTGCATTGTCTCAGCCGCCTTTCGGATCGAGATACGTTGGCTACGCAACTCGTCGGCAACCCGGTCCGCAAGATCAGGGAAATCCAGCGATCGGCCCTTCGTCTCGATCGATTTGCGAAGCTGCGATTCTTGATACAGCGCGAACTTGTCGGGCGTGCCGAAGTAGCCGTTGCGAACGACGTGGGTTACTGTATCGGGGAACGTCTGCGCGAAGATGTGCAGCAACTCCAGACTGTCACGCTGCCTGTTGATCACCCACAGCACGACGAGTTTCCGCTCCAGTTCACCGAGCGTCCGGGCCAGTGTCCCGCCATATCGGGCCACTCCCGTCTGATTGCGCGCTGCCGTGTTCACGATCACGGCAGCACCCCTGTGCATATCGCAAAAGTTAACGAAGCCGATCCAGCCATCCGCATCGTCGAGGTCATACGCTGCGCATTTCATCTCATCCCGGAGCGCTTTCATGACATCAGGATTCGACGTATCCGTTTCGACCAGAACGGCGTGGGCATCCCGCCGCTGCAGGTGATCTGCGAGAGAAAGCGTCACCATGCTTTTGCCGACACCGCCTTTGCTTCCGCCGACTAGAAATATGGGTTGGGTCGTATCCATGCGCGACTTCCTAAAGGTTTTCGATATCAGGTCTGATCTCAAACGAGAACGCGTCCTGTATCTGCATCGATCCCGGCTGATTTACGCCCCTTTCCCTTTGTTGTCGTGTATCGTCGCGCGCATTGCCTGCGCGCTTTTCCGCTTTCTTTCGACCCGACGGCGATTGTCCTCTACCGCTGCCTCGCGTATCGGTTACCGCGGAGTTTGCATCGGCAGGCGCTGGACGATACAACGCATATTTGATCGCACCGATGCTGACATCGATCCCTTTCCGCTCGGCCTCCTGCACGATCTCTTCGAGCGTATAGCCCTTCGCTTGCGTCGCTGCGATCTGCACGCGCTTCTCTTTCATTGCGTCGCTGACCGTGACGCGTTGCTCGTTCCGGGGTTTCTCGGGCAATGCTTCCAGCGTACGGAAAAAGTCGTCCCACTGCGCCCGCGTATAGCTCTTTGCACCCGGCACGATTCGCTCCCATACGTCACCTTCGAGATCATCATGCGAATCAATAAAAGGCGCGTCAATACCCCATCCGGCGCGCCGACTGCACTTTCGGAAGCGTTTGGAATACGTCGGAAATTGACGGAACGGAAAAAATTTTTGTCGGGTTTTCTGCAAGCGAACAACTTCGAAGATCGAGGAGCGCAGACTGGACAGGTGGCTCCGCAAACTGCCGCACGGTTATCGGCAAACTACCGGCACTACAAACCGCGAACTACGGTCGCCAAACCTACAACCGCGATGAATGAAGCCGACAAACGCCAGCGTTCGCGCTCGCCGATTGCATGTCGCACCGATACGGACTGACCAACCGGACATCGCAAACCGAGGTGCCGGAGTGAGCCGAAATCTGACTGCGACCAGCCAAACTGTGACTGCCGATCGAAGCGACGCGAGGGAATTCCCTTCTCAGATTCGTGGCCCGGAACTCACGAACCGTAGCGCCCAAGGAAACGAACTCGCAGTGCCGACCTCACGCACTTAACTCGACCAGCCAATCTGCACGGACCGGCGACGCGAGCAGACTTTCTGTCGGTGGCTAACGGAATGGCATGAACGACCTCGCAGACTCGACGCGCCGACCTCACGGAAAGCATCGAACGAAGCAACGGAAAAACGATATTGCAAAAGTGATGGCAGGATAGGCTTGCGCCGGTTTTGGGCGCCCAAGGGGCCAACGTTTGAATCACCAAAAGGTCGTCCGCGCCGCCTCCACATCTTGGAGGCTCCGACCTCATGTGCGAGGGCCTTGGCCGGTGACAACTTTGCTTCGCTTTTCGATCAGAGAAGTTCCGATAAGGCGCCGGCCCCAGCAATCACGTCGGGCAATGGGCGCTCGACGAGCGCACTTTCAACTTATCCGGCAGCCCCGGTCAAGAGTACTCTCATGACCGCGGCTTCTTCGGGATAGCACCGCGCAGGCACGACCCGTTGGTCGACCGTCTCAGACCGCGCGTGCCCACTATCGTCGCTAGCCGTCACCGTCATCCTGGCGCGGTCTCCGAACCGCATGAATTTCGCGCATGGGCTGCCTTCGTCGATCTTTACGACGCGCGTAACGCAGGCCGCATCGACGTGGAAGCAGGCGTCGGCGAATGGCGTTCTGGTTGTACGACGCTGGCGCAGGCGCTAGCGACCCATCATGGCGGACTGCGCAGCTGTCAGCGCCTGAAAAGGAGGATGCCGATGTGTGTGCTGCGCTATGAAGCAAGGAGATGTGCGCGAACCTGAGCCGCCTGGTCACCGTCGCGCTGGCCATGGCTGGACGGCTTGAGTGGTCGGCGCTTCGCGATCTGCCTGAAGCGATTGCGGACAGCAATGATGATCTTGGTCTGGTTGCAACGGGCGTGGTCGCGTGGCCGGTACCGATGCTGATACCAATCACAGAACCGCCATCGATTCCGTCATGTTCTGACGCATGTAATCGAGGAAACGCTTCTGGAACAGCATGGTGTGTTCGTGCGCAAGCTTTTCGGCGGCGTCGGCATCCTTGCGCGCAATCGCATCGATCAGATCGGCGTGGTCGCGTCCCAGCTTGGACGCGGTCGGCGACGTGACCGTGAAGTCGAAGTGCAGATGCAACAGACGCTGCCCTTCGCCGAGAAGCCGCTCATAATAGCCCACGAAATAGGGATTATTTGCGGCATGCGCGATGGCCATATGCAGCGCCTTGTTGGTCTCGGACATCGCCTGAAAGTCGCCGCTTTCGACGGCCTGCATGTAGACGTCGTCCGCTTTGCGGATGCGCGCAAGCTCCGCCTCGCTGCGGTGCAATGCGGCGAGCCGCGTCACTGCCCGCTGGATGAGATCGAGCGCGGAAATATACTTCGGGAATTCTTCGATTTCAAACGGCGTGACGAGCGTTGTGCGGTTCGGAAGAATTGTCACAAGACCTTCGCTGATGAGCCGCGCCAGCGCGTCGCGCACGGGCGATCTGGACAAACCGAATTGGGCGGCGAGCGATACTTCGTCGAGCGGCGCGCCTGGTTTCAGCTGCAGCGTGAGAATCTGCTTGCGCAACTCCTCATAGATGTAACGCCCCCCATGCCGGCGTCCGGTCCCCACAGTTTCGCCTGTACTCTTGCTCATCGTTTCACCGCCGTCGTCGTAGGCCCGAAAGGACGGGCGCGCATTCAAGTTTATCATCGCGCGCTCTGCCTCAGGCCTTCGGGAAACCAGAGCCCCATGTATCGCTCAGCATGAAGCCGGCCGCGAGCGGATCGTCGGGATCGACGCCGATCTGCTGGATGCCGTACAGCCATGCCCTTCCCTGCACGCGCGGCAGCACTGCCGGACGGCCGCCCACCTCTGTCCAGCCAAGCAATTCGATGTTGAACTCGCCGCCAATCGTCGAGCGCGACTTGAGCCGGCTGCCGACATCGACAAGACCGCGTGCAGCGAGCGCGGCCAGATTCGCCGAACTTCCCGTTCCGCACGGCGACCTGTCGACCCGGCCAGGCGGCAGCGTCGTGCAGGTCTGATAAAGCGCGTCGCCGATGCGCTTGCGGAACATCACATAGGCGACTTCATCGATCTGCGGATAGAGGGGATGCTGGACCTGAATCTGCCGGTTGATCACATCTTTGAGCGACACGCCGAGCTCGGCGAGCTGGCGCGCATTTTCCGGGGCAATCTCGAGGCCCACCTGATCCACGTCGACGAGCGCGTAGTAGACACCGCCAAACGCGATATCGGCCTCGATGGTGCCGAACTGCGACGTCTCGAACCCGAAGTCCAACCGTTCGACAAACGAAGGCACCATGTCCAGCGAGACCCCAGTGCAGCGACCGTCCCCGCAGCTCGCGCGCGCGGTCACGAGCCCCGCCGGCGTGTCGAGAATCACGACGGTTTCGGGTTCCCGCATTTCGACCATGCCGAGCTCGAGCAATGCGGTCACCACGCAGATCGCGTTGCTGCCCGACATGGGATGCGCCTTGTCCGCCTGCAATACGATGAAGCCGGCGTGCGCTTCCGGGCGAGTGGGCGGCAGCAGCAGATTGACCGACATCTGCAGACAGCCTCGCGGCTCGAGTACGACGAGCCTGCGCAAACTGTCGTCGACCTCGTTGATGTAGTTCATCTTGTCCAGCATGGTGTCGCCGGGAATACCGACTACGCCTGCCGTGATGACTTTGCCGATCTCGCCCTCGCAATGCACGTCGACAAGTTGCAGTGTCTTTTTCCAGCGCATGATTGACCGCCTTACCTGATTACCGGATGTACCAGCCCCACGGCTTGTCGCTGCTGTAGCGCGTGATCTGCTTCGTTTCCAGATAGTTATTGAGGCCCCACTCCCCGAGCTCGCGCCCTATGCCGCTTTGCTTATAGCCGCCCCACGGCGCTTCGGTGAAGGTGGGCTGCGAACAGTTGACCCACACAATACCTGCACGCAACGCGCGGGCTACGCGCTCGCAGCGCTCGTCGTCCCGCGACATGACCGCTGCTGCCAGGCCGAAGCGCGAGTCGTTCGCGGACCGCACCGCTTCTGCTTCGTCCGCGAACGCTCGAATGCACACCACAGGTCCGAAGATTTCTTCCTGCCAGATCGAGCTGAGTTCCGGCACATCCGCGAAAACGACGGGCTCCATGAAATAACCGGTGTCCAGATGAGCCGGACGACTGCCGCCGGTCACGAGCCGCGCGCCTTCCTGCTTGCCCCGCTCGACGGCCGCCAGCACTTTCTCGTACTGCCCCTTGCTGACGAGCGGCCCGAGCAGCACACCGTCCTCAAGGCCGTTGCCAATCTTGATTTTGCGCGTTTGCTCCGCAAGCCGCTCGACCAGCCGCGCGTAGATTTCCCGCTGCACCAGCACGCGCGACGTGGCCGAGCAGACCTCCCCCTGGTTCCAGAAGATGCCGAACATGATCCATTCGACAGCCGCGTCGATGTCGCTATCCGCGAACACAATGAACGGCGACTTGCCGCCCAGTTCGAGGCTCACATTCTTGATGTCGCGCGCGGCGGCCTGCATGATGCGGCTGCCGGTCGGCACGCTGCCGGTGAAAGCGAGTTTATCGATGGCGGGATGCTCGCTCAACGGCGCGCCTGCCTCGTGGCCGAGCCCCGTGACGATGTTCAGCACGCCCGGCGGCAGGTCGGCGGCAGCCGCGATATGAGCGAGTTCGAGCGCCGTCAGCGGAGTAAGCTCCGACGGTTTGAGCACCATCGTGCAGCCGGCCGCGAGCGCAGGCGCAACCTTCCACGCGGCCATGAGCAGCGGGAAGTTCCAGGGAATGATCGCACCGGCCACACCGACGGGCTCCTTGCGCGCCACCGAACTGAAGCGATCGTCGGAAAGCGCGACGGGCTTTTCAGCGTCCCTGTCCAATCGTTCTGCAAGACCCGCGTAGAACTCGAAGCAACCGGCTGCATCGCCCAGATCCCAGAGCGCTTCGGGAAGCGGCTTGCCGTTGTCGCGCACTTCGATTTCCGCGAGTTCCTGCAAGCGGTCGCGAATGCCTTTGCCGATTCTGCGTAAAATCGCGGCGCGCTCTGCGCCGCTCATGCGCGGCCATGGTCCTTCGTCGAATGCCTTGCGCGCGGCTTTGACCGCTCGGTCGATGTCTTCGGACGTTGCAGCGGCCACTCGCGCGATCACCGTCTCGTTGCTCGGGTCGACGGTTTCGAAAGTGCCGCGCTTGACTGGGGCCGCCCATTGGCCATCGATAAACAGGTGCTCGTATGATTTCATCGAATGTCTCTCAGGAGAAGCGATAGGCGCTGAATGGTGCGAGGTCCTGCTTCGTCGTCCGCCCGGCGGCCAGATCGGCAATCAGGCGCCCGGTCGTGGCGCCGAGTGTCAGACCCAACTGCCCGTGACCGAACGCCATGAATACGTTCGGCAAGCGGCGCGAACGGTCGATGATCGGCTTCGTATCAGGAAGAAACGGACGATAGCCGACACCGTACTCGACATCGGCCGTCTGCAATTGCGGGAGCACCCGCCTTGCTTTTTCCAGGATGATGTCCGCACGGCCGAAATTCGGCCTGGCATTAGGCGCTGCGAATTCGATCGTGCCGCCGATCTGCAGGCCGCGCGTCATCGGGCTGAAGCAGAAACCGCCATCGGCGTAAATCGTGGAGTGCCGCATCTCCACGCCGGGATGGCGAAGCACAGCCTGGTATCCCGCAATGCCCGCCAGCGGAACGCTCACGCCCAGCGCCGGGAAGAAGCGCCGCGAACCCGTGCCGGCCGCCACCACCACACACGCCGCCGCCGCGCGCTCGCCGTTTGCCAACGCGACACCCGTCGCGCGTCCATTCTCTTCGTCGATCCGCGCAACCTCGCTGCGAACGCGGCGGCCGCCGCGCGCCATGAAACTTTGCGTCAGGGCCGCAATGAATCCCTCTGTGTCGCTTACTGCTCGCCAGTCGGGAAACAACAGGCCGTGCGCGAATCGCCCCCCAAGGGCGGGCTCCAGATCGCCGATTTCCTTCGCGTTCAGGCGCTGCGATGTGAAACCCAGCGACGCACGCAGATCCAGATGCGGTTGCTCGTGCGCAATGCCGACGGGATTGTCGAATACCTCGATAATCGGCCGCTCACCCATCAAGGTCTTGTCCTCACATGCGTCGAGCAGGGGCGCGTAGTCGCCGTAGACGTCATGTGTCAGGGTCGCCATGGCCTGCGCGATGTCAACGATCTTTGAATGACGCGCGCACATGAGAAAGCGGAAAAACCACGGCAAAATGCCTGGCAGCGCGCTCGGCCGCAGAGCGAGCGGCCCTTTCTGATCCATCAGCCAGCCCGGCACTTTCATCAGGATGCCGGGCTTCGACAGCGGGATGATCTCGCTCACCGCGATCTGCCCACAACTCCATTTTGCCGTGCTGTTGCCAGGCGCTTCCGGATCGACCAGCGTGACCGCATAGCCTTCGCGCTGCAGATAGAGCGCGCAGCACACGCCGACAATACCGCCGCCGATCACGACCGCGGTTTCGTGCAGCGCCCGGCGATTTGCCAGTAAAAACTCATTCGGTGCTGCGTTCACGCGGGATACTCCTCGATAGTGAAGCCATGCGCATAGGGCTGCGAATCATCGACGTAGTGCTCCGCGCGCCCGGTAATCCATGCGCGCCCTTCTATGCTCGGCAGCACGGCGTCCAGCCCGCTTTTCAACTGCGTTGTCGATTCGACCCGGCCGACAAAACTGCTGCCGATCAGGCTCTGATGAGTAAAGGTATCGCCTTCGTGCAAAAGGCCCCGTGCATGACGCTGCGCCACGCGCGCCGACGTGCCCGTCCCGCAAGGCGAACGGTCGATCAGGTTTGCGCCTGCAATCACCACTGCGCGCGCGTCGGCTTGGCTCGACAAAGCGGCGCCCGTCCACATGCAGTGCCTGACGCCGCGAATGCCCGGATGGTCGGGGTGGACGACGTCGAATGTCTGGTTCACCGCTGCCTGTATCTCGCGTCCCCACTCGAGGAGTTGCTGCGGCGTGAAATGCTCGCAGCCGGGAAAGTTGGACTGCGCTTCAACGATCGGATAGAAATTGCCGCCATATGCAATGTCCACGGTGAGCTTGCCGAGGGTTGGATGCACGACCTCGGCATCGCGATACAGCAGAAAGCTCGGCACGTTGGTGAAACGGACAGCCCTGACGAGATTGCCGTCCATTTCATATTTCGCCGTGAGTTGACCGGCCGGGACATCGACAATGACTGTGCCCGGCGTCTTCGGACGAACGAGTCCTGCTTCAATTGCAAACGAAACGGACCCGATGGACGCGTGGCCGCACATCGGCAGGCACCCTGAAGTCTCGATGAAAATCAGACTCATGTCGGCGTTCGCGGACAGCGGCGGATACAGAATGGTCCCCGACATATGCGCGTGGCCGCGCGGCTCGAGCGTCAGCGAACGGCGAATCCAGTCGTGGTTTGCAATGAAGTCGTCGCGGCGCTCGCTCATCGACTTGCCGGCAAGCGGCGGCGCACCGTCGATCACCATGCGCACCGGCATGCCTTCGGTATGGCCCTCGATGCAGCTAAAGCTATGTCTCGTCATTGTCGATATCCTGGTGAGGCGCGCAGGTGACGTTCCTACCGGCGCGCGTGCCTGTCACCGTATTCGTTATCGCTGCGCCGCTTCGAACACTGCGCGGAAATCCGCCTTCTCCTCGTCGGTCAGCGGCTTGAGCGGCATGCGCGCCGCGCCGACCTTGAAGCCCGCCAACTCGCAGCCGTACTTCACCTTCTGCACGAACTTGCCGGCTTCCATGGTCGCCATGACGGGGAACAGCGAGCGCATCACTTCCTGCGCGCCACGAATATCGCCCGCGCTGAATCGGTTGTAGAAGTCCACGACCGGTTTCACAAAACAGTTAGCAGGCCCACAGATCCAGCTCGATGCGCCCCACAGGAAGAAGTCGAGCGCCTGATCGTCCGAACCGCACGACAACTGAAAGTGGTCTTTGTACTTCTCGCCGATTTCAATCGCGCGCAGCAGATTGCCGCTGCTTTCCTTGATGCCGACAACGCGCGGATTGTCCTTGAATGCGTCGAGCACGCTAAAACCGACCTCGACATTGGTTCGAACCGGATAGTTATACAGAATCACGTTGACGTCCGGCACAGCTTCCAGAATGGCTTCGTAATGGCCGATCAGCTCTCCCTGCGAAGGCAGCGCGTAATACGGCGGAGCGATCAGCACGTTTGTGTAGCCGGCGTCGCGCACGAGCCGCGTCTGTTCGATCACTTCACGCGTGCAGGAGCCGTTTGCGCCGCCGATCAGCGTGCCGCGCTCGCCCACCACTTCGCGCACCGTCTTCAGAATGGCGCGGCGCTCGTCGTGGGTCAGCGCGTAGTATTCGCCTGTAGAGCCGAGCGGCACGAAGCCGCTCACGCCGGCCTTCAACTGGAACTCGAGGATCGACGAGAGCGTGTCATGGTCGACTGCGCCCGACGCATTGAACGGCGTAACAAGCGCCGGCAGGATACCTTTCATCTGCATTTGAATCTCCGCTGAACGAAGTAAGGGTTGGGTTTAGTAGGCAAAGCGCCTGAGCAATCGGGTCTCAACCACGCCGACGAGACGCGTCAGCGGGAAAGCGACGAGGAAATAGATGATCGCGACGGTCGTCAAAAACTCGACCGGCCGCGCCGTACTGTTCGAAATGTTCTGGCCGACGAACATCAGATCCGCGACGCCCACGGAAGAAATAAGTGCGCTCTCCTTGAACAGGCTGACGATGTTCGAGAGCAACGGCGGAATTGCACGCAGCAACGCTTGCGGAAAGATCACATACACAATCTTTGCCTGCGGCGAGAGACTCAATGCAGTGCACGCATCATGCTGCTCCGCCGAAATGGACTTCAACGCGCCGCGAAACGTTTCGCTCGTAATGGCGGCCATGTACAACGTCAGCGAAATGACCATTGACAGGTACGGCGGAATCGGAATACGGAACACCACCGGAAAGCAGAAGTACACCCAAAAAAGCTGGATCAGCAGCGGCGTGCCGCGAAAGAACTCGACATAAAGCGCGGTTGCGGCCTTCATCCAGCGGGCCGGCGACATGCGCAGCAGGCTCAGAACGAATCCGGCGAGACTTCCGATCGCCGCGCAACTGCTCGTGAAAGCGAGCGTGAGCCCCAAGCCTTTGAGCAGCACCAGCCAGTAAGGCAAAACAGTCGAGAAATCGAGTTGCATGGGGCTCTCCTCAACGTTGGACCGCGAGGTCCTGACGACGCTCGATTACATGAACCAGCTTCGCAATCGGCAGCGAAAGCGCGAAGTAGATCAGCGCGACCACCGTGTAGGTCTCAAGCGGACGGTAGGCTTCAGTTGCGAGGCTCTTGCCGACGTACATCAGGTCCGCCACCGCGACGATTGCCACCAGTGCGCTCTGTTGCAGGCTGCCGATGCCATTGGTCATCAGAACCGGCATCGCACTCCGAAGCGCTTGTGGAAGCACTACATAAAGCGTGCGTTGCCATGGCTTCAGACCCAGCGCCACGCATGCATCGAGATGTTCCTTAGGGACAGCCTGCACTCCCGCGCGATACGCTTCGGCGTTGAATGCCGTGAGGTTCAGACCGAGTGCCAGCACGCCCATCACGATGGGGTCGATAAAGACATCGACCATCATCGGAATGCAGTAGAAGAACCAGACGATTTGCAGCAGAGCCGGCGTGCAGCGAAAGAATTCAATGAAGAGCTGCGCAGGCCAGCGAATCACGACCCAGCGGCTCATGGCGAGCAGGCACAACAGAAAACCCAGCACGAGCCCCATGAGGTTGGAAGCCACCGCCAGCTCCAGCGTGACCTTCAGGCCCGAAACCAATGCGCTGAAGCTTCCTTCGAGGAAGTTGAAATCGAAGTGATAGTTCATGGCGTCCTCAGTCGAGATGCAGCACTTTCTCCAGAAACTCACGCGTGCGGGCTTCCTTCGGACACTTGAAGATCTCGGCGGGCGCGCCCTGCTCGACGATTTTTCCGCTCGCGCAAAAAACCACTCGCGTTGCGATGTCGCGCGCGAAATGCATGTCGTGCGTGACGATGATCATCGCCATTTTCTGTTCGGCGAGTTTGAGCATCACGTTCTGTACTTCGACGACCATTTCGGGGTCGAGCGCAGAGGTCACCTCGTCGAACAACATCAGCTTCGGCTCCAGCATCAGCGCACGCGCAATCGCGACGCGCTGCTTCTGGCCGCCGGAAAGCTGACTCGGATATGCGTGAAGTTTGCTTTCGAGGCCTAGGCGCGCAAGGTATTTGCGAGCCCGATCCGTGGCCTCGCCTTTCGACAAGCCGCCCACCTTCACCGGGGCAAGGATCAGGTTGCCGAGCACAGACAGATGCGGAAACAGCGTGTAGTGCTGAAACACCATGCCGATCTGCTTTTGCAGCTTCACGTCAATGCGCTTTGCTCTCCCGGAATCGGCGCCGTAGATATACGGCTTGCCCTGAAATCCGATCCGCCCGCCCTGGATGCCCTCAAGACCCATCATCACGCGCAGCAGCGAGCTCTTGCCGCTTCCGCTCGGACCGATGATCACAAGGCGGTCGTCGGCGCGCATGTCGAGACTCATGTGGTCGATCACGACCAGGTTTTCGCCGTAGGACTTGTAGACGTCCTGAAACTGCACGAAGTCGCCGCCGACCTGGGACGGGAACGCCTGCACAGTCTCAGGAACGGGGGATCGGACGGTCATGGCTTGCGGTGACAACATGAAATCTCTCCGGGGTCGCGCCGCGAGACGCGTGGTGGGTGATTCGAGGCCAGGCAGGTTTGTGCATCTGATTGTATACATCGTTGTATTCATGGTAGGAGACGAAAAACCGGTCTGTCAACGTCGGATTCACCGTCTCCAGGGAAATCACTAGCGACTTGCCAAACGCGTACGGCAGAACGCCGGCCGCGCGACCTCCCCAGATGACTCAGGCGCCTATCAGAACTTGTGCCGAATCGCTGCACGCAGCACGAACTGATTGGATGTCGACGACACAGCGGACGCGCCGGGCACATAAGCGACGTCGAGTACCGTGCCGGTTCTGTCGCCGCCCGCGTGCTGATAGGCGCCTTGCAGATAGACGTCGGTGCGTTTTGACAGGTTGTAGTCCGCCATCAGCCCCGCCGAGTGGTACACGGGATGAAGCTGACCGCTCGTGGCGTTGAAGCTGGCGCGCGTGTAGGTGTAGGCGACCCCCACGTAAAACGCCGGGGTGAACTGGTATTTGGCGTTCACTTCAAAGTTGTTGAAGCGCAGCGACGACAGTGTGGCGCCGGCAACCGGCGTAATCGCGCCGACATATCCCGAACTGAGCGGCTGATCGACACCGGTGTTCGTGTAGGCGAAGCCGAGCGTCGTCGCGCCAAACGTGTAGTTGATGCCCGCGCCGAATACTCGCAGGCGTTTCGCCACGAAGTTCTCGTCCCCACCGTTGTTGATTGCACCACCGGCGCTCGCTGACGGGTTGTTCGCCTGCAGGTAGGCTGCGGCAACCAGCAGGCCACCGTTCGTGTATTGCGCACCGAGGCTGTATTGCCGGTTGTTGGCGAAGTTGGTGTCGTTGCTGAAGCTGTAAGTGCCGCCGAATTGCAGTCCGGCAAAGCCAGGGCTCGTGTATTTGACGGTATTGTTGACGCGGAACGTGTTATCGGTGTTGTCGTTATCGTACGGATGCGAGAAAAGGTAACCGCCCCAGTTGCCATTCGCCGTGGTCTGCGCAAGGTAGTCCACGAGCGAGTCGTATTGGCGCCCCAATGTCACGGTGCCGAAGCGCTCGCTCGCGAGGCCGACATACGCCTGGCGCCCGAAGCCGAGGCCGCCTTGCCCGAGCTTGCCGTTGTTCACATTGAAGCCGCTCTCGATCTGGAACAGCGCCTTCAGACCTCTGCCCAGCTCCTCCGAGCCTTTCAGGCCCCACCGGCTGCCTTGGGCGTAGCCGCTCTGAAGCTCGTAGGCCTTGCCGGCCGCCGTGTTGTTCGTATAGTCGAGACCTTCGTCGATGAGGCCGTAGAGGGTCACGGAGTTCTGCGCTAATACCGGCAGACTGAAAGCAGTCAACGCTGCCATCGCGAGGGTTTTTTTCATTTAGTTATCCAAACCTACGGAGTGTTGGGAACTTTGTATTTTTCTGTCTTACGGGCTCGGGCTGCCCTGCTACTTGTTCGGGATCAGCATGGCCTGCACGGACGTCTTGATGAGGCGGTTCACCGCACCCGACTTGAGCTGCTCATTGACATACTTGTTGAGCGCCGCAATATCGGCCGCAGGCGTCTCCTTTCTGATGCCGAATGCCACTTCCTGCTGCGCGAGCGGCGGTTGAGGCTGGATGGTGGCAGCCCAATCGGGATGTGCTTCGGTCAGCAGCAAGTTGGTGATGTTCGCGTCCGCGAGGAGATCCGCGCGCCTGGACATCAGCGCGAGACGCGTCTCGTCGTTGCCCGGCAACCGCATGATCTGGGCCTGTTTGACGACAGCCGAAATGGCCTTGTCCTGCGCGGTTCCGGACATGACCGCGATCGTCACGCCCGGCTTGTCGATCTCAGCGACGGAATGGGCGCCCTTCGGAACTTTGGGGTTGTTCTTGTTGTAGACAAACGAGACGTTGTAATCCGTGGCGGGTGCGGAAAACGAAATGGCTTTTTCGCGTTCCGGCGTGTCGTTGAGCGCGAGCGACAGATCCCATTTGTCAGACTGCAGGCCCGCGACGATGTTGTCCCATGTCGTATCGACGAATTCGACCTTCACCTTCAGCACGTTCTGGCCAAAGTTGCGGCACAACTCCGAGAAGAAGCCGCTGTATTCGCCCGTTTTCGGGTCGCGCATCACGTACGGCGGCGCGACGGCGGCGCCGCAGCGGAGCACTCCGGCTTTCTTCACGCTTTGCCACGCGCCGGCGTCGTCAGCGCGGGATGGCACGCTCGCGACGACAAAGGCACTAGCAAAAAGGCAGACAAGAGCTTGACGGGTAAAACGAGACAGCCGAACCATTGTGACCTCTCCAATAAGGGTAATCCCGCAGATAGCAGACGCCCACACCACACACACCTGCGTGTTTTCGTGTGTGCAGCACTGTATGCATAGTACGAGGGCAAAAATTGGACTGTCAACCGGGCGATTGCCCTGGGTATCCCGTGAGGAATGCGCGAGTGCGCGCGCCGCAGTCGAGGGAGGACAGCGTTTGCACCGTAGCAGCACCAACGCCCTCGGCGGTGGTCAGCACGGTTAATCGACTGTCGTTTTCGCGAATCGCCTGTTCAGATGCGATTCCATAAGAGCAACTCGACGCATTACCCGATCGTCAGGCTTCCGGGCACCAACGTAGGACACGAGTGAGGCCAATTGAGCAGGTGGCTGCGTCAGGGAATAGTGTGATTGGCAAACTGGCAGCGAAGGAGAGGAAAGTCGGCTCAGGGAGCCGTAGATATAGATCTTCTGTATCACACCGGGATGGGAGAGCGGCAGGCCCGTCATCGCAGGCGTGGTGCCGTCGACACCGAGTTCCGCAAGACCCAGTTCGCCGACGAACGCGTCTATGACGCAAACCGGGTCGTCCTGTCCGACGTACCTATCGACGCATCGCGGACGTAGTGCGGCCTACTTGCGGTCATTGCCTTCAAATCGCTTCACGAGTCACCCGGGCTCAATGCGTTGATTCAGTTTAGGCGATCAATGCGTTTTCACACAGGCTGGGTCGAACTCGGCCGCGGAGAGTGCGATTACAGCGAAACCAGATTGCCAATCCTCACATACTGCGGCACCGCACCGTTCCTCTTTGACCCCTTGACATCCGCCCTGCGCCATGCCAGTCAGAATACCGGCCATTCGCATTTTCCACAGTTGAAAATTGGGTCGGTGGTATGGACGCGACGTGCGGGAAGAATCAGCCCACGCGCGGTTGCTCCCCGCCAACGGTAGCTTTGGCGCGCGCATTCAGCTTTTCCCAAGTTTCCGTTCCGTCCGGGAAGCCCCATCGAAGGACAGCAGAGAAGACGGAGGAACACCCAAGGTCTCAGCTAGCACGCAAATATTGTAGAGCGCGACGTTCCGCTGCCCCCTCTCAATGCCCCCCAAGTACGAACGAGCCAGACCGCTCTCGAGGGCAAGTCGCTCTTGCGACCAGCCCTTGGCTTTGCGAAGTTCCATCAACCGTCGTCCAAATAGGGCTAGCGGGTCGTACTGCATCGGCATCTCTAGTAATCAGATGCCCAAGCGTATGGATTTGACCTGTATAAGACCACGCTCTATGATTACACGCACTATGAGTGACAAAATCGTTATGAACTCCGCTAGCTCTTGGCTCGGCCAGCCTGGCGTTGCGTGAGGTGGCGAGTGTTCGACGAACCATCGCCGCGCGGGCTTTTCACAAGCCTGAACGAACAGGAATACCGCAGACTGCGCACACTCAACGAGCAACTCGGTCGAGCGGAACTTTGGATCAGTCGTCGTGGCCACGAAATGGCGACGGCTTATTGTCTCGCCGCAGCACAGGCGCGGCACCTGGAAAAGCTGGATGAGGACGTCGAGTTGATCGCTACCATACTGTTTTTACGAGCCAACGGCACCGCCGTTTCCCGCGATCACATAGTGAGTAGGATTGATATCCCTCTTTTTCCTCGCGTCGCCGGAGAATCGGCTGACTCCAATACGCGACCGACGGAGCACTCTGAGAACGACCCCGAAGCATGGAGCCCGCTATTTCTCGACCTGTACGAGCGTGCCTTGCAAAGGGATGCCACGAAACTGCTAAGCATCGGGGCGTTATGTGTAGATATCGCGCTTATCCAACAGCAACTCCGCTCGTGGTAACCGGTCTTATGTGAACGAGGGAAACGAAGGAACTGACGTTCGACTGAGCGGGCGAATGCCAACCCACCGGCAGCAGAGGCTCATGTCTGCCCCTCAAGTAACTTCGCAGTAGGCCACAAGAGACATACTGTCGTTCCGATAGGCTACGCCGCACTGCGATGTCTCTGGAGACTTATATGAATTTGCTCAAGCTGGTCATCGTCGCAGCTGGAACCCTTGCGGTCGTAAAAGGAGCCCAGCAGCTTGGTCGCCACTGCCGACGCACATTCGGTCACAGCATCTTCAGCATGCGCGGCTTCTGGCTCGCGGCCATCACGATCAATCTCGTTGGTGGGGATATTACGCTTGGGCGACTGCCACGCTACGTCATTCGCCGGCGTACGGAGGAATTGCTCTGGTGGCGCTGGGCATCGCTGGGTTCGTGAAGCTGATACACCAAAACGTGCGCGAAACGAACGTCATGTTCGGCATCGGCGGCTCGTTGCTTCAGCTCTTACTGTTTTTTCCAGTCGCGCTCTATGGTCTACCGCTCCTCGCTATCGCCTTGCTTTTCCTACTCTTTGCGACTTACAGAGGTACACCCGCGTGGCTGGTCGATCCGTGAACTAATCGCAAGCCAGTGTGAACGATCTCGCGGCAATGGACCAGGAGAGGCGGCCTCGCCGCAGGCCCTTTCAACGCTTGATCTCGTGGTCCTGGTCACGAGGTTGATTGTCGTACTCAGGTACTGACCGGTCTCCGCGCGTCGGCGTCGTATCTGGCCGGAATTCAGCAACGGGAGCATGTTGCTGCACTGGCATCGCGCGCACGAAGTCGACGATGCTGACCGCCATTAAACGATCTGTCTTGACGGAGGATGCCGCCATTGACCGCGCCAACTCACGCCATGCCGCAAATACGCCATCGTGTGCCTTCGATTCCGCCTCTCGCTGCTCGTCATTCCCCACGGCGCGCCAATACATCGGTGTGTCGCCGCGCGCGAGCATGTGCGTAACGCCCTGACCGGGATATCTTTTTGTCACGCCACGTGTGCGCCGGAGCGTCGCGTTTGCATCAACGCCATGCTCGCGAAGCTGTTCCGCAAATCGCTCGCGCCAGCGCCACAGATCGGGTTTGCGCGGATTGAGCCGGCGCCCATCGGGTCCCCGCACCTGCACGCTCAGATGCACGTGCGGATGGGCCTCGTCATCGTGCGCGGCGAAGACATACGCACGCCCATCGCCAAATTCGAGCGCCGCAAAATCCCGGGCAGCGTCGCGCACGGCCTGCCGGTTCGTTCCCGGCGGCATCGACAGCAGGATATTGAAAACCTCACGACGGTGACTCGTCTCGGGAATTCCCCATCCACCCAACTGCCATGTCCGCGTGAGATCGCGCACGGCTTCGGCGCCTGCGATTCTGTCTCCATTCTGGTCTTCGAGCTCGACGCTCCCATTGCGAGAGATATAACGCAAATGTCGTCGCACTGCGCCAATGCCCTGCGCGCTCGACGCATTATTGGTGATCTTCACCATAACTTCGGGGGTGCGCCGTAGGGTTCGTGCTAGCTGTTCGCGCATGCGCGCGGCTTCGCTGCGCAATCCCGCGCGAGATAACCGAGGCGCGCGTGCGTGTCGAAACGGCTCCTGAAACAGCCGATCGCCCCAGTTCACAAGCATTGCGTCGATGTAAATCTTCGGATAAGTCATCTCACCGGCTCCATCGATCAAGATTCGCACGAATTACAGCTGCGACGGCGCGCAAGTGCGCGTCGAGCCGTTGTCGAATTGCCTTGATATTTGGCTCGCTATCGGGCGTCAAGCGTCCGACCGTTGCGTCACGCGCAAGCTGCGCGAGCCGGCGGCTCACTGTAGCGAGCTGCTGATTCGAGTCGGACAGCAACCTCATCTCGGTTTGCCCAAGCTGCGGCTCGCGGGTCAACTGTGCGCGAATGAGGGCTACGATCCAGCGGTTACTCGTCAAACCGGACGCAGCGGCCCGCTCGTTGATCGCCGCTTGTTCCGAGTAGGTCAGCCTGATCTCGATACGCGTGCGCGGCTCATCGACTGCAGTCATTCGCAGCACTGATTCGACAGGCGCGTTGCTGTCGGCTTCTTCTGCGTCAAGCGCGGTCGTGATCAACTGCCTCACGCCCTCCGCAGTTGTCACTCCGCGCCTTGCGCACCAGGCTTCCCAGTCCGGACGCAATCCCGCCAGCTCCACACACAACCGCTCACGTACACGCATTCGCAGATGCCCATTTATCGTGCTGGTAACGACTGTTCGGCAGGCGTTAGCTCAAGCTCGCGAGTCCGCGCGCGCTCCGGCGCTGCACGCGCGCGGCGCTCCCGCTCGGATGGCGCCTGCAGGTCGAAGACGCGCGGCCGTGGCACCGAGGTCCCATCCCTGGCAAACGCATCGAGCATGGCTTCGGCGCGCTGTCGGACCCGAGAAATCGAGCGCGCGCTGAATCCCTGCTCACGCATCGCACCGGTCAACACGGCCAGATGCAATACCTTGTCTTCGTCCGACACCGTCGAGCGCGGCCGTTCTCGGCTATCCTTGCGCGCGCCCTCCGTAGGCACCATCGTCCCATCCGGTGCCCGTTCGAAGCGAGATTCGGATACAGACTGATGCCGATCAACGACTTCGACTTGCCAGGTGTTCCGGTGTACGTCCTTCTCGTCCTCGCCAACCATCACGCCCTGACTGTCGAAGATCGGTGCTTTGACGGTCACCAGCCGACGGCCCTGATTTTCCAGGACAACACGGTCTCCGGGCGCGGCACGCGACTCTTGAACTGCGCGCTCGAGGTCCACGCCCCACACCACCTGATCGACGCCCGCGGCATCGCGAAACACCACGTAATACGAGTCGCTTCGAGCTGGATTGTTTTGATACGGCGCGTGGCCGTGCTCTCGCAGCTCTCCTGCGTACCGGCGAGGAGCTTCGGGCTCATCACTCGTAGCTGGCAACCGTGATTCCAAGTGCTCCGGGACCGGGTACTGGGATGGAGCAGCGGAGCGCAACGCGCTGGAAGCGCCAACGGTCATAGACTGCGCCCCATCGCGCGATGTCGAAACTGACGCTGGCGGGATGCTTTCATTCGATTTAGGAGGCGCCCCGGTCGTCCCCACCGAAGCATCCGCCTCAATCCGATTGTTCAGCCACGTCTGCCGGGCGTCGGCCAGACGAGCAAGATCCGCTGGCTTCGGTTCATAGCCGCTCACCTCAATCCCTAGCACCGTCGCCTGCAGCCACACTTCACTGCGGAACGCTTCGTGGCCCGAGACGCGAATGCGCCGCCACGACTTGGCCGCCGCCATGTCGACCATTGACTCCACCACGTCCGGCCGATTGTGCTCGGTAGCGAGGTAGGGCCCGAGATCCTCAAATGCCAGCTGATACGGCGCATCCTTCAAGAAATACTGGTTGCCCGCGCGCAAGTAGCGCTTGCGCACGCGCTCCGGCGCTTGCTCCAGCGGTACCCGTGCTTTCCCGCTGAATTCCGCTGGCTCGCTCACGACCGCGCGTGAGTCAGGGTCCAGCCTTAGCCCTTCGTCTCGTGTCGCCTGGTCACGCAGACGTGCGAGCGCCGCATCAAACTCGCGACGGCGTCGAGCCGCCACGGCGCCCATCGCAGCTTCGTCGAGCCGTTGGTTACGTCCATCGGCACTCGACTGCGCTTCAGCACTCGGGCGCCCGAAGATATCTTGCTCGATCACGTTGATGACCGGATCGGCGAAGGAAGAAATTTCGGTCATTGTGCAACTCCGTCAGTGATTTGCCGAGATGGGTGACTCAATGGCTGCTAGCGATCAGGCCCACGCTCCTTCGACTGCTCCAGCGCCGCCGCGCGGGCCTCGCGCACGCGAGCCCACGATCGCGTCTGCAGCTGATCGAGCATCACCTCGAGGTTCGGGCTGAAATTCAGTTCGCGCGCCGACTTCTTGAGAGACCCCACCGTACGCTCGAGTAGTTCGCGCGCGCGGTCCCACGGATAGACTTTCGGTCGGGCGCCCTGGTATCCGACCTGCAACTCAGTACCGTTCAGCCGCGCGTTCTCGTCCATCCATCGCAGTCGCTCAGACACAAACTCCATCTGAACCTTGGGATGGAAGACCACGCTGCGTGTCGCGACCTCCTGGATCAGGTAGTGTTCTGTGTTGAAGACCTCCCCGCGGTACGGCCCGCCGTTCTCGCGAGGAGTACCCATCCGCAGTGGTGAGCCGAAGCGATGCTCGGCCAGCGCCCTCACCTCGTGGGGCACATCCGCGACGGCAAAGAGCGGCTCCCCCACCGGAGGGCGGGTCGGCGCGAACTGTCGTGAGGTGACCGCAGACGAGTCATCGGCTGGCGTTGTGGTGGCGAGCTCGGGCATGACCGACGATGCTGCGGGTGCGGATGCTTCGGGCGGGGTTACCGGCTTCGGCTCACTGCGCCTCGATCCGCGACGCCGCGACGGCTCCTGCGCTTCATTCACGAGCTTTTCCTTCACGTTACCCATCACTTCCTCCTTCGGTTCGCCCGGCACGGTTCCCGCTTCCACATCCGCCGCTGGCGCGCGGGTTGGCGGCAACGGCTCTTTGTGCCCATACACAATTTCTCGGAGGCGATCGCCCACGGTCTCGAAACCCGACAGCACGGCCATATCGTTGAAGTCAGTCGGCACCTGGTCATCGATCCGCACCTCCTGCGCAAATACCGGCAGGGCGAGATGGGCACGCGCGGCTTGTGCAGCCTCCCGCGCCTTGGCTTCGCCGGGCCCAATGTCAGCCAGTACCACGAGCTCGGTGTCGGGGAATCTCGCTCGCACAATGCCGGCCACCTGAGGCAGCGTTCCGCTCGACAGACTCGCTAGCGCCGCCCAGCCGGTCGCGCGGTGCGCAGACAACACCGTCGCCATCCCTTCGCCGATCACAATTGGAGCGACCGGATCAGCGTCGTTCGGTGCCTGCCCAGCAATCCAGTAGCCGCCTCGCTTGAGCCCTCCGGCCAGCGATGACTTGCGACCGTTTTCGTCGATAAGCTCAAGCGTCGAAATCGCCTCGCCGATCCAGAACGGCACGACGAGCACGCGTCCTGTTAGCGGCACACCCTCGCTCGCTGGGGCATAGCCCAGTAGTGCATGCAATTCGGGGGCCTCAAGCTCGCGCAGTGTCGGCACTGGATCGAGCTGCTTGCGCGCGAGATACGGATGCTCGGGACCGACCGGCCGAGCCCACTCCCAGATCGCCTGCGCCTCGCGAGCCACTGCGGCCTGCCGGACTCGTTGGCGTGCTTCTTCACGCGCACGCTGCTCCAGCACATCGGCGCGCGGCGCAAGTGCGGTCGCCATTTGGTCGGGATACTGCGAGCGCTTCAGATCAAAGCCGTGCTGCCGGGCGAGCCAGAAAAGGGACGCCAGCGTCTTGCCGCCCGTTTCCTTCGCGGATCGCCATGTGGTGCGCGCCGCGCGCTCGTTGTAGTTGGCCGCTGTCCGACTCCACTCGTCCCAGATCTCGAAACCGGCGTCTCCGAGGCCGTTCTTGAGCGCAAAGGCCATGTCGACCCACGTGCCATAGTCGTCCGCGGGAATCACCGCCAGCGCAGCGCGCACGCGCACCGTCTCGTCCACGTAGGGCTGGCTCATTGCCGTGCTCCCTCGATCGGCACAACGTTCGATGCGCCGCGCGATGTCGATCCGCCTTTCGCCCGCGTCGATCCGACAGGCCGCAACTCAGCAACATCCAGGTCCGCAACCGATAACTGCCGCGTCGCTCGCTTGACGCGTTCTGCCGGCACGCCGAGCAGCATGAAATGTCGCTCGACGTAGGCGGTGACTTCATCCTCGTTCATGTCAGACAGGCTCGGCGGCAAATCACGTGGATCCCACGCCTGCAGAACTTCCAGATATTCGGCAGGCAGATGGATATCGCCTGCGCCCTCGAAGTCGACGTCCTCAGGCTGTACCTCACGCAGACGCCGCTCCACCTGAGCCGTAAAGCGCGCGAGATTCAGGGCTGGCACCGTTGGCGCGAAGACGATGCGCGAGGCAAACTCCGGATCGCGCCAGTAGCAGATTTTGTCGGCCAGGATCGGCTTGGTATTCTCGAGAACGATGATCTCCTTCTCGCGCCCGAGTTCTTTCAACTCCTGCGGCAGCAGCAAGGGGCGCCGCTGCTCGGACAGGCTCTCGCTCGCCCCACCGCGGCCCCCAAACATTGAACTTGGGCGGCTGACGCTTCTGGACTGCTCGGTGAAAGTCCCGAGCATCTCGGAGTAGTCGTTCGCGTCCTTCTGCTCGCGAGGCGCGTAGAGGATCTGCATCGCGTGGTTCGTAATGAACGTGCGCGAATCGGCCCGGCCGTAGACCGATTCCAGCTGTGCGATCGACTGAACAATGGAAAGCAGCCGCAGGTTGTAACCGGCCATATAGGCGACTGCCCGCGCGATGATCTGGATTTTGCCGATGGCCGTCATTTCATCGAGCAGCAGCAGGCACTGAAAACGCAATGCCGGATCGGCTTCCGGCAACTGCTTCGTGTTCAGATTGACGAGCTGCGAGAAGAGCAGGTTGACGACCAGTGCGGCTTCGGACAGGTGGTCCGGTGTAATGCCGATGTAGATGGACATCCGGCGCCGGCGTACATCGCGTAGATCAAAATCGTTGCTACTGGTCGCCGCATCGACAATCGGATTCGCCCAGATCGTGAGCGGGGCATGAAAGGTCGCGAGGATGCTCGCCAGCACCTTGTCATCGTTCGACAGGAAGCGGTTGAGTGCATCGACGCAGGGGCCGCTCAGCAGCCCACGATGCTGAACCAGCGCTCGCTGCAAATACGATTTGACTGGCATGCCATGGCCCGAGGACTGCCGCAGCACCTCGCCCATCGTGACGGGATAGTCGGGGATTGAGGGCCCCTTGCCTACCCTTCGCGCATCACGCCACTCGCAAAGCAACAGCACGATGCCGAGGAACAGATTGCGCGCCTGATCCTTCCAGAAATCATCATGGCCGCCAGCCGGATAGAGCGCGTAACCGATGGCGAGGATGTCACCCACGCGGAAAAGGCCGTCCGAAATCGCCGACAGCGGGTTGTACCGGTGTGTGCGGGCATCCTCCGCGAACGGGTCGAACAGATACACGTCTTGCCCGTGCGCGCGGCGGAACCCTGCCGTGAGCGCATAGTTTTCGCGCTTGATGTCGAGCACAACGACGGAATCGGGATAGCTCAGCAAATTCGGGATCACGATACCGACGCCCTTGCCCGAGCGTGCGGGGGCGGCCAGCAGCACGAACTGCTGACCGCGAAAGCGCAGGTAGCGCCCGCGCCAGATGCCGACGACCAAGGCTGGGGCGTTGGTGTTAGCTGGCGTCATAGCAACCCCGCCGCACGAATTTCAGCTTCGCTGGCGAACCGGGCACTACCATATAGACCCCGCCGTCCGCTACTTTCCCACAAGGTGTACAACCCGATCGCCGGACCACCCACCGCGGTGAGCACGCCCAGCAGCGCTGCACCGGCCATACGCCGTCCGGCGTTCGGCATCTGACCGTGCAGCCACGCGAGTAACGCATCCGGCCAGCCCCAGAGGCCCGCATGCAGGGGATTCATCCGCAGGCTGGCGTAGAGGAAAAATGACGCGGCCCACAGGGAGGCCAGCACACTGGCGGCGACCACGGCCAGCACGGCGGCCGCGACGAGGGCCGACCGGGCGTGGAAAGCGCCAGCGCTGACGCCGTTCACAATTGTTAAGGATTTACCGCTCGCGTTCATATGGACCTCACGCGAAGCTCGTGCGCGCCTTGCGCACGGGATCAAACCAGATTTCCGTCATGCCCCAGCGCTTGCCAATCTGCTCGCCGGCGTCGTTGTAGACCGGATGGGCCTGCATGTGCGCCACCAGGTCGATCGTCAGGAACAGCAGCCTCTTGAGCGCGCCATCGTCATATGCTGCGGCCTCCGGATGCTCCTTGGCCATCAGAGCGAAGCGCTCGACCGCGACCGTGGCATTCGGCGCGTGGTAGCTCGTGATCGAGCCCGCGTGACCGGTCGTCAGCAGCTTGAGGAAATCGTAGGCTTCGGCACCCCGCAGCTCGGCCAGAAGCACGCGGTCAGGGCGCATGCGCATTGCACTGGCGATCAGGTCCGCGGGCGTCACGTGTGCCTGACCGTGACCTCCCTTGCTGTACGTCAGGTGCACACAATTCTCAATGTGCGGCAGGAATAGTTCCCGGACGTCCTGGATCGTCACGATCCGTTCCGCTGGCCCGATGGATTGGCACAGCGTCTTCATAAAACTCGTTTTGCCGGAACCGGTGTTGCCAACAATGACGATGTTCAGGCACCCGGCAACCGCCTGCTCGAAAAACGCGCCGTGGTCCCGCGCTTCGAGGCAATCGACGAGCTTGCGTACCTGGGGCGGCAACATTGGCAATACGGCGTCGAGTCCATCCGGCCGATGCCACACCGTATCGTCGAAGAGGCCCTCATCCCGGTAAGCATCCAGCGTCTTCTCGCGCGAAGATGGTCGCCGGATCGTGATCGATACGGTGCGCGATGGCACGACGGGCGGCACCACAATCTGGATGCGCGCATCCCCCGGCAGCAATGCCGACAGCACCGGGTGCTGGGCCGACACGTCCTGACTCGTCAGCGTGGCAACGGCTACCGCAAAAGACATCAGCCGCTCGTAATCGAGGTCGGTGTAGTCGTAACCGCGCCAGCCACGATGCGTTTCAGTCAGTACGCGTTGCGGCCGATTGATCACGAGCTCGGTGACGTCCGGATCTTCCAGCAGCGGCGCAAACGGCCGCATCAACTCGCGCACCGAGGCGTCGTCCGGAAGCCGTGCGAGCACCATGTCGTCGACCGGATTCGGCATATTCATGCACGATCTCATTGCGATCCCTCCGGCTCGAGGGCATACACCGATCCGAAATCGAGGTCACGCGCTACCATGATCGTGAACTCGGCGCCCTGGTTTTGCGTGAGCGTCGGCGGAATGTTGATCGTCCGATCCAAAACATGCGAGGCCATGTCGTTGCCTTGCTGCTCGGTGTTCTGATACACGGCGGAGCTGTTGTTGTTCCCACCGCGTGTGGCCAGATAGCCGATGGCATCCTGCGTCATGCCGAGCAGTAGCGCCGCCCCGATACGCTGGCCCCAATGGTTGTCCACGTAGCCGTCGATTCCCATGCGGCCGAGCGCATCGGCTGCGGGCGAATCGATCTGGACGGTCACGCCATCGGGCGTCTTGATTCGCGCGGCGAGGATGAGGGCGCGTTTTTGCCCGGGCGCCAAGTTCGAGCGATATTCGCTGTTGATCTGTGAGCCGCGCTCGATCAGCACCACCTTCCCATCATCGGAATAGATGTTCTTCGTCACGGTGCACGTGGAGATGCCTGCCTCGGTAGAGTCAAACGCCGTGTCGCCCGCACAGTCGATCTTCGCACCCTGCGCGAGAATCAGGCTGCGATCGCCGAGCATGCCCGCGCGTACGCGCGGCGTGGCGGTCGGGGTCAACGCCTGCGCAAGCGGTCCAGTGCCGCTCTGCTCCAAGGCACCGGTTGCACGACTAGGGACGCCCGCGCCCACAGACGAAGCTCCAGAGGCGACAGCGCCAGAAATGCCTCCTGTCGGCAACCCGCCTTCTTCGCGACCGTTCAACTCGGGCGCTGGGCCCATGCCCAGCAGCGGCGCATCGTAGTAGCTCCGCACCGGCGGCGTCGGCCTCGCCGAGATGGGCGCTCGATTCACGACAGGCGCGGAAGCCGCCGCCTCGACACTCACTGCCTTTGGTGCTGAGGCCGCACTCGTCGCCGACGCCGGCAGGTCCTTAAATAGCCGCCCGCCCGGCGCCGCTTCCGCGATCGCGTCGCGACGCGCTTTCGCCTGCGCATCGTGCCTGGCAAGAAACGTATGCACCGTCCAGACGGCGCCAGCACCTGCGACGATGACGACCACGAGCGGCGTCAACCACCAGGCGCGAGGAAGAACACGTCGATACTGACCGAGCGCCGGCGTGCCGCGATCTCCCATCCCGGTAGCCGGGGAATTGAAATCGACGTCGCGTGCATCCGCTCCCTGATCGACAGGCTCATCCGGCTCCATCGTGTTGCGAGGCCGCTGATCGCTTAGCGGGTTTTTTTGCGGGTCATTCATCATCGTGACTCCGCAAGACACGCCTCACGCCGTCGGCAGTTGTGCCGTCGCGTGGCGGCACCCCATCCATGTCATAGGCGTCGTTCCAGATTCCGACGACCTCCTCGCCCAAACGAAGCACGAAACGTTTAGCCACTTCGTGAACCACGACGGTGTCGCCGTCCATGTGCTTGTCGACCGTGCTCTCGGTGCCGTCGTCCGCCACGCGGAAGATCGCCGGGATGCGCCGGTTGGCCGGGATGCGAATGTAGGTGAATCGGCCGTCGTCCCACGCCGCGGTCGGCGCGATATCGTCCGAGTGCGGCATGACCTGCATCGAATACCGGGTGTTACGGACGACCGGCGGTTGCGCCAGGCGCCGGCTTACCAGCGCTGCATCGCTCAGGGCTTGTGCCTGCGCTTTCACTTGATCCGGATAGACGAAGGTCACGCGGTAAATCTCCTCGTCGTTGCCGAATTTAGCCTTGAGAGGCAGCACCACCAGATCGAAGCTGTAGCTGCGCCTGTCGGTACGGATCTCCAGGTTCGAGTCGTGCGCCGCGAGCTGCGGCTTGAGGTACACGTCGTGATCGCCCTTGTTCGCGACGACCTGCCAGCCGTCCCGATCGCCGGGGGCCACCACCTGAATGTGCTCTTGCGGTTCGAGCGCAATGTGCGTCGCAAAGCCGCGCTGCGCGTCGATACGCACAACCGCGTCCGGCCGATAGACGACCTGCCGCACCCGAGAGTCGTCAGACCACCCCGGCACGGTATAGGCGCGCGCGACGGGACTGGCCACCAGCAGAGCGCCAAGCCAAAACGCCATTAGGGCAACGCCTTTTCTGTCGTATCTCATGGAGCCACTCCGGTGGCGGCCGCTGACGATGCAGGCGGCGTATATTCTGGATCGCGGCTGTAAGCCGTCACCTTGAATCCGAACGGATTGGCAATCGCGACGCTTTCACGCGTGAAAACCGGCGGCCGATAGGTGTACGCAAGGGTGACCACGAAACGTTGGGGCGGCTGAGCATTCGCTTCACCGTTTTTGAACGTCGTGCGCTCGATATGTACGACAGCGCGGCCCGGTTCGTCGGGCGGCAGGGTCGTTGACAGAATCCGCACGCGCCGCTCGCTGTTCGGCCCAAGCTGCCGGTCGAGCGCGTCCGGGCCGCTGTAGATCGAGCGGTAGTCACGCGCGACCACGTCATTGCTCATGGCGAGCACGTCGTCATAGTCCATCTGCAGCAGGCCCCAGTCATAGCGTTCCCGCTCACGCACATAGGCCTCGACCCAGTGCTTGTCCTGGATTTCCTTCGTGTGGACATGCCGCGCATCCAGCACATCGATCACCTGCGCCTCGCCGGTCAGGCGGTCAACCTCGATCGGCAGCGGAACGACGCGATAGAACGGGACCATGACGGCAAGCGCCGCCACGCTCAGCACAGCAACGCCCACTGCGCCATAAGCGACATGCCACGCCCGCCGCTCTGACCGTTCCTGCAGGTACGTCAGCGACGCCTCGATATCGAGCACGCGCCCGTAGTCGTCACGGCTATTCATCGTCCACCTCCCCCGACTGACGTGCCAAGCGATACGGAGGAAGCCGACGTTGTCGGAACAGGCGGAATGCGGTTGATCGGCACCCGGTGCGAACCATCCGGCAGCACCGGTCTTGGTGGCCCGAAATGGCATGCGCTCATTAGTGCTACTAAACCAAGAGGAAGCGATATTCTGAGAATGCCGCGCATCGTCGTCCCCTCAGTTTCCGAACGAAGCCGGTACCATCTGGTCCTGCAACCGCGCGGTGTTGCCAGCCCGGCTCAGTATCAGTTCGCTCTGCTGCTCAGCGACGAGCTTGTCCTCCGTATCGCCGAGCATTCGGAAGAGCTGCAGCTTCGTCATCTCGTCGCCAACCGCTGTCGTCTCGGTCTGTACCCGTGCTTGCAGTTCAGCGATGCCCTTAGGGTCCTGCGTGACATCGATCTGCTGCATGAGGCTCTGAATCTGGTTCAGCTCCTGGAGCTCTGTCTGATACGCCTGCATGCCAAACGCTTTGTCCTGGAATGGCTTGTTCAGCGCACGCTGACAGACCTGCTGGTCGATACCTGCCTGGTCGCCACAGTCATATATCTGGCTCGCGGAACGCAACGCCTGAGCGCTGCCGGTAAGCCCTGCATAACCTCCGTGCTGCACGGCCGTATAGACGCTCTGCCAGTTCGACGGCAGCGAATTCGCGAGCACGGGATTACTCAGCAATGCACCGAAACCGCGGGTACCGACGGTTGACTGGTAAATTTGGATTTCCTGCTGGACCTCTTGCTCGAGCTGCCCGACTGTCGCAATGGCCTGGAGCACGTTCTGAGCATCGAAGACCGGGATGCCCTGCGCATGGCTGGAAGAACACAGCATGAGCCATGTGATTGCAGCGCCCACTATCCTGAATCGTCCTGTCATGATGACTCCCTCACCATCAAATGCCTTGCTGCCCGAGGTTGTCGCGTGCGACCCGCTGATACGCCGGCAATGTGCCACCTCCTGAACTCCCTCCACCACCGCCGCCTGAGCCCGTCGTGTTGCGGATCGTGCCGCCTGGCCGTGGCCCGTTCCCG
Source organism: Paraburkholderia phenoliruptrix (assembly GCF_019511605.1). Lineage (GTDB taxonomy): Bacteria > Pseudomonadota > Gammaproteobacteria > Burkholderiales > Burkholderiaceae > Paraburkholderia > Paraburkholderia phenoliruptrix_A. Next base: position 91,599 of record NZ_JAEUAV010000010.1, on the reverse strand, counting down.
CCACCGGTGAGCGCTCGCCCGAGCATGCTGGCAAGGCGGCGAGACGCAACACCTGCGACGAAAGCGCCAAAGCCCGATAACGTCGCACCACCGGAAAGACCCGATGCCACCGCCGGCAACTGCCAGCCGACCATCGCCAGAAAAATGGCGGTCGCAAACATGCCCAGCGCAGCCCCCCACGCAGCCGAAGCCTCGAGCGCAGCCTGGCCAGCGGCGACAAGTGCGCCGGCGTTTGAACCGGGCGGTGCGGTCGTCACCTGAAACGGTGCAAGTTCAGTTGAGAAGGCCGTCAGGGCCATGCCCAAAAAGGCCGCCACAAGGATTTGCAGCAGCGCGTAGTTCGCAACTTTCGCGGTCCACGCCTCGAAAAAGCGCGCGGTCGGCGCAAACGCTGCGCAGACAATAAACACGGGCCCGATGCCCAGCACGAGATCGAGCAGCATCCTCGCCATGACGACTTCGAACGCGAGCACGATGAGGAAGATCGAGCCACCGAGGGCCGCGATGAACCCGCACACGATGTCGCCGATTCCGGCGACGATGCCCGAAAGGCTCATGCCCTCATGCGTCGCCTTCACGGAGTAGGCGTCCAGAACCAGGTCGACCTGCTGGTCATAGCAGTCGAGCGTCTGATAAATGCTGGTGGCGCTCGCCGCCGTTACGGCGCTGCCGCTGGCCGAGCCACAACCGGGATTGCCCCCGCCGGTCGTGTTGGCCGCGTTCTGGATCGTTTGAGCGAGCCCTGCGGTGGCGCCATTGATGGCCGTCACCACCTGCTGCTGATAGAGCCCACTGCCGAGCGCGAATGCGAGAATGGCTGCCACCTTGAGCCCTCGCCACGCAAAAGCTGGCACTGGTTCGTGCGCCTCGCCACGCACAACAGCAAGGCCGTACGCGAGGACCCAGATGGTGACGGCGGTCGTCGCAGCCGGGACGAGCGCGCCTGACAACGCCGACGACACATTCGTCACGTAGCTCGACATCCCGTTCTCGAGCGTGCCGCCGATTGCGGTAAAGAGGCCGCTCATCGCATCCCTCCCGCCTGCGCCGCTCTACGTCTTGTCAGCTGCTCACGGAATACCGGCAGCCAGACATCGGGATCGTCGCCCACTCGCGCGCGGATGGCGTCGAGCAGCTCGACGTTGTCCGTCGTGCCGGACAACACATCGAGCACATCGCCGAGCCCCTTGAGATCCAGCCGTCCGATGGCCGATTGGTGCCCCTGCTTGACCAGGAACATCCGGCTGTTCTCGCCCAGGTTTCGGACGATGTTGAATTCGGCCTCAGTGAGCTTGAAGCCGTGAACGTAGTCGTCGTAATCGGCCCGCGGATTGGGCAGGAAAAAGAACGTCCCGCTTTGCTCGATCAATGCGCGTGCGATGTCGCTCCGCAATACGTCCGCGGGCGACTGCGTGTCAAAGATGCCGAGCCCGTTCTGCTTGCGGATGGTCTTCTGTTTGTTCTTCGCAAAGTCGGTGAAGACCGGATCGTCGAGCCGCTTCCAGAACTCCGTCATCACGTAGATGAAGCGCCGGCCGTCGATTACGCTCTCCGTTCGGTACAGTAGGTACATCGTCACGGGCGTCGAAACCTCGGCGTCATCGAGAAGCTCCGTGTCGTCGAAGCCGAACAAGCCCGACTGTGCCAATTCAATGCGGTCGGTGGGATTGTCGAGCACCCAGCCAAGCCGCCCGCCTATGCACCACTTGGTCAAACGCGCGTGCAGGCTGTTCTCGCCCACGTTCGGCAAGAGCTGCCGCACCATAGAGAGGCGCCGAAGCGGCTTCTCCATGCGTGCGACCTCACGAACCGCTCGTAAGACGTCGAGCTCATCCCTTGCGGACAGCGGCCTGCCGCCATCGACGAGCTTGCGCACCAGCCGCTCCCAGAAGTCGAGCACGAACTCGGTCGGCTCCATCTGGAATGGATTCAAGCCCGTCGGCTCGCCACGGCGGAAGACCGTATAGACGCCGCCCATTGCCCGAATCGCGATCTCCGTACCACGGTCCTTGTCGTAAAGCACCACCGTGATGCCATACTTCATCGCCATAGCGAGCAGGAACAGTTCGAGCACCGTCTTGCCTGCGCCGGCCTGCCCAATGATCTGGGTATTGGCGAGTGCCTTTTCGTCGACGGAGTCCTGCTTTTCGGCCGTCACGTGGAAATTCAGATACAGCGGCTGACCGCTCGGCGTCTTGACGATCGTGATCGCCTCTCCCCACGGATTACCCTCGCGCTTGCCGGTGGAGAAGTTATGCAGGCTGGACAGCCCGCAGAAATTGCGCGACGTAAGCTTCGCTTCACGTGCCCGGTAGCGCCAGTTTCCAGGCAATTGCGCAAACCATGCCGCATCGGCAACGAGGTCGATCAGGGCCGTCTGGAAGCCGGCATCCGCTAGCTGCGTACGTGCCTTTGCGACGTTTCGGGAGAGAGCGTGCAGCGTGTCACCGAGCACTGCCAGCGAATAGTGATATTCGCCGAGCACGAAGTCGCCGTTGATCAGGTCGTTGAGCGCCTGATCCATTGCCTCGACCTGCGACACGGCCGCGTCCTCGCCCGCAATCAACTGGTTGCGCTGCCGCTCGAGCGCCTCTTTGGCGCTGGGTTTGTCGAGAATCGTGAAGCTTTGCGTCTCGATGTACTCGAAGTCGCCGTACAGCAGACCGTTGAGCATCCCTGGTTCAGTGTCTTCCGGGTAGTCTTTCAGATCGAGCATCGCGGCGAAATGCGTCTCGCCGGGCATTCGGAGCTCGAGCTTTTCTGCGCCGACGAACAGGCGTGACGTGGGCAGCGCTTCGCGGATCGGCCCGGACGGGAGTGGCTGGCTTTCCCACACAGCATTGACGAGATAGCCGAGCAGCTCCAACGCCGACGAATACCGGCGCGGGCGTTTAGCATATGGGCTCGGCTTGCGAAAAACCCCAAGCGCCACCGGGTCGTAAGGCGCGAGGCCGGCCTCGACCTGAGCGGCGAGTTCGCTCATCACCTTGAGTGCTTCGTGCTGGTCACGCCGGATATCGTCGAGCGTGCGACGCGCAGCTCGACTGAATAGGCGTCCCATTATCGTGCGGTTAGGCCGGTAGACGAGCGTGAGGTAGAGCTCGTTGGCCATCATGCGATACCCTGCAAAGCTCGCGTAGTAACGTGTCGCAAGTTCCTGGCAGAACCGGTTGGCGTACGGCGTGGCGAAGTGGTCCCAGACGCGCCGGCGCAGCCGATGCGTCCAAAGCGCGACATGGCCGCCAGGCAGTGCGCGCACGAGCTGGTTGAATCCATCGTGCCGCACGGCAATGTCAGCTGGATCGGCTGCCTCAAACGAGATCCCCGCGACTTTCCAGATCTGCAGATAGTCGCCTTCGCGAGTCTTGATGACGTGATCGGTCACATGCGTCGAATACGGGATCATGTCGGCGAGCGGCACTTCCCGGTGAGCGACGGTAACGAATTGAGGGGCGGCGCGCATATCACGCTCTCCTCTTGAGCCGCACCGGCGTGTAGGCATGGGTACCCCAAAACCGCCGGTTTGCTTGCCGAAACCGCATCCGAAGACGCAGCACGTACTGAGCAAGGCGCTGGTCGTCGAGGCGCGTAACCATGCGCATGGCAACGAACACAGGGATCATCAGGAACAGGATGGCGACGCCCAGTGGGGGACTCGCGAGCAGCGCCCAGATCGCGGGAATCAGCATGCCGCCGCCAGTGATGAGAGCCGGCACGAGCGGCACACCCCACAGCATGGCGGGACGCGTACAGCCCTTGAAAACGCGATCTTTGAGAGAGTTCATGATTCGTCGCTCAAGGATCAGCCGCCCGTCGGGATCAGCATGCCAGCGATGACCGTCGCACAGCCGACGAACAGCCCGCCAATGAAGACATTGGCGATGTCGCCAAAGCGCGCGTGTTGGAACATCATTCGAAAGCCCGCCCAGATGATCGAGATCGAGCAGATAACGCCACCGACTCCAAGCAAGGTCGTCTGGATCGTGCTCAGCAGCGTATTGACCTGCGACAACTGAGCCCAGGCGGGAGATGCGGCGAACAGCGCCGAAATCGTTAGTGAGGCCGTTCTGGCGAACTGTCGATCCTGGCTGAATCGAGCAGATCCATGCCCAAACCACGCTTTGATTCGCGAACCCAGTTTCATCGGTAGCTCCCATCTACTTCCCCGACGTCAATTGCCCCCATCCATCCGGTCAGCGTCCTAAAACACCACTGCGCTTTGAACCCGCTCGCCGCTCTGGCCCGGCGGCAGTTCCCTCCGATCCGGGCTTCGCGGCGGGTCGGTTGCTCGCTTCGGCCGAACCGGGCTGGTGGAAAAACCAGTCGTTACTGGGACGACCGGAATCGGTGCGATGGCTGGAACGACGATCGGCGGCGTCGAGACGGCTTGCTGCGCGTCGTTCATGACGCGTTGGACATAGCCGCTGCGAAAGCCTGTCCAAAAGTTGCCACTCGCGTAGCAGGACAGACTCGCGCGAAGTGCCGCCTGCTCATCCGCATGGGCATGACGAGCGAGTTCGAAGCATCCTTGCAAAATCGCAGCGCCCGCAGCCAGGTTGCGACATGGATCGAACGCAGTGCGCTCGGTCAGGCCATACCGCGTCCAGTTCGTGCGGTTGACCTGCGCCAGCCCCACACTAAAGTGCCAACCACTCGTCGTTAGCGCGTGCGCCGTTGCGATGGCTTCGGCCTCGGTGGACGGCTGCCGCACGAGGCGCCCATGCACCACGCCAATCGCGTACGGGTTGAACCCAGACTCGGCACGCACCACCGCGGCCATCGTGGTCGGCGAAATTTGCGGGGCGCACTGTTGGGCGAGCACGAGAAAATCGAGCGGCATGATTAGTGGCCCCCACCGGATCCGCTGTCCTGCTCGATTTGTTGCAGGAACAGCGTCGCAGACTGCGTTGGGTCGTACGGCACCTCGGTACTGCCAGTGCCGTAGAACTCCGTAACGGTCGATCCTTGCCCTCCCACGTCCCACCAGACGCGCGTGTACAGCCGGTTGTTGATGTCGACGTTGATCGCGCCGGAGGCTCGGCACAGCAGTTCGCTCTGCTCTGGGCCGCCCCAGTACAGGAGGTCTTCCCGGCAATACCCACGGCTCGCGAACGTGTTGCTCGAAAACGTGCCTTGCGATCCGCCAGCGCCAAAGTCGCAGGTCGGAAACGGGTCGCCGTGACGCAGCGCGCGCCACAGTCTCTCAATCGGTGGCACGCATTGGCTGTACTGTTCTGGGCCGCCCGGATTTGATAGGCAAAGGATGACCTGGCAGCCCCAGTCGTCGGCACGTGCGACGCCCGGACCAAAAATCGCGGTGCCGGCGACTAATGCAAGGCCCAGCGACCAGCCTTGCATCGCTCCGTGGATCGCGGTCCAGCCACGATCCTTCCATGCTATGAGCCACGTCTTCACGATCCATCCTCCATCGATTCGCACCGATGCACCAGAACGGACGCGTGAAAAAAGGAACCCGCGGCGCCGGGGAGGCTTACCGCGGGCTCAAGGGGGATCAGACTCAAGCATCAGGTAATGACAAGCCCGTAATTTTTCTGAGCTACGGGCTTCGATCGCGTGGAGACTGGCCTACTTATGCATACACGTCAGTACATCGGGGCCGCTCACGCGTACTCGGTCGTGCGCTCGCACGTTGACCGGAATAGATTGTTTAGTGACTTCAACTACGTCATACCTGCACTGCCAGCAGGCTCGCAATACTTTGCTTGGCAGCAGCAAGTTCCAGCTCGTACTTGTGCCACGGACGCCGGGGAATCTTGAGCCGCCGGCAAATCACTTCGCGGCCCGCCCGCCACTGATACGCCATATGAAGCAGCTCTTTGTGGCATGGCGCCAATCGCTGCCACGCCTGCTCGACTAGGGCAGCGTCAGTTGGGTCATATCGGCCACGGGATGCACTTGCCCAATTGTCCAGCCGAGCGTCAATCGAAGCGACCGCACGCTGCTCACTCATCGCAAGCTCCATCATCGGACTGCGAAGCGCGATATCCTGCCGGGTTTTCGAGAAACCGCTCGATATCGGCAGCTCGCCAGCCAACGGCCCGCTCGCCGAGCCTGATCGGGCGTGGGAACGTCCCCTCCTGGATCCGCTGATAGATCGTCGAACGCTTCAGCCCAACTTCGATTTCGACCTGCCTGCGGCGTAATATGGCACCCGCGACTCGCAACTGCGCTGGCATGTTCAACCTCCGACTGCCTGGTCCCTGTGAGCTACTGCATGGGTCCCATTGAAGCAGTGGATCGCACTGACGGGCAATTCCGTCGTGCCGTCAGAACATACCGTCAGAGAGCTAGCATCAACGGTGGCGACCGTCCAATTCACTTACTGAGTCAGGCCTCAGCGCGGCGGCAAAGGTCTGCGCGCTACGCGACGCTTCGCCGTTGGCCTGAGGTTTCAGTCCGAGCTTTTCATCGATAGCCCGGGCGACGGTGGAGGATTTTGGCGGGCGTTCGGGGTCCCAATCCGACCAGTACTCGCGCATCACGTCGAACAGCGCCTCAAGGGTGCGCGTAAGATGCGGAAGACGGACGATGACGCCAGGGGGCGATTCATCTGGACCGGGAGCGGATGTGCTTGCCCCTCCCGAGAGACCTTGCACGTCGGGTTGCATAGGAGTGCTCGAGGCAGATGACCGGTCGAGCTTACGTTCAAGATGCGACGCCCAGACATGATGCATCAGCACGGTCCGGGCAAGCGCGGTCTCGAGCAAGGCGATGCGGCGATCACGTTTTCGCAGGCGCTCGGTCAGGCGCGAGATAAGCGCCCGGGCCTCTTCGGTCTGTCGATGCACATCGCCCAGGCCAAGGTTCGCATCGGCCGCTGAGCCTTGTTGTGGAATATTGTCGGTCGGTTCGGACATGCTTTGCCCTCTCTAGCTCCAGGCAAGGTCCCTCGGCATCGTGTGGACAACCTCGACGCGATTCGCTCATATACCAGGCACCTGCACCTGATATTTATTCGCCTCTCGGTTCTTTGAATCCCGATTTATTGAGTGTGGCATCAAGCAATAACACGCCTAGCACTATCTCTCCACCGCCAAAAAATATTCTTCCGCCGGGTGACCCGCGGAACGCGCCATGCGCGCAAGATGGTCAACGATCATCTGTTGGAAAAAGCAGCGATCTCTTGCAATAACACCATCGCGTCCTCCGCCCTCTCGACGGGTACCAGAATGTGATCGTGGTAGTAACCGGCGATCACATTGCACGCAATGCCTGCATCCGCGAGTTTGCGACTGACGACAGCCATAAACCCCACTGCTTCGAGGCTCGAGTGCACAGACAGCGTAATGAGACGAGCCTCGAATGTATAGGGCAAACTCAGGCGCTCGGCGTCTTCACGCGGCACGACAGCCGTCAGTCCCTCTCGTTCGCTGATGGTACAGATGGTAGGCAACCCTATCGGCAAAACGAAGTTCGGAAACGAACAATAGACATACACGGAGTCAGCCATCACAGGACTGAGCTTCGCACATAGCTTGATCAAGTCTCTTTCGCTCAATGTCTCGGCTCCTTAAAAAGAGAATTACGTTATGCCATAGATGACGTCACTAACGCACGGCATAAAAAAATTATTTACGTCGTATCATTATTTTAATCATCGCTCATTTTTGTCTATTGGCCTCCTATGATCTCGACACAAACTGGATCTACCCAGGAACGGATCACAGAGTCCGGACAGTAGGGGTACTCTCTTTTTCGAAAGGAGCCTTACGATGCATTCAACGACATCGCCTCTGGTCGCTGCCGATCTAGCAGCCATTCATTCCTCCGTTGCGGCATCGGGTCACGTCTGGCCCTCGCTACAGCCCCGCACATGGCAAGCACTGGCCGACATTGCCCTCGACTGGGGCATCATATGGCTCGCTGTTTGGGGCGCATTTACGATGGGCAGGTGGGCCGCACTAGTAGCGGTCATCGCAATTGGCAACCGGCAACGCGCGCTGGGCAACCTGCTTCACGATGCCGCACACCGCAACCTGAGTACCCGCCCCAGCGTCAACGACAGAACAGCATATCTGTTCCTTGCGGCACCACTCTTCAATAGCCTTACGCTGTATCGCAAGCAGCATGCGAAGCATCACGCCTGGCTCGGCGATCCGGCGAGCGACCCCGATTTCATTCCAAATGTCGTCAACAAGGGAGACCGTTGGTACCACGCCTATGCACGCGTGCTGAAGGACCCCTCGACCTGGGCCGGATCGTTCTTTGGGCACCTGCTATCGAAAGAAGTCACCGCATGGCAGCGGCTCGGCGTCTTGCTTTGGTGGGCGATATATGAGGCGCTTTTGACGGTAGCATTCGGCATACACTTCGCGCTTCTGTTCGGGTTGTTGTGGATGATCGCTAGAGCCACTGTGTTCCATGCAATCACCACATTCCGCGAGATGACTGATCACTATGGGCTAGACCCGCGCGGAATCTTTACCTACACCCGCGACATTCTGGATCGTCGGTTCGTTTCGACGCTCCTTCATCCGCATCACAACGGGTACCACCTAACACATCACCTCTTTCCGCACGTCCCCTATTACCGTCTTCCTGAGCTACACGCACGCCTCGAGCAGCTTCCTTTTTTCGCCCGGCGAGCAATCGTCTGCCACGCATACTTCGGTGGTACGCGTGCCGCTGTCAATGGCTGGGGAGCGCGGCATGCGTGATCGAACGTTGAACGCGATGCAAGTCGGCGCGATGCTGATATCCACGAGCTGTGGTGTTGGTTTCTTCGTTGGAACGGGCGAACAGGCGATGGTTGAAGGCATGGCCGGATGCCTTTACGCAGTCGCAACAGCACTGGGTCTGACCTTGCTCGCCGCCTGCGCGCCTACGTTTTGGCGCACGGGTCGATCTATCTGGAGTCAGTTTAACGGGTGCTACGGCCCGTCCGTCGGCCGCAATGCAGCAGCCTTATCCCTGGTCTGGATGACGGGCGTACTCGCTGCACAAATTCGCGGAGGTTCCGCAGTGTTAGCGCTTACGGGGCTATCTAGGACTTCCGCAGAAGCGGTGATCATTGTCCTGCTCCTAGCACTATCGATAGTTCGCCTGTCATGGCTTTCCGTTGGCTTCGCCTGCTGCCTGATCGCATGCAACGTACTGCTCCTGCTTTCTCTGATCGAACCGGAAAAAATCGATATTTGGCTAATGGCACCTGCGACTTTCGCAAAAGCATTTCAGCAAGGTGCCTCCGCTCACACCGGATTTGTCCTAGTGTCCGTCGCCGTTATGGTCGTATGCGGCGCGGACTATCAGCAGTTCGCGATGGCGGCCCGCACACCCTCTAGCGCTCGAGCCGGAAGTCTGGTCGCTGCAGCGCTGGTTCTCGCCATGGGTTTCTTGTTGGTCTCAGCAGTCGTTGCAGCCCGTCAACATGGGGATCTGCAACGCGCGAACGATCCTATCCAAGTTGTGCCGGTCCTGCTCGTGCACAGCCTTCCTGGCGGCGCCACGACTACGGCGCAAGCCTTTGTCATAACCTTGCTGGTCGGGGCTGCTCTCGGTTCTGCGAGCTCGATACTGCGAGCGATGTCGGATGCAGTTGCGATGTTCGGCCGACCTTCTGTCATGCGCCCTTTCTGGTCCCGAGCTTTGCCGGCGTTGCTCGGAATCGTCGTCGCGTCGCGTCAGCAAAGCCTTGTCGACATGATGGTAGGTCTCAATCTCATCTACATCGCCGCGGTGGCACCATTGTTGGCGCTAAGCCTCTTGCACGTCAGCATCTCCGGCCGCGCAGCGAATACAGCGATGGCGATAGCCTGCGCAATATCACTGGCAGATTATCTGATCCGCTGGGAAACCAACACTGCACTGCCCGAAGTCCCGCCACTGCTTGCGTCGATCGCCGCCGCACTTGCCGTTGTGGGCTTATACCGAGCTGGCGACCGCCTCCAAGAAACGATTGGGACATCTGCACGATCCCGCGCTCAGCCATCGACGGCAGACTCTTATTGCTCTCGCGACGCAGAAGGTGGCTGAATCAACGTCTGACGGGCTTCGCGCATGACTAGTTCGCTAATAGTCTGTGCGTTCGGTGGCGCCTTCACCCAACGATGCCAGTATAGATCGACGGAGATCTTGTCGTGCGGCGCCAACGCCACGAATTCGCCCGAAGCGATACGCGACTGCACCTGCATGGACGGTACCAGGCCGTAACCGACTCCCGCATGGATGGCGAATAAGAGAGCCTGCGGCGAAGGAAAGTAATGTACCGGATAGCCATTGACTGGAAAACCAACGAGTTGCGCGAGAAAGGTCGCATGTAAGCCATCCTTCCGGTTGAATAACACTGCGGGCGCAGCGAGGATATCCCGCAGATTCAGTCCTCGCGCAAAATTTGCTTCAACGAAGGAGGGTGTCGCCACGCATTCATATTCCATGGCCCCGATCGGTTCGGCAACAAATCCTGTCGGTGCAGTACGTGCCGTCGACACGCATCCCATTGCCTCGCCGCGTGCCAATACGGCTAGCGTGTAATCCTGATCGTCCACGATCAGTTCTAGAGCGACATTTTCCTTCGCAATCGTGCAGGCAACCGGCCCAAACCACGTCGCCAGAGAATCTGCGTTGATCACGATCGCGGCCATTGTTCGGGTGCTGGCATCGGGCTTTATCCTTGAGATCGTGTCGGCCTCAAGCATCTTTAGCACCTGGATGTGGTGAAGCAACATTTCCCCTGCAGGTGTTGGCGCAACGCTTTCGCGCACGAGCAGTAGGACTCCCACGTGCTCTTCGAGTGAGTTGACCCTCTGGAAAACAGCACTTTTCGTAACGTTCAACGCATGCGCCGCCTCGCGGAAATTGCGTGTCTGCACGACGACAAAAAATGTTTCGAGTTGCTGACGATCGAAGTACATGATCCTGAAACCGATTCTCTGATCACTCTAGCCGTTTGATCGCGATGCAGACCAGGCCGTAGTCATCGACGCGATAAAGATTAATTCCACTCGCAGAACCTTGCACTAGAAGCAACACGCCGTGTCGTGGCGATTTAACACTCGTCTCAACCGCAAGAACGGTGCTTGAGACGCCCTATCCTCGCGTCGGAGATCCCAACCTAAGTTGGCAGGAGCAAGATAGTGGCCTGTACCCCAAAAAACGCGTGAGCGCGTCGAGTCTCGCTCGCGACACGCGAACAGCAATTTGCCCAGGTTTTCTCGTTCTCCTCCAATACGAGGACTCCCTCCATTACCTCTTTGCACGGTCACGTATCGCCCGGTCATCTTTCTCCGTGACATCACATCATTATATTAGCCATCTAATTTTAGTAAAGATAGGTGCGCACTCTGATGCGTCCTTGACCTAGGGCCCAAAGCCTCGAATGCCCGGGCATCTGCGGCCGCCAAGAGGTCAGTTGGCGAGCCAGGGGGCGCTGATGTGTCTAACGGCGGATCGCCAAGTGCAACCACGGCGCCGCCTAAGGTGTTGCGCGTTGCACTGATGGTCGGCGAAACCTGAAGCAAGGGTAAACGTCCACGACGACGATCCTTTCACATAGTTGGTATACGGAGTATATTTTCCTCACCGCGACATATGCCACCCGGAGGAAGACATCGTGCAATTTCATCTCAACGGTTTTCGTGTCGGCGATCCATCGATCGAGCCCGCCTTCGGCACCTCGCAGTCTGCGCACATGCCCGATACGGTCGACGTGCTTATCGTCGGAAGCGGCCCTGCCGGACTCGTACTCGCCGCGCAACTGTCTCAATTCCCGTCGATCAATACCCGCATCGTGGAGCGTCGTGATGGACCGTTGCTGATGGGACAAGCAGATGGCGTAGCGTGCCGTACCGTCGAAATGTTTCATGCGTTCGGCCTCAGTGAACGCTTGCTAAAAGAAGCCTACTGGGTCAACGACACGGTATTCTGGCGACCTGATGCAAACGATCGGGAAGCGATCAGCCGTGCCGGTCGCGTTCAAGACACCGAAACAGGCCTTTCAGAATTTCCGCACGTTATCGTCAATCAGGCCCGGATACAGGAATATCTGCTCGATGTAATGCGCCGCTCAGCGCGGCGGCTGGAGCCGGACTACGGCATGGAAGTCGTGGACATTCAGCGCGACGATAGCCATGAGTATCCGGTGCGCGTCGCGTTGCGGCGTAGCGACCCAACCCGGTTTGATGAGGTCGCCGTGCGCGCGCGCTATGTCGTCGGTTGCGACGGCGCGCGCAGCCGTGTGCGCGCGGCGATCGGGCAAACGCTTCGCGGAGATACAGCCAATCATGCATGGGGCGTCATGGACGTTCTTGCCGTCACAGACTTCCCCGACATCCGGCTGAAAGCGGCCATCCAGTCTGCGAGCAACGGCAATCTCCTTGTCATTCCGCGCGAAGGTGGGTATCTGGTGCGCTTGTACGTCGATCTAGGTGAGGTTACGGCGGAAAACCGCGACAGGATTAGGCAGATCACAGCCGATCGCAGCATCGCGACGGCCCAGCGAATCCTCCGTCCCTATTCGCTTGACGTGAAAGAGGTGGCATGGTTTTCGGTTTACGAGGTAGGGCAGCGCCTGGCCGATCGCTTCGACGACGCTGTTGCGGCGGATGGCACTGCCCGGGAACCTCGTGTGTTCATCGCGGGCGATGCCTGTCATACGCACAGTGCGAAAGCGGGCCAAGGCATGAACGTTTCCATGCAGGACGGATTCAACCTTGGCTGGAAGCTCGGCGCGGTGCTGGAGGGGCGCAGCGACGTCAACCTGTTGCGGACGTATTCGGACGAGCGCCAGCCCATTGCACAGGAACTGATCGATTTCGACAAGGAATGGTCGGCGATGATGGCCGCTCCGCCGAAAGATCCTGCCCGAACAGAAGCGAGCGGCGTCGATCCCGCAGAGTTGCAGGCGTACTTCGTTCGAGCGGGTCGCTATACAGCGGGTATCGCAACACGTTACCGGCCTGGCATACTAACCGGCGAAGCCACGCATCAGGCGCTCGCAAAGGGCTTTTCGATCGGGACGCGTTTTCATTCGTCGCCGGTCATCCGGTTTGCAGATGCAAAGCCAATGCACCTCGGACACGTCGCACAAGCAGACGGCCGCTGGCGTTTGTACGCGTTCTCGGACGCGAATCGTAGCATGCTGCACGCTCTATGCGAGCACCTCGCGACATCCGCGGAATCAGTATTGCGACTCGTCACACCGGAGGGCGCGGATGTCGACAGTGTGCTCGACCTGCGGGCCGTGCTGCAACAACCGCATCGGGAAGTAAATCTGAAAGATCTACCGACGCTTTTGCTGCCACGCAAAGGCCGTTATGGCCTGACCGACTATGAGAAAGCCTTTACTAGCGACGCGAGCATTGATATCTTCAACGAACGCGAAGTCGACCGCGAGCGGGGCGCACTGGTTGTGGTCCGTCCTGATCAGTACGTCGCGCACGTTCTGCCACTGGACGCCTACGCGCAGCTCACCGGTTTCTTCCGTCCGATATTCCGTATGCAGTAACACACCTCGAGACTGCGAAATTGCCGATCAAGAACAACAATGCACAAGCGCTCGCCAAGTTCACGGGTAGTCTCGTGCGCCGCGCGCAACAGCGTCACGTAGCGATATGGCTCGACGAAGTATCCACCGAGATCACGAGCGTCCAGTACGCGGCACTTGAGATATTGCAACAAACACCCGGGGTGAATCAGCGTCAGCTTGGCGATGAGCTCGATGTGGACCGTTCGACTATCGCCGATCTTGTTGCTCGTATGGTCCGCAATGGACTGATCGAGCGTTCCGACGATCCCGCCGACAAGCGCAGTTACGTGCTGTTTCTCACAGCAGAAGGCAAGAGGCAGTTAGCTGCGTTACGCCCGCGTGTCGAGACACTGGAGCGTATCCTCACTGCGAGGCTGAGCCCCCGGGAGTGTATCGAGTTGCGCCGCCTGCTTTCTGCATTGCTGCCGGAGCGGACATAGTTTGTGGCTCTTTCTCCATGTAGAGAACACGTTTTGACGTCACATGGCGGCGCCCCGTTGATCAACGTCAACTCCTGGCAACGAGCGCGCTCACGTGTCTTCGCGAAAGATGGCCGCTGCTCCATGCGGCGTAGCCAGGCCACCAGGTTATCGCGGCCCGCTGTGAGTTCATCCCATTCCGGTGTGTAGGAAAATAGCGAAAGCTGAGCACCGATCGCCAGATCCGCAAAACTTATCCCATTGCCAATGAGGAAATCTTCGCTGCCCAGAACACGCGATATTTCATCGAATGCAACGTGAGCGCGCGGCTTGGCCTCGGCTATCGCCGCCAAGTCAGCCGGTTTGGCCAGCAATGCAGGGCATATCAAGCGTTGAAACACGATAACGTTGGTGCAACCGCAGAACAGTTAGCTGTCGTTGATGCCTATCAACTGTTCCCGTGCCGCAACACGTGACGCGTCCGGCCTCAATAACGGTTCGGGGAGCACGCGATCGAGATAGCGAATGATTGCCTGTGTCTCATAAAGCGTGAACTGCCCGTGGTGAAGGACGGGCAAATGACCGAACGGGTGGAAGGCAAGGTGTGACTTCAGCCTGCTTTCTCCGAACGCCATTTCCTTCAGCGCCCAATCCACCGCCTTCTCTTTTAGCGTCGCCATTACGGCCCGCCCATAGAGACTAGATACAACTGCGAACCTCGAATTCGGCCGTCAGCATCTCCCTGACGTTAGTTCCAGGACCCCACTGCTTGGTCGATGGAAGAAGCAGCGTATTGATGTCTCAATGGATATCTGCACGAGAACTTCAGCTGGTCGCCGGGATGTCTCGCGTATCGGATGCCCGAATACGTTCCGTCAAACGCCCCAAGACGAAAAGCGCTAGCGCCCCACCCAACGCCGGGCCCGCGATTGTGGCAAATAGCGCCTGTCCTTGCCCGAGTTGCGTCATCATGAGTGCGCCGGCCATCGATCCGGCGATCGAGCCAATCCTACCGCTAGCCACTGCCCAGCTGACACCTGTCGCTCTCGCCGATGTCGGATAACTGATGGCTGCGAGCAGGTTCAACCCGTTCTGGCCGCCCGCTACGCCGACGCCCACGAGGAAGACCGCGGCGCTCGCCCAAACCTGGTCGGCCAGCAAGAAACCAAGCGCCGCCAGAGCTATGGCAGCGCCAAAGTACATCACGAATAGCACCCTATGCGGATTCAGGCGGTCCATCAAGATCGCCGCGGTGACGCCGCCGAAGATACCGCCCACTGGCAAGAGCGTACTGATGCGAGCCGCGGTCGAGATACCATAGCCTGCGTCTTTCAGGACGCTCGGCAACCAGCTCGTCAGCAGATAAATTACGAACATTGAACCAAAAAAGGCGCCCCAAAGCAGCAGTGTGCGTGGCGCCTGCCCTTCGACGAACAGTCGCGAAACCGGTGACCGATCGTTCGCGGCCGGCTCCCCCTTGACAAACGTCACTTCGTCCCAATCGGTCGTACCTGTAATCTTCGCGACTACAGCCGAAAGGGCTACCCTATATCGCGAGCGACCGACCATGAAGCGAACAGACTCAGGAAGCAGCCACGCGAGCAATGGCAAAAGCAGCAGAGGCACGATCGCACCGATAAGCAAGAGCACCCGCCATCCAAATACCGGAATAACGTGGCTGGCTATCTCGCCGCTGAGCGCCAATCCGAAGGCAAAGCCGCTGGAACTCAACGTGACCATAAGCATGCGACACCTCGCCGGCGAATATTCGGAGCTCAGGGTAATACAGGTTGGCATCGCCCCACCCAAGCCAATTCCTGTGACAAAACGTAGCGCGATGAACATGCCGATCGAGTTCGAAGCTGCCGAAGCCAGCGTAGCCAATCCGAAAACGAGCACCGACAGCAGCAGCACCTTTTTTCGCCCGTATGTGTCAGCCAGCGGTCCTACCAGGAAACTGCCGCACATTAGACCCAACAGTCCAGCACCGAAGGCAGGTGACAATTGGTTTGCCACCAAACCCCATTCTCCCCGCAACGACGGTGCGATGTACCCGACCACAGCCGTATCAAAGCCATCCACGAGTACAACCAGGAAACACATTATCAATATGACGGTCTGAAAGCGCGACACCTTTCCGGTGTCAATAATTGTGTCGATATCAGCGGTTCTGCCATTCATTTGACAGTTGTCCATCTCACCTTCCCATCCCTCAGAAAAAGTGTCGAATACCGATCATGACGCCTGTTTGATCGATCCCTGCCATCGGCAAAGACGAAGTTCCGGCAGTACCTCCATCGACAGTGAAAATACCTTTGCTTTGATTGAAGACACGTCCGGCCGTCACGTACACAGCGCTGCCTTTCGAAAGGAGATACATTGCACGCGCAGCGATGACAGAAGCGCCAACAGGGTGTGCCGCTACATTCAATTTGCCAAACTGAGCGTCCAGAATCACTTCTGGAACGACGAGATATGAAGCGCCAAGCCACCAATAATTGCTATTCACGTCGTAAACCCCGGGTGCCTGCAAGCCATGATTGATTCGATGAAGAAACCCCGTCCCCACCGTTACGTTACCGAGCTTCACATAGCCGTTTGCAACACCGCGCGTGTCTGTTTGAGAACTACTGGGCAATGGTGAACCACTGCCGGCACCGCCGTAGTTCCGGTCCACGGCCACGGCCAAGCCCCACCTTGCCGCTTCATATTTCAACATTGCGGATATTGCTTTGCAGGCGCGCCAGTCAGTGGGCGACTGCCCCGCGCACCCCCCGGCGGCCGCAGGCGCCACTGCGTCGCGGCCAAACGAAAAAGCCACGCCGAACGAAAGCCCCGACGACGAAAAACTGTAGACGATCGAGTTGTCCACCCGAGGGGCAGCAGCCAGGTACGGGTCGAGCAGGCCGGCGCTGTATATATTGGGTGCCAATGTATCCCCGGGTATCCCCCAGAAAATCTGCGAATATTGGCGCCCAAGAGACAACGTCCCCCAGCGCCCTGAGAGCCCGACATATGCTTGTCGACCGAACAAACGGCCACTTTGGTTCATGGTCCCCTGTTGAGGAGCGAATCCAGATTCCAGCACAAAAACAGCTTTTAACCCTCCGCCAAGGTCCTCGTTCCCACGGATTCCCCATCTTGACGGCAGCGTTGCCGTGAGCGTCGGCACCAGCGCTGCGCTCGACTTCTGTTTCCCTATATTGGTCACATATTCAATGCCAGTGTCTATAATCCCGTATAGCGTCACGCTCGACTGCGCAAAAGCCGCTCCCGACACCAACATCGTCATCAATGTAAAAATGACCCTAACGAAATGATCTGTAAGATCCGTCCACCGCCATCCAAGCGTCCTCATACGTTGTCTCCAAATATGGCTCTAGCGTCATATGATTTATGGCTTCTTAAATTTATAATTCTCGGCGTATAACATATACGTCACCGATATCGCCGCCGAAAAACCGATGCAATTTTTATTCAGCCAGTTTGTAAGTAGTCCTAAATAAATAACCGAATAGCGCCCTGCCCTTTTTGAGCGGTCTTAGGTGATCTCTGTCAGCGGCATGGAAGCGTCCGCTAGAGCTTCGGGACGAGCCTCGAGCGCATTCATAACGAGCCTGCGTCCTTGAACGTAGTCCTTGACGGAATTGACACAATCAAGCGCGACAACTCGCCCCTGCTTCAGGTACACCACCGCGAAGGATCCACTTGCGCGTTCACCACGCACTACAGCCAGATCGTGCCCGCTCGACAGACCCACCGTCTGTAACTTGAGGTCATATTGATTCGACCAGAACCAAGGAATCGCGTTGTACTCCGTCGGTCTTCCCGCGATCGAGTTTGCAACGGCATTAGCCATGTCGACCGCGTTTTGCACTGACTCGAGACGAATGTCGGCATT
Organism: Paraburkholderia phenoliruptrix; assembly: GCF_019511605.1. Taxonomy (GTDB): domain Bacteria; phylum Pseudomonadota; class Gammaproteobacteria; order Burkholderiales; family Burkholderiaceae; genus Paraburkholderia; species Paraburkholderia phenoliruptrix_A. The sequence goes on along the minus strand of NZ_JAEUAV010000010.1, from coordinate 73,796 downwards.
GCCTGCAAACCGGCTCGCGTGTAAGGCGCAGTCACCAATCGCATATACGTCAGGCAGCGATGTCCGACAGAACCCGTCCACTTTCACGCCGTTTCCACCTGCCGCGCCTGCAGCGAGTAGTGGCCCGACCGCTGGAACGATGCCGATTCCGACAACGACCATCTCCGCTGGAAGTATCTCGTCGTCCACGAGACGGACTCCAGTGACGCGCCCGTCGTTACCGACAATGGAGGCGACGCCTGTGCCCAGACGTATCTCAACGCCGCGTGCTCGATGCTCGAACTCATAGAAGCGGGACAGCGGTTCGCCTGCCACCCGGGCGAGAACCCGATCGAGCGCCTCGACGATGACAACGCGCTTACCCAGCTTCCTCAATGCTGCAGCGGCTTCGAGTCCGATATAGCCACCGCCGACCACTGCGACACGCTCGACACGCGTTAGCTCACCGAGCATGCGGTCAATATCGGCCCGCGTACGCACCGTGTGTACGCCGCCCAAGTCGAAACCCTCGCAATTTAGACGTCGAGGGACCCCCCCTGTCGCCCAGACCAAAGTGCGGTAGCCGATTTGCGCACCGCAAGCAGTTGTCACCGTATGCTCGTCGGGGTCGACCGCGACAACGCGCTGCCCGAGCAACATAGTCACTCTTCGCTCGTCCCAGAAGTGTGGAGGGCGAATCAACAGTCTTTCGAACCCCTTCACACCCAACAGGTACTCCTTTGAAAGCGGCGGGCGTTCGTACGGCAACTCCGTTTCAGCGCCCAGAATGGCAATGGAATCGTCAACGTTCACTTGCCGAAGCGCGATTGCAGTTTGTGCACCACCGTGCCCAGCACCGACGATCAAAATGTCATAACACCTCATTTTTTCCTCTGCTAAGCAACCTCGTCGAACCTGATATCGTTGCGGCGAACCGGCTGGCGTTGCGACGTTCCGCATGGCAATTCGCGCTTTCCACGAACTTCACTCCTCCGGAGCGACGGTTGCCTCCAAGCCATCGAGATCGCTCGTCAACACAATTTGGCAAGACAGTCTCGAGTGTTCGTTGCGATGAGTCGACGTATCGAGGAGAGCTGCCTCGTCCTCAGACATGGGCGGCAGTCGATTTTTAAACGGCGGGTCGATATAGACGTGGCACGTGGCGCACGATAGACAACCGCCACATAATGCAAGAATTTCGTCCACGCCCGATGCCCGAATCGCCTCCATCAGGGAGACGCCATCGGGCGACTGAACCGTAACTGCACGCCCCAGCCTAGTCCTCAACGTAAATTTCAAGACTGTCTCTCCTTCAGATCATCACGCGTTCATCGCACTCTCTCGCGATCCGCTGTGCACTACTGCATCGGTCCCAGAAACGAGCCAAACTGCAGCTCCCATTGCCTGGAAACTGGCTAGTCCCTACGGCTTTGATTCTGTAGTCGGCCGGACGGGCGACCGACTACACAAAGCCTCTATTGCATTCATAAGTTCTTTGAAATTCCGACATAGATGTTTCCGTCCGCCAATTCGACGGCAAATGTCTCGAGGTGCATGATGCTATCGCAACCCACCGTCTCGCCGGTCACTGTATTGAACCTTAGAAAGTGCCAGGGACACACGACCTCGCCATCGACAACACGTCCGAACTTCAATGGCCCCTGCATATGCGGGCACCGGCTATCGAACGCAACGATCTTCCCTTGCTCGGCTGCCCTAGCAAGGGCTATCATGCGGCCGTAAATGCCACGCGTAATGATCGACCCGTCATTCGGGATCTCGGTTTCTGGGCAAGCGAGCACATACCCCTGTGAGACCAAATCTGTACCCTGCATGGTCAGCCTCCGATATGTGGCTTTTGAGACTTGCCGCGCACAAGCCCATAAGCGGCTGGATGAACCCCCCCGCAGTCGGGGCATGTCCTCTTTTGCTCCATACCGTTGAATTCCGCGACCCAAAGTTCGGCACTATCGAGAAGACGATCGAACCCTCGCGGACCAATTGCGAACGACTGACGTCCTAGGGCAGTTCCGCAGCGGGGGCATGGGCAATCTATCTCGGCATGGGCGGGCTTGCCAATCGCGCCGCCGACAGCGAGCATGGCGTATTGTCCGTTTTGATTGGGCAGGTCCAGCCAAATCGCGTCGCAATCGAACGACAGCCAATAACCCATGACGTTCTCAATGGTGAATGCCGTCCCGGATGCGACCTTATGCATCACGGCGCCTCCATCCTTGGAGGCGATGACGGCGACTCTATTTTGATGCCGCTCCAGAAATTGGAATTTCGGATCGTCTGGTGCGTTCGCACCAGTCCAGATTGCGTACTGCCCCCGCTGTTGCCAACCTACGGTCACGTCTGCGAGAAGTCGCGCAAACGACATATCCGGAGCCGGAATACGCGAGGTGGAGGGAACGAAACCGCGGCTCACCATTGCAACCTCGCGGCCCTTTCTTCGGGTCGATCCGCAGGCTGCATGGCCGAATAGCCTAAAGGATTCCTGTGTCCGCAATCAGGGCAGATTTGATGCTTGGGGTTTGCATTGAATTCACGCACTGCCGCCAGCTCAGCGCCCCAGAATTTCCTAAAATCTTCGCCTGTCCTGCACTCGCGCATGAAGAGCAGCGTCACGCACTTTTCGCAATACCAGGCAAAGCGATCAGTCTCCCGACCAGTCGGCTTACCCATGACAACGACGAGCCGACCCTGTTGGTTTCCTTCGGGAGGAAGCGTGATGATAATTTCATCTTTGTCATTAATGTGCCAGTACCCAAACACGTGCTGCGCGTGGTGCGGCGTACCGGCTCGCGTGACGTGAATGGAGAAGGGAGTGCGCGGCACTTCCACGACCCCGCTCGGCCCGATCTCAAAGTTCTTGCGTGTCTCCACGAGTCCGATCGGGCTCGATTTCCCCTGCCCGATGTCTTGCAGCGATCGGTTTTCGACAAGACGAATCCCTACCACGTTGTCGCCAACCTCCTTGAATCCAAAAAATTGCTTGACCAACGTGTCTTGAAAGTAATTCCAGTCCCTCTCGATGGTCTCCAAGGGCTCGTCTATGTACAGGTCTGAATACATCACGTTGCACCTCCTTCTATGAGCTACGGCATTCGATCGGAAAACCATCGTAGGCGAATGAGACAACCACCTAATGGACGATCTCCCCAAACACAATTCGTCCCCCTTCATTCTCTGGATTTAATTAGCCATCTAATTATCTATAGTATGCATGCCTGATGTCATTGACAAGACGGGTTTATACGGACCACGCGGCGACATCCTGCCCATTACACGGGGCTCGATCTGATAGGTCATTGCCGCAATGTCGGACGGCTGGCGTCGATAAAGCGTATCCAGTTTGGCGTGTTGTTCGACCATGATCGTCAGAACCTGTGTCGGATGCCTAGCGTCGCGAGGACTTGGTTTGCGGACGACGATGGTGAGACCGTAGCGATGTTCGCGACGGCTTGCCGCCCGGTCGAATCAGTTCCCGAGGCGTGCTGATAGACACCGACAAGATAGATATCCGTTCGCTTGGTTAGGAAGTAGTCGACGCCCGACGTCAATTGATCGTACGCGGCATGGTTGGCTCCATACCCGTCAGTGTAGTTGTATGCAATTCCGGCGACCAAGAACGGCGTGATTCGGAATTTCATGTTGACTTCTGCGTTATGAAATTTCGCGGTGCCACCCGCACCGGAAGCGGGAAGTCCGGCAAGCGCGCCGATGTTCTTGAACTGCGTGTTGCTGTACGCAACACCAAGCGTCACGGCGTCCACCGTGTAAGAAACGCCGACGGAAATGATCTGCAACGTGTCGGCAGAAGCATAGCCAGAATAGACTGTGCTGCCCGTCATATTGGACGCCGTTGCACTGGACAACGCGTTATTTCCGAAGTAGGAGAAGTTCGGCTGCTTGGCGTTCAAATACGCAGCACCAACTTGAAGCGAGTCGCGAGAATAAGCGCCGCCAATCGACCAGATTCGTTTGCGGCTGAAGTCTACCGCTACTCCACCCAGACTGAAAAGGCCGCCAAACCTGAAGCCGGAGTACGTCTTGCTGGCAAACTTTATCGAGTTGTTGATCACATACGCCGGCAGGTTATTGTCAAGATTACCGGGGTGTGCCCCGTAGCGCGACGCCCATTGCGATGTTGAGGCAAACACGCTCGTGTAGTCGACGATGGAATCGTACTGACGACCGAGCGTCAATGTTCCCAGTCGCGACGACAATCCGACATAAGCTTGCCGCCCAAATAAGTCTCCTCCTTGAGCGAGCATACCGTTCGTGATAGTCATTCCACCTTCGAGGACAAACAGCGCTTCGAGGTCTTCGCCTAACTTCTCGTCCCCACGCAGCCCCCAGCGATCTCCTTGTAGGTTTCCGCTCGCCAGCGAGTATTGCGCGCCACTAGCTCCAGCGGGAGACGACTTGTTGATGTAGGTAAAACCTACGTCCGCGATCCCGTACAAAGTGACGGAGCTCTGCGCATATACAGATCCGTTAAAAATGCACAGCGATGCGGCGACAATTCCTCTAGCTCTCAAGCTGCCTCCTCCTTTTGTGCGCTTCTCAGCTCGCACTCCTAATGGCATTGACGGATCTGGTCCATACGCCCCCCTTGAAAGAACATGCCATCTGACCTCCCGTCAGCCTCAGCTGACACCGATTTACTCCGCCTACGGTTAATGGAGTAACGGTCTCCACTGTGCGCCCTCTGCATCAGCGATTGCCTGGTGCCTGGCACTAGAAAGGACCAAAACATAGATGCTTCTGTTCAACGAACACGCAGACATCGGTTACCGTTGCCCGCTCGATCGCTCCTCATCGCGTTGTATGCTCGCTGCGACACCTAGGAAGACAATCGCCCCCGCTGCACTACATGAGATGACAGCAATCAGGGCCGCGCGAAGCGGTTGTGCGACATCAAACCGGGCCAAGATGTCGCTAAGGAAACCGGGAGCGAATGGGCCAAGTGCCTGACCAATGACAACGGTCGTCGCTGCTGCGACGGCGGCGGCAAGGCTGCGTAGCGCAGGTGGCGCGACATTCTGGACAATCGCGAACGCAGGCCCTGCCACGAATCCGGCGACGAAAACATAAGCACCAAACCAAACGAAGGCTTGTTGTTCAGAAAGACCGCTTACGGAAAGTACCCCCATTGGTAGGGCCGCGATGATTGCGCCTGCGGCGACGTGGGCCCGGTTCGCCGGGCGCTTGCGTGCCAAAATGTCGGCGAGCTTGCCCCCGAGCGCTACGCCGATCGCACCCGATGCCGCGGCGACCAAGCCCATACGTAACCCGACCCCACGAGCGGACAGTCCGTAATATCTCATCATGTAAGCCGGGAACCAATTGAGCAGCGCCTGACTGGCAAGAATCGACAGACCATAGCCGCATGCGGTAAGGAGGATGACGGGCCGCGCCGCGACGATGCGCAGCGATGTGGCGAAACTTGGAAGGGCCTCGCGTACAGAGCTTCTGTGATGGTCACGGGCATCGTGCAAGGTCAGAAAAAGAACCAGCGCCAGGATGATTCCCGGTATCCCCAGGATCAAGAAGGTTTGGCGCCATCCGAGGATATGGACGGACAACCCGCCCAGCACGAGGCTCAAGCCTGCGCCCACGTGAACCCCGACGGCATAAACACCAAGAGCGGTTGCACGCTGCCGAGGCGGAAAATGGTCGGCCAGCAATGCTTGCGACGTGGAACTTGCGCCGCCTTCGCTCGCCCCAATGAGGACCCGAGCGATGAAGATGTGAACGAACGACCCCGCCAGCCCGCACACCGCGGTCGCGATACTCCAAAGGCAGAGGCATCCGGCAATCAGCCGGCTCTTTGACCAACTATCTGCGATCCTCGATAGGGGCATTGCCGCCAATGCGTAACACAGGCCGAAGGCCAGTCCGGAAAGAAGTCCGATCTGCGTATCGGACAGGTGAAGATCACGTCGAACCGGTTCGATCATGATCGCTATAAGTTGACGATCGATAAGGCTTACCGTGTAGGTGATCGTCAAGATCAACAGTACGAAATAGCGATAGCGTGACACTTGGCCCGCTGCATCCGCCGTCCCCTCACTGGATTGAACCGTGCTGTCCGCGCCATTTCCAGCCGGAATCGCGCCCACTGGCGATCGTTGATTCACCGTTGTCTCCCTTATTTTTGCGATTCCGCGCCACATTCTGTAGCGGGGCCGCTTCCTCGCCTATTCCATATAACCGTGTTCCCGATAGTAGCGTTCAGCTCCGGGATGAAGCGGCGCGCCGACACCCTGCCACATCACATATGGGTCGATCGGATAGGTCATTGCCGCAATGTCAGACGGCTGGTGGCGATAGCGCGCTTCAAGTTCGGCACGTTGCTCAACCATGATCGAGGTAACAAGGTAGGCAAGTTCCTCGTCCATGTCCTCGCGCACCAAGATTGCCCAGTTCGACCAGTCCAAGCATCGCACGTCTTCAGACGCCCGCAGATAGCCTTTGGGAAGAATTCCGGGCCTCAAGCCATACTTTCGGGTAAGCGCTTCCAGCGCGGGCGCCTCGTACGGCAAGAATCGCATTGGAACTTTTTCAACCAACTCGCGCCATTGCGGAACAACGATTGCCTCATTTATCACGGCATTCGCCTGCCCCTTCGTCACGAACGGTATGCAGATCCGAGGGAAATCATGTTCCACCCACTGGCCGCCCCACGCTTCAACCTCGATGCCATGTTCTTCCAGAACCCTATCGATCACCCACATCATCAGGTTGTCACGCGTACGAAAACCACTCGCAAGCTTGAGGGGGAACTTGCGATCGCGCAGGTCCTGGAAAGAGGTAATGCCAGTGTCTTGCCTAATCGCGAAGACAAGTCGATCGTTTTGGGGAAGCCAGCCCAACGACCGGATGGGGGGTGCAGGGCCGTCATCCGCAAAGTAGTGGCTGCCTGCGATGGCCCATTCCGGTGTTAGGTTATATGGAGTCGTAATGGTGAGATCCACCTCGCGGCTCAAGAGCGCGCGAATGTTATCGCCGTACCCCGTTCCGGTTTTGATCCAGAACGTCGAACCTGGTTCGGACTGCCAGCGCAGATGCGCCAGTATCCATCCCGCGATCGCATGAAAGTTCGCATTGCCCCAATCTGCCATGGCCTTGAAGTCGACCTTGGGACCGGTGACTTTCTGTCCTCGCTGCATTTGTCCCATTCCTGCAAATCCTCCTATGTGATGTTGGTAGAGGCGTTGGCCGTCTTGGGCTCGAATGACTGCGCGTCGAACAAGGCGCATTCATTCACACCTTGCCGACAGTATATACGTACTGTCAAAACTAACAAGCATCGCAAGCATTCGCGAACAAAGGCGTAACATTGCACCCTCCACTGAGTCTCGGCGCCTCTTGACATGTGACAGCGCCCCAGCGAACATTCGGCCGCGTCAGCGCCGCGGACACAACTATGTCCACCCATGTTCTGCGGACCTGCTCAGGCGAGCATGTGGTTCGGCTCTGCCTAGTCCCCACCCACTCTATCGGAGGTGTAGCGAATGACCCGTGACGAGAAGATTCTCCGTAGCGAGCGGAAAGAGGCCACACGTGAACAGATCTTGATTGCAGCGACCAAGTTGCTCGCGCAACATGGCTACGCCGCGCTACGGGTCGCCGCTGTGGCGCAAGAGGCTGGTATCTCCCTCGGTGGCTACCTCCATCACTTTGCGAGTAAGGAATCTCTCGTCGTCGCAGTGCTCGAGCGCTTGTCTACGCGCGTACTGGACGTGGCGAAGCAGGACGCTGCACAGGACACGGGCAAGGAAGATGTCCTTCTGCTGATCGCGAACAGCGCGCAACGCTTCTATTCGACGCCTGAATTTCTCATTTACCTTGATATTTTTCTGTCGACCCGTCGCCACACGTTCGTCGGCGACACGGCCATTACACTCGCGGCGTCGCAGCGCACGGCAATTGAGGCGCTGTGGCTGCCTCATTTGACGGCGCGCGGCATCGACGGCGATGATGCAATCCTGGTAATTCGTGCACTATGGGGGCTGGCTCGGGGGCTCGCCATTTCTTCCTCGCGTGAAGACGTGAAAACCGGCTCATCCGCAACGATGACCTTAGTCATCGCCGCAATACGCTCATCGCATTTCCGTGACAGCGTGTCCCACAAAGGTGGAGAACAGACGCGGGGCTTAGCCGGTGACGACAAAAATGCAACCAAGGTGAGTCGCCTCCGTCGGCCGGACAAGCGCCACGCCTCGCGCGCCCCCCGCAGCAGAAAGAATTGAAGAGCGATGCAATCATGACCGTAATTGACCGCGTGAGCTACAAGCCCGTCGGCGAGCGTGGAAAGTGTTCGCGAGATTGATGACGGGCTGGAGACGTGCTCTGACCAGCTGAACGCGCTTATTTCATGTAGCCGTGCTCGCGGTAGTACCGCTCGGCGCCAGGATGAAGCGGTGCGCCAACGCCTTTCCACATCGCGTAGGGGTCGATCGGATAAGTCATGGGTGCAATGTCGGCTGGCAGATGCCGGTAGCGTCCCTCCAGCTCGGCGCGTTGTTCAACCATAATCGAGGTAACCAGATAGGCGAGTTCTTCATCCATGTCTTCGCGCACCAGAATCGCCCAGTTTGACCAATCGAGGCAGGTCACATCCTCAGGCACCCGCAGATATCCCTGACGAAGCACACCTCGCCGCAGCCCGTATTTTTGGACGAGTCTGTTCAGCGCTTCTGGCTCGTACGATAGAAAGCGCATGGGCACCTTCTCAACAAGCTCGCGCCATTGCGGCACAACGATCGCTTCGTTAATGACCGCGTTAGCTAGGCCGTTTGTCACAAACGGTACGCTGATTCGGGGAAAATCATGCTCGAGCCATTCGCCCCCCCAAGCTTCGACCTCGATGCCGTGCTCTTCCAGGACCCGGTCGACCACCCACGTCAAAAGATTGTCCGATGTACGAAGGCTGGTTGCTAGCTTAAGCGGGAACTTGCGATCGCGCAGGTCTTGGAACGAAGTAATGCCGGTATCTTCCCGAATGGCAAAGACAAGTCGATCGTTCTGCGGAATCCAACCCAAGCTCCGGACAAAGGTTGCGGGCGGCTCCCCCGCGAAAAAATGACTGCCCGCGATCGCCCATTCCGGTGTCAGGTCATAAGGCGTGGTGATAGTAAGGTCAACTTCGCGTGTCACAAGTGAACGCAGATTATCGCCATAACCGGTTCCCGTGCTGATCCAAAATGTCGACCCCGGCTCCGACTGCCAACGCAGGTGCGCGAGTATCCATCCCGCAATCGTGTGGAAATTCGCATTACCCCAGTCGGCCTTGATCTTGAAGTCAATCCGGGGGCCTCTGACCTTCTTCGGTTCAATAATCTCCATCTCTTCCATTCCTCCGATGCGGTGTTAGTAATAGAACTGAACTTCTTTAACGATCCCGAGGGGACAGTTCGCTAAACAGCCAGAGCCGTTCCTCGCCGACAGTATATACGTACTGTGAAGACCGACAACCCTTTTGCGTGAACTAGGCCTGAGCGTTAACGCGTAGGCACTGGAGGGATATTGACAGGCAATGCTGGCCCGGCAAACAATCAGGCCGCGGGTGAAACGCAGGCACGGAGACTACACGCGTGTCGCGCAAGCCACATTGGAGCAATGACATTGGTCCGCTCTCCGGTAGCCCCAATACTGCCTACTGAACGAGGTGTATCGGATGCCACGCGAGGAAACGTTCAACCAAGCGAGCGGAAAGAGGCAACGCGAGAACGTATGCACCTTGCTGCGACTAAACGGCTCGACGGGCACGGCCATGCTGCGTTTCGAGTCCAGCGTCGGCAATGGAAGAGGAGTTGACCGTGGATGTGCAGCAGCTAAGATACTTCGTTTCAGTTTCGGAACTCGGCGGGTTTGCCAAGGCATCTGATGTTCTCGATGTGCCACAGCCGACGCTGAGCCGGCAGGTTCGTAACCTGGAATTGTCAATTGGCACGAGTCTCTTTCATCGACATGGAAGGGGTGTCGCGCTCACAGACGCAGGTGCCCATTTCCTGTCGAGGGCGCAGGAAATACTCCGTACTCTCGATCGGACGCTATCGGAACTCCGAAAAGGAGACGCCCGACTTCGAGGCCATATCGTTTGCGGCGTAACGCCGACTGTGGGGCGGATGATGATTCCGGAGTTTGTCCGGAGCTTTAACGCAAAACTTCCGCTGGCGCGTTTGAGCATGCTTAACCTGCTGTCGTCGCAGCTACACGATCAGTTAAGAGCGTCAAGAATTGACTTTGCTATTCATCATAGCCCGCCCACCACCAGTAACGCGGCGATGACGCAATGTCTAGGCACCCAGGACCTGTATCTGGTTGGACGATACCCGGTCGGTCCGGATGCACGCGTTGTCGAAGTGAAAAGACTGGATGGCGTGCGTCTCATCATGCCCTCGTCGCCTCATGTTACCCGACAACCGCTTGAGGCCGCGGCCGCCCGGCAGAATATCGCGCTTCAGATCGACATCGAGGTCGACGCGGTCGATTCGCTGTTCGATCTGGTCAATTCAGGGTATGCCCACACGGTCTCGACCCGTATCGGCCTCGCTACCGACTGGGCGCGCCCCAGTCTTGTAGCTCAGCGCCTCGTCAACCCGGCTCTTACGACCCATCTCTTTTTTTCGGCGACGGCAGACAGTGCGTCGCCCCTTCAGAGAGTCTCCCGGGAGTTGGCGCTCATAGCGTTTAGGTCGACGTGCGGGCACCTGGTGAATCCACCCCATCCGGAAAACGAATAGGAGAATTAACGGCGTATCAGATTGATCGCCGGGAGGCAGGTGCTGATACTTGAACCACTGATGTTCTGCTTGGGTCAGCTTTGATTGGAGCAAGGAATATGTGGATCAAGAATGCCTGGTATGCGGCGGCCTTTTCGGACGCAGTGACGGTCGATCCGGTACCTGTCACCTTACTGGATACACCGATGGTGCTGTTCCGAGGTGACGGCGGCAGGTTGGCGGTGCTCGAAGACCGCTGCCCCCATCGGAGCGTTCCGCTCTCGTTCGGGCGACGAGTCGGCAACACGATCCGTTGCCGCTATCACGGACTGCAGGTCGACACCACCGGCGCATGCGTAAGAATCCCTTGCCAGGAACGGATTCCGAGAGGCGCCAAAGTAAAGACCTATCCGGTGATCGAACGGCACGGGCTCGTCTGGATCTGGATGGGGCAGCCGGAGGGCGCGGACGAGGCTAGCGTGCCGGATTTTTCCTACCTGGATGATCCGGCATGGACCGCGTGCGTGGGATATCACTTCGTAGAAGCCGACTATCGCCTCATCAACGACAACCTGCTCGACCTCTCCCACGAGTCCTATGTTCATGACACGACGATCGGGAACGACGCAGTCGCGCAGGCACCCGTGTCGGTCGAGCGCACGCAGACGCAACTCAGGGTACATCGGACTATCCTGAAGTGCGACCCCCCGCCGTTCTACGTGAAGGCAACCGGCTTTACCGAGCCAATCAACCGTTGGCACACTACGATTTTTACCCCGCCGGCTACGCACATTATCGAAAACGGTTCTTACCCCGCGACTGCCTCCCGCAACCAAGCGCTTGAACGGCGTGTCCTACATGCCATCAGCCCTGCCACGCGCACGAGCTCCCATTATTTTTGGGGCGTCGCGAGGCAGTACCGCCGCGGCGATGCGGCGTTGACCGAGTACATCCGAACACAGACGGCCGCGACCTTCGACCAAGACAAGGAAATCCTAGAGCTTCAGCAGCAAGCGCTGGCCCGCTCCGGCAAGCCGCCCTTCTCGCTGGCTTTCGAGACGGATAGTGGGCCGATACAGGCGAGGAGAATGATTGATCAGCTAGTCGCCAGCGAAGCCGCCCCTGTACCCGCGCCCGCTGGAGATAATGCTGGCACGCTCCGATCCATTTCTGCACAACTTCGCTCATACCCGTGAACTGATGTAGCGCAGCGACTTAGTGATCCATCGCTACCGCAGTTGCCGCTCCAACGCTTCGTCCGCGCGTCGTGCGGCCTGTCGGTCTACCCGATCGCCCAATACCTCGCAGAGCTGTTTCAATTGACCAGCGGAAAGCCCGACATTCATGCTGATGCGTATATGCGCTTGCAGCTGCGCATCGAGCCCTGTCATCGCGGCGAGCATGCTTACCGTCGCCAGTTCGCGGCTCTGCCAATCGAGATTGTCGCGCTCAAAAATATCGCCGAACAGGTGAGTCTTCAGGAATCGGTCAATCGCCGGTGCAAAATTGAACAATGCGCCTTTCACCGGGCCGCCGGACAGCTTCGTCTGGTTTGCGGTACCGGCAACAAGCAATGCCTCACCGGTTGGCACAGGGCGACCGGGTGCCTGACCTTCCGCATCTTGCAGCCCCGCCTCCTTGCGCGTATCCACCGTCTTCATCAGCGCGCCGAGCGCATTGAGGCTGCGCGGAAAACCCGCATAAGCATAGAGCTGCACTAGGATTTCCCGAACCTCGCTGATCGTCAGACCGGTGTCCAGCCCGTCATTCAACGCAGCAGTGAGTTTATCGAGATCGCCTGCGGCGGCGAACGCCGCGATGGGCACGATCGCTTGTTGTCTGTCGGTCAGCGCTTCGATCGGATTCGAAAAAGAAGTTTGCGTGTTTGCCATACCTGTGGAGTCCTTCTGTGAAGTTGCGTGCGCCGGTACGGCCAGTATGTCGATGGCTAGAGCCAGTACCGATGCGCGTAGAAATCTCTCGATGGCCCCGCCTCGCGAGCGAGCCGTGATAAAGATGCCGAACGATAGATGTCGCATTGTCTTCTGCCTGAAACGTCAAGCCAGTGCCGGCAATCGATCGAGAAACTTGTCGAGCGTGATCGGATATTGACGCACGCGCACGCCGGTCGCGTTGTAGACAGCATTCGCAACAGCAGGCGCGACGCCCGTGAGACCGAGTTCGCCGACGCCCTTTGCCTTGACCGGTGAGATGAGCGGATCGACTTCGTCGATGAATGCGACGTCGAGATGCGGTATGTCGGCATGCACCGGCACCTCGTAGCCAGCCAGGTCATGGTTGATGAACAAGCCGAATCGCTTGTCGACCGCCATCTCCTCCATCAGTGCGGCGCCGATTCCCATCGTCATTCCGCCGATCACCTGGCTGCGTGCGGTCTTCGGGTTCAATATGCGGCCGGCCGCACACACGGCCAGCATTCGGCGCACGCGGATTTCGCCGGTGAACGCGTTCACGCCGACTTCGGCAAAGTGTGCGCCGAACGTCTGAATCGCGAACTGTTTCGGCAAGTCGCCGAACTCCATGCTTTCCTCGACGATGAGCGGCCCGTCGTCCGCCGCGCGCGCGAGCGGCACGCGTCTGCCGCCGGAACGGATTTCGCCCGCGGCGAACTCGGCCTCGGCAATGTGGAACCCGAGCCGCCGAGCGATCCGCTCACGCAGCTTCGTGCACGCGGCATAGACGCCCGCCGTCACGGAGGCCGCGCCTTGTTGTCCGCCCGAACCGGGCGTCTCAGGAAAGCTCGAATCGCCTAAGCGGACAACGACTCGATCGATCGGCACGCCCATCATTTCGGCCGCGGTCTGTTGAACGATCGTATAGCTACCGGTTCCGATGTCGGTCATGTCGGTTTCGACCGTGACGATCCCGTGGCTGTCGAGACGCACGCGTGCACCGGCTTTGGCGATGGGCGCACCGCGGATCGCAGCAGCCATGCCGGTACCGACGAGCCAATGACCGTTGCGGACTTCCCCGGGCCGGGCTTGTCGGGCATTCCAGCCGAAACGTTGCGCGCCAGTGCGCAGACACTCGACGAAAGGACGCGACGAGAAAGGCCGTTGCGGAAGCTCGGGATCGAACTGCGTGTCGTTCCGAACACGAAACTCGACAGGGTCCATGCCAAGCTTCTCGGCCATCTCGTCCATCGCGATTTCGAGTGCCATCAGCCCCGGCGCTTCGCCGGGCGCGCGCATCGCGTTGCCCTCGGCCAGGTCGAGCGTCGCGAGCCGGACGCGCGTCATCCGGTTCGGGCCGCCATAGAGCATCCGCGTCGACAACGTCGTGGGTTCGGTACGCCCGCCGGCGAGATTGCCAGACCAGCTTTCGTGTCCGATAGCGGTCAGCTTTCCGTCGTGCGTGGCGCCGAGCCGGATCCGCTGAATGGTCTTCGGACGATGAATTGTGTTGTTGAACATGATCGGACGCTGGAGCGCGATCTTGACCGGGCGCTGCACGATTCGTGCCGCCACCGCGGCGAGCACGAGATCCGACTGCACGGTCCCCTTGCCGCCGAAACCGCCTCCGACGAACGACGAGATTAAGCGAATGTTTTCTCGCGGTATGCCGAGAATGGCGCCAAGATCGCGCGTCCCCCAGTTCATCTGTTGGATCGACGTCCAGCACGTGACGCGATTGCCGTCCCATTTCGCAATCGACGCGTGCGGTTCCATCATTGCGTGTGCATGGTCCGGAACCGTATAGGTCTCGTCGACCCGGACGTCGGCATCGGCGAACGCCTGCTCGAAGTCTCCGACCTGCGTGTCTGTTGGGCCACCGAACGCCATCTGACGCGCGACCGGCGCCGTGTGGACCTGATCCTCAAGGTCGAACTGCCCGTGGCGCCGATCATACTGAACGTGGACCAGCGTGGAGGCCGCGCGTGCCTGCTCGAACGTCTGCGCGACGACGACGGCCACCGGCTGATGGTAATGATCGACGTCCGGCGCCGCGAGCATGCGCTGCACATAGAACTGGCCGACGCCGAGTTCGCCGGCATTTCGATACGTGACGACGGCAAGCACGCCGGGCGCGGCCTGCGCCCGGCGTGTATCGATCGACGAGATCCGCCCCTTCGCGATGCTCGCGCCGAGGATGTAGCCATAAGCGACGTTTGGCCCGATGTCGTGGTACTCGTACGCATAGGTCGCCGTCCCGGTCGTCTTCAACCGGGCTTCGTAGCGGTCGTGCGGCTGACCGACGACCGTCAGCCGGTCGATGGGATTCTGTCCTGCACGCGTGTCGAACTTCATGGATCAGCCCCTCGCTCGTTCCATCACATAGGCGAGCGTGCGCTCGACCAGCGGGATCTTGAATGCGTTGTGCTGCGTCGGCTGCGCGTCTTTCATCAACTCGCTCGCGACGGCGGCAGCGCCGCGTGGCATCGCGCCGTCTGCGGCCGCGATGCGCCACGGTTTCGGTGCGACCCCGCCCAGCGCGACGCGGCCACTGCCGTCCGGGTGAACGATCGCGGCGACCGACACGAGCGCGAAAGCGTACGAAGCCCGATCGCGGACTTTGTGATAAAGCTGACGACCGCCGACCGGACGCGGAAGCGTCACTGCAGTGACGAGCTCGCCGGGCGCGAGCGCAGTCTCGACATGCGGCGTCGTGTCCGGTAAGTGATGGAAATCGGCGATCGGGATTGTCCTCGCCTGCCCGTCGCTGCGAACGGTTTCCACCGATGCGTCGAGCGCACGCAGTGCAACGGCCATGTCACCCGGATACATCGCAATGCAGCTTGCGCTGCCCCCGATAACCGAAAGTTGGCGCGTGTATCCGCCGAGCGCCGCACAGCCGGAGCCGGGCGTACGCTTGTTGCACGGCAGGTTCGGATCGTAGAAGTACGGACAGCGCGTGCGCTGAAGCAGGTTTCCGCCTGTCGTGGCCTTGTTGCGCAACTGTCCGGATGCGCCCGCAACGATCGCGCGCGCCAGTACCCCATAATCGCGTCGCACGCGAGGATGCGACGCAAGCGCCGTATTGGTCACCAGCGTGCCGATTCGCAGTCCGCCTTCCGGTGTGTCGTCGATATGGTCGAGCCCGATGTCCTGAATGTCGACGAGGTGCGTCGGCGTTTCGATCTCAAGCTTCATCAAGTCCAGCAGGTTCGTGCCGCCGGCGATGAACTTTGCACCGTCGCGCTGCGCGACGATGCGCGCCGCTTCGGCAGCGCTTTTCGCCCTTTCGTAGGTAAACGCCTTCATATGCGACTCCCCGCAGCTTCGGCCATCGCATCGGCGATGTTCGAATACGCGCCGCAGCGGCACAGGTTGCCGCTCATCCGTTCGCGCAACTCGGCACGCGTCGCCACTGCGGGCGCCGTCAGGTCGTCCGTCACGTGGCTCGGCACGCCGGCCTTGATTTCGTTCAGCACCGCAACGGCCGAACAGATCTGACCCGGCGTACAGTAGCCGCACTGGTAACCGTCATGCTTGATGAACGCGGCCTGCATCGGATGAAGTTCGGACGGCGTGCCCAACCCCTCGATCGTCGTGATCGCGTCGCCGTCATGCATCACCGCGAGGCTGAGGCAGGCGTTGATCCGGACACCGTTTACGTGAACCGTGCATGCGCCGCACTGCCCGTGATCGCAGCCCTTTTTCGTGCCGGTCAGATGCAGGTGTTCGCGCAACGCGTCGAGCAATGTGGTACGGGGATCGACGTCGAGCTGTCGATCGCTTCCGTTGACGTTGAGGTGGACGCGCATCGCGGTCGTCATCGGCGACGACTCGCTTGGCCCTGCCTCCCCGGGCGGCGGCAGCGCATTGGCGGTATCGGGTAGAAAAGGTGTGACGGCGGAGACAGCGCCGACGATCAGAAGATGACGTCTCCTCGCATTCAGTTGGTTCGAATCGTCCATATGTCTGCGTTCCTCTCATTGCAGCGGGCGCGTGTCGGTTGAACGGCAGCGAGCGCACTTTCGATAACCCGGTTCACCACGCATATGCTTCGGGCGCGGTGCCCCCGGGTCCCGGCCAGATTTCATCAAGGCAGCGAAGCGTGTCGTCGGACAGTGCAATATCCAGCGCCCGCAATGCGGATCTCGTCTGCTCCACGGTTCTCGGCCCCACGATGGGCGCAGTCACCGCTGGGTGATGGAGCAGCCACGCCAATGCGACGTCCGCGGGGCGCTCGCCGAGGTCCTCGCATAGCGACTCCCAAGCCTCCAGCTGTTGCCGATGGCGCGTGATCTTGCGCGCCATCTCGGGCGTGGCTCGCCGCCCCTCGAGCATCCCGCGCAATACGCCGCCCAGCAGCCCACCGGCCAGCGGGCTCCACGGAATCAAACCCAGTCCATGATGAAGACACGACGGGATCAGTTCGAGTTCGACGGTTCGCGCGGACAGGTTGTAGAGACTCTGTTCGGAGATCAGCCCCATGAACTGACGCGACCGGGCCGCGGCTTGTGCGGTCGCGACGTCCCAGCCGGCAAAATTGCAGCTGCCGATATAAAGTACTTTCCCCTGCTGCACCAACAGTTCCATCGCCTGCCAAACTTCTTCCCAAGGTGTCGACCGGTCGACGTGATGCATCTGGTAGAGGTCGATATGGTCAACCTTCAGCCGCTTCAGGCTGTCTTCGCAGGCGCGGCGGATATGGTAGGCCGACAGGCGCCTGTCGTTCGGGCCGATGCCCATCGGTTGATAGACCTTGGTGGCGAGGACGATGCGGTCACGACGGCCGCCTTGGGCGATCCAGCGTCCGATGATCTCCTCGGAGATGCCGAAGCCCTTTTCAAGGTCGGGGGACTGTGGGCCGCCGTAGACGTCGGCTGTATCGATGAAGTTGATGCCCGAATCCAGCGCGGCGTCGAGAATTCCGAAGCTGGTGGATTCGTCTGCCACGTCACCGAAATTCATGGTGCCGAGACATAAACGACTGACTTTCAGGCCCGAGCGTCCGAGGTGTACGTATTGCATGCTGATGCCGCCGATCCAGGTTGCGGGGTTCCAGTTGGGTGGCCTCACATCGGCAACTGCGGTCGTTCATATTCCGACAGGCATTGCGCGACAATGCGGCTCGACAGGACTTTACCGGGAACGATGGTTTTCGAAAGCCCCCTTTCATTTGATGGCCCTGTGAGCGGCGCGCAACAACAGGCGGCTGTCCCCCGAATCGACAACGCATCCGTCACGCGTTTGTGAATGCAACTCATTGGTCCGTCAACCGAACGCCGGCTAACCAAACCGGGACCGTTACGCTAAATTCGATGTCCAGTAGCCCGTACGATACGCCGAGCCGATGCTGAACCGATCGACGCTGCCTCGCTCACCACTCGTTGAAAATACCCGTGACACCACCGCAATATCATTCGGCGGCAGCCGACCGCTCTTTGCTGCCGCTGATGAGCTGCGTATTCACCGTGTTCCTGGTCACAGGCGCGGCGCTGCCCGCTTTGCCGCTGCACCTCCACCGCGATCTCGGTTTCGGCACATTCACCGTCGGTCTGGTGTCCGCCGCCCAGTTCGCGTCGTCGCTGGCCTCCCGCCTGTGGTGCGGGGCAATTGCAGACCGGCGGGGACCGAAATTCGCCGTCTCCACAGGGCTTGGATTGACCGCGACGGCCGGACTCCTGTACCTGTTGTCACTGACGTCCTCCAGCAACCCGTCACTATCGGTCGCGATCCTGCTCATGGGCCGCGCGTTGCTCGGTGCCGCCGAGAGCTTCATCATGACGGGCTCGCAAAGCTGGTGCCTCGCTCTCGCCGGTCCGGGCAATGTCGGCAAATCGATCGCGTGGATCGGGACGTCGATGTTCGTCGCACTGGCGGCCGGTTCACCGCTCGGCAGCTTTCTGTTCGACGCATTCGGATTTGCTTCGATCGGGCTTGCCACTTCCGCAGGCTCGGTCGTAACGATGCTGCTGATCCGCCCGGTTACGGATGCCAGAACCCGGTCCGAAACGGCCAAAGCCGTCGGGAAAGTACTGAAAGCCGTCTGGCTGCCGGGGCTGGGCATGGCATTTCCCGGCCTCGGCTACGGCATCATGACGGCCTTCTCCGTGCTGCTTTTCGTTCAACGCGGCTGGCAACCCGCGTGGCTCTCCTTCACCGCATTCGCCTCAGCGCTGATGGTTGCACGGTTTCTTTTCGGTGCCTTGCCCGATCGCCTCGGTGGAGCGCGTACCGCGGCCATCTTCGTCACCCTCCACAGCGCCGGCATGGCACTTATCTGGGCCGCCGCGGCTGCATGGCTTGCGTTTGCGGGAGCGGCACTTGCGGGATTCGGCTACGCGCTCGTTTATCCGGGATTCGGCATGGAGGCCGTAGCACGGGCGCCAACAGACACCAAAGGGCTAGCGATGGGTGTCTACACTGCGTTCATCGATCTCGCGTTCGGCGTCTTTGCGCCGCTGCTTGGTCTTGTCGCCAATGTCACGGGGCTCCGCGCCATCTTTCTGATCAGCGCGATTCTCGCCCTGCTCGCGTTGCCGATCGCGATGAGACTGCGTTCGTCCGCTGAAGGCACTCGAGACGCGCATCTCGCGTGACCCGTGCGCGGCGGTTCCTTTTGATCGCGTGTGTCCAGCCCGTTTCCTGTGCAGGTCGCCATCACGGTTTCGTGAACGCTCTATTCATAATCTCGCTCATTCGGAGAATCGCATGCAATACGTCAATCTTGGCCGGACCGGCCTCAAGGTCTCACGCCTTTGTCTGGGCTGCATGAGTTATGGGGAACCCACCCGATTGCCCCAGCCCTGGTCGTTGGACGAAGAGGCATCTCGCCCGTTTTTTCGTCAGGCACTCGAGGCAGGAATCAACTTCTTCGATACGGCGAACATCTATTCGGGCGGCAGTTCCGAGGAAATTACCGGGCGCGCGCTACGCGACATGGCGCGACGCGAAGAAATCGTTGTCGCGACGAAGGCATTCTTTCCGTGGAAAAATTCGCCCAATACCGGTTTCCTTTCGCGCAAGGCGCTGTTCCAGTCGATCGACGACAGCCTAAAGCGACTTGGCATGGACTACGTCGATCTGTACCAAATCCATCGCTTCGATCCTGGCACGCCGGTCGAGGAGACGATGGAAGCGCTGCATGACATCGTCAAAGCCGGAAAGGCTCGCTACCTGGGCGCCTCGTCCATGCAAGCATGGCGTTTCACCAAGATGCAGCATGTTGCCGAGCGCAACGGCTGGACGCGTTTCATTTCCATGCAACCGCAGTACAACCTGCTCTATCGCGAGGAGGAGCGCGAAATGCTGCCGCTTTGCATGGATCAGGGCGTCGGCGTCATTCCATGGAGCCCAATGGCGCGAGGCAGGCTGACACGCGACTGGAGCGAAAGCACTGACCGAACGAAGAACGATGCGTTCGCCATCCAGATGTATCTGAATACGGAAGAGCAGGACCGGAAGGTAATCGACGTAGTCGTCCGGCTTGCCGACAATCACGGTGTTCCACGGGCGCACGTGGCGCTCGCGTGGCTGCTCGCGAAGCCCGGTGTGACCGCGCCGATCATCGGTGCGACAAAGCCCGAACATCTTGCAACGGCGATCCGGGCGCTAGACTTCTCGTTGACCGACGATGAAATCAACGGGCTGGAAGCGCCCTATATCCCTCATCCAGTCGACGGGATCGTTCCGCCGCTTCCTGATGGCCCCGCAACGCTTACTCCGCCACGTAACTGAAAGGCAAATACATTGACTTCGACGGTCTTCCACTAGGGAAATGGAACATGAATCCGATCTATGACTTCAAAGGCCAGGTGGCCTTCGTAACCGGGGCAGCGATGGGCATGGGTCTCGCTGCAGCCCGTGCATTTGCGCAAAGCGGTGCGTCGGTGGTGCTCGCCGATCGCGATGGTGACCTCGCGGTGCACGAAGCACGCAAGATCGTCGACGAAGGCGGCATTGCGACCGGTGTCGCATGCGACGTCACCGACGAAGCGCAGGTCGCCGCTGCGGTCGATCGCACGGTCTCGAAATACGGCCGGCTCGACATGGCATTCAATAACGCCGGCATCCAGGTGCCGCCCAGCGATGCGGCGGACGAGCCGGCCGACCATTTCCAGCGCGTGGTAGCGGTCAACCAGTTCGGCGTCTGGGCAAGCATGAAACACGAACTGCGCGTGATGCGCGCGCAGGGATCCGGCGCGATCGTCAACAACTCGTCGCTCGGCGGGCTGGTCGGCCTGCCCGGCCGTGCGGCCTATCACGGCACGAAGCATGCGGTGCTGGGGATGACGAAGAGCGCTGCCATCGAATACGCGCCACGCGGAATACGCATCAACGCCATTTGCCCCGGCACGATCGATACACCGATGGTTCAGGACATGCTGAAGGGGCAAGCCGATGCGATGAAGGTGATACTGAAGGACCGGTCGATCGGTCGCCTTGGACACGCAGACGAAGTGGCCGCCGCCGTGCTGTGGCTGTGCAGTCCCGGTGCGAGTTTCGTCGTGGGCGTTGGCTTGCCCGTCGACGGCGGTTTTACGGCCCACTGAAGCGAACTGGTGCCGGGCTCAGAGGCCGAGTGGTCGAAGCTCCCGCACCAGTTCAATCAACAGACGAAGGCCCGTCGGCATCTGCCGGCGGCTCGAATAATAGATGTGGAATCCAGGCTCGCGGGGCGCCCACTCCGGCAACACAATACGCAGCCGGCCCGCGCTGACGTAGGGCGCGACCAGCGGTTCGGGAAAGTACATGAGCCCGGCGCCGCCCAGTACGGCAACGAGCCCCGTCTCGGCATGGTCGACGATGAGGGACGATGGAACAGCCACAGAAAGTTTCTCGTCGTCCCGTTCGAACTCCCAACGATAGATACGGTCGTCGCCAAGCCGATTGGCCACGCAGCGATGTTGCAGGAGGTCGTTCGGATGACTGGGGGCGCCGAATCGATCAATATAATCGGGCGCCCCTGCCACGACCCAGCGAATATCGGCGGAAAGCCGCTGCGCAATCATGTGTTCCGGCACGGTGCCGCCGTAGCGGATACCTGCATCGAACCCGCCTTCGGTAACGTCGATCATCCGATTGCTCGCAACGATGTCGAGTTCCACGCCGGGAAAGCGCTCGATAAACGTCGGCAGTACGGGAGCGACAAGCAGCGTTGCAGCTTCGACGGCAACATTCACGCGAATGCGGCCCGCCGGCGCATCGCGGAAGCGATTCAACGTCTCCATCGCGTTGTCGATTGCCTCGAACGGCTGACCGATCGACGTCGCGAGCGAGTCGCCGGCCGCCGTCAACGTCACGCTTTTGGTCGTACGGTTCAGCAGGCGAACCCCGAGCCGGTTTTCGAGCCCCTTCAGCGCATGACTGAGCGCGGAAGCACTGACACCCAGCTCGATCGCAGCACGACTGAAACTCCTGTGGCGAGCAATGGCGAGAAAGTAAATCAATTCCGCGATGTCGGTTCGATTGGTTTGCATCACTCGGACGCTCCTCGGACATTGGTGATCTGGTTGCAGGCCGGTACGAACAACGACCTCCCTATGTTGTAGGCAGCGCACAGATATTCCATGGCGATTCCCCCCATATGGTTATGGCGCGGATGACGACGCGCAACGCGAAATCACACAATCTCGGGTGCCGGATCGTCCGTACCTTTCTGCCGAGCTACGTGGCCGCTGACGATGAATGGAAACGCGTCTCGGCTTTCCGCTGCTTTAGTTTCGTTTATCGAAACTTGGTTCATCGGTTTGATTCCCGTTCCAAAACAAGCATACCCTCCGTCTACCGAGGCCCGCTGGCTGGACTCGCGCCCAGGCATACAAGCCACCTCGCACCAGTCAACAGGCCGCGCGAAAGCCCGCCCGCTCGAAGCCGCACATCGTCTTCGGACGGTCAGCGATATGTAGCCCCCGCCGCGAATCGGTGAACCTTACCTACAGCATCCTTTTCATGAAGACAAATCCTCGAACCCCGTCATCGCAAAGACTGGCGGATGCGAACCCGGAAGCCATGCAGCACTACAACAGGATGCGCGTCGCGATTTCGACGTCCACTGCTTTCGATGGTCGCCTCAGTGAAGTCGTGCTCACGGCGCAGTTTGCCGTGTTGGGACACGAGTTCCCCTTCAAGATCCATGCGCGTCGCGCAATGGAGCAAGGCATGACCGTAGATGCGCTGCGTGCGCTGTTGATGGCAGGACTCGGCGTGACCCTTGTCGCGAGCGAAGTGGGACGTGCCCTCGCCTGGCTGGACGAAGCGACTATCGAAGCGTGACACATTGTCGCTCCTTTAATGCCGGATCGCACTGTTGTTCGACGATTGGTTCCGATCATCGGCACTGATTCCGTTTAATTGACGGTACTCCAGGCGACGGATAGATTTCGAAGCGCGTGCTCCTGTTCGGCTGTAGAGCGGTGGTTATCGAAGCCTTGGCTCGCAACGCCGGTGACAGCGAGGCCGTGCGCATGTCCATTCTCGAATGGCATCGCGTTCATACACCTACTACAAGACATTGGAGACAGATGATGCGAAAGCAGTCATTGGCGCTTGCCGCGCTTGGCATGTTCAGTTTATCCGCCTATGCACAAAACAGTGTGACCTTGTACGGGGTCATCGACGAAGGTATCAACTACAACAGCAACGCGAGCGGAAAGCGCCTTTACAACCTCTCCAGCGGCGTCATGCAGGGGAGCCGGTGGGGACTGAAGGGTCGTGAGGACCTCGGCGGTGGACTGAGCGCCCTCTTCGTACTAGAAAGCGGCTTCGACGTTAATAACGGCAAGATGGGGCAAGGCGGCCTGCTATTCGGCCGACAGGCGTATGTCGGCATCGGCAGCCGATATGGGACCGTGACGCTCGGCCGTCAGTACGACATGGTCGTCGACAATCTCGGCCCGTTTATCGTCGGGGATCAATGGGGCGGCTACATGGCCGCGCATCCAGCCGATCTCGACAACTTCAATAACACGTACCGAGTCAACAACGAAATCAAATACACGAGCCAGCCAATCGCCGGGCTCACGTTCGGAGGCACTTACTCGCTCGGCGGAGTCGCCGGCAACGTCAGCCGTAATCAGATCTGGTCGCTTGGTGCGAATTATGCCAACGGCGCACTTCTGGCGGGTGTCGGATACTTGAACGTCCGCAATCCCAACACGTCCTTCTACGGAGGTGGAGGTTCGCAAGCCGCCACGACTGGCGGAGTCCCCGGATCGAACCTCGGTTCGTCACCAGTCATCTCCGGATATGCATCGGCTCGTACATTGCAGGTAATTGGTGCGGGTATGGCCTACACCTTCGGGGCCGCTACAGTCGGAGCGACATACTCGAACACCCGGTTCATGAGTCTCGGCGACAGAACCAGCGGTCCGGTGCCAACTGGCGGTATCTCGGGAACCGCAACCTTCAACAATGTAGAAGCGAACTTCAAATATCAGATCACTCCTGCTCTCGTAGCCGGCGTCGCGTACGACTACACCCACAACAGCGGGGCCGCAGGTCAAGCCTCGGCAACGTATCATCAGGGATCGGCCGGCATGGACTATTTTTTGTCGAAGCGGACGGATGTTTACACTGTCGCAACATTTCAGCATGCCCACGGCACGGACTCCACCGGCAAGGCAGCTGTCGCCTCGATCAACCAGCTGACGCCATCGACCTCGGACCGTCAGTTGGCGATCCGCATTGGCATTCGGCACAAGTTCTGATCGCAACTACGGCGGCGCCGGCGCGCTCCGGCGCCCCATGTTGAAGCAGCACATCGGACGGGCAAACAACGGCCGCATGCCGTCATTGTGCCCCTCAGGATTCCCGGTAGTCGCGGTAGGTCGCCAGATATTGCGAAATTCCGTCTTCGATCTGGAACTGGGGCTTCCAGTCCAGCAGATTTTTTGCCATTTCGATGTCGAGCGGCACCCGGGACTTGAGATTTTCCTCCTCTAGCGGCGTCAAGGCATCCCCGATCTCAATCTCCGTGCCAGGCACCTTGCTCCGCACAATGCGTGCAATCTCCGCCGGGGATACGAGCGTACCTGCTGCTACGTTGAGGACGCGCGGCTGGTCGGACTGCATGCCGTCGAAGTGAACCGCTGCGGCAACCGCCCGGCCTACGTCCAGTACATGAGTCAAGTCCCGCTTCATTCGCCCGCCCGTCGCGAATGTCGTCTTGATCCCGTCGACTGCATTCTCGACCATCGGCTTGATATAGAGCGGTATCCGCATGCCGAAACCGTATACGGCGGCAACGCGAAGCGCGAGGAAATCGATGCCATGAAATTGGCCGTAAGACATTCCGATTGCCTCCGCAATCATCTTCGACGTCCCATAGTGAGCAGAGGGGTTGGCACGCGTTATCGAAAACGCGGGATCGGTTTCCTTCTGCACGGGCCCGACGCCGGCATGACAGGCCGTGTTGCTTGAGATCAGAACGACTTTTCGGACATCGAGCGCACGCGCCACTTCACAAACGTTAACGAAGCCCATCACGTTAGTCTGGTAAAAACTACTCGGGTCCTCAAGCGAAGACTCAAACCCTACACGCGCCGCCGCGTGCACAATGACGTCCGGCCGGATACTCCTGCACGCCGCCGACAGCGAAGAGAAGTCTGCAATCTCACCACGAATCAACGCGTCGGGCAAGCCGTTGGCGACCCATGCGAGATCGGACGTAACATGCGCACGATCGTACGCCAGGACCTCCCTCCCCGCTCGCGTCAGGGCGTCGAAAATGTATGCGCCGAGAAAACCTGCACCACCCGTAACAAGAATCTTCAAAATCCATTCCTCGTGATTGTTCCAACCGGAGACGAGCGCTGCACGCTTTTCACGCTGCGCCCGGAGTCCTGATTATGACAATCAAAACTCCCGCTCGCTAAGTTTCATTGTACGGAACTCATTCTGAAAAATTTGACCCTGCCGCAGAATCGGAATAGATTGGATTCAACCGGCCGAGGGACATGAAGCCACCCCGACCGCAAGAACCGATATCAAAATCACGGAGACAAACGATGGCAAGTCCGGCATCGGCAGCGACGCGGCAAAAGCGCCTCATCATCGCATCCACGTTCATCGGATCGACGATCGAGTGGTATGACTTTTTCATCTTCGGCACGGTTTCGGCGCTGTTCCTGAACAAGCTCTTCTTCCCGGCTGTCGATCCAACGATGGGCTCGATGTTCGGCTTCATGACCTTCGCGACTGCCTGGCTAGTCCGCCCGATCGGAGGGGTGATTGCCGGGCATCTGGGCGACAAGGTTGGTCGCAAGACGACACTCCTGTGGAGCTTCGCCATCATGGGCGCGGCAACCACGCTGATCGGACTGTTGCCAACCTACGATAGCGCCGGATACATCGGCGCTGTCCTGCTCGTGCTGCTGCGGATCGTACAAGGGCTGTCGGCCGGTGCCGAATACGGAGGCGCGATCGTCGCCGTCGTCGAGCATGCTGACGAGAAGCGACGCGGCCTGTTCGGCAGTGTCCCGCAAAGCGCGGCGTTTTTTGGTCTGCTGCTCGGCAATCTCACGTTTCTGGCCATGACGGCACTCGACAAGCAGGCGCTGATGGCGTGGGGTTGGCGCGTCCCGTTCATTCTGAGTGCCGCCATGCTGCTTGTAGGCGTCTACATCCGCAACCGAGTTGCCGAGTCTCCCGCATTTGTAAAGGCGAAGGCCTCTGGCAATATCGAAAAACTGCCCGTGATGACCGTACTGCGCGAATACCCGCGTCAGCTGCTCGGGGTCCTGTTTGCGCAAGCAGCGCCGAATACGTTCTTTTACACCTGTGCCGTCGCGATGGTCGCCTACGCGGTGTCAAAGCTCAAGATCGCGCAGGCCGACATGCTTATTGCGGTCTCGATCGGAGCCGCAGTCGAGATGCTGATGATCCCGGTCTACGGCATGCTGGCCGACGCGATCGGTCGCCGCAAAGTTTTCGTATTGGGCATTGTTGCGCTTTTGGCCGGTGCCATCCCATTCTGCTTGGCAGTGGAAGCACGCTCGTATGCGGGCATGGTGGCCGGCTATGTCTGGGTTCTTGGTATCGGTCACGCCGCATGCCACAGCTCGCAGGCGTCATTGTTTTCCGACATGTTCCCCACATCGGTACGCTATACGGGCATCTCGGCCGGCTACCAGATGTCCGGTGCCATCTTTGGAGGCCCGCTGCCGATTATCGCAACTGCGTTGATCGCTTATCAGAACGGGGGCATTCGACTGTTTTTCGGCTACACCGTGCTTATTGGCGTGGTCAGTCTGATTGCCATCATGGCTAGCAAACCGCACTATTCGCTGGTGATCAAAGCCGAGACTGCGACGCGCGGAAGCCAACCCATTAAAACGCCGCTCTGACTTGCTTGGTCAATCACGTCGCCGCAATCGACGATACGTTGCTGCGCGCGACAGCCGGGTAACGTAACAAGCGATTGCCCTCTTCACTTCTCGCATCATTGGTAACACGCATGCCTGACGATTCGATCCACGCTGTACTCAACGCACATCCGACCGTGAGACATGGCTGGCTGGCATTGCGGTCAGAAGACATTCTCGACCCCGAACTGCCGATTGTAGATCCTCATCACCATCTGTGGGACCACCCAGGCGATCGCTACCTCGCGAACGAGGCCATCCGGGATTTCTCATCCGGTCATAACGTCACTTCTACCGTACATGTGCAGTGCCGAAGCATGTACCGGGAGTATGGACCCGAATCATTGAAGCCGGTGGGCGAGACGGAATTCGTCCGGCAGCTCGCAGCAGCAACGAACACCGAGCAAGCGCCCCTTCAGTTGTGTGCCGGAATCATAGGTACAGTCGATGTGGAACTGGGCGACGGCGTTCAATCGGCTCTCGACGCGCATATCGACGCGGGTGGCGGTCGGTTCAGGGGCATACGGCCGACAGTCGTCTGCCACGAGAGTCGCGACATTCTGCCGGTCAGCAACCCGGAAGGTCTGCTGAGGGCAAAATCGACAAGAGCAGCTATTGCCCGCATCCAGAAAATGGGGCTGACACTGGATCTGTGGACGTTCTTCACGCAACTCGACGATGTTGCCGACCTCTGCCGCGACTACCCGGATCTGACCGTCATCATCAATCACACCGGGGGACCACTGGGAATCGGCCCATATAAAGACAAGCGGACGGAGGTCTTCGAGGCGTGGCGTGCGCGCGTCCAGGCACTCGCCGCCCTCCCGAACACCGTGATGAAACTTGGCGGACTCGCGATGCGCTATGCCGGTTTCGGGTTCCACGAACGTCCATTGCCACCGTCTTCGGACGAGCTGGTCCACGCATGGGCGCCTTACATGCGGTTTTGCATCGAGTTGTTTGGTACCGAGCGGTGCATGTTCGAGAGCAATTTCCCGGTCGACAAGGCAACATGCAGCTACAGCGTGCTATGGAACGCATACAAGAAAATCGCCGCCGATCTCACCGCCACCGAACGTATGAATCTGTTCTCAGGTACTGCCGCACGCACGTATCGGCTTCATCCTCCACAAGCGCTGCGTATGTCGTAAGATCGCGGTACCCATCGCTTCCATTCAAAGGCCGGACCGCGCCCGACGATTGTCATCATGCACAAGCTGGCGGCAGGAATCCCTGCTGCGCATACGCACGGGTGAAAGAGCGGCCAAGCTTTCTCGCCCCCTCGAAAAAAAACCGGCGCACTTGCGCCGGTCAACCTCGGGATCTTGCGCGGTCACGCCTGTTTGTCGCTTGCAACAACCTGAGTAGCCACTCCGCCGAAGTCAGCTCTCCCAGACAACCGACGGAATCGGTGCCACGTTATCCGGCAACGTTCGCAAAGCCGATCATTGCCTTGACTTCGAGGTATTCTTCGAGCCCAAAAACGCCCATTTCCCGGCCATTTCCAGACTGCTTGTAGCCGCCCATCGGCGCAACGTTATTCGACGGAGCGCCGTTGAGGAAAATGCGACCGGCCAGCATGCGCTCAGCAACCCGACGAGCCTGTTCCGGGTTCGACGAGAAAATATATCCGCCCAGGCCGTAGCGCGTGCCGTTGGCGATGTCGATGGCGTCATCGATATCACGGTAGGTGATGACGGAGAGTACGGGACCAAAGATCTCCTCCTGTGCAATCGTCATGTCGCGGCTGACGTCGGAAAAAACCGTTGGACGAATGAAAAAGCCCTTATTGATGCCTTCGGGACGGCCCGGGCCACCCGTGACGACTGTCGCGCCCTCTTCGATTCCAAGCTCGATGAAGTGCTGAACCCGTTCGAACTGCGCACGGTTGACAACAGGACCCATCGTGGTTTCGGGGTTCTTCGGATCGCCAACCTTGACCGATTGCGCTTGTTCCTTGATCAACGTTATCAGTTTGTCTGCCTGAGTTTCCGACACGAGCATGCGCGTCGGCGAATGGCACGACTGCCCGGTGTTCGAGAAGCCGCGCGACACATTGAAACGCGCAGCCGCGGCAAGATCGGCGTCGGGCAGGATGATGTTTGCGGACTTCCCACCTAGCTCCTGGCATACCCGCTTTACCGTACCGGCCGCAGCCTGCGCCACCATTACACCGGCGCGCGTCGAGCCGGTAAAGGACACCATATCGATGCCGGCGTGCCGCGAGATCGCCTCGCCGACGACTGGACCATTTCCATTCACCAAATTGAACACGCCCGGGGGCACGCCCGCTGCATCGAGCGCCTCTGCGAGCACGACGGCACTGAGCGGAGTGAATTCGCTTGGCTTTGCAACGACCGTACAACCCGCTGCAAATGCCGACGCAAGCTTCTGACACATCAGTTGCAATGGCCAGTTCCATGCAGATATAAGGCCGCACACTCCAATGGGCTCCCGTCGAATCACGTTGTCGCTCATCATATTTTCGAACGAGTAATCGCGCAGGGTGACGACCGCCTGACGGAACGCCTGAACCGCAGTACCCGTCTGCCCTTTCAAACTGCTCGGAGCGCCCATCTCCTCGGTAACGGCGTCCATCAGATCCGGCTCTCGCTTCAGCAGCGACTCGACGATGCTGCCGAGAAGCTCCATCCGCCATTCCTTCTTCGATTCCGAGAACGACGCGAACGCCCGCCGCGCTGCAACGACCGCCGTGTCGACATCTTCGGCGGTGCCGAGCGTCACGTACCCGTACGCTTCTTCAGTTGCAGGGTTAATCAGTTTGAAGCGTTCTGTGCCCAGGGGCACCGTCCAATTGCCGTCGATATAAAACCGGTCAAGTTTCTTCATGGTTTCTGGATTCCTTGAAAGATTCAATTCCGTAGAGGCGGCCGAGTTCATCGACCAGGGCCTGCGGTCCTAAAATTCGCGATCCTGACTCGAGCACCGTTCTTGCGATATTGAGCAGAGGAAGTGGCGTCGACGTCATGCGTCCCATGCAAGCGATCAACTGTTGATCTTTCACCACCGTTCCCAGGCTCGCATCGGCGGTAGGCGCACCAGTTACAATGGACGTCACGATGCGGTCCAGTGCCCCCGATGCGCTTGGGCCAGTTGACAGAGCGGCGCGCAGTGTCTTGATCGGGATGCCGAATGCGGCGGCAAGCGACAGCACTTCGTAGATCATCAGCCGGTTGGCAGCGGCGAGCGCATTTTTCACAAGCTTGATGGCCTGACCCGAACCGGGCGGGCCGAAATACACTACTTCCCCACCCATGGCCTCGAGTACCGGCCGTACGCGCGAAAACGCTGCACGCGTTCCACCGCACATCGTAACGAGGCTGCCGTTGCGCGCCCCGTCCGGCCCCCCAGTCACGGGTGCATCGACCATTGCGACGCCGGCGGCCGCGAGCCGCTCGCCAAAGCGGACTGTGTCGGCCGGACTGCACGTGGTCTGGTCGATGACTATCGCTCCATGGGCCAATGCCCCATACATGCCACCGGGACCGAACAAGATATGTTCAACCTCTTTCGCGCTCGGGACACAA
Organism: Paraburkholderia phenoliruptrix; assembly: GCF_019511605.1. GTDB lineage: Bacteria > Pseudomonadota > Gammaproteobacteria > Burkholderiales > Burkholderiaceae > Paraburkholderia > Paraburkholderia phenoliruptrix_A. The sequence goes on along the minus strand of NZ_JAEUAV010000010.1, from coordinate 43,257 downwards.
AGGAAGACCAAGTCACATACCGCAGCGAGCGAAGCGACGTCCGCAGCGGCGCGCGCACCTTTTTCCGTCAGACGCTCGACCTTCGCCACGTCGGGATCGAAGACATGGAGCTCCCGACCGACCTGTAGGGCCTGCGTCGCCAACGCGCTACCCATTGCTCCGAGCCCCACGTAGCCAATAACGGGCGGAGGCGGAGGATCGTCTCGGGCGCAATCATGTAGGGCGCCGGTTACAACCCTGTCTCTCTGCAATCCGACCATCCGCTCATAATTAGAGAACGGGTCGATCACACACTGCTCGTCGTCCGCGCTGCGCGGCGGCTGAAGGCTCAGCAGGCTCATCGCGGAAGAAATCAGCGGGAGCGGCAAACCCAGCGGCAGGGCGATGTCGACCAGGTTGCCCAGCATCGTTGCGACTGACTCCGGTTGGCGCGCCTTACCGCCTTCTCTTTTAAGCAGTTCATCGAAGAACCTTTCCGCCTGCCAACTGTGCGCACTGCTGCGACCAATGACCGATGCCGCAAGATCGATCGGCAAACGTGCTCGCAATGCCATGCCGACAGCCTCGGTGATCACCATCCTGCTGATCCCGCAGAGTGCATGCTCTATCCATGAAATCAACCGGGCGTGTTCCGCATTCGTTCCGCAATACACAGGGCGCAACGACATTCGCCTGAAGACGGATGCGGCCCCTTCGCTTCCCGAAGCGTCTCCCGAGAGAAACACCCGGCCCCCGGCCTCGTCATCCAGTGACAACGCGGCCGATACGACAGGCACATGCTCTCCCGTGCGGCAACACAGGTCCTCCTCGCGCGAACGTTCGTCGATAAGCAGCGCGACCGTGGAGGTCGATTCCAGCGCCAGTCCGGTGACGATGCGTCTCCTGACCGCCGCACTAACGTCGGAGGCAATGAGGACGCACATGGAACTACGGCGGAAGAACTCAGCGTCTTGCTCTTCGCCAGCGCTCACCCACTCCACGGCTCCCTGTTTGCGCAACGCCGACAACCATCTATCGGATGGCGTGCCAATGCAGGCAATCGATCGCATCACGGACCTCAATTTTTTGCGGGTTTATTGCTTCGGAACGCCCATGGTCCGAATCATGTCCTGGTTATCGGTCAGATCCTTCTTCAGGAATGCGGCGGAATCCGCAGTCGTCTTATAAAACGGTTCGGTGCCCTGGGCTTCTAGCTTTGCCTTCAAGGCCGGATCGCCGAGCACTTTCGCCAGTGCGTCGTTGATCTTCTTGACAACGTCTTTGGGCGTTCCCGCCGGCGCAAAAAGTCCGAGCCAGTAGTAATACGTGAAGCCCGGCAGTCCTTGCTGAGCGGTGGTGGGAACGTCAGGAAGCACGGGAAGCCGCGAATCGCTGGTGACGGCAAGCGCCTTGAGCAGTCCTCCGTGAAGGCCGGCAGCACTGCTGCCATAAGCGTCGACCATAAAGCTAACCCGTCCTGCAATCACATCCGGCATCGCAGCACCGTTGCCTTTGTACGGCACATGCTGCATCTGCAGATTGGCCTGTTTGAGCATCATCGCCGCAGCGATATGCGTCGTCGTCCCAATTCCCGCCGAACCAAAGCTGATTTTCCCGGGATGCGCCTTCGCATCGGCGACGAGATCACCCAGGCTCTTGTAGCTCGACCTTGCACCCGCAATGACAAGGGCGGGAGAGCGCGCAAAGGTTCCGACCAGGGTGAAGTCCTTGAGCGCGTCATACCCCGGCTCTTTGTTGACCGCCTCCTGGATGGAAATAGTGCTCCCGGTGGACATCAGCGTGTATCCGTCCGCCGGCTGCTCCTTGGTGTATCGAATGCCGACCAGACCACCTGCGCCGGTTCGGTTGTCTACAAGGATGGACTGGCCAAGCACCTCACCGAGCTTTTGTGCGACGACGCGGGTCGTCACGTCTCCCCAGCCGCCTGCCGAAACCGGGACAATGATCCTTATCGTCCGAGACGGAAATTCAGCCGACCAGGCGATGTTCGAATATGCGCTGGTCGCAGCGACGAGCATCCCGATTGCAAATCTGTTTAACGCTTTCACTTATGTCTCCTCGCTTCAGGTTCGCGCCGCTTCATGAAAAGAAGGCTGTTTCGCGCGATGGTTAGGTCATTTGCGCCAACGCTGCGCATGTCTCCTCTCACGACGGCGCATCTGCCTTTATCGCGCCGATCAGATCATCGATGGATGCCAGGACGTTCATGTCCTGTATCAGACTGAAGCTCGTGGCGACATTCTGTGCGCTCGTTCCACCGTATGGCATGAGCGCCTCGTACTTCTGCCTGATTTCGTCCCAGTGAATACCTCGCACCGCTGCCCCCTTCGGCGCCAGCACGCATGCCTCATGGACCGCGCCATCAGTCGTGGTTATTCGCACGATCGCTCCGCTCTTGAAGTCGGTCTTGTTCGGAACGTCGTAATCGAGTCGCGTGACACGGTCGAAGAGCGACCGGATGCGCGCATCCGCGATCTTTTCAGGAAGCGCATGCTGCCACCCATACTCGCGGTCTGCTGCTCCCGCAGCAGCGAAGTAAAAAGGGCTGTGGGCGATCCCTATCAGATCGGTCGGATGCCTGGGCCCAGGGAACGGATAGTCTGGGAGTGTGAACTCGATCTCCTTGATGTTGGCAACATCGAGGTCACCTTTTTCTGCGGCGATGGCTGCCGCTTCCGCGACAGCATGGAACGGCGAGCCGCCAGGTACCAACTTGATGCCCAGTTCTGTTTCGAGGCTCCACTTCGTTCCCAGCTGGTCCACTGCGGCCCGTCCATGACATCCAGTGCCGAGCGTATCGAAGAAGCCCCTCGGCATCTCGAACCCGGAGAGATCCGCTGTGTACCCGTGCTCGGCCGCTTGGGCTGCCGACACCCCCATCATCGCAGCGTTGCCTGCGTGGTATTCGCGCGCGAGACTCGTTGCAGCGACAGCGTGCAGCCCGCCCAACGACGTTGCGGCGAGAACCAGTGCATGTGCTGCCTGGTCAACGGTCAGTTTCATCAGCCGCGCCGCAGCAGCGGCAGCAGCGAACGTCGCCACTACGCAACCATGGAACCCCTTGCGCTGCAGGCCGCCAATCATCGCGGTGTTAATGTTCCCCGCAATTTCATAGCCGGCGATCACGGCTTCCAGGACTTGTGTTCCGCTTGCCTTGCGCGCTTCACCCACGGCGATAGCGGCCGCGCAAGCTTGCGTGCCGCTGTGAACGATATTTCGGAGATCGCTGTCGTCGGACGCAGCCGCGTCGCTCATGAGTCCATTGAGACGCGCTGCTGCCGCGGGGGGCAACTTGTCCCAGCCACCGAACCAGGCAGTACTGGCCGGAATTCCGCCGCGTTCCTTTTCGAGCTGGCGGATCAGTCTGCTCGATTGCAGCGTCGATCCCAAAGCAGCACTCGCAAAGGTGCTGGCGACGAGCATTTTGCCGTGCCGGACGACGTCACCCGGAAAGCTTCCCAGACTCGCATTCGAGATGAACTGACCGTAGCGCTGAGCGACTGTTTCAGTACGATAAGACAAATCCGTCTCCTGTTGATCTTTTATCAAGGTGCGCCTGCCGAGCCTCATCAGTTCGCACGCTCAGACGTCGACCAACGCTTCTCACGGACGCAACCCGTTGCTTTCACTTTACGACCGGCACCGGATCATCGTCAACACAAAAGAAACTGGTTCCGCTCAGTGAAACTCACAAAACACTTTGCCGAACGATGATTCCGAGCGTTGGCCAGGCGGAATGGCAGGACTGGAAGGAGCCGAATCGCCATATCGGCGGAATCGGGAAACGACAAGGGCGCGGCCCGACGCGATCCCCGGTCGCACTGCAACGGCAATTTCCGGCGTCCGAAATGGACCCGTGATACAGGCGCCCGAACGCTTATGACGGATCACCCAATCGGCTGTTCAAGCCTGTAGACGCGCGCGGCCGTGCCACCGTAAAGCGCACGCTTCTCGGATGACGAGAAGCGCTCCGTGATTCGCTTGAACGCATTCCAGAGGACGCCATAGCCGCATGTCTGCTTGTCGACCGGGAAGTTGCTTTCGAACATGCATCGTTCGGGGCCGAACAGATCTATGCAGGTTTCGACGTACGGCCTCCAGCACGCAGCGAGATCCTCGGAGGACGGCGGCGTGTCGCGCAGATGGAAATCCCATCCCGTATAAAGCATGCCCAGCCCGCCAATCTTGACCGAAACGTTCGGGCATCTTGCAACCTGCTTCAAGTTCTCCCGCCAAGCGTTAAAGACGGCCGCGCGATCCGTGTGCGGGTCAACGCCAAGGAGGCCTCCTGCATGATCCATAATTACCGGTGCTTCCGGAAAGTCGCGCAGAAGCGAAACCAGGTCGGGCAGTTGAGGATAGAAAAGCCATGCATCAAACGTAAGGCCCATCGGAGCAAGCTTGGCAAATCCGCGTCGGAATGCCGGCTCCGATAGAAGGTGTGGCTTCGCGAAGGTTCGCCCATAACCGGCGCTGCCGCTATCCCAGGTGGCACCATGCCGGATGCCCTTGAGTCGTTGGCCGCCAGCCTCTTTCATCGCAGCGAGCACGGCTTGCACGTCGTCACCGAGCGTCAGATCGGCATGGGCAATAATGCCTTCGCACAGTCGCGGCCCGTCCGGTTGTCGCATTGCCCAGTCGTCCGCGAACGAACGTGCGAACTCGACCTCGCCGACTGGCTGCATCGACGCCGGGCCGTATTTCCGGTATCCGGCTTTGAACTGCACATATACCGTCGCCTGTACGCGGTGACCACTCGAAAGATCCTGCATCAACTCCGAAGCCATGTACCGCCCACGCTCGTCATCCCAGATATGGTGATGAGCGTCGACGATCGGAAGCTCCGGTTCGAGCGCCTGTTCTCGCAATAAACCAGTCCATGTGGCTAATTCGTCGATCTGGCGGTGCGTCGTCCCACGGAATGGGACGCGGGCAGTTCCGGCTGGCGGGTTTTCTTCACGGCTGTTCATGCTGAGCTGACCTTTGCGTTGACTTCGACTAAATACAGGGAGGCAAGGCACACAGTCTCACGCGCGCCTCAACGATCCCGCGATGTATGCACCGATCCGGCACACCGCACTTCGACACCAGCCCATCTTTCGTACTGCTGCGCCACCGTTGTGACGTCATGTGTGGCGTCGGTGCACGACTGCACGAGACCGTATAGGCCTCGCACCTTGTCGAAGATCCAGGTAGTCACCGCGAGCCGCCGAGCCTCGTTCGTCACAGCAGTCAGCCGGGCCGACATATCGCCGAGACTGAAGCCGTAGTTGAATTTCCGCGTGGCCACTTCATCTGGCAAAATTCGGGCACTTGCCGCATTGCGCCCCGTCTCGATACCCATGATCTTCGCCATCTGTTCAGGTGCCAGTCCTGCTTTGGCGCCGGCAACATAAGCTTCGCTCGTGACAGCCAAAAGCGTCGCGAACAACGACGCATGAATGTCGAGCATCAGATGTGCAGCGCCGGCCGATGACCCGATGTGAAAGGCGTCGCGGCACAGATTCACAAGCGCGTGGCCCGCGGCCTGAATGGCCGACTCATCTCCCCCGACGATAATGACGCCGTCGCCCGCCGCAATGGCGCGATGCGTGCCGGCGTGCAACGCGTCGCAATATCCGGTGTCCGCGCCAAGCCGCGCCTTTATGCTGCGCGCTGTTTTCGGGGCCATCGGACACATGTTGACGACTGCTGCGTCCGTACGAGTTGCCTCCGCAATGCGAGCAGCGATCGACTCTCCGGATTCGTCCTCCGCCATGCTCAGAAGCGTCACCGTGTTCGGCGACGCATACGGCACTCCCAGTCGAATCCTGTTCAGCGCCTCCTCGTCATTCCGGTCGGTGTATCCGCAGTCGACCAGCTTGTCTGCCAACACGCGTATGTCCGTTTCCGCGCAGATCAGCACGAGCGGCCGGTGAGCAGATTCGGCAAATGAAAGGCGGCACGACGGCTCTTCATCGGGGCTGAACACTTCGACGCCAGCCCACGGTTCGAGGTAAGTGATGAGAGACGTGCCATCACGGTCGCATCCTCCCTGGGTGGACGCGAATTTCCAAATCTGCTGAACGGCTTGCCCTACCCACATCGGAACTCCGCGGCTCTGCGCTTCCTCGACTGAAAGGCTGATGTCCTTCGCCGTGATCGCCATGCGCGCCCCGAAATCGAAGCGACGAGGCAGCACTGAACGCGCAAACTTGTTCCGGGAAGCGCTCGAACTCGCGTCTCCGGAATTGATGATCTCGAGCATCCGTCGCGGCGCAAGGCCGCCTTTGACGCCGAGGATGAACGCCTCGCACGTTGAGGCCATTCCCGTTGCCGACAGCAGGTTGTTCAGCAACTTCAGCGTCTGCGCCTTGCCCGATTCCTCACCAAGATAGAGCACGGCGGCACTGGCAAGAGTCGCCATGACCGCCGCCACCTTCTCATATGCGGCCCGAGGGCCTGAACACATGATTCCTAACGTGCCGTTACCTGCGGTCGTGACATTTCCTGTAATGGGCGAATCGAGGAGCGCAATATCGCGGGCAGCCAGTTGTTCTGCTGTTTCCCGCGCGAAATTCGCTCCTGTCGTCGAGAAGTCGACCACGACGCGCACTGCCGCTCCACCAGCGACGCCGGCGTTGCCGAATATGACGTCCCGGATCGCTGGAAGAGACGGCAGACACAGCAGGACAATGCTGCATTGATCTGCAACCTCCCTCGCCGATTGCACCGCGTGCGCGCCACACTGCACGACTGAATCGACCGCAGACCGGTTGAAGTCGTGGACGAATAGCCTGTAGCCCTGCCGGGCAAGGTGCCGCGCCATGGGTGCGCCCATTGCGCCGAGTCCAATGAACCCGATCGAGGTGCTGATGTCGAATTCTGCTTTCAGTTCTGCCGTGTCCATGCACATTCTTACCGTGGTTGATCGATGTCCGGGACCGGAATGAACGTCAAATCGACGTGTCCTGACGTTCACGCAGCGCGGTGGGCGGCACACCGACCAGGATGATCACGCCCCCGGTGAGCGCGATTGCCGCAATGGTGTAAAGCCCGATTGCAATGCTATGGGTATTGGTCATCAGCCATCCAAGCCAGGTTGGCGTGAGCAGCGATCCGGCCTGCCCGAGGCTGCTCATGACCGCTATGCCGGCAGCGACCGATCCGGCCGAGAAATACGCCGGCGGAATGGTCCAGAACATCGTGCTACCTGCGTAGTAGGCGATGCCGAGGAGCGACAGGCATCCAATCGTCAGCAGAGGGTTGCTGCCCACTTCCGGAAGCATCACGAGGCCAACTGCTCCTATCGCAATAGAGACGAAGTAGTGCCAGCGTCGTTCCACGCGTTTGTCGGAATGACGCGCGATCAGCATCATTCCGATCGCACCGAAAACGGACGGTATCGCCGAAAGCATCGCTACATGCAGAATATCCCGCACCCCTGCGCGGTGGATAATGGTGGGGATCCAATAATTCATCACGATACCGAGCATCGGCGTGACAAGCGAAGCAAGTACAACTACGTAAACCCGTGAATCCCTCAGAACCGCGACTAGCCCTTGATGGTCAGCCGAGCCCTTGAACCGTCTGTCCGCCTGGATGTTGTCGATCAAGATCTGCTTTTCGGCCTCGGTCAGCCACTTCGCGTCCTTCGGCCTATCGTCGAGATAAAAGTATGCGATGACGCCGAGCAGAATCGCAGGGATCCCTTCGAGCATGAAAAGCCACTGCCAGTCGCGCAGACCGGCCACATTGCTGAAACCGTGAAGGATTGAACCCGCGATTGGGCCGCCGATGATTCCGGAGACGGCGATCGAAAGCAGAAAGCGCGACGTAATGCGCGCCCGCCGGGCCGACGGGAACCAGTAGGTCAGGTAAAGAAGAAGCCCCGGGTAGAACCCGGCTTCGGCAGCACCGAGAAGAACGCGCGCAATGTAAAACTGCGTCGTGTTATGTATGAACATCATCGAACACGTTACGGTACCCCAGAGGACCATGATGCGGGTCATGGTCAACCTCGCCCCGATCTTCTCCAGCATCAGGTTGCTCGGCACCTCGAACAGAACGTAGCCGATCGAAAAGAGGCCAACGCCCAGACCGTAGGCGGCGTCGGAAAGCGCAAGATCCCGAGAGAGCGACATCTTGGCGAAGCCGAGATTGACGCGGTCCAGGTAATTCACGACCCAGCACAGAAAAAGGAAGGGCACTAATCTCAACGCGACCTTGCGATACGTAGCCCGTGTCTGCGGGTCGCTCGTGGTCGAACTGCATCCAGTGCTTGCGTCCCACTTTTCGGCGGGCGGGTCAATTGACGGGTTCATCGATGTCTCCTTCAACCGTCTCCGCGGCTGAGTCATTTTTTATCGAATGATCAGCTACCACTCTCCGCGGCCCGCAGTGGCGTCATTCCACCGCTGCCTGCCATCGGGGCAACGGCCGCGCCGCGCGTGCCGCCTGTTAAAGGGGCAACGACGACCGCAGACGCAGTGCCCTGCCCCGTGAAGACCTAGACTTCCACCATGTCGAAGTCGGCTTTACCCACCGAACACTCGGGGCAGACCCAATCGTCCGGCACGTCTTCCCAGCGGGTTCCGGGCGCAATACCCTCCGACGGCAGGCCTTCCGCCTCATCGTAAACGAAGCCGCACAATGCGCACTGCCAGATCCTGAATTCGGCTTGCGACTTCGATTCAGCTGTGTCCGTGACCATTTCTGTCACCTCTTCACTCATTTTCGTCTCCATGGCAGCGCGCGAGCGCTGACAACCTACATGCGCATGCCGACCGCCCGATGCCGCTCGACCAGTGCTTGCGGCCCGGACATTCGAGCTGATGGCGCGGAGAAATCATGTCGATGCTCAACCACGCTCGTTTCTACTCGAGAGCGTCCTTCCACGATTCTCTCAGTCCGTCGAAGCAGCGCATTCAAGCATGAGGTGATGGTATCATGGTTCTGGCAGACAGCATCAGTTTCAATGAATGGAACTGCAAATCGGAAAATCGCTGTTTTCACCCCCTGATCAGCTCGCGCGACAAGGCGATCGACGCTGCGGACGCATCAATGAGACAGGAGACGTACCGTATGACAATTAAAGGCAAGGCTTATATCGTCGGCGCCTACGAACATCCGTTGCGCAAGGCGCCCCACCATTCGGTCGCGCAGCTCCATGCCGAAGTCGCGAAGGGTGCAATCGAGGACGCGGGCCTCACGCATGACGATATCGACGGTTTTTTCTGCGCAGGCGATGCACCTGGCGCGAACCCCTGGTCAATGTCCGACTATCTGAACCTGACGAGACTGCGCCACATCGATTCGACGGACATGGGCGGTTGTTCGTATTTGATCCACGTAGCGCACGCCGCCCAAGCCATTGCGGCCGGCAAGTGCAATGTCGCGCTGGTGACGCTTGCGGGCCGGCCCAATTCGGAAGGAAGCGCTGGTACACAGGTGCGCAACAGGGGCACCAATCTTCCCGATGCTCCGTTCGAGATTCCTTACAGCCCTGTGCCGCTCAACCTGTATGCAATGGCGGCAAAACGCCATATGCACGAGTTCGGAACCACGAGCGAGCAACTCGCGTGGGTCAAGGTGGCGGCCTCTCACCACGCGCAATACAACGAGCACGCAATGCTGCGCTCAGTTGTGTCCGTCGAGGAGGTGCTGGCTTCGCCGACGATTGCGGACCCACTGCACCGGCTCGATTCATGCGTCGTGACCGACGGCGGGGGTGCAATCGTCGTTGCCAGACCGGAAATCGCCAAGTCGCTTTCGCGTCCGCATGTACGCGTGCTGGGATGCGGGGAATCGGCAAAACACCTGACAGGCGGCGACATCGACCTCACCCACACCGCAGCCGCGTGGACCGGGCCGCGCGCCTTTGAAGAGGCCGGAGTGACGCCCACGGACATCCAGTATGCGTCGATTTACGACAGTTTCACGATAACGGTGATACTGCAACTCGAGGATCTCGGTTTCTGCCCGAAAGGAGAAGGTGGCCGGTTCGTCGCCGACGGCAACCTCATCTCCGGTCACGGAAAGCTGCCTTTCAATACCGACGGCGGCGGCCTGTGCAACAACCATCCATCGAATCGCGGCGGAATGACGAAAATCATCGAAGCGGTCAGACAGTTGCGCGCCGAGGCACATCCGTCGGTACAGGTTCCAGACTGTACGCTCGCCCTCGCCACCGGGATCGGCGGTGCGATCGGAACTCGCCACGGCGGCGCAACGGTCATCCTTGAGAGGGAGTAACTTGCATGATTTCTACCATTGCACAGCGCGCGATCAAGGATCCCGCTATCAATCCGGGCGATGAGCCATATTTCGAGGCTGCCGATCAAGGGCAGTTGCTGCTCAAGTTCTGCTCGAGCTGCGGCCGGCCTCACCACTACCCCCGCTCCCTTTGCCCTTTTTGCTGGAGCACCGACCTGTCCTGGAAGCAAGCTGCCGGAACCGGGGAAATCTACGCTTATAGCGTGATGCGCCGAGGCCCGGGTGCGCCATACTGCATCGCCTATGTGACGCTGGACGAAGGTCCCAAAATGCTTACCAACATTGTGGACACCGATCTCGATACGGTTTCGATTGGCCAGCGCGTTCGGGTCGTTTTCAAAAGATCCGACAGTGGCGTCGCGATCCCGATGTTCACACCGGCTTCGCCCGTTGTCCGGTAATCCGAGGAGCACTCATCCAATGAGCCGGATATCGCTTTACAGTGCTGTCGACGACACCCTGACGCGCTACGACGTCGACATTGCCGCCGCAACCCTGACCCGGCGCGAAAGCATCCGGACTGCCGCGAAAGTCCAGTATGCGTGGCCCCATCCGGACGGCCCGTATCTCTATGTGACGACAAGCGCAGCCGGGCCTCGCGTGCAGTCCAACTTCAATGACGTGAGCGCGTACCTTATTCACCGCGATGGGACACTGACATCGCACGGACCCTCGCGAACCCTCGATCGCCGAGCCGTTCACACGTGCGTCGATCCGACTGGACAGTACCTTTTGAGCGCGCACAATTTCCCGCGGAGCGGTCTGACCGTTCACCGGCTTCTGGAGGACGGCACCATTGGCCAGTCAATTTCGCAGAACGATGCGCTCGACTGCGGCGCCTATCCTCACCAGGTGCGGGTGCTCCCGTCGGCACGTGCAGCACTGATCGTGGATCGCGGCAACCACGCCCGGCCGGGCAAGCAGGAAGATCCCGGTGCGCTGCGGCTGTTCCCGATTTGCAACGGCGCCGTCGCGCCGGGCGACGTGATCGCACCGAATCAGGGCTACGGCTTCGGCCCTAGGCACGTCGATTTTCATCCGACGCAGCCGTGGATGTATGTGTCGGACGAGCGTACCAACCAGCTCTACATGTTCCGCATGACAGACAGCGCTATCGAGCGTGAGCCGGCATATCGCTGCAGTCTCCTCGAAGCAACGGATCGCGTGGATGCACGGCAGCTTGGCGGCCCCATCCACGTCCATCCCTCCGGCCTTTACGTCTATGTTGCAAACCGAGCCGATCGGGTTGAGGAAGTCAACGGCGAGAAGGTCTTCGCGAGCGGAGAGAACAGCATTGCCGTCTTCAGGATCAATTCGTCGTCGGGCGAGCCGACGCTCGTCGAGCACGCTTCTACGAGAAGTTTCCATGTTCGTACTTTCGCCTGCGATCCCACCGGACAGTTGCTGGTGACGGCAAGCATCAAGCCGTTGGCAGCGAGAATCGACGGCGCGACACGCATCATCCCGGCCGCGCTGACCGTGTTTCGCGTCTGCGACGACGGATCGCTCGAATATGTCCGTCAATATCCGGTGGAGACCCGGGACGGGCAGTTGCAGTACTGGATGGGTATCGTCGCGGCCAGTTGATGGCAAAATGGAGCGACGGCATCGCGCGCCGCTCCGCCTGCCTTCAGATCCGGTTCAGGATTCGTCCGCCGTCAACCAGCAAAGAAACGCCCGTAACGAATGACGCCTCGTCGGACGCCAGATACAAGGCAGCGTTCGCCACATCCCAGGCCGTGCCTTGCCGTCCGAGAGGCACCTTTGCATTCCGTTCAGCCAGCACTTGTTCGCGGCTCTGGTTCCACTCGCGAGCTCGCGTATCGACCGCCATGGGCGTGGCAATCAGCCCGGGCAGAATGCAGTTCGCACGGATGCCGTGCGGCGCGTTCTGCAGCGCAAGCTGCTCCGTGAACGCGATGACGCCCGCTTTCGTGGCCTTGTAGGCCACATACGGATACTTGCCGGGCCCGGCCGCTGACGAAACATTGATAACCACGCCCGAGCGTTGTTCACGCATGATGGCCACTGCATGCTTGCATGCGAACACGGTGCCGCGCAGATTGATGCGGCAGATGTTGTCGAAGCGTTCTTCCGTAATGTCCATCAGATCCGCATCGCCGCCGCCCAAGCTGACGCCCACATTGTTGTGCAGGATGTCGACAGCCCCCCATCTGAGCCGCGCCCCATGAATTGCATTCATAAGCTGATCCTCGTGCGCGACATCAGCGGCAATCGCATCAGCTTCGAAGCCTTCGCCTCTGATGATTTGTGCGGTCTCTTGCGCTGATTCAATCGATTTGTCCACGGCGAGCACGCGCGCACCTTCCCGCGCAAAACGCATTGCCGCGGCTCGCCCATTGCCCAGACCTTCGCCCGGGCTCTGCCCCGCCCCTATCACCACCGCCACTTTGCCGGCCAGACGGGCACGCGAGGTCCATCCTTCAGTCTCAGTCACCGCTGCCTCCTTGTGTGTGAACCGCATTGAAGCGCGTCGCCTGCGGCAACCAGATTCAAAGAACGGTTTCAGCATGTATCGTCGCGTCAAGAGATGCTATCATGAGTTCCTTCAAACGGTACTCGTTCCGATAAATGGAACTTGAGACAAACCCTCGCGCGTTTTCTGCAGGTTTCCCCGGATGGCGGATTGCGCTAGCCTTCAACAGCGCCGCGGCTCAGCAAGGACGGCCGCCGAAGCATAAGGAGATGGAATGACCAAGCTTGCTTCAATTCTGATCGGTGGTGATTGCGGCCCCACGCACGGGCCTGACCAAGGCTTTCCCATCGCAGGTTACACAGAGCTCGTAGCGCCCGTGCTGCGCGGAGCCGATTTCCGCTTTGTGAACTGCATGCGAACGTACTCCGATCGTGGTGTGAAGTCAGACCATGCACCGCAGGTCTGCCAGCCAGTCGAAATGTCGACGCTTTTCACAAGCGGGCTGTTCGACGCAGTAACGATGGCGAACAATCACAGTCTCGACGCGGGCCCGGACGCGATGCTCGACACGCGCAAGCTCTTCCTCGAAAACGGTCTGCTCGTTACCGGTGCGGGGCGCGACCTGGAAGAGGCACGTCAGCCGGCGATTATTGAAAAATCAGGCGTGCGCGTCGGCTATCTCGGGTACACGTCGGTGGCTACCGCCGGAACCGAGGCCGCCAAGGGAAAACCCGGGGTTGTCAACATCCGCGTCAAGACGACGTACGAACCACGTGGCCCCCACCAGCCGGTTCGAGTATGGACCTCTCCAAATCCGCAGGATCTTGCGCGCCTTACCGAGGACATCACTGTGCTGCGCAAACAGGTAGACGTCGTAGTACTTGCGTACCATGCCGGCGCAATACGCTTGCCGCGAATCATCTCCGACTATCAGGTAGACGTCGCTCATGCAGCGATCGATGCCGGAGCCGATCTCGTTGTCGGACATGCTCCACATATTCCCAAGGCCATCGAGGTATACAAGGGCAAGGTCATCTTCTACAGCTTGGGTGTTTTCGCGATGACCAAGTCGTTTGCAGCACCCGCCTGGACGAATGAGCCCGCTTGGGCGCACGGCGCCGTGCGCAACTTCATGGACCTTGATCCGGAATATCCGCTGATGCCTTACGGCAAGGATTGCACGCTTGCGTTGCTCGCAAAAGCCTACGTCTCCTCCCGGGGAGTCGCAAAGATCTCGTTTCTTCCAGTCAAGTTCGATGGCCGCTATCGCCCCGAGGTACTCCGCGCGGGCGATCCGCGATTCAAGGAAGTGGTCGATTACATGGAGTGGGCTTCGGAAGACATGCCTCATCAATTCGAAATCGAAGGCGACGAGGTCGTCGTCATCACTCAGCAATGCAACGCTGCATCAAGCGTTTAACCATCAGAGTGAAGGGTAGCCAATCATGGATTTGGGCATCAAAGGGAAGACCGCCCTGGTCACTGCGTCGAGCGGCGGCATGGGACGAAACATTTCACACTCGCTCGCGGCAGAGGGAGCGAATGTGGTGCTGTTTGCGCGCTCGGAAGACAAGCTTAAAGCGGTCGCAGACGAGATCACTCAGCAGCATGGCGTGCGGGCTGTGGTAAAAGCGGGAGACATGCGCATAGCCGATGACGTCACCGCGCTGATCGAGGTGGTGAAAGCCGAATTTGGAGGACCGGATATTCTTGTGCTTAACACGCCTCGTCCGCCCAATCCGATTCGCGAGACGACGGAAGAGGTCGATATGGCGCGCTGGGACGATGCGTATCAGAACCAGCTTGCGGGCGTGTTGCAGGTAGCAAGTCAGACCATCCCGCTGATCGCCGCACGCGGATGGGGTCGTGTGATCGCGATCACTTCAGCCTCGGTGAAAGCCCCCATGGCTCACCATAGCCTGTCGACGGTCTTTCGGGCCGGCGTGACAGCCTATATGAAGCATCTCGCGAATGAGATTGGCTCATGCGGCGTAACGGTCAATTGTGTCGCGCCCGCCCTCATCGAAACCCCGCATCGGGTTGGATCAGCTGCCTACTCTTCTGCTCAGGCCGAGGCGCGCAAGAAGTTGACGCCTCTTGGCCGGATGGGCACCCAAAGCGAACTTGCGGGCGTAGTCACCTTTTTGGCTTCGATGCAGGCGGGATTCATCACCGGCGCGACGATCCCCGTTGAGGGTGGCATGGTGGGATCACTCTTCTGAACGCCCCAACCCCTTTGCTCCCTTACTGATCTACTCGCTCTTTCCGCCGAATTGACGTGAGATATTCGCAGCTGCGGCAACTACGAGCTTAATGAAGTTCTTCTCATGCATCTGCATTCGCACCGTGGGGGCGCCAACGGACAGGCAATAGTGGACCTGTCCGTCGACTCCCACGATCGGTGCCGAGATTGCCGAGATGCCCATCAGCCGTTCACCGTGCGAAACAGCGTAGCCATTCTCGCGAATACGCTGGAGTTCTTCGAGAAACGCCGTCTTGGTCTGCTTGGTCGCTTTCGTTGCGGCCGGCAGCAGCGGCGTCAGATCTGCTTTTGACATATACGCCATCAGCACCTTGGAGCCGGAACCCGCTTGCAGCGGTATCTGCTCGCCAGCCTGCACCACAGCTCTCAGAGGCGCTGTGACTGTCGATATGGAGTCGATGCAGATGCGGTTGGGACCGCTGACCGTGTGGAGCGACACGGTCTCCTTGGTTGTCTCGGCGAGTTCTGTCATGAATGGACGGGCAATCTCGCGAATACCTAGTGTTCCTCGCACTAGGCCGGCGAGCCGCGTAAAGCGAAAGGACAGACAGTACTGCTGATCCTCCAGCCTGACCAGATATCCGGCTCGCTCGAGGCTCTGCACAATACGAAAGGTGGTCGACTTCGGTAATTCGATGCGTTCGGAGATTTCCTGAAGAGACAGGCTGCTCCGCTCAACGCTAAAGCTTTCGAAAACAGCCAGAATACGTTCAACCGAGCGCATCATTTCGCAACTTTCCGTACGAGGGTCAAAGACGCTCATATGGTACATCAGGTGCAGTCGAAGCCCCTACTTTGCAAATCACGGCCGCCACGACGCTCACCATCGAGGAAAGCAGGCCGGGCGACATGGCTCGTCGCAAAGCGCCCGGTGCGTACCGGCAGTGAACCTTGCTGCCGCGGACGGATCGCCACCTGGCAGCGGCGCTTTGCGTTTCACTCCTCGGTCAGCGGAGCGCGAGACATTGGAGGCGCCGACAACTCAGGCGAGGCGGCGGGCGAATGCTTGCGCCGGTGCTCACGCCAGGCGAAAAAGCATTGTCCGATGACCATCAGTGCGCAAATTGCCACGAACGCCGCGCTGATCGGCCGTTGCACGAAGATTGCGAGGTCGCCCCGTGACAGCAAAAGTGCACGCCGGAAGTTCTCCTCGACCATAGGCCCCAGAACGTATCCAAGCAGAATGGTCGCCACCGGGAAATCCAGTGCAAGAAGAACCGCCCCGATAATCCCGAACACCAGGACTTCCCCGACTTCGAAAAGACTGTTGTTCGTGCTGAAGACACCAACTGCGATAAAGAACAGCGCAGACGGATACATCAGGCGATAAGGCACCTGCAACAGTTTTACCCAGACGCCTATGAGCGGCACGTTCAACACCACGAGAAGCACATTGCCGATCCAGAAGCTGGCAATCAGCCCCCAGAACAGATCGGCATGCTGCGTAATGAGTTGAGGACCGGGCTGAAACCCTTGAATCAGCAACGCGCCCAGCAGAAGGGCCATGACCGCATCTCCCGGGATACCCAGCGTCATGGTCGGAATGAAGTCGACCTGGGTTTTTGCATGCGTGGACGCTTCAGGACTGGCCACCCCTTCGATGGCCCCGTGGCCGAAGCGCTCAGGTCGCTTTGCAATCTTCTTCTCGAGCGCATAGGCAAGGAACGTGGTGATCGTCGGCCCGGTTCCCGGCATTGCCCCGAAAAGGGTCCCAACGAAAGTGCCCCGCACCATGGGCCAGAAGGCCTGCTTCAGTTCCCCACGCGAAGGCCGCATATCGCGCAGACGCACCTTTGTCTGCGTTCCGACGAAACTGATCCGATTCACGTTGATTAGGAAATCGGCTACGCCGAAAAGGCCCATTGAAAGCGCGACGAGCTCGACTTTGTCCGACAGTTCGGCGAAGCCAAAAGTGAATCGTTCGATACCGCTGTTGACGTCGGTGCCGACGATCCCCAGCAACAGACCGAAGACGGTCATCGCGATCCCTTTGAGGCGCGACCCTCGTGACATGGTCGCCCCGGCAATAAGCCCGAGCAGCATGATGGAGACGATCTCGGTCGGGCCGAAATCGAAAGCGATCTTGACGAGCCATGGTGACAGGAAAATCATCACGATGATGCCGACCGATGCCGCAAAGAATGACGACACCATCGTGATGCCCAACGCCGTTCCCCCACGCCCCTGCCTCGTCATCGGGTATCCGTCGATGCAGGTTACGGCGTGCGGCGGATGCGAAGGCAGGTTCAGCAGGATCGCGCCGAGTGCGCCTCCGTACTGCGACCCGTAGAAAATCCCGGCCAGCATCAGAAGCGCCGGAACGGCATGCATCGAATAGGTGAGTGGCAACAGCATGGCGATTGCCGAAAGCGCTCCCATACCGGGAAGCACGCCGATCAGGTTGCCGACCAGCACACCGACAAACGACCACAGCAGGTTTTGCGGCATCGCTGCGATGCTGAAACCATACATGAGATCATGCAGCGTTTGCGCAATCATACGGCCCCCCACTTGAACAACGGCAACTGAATCTGCAGCGCCCACCAGAAGACGACCACGGCGACTGCGACCATCGCCGCTGCCAGAAGAACCGCCGATTTGATGTTGTTGCCCCGATCGCCGAGCGCCGAAATAAAGACCACTGCGAACGTACCCGCAACAAGACCCAGGTACTTTGTCAGCACGACAAACGCGACCATCCCCATGCAAATCAGAATCCAGGCCTTCCACTCGGGCTGCAGTTTCTTTTTCGCAGTGAGCGAGTCAGGCTGCGCCGCACCACGCACCGAAAGATAGCCTTGGACTGCAATCCCGCAGCCGACCAAACCCAGAATGAGGCCCAAGAAGAAGGGAAAGAATCCCGGCCCCATCTGGACCAGTGTGCCAATGTGGTAAGTCACGGAATGCGCGAGCACGGCGATTCCGACGACGATCAGCAGTCCGCCGCCGATCAGATCCTTGTGCAACAGTGCTCTGTTCATGGTGTCTCCTCCTATGAACGTCAATAACACCTGCTTCTCTCTCCGACAAGGGTTGAACGCTCCCATCACGTCAATGCAATTCCGGTGGCGACGACTTATGTTTGATACTTTCGGTCCCCGCCGGATGCGGCGTTCTACTCGCCTGCTTGTCGCGAAGGATCGCGCCTTCGCGTTAGCTCGCTCTGATATGCAATCACTCCTCGACCATCAACGCAGACGGCTTGCGTTTTTCCACCGCCCACTTCAGCAACGCGGCGGACCGATAGATGCCATGCGCAAACTTCCCGTAGGGCAGTGTCAGGAAAAGAGCCAGCACGATGCCTAGATGTATGGCGAGCATGATTGGCATGGCAACCGTGTCACGTATCCCCAAGAGTGCCAGCCCCGAGCAACCAGTCAACCACAGTAACGCGATAAACCCGCGGTCCATCCCCTTTTGCGATGCGTCACCATGAAGTGGATGTCGCTTGAGATTGAGGACTAGCAAACCACTGCAGCCGACGACGAGGCTCATACCCCCGAGAGATCCGAGAAACACGGGAAGACTTGTCCAACTGTAAGGCGCTTCCAGAGCAAAGAGATAGTGATACAGCGTGGCGACGCAGGTCGACGCAAAACAAAGCATGAAGCCGTAGAACGTCAGATGATGAAACCGTCGCCTCGAAAGCGAATAACTGTCGCTGTCGTTGTTACAGCCTTCGCCGTGTCCACCGCCAAGATATCTGAGCGTCAGCGCAGAGGCCGTAGCGTCGGCGGCAGCACCGATCGACACTGCACCGGGGCTCTCATTTTTCCAAAATTTGCGCACACCGACGGACAACGCAACGCCGGCCAGAATGAAGACCGTTCCGAAGATGAGGACGAGTACATTGTGCGAAAACACGCCGTAGAAATTTGCACTACCGGGTTGCGGTTTGCCGGCCACTGCAGCAAGCGCGAGGAACAATGCGAGACCAGCCGCCAGCGCCAGAGCGACCGTCGTACCATTGTTCCGATACAGCGCGCCGAAAGAAGCGGGCCACGCATACTCCGTATAGGTGTTCACGCGCACCTTCGCCGTCGCCTGCGGCACGTTGACGGCAAACTCGTGCGGCGGCGCGTACTGGCACGCATGCAGGCATGCACCACAGTTGTGGCACAGATTCGAGAGGAAATGCACGTCTGCTCTGCCGAATTCGAGCCGACGCGTCATTGCCGGAAAGACCGCGCAGAACCCTTCGCAATACCGGCAAGCATTACAGATCTGCATGATGCGACTGACTTCCTGCTCCGCGTCGGTCAAATCCGTGTGGGCGACTACTTCATTTTCGGCGAGGGCCGCGGCCTCGCGGGTCAATGCTTCAAGCGACTGCATGATGGGTAGCTTCCCTGTATTGCTGCGCCGCTGCCGCGGCCCGAGTGCCGGCGATTCTGCCAAAAGCCGTACCGATGGACATACCGACGCCCGCGGTATATCCCTTGCCTAGAATGTTTCCCGCCATCATCTCTCCCGCAACGAACAGGTTCCGCGACGGCTCGCCGCCGAAGTGAACGGCGGCGTCGGCATTAACCTTTAGCCCGAGATACGTGAACGTGATGCCCGGACGCAATGCGTATGCGTAGAAAGGCGCCCTGTCCAAAGGTTGCGCCCAGTGCGTCTTTGGCGGGTTCAGTCCAATGGTATGGCAGTTGTCGAGCACGGCATGATTGAATGTACCGGGCTGACAAGACTGGTTGTAGGCGCGGATGGTCTCGAGGAACGGGGTTTCGCTGAAGCCGAGGGCTGACGCCAGCTCCCGAAGCGAGTTTGCTTTGGTACCCGGAAACACGGGAGGCATGAACCGACCGATCGCTTTGGAGTCGATGATCGAATACGCGATCTGCCCTGGTTGCTGCGCAACGAGGCGGCCCCAGATTGCATAGCGCTTGGGCCAGAAGTCTTCGCCCTCGTCGTAGAACCGCCTGCCTTCTCGGTTGAGCACCACACCCAGCGAAACACAGTCGACACGCGTGCAAATTCCACCGTCGTAGAGCGGAGCGCGCGCATCGATTGCCACACAATGCGACTGGGACGGATCACCGACAGCATCCGCGCCGGCGTCGATCATGTACTTCAGCAACGTGCCTTGATTGAAACGTGTACCGCGGATCAGAAAGTTGTCTGCGACCCAGACTCCATCCACCTGGCCCCACGCCTCGCGCAGCCATTCGCGATTCGATTCAAAACCGCCAGCGGCAAGCACACAGCTCTTCGCCTCGATGCGCTCATTGCCGACCTTTGCCGCGACAAAGCGGGTTCCATCCAGCTCGATCGAATCGACCGGGGCGTTATAACGTATACCCACACCGAGCGCCTCAGCGCTGCGATAGTAAGCGTTGACGAGCGCCTTCCCGCCGCCCATGAAAAAGGCGTTGGTACGGGCGACATGTAGGGCGCCCGACAGCGGCGGCTGGAAATGCACACCGTGCTTTCTCATCCAGTCGCGACAGTGAGACGACGCGCGAATGGCGATACGGGCGAGTTCCTCGTTGGTGTTGCCACCGGTTACCTTCAGCAGGTCCTGCCAGAACTCTTCCTCGGGATAGGCGTCGACGAGCACGTCCTGCGGCCCGTCGTGCATACAGCGGAGGTTGCGCGTGTGCTGCGAATTACCGCCGCGCCATTCGCGCGGAGCAGCCTCCAGCAGCAGTACGCTGGCACCCGCCTCACGCGCCATGATCGCGGCGCAGAGTGCGGCGTTGCCTCCTCCGATCACAAGAACGTCTAACATATCGCGTGTCCTATTTTGACAAGCCATGCTACGAAGGCGTCGACGTCATCGTCACCAGCCTTCAGTCAACACGTCTTCACTTTTTTGAAGACCCATATCGGCCCTCGTACATCGATTCCCGCGCCCGCTCAGTCGCTATCGCCTGACGCCTGCAACCCGAACGCCAATGAAGGTTGGTGCCGGGATGGAGGCGAAACGCTCCAGGAGCCGTCGAGATGTCGGAACAGGAAGAGCGCAATTTCCCGGTCCGCGTCTTTCTCGCGAATACAAACGCACCTCACGCCCCGCCTCGCACTCCGCGCTCTCGTCACGATTATTCGATCGCCGCAGGCCGGACCGAACCACTTGTCGATGTTCCATCTCAACGAGCGCACGATGTGTTGCATGATCTGTTCTGCTTAGGTCGAAGTTTGCTTCCGGCCAGACGATGTGCCGCCGAACGGCCGCTATCGTCCCTTGAATGCGCCTCTGCGCTTCTCCTTGTACGCCGTGATAGCTTCCCGGTAGTCGGTGGTCGACTGAACGACCGCCATCAGGGCGGACGTAGTCTCAAGGCTCGTACGAAGGTCGGTACGCATTGACTGGTACATCAGGCGCTTGATGTCGCGTGTCTGGACAGGTGGCCCCTCTGCCAGACGGGTCGCGAATGCCAACGTTTCGTCCTGAAGGTTTTCATCGGGCGTGATGCGGTTGACGATGCCCAGCCGGTGCGCCTCGTCTGCATCGATGAAGTCGCCGGTCCACATGAGTTCCAGCGCTTTGGCGGGACCGACCAGTCTGGGGAGGAAATAGCAGCCGCCGTTGCCCGGGATCAGGCCGACGCGAATGTATGCCTCTGCGAACCGGGCCGATCGGGCGGCAAAACGGATATCGCACATGAGCGACAGATCCATGCCCGCGCCCACAGCCGCACCGTTTACCGCTGCGATCAGCGGCTTCTCGAATTCCTCTACCGCCAACGCGACCTTGTGCGTCACGCGTTGCAGCCTGTGTTTTCGCTCAAGCGGAGTGGGATCGCTTCCTTCAGCGGCTCGACGTCCAAGGTCCCCGCCTGAGCAGAACGCATCCCCCGCGCCTGTCAGCACGAAGCACCCCACGTCATCGTCGTCGTTTGCACGCTTCAGCTCGTTGCGCAGTAAATTGAGCATGTCTTCGCTCAACGCATTCTTTTTTTCCGGCCGATTCAGCGTAGCAACCACTACTCGACCCATCCTGCTGATTTCAAGATCCGCCACGTCCCTCTCCGAATAGATTCGCGATCATCTTCTGCCACTCGCCAGCCGCGTCACTTTCCAGCCGCCTGCAGCTTGCCCCGATGCCGTGCGTGCTCCTCGCGGGCCTCCTTGAGCGCGGAGCACAGTCCCCGATTGATCCAGTGCTTGTTGTCCGCAAAGGCCGCGCGGTTTTTGGATCCCAGAGTCTCCGCAATCGTCGTGGCCGCTTGTTCCAGCGCGGGCCTGGCGACCACCGCGCTGATGAGCCCACGATCGAGCGCGTCCGCAACGGGAAGCCTTCGTCCGCTCTGTACCAGGTCTGCGGCGAGCGCGCGACCGCCGAGTACCATGAGGATGTTTGCACCGGAAAACGTGGCAATTCCGATGTCGATTTCCGGAAGAGAAAGCGCGGCTCCTTCAACGGCGACACATCCATCCGCCATCAGCGCGAGCATGGCGCCAGCACCGACAGCAAGCCCGTTCAGCGCAACGACGACGGGAACCGGCGTGGTCATCACCGAATCCTGCAGTGCAGCCAGCGCATGAGAACGCCTCTCCCGCTGGCGTGCAGCGTCGCCATCTGGCGACCTCTCACGCACATCCACGCCCGCACAGAATAGCTTCTCGCCCTTCGCTGTCAGAACGATCGCCTGCGTTCGCCCGTCAGCCGCGGCGTCGACGATTGCGGAAGTCATCGCTTCCATCATGGCGACTGTCATGGCATTGGCTTTCTCGGCGCGATCGATCTCGATCCACAATTGCGAATCTCGCTTTCCAATTTGCAACCCGTCAAACGACATGCCAACTCCCGATGCATTTTTTTTGCGTGATCACGCAGACGACGCTGCGCCAGACACGAAAACGTCAGAGAAAAATTCGTGCGTGGGCAAACCACATCGCTCGGTGAAATCGCGCCTGGCCGACAGCACGACTACCGGCGCCCCGCATGCGTAGACCTGATACGACGAGAGGTCTGCGAAGTCCCTCATTACCGCTTCGTGAACGAATCCCGTACGACCTTCCCATTCGTCTTCCGACCGAGCATCGGATACGACCGGAATGTAGTCGACGCCATGCCGGGCCCAGGATCGCGCGAGCGAATCGAAGTACAGGTCGTGCGGTCGCCGGCCACCCCAGAACAAAGTCATCTGGCGTCCGCTCCGCTTTCTCAGTTCGTGCTCGATGATCGACTTGACGGGCGCGAACCCGGTGCCGCTTGCCAGAAGAATCATTGGCTTGTCGGAAGTGTCGCGAATGAAGAACGTACCAAACGGTCCCTCCAGTCGAACGAGGTCGTTCTCCTTCATCTTGCCGAACACGAAGGTACTGAGAGGTCCGCCATAGTTGCGAAGATGCAGTTCAATGAAGCCTTCGTCATCTGGCGAGTTCGCTATCGACAAACTGCGCCTGACTCCACCGGGAATCAGTAGGTCGATGTACTGGCCAGGAAGGAACTTGAATTGCAGATTCGCGGGCAGTTTGAGACGGATACGCATGACGTCGTCGGCGAGGCGGTCCAGCGCTGCAACGCGGCACGGCGTCTTCCTGACCGGATAGCCATCGACTGACGGAACGGTCGGGCATTCGACCGTCACATTGGATGCCGGCGTTGCCTGACAGAGCAATACATAGCCCTGCTCAGCCTCAGCCTCCGAGAGGCCGGCGAGCCGTGCATTGCCATGCTCGCACGCCCCCGTCGTTACCTTCGCCTTGCAGGAGCCGCAAATGCCGCTTTGGCAGCTATAGGGAAGCGGGAAATTTGCTGCCAGCGCGGCCGCGAGGATCTTCTCTCCACGGCGCACTTCGAGCGTCCGGCCGAGCGGCTGGAACGTGACTGTGTGACGCTCAGCGCGCACGGCTTCATCGCTCATGAAAGAATCTGCCGGTAGGTTCACGGTGGCCCCCCTTCAATGGCCCGGGAAGCGCACCGGCACGATCAGCGCGTCGGCCGCCAGTACGCCTTGCGGCAGTATGAACAGTGGATTGACGTCGATCTCGGAAACAGCATCGCGGTGCTCCCATGCAAACCGGGAAAGCGCTGCCAGCGCTTTGGCTGCAGCATCGACATCGAGTGCCGGTTTGCCTCTCGCTCCGTCCAGAATCGGCCGGCATCTCAGCTCGTCGAGCATCTGTCGCGCGACGTCTTCATCGAATGGCGCGAGGCGGCAGGACGAGTCCCGCATCAACTCCGCGTAAATCCCGCCTGCTCCGACCACCACGACAGGCCCGAATACTTCGTCGTTCACTACACCCGCGATGAGTTCGAAACCGTTCTCGACCATCTGCGACACCATGACGCCTTCGATTTGCGCATCGGGCGCATGAGACTGCGCGTTCGCACGGACCTCGGCGATTGCCGACGCGAGTTCTTTTTGGTCACGAACTCCAACCTTGACGCCACCGATTTCGGTCTTGTGTGCGATATCGGGCGATACGATTTTCACGACGACGGGCCATGGCAATCGATCCGGCAAGCTGTCGCCTGTAGCGCTCAACAGCACATCGTGCGTAACAGGGATGCCCGCTCGCGAAAGAATATCCTTGGATTGCGCTTCGGACAATTTGCCGGCCCAGCGCGACAGGGTGTCTTTCGACGATGGTGCGGCGCTTGATGCCCCATCGTCGGAAATGGTGGACCGGCGTCGGGCGGCACCGTAGCGGACAAGCACCGCGAGCGCTTTGGCCGCACGCGACGGCGACGGGAAGAGCGGCACCGCTGCTGCGCTCAGCAGTCTGCTGGCATCGACAATCTGATCGCGAGGTGCTGACGAGAATACACAGACAGGCTTGGTCGAGTCTTTTGCAACATTGGCGATCACTTCGGCAGCAGCGGTGCTCCCGACGCTCCCGGTCGTCGCCAGATTTACGCAAAGGGCGTCCACGCCTGGATCGGCAAGTGACACCTCAATCGCCGTGCGAAGCTTGTCACGATTGCTTGCGGAAAAATAGCCGGCTGTCAGGTCGATCGGATTGTGCACCGCTCCGATATTCGGCACGACCTCCGCGAGCCGCCTTTCCGTTTGTTCTGCAAGATTCGCGAGGTGAAGCCCCGCGGGTTCACCTGCATCAGCAAAAACGATGGCCGATCCGCCCGATACGCCCATGACGGCCATTCCGCTGTTGGCCGGATATTTCTTTGCCGCGAAAGCCTTCACGAAATCGACGGCCTCGTGAATCTCCGTGACTTCGACGATGCCGGTCTGCTTGAAGAGTGCACGATAGAAGTCATAGTTGCCGGTCATACTGGCGGTATGCGAAGCGGCTGCGCGCGCGCCCTCTTCCGTGACCCCACCTTTCCAGAGAAGAATCGGCTTGCCGGCCGCGAGCGCGCGTTTGCCGACATCGAGCAACGAACGGCCATCCTTCGTACCTTCGATGTACGCGAGGATGATTTCGGTTCCGTTATCGCCCAGCAACGCGTCGATCAATTGCACCGTGTCGACGTCCGTCTCGTTGCCGGTGGCGATGACATGCCGAAATCCGATGTCCGCGTCAGCGCATGCGAGCGCGAGACTGTAGCCGAACCCTCCGCTCTGGGTGACGAGGGACACCCCTCCCTTCTTCAGCTTCGGTTCACGCGTGATGCTTCCGAACGCAGCGAACACCCGTGAGTGGATGTTTGCAAAGCCGAGACAGTTCGGACCGATGATGCGAATT
Organism: Paraburkholderia phenoliruptrix; assembly: GCF_019511605.1. Lineage (GTDB taxonomy): Bacteria > Pseudomonadota > Gammaproteobacteria > Burkholderiales > Burkholderiaceae > Paraburkholderia > Paraburkholderia phenoliruptrix_A. The sequence goes on along the minus strand of NZ_JAEUAV010000010.1, from coordinate 17,701 downwards.
GCAGCCGCTCTGGCGACTTCCAGCATTTCGCGCTCTCGCTGGACACCCTCGGGGCCACTCTCGCGGAAGCCCCCGCTCAGAACCACAACGTAAGGAACTGACTTCTCCGCACACGCTTTGAGGACCGGAATGACGCCTTTAGCCGGCACACCGATCACGACCAAGTCTATCTGCGCATCAATGTCGGTGACAGCACCGTAGCACTTGAGGCCGTCGAACTCCGCATATTTTGGGTTCACCGGATAAATCTGTCCCTGGTATCCGTTGCTGACAAGTGCGCGGACAGCCTGCGAACCCGGACGGCCCGCGTCGTCCGAAACCCCAACCACCGCGATGGATCGCGGCTCGAGCAAATATTTGAAATCGTTCATTTTCCGATTCGTCTCCAGCCTGTTACGCGCGAAATAGTCCGCTTTTGCACAGAGCGATTGATCCACGGTCGCCCGACGCCAATGCATGACTCAATGAACCCCACTGTAGACTTCGCATCCGGAGACGTCAACCAAAACGGAATTCATTTCGATGAATGAAACGCAGCGATAGGCAACACCAACCTATGGGTTAGATCTCGCCCATCTCTACGGTTCCGATGGCCGGAATCGATATTATTCACTAGAACTCGTGCTAGGATTTACGCATGGTTCGCCAGACACCGGCGAACGCAAAGGGCATCGCAGACGCGGTCTGCGTACGATGGCAGTTTCAAGGAGACTTTCAATGATCTACACACGAAGCGGCGCTGACGCTCTTTCCAGGCGAGACATCGTGGTTTCTCCGGGCACCGGAAACCAGCATTGGGGGACAGTATTTTTTGGTCCGCGCAGTTCGAACGCGACGGGCCAGGGACCGCAGGCCACCATGTCGGAACTGCAGCCGCACGAGTCGATCGTTCCGCACTTTCATGGTGTGACGATGTTCCAGATGTTTATCGCCGGTTCCGGCACGCTCGGGAACAAGCAACAACCCCTCGAGCCGCTCACGGTGCAGTTCAAGGACCATCACACTGCCTATGGTCCGATCGTCGCGGGTCCCCAGGGCCTGTCGTTCGTCGCAATGCGGATGTACACCGGCAATTCGGAACCCGTGTATCTGAACAAAGAGGGATACCGCGACCGACTCAAGCCGAGCAAACGTCGTCACCTGACTTCAGAGCGCGTGCGCTTCTCGATCGAACCAGTGCTGAAGGAACGGGCCGAGCCCGTTTGGGAAACGCTCCTGAAGGACGACTCGGACGGCATGCACGCCCAGATTGTTCGGCTCGGAGCCGGTCAGACCGTCGAAGGCCCCGATCCTAAAGCCGCTGCCGGCTATTACGTGTTTGTCGGCAATGGTACGCTGCTGCATAACGACGAGGAACTGCCACTCTGGTCCATGGTTGTCGTCGAGCCGAACGAAGAAAAATTCACCATCCGCGCCGGCGACAAGGGGCTGGAAGCATTGGTCCTCCAGTATCCGCGCGAAGAACGCGACGACTGACGCAATAATCAGCCATGCACCCGGACCCCGGAGACACGGATGCCGTCTTCGGGATTAATTTTTGCCGGGAGGGTGCCACGTCGACGATTACAGCGCGATTGGGTGTGCTGGCCTCTCGGCGGCCCAATCCACGCCTGACTACCACACTCTCCCGATGCGCGTGAACGGGACACAGGAGTTCCGCGCCCCGCTTGATGATGCACTAAACAAAGAGACGGAGGCGACCTTCAATCCTGCGCAGGCGAATCGAAGGTCACTGGCGGTTAAGCATCAGACGCCCGGCGCCCGGAGCTCACGTAGCGGCAACCCCTCAGCCGCAGCTTTTAGCAACAGGCGGCCCGGCTTCCACCGCTTGCCGAACTGCTCGTGCCACGCCTCGATCTGTCCGGCGATCTTGCTTGCCCCGATGGTATCCGCCCAATACATCAGGCCGCCCCGGTGACGCGGGAATCCGAACCCATACAGCCACATCACGTCGACGTCACTGGCTCGGTACGCCTTCCCATCCTCCAGAATCTTGCAGACCTCATTGACCGAAGCGAAAAGCAGGCGCTGAAGAATCTCGTCGTCCGAGAACTCGCGTTGCTCGGCGCCCAGCGCCCGCGCGACCTCCGCAATGATCGCATCGACAGCGGGGTCGACGAGCGGCTTGCGGTCTCCGGGGTTGTATCGATACCAGCCGGCGCCATTTTTCTGCCCGTTGCGACCGAGCTCAACCATTCGGTCAGGCACATGCAGCTTGCGATACGATGGATCTGCGGCAGCACGTCGCTTCCGGGTGTCGTAACTGACGTCGAGGCCCGAAAGGTCGCTGACCTCAAACGGCCCCATCGGATAGCCGAAAGCTTTCATGACTCGATCGATCTGATCCGGTCGGGCGCCTTCTTCCAGTAGCAGCATGGCTTCCGTGACGAGTGGCGCACGACTTCGATTCGCGGCGAAGCCATCGCAGGATCCTGCTACCACGCTGATCTTTTTCAGATCGCGCCCGAGCTTTGCAGTACGAAGGATCGTGTCGACGGAGCTATGGGTTCCCCGCACAACCTCGCACAGTTTCATCACATTCGCGGGCGCGAAAAAGTGAGCCCCGGCCACGTCGGCTGGCCGGCGCGTCGCGTTGGCCATCGTGTCGATATCAATCGCCGATGAGTTGGTCAACAACAGCGCACCTTCTTTCATGACGCTATCGATCCTTTCGAAGACTTCCTTCTTGAGGTCGATGCGCTCGAAGACCGCCTCGATCACGACATCTGCGTCACCGATCTGCTCATAGTCAACCACCGGCTGAATGTACGCCAGGCTTTCGTCCATCTCGCGTTGGCTCAGACGGCCACGCCTCACCTTGACTGCGTAAGTATCGCGGATCTTCTGCATCCCGCGATCGAGGGCATCTTGACTTGCCTCGAGAACCTTGACAGGAATTCGGGCGTCGGCGAAACAGATGGCGATCCCCCCACCCATTGTTCCGGCACCAATCACCGCCGCGCTCCGAACCGCTTCGCCCTTGTAGTGCTCCGGCTTGCCCGGGATCTTGGCAGCCTCTCGTTCCGCGAAGAACGCATACCGCAGCGCCTTTGCTTCCTCCGAACTTTCGAGTTCCGCAAATAGCGACTGCTCGAGTGCAAGCCCGTCTTCGAACGTGCCGCTCACCGCCATTTCGATACACGCCAATGCCGCGTGCGGCGCCCGTACGAATCGCGCGTTCGCGGCGGCTTCGTCGCGAGCAGTTGTCCATTCTTCCGGGTGGGCCTTCGCGCTTTCGATCCGTGCGTCCATGTCGCGGACGCGGCGGATGCCCTGTCCTTCCGGAAGACGTTTCACGAAATCGATAGCTTCGGCAAGTGCAAGGTCATCCGGGACAATGCGATCGATGAGACCGAGTTCAAACGCATTTCCGGCAGAAATATGCCGGCCGCTGATGATGAGTTCAATCGCTGCTTTCGGGCCCACGAGCCGGGTAAGGCGCTGTGTCCCTCCTCCAGCGGGGATAACTCCGATTTTCACCTCCGGGAGCCCAAGTTTTGCATTCGATGTGGCAAATCTGTAGTGGCACGCAAGTGCATGCTCAAGGCCCGCCCCCAATGCATACCCGCGGATCACCGCGACGACCGGCTTGCGGCTCGCATCAAGCGCCGCTGTGCTCAATGACGACGAAACCTTCCGTTCCTTACCGAACTGCCGGATATCGGCCCCTGCGATGAAGTTGCGGCCTGCTCCGGTTATCAGGATTCCCTTGATCGTGACATCTTCGTTGGCCCGATCGATCGAATCAATCAGACCCTCACGCATTCCAGGTGCCAGGGCATTTACCGGAGGATTGCTTAGTGTTACGACTGCTACGCCTTCGATTACGCTGTATCCAACTGAAGCTTCTTCAGACATCGCCAATCTCCCGTCATCAGATTTTCCACGTAGCGAGCGATGCCTGGCCCAGACTTTTCCCGAAGCGTATTTCGACCGCTCCGCCACCAGAATTCGTGCACGCTTGGCCCGCTGCAGACACGGTCGATGTTAGCATGCGTTCCGTCTAACAGCATCGATTCCACTGTACGGAACCCGTCAAGATTAACCGGCGAGGCGATGGGTCGTCGTGCCCGCACTTTTATGGAAGTGCATATTGTCATGCAGGTCGATCGCTGCCGCCCCAAACTGGCGCGAAATATCAGCTGCAGCGGTGAGAAGACTACGCACGACGCTGGCCTCGTTGACTCGCATGCGAATCGTCGGCGCGCCCACGGAAATGCAATACCTGACCTGATCGCCCGCATCGTAAATCGGAGCCGAAATCGCGGAGATGCCGAGAAGGCGTTCGCCGTGGGATACTGCAAACCCTTGGCTGCGAATCCGTTTCAACTCGTCCTCCAGTTCACCCCTCGATCGCTTTGTCGCTCGCGCAACGTCGACGATCAGTGCCGAGAGCTTGTCTCGCGGCATGTGTGCCATCAACACCTTTGATGCGGCTCCAGCAATCATCGGCACCTGCTCGCCAGGCTGGGCGACCATCCTGAGCGGTGCAGCAACCGTCGCTACGGCATCAATGCAGATTCGATAGCTGCCTGAGAGCGCGTGCAGCGAGGCCGTTTCACGTGTCTTATCCGCTAGTTGCAGCAGGATCGGCCGGGATATTTCTCGAATGCCCAATGTGCTGCGGACGTTGCCGGCCAGACGCGTGAACTGAAACGACAGGCAGTACTGCTGATCCTCGAGCCGCACGAGATATCCCGCTTTCTCGAGGCTTTGGACGATACGGAAAACAGTCGACTTGGGAAGTGCTATGTTATCGGCGATCTCCTGCAGCCTGAGGCTTGTTCGATCAACGGTGAAGCTCTCGAACACCGCCAGTACGCGTTGAACCGAGCGCATGGTATCTTTCACGTAGTCACCTCCCGCATCTGTTGCCCGCCGTGCATGGCGAGCTTTTCGTTGCATCCGGCCGAGCCTGAAAAGTTTGCCCGCATGCTTCCGGGCTTCATGGCCGTTAGACTAAGTCAACGCCGTGACGCCGGCCCACCTTCCTTCCCTAATCAGCTTCAACGCGACCTCCGCCGAATTTCCAATTCTTCCGCCTTGGGCGCACGCGCGTGAAAACGTCCTGCCGTTGCGTCAACACCCCAACGCTTCGATCTGCCAACCGGAACACCAGTCTTTGCATGGAGCCGCCGCAGCTGTAGCGCATTGACTCACTGTTCCGCTTACCGGAACCCGTACCATTATAATCGATGTACAGTGCGAATCATACGCAATGCTGCAAAGATTCAAGACAGGAGGACGACATGCGGAGGAAACCGATTGCACCGGTTATGAAGCCGCTACTTGCAACGATCGTGTGCCTCTTCACAATCGTGATATGCCCATCTTGGGCGCACGCCGACAATAGCTACCCTTCCCGGCCTATCAGACTACTTGTCGGCTTTAATGCCGCCGGCGCTACGGACACGATCGCCCGCTACTACGCGTCGAAGCTCGGCGACGTCCTGCGAACGAGCGTATATGTCGATAACCGCCCCGGCGCGTATCAGATGATTGCGATTCGAACGCTCAAGGCTTCCGCCGCGGACGGATATACGTTGTTTCTCATCACCGGCAGCGCGGCGTCGCAGTACCCGGCCCTGCAGAAAGACCTCCCGTATGACCCGCACAAGGACTTCTCGTTTGTGGGGCTGGTTGGGGAAGCACCGGGCGTGATCGTCGCGAGCCGCTCTCTTCCTTTTTCCGATCTGGACGGTCTTGTGAAGTATTGCAAGGCGCATCCCGGTTTGCTGAATTTTGGGTCTTCAGGCATAGGGTCAGCTAGCCATATACAGATGGAATACCTGTCGGCGCTGGTCGGGATTCGCGTCACGCATATCCCGTTCAAGGCCGATGCCGAGATCATCACTGCTCTACTGTCCGGTTCCGTACAGCTTGGCATGACCCCGATCCAGGGCGCGTTGCCGGCCATTCAGGGCGGGATGGTCCGGGCCTTGGCCGTCACAGGGAAAAAGCGTATCGGCTCGTTGCCGAACGTTCCGACGCTTGCAGAGGCCCGCATTCCGGGTTTGGAGAATCTCGACCCTTACACCTACTACGTGCTCGCGGGACCCCAAGGTCTTCCGCCCGAGATCATTCAGAAGCTCAACGACGCCATCAATGCGGTTTCTCGCATGCCCGAGACCGTCGCCTACATGCACAAGTTGGGATTTGAGCCCGGTCTCAGCACGCCCCGATCGGTTCAGAACTACATCTCTCAGGACACGAGGAAATGGACAGATTTCCGCATGGCAACCCACTTTGAGCTACACATCGGACATTGATTACAACGTTCCACTGAACGGAACGAATATCTATAAAACACACGCATGATAGGGTGACGACACTGACTCGCGAAGGTCGATCGAATACGTTTGGTGAAGAGCATTCCGACAACGCAGATATCATCAAATCACCATGGAGGCGACGATGAACATAGGATACATAGGGCTCGGGGCACTTGGCGGACAGCTTGCACGCCGATTTCTACGGGACCACCGATTGACGGTATGGGACATCAATACGGCGTCGGCCAGGAATCTGGCCGACGAAGGAGCGAGCGTGGCGCTTACCGCAAAGGAACTCGCGCAATGTTCAGACGTTGTTTTCCTATGTTTGCCGCGCAGCGCGGATGTGAGGAACGTCGTGTTCGCTCCAGACGGACTAGCGGCAGGATTGGCGCCTGGCAAGATTGTGGTCGATCAAACGAGCGGCGTGCCGGATGAGACGCGGGAAATTGCGACTGCGCTGTCGCAGATTGGTGTGCTGATGATGGATGCAGCCGTATCGGCAAGTCCTCAAATCGTTCCCAGCGGCAATGCGAATCTCATGGTATCGGGGCCCGACGATGTTCTCGCCCGGGGCAATCCGGCCCTCCGGGCCATCACCGAAAAGATCTTCCGCTGTGGCTCACGAGTTGGGGACGGCCAAGCCATGAAGACCGTCAACAACGCAATGAACGCCGGTTGCCGGCTTGGGACGCTCGAGATTTTGGCCTTCGGTAGAAAGGCGGGCTTAACGCTTGAGCAGATGGCGGATCGTTTCGCAAACAGCGAAGCACGCTCTCAAATTACCGAGCGTATGCTGCCCGCGCTGATGCAAGGGAAGGCATCGACTGATTTCGCGCTGTCTCTGATGCTGAAAGATGTTTATCAGGCACTGTCGCTCGGCATGAAACATAGAAGTCCTATGCCGATAACGAGCATTGTGCAGGGTCTGCTACAGATAGGGGGCAACCTGCGCGGTCCGGGCGCGCGTCTTGAGGACATGGTCAACATCATTGCCTCGATGGCCGCAACGAGCATCACGTCCAGCCCGAATCCATCCGCGTCGGTTCCGGATGAAAGAGGCCCAGACGAACTCTTGGCTACGCTCTCCAGCATTGTTTCGTCGCAATGCCGTGCAGTCTCTTACGAGTGCATCGCGGCCGGTCTGGATTATGGCCTCCGACTAGAAGATATGGCCGAGGTCCTGCATGACAGCTCGGCCTGGAGCACCGCATCACGCAACATCTTTCGGGAACTGATCGAAGGACAGCACCCCGACGCAGTGTCTATTGGCGAAGCCACAAGACATCTACAGGAAGGGTGCTCGTACGCCAGCCGAATTGGGGCTCCGTTGATGATCGCCAACGAAACTCGATCGATTCTCGAACGGATGCAAAGGCAGTTTGGCTTGACAAGGCGCGTCGACGAACTGTCGATCCTGTACCCTGCCGTGGCTCGGCGTGCTGCTTGATCGGGCTATTGGATGCACGGATGTCGCCGCATCCTGCCTGCGCAACGAAGGCGATCGCCATCCATGCGTATGCGAATCATCGGTCAGCGTGTGGTTGCAGTTCCGCGTCCGCCGCCGCGTCGAGCTCGAAAAACTGCCAGGAACGAGGCGCGTTGACTGAGGTCGCAGGTCCGCACGTTTGCAGCGGAAACGGCGAGCCGCTGCTTTAACCTAACGATGTCTGAGTGTTTTGACATACAGCGCAAATCCAGTGTCAGAGGTCCAGCACGAGTTCCTCTGAAATTGCCCGTGACACGCAGACCATGATCTGTCTCGCTTTCTCTTCCTCCTGCAATACAAGGTCGCGATGATCTGCCGTACCGCCGCAGAGCCCAGTCCGGCAAGAACCGCAGGTTCCACTTTCACACGAGCTGGCAATGCGGAAGCCGGCATCTCGAAGAACCTCCAGGATGGTCTTGTCAGCGGGAATCTCGTATGTCCCACGTGACTGTGCCAGTTTGACTATAAATGGTTTGTTCTCTCTGAGAACCGACCCATCGACACCAAAGCTCTCGAAATGAATGCTTCCTGGCGACCAGTGTCCCGTCATATCCCTGACCGCATCCATCAACGCGCGCGGCCCGCAACAATACACGTGTGCCCTACCTGGTCGTTCGAACACAGACCAGAAGTCGAACGACTTCAAAGGGTCGCCATAGTCATGATGTACCGTGACGTACGGCCGCCACGCATCGCTCAATAGATCGTCAAGAAACGCCGTCCCCTCCGGATCCCTGGCGACGTAAATCAACCGGAACTTGCGCAGCCCTTCCGAACGCAACTGATGCATCATCGAGAGCATCGGCGTGATGCCGATTCCCCCGGCGATTAAAATAAACTCCTGCGCCCGCGCATCGAGCGGAAAGTCGTTCCGGGGCGCCGATGCAAAAATCAGGTCACCCTCCTTCGTATCGTCGATCATACTGATCGAACCACCGCGCCCGTTCGCATCCCGCTTTACCGCAATGACGTAACGGTCGCGCTCTTCGGGACTGTTGCAAAGCGAGTAGCGGCGCCGGGCGCCGCTTGGTACCTGTACGGTAACGTTGGCACCCGCCGCAAACGGCGGCAGGTCATCCCCGGCGGGACTGCGCAGCTCAAAACGCCAGATGTCGCGCGCCACTTTCCTCTTGCCCGCGATTCTCAAACTTGACAGGACGTCGCCCTGGACAGTGCTCATACAGGTCTCCACTGAACCGTACACCCTATTGCTCATAGTTAATTAGATATCTAAGTATACGATGCTTTGGCACCAGGGGCAGACCGTGTTCGTCGGTAGAAACCCTTGGTTGCCAAAAATTCCAAGCTTCCCTAGTCTTCATAATTAGAGCTCTAATTATTTCGAAAACTGCGCGCGAGTGCCCCCCCCCCCGCAACAGGGGTATATCAACGCAACGACGCAAGCAAACCCGGAGACGTAGATGGCAGATTCAGCACTGAGATATGGACAGTCGTCCGGGCGCGCCACGGCGGGTGCACAGGAAGTCGAAGGAACTTACAGGAAGGTCACCCTCCGGTTGATGACTTTTCTCTTCTTGTGTTGGGTGCTCAACTATCTTGATCGGGTCAACGTCAGCTTCGCCCAACTTCAGTTGAAGCAGGATCTGGGTCTAAGCGATGCAGCGTATGGGCTTGGTGTAAGCCTTTTCTTCATCGGTTACATCCTGCTCGAAGTACCGAGCACCTTGCTACTCAAACGGATAGGCGCCCGCCGAACTGTCACGCGCATCATGCTGCTGTGGGGCAGCATCTCTACCGCGATGGCATTTATGACGGCCCCATGGCAGTTTTACCTTGCCCGCACACTGCTGGGTGCCGCGGAAGCAGGTTTCTGGCCTGGCATCATCCTCTATCTGACCTACTGGTATCCCGCAAAGCGTCGCGCACGAATCACATCGCGCTTCCTGCTTGCCATTGCGGCCGCAGGCGTTATCGGTGGCCCTCTTTCCGGTTTCATCCTTCAGGACTTCGCGGATGTCTGGGGCTATCGCAACTGGCAATGGCTGTTCTTTCTCGAAGGCCTTCCCGCAGTCATCGCTGGCGTCGTTGCATTCTTTTATCTGACCGACCGGCCCGAGGAAGCGCACTGGCTGACCCACGATCAGAAGCAGATCATTCTCGACGACATCGAGGCGGACCGACGCGCAAAGCCCGACGATGCACCGAACAGGCTGCTCGCTGCCCTTCGTGACCCAAAGGTCTATGTTATGGCGGCCGGTTGGGCTACCGTGCCGCTTTGCGGCACGATCCTAAACTACTGGACGCCAACGATCATCAAGCAAGCTGGCATCAGCAACATACTGCACATCGGCCTATTGTCGGCATTGCCTTATATCGTGGGCGCGGTCGGCATGCTGATCATCGCGCGAAGCTCAGACCTGATGCTCGAGCGCCGGTGGCACTTTATCGCATCGACGACAGCGGGTGCCATGGGAGCCGCGACGCTCACCATGCTGACTCACAACTGGACTGCGGCGATTTTGTGTCTCAGTCTGGTGTCGATCAGCTACTTTGCTGCCGCAGCAATCATCTGGTCTATCCCGCCGACCTATCTAACCGGCGATGCCGCGGCAGGCGGGATCGGCGTCATCAGTAGCCTCGGGCAGGTCGGTGCGTTCTTCGGTCCGATCGTCTTGGGTTGGATTAAAAGTGCCACGGGAAGCTTCGCGGCCGGCCTCGTCCTTGTCGCCATTCTCGTTTTCCTCGGGGGCGTCACCGTCTTGCTCGGCGTGCCCGCCAAGAACCGCGTCGCATGACCGCCCTTTCAAACAGCATATCTGCAATCAGTATGGGAGTACCAATGAGTAAGCTTCAGCTTTCCATCGCCGTCGGGAACTATGACCGCATCCGGCCGCTCATCGATGGTGACGTCCAGATCGACGGCGTCGATCCTGTATTCATGTTGCAGGAGCCGGAGGAAATTTTCTTCCGTGCGTTTCGGCATGCGGACTATGACGTCTGCGAACTCTCACTGAGCAGCTACTCTGTCAAGACTGCAGCGGGGATCTCACCGTATATCGCCGTGCCAGTCTTCCCCTCGCGGGCATTTCGCCATACGTCCGTCTACGTTCGCGCCGACCGCGGGATCAACCGTCCCGAAGATCTGAAGGGCAAGCGGATCGGCGTTCCGGAATATCAGCTGACGGCAAACGTCTGGGTCCGCCTCTTCCTCAACGAAGAGTATGGCGTCAAACCCTCTGACGTCACCTGGGTTCGGGGAGGTTACGAAGACCCCACGCGCGTAGAAAAGATCGCCCTCAAGCTCCCGCCGGATGTGCACCTTGAGAATGCACCGGAAGGAAGGACAATCTCAGGCATGCTCGAAGCCGGCGAAATCGACGCACTCATCGGACCTCGGGCACCGTCGTGCTTCGAGCGAGGGCATCCGCAAATCAAGTACCTATTTGAAGATCCTCACGCGAGCGCGGCAGAATGGTACCGCCGGACATCGATTTTTCCAATCATGCACACCTTGGGCATCCGGAAGGAACTCGCCGAACGCCATCCTTGGCTGCCCGGAGCCATGGTCAAGGCATTCGAAAAATCGAAGGCTGTCGCACTTTCCCGCCTGAACGACACTTCTGCGACAAAGGTTACCCTTCCCTTCGTGGAAGATCATCTGCGTGCCGCGCGCGGGCTAATGGGCTCGGATTTCTGGTCCTACGGATTTGCGGCAAACGAAGGCACCATCAATCGATTTCTCAAGCAACACTTCGACGAGGGTCTCTCGGTGCGCCTGCTGGAAGCGAAAGAGTTGTTTCATCCAGCCAGTCTTGAGAGTTTCAAGCTCTGACCGGTCGTCATCCCGTATCTCGAAAGAAGGCAGCAATGTCTACGAATCTAATGGCCGAAACGCCACTTAGGAACGTTCCCGTCTTCCGCTCTGCCGCGGCTTGTCTTACGCGGGAGACTGGCATGATCCGCTGAGCGCGATATACGAGGAAACGTTCAATCCTGCCAACTGCGAATCTGCTGTGAGAGCATGCGGAAGAGTTCGCCACGATCGATACAATCAACGCTGGAGTCCAGTTGCTGAGATGGTCCGCGATGCAACGGCGGCCGCCGCCTCGCTTGATTTTTTTGCTGGTCTGATTTCCAGTTGAAACGAGAGACTATTCCGGTGGATGGCAATAGTCTTCGCTTGCTCCCTTCGTGAACCGCTTGGCCGTTGTCGCACGCATCGTCGGCTATGACCAACCCTTGATGTTTGCCGAGGCAAGATCGCCACACCGCTTGCCGCAGGCAATACCGTCATTGTCAAACCGCCGGAGCAAGCACCCAAGCACCTCTTTGCTGTCGGCGGCTCGCCAAGTATCCAACGTATCGCTTCGGGCGACCAGTTCGCCCAGCCCGCCTGCCGGAGACGTTTGGACTTCGTGGGCGGCACGAGAACGCGTTAATATTGTGAGCGATGCAATTCTCGACACGGCAAAGCCCATGGCTTCTCAACGCAATTTGAAGGAACATTCCACGTCCGACGCGATGCTCCGCCACTGGCGGGAAGCGGTTCCGAATGACCGTCTTGCACACCTGGTCAAGGATGCAGCGCGAGCGATGGTCCGTGGCTTGCAGATGCGCCTAGCGCAGTATGAGGTGTCGTTTGGACACTGGGCTTTTCTCCGCATCCTCTGGGAGCAGGACGGCCTCACGCAAAAAGAGCTGAGCGTCGAGGCCGGCGTGATGACGCCAACTACGTTCACGGCTGTGTCTGCAATGGAGAAGCTGGGCTATGTCGAACGCAGGCAGGCGCCCGACAACCGGAAGAACACATATGTCTACCTCACTCCCAAAGGCAAAAGCCTCAAAAAAAAGCTCGTGCCGCTTGCGGAGGAGGTGAACGAGATAAGCGTCAGAGGATTGAAAGAAAGCGACATCAAGATCGCCCGGAAGGTGCTGCTTACCATCATAGAGAACATGGCGAGAGATGAGGCAGAATCCGACGATCCTGCTCGTCGGATTCCGTCCACACGTGAGGTCGGCAATCTCATCGCTTCGCGCGGTGAAGAATACGAAAACGGCTAATCTCGGCGGTACCACTCATTCGTCTACAGCTGGCAAATTCGCTAAATAGCTAATAAAATTATGCGCGCGGACATTTGCCAGCCCCTCAGCGGTTGCGTTCCGGCATGCAGGACTTTCCCTACCAACCGACGCGCTATTCTCAAATGGATGAACTGACCCGCCACGCGCTGACCCGTAACGTACGGGACGCTCTCGAGGAGGACACAGGCAGTGCCGACTGGACGTCACGGCTTGTGGACGATTCGGCGGTGGCAACCGCAATGTTAATCGTGCGCGAGGCAGCTGTGCTTTGCGGTCGGCCGTGGTTTGACGAAACGCTCTCGCAGGTAGATTCCCGCCTGCGTGTCAGCTGGAAAGTTGAGGAAGGTGCATCCATGGCGCCTGGCCAGACCGTATGTGAAATTCAGGGACCAGCCAGAAGCCTCCTGACAGCCGAGCGCACCGCGCTCAATTTCCTGCAGATGCTTTCGGGGGTAGCGACGGCCACCCGCAGGTCCGTGCAGATCGTCGCAGGCACCCGGACGCGCGTGCTCGACACGCGCAAGACACTCCCCGGCCTGAGGTTTGCACAGAAATACGCCGTACGGATCGGTGGTGGATTCAACCATCGGCTTGGGCTGTTTGACGGGATCCTGATCAAGGAAAACCACATTCAGGCAAAAGGTGGCATCGTCGCTGCGCTCAATGCGGCTCGCGAGCTCGATGCTGGTGTGCCAATCCAGATCGAAGTGGAAACGCTGGACGAACTGGTTACCGCTCTATCTGCCGGTGCCCGATCGATCCTGCTCGACAATTTCAGCGAGCTGGACATGCGTGAAGCTGTACGGCTCAATGCGGGGCGGGCGGAACTTGAAGTTTCGGGTGGCGTGTCAGATGCAACCTTGCGCTCAATCGCGGAAATCGGTGTCGATCGGATATCCATTGGCAGTCTCACGAAGAACGTCCGCGCTATCGACTTCTCCCTGAGATTCGTGTGAAGTGCTGGCGCCTCAGTGAGTGGAAGCAGTCTGGAATGCAAGAAGGCCGCAGATGCGGCCTTCTGTTTTTTGGCGGCGAGTGGCGGGCGGTGCTACAGTTCGACGTCCCTCCCTTCTTCGTTCGACTTCAGTATCGCGAGGCAAATCTCCAGCGTCTCTCTGGCCCATTCGCCGTCGTGAATCGGTGGCGCTTTTCCCAGAACCGCATCGTACAGCTCGTCGATCACTTCTCTTCGCGGCACCGATGGCAAGTCGAGAGGTCGTTTTACCGAACACATGTCGCCATAAACGAGAACGCTGTCTGCCATTGGCCGGAGGTCCCCTCGTTCGCACGACACGATCACGGGACCGAAATGCTGATGGTAGAGGGAGACACGCTCTGAGGACGGTGGCGTGTAGGAAACACCACCGTATGTGCCCTCAGCCTTGAGCCGCGCTTCTTGCTCAGGAGAGGGTAGCGTCGCTAGTCGCCGTCTCGCGTTTCCATACGCGTGCGGACTCTTCGCCGCGCCCATCTCGCCGATCCAGCCCATCCATTCGTCGGAGTCGAAATGTCCGTATCCGCTATAGGAGACGGAGGCGAACGCACCGCACTCGAACCAGATGATGGCGCTATACGCCCCCTCCGTCGGCCTTTCCGCGTCCCATCGCCCGACGGTCGCTCTAAGACGCCTCGCCCGAGAACCCACCAACAACCGCACGATGTCCACCTGATGCGCGGCCTGACTGAATACCGCGCCGCCCCCTTCCGCTGTCGACAGTTCTTCCGGACGGCGAGGACGATAGAGGTAGTCGGTAAAGTTCGCGGCATGAATCATCCTAACAGACCCAAACTCCCCGCTCTCGATAAGTCTTCGCGTCTCAAGATACGGAGTGTCAAAGCTGTGGCAATGACCGACGATAAGCGTGACGCCTGCCTGTCGGCAGGCGTCGATCATCCGGTCGCATTCCGCGAGACTCAGAGCCATCGGCTTTTCGACGAGAACGTGCTTCCCTCCGGCTGCCGCAATCTCAGTATGCGCCGCGTGATACTGGTGCGGACTCGCGATGTAAATGGCCTCGACCTTCGGGTCGGCGGCGAGCTCCCGGACGTCGGCGTACGTCGGCGCCGCGAAGTCCTTCGAGAACTGCTGCCGGGCTTCCGCACGTGGGTCGCAAGCGGCAACCAGCTCTACCCGTCGATCAACCAGAAACGTTGGCAGCATTAACGAAAATGCTCGCCCCAGTCCGGCTACACCGATGCGTAACCGACGCGGTTGCGCTGCGTCCGCGGACATTTAACGCGTCACCTGGTAGTTCGTTTCGAGCGCCGGCTGGTCCGTATCCCCCCAGACATAGCTCGCCTCGTACGTTCGCCAGTCGACTTCCTTCGGGATCACCGCCTGGAACGAACAAACCATCCGCGGCGTGGCCAGCTCAGCCGTCCCGATTGCCGCCGCGCCACTTTCGAACTCGCGCAGTGCCTCGAGCATCCGCTTGCGGAACTCGACGATTGCGAGATCGCTCGCACCGAGGCGCTCGTGTGAGCGATTGGCGATCGGCCCCATGGTCAGCCACATCGCGATGTCCTGATTGGGGAAGCCCTTGATGCCGGTGTAGTTTCCAGCTTTCATTGCCTCGCGGTCCTGCCAGAACCTGTTCTCGTGATTGCGTAGCGGGCGGTAACGCTCGTCGAGATCTACGCCCACTTGCTGGCAGAGGAATTTGCGCCAGGTTTCCGTCTCAGGCGTCGTCTTCGGATCGCCCCAGGCGATGAAATAGAACGCCGTGTTCTCGTCATCCATCGGAACGTTAACGTTCGCCACGTTGTAGAGATTGTTGGGCGGGATCAGAACGGTTGCGGGCGCGACGAATACCGTCGAACGAACGTACTCGTGCGTGTTTGCGTTGAAGATCGGACGGCGGATCGCAGCGTACCGAAAACCGTAGCTCGTACGCTCGACCTGCAGGCGCGGTGCCTTGTCGGTAGATGGCCTTAACCAGTTCTTGGCCGTCGCTTCCGCGCCGCCGACACGAGCCGGGACGAAGTCAGACGAGTGAAGACTGGAGCTATGCGCTGAGTCGATGGCGCCCTCGAGAACCTGCGCCCAGTTGCACGGCAGCAGCGCTTTCGCAATCGTAACCCGCGTTTCCGCGGTCGGCGCCCACGGCGGCGGAACAAACTCGGGAATCACATCCTGAGGCCCCATATAGGCCCAAATCATGCCGCCCCACTCCTTCGTCTGATACGCCTTGTGCTTGACCTTTTGTGCCATCGTACTGGCTGCCGGTTCCGACACCATCTCAATGACATTGCCCGCCACGTCCATCTTCCAGCCGTGATACAGACACCGAAGTCCGCAATCTTCATTGCGGCCGTATACCAGCGACACACGCCGATGCGGACAATATTCGTCCATGACACCTACCCGCCCCTCGGTGTCACGGAAGACGACAAGGTCTTCTCCGTACACACGTGCCCTGACGGGAGCGCCGTCCGGCTCGCTCACCTCTTCAACGAGGCAAACCGGCGTCCAATGTCGCCGCATAAGCCGCCCCATCGGGGCATTGCCTTCAACCCGGCACAACAACTCGTTCTGTTCAACAGTCAGCATGTTCCATCTCCTCGGCGGCACCCGCCGCCCCGCTGGTTAGATGGCTTCTATTATATTAGATATCTAATTTTGATGGAAACATTTATGTCCGTTCGTGCGCGACAGTTCAGCCGCCCTTCGGACGCCGCTCCTTCAAAGAGAGGTTAGCGCCACCTTTGCTAGCCGTCTAATTATTACTGCACCCGACCCCGTGGACTGCCGCAACCTGCGTATTCCAGGCAAACCGAACGCTCATTCCACGCTTAAGCGAACGCCCATTCCACGGGTATCCGAACGCGCATTCCACGGGTATCCGAACGGTGTGGACGTGGCGATGCGGGGCTGAGCGTTTTTACTCCGACACCTCCTTGCTGGTCAAACCATTTCGGCGTTTGCGCATCGACTCGCCAGCGAGCGTGAGGCGATGGGCGTTGTGAACGAGCCGGTCGAGGATTGCATCGGCGAGCGTCGGGTCGCCGATGGCGGTGTGCCAGTTCTCGATCGGGATCTGGCTGGTGACGATCGTCGAATGCGAGCCGTGTCGGTCATCGAGTATCTCGAGTAGATCACGCCGCGCCTGATCGGACATCGGCGCCATCGCAAGATCGTCGAGCACCAGGATGTCGGTTCGAGCCCACTGCGCGAGCAGCCGGGCGTAACGGCCGGAGCCGTGCGCGATCGCCATCTCCTCGCTGAACTTGGGCATGCGCAGATAGCCGGCCGAGTATCCCTGCCGGCAGGCTTGGTTCACCAAGGCGCAAGCCAACCAGCTCTTGCCGAGCCCGGTCGGCGCGACCAGGATCACGTTCTGCCGATCGCGAACCCACTCGCCGGTTAGCAGCCGGGCAAGTAGCGTCCGATCCAGGCCGCGCGCCGAACGGTAGTCGATGTCTTCCGGCACGGCGTCGGGGAAGCGCAGCTTAGCGCGGCGCAGCCGCGCCGTGAGCAGGCGCGAATCGCGCTCGCTGGCCTCGCGCTCGACGAGCAGCCCGAGACGCTCTTCGAAGCCCAGTTGATCGATACTGGCCTGCGATTGCTGCTCGGCCAGAGCCGTGGCCATGCCGAACAGGCGCAGCGCGTGGAGCTTCTCGACGGTTGGATGATGCAACATGGTGACGATCTCCAGTCAGTGGTAGTAGGACGGCCCGCGCACATTCGCGTGCATGAGCGGCAACTCGGCCTGGGCGGCGGCCGTCTCGGCCTTGCTTTCCAGCCCGTTCTTCAGCGTCGAGGCGATGAAGTGTTAGCGCCGATGTGAAACTGACCCACCCGCCGAAGTAAACCTGACCCACCTGGGAGACGATGGCGGCTTTTTGCCGCCGATGCTGACTCAGGAGCAAGCAGTGGAAATCAAGGTATTGGCAAGAC
>NZ_JAEUAV010000001.1 GCF_019511605.1 Paraburkholderia phenoliruptrix | reverse complement strand
CTGGAAATGCGAGCTGGAGCGGATCAGGAAGCTTCAGTGGTGGGAATCGGTGAAGGGGAAGGTGGAGGGGTTTCCGTCTAGTCCGGTGGTGAATCATGTTCATCCGGTGGGTTTGGTGGGGAATTTCATCGTTAGCAGGAAGCGACGCGATTTCGACCTTGGCAAGCTGTCAACGCAATATGAGACTGGCGGCCGCGGTCCGAGTACCGTGTCCGGTGGGCAAGGCGATCCTGGTGGAGTTTCCTACGGCTCATATCAAATGACCAGCAGAACACGGCGGACCGACGGCACATTTGCCGTTGGGGGAACGGTCGGAACTTTTGTTACGTCTACCGACTTCCCTTGGATGGCAGATTTTGCTGGATTGACGCCCGGCACGTCCGCGTTTACCAGGAAATGGAAAGAAGTCGTGCAAAATAACCTCGCTCGATTTATATCTGTCGAGCATGAGTTTATGAAGAGAACCCATTTCGACGTGCAGATCAATACCGTGATAGCGAAGACCGGCGTGGACCTTCGCTATCACTCACACGCAATAAACGATGTCTTATGGTCTACTGCAGTTCAACATGGCCCAACAACCGACGTCGTTACTTCGGCTTTGAAAGAACTAGATATGCAGGTCTCCGAAACCCGCGATTATGATGAAGCATTGATCAATGCTATTTATGCGGAGCGCGGAAAAACCAACGCCCACGGCCAGCTGATCAGATTTATCCACTCATCGGCTGCGCAACAAGCAGGGGTCGCAGCACGATATATGTCGGAAAGACCAAAAGCCCAGGATGAATTGAAGAATGAAAGCGATTATTAATCTGTTTTTTTTCGGCATCGCGCTGGTTCATGCCAGTCAAGCGATTTGCGGAACTGCGTTAAACGTTTACGCGGGGGCACACGGTGACGCCATATTGATCGACGCAGGAAAAAGAAAAACGCTGCTTGTAGCTGGAGGAGCTGTGCCTCGGGGAGCGGGTACGGCATCCGATTGCTTTGCAAAAGCCACACTTAGTCTAAAAAGAAAACCCGACTTTTATGA
Organism: Paraburkholderia phenoliruptrix; assembly: GCF_019511605.1. Lineage (GTDB taxonomy): Bacteria > Pseudomonadota > Gammaproteobacteria > Burkholderiales > Burkholderiaceae > Paraburkholderia > Paraburkholderia phenoliruptrix_A. The sequence continues at coordinate 815,079 of NZ_JAEUAV010000001.1, read as the reverse complement.
AGGTCAGCTGGATTCCGTCCACAACGAGATAATCGACGTTGATCCGGATGCTGCTTCCGGAAGGCTGGCCGGAGTGTATATTTATCCGTCTGGCATCCGCATAGGCAATATAGAAGTTGACGGCATCTGTGCAGACGGCATAGATTTTTCAGGTGACTACAAAAAGGTTCGGCAGGAAAGTGCAAAATATGCAAGCGCTTTCGCTTACTTCATGCGGATGGAGGCGCAAAATGCAGAAAATATACGGAAACACGATGGGCGTGCCGCGGCAAACGATAGCTTGCGACCTTTCATCGAGGCTGACTACGCAAAGCTCAGGTTAGACATCCAGGACAGAAAGGCTGTCGAATCTATTTTGAAGAAATACAAGTCCATGCAGCGTAATTAGGAAACGCAAATTCGCGATTTGCGCAAATAGTTTTGGATAGCAGTTGGCTTTGCAACTTCGCCGGTTGCGGAAACGACTCTGCTCCGACGAGGCGGTGCCGGCGATATACGCCCTGCAAGCATCAATCAAAAGCGACAAAATTTGGGAGAGCTTAGGATGAAGAGCTATGCTGCTCTGTCACAGAAGGCAATCCGGCTAGCGCCATATGTGTTTCTGCCGTTCTTGGTCACTACTACTGCTATTGCAGCCGGCTATAGCGAGTGCGTCGGACGTTACACGCTCACGCTCCCGGGACCGGCTGACGTCGCTACGACGACACCGCAGATATTGGAGGGCAAATCAATACGCGATCCTATCCAATTTCCCGATGGACAGCCAGCAATATATTCCTCATTTGGATTCAATGGATCGTTTATCATAGTCCATGATCCGTCAGCAGAATGGGTTCAGGCGTATTTGAAAAAAAAGCGCAATTTTGTAGATTTAAATTCTGAAAAAATAATCGCAGATCAGGACTTTTTTTTGGGTGAGGTTGATGCGTCAAACTCGTTTGCTTTATCAGGAGAAGGCGTATCTGAGTTCAATATTTATAAAGATGGAAATTTCATAGGTTTTAAAGCAGTTTCATACGATGGCGGCCGAACACTGGCCAAGCAGCGCGCCAGGGATACGTTTATGAATCTTCACGTGCGTCAACCATATCAAGTTCCAGTCGGGGAAGGGGCTTGTCTCCCTGGAGTCTTTGTTTCGCAAAACAAGGTGATCAATGTTAGCGATATTGGCGTCACATTTCGATTAAAAGATCATCCTGACGTGACAATCTTCCTCGCCGATCGCTCAGCAGGCGATCTATCAAAAATGACTTCGCGGCAGAGAAACGAGTTCGTCTGGACTTCCGATGCCATTGGCAGAATCATCCATCTACATGGACCGCTACGTTACCGCCCAACCATGATGGCCGGACGCTGGGGCACGGCGAGTTTTGCCACCGTCACGGGCTACGATGGCGCAACGGACTATGCGTATCTCGTCACGGTGCAGGGAGATCCGAAGGCGGCGGTCGATACGCCCGATCTCGAGTTACTCGTTCAGCGTACTGCAAAGTATGCCGCCAAAGGCGTTCCGCCGGTCTCCGGAGACGAGCTTGAGCGGATCGCGAAAGCCGTTGCAGCTTCCGTTAAACGAAGGCCATTTCAATAGAATCGGACACCAAAACTTTGCCAAAGCGCAAGTCGCTGCGATCTCTTTTGGAAACGCCGTTCTCGTCGGCCGGTTCGCTCGACGAACCGGAATGTCATCTAAACGATCCGGGCTGGTGCACACATTTCCCCCGGAATCTCGCATTCAGGTTAAGCGGATGAGCAAAGCCCGATCGACCGCCGATTTGGCCGACATGGGTGGCGGCCCGAAACTGCTTTGGCGACGTGCCTGAATATCGTTCAGCGGAAGTCTCGGCTGAGTGCCCGGGAGGGAACCGCTACTGTCGATCCCACCCGGGTGAGGTTTTGTCTACATCCTCTGTCGCGGAGGACAACGATGCCCCCAAAAGGGTATTGCAGGATAAGACGCTTCGGGCGTCAGTAGAAGATTCCAATTTGCAGGAAGAGATAGCTTGATAAAGAACTTAAGAGCCCGATGCAACTGTTATCGGCGCGCAGCATACCTTCTGTGCTCATTCCTGTTGGCGGAACACGCCTTAGCCTCTGACTACCGCGAGTGCATAGGGCGATACGAGCTAGCGTTTCCTGGGCAGGTAGAGGTGGCTACAACCACCCCAGCCGTGTTCGATGGAAAATTTATAAAGTATCCCATCCGGTTCCCCGACGGCCAGTCGACCATGTACTCCTCATTTGTCTTCAATGGGGAATTTGAAATTTTCGAGGGCGTCTCCCAAGAATGGACAGCTAGGCTGTTGACTGAAATGCGTAGCTTCGCTGCTGAAAGCAGGAACCAATCGAATGTGGATAGGAGATTTTCGGAAGTACCGACGGGGCAGCCGGATTCGTTTGCGATGTCTGGGACGATGCTCTCGCAGTTTGATGTTTATAAGAGTGGACGATTGGCAATATTCAAAGCCACTTCTTATGAGGATAGCCCTGCCGTAACGCAACGACGGATGATGAAAACGTTGCGGAATTTCCGTTGGCGCCAGCTCTATGAGGTCCCAAATGAAAAAGGTGCCTGTCTTCCAGGAATATTCGTGTCATCGACAGGTGCGGATGATATTAGCAATATCGGAGTTACATTTCGACTGGCGGATCATCCTGACGTGACCATCTTTCTGGCTGATCGCTCGGCGGGTGATCTATCAAGTTTGACTTCTGTGCAGATGAGTGAGTTGATCTGGACTTCAGATGCCATTGGCAGAGTCATCCATCTACACGGACCGCTACGTTACCGCCCGTCCATGATGGCGGGGCGCTTAGGCACGGCGAGCTTTGCCACCGTCACCCGCTACGATGGCGCAACGGACTATGCCTATCTCGTCACGGTGCAGGGAGATCCGAAGGCGGCGGTCGATATGCCCGATCTCGAGTTACTCGTTCAGCGGACCGCAAAGTATGCCGCCAAAGGCGTTCCGCCCGTCTCCGGGGAGGAGCTTGAGCGGATTGCGAAAGCCGTTGCAGCTTCCGTTAAAAGAAGGCCGATCCAATAGAACCAAAAGCCGGAACATTGTCATGCTCCGACCCGTTCGATATCGTCATTAATCGAGCAACTGAAGTCGATTTGTCTGCACCAGGGCGCGGGCACAAATCGAAGGAAGAATCCTTGGCCAGGTCTTCCTCAGCGGCGACGCACGCCAACACACAACCCCCGCTTGCTATATCCTCTGCCGAAGCACACCCACCACAAACGCCCCGGCAAACCCCAAAGGAGTCACCCCATGAAAGCCGTCAAAATCGGATCGCCCGCGAGCGTCGACTCTCTTCAGGTCGTCGATATCGACGACCCGGGAGAGCCCCGTGCGGGCCAGCTTCGAGTTCGCATTCACGCGAGCTCGCTCAACTTCCATGACTACGGCGTCGTAAGCGGCGTGTTGCCCGCCGAAGCGGGGCGCATCCCGATGGCGGACGGTGCGGGCGTGGTGGAGGCGGTCGGCGAGGGCGTCGACGAATTCAAGGTCGGCGATCACGTGGTGTCATGCTTTTTCCCGTTCTGGGAGAACGGCCCGCCTCCTATCGGCGACTTCAAAACCACGCCCGGCGACGGCGTCGACGGCTACGCGCGCGAAGTCGTCGTGCTCCCGAGCCACTATTTCACGCACGCGCCGCGTGGCTATAGCCACGCCGAAGCCGCCACGCTCACCACGGCAGGACTCACGGCCTGGCGGGCACTGGTTGTCGACGGTCAGTTGAAAGCGGGCGCCACTGTGCTCGTGCTCGGCACGGGCGGCGTGTCGGTGTTCGGCCTGCAGCTGGCGAGGGCGATGGGCGCGACGGTGATCGCCACGTCCTCATCGGACGCAAAGCTAGAGAAGCTGCGCGCGCTCGGCGCCGCTCACACGATCAACTACCGCGACAATCCCGAGTGGGGCAAGGAAGTGCGTTCATTGACCGGCGGGCGCGGCGTCGACCACGTGATCGAAGTGGGCGGCCCCGGCACCTTGCCGCAGTCGATCACGGCTTGCCGGATTGGCGGTCACATCGCGTTGATCGGCGTGCTGACCGGACGCGCCGGACCGGTGCCGACCGCCGCGCTGATGGCGCGGCAACAGCGGCTGCAAGGGCTGATTGTCGGCAGCCGGCAGGACCAGCGCGAGATGGTTCGCGCGCTGGAGGCGACCGGTATCAAGCCGGTGATCGACAGCACGTTCGAACTCGCGCGCCTCGCGGACGCCTTCAGGCATGAGGCGTCGGGCGCCCACTTCGGCAAGATTTGCGTGTCGATCTGAGCGTGGCGCGGGGGCGCCTGCGCCACGCCTGTGCGCCACACGCGTACGTGCATTCAGCTGCGCTGCGCGAGCTCCGCGAAGCTCAGGCGTGTGGCCCCGCATGCTTCAGCAAAGGCTTCGTCATAGCTTGAGAAAAACGCGGTGCGAGTTTGTGCAAGCGTTCGGAAGAGATCGACCAGCACGGCGCGCGCGGCGGCGTCGAGTCCGCCCGCGGGCTCGTCTGCAATCACCACTCGCGTTTCGCCCAGCGCCGCGGTGGTCAGAAAGAACTTCTTGCGCGTGCCGAACGACATCTGCTCGAAGCGTTTTTCCAGGTGCGGCGTGAGGCCGAAGCGGTCCGCGAGCGACAGCGCGGCGTCGCTCACCGTGGCGTTGCGGGCGGCGGCCACGCGCTGCAGATAGTCGCGGCCGGCGCAATCGGGCGAAGGCATGCAATCCTCGGGCACATACGTCAGCAGCAATTTCGCCATGGCCGGGGCGGCCTTCAGCGAATGGCCGCCGATCCACACGTCGCCTGCGTCGGCTGCAATGGCACCGGCGAGAATGCCGAGCAGGGTAGATTTACCGCTACCCGACTCGTCATTGAGCGCAATGCAGCCCGCTGTGCATTCGCGGTGCAGTCCCTGAAAGACGACGCGGTCGCCATAACGCTTGCCGAGGTTTTCAAATCGAAGCATAAGTCGTGAAAAGTCGAGTGTGTGCAGCGCGCAACAAGGGCGGGCTGTCGCCGAAAGCTGGAGAGAATAGCGGACCCTGGCAAAAAACAGCAAAAAAACGCGCGGCGCTTCGCATCTGCGCGGACACGACAGCAGTGGAGGGGCTCACGCCGACGTGCCGCCGCGCGATGAGAGAACGACGGCAGCCGATCAATAGGCCCGTCAGAAGAACACAAAAATAGGGCACGGTGCAAATGATAGGTCTACAGAATACACCGCCTTTTTTACGCTGATACACTGTGCGGCGGAGCAGTTTTCTACCGCACTTCATGCACCGCTCGTGCCCTTATATTCCTTCTCCTCAAACGGCGGGATAAGCGGTAGAAACAGGCCTTTTCTGCGATTTGGAAAAAGCAGCCGCAGGGCATACTGGCACTGCGCGACTGGTTAAAAGGGACGCATGGTTGGGTGTCCTTTGTTCCTTGCAGGCATTTGCAGGCATGGCATCGCAATAGCCGATTCCTCTTCCAACCGCTCATCCTCTGATTCGATACGTTTTGGGGCTCCCATGAGCCCGTTTTTGGAAGTGACTCATGAAGCCGGGAAAGAATTCGCTTGGGAAAACACGGGCGCGCAAAGTCGCCATTGCGGCTGGCGCGGTGCTCATTGCGTTGGTACTTGCGTTCAGCTTTTGGCATCACCAGCAGCGCGCGGCACAACTCGCCCCGGCGTTGACCGGCGTCGCGAACCAGATGCGCCACGATACGTCCGCCTGGACGCGCGAAGAGAAAGACGCATCGCAAATGCTGCGCGACATTCGGGCAGCGCAGGTCTCCGCGATCGGCGTCAGTCCCAATGCGATTCTCGTATCGAAGCGCGACGGTTCGCGCTATTTCGTCACCGACCACAATGCGACGTTCTCGCATGCGCTCCTGCTTGGCGAGAGCCGCTCGGGGGAGGCCGCTTCATATCAACTGGTGTGGTTGCCCGATGCGGATATCCGCACGGGCGGCTCGCGCTGGCTCCAGGTGTTCGACCAGACGCGCGACGTGATCAGCCTGCTGCTGCCGATGCTGCTGATTGGCGGCATGGTGTGGTTCATGCGCCGCGAGATGCGCGGCGGCGCGACGTTGCTCAGCAAGGCGCCCACGCTGCGTTTCGACGACGTGATCGGCGCCGGTGAGGCCAAGGCTGCGCTCGCGGACATTCGCGGCTATCTGTCCAACCCGAAGCAGTTTACGGCGATGGGCGTGCGCGCGCCGTGCGGCATCCTGATGGTGGGCGGTCCCGGCGTCGGCAAGACGCGGCTTGCGCAGGCGCTCGCCGGCGAATGCGGCGCGAACTTCATCTCGATCACCGGCAGTTACTTCAGCGCGAAGTATTACGGTGTCGGCATTCAGAAGGTCAAGCATCTGTTCGAAATGGCACGCAAGAATGCGCCGACGGTGATCTTCATCGACGAAGCGGACGGCCTCGCAAAACGTACCGACACCGGCGGCGGTCCTGTCGAAGCCGAGAGCAACCGCATCATCAATCAGTTGCTCGCGGAAATGGACGGCTTCGCTTCGAACGAAGGCGTGATCATCGTCGCGGCCACCAATCACCCGGACAATCTCGACGAGGCGTTGCGCCGGCCGGGCCGGTTCGATCGCACAGTGCAGGTGCGCCTGCCGGATCGCGAAGATCGCGCGAAAATTTTCCGCTTCTACGCAGAAAAGCTCAAAGCGAAGGCAGCGGACATCGACTACGACCAGCTCGCGCGTCTGACCACGGGCCTCTCGCCCGCGACGGTCGCGATGGTGGTGAATCAGGCGGGACTCGTCGCGCGCAAGGCCGGCGACACCGAAATCGCGGCGAAGCATTTCATCGAGGCAATCAAGATTGCCCGCATTGGCGACGTAAGCGGCGCGGAACGCGCGTTGACCGAAGACGAACGCACGCGCATAGCGGTGCATGAGGCAGGGCACGGTCTGGTTGCCGCGCTGCTCGGCACGGGTGTGCTCGAAGAGGTCACGATACTGCCGCGAGGCGGCGCGTTGGGCGTCGCGCTGATCACCAAGGCACAGGACAAGCATTTGTACCGCGAGACCGAGATCCGCAACGAGGTCAAGGTGCTGCTGGGCGGCCGCAACGCGGAGATTCTCGCGTTCTCCGAAGCATCGAGCGGTGCGGCGTCCGATCTTCAGGAAGCGTCGCGTATCAGCCTCGACATGGTGTCGAAGTTTGGCTTCAACAGCGACGGCAATCTCTTCAGCCTCGCAGCGTTGCCTTCGCAGTACGCGGGGCTTCAAATGAAGAGCGCGATCGAACAGGCCAATGTGCTGCTCAAGGAACTGAACGAGCAGTGCTACAACCTGCTGCATGCGTACGAGCCGGTGCTGCGTGCTATCGCCAACGAACTGCTCGAACAGGAAACCGTACCGGGCGAGACGGTGTATCGGCTGATCAAGGAACACAAGAGCACGCTCAAGATCGTGCATGAGCAGGAGCCTGAGGCAGCGTAAGGGTAAGGCCGCAAGCGGAGCGTGAGCGCGGCGCGCGCGCCTCTTCGAAGCTCACGCTAGGCAAAGTCAGACGGCCCGGGTGGAGGAACCCCCGGAGGCGTCTCTGTTTCGCCCAACGGCTCGCGCTTCGCCGCGGCGTCGTCGTCCTCCGCTGGCTCTGTTGCGCCTTTTTCGGGTAAAGGCTGGTCGAGTCCCGGTTCGACAGGCGTTGGGATTGCATCGCCGACCGGCTTCGAGACTTCGGTCGGCGGGCCGCCGGGATCTGTAGTTTCATCCCGGTTCTGGTCGTGCTCGTTGGGGCTATTCGGCTGAGTGGCCACGGCGCATCTCCAGTCGTAACAGATATACCGACGGTTCAGCAATGCGTGTGCCACGCGCGGGCTCTCCTGCGAAGCGGGCAGCCCGGTCCGTATCAGGCAGCATCCGAAGCAGCGCCTTTGTCTGTCAAAGCGCGCGAGCCGCGCTCGTGGTGCGCCGGCGTTGATGCGAACCCCGCCTTTGGCGTTGCTGTCGAACTTGCGTTGTCCGCAGGCGCACGCCTCGTTTTCAGGCGCAGAATGGGCTCCTCGATCAGCCGCCACGACAGCAGCGCGAGCCCTAGCGAGATTCCAAACGACGCCGCAATTCCCACCGCGTGTGCCCATTGCGGCACTACCCCGCCAAACAGCGCCCGTGCGTGATGATTGCGCGTGAGATCGGGAATCAGGTTGTGATACAGATAAAAGCCGTAGCTGATGCGCCCGAGCCCCACGAGCCAGCGCGCTTCCAGCAGAGCCATGACGACCGCATTGCGGCAGCACGCAATCGAACATACCAGCGCCGCGATACATAGGCCATACGCGGCATCGATACAGCTGAACAGCGCTGGATTGCGAACCTCGCTCCACGCCGGCTCGCTCGCGCAAAAGCCTACCAGACAAAGGCTCAAACCAAATAGCGTTGCGCCGTGCCCAAGCAAGGCGCGCACACGGCCTGCGTGATGGACAACCACGAGCCCACCCATCCCGCCGAGCGCCAATAACCAGAAGTTGCTCAGCGGATGCGTGTAGATCGTGATCTCCTGCCAATGCGCGGCGCGCATGAGCCATAGCGACACTAGTCCCACTGCGACCGTCGACGCGCAAACCGCAAGATGCCGCCGGGCCGCAAGCAGCAACAGCAGCGGCGCGAACACCAGGTAGAACTGCTCCTCGATGGCAAGACTCCACAAGTGCGAGTAGCGCCCCGGCCAGTAATGCAGCACCGAGCCGATCCAGAAGTTCGACAGATAAGCGAAATGAAACGGCATGCCGCTCGCGAGTTGCGGACTCGCGAAGCCGAACAGCATCAGCACCGACATGACTGTCAGCATCAGGTAATAGATCGGGAAAATGCGCAGCGTGCGGCGAAACAGAAAGCGCTTGAGCTCAACGACAAAGCTGCTGCCGCTTTGCTCGATGCGCAGCCGTTGCGTCGAGAGAATGCCGATAATCAGAAAGCCGCTGAGCGCAAAGAAGATCCATACGCCGAGATGGCCTATTTCGCCGATGTCGCCGAATAGCCGGTGCTGGAGAAACACCATCAGAACTGCAATGGCACGCAGTCCGTCGAAGCCGGCAATCCTGTTGTTCATGTGAGCGTCTTCCAATGCGAGGGCGGTGCGCGTGCGCAACCGTTCGGGTCGGTAATGGAAGGACCGGTGCCGCGTAAATCCACAAGCCCGTCGTGCAAGCGGTGCAAGCACGGGCAGCGGCACAAGAAAGGCGTCGCAACGACGCGCAACGCGCGCACTGAACGCAGTCGTGGTGCGAGCGTGTCCGGTCCACATGAGTGGCCGCCGTGGGAGCATTGTTCGCGTGCAATGCGCGAGCTCCGCCGGTCATGCATGAATTCATCGTACGATGAAAAAAAGCGAAAAAAATCGCATAGCGCGATCTGATGATTATTTTCGGCGGCATTTACCGGATGTATTGGCGAATGTGCGTGAAAGCCGCAAAACTTGCCGCCAATGAAATGCTCCGGTTTTAGCGATTACCGCATGCCGACAGCTGCATTTCAGATTGCCAGCGAATTGCAGTGAACGACAGGCTGCCTGTCAGCGTCCATGACTTCATTGCACGGCAGCCGCCGAAACGTTATATGGTGGCGCGTTGCTGGATAACTTTCCTGCGAGAACATGAATGGACATTCGCCGCGGTCGCTCCGTCGAAGTGGACTTCTTTCGCGGGGTCGTGTTGATCGTCATCGTGCTGGATCACATGCCCGGCAGCGCGCTTTCTCATGTGATGCTGCATGCGTACGCATTGTGCGATTCGGCGGAGGTGTTCGTGTTTCTTGGCGGCTACGCGTCGGCGGCGGCCTATACGGCGGTCATGACGGCGCGCGGCGAAAATGCCGCGAGGCTGCGTTTCGTGCGGCGCTGCTGGGAGATTTATCGGGCGTATCTGCTGACCGCGCTGCTCACGCTGCTGTCGGGCGGCGCGCTCGCGTTGCTGCACTTGAACCGTCCGATGGTCGAGCTCACGGGCTGGTTGCCTTTTGCCGCCGAGCCGCTGCAGCAGGCGTTGAACATTGCGGTGCTGCGTCGGCAGCCGTATCTGTCAAGCGTGTTGCCTATGTACATGTTCTACGCGCTGCTGGTGCCCGCCATCGTGCCGCTCGCCCTGCGTTCGCGTGTGGCGGCGCTCGCGTTGAGCGCGGCCATATGGTGTCTCGCACGGCCGCTCGCCGTGCTATTGAGCATTGACGACGTGGCCGACTGGGCTTTTAATCCTTTCGCATGGCAACTGATGTTCGTGCTTGGCATCGTATGCCGGCTCGCGCCGATCAGCGAGCGCTTTCATGCGGGCGATACGGCTCGCTGGTTCACGCGCGTCGCGATTGCCGCAGTGCTCGCGTTTGCCGCGGTTAAACTCGTGGTGCTGACGCAGCCGTTGCCCGGCACCCTCAAACAGAATCTTTCCGTGGACCGCGTGATCAACTTCATCGTCATAGCCTGGCTCGCAGCGCGACTCGTGCGCATGGGCAGTATCGCGCGGCTCGCGCAGCGGCTGCCGGCCGTCGTTACCGTGGGCCGTACAGGGCTCGTATGTTTTGTTGGCGGCACGCTAGTGTCGCTGATCGTGGATACGGCCACGCCGCATACGTTTCATGGTTTTCGCGGCGTGCTGATGGGGCTTGCCGGCGACTTGGTCGCGATTGGCGCGTTGCTGATGCTCGCACGCGCATGGCACGGATGGCGAGGACAGCAGCCGCGCGCGGCTGCAAGCGGGGCGCGTTGCGGATGATGGGGCGATCGCGGGGCGTGGGCGGAGCGTGGACCTGGCGCGGGCGCGCGAGCGCCGAAGGGTCCCTGTTCGGCGCCATGCTGGGGAGCCTGCTTAGGGCCACGCTCGCGATCGCATGCTTGGCGCTCGCCACGCAGACGGCTCTCGGCGCACAGAAGGAAGCGCCGCTTTCCATGCGTTGCGCTGAATTTGCCGGTGCCGTATTGCCCGCTGAAGTCATTGCCCTCCCCACGGCCGGCGCGCAGATCGAAAGCGCCACGATGATCGGCGCCACCGCGCCCGGCAATCAGCAGGGCGGTGAGTATTGCCGGATCACGGGGCGCATCAAGGCGCTCAAGGCGAGCACGCCGGACATCCGCTTCGACCTGAATCTGCCGCGTCACTGGAACGGGCGCGCGCTGCAAGTGGGCGGCGGCGGGTATAACGGCGTGGTGGTGAGCGGCACCGGCGTGATGCCGTTTTCGCCGGACCGCGCGCCGCTTGCCCAAGGCTATGCGACCTTCGGCGACGATTCGGGGCACGTGGGCGATTCATCGCTCGCGGTGTTCGGCCTTGTCGACGAAGCCGTGACCAACTTCGGCTATGCGCATCTGAAGAAGACGCACGACGCCGCGCTCGCACTGATCGCGCGTGCGTATGGCCGGCCGCCGCAGCGCATGTATTTCGCCGGCGGCTCGACGGGAGGCCGCGAAGGCTACACCGTGATGCAGCGCTTTCCCGACGACTACGACGGCGTGATCGCCAATTCGCCTGCGCTCAATTTCTCGGGCGTGCGACTGATCGGCGTGAAAGTAGGGCAGGCGGAATACGCGACGCCGGGTGGCTTCGTGCCGCCGGTCGCGCTGCAGCACGTCTATCAACGCACGCTTGCCGTATGCGACGGGCTGGACGGCGCGACGGACGGCATTGTCAGCGACGTCGCCGCCTGCCGCACGCATGAAGCGGAAATCGTCGAGTCGTTACGTTGCGCGGGGCGCGCGCTCTCACCCGACGAGTCGCGCGACACGTGCCTCACCGAAACGCAACTCGCCACGTTGATGGTGCTGCGCGATGGCTTGTCGCTGCCTTATAAGCTCGCTTGGGACGTGAGCGGTTATCGCGGATACAACGTGTTCCAGGGCACGCAACTGGCCGGTTCGCTCGGCCTCGGACATCAGGCGCAACGGCTCGCGGAGCCGAAATTTTTTGCCAACGGTTACCTGTTCGCGCAAGGCGACGGCTATGTGCGCTATTTCGTTGTGCGCGATGCGGACTTCGACTCTTTGCGCTTCGATCCGCTGCATCCGGGCAAGTATCGCGCGCAACTGATTGCGCTTTCGCAAACCATCGGCGCGATGAACACCGACCTTGGGCGCTACATGGCGCGCGGCGGCAAGCTCATCACGCTGCAAGGCCTCGCCGACGAAGTCATCAGCCCGAACCAGACCATTGCTTACCGACAGGCGCTAGTCGAGCGTTACGGCGTGGACGAGGTTAATCGTTTTATGCGTTTGTACATGGTGCCGGGTTTTCAGCATGGCAGCGGCGCGTTCGTGCCGTCCGTCGATCTGCTGGGCGCACTCGATAACTGGGTCACGCGAGGTGCGTCGCCGGAAACGCTGATCGCCACCGACATCGCCGCGGCAACCAATGGACGCTCGCGACCGTTGTGTCGCTATCCGTTGTTTCCGCAATATACCGGCAAGGGTAATGTCAATCTTGCGAGCAGCTTTGTCTGCAAGGAGCCGTGACTGGTCAGGAAGTTGTCATGGGGAGCCGCGATTGCAGGCGAGGGTCCTGCTGAGTCGCGGGGCGCGTGTCCTTTACATTGAAATCGTTGCAAAATCCACCATCGGCGTGGAGGGCTGCCGGCATCGTTGCACATCCACCGAACAAAAAAACGGCGACGCCGTTATGCGGCGCCGCCGTTGCTATGTCCCAGCGCTTTCGCTGCCTCGAGGTTGAGCTACTGATTCAGGCTCGACGCTCGAGGCTTGCGCATGGAACAGGGCCTCGCCTTACTGCCCGTTCTGCATGGTTCCGTTAGCGCCGCTGGTGCCGCTGCGCGTACCGTTGCTCATGCCGCTGTTGGAGCGCTTCGTGGTCGCGCTGTCCGGCGAAGCGCCGGTGCCCGTGCCCATGCCGCCGCCGGTGCCCGTGACGCCCGGCGAGCCATAGCCGGAATCGCCGGGGTGCTTCATCGTGCCGGGGCCCATGCCGGGAGTGAGCGTGCCGCCCGCGCCGCCAGCGGTTCCGCCGCCCGCGCCCACTCCGTTACCGCCGCCCGCACCGGCCGCGGCGCCACCGCCGGCACCCCCGCCCCCGCCGGCACCGCCGCCGGCCTGTGCATAGGCTCCGCCCGAGAGTGCCATTACGAGCGCTGAAGCAAAGATCGTCTTGGTAAGGCGTTTCATGTTCATCTCCATAGAGTCGATTGAGGTCACGCGAGCGCCTCGCACTCACATGAATACACTGCCGCAAACGCTGTGCCTTGGTGCCGGCGCGAGGCGCACGGGTGCAGTAGCACGGCGACAATCGAGCATGGCGCGTTCCCGGCACGGCGCCTCGCCGGGCCCGCACGACATGAACAGGCGCCCCGCGAGAGTTCGCCCCCATCTGCGCCATTTGCGCCACATCGCTAGGGAAACCGAATTATTCTGCGCTGCAACGAAGGGTTCGCAGCCCGACCATGCAGTGCGCGACTTTCCGTAGACCTCGACGGTCTGCGCTGCAGGCTTTCGCGGTTTCCATTACATTGCGGGTGCGGTCGCGCTTGCGCGTCATTTCATCCACTTTTGCAACGGTGTCTGCCATCGTCGAATCCATGCAGCCAATCGTCTCAGTCACGAATCTGTCGAAAACCTATGCCAGTGGTTTTCAGGCGCTAAAAAACATCAACCTCGGAATCAACCGCGGCGAAATCTTTGCCCTGCTCGGGCCAAACGGGGCGGGCAAGACCACGCTCATCAGCATCATCTGCGGCATTGTCAACGCGAGCGAAGGCAGCGTGACGGTGGACGGCCGCGACATTGCCGCCGACTATCGCGGCGCGCGTTCGTTGATCGGCCTCGTGCCGCAGGAACTCACCACCGACTCTTTCGAAACCGTCTGGGCCACGGTGTCGTTCAGCCGCGGCCTGTTCGGCAAGCCCAGGAACCCGGCCTATATCGAGAAAGTGCTGCGCGACCTGTCGTTGTGGGAGAAGCGCAATAGCAAGATCATCACGCTGTCGGGCGGCATGAAGCGCCGCGTGCTGATCGCGAAGGCGTTGTCGCACGAACCGCGCGTGCTGTTTCTCGACGAACCCACGGCGGGCGTGGACGTCGAATTGCGCCGCGACATGTGGAAACTGGTGCGCTCGCTCGCGGCAAGCGGCGTGACGATCATCCTGACCACGCATTACATCGACGAAGCGGAGGAAATGGCGGACCGCATCGGCGTGATCAACGGCGGCGAGATCATGCTGGTCGAAGAGAAAACGGAACTCATGCGCAAGCTCGGCAAGAAGCAGTTGACGCTGCAGCTCGAAAGTCCGCTCGACGCGTTGCCGCCGTCGCTCGCCGGCTACGGGCTCGACGTGGCGAAGGGCGGCAACGAACTGATCTACACCTACGAAAGCGACGGCGGACGCACCGACATCATTGCGCTGCTAAAAGCGCTCGACGACGCCAGCATCCGTTTCAAGGACCTGCACACCACGCAGAGTTCGCTTGAAGACATCTTCGTGAGTCTGCTTCGAGGGAATCAATGAACATCTACGCAATTCGCGCAATCTACAAGTTCGAAATGGCGCGCACCTGGCGCACGCTGATGCAAAGCATCATCGCGCCGGTGATCTCCACGTCGCTTTACTTCGTCGTGTTCGGCGCGGCCATCGGCTCGCGCATCAAGGAAGTGGACGGCATTACCTACGGCGCGTTCATCGTGCCGGGTCTGATCATGCTGTCGCTGCTGTCGCAGAGCATTTCCAATGCGTCGTTCGGTATCTACTTTCCGCGCTTCACGGGCACGATCTACGAGTTGCTGTCGGCGCCGGTTTCGTACCTGGAAATCGTGGTGAGCTACGTGGGCGCGGCGGCCACCAAGTCGATCCTGCTCGGCCTCATCATTCTGGCCACCGCCGGCCTTTTTGTGCCGCTGCAAGTTCAGCATCCGTTCTGGATGATTCTGTTTCTCGTGCTGACCGCGGTCACGTTCAGTCTGCTCGGGTTCATCATCGGCATCTGGGCGGATAGCTTCGAGAAGCTGCAACTGGTGCCGCTGTTGATCATCACGCCGCTCACGTTCCTCGGCGGGAGCTTCTACGCGGTCAACATGCTGCCGCCGTTCTGGAAGGTGGTGACGCTCTTCAATCCGATTGTTTATCTGGTGAGCGGATTCCGCTGGAGCTTTTACGGCCTCGCGGATGTGAACGTCGAAATCAGCCTCGGCATGACGGCGCTTTTTCTGGCCGTGTTTCTCGCGATTGTCGCGTGGATCTTCAAGACGGGCTACCGCCTGAAGAGCTGAGCGGCGCGCTGCCATAACAAAACAAAAACGGCGTGGCGGCAACTGCCGCCACGCCGTTTCTTCGACGCTCACCCATGCGCGTGACTTCTACGACACGTACGCCTTCGCGACGTTGATCAACTGCACGCGGTTGCGTACGTTGAACAACTGCCGCAAACGCCGCAAGTGGTAGTCGACATTGTGCGGCGAGAGCCCGAGGAAATACGCGATTTCCTTGTCGCGCTGCCCTTGAACCACCGCCTTCAGCACCGCGTGCTGCAACTCGCTCAACGTCACGCGGTGCTGCTGCGCGGGCGTCATGCCGATCACGCTCTTTGCGTGCGTCCAGATGAACTCATGAATCGTGTGCGCGAACATCAGCGTTTCGGCCACGATTGATTCCGTCATCCAGCGCGGGTTGCCCATCTCCGAGTTGAAGCACAGGCTCGCGCTCAAGTCCGGCTCGGGCAGCGGCATCTGCGTGAGAATGCCGCTCTTGCGACCGGTCTCCTCCAGCATGTCGATCAGGCCGCCAAGGCGCTCGCTGCGCATTTGCGCGCGCGGCAGGTCGGCGCGCATGTCCACCGTATTCCAGAGGAACGGCATGCCGGTCGGCGAGGCGAGCGCCACGCGCGGATCGAGCTCGAAGTAACGCTCGCGGAAGTAGCGAGTGAGCCAGCTCTGCGACTCGTAGCTCGTCAGCACGAACATGGTCTTGCGATGCGCGGACGTGCGCGTGGCCGTATAGCTGAACGAGTTGAAGCCCAACTGCCTGATGCGCTGCCGCACGAATTCCATGCGGTCCTGCGCGCTGCCAAAACGTACCAGCGGACTGATGAGCGGCGCGCGGCGCGCGGCCGGCGACGGCGTGCCGATCTCTTCCTCGGTGAAGAGCGTGAGAAAACCTGCGGGCGCCGCGCCAGTTGCCGCGCGGCCAGATACGATCGATGCTTCAGCCGCGTGGGCTGTCTTCGCGGCCTGCCGCGTGCCGGCCGGGTAGGCCGGTTGTGCGGTGACCGCTGGGTTGTATGCTGCCGACGCATGGCCCGCTTCGCCTTGCGGCGAACCGGTCAGCCAATGCGGCAGCGTATCGCATTCGTGTTCCATGAAACGGTAGCTCCGGCGTTCGAAACGCGTGAAAGACGACAACCTGAATGATTAGCTATTTCCAGAAATTACGGTAGCCGGTTCCTTGCTATCATTTTTGAGTTCTTGCGCTGACAGCCGACCGGCGACGCGAGTTCGGCAGGTTTCTTTATTTGCATACGGCACCTCCTTGGGAATGGACGTGAAGACACGAATTCCAAAGCTGACAACGACGCTTGCCTACGACCGCTACATGGCGGGCCAGAAACTGGTGTCGAGCGTGGATCGCCCGTGGCGTCACCTGGTGTTGCGCTCCTATCTCGAGCCGGACGAGCAGGAACTGCTGGAAGCGCCCGGCCTGCAGGACCTTACGCTGATGACGCTGGCAAGCGGCGCCGAGCATCTTGAGCGCAATCTGAACGGGCGCTGGGAAAGCGCCGAGCTGCGAGTGGGCGACGTCTGGTACGTGCCGCCCGCGCCGATTTCCTGGCGCTGGCGTTCGATCAGCGATGAGCCGCTGTCGACCGTCCATTTACATATCGAGCGCAGTCTGATCGACAGCGTGGCAGATCAGATGGAGCTCGGCGCATCGCGCCGCGAACTGTCGCTCGGCGACGCGATGCGGTTTCACGATCCGCTCGTCGCCGCGATGCTTTCCGCATTGCACCGCGCCGCCGCTGACCCCGCCGACTCGCGCCTTTATGTCGATGCGCTGGTTCATGCGCTTGCCGCGCATCTTCTTCAACATTATTCGCACGGCCGGCAAGCGGGAACGACACAGCCGGCGCAGCCAGAACGGCTGGTGCCGCGCCGCATCCGGCGTGTAACCGATTACATTCGAGCGAACCTGAGTGCCGATCTTTCAATCGGCGAGCTCGCCGCGCAGGCCGGTCTGAGCAGCTTCCACTTTGCCCGCGTGTTCCGCCGTGAGACTGGCGAAACGCCGCATCAATACGTGACCCGCCTGCGCCTCGAGGAAGCGGCGAGGCTGCTGCTCTCCACCGATCAGAGCGTGCTGCAGATCGCCCTTGCGGTAGGTTACGAGAACGCGAGTCACTTCTCCGTGCAGTTCAAGCGTGACTACGGCGTGACGCCGCTTGCCTACCGGTTGCGCGGTTGAGTCGCGGACTGCGCGGCGACAGTCGGACAGCCAGCGACCGATGAACCGGCCGACAACAAATCAATAACCGGCCGGCAAAATGGCCAGTTCAGCCGCGGGCGGGGTTTTGGCAACAGCCGGTGATGGACGGTGCCCGCACGCGACACTGCGAGCGGTGCCCTCCGATGCATGGCGGCGCTGCGCCTCTTATTGGGCTCTGGTTTGACGGCCAGCCCGGTCACGCCTGACACGCTAAGGGGAAGCCGGAAGCCGTCTGTAGGAATCACGCACCTTTCGAAGTGTGCTGTGCATTGCGCGGCTTGCAAACTACGAACTTTCGTGGCGCGTCAGCGGCTCGACCTGGCATGGGGTCGTCGTTCCGTTCGCTTGAGCCGCGACGAGCGCTGCGCGGCGAGTGGCCGAACTGGCCTGACCGGCCCGATGCGAACTGTATCTGTCGAACCCTTGCACGGCACGACAGAATGACCAGCCCACGGCCCGCCCTGGCCGCTTCCGGTTGACCGCGCTCGCCGGCGGGTTTTTGCTGACCGCTGCTTGCTGACTGCTTGCTTTGGGCTTTCTGCCCGCTGCCTTTTGTCGACAACCTCCTCCATCATTCATCGTCATACCGGACACCTGCAATGACCCGACTTCGAATCACCTGCTGCGGCCATGTCTTTATCGCCGAAACGAACCCCGACGCGCCGCAAACCGTCAGCGCCTTTCTGAAGCTGCTGCCGTACCGCCAGAAGATCATTCACGTGCGCTGGAGCGGCGAGGGCTGCTGGGTGCCGCTTGGCGAGTTCAAACTGGAGAACGACGGCGCGGCGGTCGGCTTCGAAAACCACACGAGTCATCCGTCGGTCGGCGACATTCTGTTTTATCCGGGCGGCTACAGCGAAACAGAGATTCTCATCGCCTATGGCTCGTGCTGCTTCGCGAGCAAGATGGGACAACTCGCCGGCAATCACTTCCTGACTATTGTCGAAGGCAAGGAAAAGCTGCGTGAAGTCGGCGTCAAGGTGCTGTGGGAAGGCGCGCAAGACGTGTTGTTTGAAAAGATCTGAGCTCCCTCGCGCATTTCGCCGCGCGGCGGGTCGGTAGTGGTGCGGGCCAGCATTGCCTCGCTCGCATATCCGTTACGCCGGTTCTCGGCCGCTTTCAGTATTCGACTAAAACCTCTCAATCATCCGCATGCCGGATTACGATGTTTGGCGGCATTCCGTCTTAATCGCCCTATGCCGTTTAGCTAATTCACGCTAAAAAATCGCTTTTCGGATTAATCGTATTCGCGAACAGCGGACGTGCCTGCACACTCGCCGCTTGAGCCCTGTTTGCCGGGCAGAAGCGGTGCGTCCTGAGTCTGACCTGTCCGTTAAATACTTAGGATGGCATAAGAAAAATCCCGGCAAGAGATCGTGGATAAAGAGTGGGAGGAATGTTGAACAAGACCTATAAAGCGGTATGGAACGAAGCGAAGCGCGTGTATATAGCGGCATCGGAGGTAACGAGAAGCGGCGGCGCGAAATGCGCTTCGATATGCCGGGCGCTCGCTGCTGCGTCCGCGGGCCTGTGCGGGGCGCTGGCGCTGGTGCAGCCAGCTGCCGCCCAGGACTGCACATCGGCAGGCTGTCCGGACATCACTAACGCGCTCTTCTACGATAGCGGCGCGCACGACATTGTGACACTCGGCAATCCGGGCACGCCGGTCCGGGTGACCAACGTCGCGGCGGGCGCATTGAACCCTTACAGCACCGACGCGGTAAACGGCGCGCAACTGCACGCCACCAACGACGCGGTGTCGCAGAACGCCGCGAGCATCTCGGATCTCGCGGGCAACATCGCAAGCGGCCAGATAGGGCTCGTTCAGCAGGACCCGGACACACGCGCTCTAACCGTCGGACAGGGCACGGACGGTAACTCCGTCGACTTCACCGGAACCGGCGGGCCGCGCGAACTGCTCGGCGTCGCGGCCGGGACGACTGCGCAGTCGGCGGTCAACGTCGCGCAGCTCAAGCAGGCCGTGTCGACACTCGGAGGCGGCGCGTCGGTGAGCGCGAACGGCTCGATCGTCGGTCCCAAGTACTACCTGCAATCGGGCACGCAAACCACGGTCGGCAGCGCGTTGACCTCGCTCGACACCGGCATCGCGACGCTGAAGTCTCAGGTCGTGTCCGGCAGCATCGGGCTCGTGCGGCAGGATCCCGACAGCCGCGACATTCTGCTCGCAACGTCGTCACCGGGGATTCGCGTGAACGTTGCCGGACTGAACGGCAACCGCACGCTGACGGGGCTCGCACGCGGCGCGATCGGCGAGTCGAGCACCGATGCGGTCAACGGCGCCCAGCTTTACCGCAACGCCGCGACGGTGGCGGCAGCGCTAGGCGGCGGCTCCGCCGTGACTGCGGACGGCACGCCTAAAGCGCCGGCTTACACCATTGGCGGCAGCACCTATAACGACGTCGGGTCGGCGCTCGCCGCGGCCGTCAATACTAGCGTGGCAACCAGCACTGCGGCGAGTGCGGCCGCGAGCGCGTCGACAATTGCAGCGGCCACGGCCAATTCGGTTCAATACGATTCGTCCACGCGCGATCTGCTGACGCTTGGCAACGCCGGCGCGCCGGTCCGCGTGACAAACGTGCGCGCCGCGAATCTCACGAGCAACAGCGTGGACGCAGTGAACGGCGGTCAGTTGTTCGCGACCAATCAGATCGTCGCGCAGAACAGCGACAGCATCGCGAACCTGGACCGCCGCGTGACCAGCAGCGCGGCCGACATTGCGGACCTCGATCAGCGCACGAGTGCTAACACGACGAAGATCGCCGGCCTCGACACGCGCACCACAGCGCTCGAGGGCAATCTGACGAACGTCGCGAAGCAGATCACGAACGGCGAGATAGGTCTCGTTCAGCAGGACATGACCTCGCATGTGATCAGCATTGGTCAGGGCACGGACGGGGGCCGGGTCGATCTGGGCGGGACCGGCGGCGCGCGTCAATTGACAGGCGTCGCCGCGGGGCTGACCGACAGCTCCGCGATCAATTTCGCGCAGTTCAGCCCGGTGGTGGCCGCGCTTGGCGGCGGTGCGCAGATCAATACCGACGGCACGGTCACCGGTCCCACATACCACGTGCAACGCGGCACGCAGAACAACGTCGGCGACGCGCTCGACTCGCTCGACAACGGGCTCACGGCGTTGCAGCAGAACGTCGAGAAAGGCGGCATCGGCGTCGTGACGCAAGACCCGGCTTCGCGCGTGATCAAGATCGGCGCGACGACCGACGGCCGCTCGGTCAACGTGGCGGGCACGCAGGGCAATCGCGTGGTCACGGGTGTCGGGCGCGGCTCGTTGAACGCAACGAGTACCGACGCGGTCAACGGCTCACAACTGTTCGCGCAGGCCGCGAGCACGGCGACGGCGCTCGGCGGCGGCTCGACGGTGAATGCGGACGGTTCGGTGAGCGCGCCCGCTTACAAGGTGGGCGGGCAAGTGGTCAACAGCGTCGGCGGTGCGCTAGGCAATCTGGATGGCCGCGTCACGCAGAACAGCAGCGACATTGCAGGTTTGCAGAGCACCGTTGGCCGTATCAACGGGACGGTGGTCAATGCACTTCAGTACGACAGCTCCGCGCACGACAAGGTGACGCTCGGCGGCACAACGGCGAATGCGCCGGCGGTGCAACTGACCAATCTGAAGAACGGCGAAGTGTCGGCCACGAGCAGCGATGCGGTAACCGGCGCACAACTCTGGCAGACCAACCAGCAGATCAGCAGCATCGACCAGACGGTGAAAAACTACGCGACCACCGGCAATGGCTATGTGGCCGCGAACAGTTCGGCTAGCGCGCCGCAGGCGAGCGGCAACGGTTCTCTCGCGCTTGGCGGTGGCGCGAAGGCGTCGGCGGCCAATAGTGTCGCGCTTGGCGAGGGCTCGGTGGCCGATCAGCCGGATACGGTTTCCGTCGGCTCGAGCGGCAACGAGCGCCGCATTACGAACCTGGCCCCGGGGCGCGCGCCGGGCGACGCGGTCAACGTGCAGCAGTTCCAGAGCGGCATGGGCGATCTGGCGCGGCGCGCATATGCAGGCGCGGCGTCGGCAATGGCCATGAACATGGTCCCGGAAGTCGATGCGACGAAGAACCTCGCAATCGGCGTCGGCACGGCCGGCTACATGGGTTATCAGGCTGTGGCGGTGGGGCTGTCGGCGCGCGTCGCGCAAAACTTCAAGGTGAAGTTGAGCGCGGGCATCAGTTCGGTGACCACCGCGGTGGGCGCCGGTGCCGCATATCAGTGGTAGGGGAGCCGGCCGGCGGGAACTGCCGGCGGCGCAGGGAAGGCGCCCCGCCGTGAAGGCGGGGCGCACTGGCTTACTGGAACAGCTTCATCGCTTGCGAGAGCGTGTTGTACACACCCCACGCCAACGGAACCATCACATACAGCCAGAAGACGGCGATCATGACCTTGTTGGTCGGGTGCACGGGTTCAACGGTCGACATGCGAATCTCCTTATGCGCCTTTGGCGACTTGTGCGTCGGTCATGTGATGCTTGTCGTCCACACGCTTGACCAACAGATTGCAGATGAAGCCGACCACCAGCAGCACGGCCATGATGTGAACCGTCATCGTGTACGCGTCGGCTTTCGCGACGCCGTGCGCGACTTCGTATGCGCGGATGTAGTTGACCAGCACGGGGCCGGCCACGCCGGCTGCGGCCCACGCGGTCAGCAGGCGTCCATGAATGCCGCCCACGAACGCGGTACCGAACATGTCCGCGAGATACGCCGGTACGGTCGAAAAGCCGCCGCCGTACATGGTCAGAATCACGCAGTACGCCAGCACGAACAGCGCCATATGGCCGGATGCGGCAAAGCTCGGCACGAGGAAATACAGCACCGCGCCCAGCGCGAAAAAGATGAAGTAGGTGTTCTTGCGGCCAATCCAGTCCGAAGCCGACGCCCACACGAAGCGGCCGCCCATGTTGAACAGCGAGAGCAGGCCGACGAAGCCGGCAGCGGCGGCGGCCGTCACGGTGCCCTTGAAACTCTCCTGAATCATCACCGACGCCTGACCGAGAATGCCGATGCCGGCGGTCACGTTCAGGAACAGCACGAGCCAGATCAGATAGAACTGCGGCGTCTTCAGCGCCTCGTCGATGTGCACGTGGTTGCGCGTGATCATCTTCTGTGTCGACGTGGCAGGCGGGGTCCAGCCTGCCGGTTTCCAGTCGGCTGGCGGCACGCGAATGGCCAGCGCGCCGATCGACATGGAGATGAAATAGACAACGCCGAGCACGATGAAGGTTTCAGCCACGCCAATGCTGGTGGCGCTCTTGAAGTGGTTCATCAGCGCGACGGAGAGCGGCGCCGCGATCATCGCGCCGCCGCCGAAGCCCATGATCGCCATGCCGGTCGCCATGCCGCGGCGGTCCGGGAACCAGCGGATCAGCGTCGAGACCGGCGACACATAGCCGAGGCCGAGCCCTATGCCGCCAATCACGCCGTAGCCGAGATACAGCAGGACGATCTGGTGCAGGTACACGCCCAGTGCGGAAATCAGAAAGCCGCCGCCGAAGCAGCAGGCCGCGGTGAACATGGTGCGGCGTGGGCCGACGTGCTCCAGCCACTTGCCGGCAAAGGCCGCCGACAAACCGAGAAACACGATGGCGAGCGAAAAGATCCAGCCAAGCGACGTGAGCGACCAGTCGTCAGCCGCCGATTGCGTGATGCCGATTACCTTGGTCAATGGGCCGTTGAACACGGAAAACGCATACGCCTGGCCGATACAGAGATGAACGGCGAGTGCTGCGGGCGGAACCATCCAGCGCGAAAACCCCGGTTTCGCAATGGTGGCTTCTTTCGAAAAGAATGGTGCGGAGCCTCGATTGTGCTGTGGCTCGGTAATACTGCTCATGGTCGGTCTCCCGGGAAGCGAAGTCTTTGTTATCGGCGCATCAGACCGAATGCTTGAGTGTTTTCGGCGTGAGAATTGCTGATGGATGCCGCGTTCATATATGCGGCTGGGCTTCATATGAACGCGCGCAAATTCTGTGGGGAACTTGCTTGGTCGAACGATAGGGCGGTGGGCGTGGGTTGGCAATATGAGATAGCAATGCATAAGGCATTGCCCGAGGAAATACGACGCCGATCTGCCGGATGGCGCCCACAAATCCCAAATGCCGGGTAGAGCGGGGTATGAACGTCAGTCACTCGCGCGGTGCCGCTCCGCTGAGCGGACTACAAAAGCAGAAAGGCCGGCGGTGGCAGCATCGCCACGCCGGCCTTTCTTGAACGCGCTTTACTTCAGACAGCGCGGCCGGTCTTCATTTTCGCGGCGACCAGCACCGAGATCAGACAGCCGATCGCGAGATAGCCCGCCACCGGGTGCCACGAACCTCCAGCAAAACTGACCAACGCGACCGCAATGAACGGCGTGAATCCGCCGCCGACCACGCTCGCCACCTGATAACCGACGCCCGCGCCGCTGTAGCGATACTCGGTGCCGAAGAGTTCGGTGAACATCGGCTGCTGCACGCTGACCACCATATCATGGGCGACGTTTGCGAGCATCACCGCGAAGACCACGATCCACACCGTCGAACGCGCTTCGAGCGCGAGGAAAAACGGCACCGCGCTGAACATGCCGACCAGTGCGCCGACGATGTACACGCGGCGGCGGCCGAAGCGGTCGGCGAGCATCGCGAAGAGGGGAATCGTCACGCAGCTCACGGCGCCGACCAGCAGACCAATGCTCAGGAAGAACTCGCGCGGCATATGCAGATTCGCCGTCGAATAGTTGAGCGCGAAGGCCGTCACGATATACATCGTGAACAGTTCGGCAAGGCGCAGCGCGATGATCAGCAGGAACGCTTTCGGGTGGCGCAGCAGGGCTTCCACGATCGGCAGGCGAACGCGGCGTTCGCCGTGCGCGCCGACCTTTTCGACGAACTCCTGCGACTCTTCCATGCTCGAGCGGATCCACATCGCGATCAGCACCAGCACGACGCTAAAGAGGAACGGCAGGCGCCAGCCCCAGCTCATGAACGACGCGTTGTCCATCGAACGGCTGATCACCGCGACGAGCCCCGTTGCCAGCACGAGGCCGACACCGTAGCCGACCTGCACGCCGCTACTGTAGAACGCCTTTTTCTTTTCCGGTGCGCTTTCTACCGCCATCAGCGCCGCGCCGCCCCATTCGCCGCCGACCGCGAAGCCCTGAATCGCGCGCAACGTGACGAGCAACACCGGCGCGAGCCAGCCGATAGTCGCGAACGAGGGCAACAGGCCGATAGCGGCGGTGGACAGCCCCATCATCATCACGGTCAGCACCAGCATGCGTTTGCGCCCAAGCCGGTCGCCGAAATGGCCGAACACGAAGCCACCGAGCGGCCTGAACAGAAAGCCGACGCCGAACGTCGCAAAGGCCGCCAGCGTGCCCATCGCCGGGCTCACTTTCGGGAAAAACTCCGAATTGAAGACTAGTGCCGCGACAATGCCGTACAGCAAAAAGTCGTACCAGTCGACAACTGCGCCGACAAAACTGCCCAGCGCCGCCTTGCGCGCGCGGCTGCGCGCCGTGAGAGGGTCGATGGCTGCAGCCGGCGAAACGGTAGTGCTCATGACGGGGTGTCTCCTTGGAATTCTGAGAACGCTGCGGGTGCTCAGCCGTGTGAGCCTTGGCCCGACGGATATGCGTCTGGCGAGTGAAGCAGCACGGTTGACAATTGCAGGATGTGCGGAAGGTTAATGGCGCAGGAGCTATCCCACAATTAGCAGAGAGGGCCGGCTGCGCGATATGCGCACGCGTTTGCGCGCATACCGCGCGTTTCTAGCGTTTACACCGAGCGCAACGCAAGTCGACGCCGAGGACAGGCGAGATGACGCGGCGCATGCTACCGTAAGGTATGATCGGAAAACAACAGTGACTGATATACTACATACCGAATATTGATTTTTGCGGCGATGCAGCATATGATTGAGTCATTCGTTCACTCAATCGTTTGGAGCTACAAATGGAATTTGTTCCTCTCTCGCTGCTCGCCATTGCTATTGTTGGCCTGGGTAGTGCCGCCACGGTTTTCCTGGCTCGCTCGATTCCGCAGTCGGTCGCGCAACTTGCAGCGCAACATGGCCGCTTCGTCGGGCTGGACCAGCAGCGCGGGGCCGCGGTGGCGCCTTATCGTATGCATGTTCAATCTGAGGCGATGAATGTCGTCGGAACTTCAAACTGAAGCGGTGGCCACACCTTTGACGTTGTCGTTGCAGCCTATCGGCGCAAGCGCGAGCTTGCGCGATCAGGCTTATGCGATGCTGCGCCAGGCTATTGCAGACGCGGACATTTACCAGACGCGTGAAGAAATCCGTCTGGACGAGCGCGTGCTGAGCGAGACGCTTGGCGTGAGCCGCACGCCTGTGCGCGAGGCGATGACGCTGCTCGAGCAGGAGGGCTTTTTGCGTATGGTGCCGCGCCGCGGCATCTATATCGTGCGCAAGAGCAAGCGCGAAATCGTCGAAATGATTCACATGTGGGCCGCGCTCGAAAGTATGGCCGCCCGGCTCGCCACGCAGCGCGCTACAGACGAGGAAATTGCCCGTCTGCGGCATATGTTCGACAATTTCCGCGACGCCACGCCCGCTGAACACATCGCCGAGTATTCGGACGCGAACATCGCGTTTCACCAGGCTATCGTCGAACTGTCGAAGTCCCAGATCATTCTGGACACCATCAAGAACATCTTTATCCACGTGCGGGCCATCAGGCGCATGACGATCTCGCAAAGCGATCGCGCGTCGCGCTCGATTGTCGACCATCTGCGCATTATCGAGGCGCTCGAAAAGCGCGATACCGAACTTGCGGAGCGGCTCACGCGCCAGCATTCGCTGGATCTGGCGGCCTTCGTGGAGAAAAACTGCGATTTCCTGGATTGACCGCTGAGTACGGCGGGCCGCCGGTTCAGGCGCGCACCGCATCGGAGAAAGACGCAGGCGAAAGCCCGCGGTGTTCACGCACCGCGGGCTTTTTCTTTATCTGCCTCCCGCTCAGGGAAATACCGTGCTTGACGCCGTCTGAAATGTGGTATGTGATATATCAACAGTGAGCGTTTTGGACCGCGCTCAGTGTTTTCCCTTGCGGCGGGAATCCGGCAGCTTCCCGAAATCGTTGTCTTCCGCGTCCGCCAAGGGATTGCAGCGCAAACAGCAAGCTTGACCGCACCGTGAAATCGTCCTTGCTTCAAACTGATATATCACATACCGTATGTGAACAGGGCCAACGGCGTGGTCTGGAAATGTGTTCAAACAATCGACAGGCAGCAGATTCATGGGACGCGGGGTAAGCGCACGGAGCGCGAACTCCCATCGATGCTTAAGCATGGAACCGGCGTAACGGCAGAAGCGCCCGCGCCGGTCGACATACACAGGAGACGACCATGTCCGCAGTTGTTTCATCCCTGAACCCGGTTACGGGCAGCACCACGGCGGAAGACACGCTCAAGCAGAAGACGCGCAACGCCGGCGTCGTTTCCGGCGGCCACCTGGTCGCGAAGGCGCTGAAGAACGAAGGCGTCGATACGATCTTCACGCTATGCGGCGGACACATCATCGACATTTACGATGGTTGCGTGGACGAAGGGATTCGCATTATCGACGTGCGCCATGAGCAGGTCGCGGCGCACGCGGCCGACGGCTATGCGCGCCAGACCGGCAAGCTCGGCTGCGTGGTGACGACGGCCGGCCCCGGCTGCACGAACGCGGTGACCGGTATTGCGACGGCGTTTCGCTCTGAAAGTCCGGTGCTGCATATCGGCGGCCAGGGTGCGCTCACGCAACACAAGATGGGTTCGCTGCAAGACCTGCCGCACGTCGACATGATGGCGCCCATCACCAAGTTCGCCGCGAGCGTGTCGAGCACAGAGCGCGTCGCGGACATGATCTCTATGGCCGCGCGCGAGTGTTTCAACGGCGCGCCCGGTCCGGCCTACCTGGAAATTCCGCGTGACGTGCTTGACCGCGAAGTGGAACTGACGCGCGCGGTCGTGCCGCAGCCGGGCCACTATCGCGCGTCGACCAAGTCGATTGGCGACCCGCGCGACATCGAGAAGCTAGCCGACATTCTGGTGAACTCCGAGCGTCCCGCGATTCTGTACGGACAGCAGGTGTGGACCGCACGCGGCCATGAAGAAGCGATCGCGCTGCTGCGCGGACTCGACATTCCTGGCTACTTCAACGGTGCGAGCCGCGGCCTGCTGCCGCCGGGCGACCCGCATCACTTCGACCGCACGCGCTCGCAGGCCTTCGCCAATGCGGACGTGCTGATCGTAGTGGGTACACCGTTCGATTTCCGCATGGGCTACGGCAAGCGCATCAGCAAGGAACTGACGCTGGTGCAGATCGACATGGACTATCGCACGGTCGGCAAAAACCGCGATATCGACCTCGGTCTCGTTGGCGATCCAGGCGCGATTCTCGCGGCTGTGCTGCAAGCCGCGAGTGGCCGCCTGAAAGACGACAAGCGCCAGGCGCGCCGCAAATGGATGGCGCAACTTCAGGATGCCGAAGCAACTGCGACGGAAAAACTGATGCCGCTCTTCAAGTCGAATAACACGCCGATTCACCCGTACCGCGTCGCCTATGAGCTCAACGAGTTCCTCTCCGACGACACCATCTACATCGGTGACGGCGGCGACGTGGTGACCATTTCCGCGCAAGCCGTGCGCCCGCGCCGCCCGGGGCAGTGGATGGACCCAGGCGCGCTGGGTTCGCTCGGCGTCGGCACGGGTTTCGCGCTTGCTGCCAAGGTCGCGCATCCGCACAAGGAAGTGCTGTGCTACTACGGCGACGGCTCGTTCGGCATGACCGCGTTCGACATGGAGACGGCCAACCGCTTCGGCGCGCCGTACCTCGCGGTGATCGGCAATAACTCGGCGATGAATCAGATCCGCTACGGCCAGCTCGCCAAATACGGCGACGAGCGCGGCAACGTCGGCAATCTGCTGAGCGACGTGCCGTTCAGCAAGTTCGCCGAAATGCTCGGCGGTTACGGCGAGGAAGTGCGCGACCCGGCGCAGATCGCGAGCGCATTGCAGCGTGCGCGCGAAGCGATTCATCGCACCGGGCGCTCCGCAGTCGTCAACATCTGGGTCGACCCGCGCGAATATGCGCCGGGCACCAAGAATCAGACCATGTACAAGTAATACGGATACCTTAGGAGACACGACATGGGCAAAGCACTCGACGGCGTGCGCATTCTCGATTTCACGCATGTGCAATCGGGCCCGACCTGCACGCAATTGCTGGCGTGGTTCGGCGCGGACGTAATCAAGGTGGAGCGCGCCGGCGCAGGCGACATCACGCGCGAGCAACTGCGTGACATTCCCGACGTGGACAGCTTGTACTTCACGATGCTCAACCATAACAAGCGTTCGGTCACGATCGACACCAAGCACCCCGAGGGCAAGCAGGTGCTCGAGGCGCTGATCCAGAAATGCGACGTGCTGGTGGAGAACTTCGCACCGGGCGCGCTCGATCGCATGGGCTTCACGTGGGAGCGCATCCAGGAGCTGAATCCGCGCATGATCGTTGCGTCGGTCAAAGGCTTTGGTCCGGGTCCGTATGAGGACTGCAAGGTCTACGAGAACGTCGCGCAATGCGCGGGTGGCGCGGCCTCGACCACGGGTTTCGACGACGGCCCGCCGGTGGTGACCGGCGCGCAGATCGGCGACAGCGGCACCGGCCTGCATCTCGCGCTCGGTATTGTCACCGCGCTGTATCAGCGTACACAGACGGGCCGCGGGCAGCGCGTGCTCGCCGCGATGCAGGACGGCGTGCTCAACCTGTGCCGCGTGAAGCTGCGCGATCAGCAACGGCTGGAACGCACCGGCGTGATGAAGGAGTATCCGCAATACCCGAACGGCAAGTTCGGCGAAGCGGTGCCGCGCGCGGGTAATGCATCTGGCGGCGGGCAGCCGGGCTGGATTCTCAAATGCAAGGGCTGGGAGACCGATCCGAACGCCTACATCTACTTCATCACGCAGGCGCCGGTGTGGGCCAAGATTTGCAACGTGATCGGCAAGGAAGAGTGGGCCACCGATCCGGACTACGCGACGCCCGTCGCGCGGCTACCGCGCCTCAAGGAAATCTTCGCGGAAATAGAACGTTGGACGATGACCAAGACCAAGTTCGAGGCCATGCAGATTCTCAACAAGTACGACATTCCCTGCGGGCCGATTCTCTCGATGAAGGAGATTGCCGAAGAACCTTCGCTGCGCAAGACCGGCACGATTGTCGAAGTCGATCATCCGACGCGCGGCAAGTACCTGACAGTTGGCAATCCTATCAAACTGTCCGATAGTCCGACGGAAGTAAAGCGCTCGCCGCTGCTTGGCGAACATACCGACGAAGTCATGGCGGAACTCGGCTACTCGCCCGAGCAGATCAGCGCATTGCGTACCGCCGGTGCCATCTAGGCGCACGCAAACTGCAGACAACCGTAGTGCAAGGCCGCCCGCCGCTTGCCATGCAGGCAGGCGCGGTGCCGGGCGGCGCCTTTCGAACCCGCATTGGAGACGGCAGGACATGGCATACGAAGACACGCTCTCATTGAAGGAACGCGGCACCGCTCATACGCCGGACGACCGCGCTCAGGTCGCCAATAAAGACGTCGTGCGGCACATTCTCGATCACGCCAAAGCGGAAGGCCGCAACTCGCTGACGGCGCCCGAAGGCAAGCTGGTGTGCGATGTGTACGGCATCGCAGTGCCCAAAGAAGCGCTAGCGACGACCGCCGCGGAAGCCGCGCAATTCGCGACCGAGATCGGCTTTCCGGTGGTGCTCAAGATCGTTTCGCCGGAAATCCTTCACAAGACCGAAGCGGGCGGTGTGCTCGTCGGCGTGAAGAACGCCGCTGACGTAGCGGAAGGATTCGCCACGATCATGGACAACGCGAAGCGCTATAACGCGCAGGCCAACCTGCTCGGCGTGCAGGTGCAACAGATGATTGGCGGCGGTCAGGAAGTGATTGTCGGCGCGGTGACGGACCCCTCGTTCGGCAAGCTGGTGGCATTCGGTCTTGGTGGTGTGCTTGTCGAAGTGCTCAAGGACATCACGTTCCGCCTTGCCCCCGCCACGCGCGACGATGCCCGCTCGATGCTCGACGGCATTGCGGCTGCCGACATGCTCAAGGGCGTGCGCGGCGGCGAACCGGTTGACCGCGAGGCGCTTGCCGGCTTGATCGAGAACGTGTCGCGGCTCGTTTCGGACTTCCCGGAAATCTCCGAACTGGACCTGAACCCGGTGTTTGCCAGCAAGCGCGGCGCGATCGCCGCCGACGTGCGCATCGTGCTGGACTTCTCGCCGCCGGTCGAGCGCTATCGTCCGAGTCAGGAAGACATCGTGCGGCAAATGAACCGCATCATGAAGCCGGATCGTGTCGCGGTGATTGGTGCGTCGGCGGAAGAGGGCAAGATCGGCAACTCGGTGATGAAGAACCTGATCAACGGCGGCTATCAGGGCGAGATTTATCCGATCCACCCGAAGGCCGACGAGATCATGGGCCACAAGGCCTATAAGAGCGTGCTGGACGTGCCGGGCGACATCGACGTCGCCGTGTTTGCGATCCCCGCCAAGTTCGTTGCCGGCGCATTGACGGAAGTGGGCAAGAAGCATATTCCCGGCGCGGTGCTGATTCCATCGGGCTTCGCCGAAACGGGCAATGTAGAAGGCCAGCAGGAAATCGTGGCGATAGCGCGTGAATACGGCATCCGTCTGATGGGGCCGAACATCTACGGCTTCTACTACACGCCGAAGAACCTTTGCGCAACGTTTTGCACACCGTACGATGTGCAAGGCAAGGCGGCGTTGTCGTCGCAATCCGGCGGTATCGGCATGGCGATCATCGGCTTCTCGCGTTCCGCGAAGATGGGCGTGTCCGCTATCGTCGGCCTCGGCAACAAATCCGACATCGACGAAGACGATCTGCTGACTTTCTTCGAGCAGGACGACAACACTGACATCATCGCGCAGCATTGCGAAGACCTGAAAGATGGTCGGGCCTTTGCAGAAGCGGCGGCGCGGGTGTCGAAGAAGAAACCCGTGGTGGTGCTGAAGGCCGGCCGCACGAGCCTCGGCGCGCGCGCGGCGAGTTCGCACACGGGCGCGCTCGCCGGCAACGATCGCATTTACGAAGACGTGTTCAGGCAATGCGGCGTGATTCGCGCACGTTCGCTGCGCGATCTGCTCGAATTCGCGCGCGGCATTCCGAAGCTGCCGACGCCGAAGGGCGAGAACGTGGTGATCATTACCGGCGCGGGCGGCTCCGGCGTGCTGCTGTCGGATGCTTGCGTGGACAACCGTCTGTCGCTGATGACCATGCCCGCCGATCTCGACGCGGCCTTCCGCAAGTTCATCCCGCCGTTCGGCGCGGCGGGCAATCCCGTCGACATTACCGGTGGCGAGCCGCCCTCGACGTATCAGAACACGATCCGTCTTGGCCTCGAGGACCCGCGGATTCACGCGATCATTCTGGGCTACTGGCACACCATCATTACGCCGCCGATGGTATTCGCGCGTCTCGTCGTCGAGGTGAAGGAAGAGATGAAGGCGCGCGGCATCGAAAAGCCGATTGTCGCGTCGCTCGCGGGCGACGTTCAGGTCGAAGAGGCGGCCGAGTACCTGTACGCGCATGGCGTGCCTGCGTACGCGTACTCGACGGAAATTCCGGTCGCGGTGCTCGGTGCGAAGTATCAGTGGGCGCGCGGCGCGGGCCTCATCTGACGCATAAACGGAAGGCGGCACGGTTTTCTTTGCGCGTATTGATTGCTATGGCGATGCTGTAGCGCCAGCAATTTCGCAGCGGCAATTTCGCATCGCCAATTGCGAGCCGCGCAGAAGACCGTGCCGAAGCGCTCAAGGAGCGACGTATGGATACGTGGATGCGTTTCATGTCCAACGACGGCGGTGTGGTGTTCGGCCGCGTCGAAGGGGCTTATCTGCACGAGTATGAAAGCCTGGATCAGCCAGTGCCGACTGGCGCGGTGTTGTCCACGCGTGCGCTTACGCCGCTCGCACCTTGCGCGCCCGGCAAGATCGTCGCGCTCTGGAACAACTTTCACGCGTTGGCCGCGAAGCTCGACAAGCCGGTGCCGACACATCCGCTCTTTCTCCTGAAACCGGCGGGTTCGGTAATCGGTTCGGGTGAAGCGATACGGCGGCCCGCGAGCTACGCAGGCAAGATTGTCTATGAGGGCGAGCTCGGCATCGTGATTGGCCGGCGTTGCCGCGATGCAAGCGTCGAAGAAGCCGCCGCCGCGATCTTTGGTTACACGCTCGTCAACGACGTAACCGCGGCAGATCTGCTCAACGAGAATCCGCACTTTCCGCAATGGTGCCGCGCAAAGGGTTTCGATACGTTCTGCTGTATCGGACCGGCCATCGTCTCCGGATTCGATTGGCAAAGCGCGCATCTCGTGACCGTGCTTGACGGCGTGGAGCGGCAGAACTATCCGCTCTCCGACATGGTGTTTTCGCCGGCCGAACAGGTAAGCCTCATCTCGCAGGACCTCACGCTGGAACCCGGCGATGTAATCGCCTGCGGTACGTCAGTGGGCGTCGGGTCGATCAAGGACGGCGCAACGGTGTCGGTTTCCATCGACGGAATCGGTACGCTTAGCAACACGTTGCGTGCCGCGCTAGCGGTTGCAGCCGAAGTGCCGGGACTCGTTTGAACGATGGCCGGCTCGCGAGCCACAAGCTCGCGCTCGCCACAACACGGAAAGGAGTACGCGTGTCGCAAGCGTCTGAGAGTGCCGTGTGGCTCGGAGCATTCGTCGCGCTGAGCGCGGCGTGTGCCGCGTTGTTGGCCTGCGCGCTGGGTTCCGTGTTTGCCGCGCTCGCGCAACTGCCGCTGTGGCCGCGCTCAAATGCTGCGCGGCGCACGCGCCCGTACTGGCACGCCGCGGCGCTGGTGGCTGCGCTTGCCGGCGTTCTGGCGGCGGGTCTTGGGGCCAGTGAAAGCTTCACGTTCGCGACGATGGCCGGTGCCGCTGCCGGCGCCTGGCTCGTGCGCTGGCGCAATTTCACGCGACAAGCCGCGCCCGTTGCACTGCTGGCAAGCGGCACTGGTTTGTCGATCGTCGCCTTCGGCGTGGCGCGCTATGTGTCGGCGGGCAATCACGCGAACCTCGCGATGTTTGAACGAAGCGAGCTCTACGCCGCGGTTTTCGCCGGTGCGTTGATCTTCGCGACCTCGGCGGTCGCCTTCTGCAAACTGCGTGGCCTGTTGCCGCTGCGCGTGACAGCACGACCCGGACACGACGCAGTGAACGTGCTCGCGCTGCTGTTGTGCGCGTGGCTCGGCTACGGCTTCGTCACCGAAGCGGCGCAGCCGTTCGGGCTCGCCGCGTTACTTGCGACGAGTGCGCTCGCGTCGTCTATAGGCGTACATGTGATGCTCAGCCGCGCCTGCTCGAAAAAACATTTGAAACAACATATGAAACGACAGGCGCAGCATTCGCACGGTGCGAGTGGTGGGGTGACTGGCGGCATGGCAATCAGCTGGCGAGACGACGCGCTGCGCAGCGCAACTGTGCGCGGCACGGTGCGCGCGGCAGCATACCGTCACGGCCCGCGCTGGCATAACAACGGAATCAGGCAACGGAGCATTTGCGTATGCGCGCCGCGGCGTCTTTCGATTCGTTCATCGGTGGGCCGGCATCCATGAAGCCAGACCCGACGATCACCAAACGCAGCGCGTCGGCCTGTCGTCCCTCATGGCGAGGAGCGGCAGAGGCCGCTCGCAGCGGGACAGGCGGGAACATGCTCCCGCCGCTGCCCTCACTCGCCCAACGCGGCGAATTCGCTGAAGTACTGCGCCTTCTTCTGCAAAATCAGTTGCGCAAGAAAGTCCGGGTCGTAAGCGCGATGAAGATGCGCGTGGAACCGCTCGATGTAAGCGGTGATTCGGGCAGCCTCGCTATTGAACTCGCTGAGGATGTCCAGCGTCGCGTGGTCCCAGCGAAAGCGCAGGCCAAGATCGCTGAACGCCGCGTTATAGGCGCTCAGGTGCGGATCGTTGGAATGGTCGGCGCCAACGCGTGCCGTGCGCGCGCTGACATGAGTCGCAACCGAAGCGTGGTTCATGATCGGCCTCCTGGGCTGACAAGTGATGGAACTCGCTTGCAGCATAGAAGTACTGAACGATTTGCAATAGTTAAAGTTTTATTGGATCTTCATAGCCTATCGCTTATAGACGCTCAATTCCTTCACACGAGTGATCTTCTCGATCAGGTTTGCGCCTTCTTCCATCAGGAAGCGTTTAAAGGCCACGGCAACCGGCGGCAGTCGTTTGTTCTTACGATGAACCACGTACCAGTTGAGCATGACCGGAAAGCTTTCGACGTCGAGCACGACGAGGTGGCCGAGTTGCAATTCGAGGCTGATCGTATGGGCAGACAGGAAGGCGATGCCCATGCCTGCAATCACTGCCTGCTTGATGGTCTCGGTGCTTTTGATCTCCATTGCAATCTTCAGATTCGAGAGTCGGCCCGCGAAACCTTCTTCCATCGAATTCCACGTGTCCGAGCCGCGCTCGCGGACGATAAAGGCTTCGTTGGCCAACTGGCTGAAACGGATGTTGCGCTTGTTCGCGAGCGGATGCGTGGGCGCGGCCACGATCACGTAAGGGTGCGGCGCGAACGGCTCGTTGGTGGCGTCCATTTCGTGCGGCGGACGCACCATGACCGCAAGGTCTGTCTGGTTGGTCGCGAGCTGATGCAGAAGCTCTTCGCGATTGTGCACTGCGAGGTTCAGCACGACGCCCGCATAGCGCCGCGTGAATTCGGCCAGCAGCCGCGGAAAGAAGTAGTCGCCGGCGCTGATCACCGCGACATTCAGCTTGCCGCCGGAGACGCCCTTCAACTGGCTCATCGCTTCGTCCACTTCGTGGAACTGCTGAATGATCGCACGGCTGTAGTGCAGCATTTCAGTGCCGGCCGGCGTGAGGTAGATTTTCTTGCCGAGCTGTTCGAAGAGCGGCAGGCCGGCGTGCTCCTCGAGCTGACGCACCTGAGTGGAGACCGCGGGCTGCGTGAGATGCAGCTCTTCGGCGGCGCGCGAAAAGCTCAGGTGGCGCGCCACGGTCTCGAACACCTTCAATTGACGCAGCGTGGCATTGCGCATCGTCATGGCCGATGTATAAGCAAATGTGAATCAACATAATAACAAACTTTAATTATTAGTAATTCAGCAATGACCCTAGCATGAGTTGGTCAACCAAAGAAAAGCTGGCGCAACACTCGGGTTAACGCTTGCATCAAGGCGTGGCGGGACTGAGGGGCAGGCTGGCGGAAAAAGAAGAACAAAAGCGGATTAGACGGAATTAAGAACTTCCCAAATGGCGATGAATAAATCGCTTTTTAAAGGAAGCGCTTTAAGGATTAAACATTCCCGGATTGACAAGGCTTTCCGGTCATAACGATAAGGTGGGACGCATACAGCACGGCCGGTTGGCCGGCTGCACTAAATAATTGCGGAGACAAGGCACATGGACGATATCACTCAACAGACCACGGCCCGCGTATTCTGGGCGAACCGTTGGTGGCAGCTCGTCATCGGCATGGTGTGCATGGCGTTGGTGGCGAACCTGCAGTACGCATGGACGTTGTTCGTCGCGCCGATGGACGCGCGGCATCACTGGGGCCAGGCCTCCATTCAACTGGCGTTTGCCATTTTCATCCTCACCGAAACGTGGCTCGTGCCGCTGGAAGGCTGGCTCGTCGACAAGTTCGGTCCGCGGCCGGTGGTGGCGGGCGGCGCCGTGTGCGCGGGTGTTGCGTGGGTGATGAACTCGTACGCGACCACCTTGCCCATGCTCTACGTTTCCGCGGTGATCGCGGGCATTGGAGCGGGCGGCGTGTACGGCACGTGCGTCGGCAATGCGCTGAAATGGTTTCCGGACCGGCGCGGTCTCGCAGCCGGCCTGACAGCCGCCGGCTTCGGTGCGGGTGCGGCGGTCACCGTGATTCCTATTGCGAACATGATTACGCGCTCGGGCTACGAGCACACGTTCTTCTTTTTCGGCATTCTGCAAGGCGTGGCGATTCTGCTGCTCGCCATGCTGCTCGTCAAACCGGTCTTGCGTCAGCATACGCCGGCAAAGAAGAAGTTCTCCGTGTCGAAGGTCGACCTCACGCCTGGCCAGATGATCCGCACACCAGTGTTCTGGGTAATCTATGTGTCGTTCGTCGCGGTGGCAGCGGGTGGTCTGATGGCCACCGCGCAGATCGGGCCGATCGCCAAAGACTGGGGCCTCGCGCGCATTCCCATGACGATCTTCGGCGTCACGCTGCCGCTGCTCACCGCCACGCTTTCCATCGACAACGTCTGCAACGGCTTCACGCGTCCGTTGTGCGGTTTCATCTCCGACAAGATCGGCCGCGAGAATACGATGTTCCTGATCTTCATCGGCGAAGGACTCGCGTTGCTCGGCATGATGGAGTACGGCACGAACCCGCATGCGTTCATGACCTTCGCCGCCTTGATCTTCCTCTTCTGGGGCGAGATTTTCTCGATCTTCCCGGCGATCTGCGCGGACACGTTCGGCAGCAAGTACGCGGCGGCGAATGCGGGCACGTTGTACACGGCAAAGGGCACGGCCTCGCTGCTGGTGCCGCTTGCCTCCGTGCTGTCGGCAACCGGTGGATGGAGCCTCGTGTTCACCGTGTCCGCGGTAATCACGATTGCCGCGGGCGTGTCCGCGAAGTTCATCCTTGCGCCAATGCGCTCGCGCTGGATTCACTCGCAGGACGAGCCGCAAGCGGGAGTTCTGGCCGTCGCGGGCAATGGCAAGGCCTCGCGCTTGAGCCACTGGCCCGAGCAAACCGGCGAATAGGCCCGCAAACCGTTCGCGCCCCGGCCATGACGTCATGAACGTTTCGCTGCAGCAACTCAGGGTGTTCGTCGCCGTAGCGCGTGAACGCAGCTTCACGCGTGCGGCGCGCGAACTCGATCTGACGCAGTCCGCAGTGAGCCGCTGCGTGCGCGAGCTGGAAGACGCGGTCGAACTGAAACTGTTCGACCGCACGACGCGCCAGGTTGAACTGACGCATGCGGGCGCGAGCCTCGAACGAAGAATCGGCCGCCTGCTCGATGAAATCGATCTGACCTTGCGCGAAGAGCGGGCCGCGTATGAAGGGCACCGCGGCGTGGTGGTGCTGGCGAGCAATCCGGTGCTCTCGTCGAGTTGGGTTGCGCAGGGGCTCGCGCGTTGCGCGAGCGCTTTTCCGGAACTGCTCGTCAGCGTGGAGGACCAGGCGCAAAGCGGCGTGCTGGCGAGTGTCGAGCACGGCGAGGTGGATTTCGGCGTGGTCTCGCTGGCCGAGCCTCTTGCCAACGATCAGTTGCATGCGCAACTGGTTTTCACCACGCCGCTGCACGCGGTCATGCCGTCGACGCATCCGCTTGCGCGCCACGCGAGCGTCGCGTGGGACGAATTGCACGACTGGTCGCTCGTCACTCTGAATGCCGACGCCGGCGTGCGCGCGGCACTCGAGCGTGCCTTCAGTGAGAACGGTTTGAAGCGTCGGCCGGTGCAGGAGTTCGGGCACGTCGCGGCGGTGCTGCGCATGGTCGAACTCGGGCTCGGCGTCGGCGTGCTGCCCGTGGACTCGCATTGGCCGACTGTCGGCGAATCGCTCGTGAGCCGGCCGCTTGTGCCCGAGGTGACCCTGGCGACGCTGCTCGTGCATCGCCGCAACCGCTCGCTCAGGCCGAATGCCGCGGCTGCGTGGGCGCAGTTTGCGGAGCACGCTGGGGCGTCTTCGAGTACTGGTGGTGCGAGCGTTGAAGTGGAGCCGGCCGCGGGTCCAAAGCTCGCTGCGGATGTCGTGTCGAACCCAGTGTCGCGCGAATTGTCACGGCCGGTGGTCGCGCGCAGCGGCGCGGCGCTTCACGAGCCCTAGCGGTGCACAGCCCTTGCCCGCGCCGGCCTTGCCCAGGCCGGCTTGCTGCAATCAGCCCACGCAACATCCCATGCAAGGAGATTCATGATGACCGACCTCGTGAGCCATGACCTGTTGATCGACGGCAAGCGCTTGCCGCCAGGCACAGGCGAGTATTCCGTCGACATCAATCCCGCCACCGAAGAGCCGATTGCGCGCGTTGCACAGGGCAGCGCCGCCGACGTCGACACGGCGGTGCGTGCCGCGCGCGCGGCGCTGAAAGTGTGGAACGGCATCAAGGCGGCTGAGCGCGGCCGCATCCTGGCCCGGCTTGCCGGCCTGATGCGTGCGAATCTCGATGAACTCGCGGCGCTCGAAAGTCTGGACGCAGGCAAGCCGATTGCCGCCGTCATGCGCCAGGACATTCCGGCCGCGGTCGATACGCTCGAGTACTACGCGGGCTGGTGCGACAAGATTAACGGCCAGGTGGTGCCGGTTCGCCCGGATGCGCTGACTTACACGATCCGCGAACCGGTTGGCGTGGTCGCAGCCATCGTGCCGTGGAATTTCCCGTTGATGATCGGCATGTGGAAAATCGCGCCGGCGCTCGCGTGCGGCTGCACGCTGATTGTCAAGCCAGCGGAGATCACGCCGCTCACCGCATTGCGAATCGGTGAACTTGCGCTCGAAGCGGGCCTGCCGCCGGGAGTCCTGAATATCGTCACCGGCAAGGGGCGCGTGGTGGGCGACGCGCTGGTCGCGCATCCCGGCGTGGACAAGGTCACGTTCACCGGCTCGCCTTCGGTGGGGCGCGGCATTCTGCAAGGCGCGGCGGGCAACTTCAAGCGCGTGACGCTGGAGCTGGGCGGCAAGTCGGCGAACCTGATTTTCCCCGATGCGAACCTGGACAACGCCGTGCGAGCCGCGGCGTCGGGCATCTTCTTCAACACCGGGCAAGTGTGCTCGGCCGGTTCGCGCATACTCGCGCATCGCGACGTGTACGACGAAGTGGTGGAGCGGCTCGCCGCGCGCGCCAAGTCGATCAAGGTGGGCGACCCGTCGCTGCGCGAAACGTCAATGGGGCCGCTGATCTCCGCCGCGCAAATGAAAACCGTACTGGGCTATGTCGAGGCCGGACGCTCGGAAGGCGCGTCGCTGGTCGCGGGCGGCGCGCGCGTCGGCGAGCGCGGTTTCTTCGTCGAGCCGACGGTGTTCGCCAACGTCGAACATGAAATGCGTATTTCGCAGGAGGAGATCTTCGGACCGGTTGCAAGCGTG
Organism: Paraburkholderia phenoliruptrix; assembly: GCF_019511605.1. Taxonomy (GTDB): domain Bacteria; phylum Pseudomonadota; class Gammaproteobacteria; order Burkholderiales; family Burkholderiaceae; genus Paraburkholderia; species Paraburkholderia phenoliruptrix_A. The sequence goes on along the minus strand of NZ_JAEUAV010000001.1, from coordinate 775,517 downwards.
ATCCGTTTCAATGACGAAGCCGACGCGATACGCATTGCCAACGGCACGCTGTATAGCCTCGCGGCCGGCGTGTGGAGCGCGGACATTGGCCGCGTGCATCGCGTGGCGCGAGACCTTCGGGCGGGCACCGTCTGGATCAATACCTACGGCTACACGGACGTGCGCCTGCCGTGGGGCGGTTCGGGCGATTCGGGTTTTGGCCGCGAACACGGCGACGTGGCAATTGAAAACTTCACCGAGCCGAAGGCGGTCTGGCTCGCAATCGACCAGTGACCGCGCGAGCAATGACCGTGCGGTACCCGCGCAAATGAAAAAGGATCGGACGCCGTCCGATCCTTTTCTACTTATGCCACGGCTCGCGCGCTGAACGCATGCCACTCAGGCGCCCTGCAAGGCCATCCGCTCGCGCAGCTTGACGAGCGCGAGCACCACGTCGATGGTGGGCGTGGGCTCGTTGACGAGACGCCCCATCTCCTGCACGACGGTCAGAAGCGGGTCGATTTCCATCGGCCGGCGGTTTTCCAGATCGACCAGCGTCGACGTTTTATGCGCGCCGACCGCGCCCGCGCCGTCTATGCGCTTTTCGACATCGACACGGAAATGCACGCCGAACTGGTCGGCGATGCGCTTGGCCTCGAGCATCATCGTGCGCGATACGGCGCGCGTGCCCGGATCGCTCGTGAGCACGTCGAGCGTGGCGTGCGTGAGCGCGCTGATCGGGTTGAAGCACAGGTTGCCCCACAGCTTCAGCCAGATCTCGTCGCGAATGTTGTCGCGAATCGGCGCCTCGAAACCCGCCGCCTGCATGATCTCGTGAAATTGCTGAATACGCGGCGTGCGTTCGCCGCTTGGCTCGCCGATCGGAAACTTCTTGCCGTACACATGCTTGATGACGCCGGGCTCGACGATTTCGGCCGCGGGATAAAGCACGCAGCCAATCGCGCGCTCGGGGCCGAGCTTCGTCCATTGACTGCCGTCGGGGTCGACGCTCGTGAGCCGCGTGCCGGCGAACTTGCCGCCGTGCTGATAGAAGTACCAATACGGAATGCCGTTCACGCCGGTCACGATGGCCGTGTGCTTGCCGAGCAGCGGTTGCATCGAGTCGACCACGCCCGGCAGCGAGTGCGCCTTCAACGTGATGATCACGAGGTCCTGCACGCCGAGCTCGCTTGGGTCCGACGTGCAGCGTACCGGTGCGCTGAACGTCTCGCCGTCCATGATCAGCCGGGCGCCATGCTCCCGCATGGCCGCCAGATGCGCGCCGCGCGCGATGAAACTCACGTCGGCGCCGGCGCGTGCCAGTTGCACGCCCATCAAACCGCCTATCGCTCCCGCTCCGAAGATGCAGATCTTCATGATGCCGCTCCTGTGACTATGAGAAGTCGCTCGCCCATACCGCGTGTCGCCGAGCACGGCGGCGGGTCATTGATCGAGCATAGGGGCGCCACGTCTATAGCGATAGTTAAAGTTTCTCGGCAAGTGCATTAGCAATTGCTTATGGACGTGAGCAAAGGCTCTCTTTGAACGCCACACGGTTCACGTACGCCGCACGAGCAGAAAGCTCACGCCGATGGCGGCGAGAAATGCGCCGCAGCAGCGATTGAACCAGCGTCTCACGCGTGCGCGCACGAGCCATTTGCCCAGATGCATGCCGGCCCACGAATAGAGTGCTATCGCCACGCATTCGAGCACCAGAAAGCTGGCGCCAAGCGCGGCGAACTGCGGCAGCATGGGCGTCGCAATGTCGACGAACTGCGGCAGAAAGGCGGTGAACACCAGGATCGCTTTGGGGTTGCCCGCGGCGACGAGAAACTCCTGCCGCGCTATTCTCGCGAGCGAGGCCGACTCTGCGTGCGTGGTGTCGATGGCGGGCGCGTCGCTGCGCCACAACTGAATGGCGAGCCAGATCAGGTACGCGGCGCCGGCCAGTTTGATTGTCAGAAAGAACCACTCCGACGCGTGCAGCACGACCGCGAGACCGGTCGCGGCCAGCACGATCATCGCGGCGAACGCAAGCAGCCGCCCGCTGCCACCGAGGAACGCAGTCGTGAAGCCGTGCCGCGCGGCCACGTTGATCGACAGGAGATTGTTCGGCCCGGGTGCGAGGTTGATGGCGAAGCAGGCGGGAAGAAAGAAGAGCCAGGCGGTCGTGGACATGGGTGCCTCGCAGGGTGTGCGTTGATTGGCGCTGGTTTGGGCGCGGCGTAAGCGCGCAAACGTGGAGCAGGCAGCAGGCAGCAGCGACAGCAAGCATTGCAATGCGCTGCTGCCGATTGTAGCGAAACGGTGGCCGCGCCTCAGCAGGTGTCTACGCCAGAGCGCGGCGCCTGGCGTTGCCTAATTCACTGCCTTGATGAAGCCGGCATCCTGCACCAGTGCGTCGACGCTCAGCTTCACGGTGTCCTCGATTGCAATCGTGTTGCTGGTGAATTTCGGCGATTTGCGCTTGACGGTCTTGGTGGTCGAGAACACCACCTGGTGCGTGGACGCGTCGGTGACTACGTAGCGCATCTGCAGCGTCCACAGGGCCGGCGAGCGAACGTCGTCTACGCTGAATTTTTCGATGCGCCCGCTCAGCACTTTGCGCTTATCGTCGAGATGAAAGCCTGCCACCTTCAGGTGGTTTGCCACGCTTTCGCGCACCGCGTCCCTTACCTCGCTTTTCAGCACGACGCCGGTCATGGCCGTGTTTTCGATGCGGTTCGGCGATACACGCCCGTCGAGCGCCGGCATGTACGCGAACTCGCGCGCGGGCGCGACGCTCAGCGAGCCGGCGGGAGCCGCCGCGGCGCGCGGCGAACTGCTGCTGTTCAGCCCGAACCAGGACCAGGAGCAGGCGGACAGCAGCAACGGCAGCGCGATTACGCTGCAGCCCTTGAGCACCGTATTTTTCCGGGACGCCGCTGTGTGCGCGGCCTCGGGCGCCAGATGCGCCAGTTGCGACAGATGCGAAGCGTACGGCGCCGATTCGGGCGCTGCGCGGGAACAAGCGGCGGTCGAGATCAGAGGAGTGGCCCTTTAAGTGGTGATACGTGCCTGGGAGAGCAGCATGGTAACAGTGCCCACCCGCAACCCATCTCCAAAATGGATGTCAGTCCGCCGACATCAAAAGAAGCCCGCTTTGCCTTGCGTCATATCGACCAATGCGCGCCGTGCGTCGTCGAGCATATTGACCGGCAGCCGGATCGTCATTGTCACGAGCATGCCGTGCGCGGTATCGGCGAGCGCGTAGCCTTGCGCTTCGATCCAGCGCCGCACCTTTGCTTCGTCCGCGTAGCTCACTTCTACGACGAGCGAGCCTTGGGCAATCCGTTCGACGCGCGGCGCGTCCAGCAGCGCGGAGGCGATGGCGTCGGTGTAGGCGCGCACGAGGCCGCCCGCGCCGAGCTTCACGCCGCCGTAGTAGCGCACCACGGCGGCCAGCACGCCGTCCAGATCGTGATGCCGCAGCACCTCCAGAATCGGCCGGCCAGCCGTGCCGGAGGGCTCGCCGTCGTCGGACATGCCGGATTGGCCGCCTGCCAGCAGCGCCCAGCACACGTGCGTCGCGGCCGGATGCTCGTCGCGCAGGCGGCGCAGTTCGTCCATCGCGGCGTTGCGATCCTCCACGGGTATCGCATACGCAATGAACCGGCTCTTGCGAACCTCGAGTTCGTGGATGTGCCGCGTCGACAACGTGTAAGTCACTGGAATTCCGCTCGCTAGCCTGACATGAAAAGGTTTGCCGCCCTGTTCGGGTGCCGCCCCGAATCATAGCGAGTTTGCCACGCGGTCTCTTCGATAAGCGAGGTACACTTTGCAGTCCATAAACGGACGACTGCAAAATAATCGGAGACACCATGGACAGCATGCTCGAGTTATCCACTTTAGGAACCTTCGTCGCCGTCGTGCTCGGTCTTTTTCTGATTCCGGGGCCGGCCGTGCTGCTGGTTTTGACGCGCACGGTGCATGGCGGACGCAAGGCGGGCATTTTCACGGGGCTGGGCATTGCCGTCGGCGACTTCGTTCACACGCTCGGCGCGGCAGTCGGCCTTTCAGCATTGCTGATGACCTCTGCGCTCGCATTCAACGCCGTCAAGTGGATCGGCGCGCTGTATCTCGTCTATCTCGGCATTCGGGCATTGCGCGAAAAACCAGCCAGCGGCGATATGCCCGCGAGCGCGCCGGTGTCGGCGTCCAAAGCCTTCTTTCAGGCCATTCCCGCCGAAGTGCTCAACCCTAAAACCGCGCTCTTCTTTCTCGCCTTTCTGCCGCAGTTCGTGCACCCCGAGCACGGTTCGACGTTTCTCCAGTTCACGGTGCTGGGGCTGATTTTCGTCGGCATGAGCGCGCTTTACACCACTTTGATCGTGTTGACGATCCGCCCGCTGGGCAGACTCGTCAAGCGTCTCACGTGGCTTCGCCGCTGGCAGAACAAGATTATCGGCGTGCTGTTTATCTCGCTCGGGCTGCGCGTTGCCACGCAAACGCGCTGAACCCTCGGCCTGCCTGTCGTATGCCGTTCAGTTCAGCGCGAGGCCGATCGAGGCCGCCATGACGATGATGGCAAGACACGCGGCGACAAGCAGGTCGTACGGGTAACGCATCATGCTTCCACCTTGGGTTTGGGGTCGCAAAGACTCTTATCATAGGCAAGCTTGTGCTGTTCGACTGTCAGACATTGCAAGAGAGACGAGATGAATGACGCCACCGCTTCGCCGCCTGCGCCCGCGCGCGACATCGAGTTCTGGTTTGACTTCGGCAGCAATTACAGTTACCTGAGCGCGATGCGGATCGAGGCCGAGGCCGCGGCCCGAGGCGTGCGTGTTCTGTGGCGGCCGTTTCTGCTCGGGCCGATTTTTCGCGCGCTCGGCTACGACAACTCTCCGTTCGTGCTGCAGAAGGAGAAGGGCGCCTACGTCTGGAAGGATATGGAACGCCAGTGCCGCAAATACGGCCTGGCGTGGACGGGCCCAAGCGTTTTTCCGCGCGCCGCGTTGCTTGCGTTGCGCGTGGCGTTGCTCGGCGCGCAGCGTGAGTGGATCGCCGCGTATTGCCGCGAGATCATGCAGCAGAATTTCGTGCATGACCGCGATATCGGTTCGGTGGAAGTGGTGAGCGAAGCGCTCGCGAAACTCGGTTTGCCCGCGCAGCAGATCATTGCCGACGCGCAGAGCGACGCGAACAAACTGCGTCTGCGGGAACAGACAGAAGCTGCCGCGGCAAAAGGCATTTTCGGCGCGCCCACGTTCTTTGTGGGCAACGAGATGTTCTGGGGTAACGACCGCCTCGACGACGCGCTCGACTTCTGCTATTCGTCGCCCTGCTGACAAAAGCGCCGGCCAGGCACATGCGAGACGACGGCCTGTGCGATCTGCAGCGGCGTGCTTTCGGCGGGCACCACGCGGCGGCTCGCTTGCGGCGTGTGCTTCATGGTCCATTCGACGAGCCGGTATGAACGTCCCCAAGGCGGCTGCAACGGGTCCGAGACCTTGCATGAGTGAATCTGCTGCACCCATTCGTTGTCGGGCATGGCGCGCAGATGTTCGAATACCGCGTTCTCAACCATGGTTTGACCTCCTTCTTTTCGCAGGCATGCAGCCTGTCTTTTGACGCATCGGCGAACATCGCTGAAAAAAACGCCGCCGATGATCTGGCGGCTCAACAGGGGATGTTGAGTCGCATGGTTACAGCAAAGAATTAAGCGAGACTTAAGAGGCGCTAAATGTTTGCGCGGCGGCTTGCCGTGCGTTTTCCTCAAGACGCCGCAAAAAGGGCCGTTATAAAAGTCACCGACCTCGTTTGAGTTCCAGGCCACGAGCCCGCACCGCTGAAAACTGCCGAAAACGTGATCTATCCTGCCCCAACGCCGCTTTCCGAGCGTCTGCGCTCGCTCGTCGACACCGTGCAGCACAACGAACGCACGCTGCGCCGCTTTCAGGACGTCGAACTGCGCTTGATCGGCGCGCAGGACTTCGTGTCGTTTCTCGACACCTTGTTTGGCCACTTGCCGCGCGAGTTCTCGCTGTCGGCGGTCTCGCTATGGCTCGACGAACGCGCGCCCATGCTGCTCGAACTGCTCGAGCCCGCCGCGCTGCGCGCCATGGACCGCCCGAACCTGAAGACATCGCGCGAGGCGCGCAGGGTGGCGCAGTGCCTGTGCGAAGGCGGACAGCCGTGGCTTGGCCGGCCACGCGAACTGGACGAGGTGTCGCGCCGGGCATTTTTCGGCGACGCGCAGGTGCCGGCGAGCGCAATTCTCCTGCCGCTTGCCGCCGGTCATACCGTGAGCGGTTATCTGTGCCTTGGCAGCGACGACGCGAACCGCTTTGCGCAGGGCATGGCGACCGACATTCTCGAGCGTTTTGCGAGCATCGTGACCGCGAGCCTCGACAACGTCTCGCACCGCGAACGGCTCAAGCAGTTGGGCATGACCGACCCGCTCACGGGACTGTCCAACCGCCGCTATTTCGACGAGCGTCTGCGCGAAGAATTGGTACGTGCGGCGCGTTACGGCGTGCCGCTCGCCTGTCTTTTTATCGACGTCGACAGTTTCAAGCGGATCAACGACACCTACGGACATCAGACCGGCGACCGCGCGCTGGCCGCGGTGGCGGCGTGCGTGCGGCAGCAGGTGCGGCTCGGCGATACGGTGGCGCGTTATGGCGGCGAAGAGTTCGCCGCGCTGGTGCAGGGCGACCGTGCGGACGCGCAGACGGTGGCCGAGCGGGTTCGCGTAGCGGTCGAAAAACTGCATCTGCTAGACGACGACGGCGAACGCATTGCGTTGACCGTGTCGATCGGCGTGGCGGCCCGTACGGTGAGCGGCTCGCCGGCCGAAGCGGTGGCGCTGGGCCGCGCGATGATGGACGAGGCCGACCGCGCGATGTATCAGGCCAAGCACAACGGACGCAACCGCGTGGAGGCGCTGCTCGGCGAGACCGCGCGCGACTGAGGCCGTGCTGCGCGTAGCGTGTCCAAAAGGCGGGCCGCCCGCGCGAGCCTGCGTGACCGCAGGCCCGTAAGCGCGCCGGAAGTCTTCAGGATGCCGTTGTAACAGCACCGGAAGCTTGCGTGTGCGTAGCGCAAAGGCGCCCCTCACGCATCCGGCGGCACGCCCAGCAATTGCAGCGCGCCGCCCGTCACTGCGCTGAACACGGGCCCGGCCACGGTGCCGCCGTAAAACGCCTTGCCCGCGGGGTCGTCGATCATGACGGCGACGATCAGGCGCGGATCGCTCATCGGCGCCATGCCGACAAAGAGCGCGCGGTAGCGGTTTTTCGCGTAACTCGCGCCGACCTGCTTACGCGCGGTGCCGGTCTTGCCGCCGACGCGATAGCCTTCCACCGTTGCCGCACGGCCTGTGCCGCCGTCGCCGGTGGCCATTTCCAGCATCGCGCGGATCGCGCGTGCGGTGGCCGGCGTGGTGACCGCGTGCCGGCTAGATGCGACTGCCGCCCCATTGCCGTCCTCGCGCACGAGGCGCACCGGGCGCATCGTGCCGTCGCCGGCATACGCGGTGTAGATCTGCGCGATCTGCAACAGCGATGCCGAGAGGCCGTAGCCGTAAGCCATCGTCGCCTGCTCGATGGGGCGCCAGCGTTTGTACGGGCGCACCTTGCCCGATGCCACGCCCGGAAACGTCAGCTCCGGCCGCACGCCAAGCCCGTACTCCTGATATTTGGCCCAGATTTTTTCGGCTGGCAGATTCAGCGCGAGCTTGGCGAGCGCGATATTGCTCGACTTCTGCACGGCCTCGGCAACCGTCATGACGCCATGATTCGAGGTGTCGTGGATCACCGCGGGGCCGATCTTGTACCAGCCCGGCGCGGTGTCGATGGTGCTTTGGGGCCGCACCTTGCCGTCGTCGATGGAAAGCGCGACGACTACCGGCTTGATCGTCGAACCCGGTTCGAAGGTGTCGACCACCGCGCGATTGCGCAACTGCCGCCCGGTCAGGCGCGCGCGGTCGTTCGGATCGAAGCTCGGATAGTTGGCGAGCGCGAGAATTTCGCCGTTGCGCGCGTCGAGGACCACCACGCTGCCCGCTTCCGCGCGATGCTTTGCGATTGCCTCCTTCAACTGTGCATACGCGAGCTGCTGGATGCGCCGGTCGATCGTCAAATGAATCGTTTCGCCGTTCTGTGCGGGCACGAGCGGCCGCGTTTCCGATACGACGCGGCCCAGTCTGTCGCGGATCACTTCGCGATGGCCGGGCACCCCAAGCAATTGTTCGTTCGCGGCGAGTTCGACGCCTTCCTGACCGTTGTCCTCGATGTCGGTGAACCCGACGACGTGAGCCGCCGACTCGCCTTCCGGATAAAAGCGCTTTGAATCGGCGATCTGCGTGATGCCCGCGAGCCCGAGCTTCGACAGATGCCCGGCCGTCTCCGCATCCACCTGACGCTTGAGCAGCACGAAGGTCTTGTCGCCGTTCAGACGGCGGCGCAGTTCCGCGAGCGGCAGGTCGAGGAGCCTCGACAGCGGCGGCAACGCGGCTTCGTCGAGCAGTTTGGGGGAAGCCCAGATCTCGTAGGTCGCGAGGCTCACGGCGAGCATCGAGCCATTGCGGTCGACAATGCGCCCGCGCGTTGCGTCGAGCTCGATGGTGCGTTGGTAGCGCTTTTGCCCCTGGTCGACGTAAAAGTCGCGGTTGAGCACCTGAACCCAGAACGCCCGCCCGGCGAGCGCGGCAAAGGCGGCGAACACCAGCACCACGATGAGCCTGGAGCGCCACATCGGCAGGCGCGCGACCAGCAACTGGTTCTTCGCGACCGGTGCGTAAGGATCGCGCGGCTGGGACTTTTTCTTATGGATCATGAATGAATAAACTGCGGGTTGGCTTGCGGCACGGCTCATTGTAATGAGAACGTAATCTGTATGCGAGATTACTGCAAGCCAACTCGCTCGACGGACGCAAAAAAGCCGCGCGGACTTTTACGTCCGCGCGGCTTTTTCTGTTCGGTCGATGCGTCGATTCATACGCGGCATTTCAAGGCGCGCTCGCCTCCTGTCGAGCGCGCTTCCCGTAGTGGCCCTTCACGCGCGTACGCCTTCAAACGAGAGGCTTCAAGCCCACGACTTCACAGGTACTACTTCACGCAGGCAGCGAGAAGCTCGAAATCGCCTCGCGCAACACACCTACCTGGTCCTTCAGCGAATGAGCGGCGGCGGCGGCCTGCTCGACGAGCGCCGCGTTCTGCTGCGTGACCTGATCCATTTCGCCGACTGCGCGATTCACCTGCTCGATGCCTGCGCTCTGCTCGCGCGACGCGTTGCTGATTTCCTCGAGAATTTCGTTCACTCGACGCACCGACTGCACGATTTCGCCCATCGTCGAGCCCGCGTTCGAGACCAGCGACGCGCCCGCTTCCACGGTGGTGGTGGAGGTTTCGATCAGCGCCTTGATTTCCTTCGCGGCCGTGGCCGAGCGTTGCGCGAGGCTGCGCACTTCGGCGGCGACCACGGCGAAGCCGCGTCCCTGTTCGCCCGCGCGGGCCGCTTCCACCGCCGCGTTCAACGCGAGAATGTTGGTCTGGAAGGCAATGCCGTCGATCACGCCGATGATGTCGCCGATCTGCCGCGAGCTCGTCGTGATCTCGCCCATCGTGCGCACCACGTCGTCCACCACGCGGCTGCCGCGCGTGGCGACGTCGGCGGCCTGACCCGCGAGTTGCGCCGCCTGCTGCGCGCTGTCCGCGTTCTGCTTCACGTTGACGGTCATCTGATCCATGCTCGACGCCGTCTGAACCAGCGCAGCGGCCTGTTCCTCCGTGCGTTGCGACAGATCGGTATTGCCGGCGGCAATCTCGCTCGCCCCGATGTTGATGTTCTCCGTACCCATGCGCACTCGCGAAACGGTGTCGACCAGGCCGGCCTGCATGCTCTGCAACGCATGCAGCAGGCTGCCGGCGTCGTTTTCCTTGACCGGCACGCGCACTGCGAGATTGCCGCGCGCCATCAGTTGCGCGTGCTCGACGGCCACTTCCAGGTCGCCGCCGAGCGAGCGGCGCACGCTGCGCAGCACCAGCACCATGATGGCTGTGGCGATCGCGCCGAGCGCAACCGTAATGGCGAGCCAGCGCAACAGGCTCGCGTAGAACGCGCGCTGTACGTCGTCCATGTACATGCCGGTGACGAGATACAGGTCCCACGGCTGGAAATGCAGCGAATAGCTGGTCTTGGCCACGGGTTTGTCGCTGCCGGGCTTGGCCCACAGATAATCGACAAAGCCGCCGCCTTCGCGCTTGCCTGCTGTCACGATGTCCGTGAACAGATGGTTGCCCGCGGGGTCCGTGAACTGTCCCATGTTCTTGCCGACCAGCTCTTTCTTGAACGGATGCATCAGCATGACGGGCTGCGAGTCGTTCACGGAGATGTAGCCGTCCTTGCCGTAACGCATCGACTCGAGCGTGGCGAGCGCCTGCTTCTTCGCTTCGTCTTCCGTGAGGGTGTGCTGTTGCGCCAACGCGTAGTAACGGCCGACGACGTGATTCGCCTGGTCGATCAGCGCGGTGAGCTGGCCGCGCCGGTCGGCGATCATCGACGCACGGCTTTGCCACGCGCCGAAGCCGCCGATCAGGATCAGGCCAAACCAGAGAACAGCGATCATTGAGGCCAGTTTTTTGTTCAGAGTCATGGCAAAGGGGCGTGCTTGGCAAAAAGGTCTATCGGATGAGCCGGTGCTGCTGACCTGTTTAACGGCAGCTTTCAGGTGGTTCCTGAGGCAGGGGAAACCCCTGCTGGCACGGGGTTTCGTCTGACTAAACGGCGCTGCGCGGCGCTTCGTCGAGCATGCGGAAATTAATCGCGCTGATTCCGCGCGCCGATTGACGGCATTTATTTTCCGCTTGCGCGGAAGTGAAATCGAATGGCGATTTTCTGCGGTGAGTTTCACTCAACGCGCGTTGGCGTAAATCGAAATGGCGAATTCGTGAGAAGTCCGCATTGCGCCAACCGGTTCTAAATGACGCGCGGCGCGTCATTCCGCAAAAAATGACACATTTCTCCACTTAACCGCACGCCAGAAAAAGCCAGGTCATGCGAATGACGAATAAATGAAAATTCCGCTATAGTCGCCATTTTCCAGTCGCCAGTCGGGCAAAAAGAGCGCCAAGTAGCCCGCAGTAGGCCGCCACCAGGAGTGCATAAAATGAACGCCCGCGAACCCGCTTTTGTTTCCGCTTCACGCAGCGCGCGCCTGCGCCAGATGCTCGTGAGCAACGAACTCGAATTCATGATGGAAGCCCACAACGGCCTTTCGGCGCGCATCGTTCGCGAGGCCGGCTTCAAGGCGATCTGGGGCTCAGGGCTCGCGATCTCCGCGCAATTCGGCGTGCGCGACAACAACGAAGCCAGTTGGACCCAGGTGGTCGACAACCTCGAATTCATGGCCGACGCGAGCGATCTGCCGATCCTGCTCGACGGCGACACCGGCTACGGCAACTTCAACAACGTGCGCCGTCTGGTGCGCAAGCTGGAGCAGCGCGGCATTGCCGGCGTGTGCATCGAAGACAAGCAGTTTCCGAAAACCAATAGCTTCATCAACGGTGAGGCGCAGCCGCTTGCCGACATCGACGAATTCTGCGGCAAGATCAAGGCCGGCAAAGACTCGCAGTCGGACGAGAATTTTTCGATTGTCGCCCGCGTGGAAGCGCTGATCGCGGGCTGGGGCATGGAAGAGGCGTTGCGCCGCGCGGAAGCCTACCGCCTCGCCGGTGCGGACGCCATCCTGATTCACAGCAAGCTCTCGCGGCCCGACGAAATTCTGGAGTTCGCGCGCGAATGGGCCGGCCGCGCGCCGCTCGTCATCGTGCCGACCAAGTACTACAGCACGCCGACAGAAGTGTTCCGCGAAGCCGGCATCAGCACGGTGATCTGGGCGAACCATCTGATTCGCGCGGCAACCTCGGCAATGCAGGCGGTGGCGCGCGAGATCCATACGAGCGAAACGCTCGTGAACGTCGAAGACCGCATCGCGGCCGTCAACGAGATTTTCCGCTTGCAGGACGCCGACGAATATTCGGAAGCCGAAGACCGCTATCTGTCGAGCGGCCGGGCGGCAGGCTCCGCCGTCGTGCTCGCGGCGAGCCGCGGCAAGGGCCTCGAGGCCGTCACGCAAGACCGCCCGAAAGTCATGCTGCCGGTGGCCGGCAAGCCGCTGTTGCGCTGGCTCGTCGACGCATTCAAGAAGCAGGGCGTCAACGACATCACCGTGGTCGGCGGTTATCGCGCCGATGCGATCGACACGGCCGGCATCAAGCTGGTCGTCAACGACAGGCATGCCGAGACGGGCGAACTCGCGTCGCTCGCATGCGCGCTCGACAAGCTCTCAGGCGACACCGTGATTTCTTACGGCGATCTGCTGTTCCGCAGCTACATTCTGCGCGACTTGGTGGAGAGTGAAGCGGCGTTCAGCGTGGTGGTGGATTCTTCGCTGACCGACGCGGAAAACGCAAGCGTGCGCGACTTCGCGTGGTGCTCGGCCGCCGACGACCGCGGTCTGTTCGGCAACAAGGTGGTGCTGCGTCATGTGTCGAGCGGGCAGGAGGCGTCGTCGGCAATCGCTGCACAAACGCCGCATGGCCGCTGGGTCGGTCTTCTGAACGTGCGCGGCGCAGGCCGCGAGCGTCTGCAGACCGTGATGCGCGAGTTGCAGGCGCGCGCCGATTTTGCGTCGCTCGACATGCCCGCGTTGCTGAACGCGCTGATCGAAGCCGGTGAGTCCATCGAGGTGCAGTACGTGCACGGCCACTGGCGCGGCGTCAACGATCTGGAAGACTTCCGCCGCGCGGGCGACTTCGCGCACGGGCAGACGCCGCTCGCAGCGTCCGTCGGCGGTGCGGACGCTGACGCAGCGAACGGAGCGGCGCAATGATCGAAGCAGCACAGTTTGTCGAGGCGGCGCGCGAACGCGGCTTCGACTGGTATGCCGGCGTGCCGTGCTCGTACCTGACGCCGTTCATCAACTATGTGCTGCAGGACGAGTCGCTGCATTACGTGTCGGCGGCCAATGAAGGCGACGCCGTCGCGCTGATAGCGGGCGTCGCGCTAGGCGCCCGTAATGGGCGCCGCGGCATCACCATGATGCAGAACTCCGGGCTCGGCAACGCGGTGAGCCCGCTCACCTCGCTGACGTGGACTTTCCGTCTGCCGCAACTGCTGATCGTCACGTGGCGCGGTCAGCCGGGCGTCGCCGACGAACCGCAGCATGCGTTGATGGGCCCGGTTACGCCCGCCATGCTCGACACGATGGAAATTCCCTGGGAGACCTTTCCCACGCAAGCCGAGGCAATCGGCCCGGCATTGGATCGCGCCATCGCCCATATGGACCAGACCGGCCGTCCATATGCGCTCGTCATGCAAAAGGGCAGCGTCGCGCCGTATGAACTGAAGGCGGGCCCCGCCGGCGCGCGGCGCGTGCCGGCGGCTGCGCGTTCGCAGTTCGGCAGCGTGGCGGCGAGCGATCTGGCGTCGCGGCACGACGCGCTGAAAAAGGTGATTGCGCATACGCCGCTCGAGTCGACCGTGGTGCTCGCGTCCACCGGTTTTTGCGGCCGCGAGCTCTACGCTATCGACGACCGTCCGAACCAGCTCTACATGGTCGGCTCGATGGGCTGCGTGACGCCGTTCGCGCTCGGCCTCGCGCTCGCGCGTCCGGACCTGCATGTGGTGGCGCTCGACGGCGACGGCGCCGCGCTCATGCGCATGGGCGCGTTTGCCACGCTCGGCGCTTACGGTCCGTCGAACCTCACGCACGTGCTGCTCGACAACGGCGCGCACGACTCCACGGGCGGCCAGGCCACGGTGTCGCCGCAAGTTTCGTTCGCGGGCGTGGCGGCGGCGTGCGGCTATGCGTCGGCGGTGGAAAGCGACGATCCGGCCGTGCTCGATCAACTGTTCGAATCCGCGCCGCTCGAAGGCCCACGCTTCGCGCGCCTCGCGATTCGTCGTGGCACGCCGGACGGCTTGCCGCGTCCCACCATTACTCCGCCCGATGTGAAAGCGCGCCTGATGCGCCACATTGGCGCCGGCTGAAGTCACACAAAGGAAGCGCCTGATGCTGCTGCTCAATCCCGGCCCGGTGACGCTCACCGAACGCGTCCGCAATAGCCTGTTGCAGACGGACCTGTGCCACCGCGAAAGCGAGTTCTTCGATTTGCAGGAAGAGGCGCGCACGCGTCTCGTCGATCTGTACGGCCTCGACGCCAGCGAGTGGCAGGCCGTGCTGATGACAGGCTCGGGCACGGCCGCCGTCGAAAGCATGACGGCCGCGCTGGTGCCGCAAAACGGCAAATTGCTGGTGGTCGAAAACGGCGTGTACGGCGAGCGCATTGCGCAGATCGCCGCGCAATACGGCATTGCGCACGAAGTGCTCAAGCATGAGTGGATGCAGGCGCCGGATCTCGCGAAGATTGCTGAACGCCTCAACGCGGACAAGGCGTTCACGCACGTCGCGGTGATTCATCACGAAACGACCACGGGGCGTCTGAACGACGTTGCAGCGCTCGGTGCGTTGTGCCGCGCGCGCGGCCTGCGCCTGCTGGTGGACGGGGTGAGCAGCTTCGGCGCCGAAGCAATCGACTTCGCCGACACGAGTCTCGACGCCGTGGCCGCGACCGCCAACAAGTGTCTGCACGGCGTGCCTGGTGCATCGTTCGTGCTGGTGCGCCGCGCGGCACTCGCGCAGGCGGCGAGCCGCACTTACTACCTGGACCTGGGCAGGCTCGCGCGTCTGCAGGACCAGCGCAATACGCCGTTCACGCCGTCGGTGCACGCGTACTACGCGCTCGTCGAGGCACTGCGCGAAATCGCCGATGAAGGCGGCTGGCGCGCGCGCCACGCCCGCTATGCCGTGCTCGCCGAACAGGTGCGCGCGGGGTTGGCCGAGCGCGGCATTGAAAGTGTGCTGGCGCCGCAGGAGTCGTCGGTCGTGCTGCGCGCGTATCGGCTGCCGAACGGCGTCAGCTACCCGCAATTGCACGATGCACTGAAGGCGCGCGGCTTCGTGATCTACGCGGGGCAGGGCGGACTTTCGGCGCAACTGTTCCGTATCTCGACGATGGGCAACATCCACGCCGCCGACATCGAGCGTCTGTTGCAGGGCTTTACCGAACTCACGAGCTGATTGCGGGCGCTGGCCGTGCGCTTGATGCGGCCGGCGAACGCTAACCATTGCACCCGCGAGCGCGCCGGCTCGGTTCGCACCGGCGCGACCTTGCACACACTCGATGTACGTTGCGCGGCCGATGTGTCCGGCGCGGCTAGTAGCTGATGCACTAATGCGGCTGACGTTGCGATTGCCTGCTAGCGCGCCGCTGCCGCTTCGCTTGCAACGGTTGACGTAGCGGCGTCGTGCGTGAGGCCGTTCATACCGGATCTTTGTCCGGCGGCCCTTCGGGGCGCTGCGGCTCCTCGGTGTGATGGCCGGGCGACGGCGGCGTCAGCGGATCGCCTTCCGGATCGCGCGTGGGGTCGGCGTTCGGGTCGGGAATCGGGCTCGTATGCATGTCGAAGCTCATTGAATCACCTGTATTGGAAACTGTGCGTGGCGGCGCGTGCCGTTCTCTTCAAGCGTAGGCGGTTTTTCATTCTCCCGGGGTTTCCGGCGCGAGTCGAACTTTGCGCCACGCCATTCCGTTGGCGCGTTTCTGTCCGCTCATCTCCCGTCATCTTGCACTGCTGCCATGCCGCTCATTTTTTCACACGACGGCCCACGCTGAGTTGCCAGTAGCGCTCGGCTGCGAACACGTCGTCGTAATTGCCCGGGCCGAACGCGCGCAACTGGCTCCGGTACGCATGCACGGCCTCGCGCTTCAGTTCTGCGCGGCGCTGCACGTCGATCGTGTGGCCCGCGCTCGGATTGGCAGGCGTCGCGACGATGCCGCGCTGTGCGAGATCCGCGAGGCGCGCCTGCACGACGCCCGGCGTACAGCGATGAATCGCTTCTTCGTAGCCGAACCACGCGAGATGCGACAGGCGCGGCAGAACCTCGCAGCAGGCTTCGAACACACGCACATGGTCGTCGTGGTGCAGGCCGAGCGGCATCAGCAACGTGTTGGCCGTGGTTCGATAAATGGTTTCCTCCAGTTCCGCCGCCATTTTGCTGATCGATGGTGAATCGGCGTACTGGCTTTCGCGAAAGGGCATGCGCAGCGGGATCGCGTCCAGCACTTCGAGCGCGCGGTCGTCTTCGAACGTGCGCTCGTGGATCGCTTCGTGCGCGTTGCCGAAGCCCGACTTTTCGTCCCACTCGGTGTGCATCGTATGTTCTGGAGGCGCGGCGAACACGGTGCAGACCGCGGCGTCCGGATGGGCGGCAAGCAGTGCGCCGCAACTGAAGACGGCGTCGTCGAAATGCGGTGACACGATGAAAAGGCGCGGGCTGGTTTCGCTCATGGGCAGTCGGTGCGTTCGAACGCATGCGCCGCGTGAAGGTTGGCGGAATGGGGCGTGATAATGGCGGCGTCACATCAGCTTAGGCGGAATTGGACCGAGTTGCGCGGTTGATTCGCAATCCGCGTGCAGTTCTGGCGGTGATCGCTGTAAGTGCCGGGTCTTGCGCAAGCCGTGTGCCCAAGAGGCCGTGGGGCTGATTTTGGAACGAAGCCAACATCGCACTGGCCGCCGCGCTCAGATCCCCCGTAAATCCTCCGGCGTGTCCACATCGCGCAGAATGCCTGGATCGTCCACATCGAGCCGCGTCAGCCGTTCGGAAGCGAGCAGCGAACGCGCGCCGCTGTCGCCGTCGAGCGAGAGCAATGCATCGCGGTGCACCGCGCCGAATCCCACCGGATGCCCACGCTGCCCCGCATAAAACGGCGCGACGAGGCCGGCGCCGCCGTCGAGCGCACGCGCGAGCGCTTCGATAGTCGAAGGCTCAATGCGCGGCATGTCCGCGAGCGCGACGATCCAGCCTTCGGCGTCCTCGCTCGCCTGCACGCCGGCGGCGAGACTTGCTCCCATGCCGCGTTGGGCGGCGGGCGCGAACGCTACGTCGCAGCCCGCATCGTTCAGAACACGCGCAAGCGCTTCCGCGCCCGGCCGCACCACCGCCAGCACTTTGGGCACGGCCAGCAACAGCCGCCGGGCGGCTTCCGCAGCCACGGGCGTGCCGTCGTGCAGACGCGCGAGCAGCTTGTTCTGCACGCCGTGCGGATCGAAGCGCGAGCCGACGCCGGCGGCAAGCAACAGGCCAGTGGCCAGCGACGCATAAGCCATGGGAAGCACCGGTCAATGAAATGCTTCCGATTGTGCGGCGCAACGCACGGCGAGGCAAGCGGCCCGCGTCGTTCAGATCCGCGTCGTTCAGACCCGCGCCGTCTGCATGATCTTGTCGAGCGTGACCGGCAGATCCCGCACGCGCACGCCGGTTGCGTGATACACCGCATTGGCCAGCGCCGCGCATACGCCGGTAATGCCGATCTCGCCGATGCCGCGCACACCGAGCGAATTGATATGCGGATCAGGCCGGTCGAGAAACGTAATGTCGAGCGAACCGATGTCCGCATTCACCGGCACGTGGTATTCCGCGAGGTTCGCATTGGTAAAGCGCCCATAGCGCGTATCCAGCCACGACTCTTCCTGCAACGCCGCGCCCACGCCCCACACAATGCCGCCGAGCATCTGGCTGCGTGCGGTCTTTGCGTTGAGCACGCGGCCCACGTCATATACCCCGACCACGCGCGGCACTCGGATCGTGCCGAGGTCCGCGTCCACGCGTACTTCGACGAACACCGCGCCGAACGAGTGAAACGAGTACTTCTGCTTCTCGTCGCCGGGCTTCACGGTGGACGTGGCCTCGATGGGCTTGCCGCCCGAGCGCGCAATGATCGCCGCAGCCGGATCGCGCCGCGCCGGTTGTGAGCGGCTCGTCACCCAGCCGTTCTCCACGGTGATGTCGTCGAGCGCCAGGCCGTGTACCGGCGAGGCCGGGTCGGCCAGCGCCAGCGCAATCAGTTGCGTACGTGCCGCGTTCGCCGCCTCGCGCACGGCCGGCGCCACGCTCGCCGCGGACTGCGAGCCGCCCGACACCGGCGCCTTCGGCAGCGACGAGTCGCCAAGCGCAAAGCGAATGTTTTCCGGCGCGAAGCCGAGCGCGTCTGCGGCCACTTGGGTCATCACCGTGTACGTGCCGGTGCCGATGTCCTGGGTGCCTGAGGCCACCATTGCGGTGCCGTCGGGCAGAATTCGCGCCGTCGCGCCGGCCTCGCTGCGATTGGCCGGATAAGTGGCGGTCGCCATGCCCATGCCGATCAACGTGTTGCCGTCACGCATGGAGCGCGGTGCGGGATTGCGCCGCGACCAGCCGAATTTTTCGGCGCCGGCCTGATAGCACTCGCGCAGCGACTTGCCCGACCACGGCTTGTTTTCCTGCGGATCGACCTCCGCATAGTTTTTCAGGCGCAAGGCGAGCGGGTCCATCCTGAGCGCCACCGCGAGTTCGTCCATCGCCGACTCGAGCGCGAACGAGCCGGTGGTTTCGCCCGGCGCGCGCATGAAGGTCGGCGTGCCCACGTTGAGCGGCACGAGCCGGTGCGTGGTCTGCTGGTTCGGCACCGCGTAGAGCATGCGCGTGACCATGCAGCAGGTCTCGGTCCAGTCTTCGATCATCGACGTGTTCGAGACGCTGTCGTGGCGCATGGCGGTGAGCGTGCCGTCGCGCCGCGCGGCCAGCACGAGGCGCTGTTCGGTGCGCGGGCGCGCGCCGACCGGCCCGAACATCTGCGGCCGTTCGAGCACGAGCCGCACCGGACGCCCGGTCTGTTTCGCCGCCATCGCGCATAACGACACATGCGACCACGACGAGCCTTTGCAACCAAAGCCGCCGCCGACGAACGGCGAAATCACGCGCACGTCCGCGGGGGAAATGCCGAGCGTCTTTGCGACTGCCTGCACCTCGCCGCTCACGCCTTGGGTCGAATCGTAGAGCGTGAGCTGCGGGCCGTCCCAGCGCGCCATCGTCGCATGCGGCTCCATGGGGTTGTGATGCTCGATGGGTGTCGTGTACGTCGCGTCGATATGCACAGCGCCGCTTTGCAGGCCATCTTCGAAACTGCCGCGCTGTGTATCGGTCTGGCGTCCTTGTGGTTTGTCCGGGGCATGCGCGTTGGCCTTCGCCTGCGCAAAGTCGAGCGTGGCGGCGGCCGCCCGATAGGTTATGCGCAACTGGCGTGCGGCATCGGTCGCATGTTCGAGCGTATCCGCGACGACCACCGCAACCGGCTCGTTGCTGTAATGCACCTCGTTGTCCTGCAGCAGCGACAGACGGCGCCCGGCCGGCGGCGCCAGTTGCGCCTTGCCGCCGTTCGGCAGACGCGGCGCGTTCTCGTGTGTCATGACGAGCAATACGCCCGGCATTGCCTGGGCGCGGCTCATGTCGATCGACGCAATCGTGCCCCGCGCAATCGTGCTCGTGACGAGCACTGCATGCGCAAGACGCGCTTCCGGAAACTCCGCCGCATAACGCGCTTCGCCGGTCACTTTGAGCAGACCGTCGGTGCGGTCGAACGGTTGACCGATCATGTTCATGCGACACCTCCCTGGCGGCCGGCGGCCTCGTTCACCGCGCGCACAATGGCGCGTTGCGCGAGCTGCACCTTGAAGCGGTTGCCGGCGAGCGGTCTTGCGTCGCTTAATGCTGCTGCCGCCGCCCGGGTCAGCGTGGCTTGCGTGAGCGGCTGGCCGTTGAGCATCTGCTCGGCGGCGCTCGCTCGCCACGGTTTATGCGCGACGCCGCCCAAAGCGATGCGCGCGGCCTGCACGCGCTCGCCGTCCATGTGCAGCGCGGCGGCCACCGACACCAGCGCGAATGCGTAACTGGCGCGGTCACGCACTTTCAGATAGTGCGAATGCGGGCTGAAAAGCGGCGGCGGAAGGTCCACCGACGTGATCAGTTCGCCGGGGCGCAGCGTGGTATCCAGCTCGGGCCGGTCGCCGGGCAGCCGGTGAAACTCGGCGAACGGAATGCTTCGCTCGCCGGCCTGCCCGCTCACGCGCACCACGGCGTCGAGTGCCGCAAGCGCGACGCTCATGTCCGATGGGTTCACCGCCACGCACTGCGAACTCGCGCCGAGAATCGCGTGCATGCGGTTGTTGCCTTCCAGCGCCGCACAGCCGCTGCCCGGCAGGCGCTTGTTGCACTGTGAAAACGCGGTGTCGTAAAAGTAAGCGCAGCGCGTACGTTGCAGCAGATTGCCGCCGACGGTCGCCATATTGCGTAGTTGCGCCGACGCGCCGGACAGAAATGCCTGCGACAGCAGTGGATACTGTTCGCGCACTAGTGGATGATTCGCGGCGTCGCTGTTGCGCACGAGCGCGCCAATGCGAATGCCGCCGCCGGGCAGCGTGGTGATGTCGCCAAGTCCGCTGATATGCGTGATATCGACGAGCCGCATGGGTCGCTCGACCCCGCCCTTCATCAGATCGAGCAGATTCGTGCCGCCGCCGATGAAGACAGTGCCCGGCTGCTGTGCCGCTCGCACTGCACCGGCAATGTCGGCGGCGCGTTCGTAGGAAATCGCATCCATTCGCTCGGCCTCACGCCTGGTCGGGGTTGTCGGGTCGATCGCGTTGCCCTTGATCGACGTGAGGTGCTGCGCCGGCCGCGCTCGCATTCGCGGCATGGCCCTGATGCGCGGCGCTTATCGCGGCCACGATGTTCGCATAGGCGCCGCAACGGCAAAGGTTGCCGCTCATGCGTTCGCGAATCTCGTCGTCGGAAAGCTGGGTGGGACGTCTGCGCACATCTGCCGTCACGACGCTCGCAGCGCCATTGCGAAACTCCTCCAGCAATGCCGTCGCCGAGCATAGCTGCCCCGGTGTGCAGTAGCCGCATTGAAATGCGTCATGCTCGATGAACGTGCGCTGTAGCGGACTCAATACGCCGTTGCTCGCGAGCCCTTCCACAGTGGTGATGGTCTCCCCTTCGTGCATGACAGCAAGCGTCAGGCACGAGTTGATGCGGCGTCCGTTCGCGATTACCGTGCATGCGCCGCATTGGCCACGGTCGCAGCCTTTCTTCGTGCCCATCAGTCCGGCGTACTCGCGCAGCGCATCGAGCAGCGTCACACGCGGTTCGAGTTGCAGGGAATAAGTGCGGCCGTTCACGTTGAGTTCGACGGGTCTCGCCGGTACTGGCTGTGCCACGGGTGCCTGAGCGGCCGGCACGGCCGGCACCTGGCTTTGCGCGCGAAGGTGCGGTGCCGCACCGACTGTTGCCGCCGCCGCGGCCGATTGTAGAAAACGGCGCCGCGAAGGTTGATGCAAGGCGACTTCGTCGCCCGAATTTACACATTCGTTGTCTCTTGCCATAACGTTCTATTGACTCCGCTGAAAGGTCAATGCAGGCTGGCGATGCGTCGCTATACGAAGTGTCGTGCGAGAACAATTCAGGGTAGCAAACCCGGCGCCGCTGCGTGTACACAGTCACGCAAAACGGTATTGCAAATAATGGAGACAAGCACAGATGACATCAGCCCTTCGAAGCAGGTCCGCGCTGTCGATTGCAATCGTCGTCGCGCTCGGTGTGAGCGCATGCCACGGGGGTCACGACGACGGTCCACCGCCGCCACAAGCGAACACGTTGCCGGACTTCATCGTCGGCACGGTCAGAACGCAGTCGTATGACGGCAATAATGACGACCTGCTGACGGCCGGACTCGGTAAAACCGGACTCGCAGCGGCCACTGCGCCGGCCATTGCGAACCCCGCGCAACCCACGGCCGCCGAACTGCGGCGCCTCGCGATCTGGTCGAACTATCGCGCGCTCGTCGACATGACGAGCAACGGCGGCTACGGGCGCTTCTGGGGCCCCAATGTCGACCTGAACGGCAACGACACATTGGGCGAAGGCAAGATTGCCGGCAAGGAGTACCTGGCTTTCGCGGATAACGGCAGCGGTAAGCAGAATGTCAGCGTGCTCGTGCAGATTCCGGCGAGCTTCAATGCGGATCAACCGTGCATTGTCACCGCAACCTCATCGGGTTCGCGCGGCGTGTACGGCGCGATTTCCGCCGCGGGCGAGTGGGGCCTCAAGCGCGGCTGCGCGGTCGCGTACACCGACAAGGGATCGGGCAACGGCGCGCATGAACTGTCGACGAATCGCGTCACGCTGATCGACGGCACCTTGCAGGACGCGGGCGCCGCGGGCAAGGCGAGTCTCTTCACGGCGAACCTCGGCAACACCGATCTCGCCACCTTCAACAGCCAGTTCCCGAACCGCTACGCGTTCAAGCACGCGCACTCGCAACAGAACCCCGAACAGGACTGGGGCAAGAACACCTTGCAGGCGATCCAGTTCGCCTATTGGGCGCTCAACGATTCATATGGCACGTTGAACGGTACGACCCGCACTGTGCGCTATAAACCCGGCAGCATTCTGACCATCGCGGCATCGGTCAGCAACGGCGGCGGCGCTGCGCTCGCCGCGGCGGAACAGGACACGACAGGCCTCATCAACGCAGTCGTGGTGGGTGAGCCGCAAATCAACGTGCGTGTGCCTTCACAAGTGTCGGTCCTGCAGGGCGGCGTGCCCGTCGGCGCATTCGGCAAGCCGCTTGCCGACTACATGACGCTCGCCAACCTGCTGGAACCATGCGCGGCACTTGCGCCCGCCGCGACGGGGTCGCCGTATCTGACGACCCTGCCGCTTGCCACCACGACCGCGATTCGCACCGCGCGTTGCACGACGCTCGCGGCCAACGGCGTGATTGCGGGCGGCGACACGGCAACCCAGGCGACCAATGCGCTTGCACTGCTGCATCAGAACGGCTATCAGCCCGATTCAGATCTGCTGCATGCGCCTATGTGGGACTCGCAAGCGGTGCCGGCCGTCGCGGTGACTTACGCGAACGCCTATGCCAAAGCGAGCGTGACCGACAACCTGTGCAACTTCAGCTTCGGCACGACCAGTTCGACCGGCGCGGCCGGCGTGACACCCGCTGTTTCGCCGTTGCTCACCGTGTTCGGCAACGGCAACGGTGTGCCGCCTACCAACGGTATCAACCTGGTCTACAACGCGGGCACGGTGGGCGCGTTCGATCACCGTCTCGCCACGGTCGATGCAAGTTACGTGGGCGCGGCCTGTCTGCGCACGCTGTGGACCAACGGCACGCTCACCACGAACGTGGAAGCGATCAAGGTGAACGCGAATCTGCATGGCAAGCCGACCATCATCGTGCAAGGCCGCGCGGACGCTCTTGTGCCGATCAACCATGCTTCGCGGCCGTACGTGGCGACGAATCAACTGGTTGAGGGCGGGGCGAGCAGACTGTCGTTCTACGAAATCACCAATGGTCAGCACTTCGACGCGTTTCTTGGCGTGGCGGGCTTCGACACGCGCTTCGTGCCGCTGCATTACTACAACATTCAGGCGCTCAACCTGATGTGGAGCCACCTGAAGAACGGCGCGCCGCTGCCGCCTTCGCAGGTCGTTCATACGGTGCCGCGCGGCGGTACGCCCGGCGCCGCGCCGGCGTTGACCACCGCGAACCTGCCGGCCATTGCGACGAGCCCTGGCGGCAATGCGATCACGGTCGCAAACGGGGCAGTGAACGTGCCGAACTGATGCGCGCTCACTGACGAGGGCGGACCACACGCGCAGTGCTACTGCGTTGCGCGCGTGGTTCCTCGGCGATGCGGCCGCGGGTACGAACGATGCTACCGCTGAACGGCAACAAGCGTTCCAGAGGACAACCGATGCAGTTCGACTACAGGCATTTTCATATCGATTGCCGGGCACGCCATGCGGACGAAGGCGTCTACTACGCGCGGGCCCGGATCACTCGCATACCGCAGAAAAACGAGCATTTCCGCTCGCACGATTCTGGCGACATCGACGCCTTCCCGAACGAAGCGGACGCAATTGCCTGCGCGCGATCGTGGGCGATAGAGTGGTGCGATGAAGCGGCTTCGCAGGTATCGGGCGAGGCGTCGTCGAAATAAGCTTGCAGGAGGAGTTGCCGTGGCGACGCTGCGCATTGCGACATTCAATATCAACGGAATTCGTTCGCGCCAGGCGGCGCTCGTGCAATGGCTCGAGCGCGAGGCGCCGGACATTGTCTGCCTGCAGGAACTGAAGGCGGCAGACAGCGCGTTTCCCGCCGACGCATTGCGCGACGCCGGCTACCACGCCATCTGGCATGGCCAGAGCGCATGGAACGGCGTGGCGATTCTGTCGAAGGGCGAGGCGCCGCTGGAGAGCCGCCGCGGCTTGCCGGGCTTCGAGGCCGACACGCATAGCCGCTATCTGGAGGCGGCCGTGGGCGGTTTGCTCGTGTGCTGTCTTTATCTGCCGAATGGCAATCCGCAGCCCGGTCCCAAGTTCGAATACAAGCTGAAGTGGTTCGACCATCTGATCGAGCATGCGGCGAATCTGCTCAAGAGCGGGCATCCGGTCGTGCTGGCCGGCGACTTCAACGTCGTACCCACCGACGAAGACATCTACAACCCGCGCTCATGGCTCAAAGACGCGCTGCTGCAGCCCGAAAGCCGCGAACGCTACCAGCGCCTGCTCGCGCAAGGCTGGACAGACTCGTTGCGCAAGCACTTCGGGGATGAGCGCGTCTACACCTTCTGGGATTATTTCCGCCGCCATTGGGACACGAATTCGGGCTTGCGCATCGATCACATCCTGCTGAGCCCTGAGCTCGCGCCGCGTTTGCGCGACGCGGGCGTGGACCGCTGGGTGCGCGGCGAAGCGCACGCCAGCGACCACGCGCCGACATGGGTGGAACTCGACATGAGCGCAAGGCGCCGCAAGACGCGCGGCTAAAGCGCTAGCGGACGATGGTCGCGCCTGGAGCCGGACGCGTGCGCGCCGCGACTGCGGGGATCGCCGCACTGGCCGGCGAGTTTTCGTCGATCGAGGTACGGCCGCCGTCGTGGAAGAACGCCTGCTCCGCAGCTTTGTTCATCACGAGAATACTGATGCGCCGGTTGGTCGGTTCATCGACGACATTGCTGTTCAGGGGCAGCACGTCCGCGAGGCCGCGAACCTGCAGCAGCTTTTCGCCATGCATGCCGCCGGCAACCAGCGCGCGGCGCGCGGCGTTCGCGCGCTCGGACGACAGCTCCCAGTTCGAATAGCCGACAGGTCCGCCGGTGTAAGGCACCGCGTCCGTGTGGCCCGCAATCGAAATGCGGTTCTCCACGTCGTTCAGTGCCGCGCCGATCTGCGTGAGGATCGCAACCGCATAAGTTTGCAGCCGCGGGCTGCCCGACGCGAACATTGGGCGATTCTGCGAATCGACAATCTCGATGCGCAAACCTTCATTCGTGATGGAGATGCGGATCTGGTCCTTGAACGCCTTCAGCGCAGGGCTCTGCTCGATCAGCGAAACGAGCTTTTCCTTCAGTTGCTGCAAGCGGGCCGCGTCGGCAGGCGCCACGGTCGGCACCACGTTCACCGGCGTGGCCGGCTCGATCTGCGTCTTCTTGCCGTCGCCGGGACGCGTGTCGGAAATGTCGCGCCCGCCGCCTTCTATCACGTTCGGACGCGCGGAGGCCGTGCCCTGGCTGCCGCCGAGCAGGCTCGACAGCGGCGTGTTGAAGTAGTCCTCGATACCCTGCTTGTCGAACTTCGACGTGGAGCCGAGCAGCCACATCAGCAGGAAGAAGGCCATCATCGCGGTGACGAAGTCGGCGTAGGCAATTTTCCATGCGCCGCCGTGATGGCCGCCGTGGTCGTCGCCCTTTTTCGAGCGACGCACGATGATCGGCGGCGGCGGCGCTTCCTGCTCCTGCGAGCCGCGTGAACGTCTTTGCGTCATTACGCGGCTCCGCTTGCGGCAGGCTTCGGCGACTTGGTAGCGCGCACGGCGTCATCGAGTTCCTGGAAGCTCGGACGGTCCGCGGTGAACAGCACCTTGCGGCCAAACTCCACGGCAATGGGCGGCGCGTAGCCGGACAACGACGCAAGCAGCACCGCCTTCACGCATTGGAACGGCTTGGCTTCGGCACGGCCCTTTGCATTCAGCAGATCGGCGAGCGGGCCGATGAATCCATACGCGAGCAGAATGCCGAGGAAGGTTCCGACCAACGCACCCGCGATCATCTCGCCGAGCACGGCGGGCGGCGCGCCCACGGAGCCCATCGTGTGAACCACGCCCATCACGGCCGCGACAATGCCGAAGGCCGGCAGCCCGTCGGCCATTTTCTGGATCGCGTTGGCCGCCACCGACGCCTCGGCGTGATGCGTGGCCAGCTCTTCGTCCATCAGGTCCTGCACTTCGAGCACATTGACGTTGCCGCCCGACATCATGCGCAGATAGTCCACGATGAAATCGAGCAGATGGTGATCGGCCAGAACGTGCGGGTACTTCTGGAAAATCACACTTTCTTCAGGGGCGAATACGTCGGCTTCGAGCGACATCATGCCTTCCTTGCGTGCTTTCTGAAGCAGCTCGTAAAGCAGTGCGATCAACTCGAGATACTTTTCCTTCGTGTAGCCGCCGCCCTTGAAGCACGAAGGAATTGCCTTCAGCGTCTTCTTCAAGGTCGAAGTCGGATTGCTGACGACGAACGCGCCAATCGCTGCGCCAAAAATGCATAGCAATTCGAACGGTTGTATCAGGGCCGGCAAATGGCCGCCCACACCAACGAAGCTCCCTATGACGGAGCCGATCACCAACAGCCAGCCAATTGCGACAAACATAATTTCTCCGTTATCTGGCGCGCCGCACGTCATGCGTCGAGAGAGGCCTTTTCCACAGGGCCTCCGCGTGCGTCACTGAATTTCCGCATGTACTGGTAAACGGCTCGAAAGGAAAATGCTGAAGTGGTGGCAACACCGAAAGCGGAAATTTGCGGGCTTGCACGGATGCGAAGAATGAATGCGCACGGCATCGGTAAAAGATGCCCGCACCTTTTTACCGATCGCTCTGCTAGCATGCAATGCGACCGGGCGTCAGGTCTCTCGAACGGATAGTGAACCTCACAAGAAGAACGGAGATGAGCATGAAAGCCAGCACCATTGCCGAGCGCGAAGCCCGTGGCCGTGCCGCGCGCGAAAAGTCGAAGCGCTCGAGCCACCGGACGGTCGGCGAACTGCAGCGCGATCCGCTGCCGTTGCTCAAGGAGAGCAGCGAGGGCCGCGTGCAGAACCTCGTACCGCTGCGCTATGGGCGCATGGCCGTGTCGCCGTTCACGTTCTTTCGCGGCACCGCCATCCTGCAGGCGCATGACCTGAGCAAGGTGCACGATACCGGCCTTGTCATGCCAATTTGCGGAGACGGGCATCTGATGAATTTCGGCGGCTTTGCGACGCCCGAGCGGCAGCTCGTGTTCGACCTCAACGATTTCGACGAAGTGTCGGTCGGCCCGTTCGAATGGGACCTGAAACGCCTCGCCGCGAGCCTCGTGATTGCCGCGAGGCATATGCGCCTGAGCCGTGGCACCGCGGAAGATCTGGTGATGACCGCGATTGGCGAATATCGCAATCGCATGGCGCAATACGCGCAGTGTGGCGCACTCGATCTCTGGTATGAGCGCATCACGTTCGACCGCATGGCCGACACCGCGCTCACGCCGGAACGGCGCCGCGCCGTCCGTCGCGGCATGGAAAAGGCGGCGAGCCGCACGCACGAAAGTCTGTTCGAGAAAATGGCCGAGCATGACGGTCATCGCTGGGTGATTCGCGATGCGCCGCCCGCGCTCTTTCACGTGCTCGGCGCGAACACCCTGTTCACCGAAGAAGAGACCGAAGTGCTGAAGGGCGCGCATGGACACAAGATGCTGGACAGCATGTGGAGCGACTACGTCAAGACGATCTCGCACGATCGCCGCGAATTGCTCGCGCACTTCGGCGTGCAGGACATCGTGTTCAAAGTGGTGGGCGTGGGCAGCGTCGGCACCCGCTGCATGGCCGTGCTGCTTGTCGACCACATGGGCAAGCCGCTCTTTCTGCAGATGAAGGAAGCGAGGCCGTCGGTCATCGCGCGTTACTGCAAGACGCCACCGGTCAAGCATCAGGGCGAGCGTGTCGTACAGGGGCAGCGCATGCTGCAGGCCGCGAGCGACATCTTTCTCGGCTGGACCACGAGTCCGCTTGGGCGGCACTACTACTTCCGTCAATTGCGCGACATGAAGCTGTCGGCCAACATCGAGCTATTCGATACGGACCTGCTGACCGGCTATGCGCAACTGTGCGGCTGGGTGATGGCGCGGGCCCATGCGAAGGCAAGCGGCCAGGCGGTGGAAGTGAGCGCCTATATTGGACGCGGCGATCAGTTTGCCGAAGCGCTCGCCGCCTACGCGGCGAGTTACGCCGATCAGGTTGAGCGCGACTACGACGCCTTCATCAAGGCATGCCGCAGCGGCGTGCTGCAAGCGCGTTCAGACGAGGACATGGCGGCGGACTTCCGTGTCTGAATCTTGTGGCGCGCTCTCTATCAAGCGTCGACGCGTGCTTCGCGCAGCGTCACGAAGCGCAGCTTATGCCGCCGAGCTGCTTCGACGATACGCGGCAGCACGGCAAGAATCAGCGGTTTGCCGTCGGCGGTGAGCGCGGCGTTGCCGTCGTGCAGCAGCAGAATGTCCCGCGCCGCGAGGCCGTCCAGCAGGCGGCGCGCGACGACCTCAGGGTCGCGCTCGAGGGTGTCGTAGCCGCGCCGTGTCCACGCAGCGAGCCGCAGGTCGAGCTTGCGCAGCACCGGTTCGAGAAAAATGTTGCGCAGGCCGGCCGGCGCGCGAAAGAACATGGGCCGCTCGCCGCTGAGCTCTTCGAACGTGCGTTGCGCGGCATCGATCTCGCGCCACAGCGCATGTGGCAACGTGACAGAAAACGTATGCACGTGCACCTGCGAATGATTTTCCAGCGCATGGCCGCGCGCAACGATCTCTCGGACGAGATGCGGATAACGTCGCGCCTTCTCGCCGATGCAGAAGAAGGTTGCGCGCACGCCTAGCGAGTCGAGCAGATCGAGCACTTGCGGCGTGACGACGGGATCGGGGCCGTCGTCGATGGTCAGTGCAATCGCGTCAGCGTTGCGCGAGCCGGCGGGCAGGCGCGTCCAGTTAGGACCGAGCAGCGAGGTGCGCGGCAGGAGGCCGGCCACCGTGAACACCGCATGATTCGCGAAGATTGCCGCGAGCCACCACGGCCATGCTCGCGGTGCCACGAGCCACGCGCCCAGCACGAGAACGTGCCATGCGGCGGTGGCGGTCAGCATTACGGGATAGCCGGTTTGCGGCCAGCGGCGCAGCGGAGCCGGGCGAGCGTGGTCGGGTGTGGACGGTGAGTTCATAAAACGTGTATTCAACCTGCTTTCGATGCTTGCGCGGATCGGGCGGGCGCCACGAAGGCAACGTGCGCAATGCGTGGGGCGCGACGCGCCGACGCAACCTCGAACGATACCATTGATGCGCGAGCCGCCGCGCCGGCGGACAGGAATGACAACGAAAGCGGGCAGCCTTTAGTTCTCGGCCCTCAGCCCACAGCGCTCATCTTTCAGCCCCTCAACCGTTGCCTTTCGGCACGCGAGCCGCGTGGCGCGTGCATTTGTGATGAGCCCGGCGCTGCGGTAAGGTGCAAGGCACGGGCCCGCGCGGGCCGGCAAACAGGGAGACACGCGGTGACAGTGACGGGAATCAGAAAAGTGGCATTGGTTACGGGCGCGGGCAGCGGCATTGGTCGGGCCTGCGCGCTGCGCCTCGCGGAACATGGCTATAGCGTCGTGCTCGCCGGCCGGCGCGTTGCCGCATTGGAGGCAGTGGCCGAAGAGGCGCGCGCGCTTGGCGGCGAGGCGCTGGCCGCACCGTGCGACGTGGCGGACGCCGCGAGCGTCGGCGGTCTGTTCGATACGATCCGCGAACGCTATGGGCGACTCGACGTGCTCTTCAACAACGCAGGACGCAACGGCTCGCCGGTTGACATCGACGAACTCGACATCGACGAATGGCGCTCCGTGGTCGACATCAATCTCACCGGCACATTTCTCTGCACGCGCGCGGCGTTCGGTCTCATGAAAACGCAGAATCCGCGTGGCGGGCGCATCATCAATAACGGTTCCATTTCGGCGCATGCGCCGCGTCCGAACAGCGTGGCGTACACGGCCACCAAGCACGCGATTACCGGGCTCACCAAGGCCGTGTCGCTAGATGGCCGGAAATACGACATCGTGTGCGGTCAGATCGACATCGGCAACGCGGCCACCGACATGGCCGAGCGCATGGCACGCGGCGTGCCGCAGGCAAACGGCGAGATAGCGGTCGAACCGTTGATGGATGTCCGCCACGTCGCGGATGCCGTGCTGCATATGGCGCAATTGCCGCTCTCGGCGAACGTTCAGTTCATGACGATCATGGCGAGCAAAATGCCGTTCGTCGGACGCGGCTGAGCGCGGCCGGCACGCAGCGCGGCGCGGGCGATCCACTTATACTGGGCGCTGTGCAGCCTGTTGTTTGCGCTTCGCGCCTCGCTACCCGTTTCCGCGTATCCAAGTGACGTCTTCCGCCGTGCCCCGTGCCGCATCCGCCGACGACCCGAAGCCGCAGCCGCCCGTGCAGCCCGATCTCGACGATTGTTGCCATAGCGGTTGTAGTCCGTGTGTGTTCGATCTTTACGACGAAGCGCTCGAACGCTATGAGGTCGCGTTGGCGCAATGGCAGGCGCGCAAGATGGGGCAAGCAGAGGAAGCAGGACGGCCGCAGCAGGTGAAAGGCGAGCGGAGCGCGCGCAAACCGAGCCGGTCGGAAGCGGACGTGCCTCAAGCGAACACGCCTCAAGCGAACACGCCTGAACCAACCGCAAATCAACCAACCACACCTGAACCAACCACACCCCAACCAACCGCTGCCCGAAAAACCCCACCGGCCCAAGCCCACACCCGCAAGCGTCGCTGAACCCGCAATCGCGCGTTCATAATCCACGCCGCAGCCATCACTCATCCGCCATGACCGACCAACCGCCCGCATCTGCCGACTCCATTGCGCCTTTGCAGGAATCGCATACGCTCGACGATCTGCATGACTTCGTGCAGCGCTATCCCCGGCTTTTCGTGCTGACCGGTGCGGGCATCAGCACGGACTCCGGCATTCCCGGCTATCGCGACGACAACGGCGAGTGGAAGCGCTCGCCGCCTATCAGGCTGCAGGAGTTTCTCGGCACCGATGCGATGCGTCGGCGCTACTGGGCGCGCAGCATGGTCGGCTGGCCCGTCGTCGCGCAGGCGCGGCCGAACGCGGCGCATGTCGCGCTGGCGCGTCTTCAGGCCGCGGGTCATGTTGCGACGCTCGTCACGCAAAATGTCGACGGTCTGCATCAGCGCGCGGGCAGCCGCGATGTGATCGAGTTGCACGGCGGTATCGACGGCGTGACCTGCCTCGATTGCGGCACGCAGCATTCCCGCGCGGCGATCCAGCAGACGCTCCAGGCCGAGAATCCGGCGCTCCTGAACGTCACCGCCGAAACCGCCGCCGACGGCGACGCGCATCTCGAATGGCATGCACTCGAAACGTTCCGGGTGCCGGCGTGCTCGAACTGCGGCGGCCTGCTGAAACCGGCGGTGGTGTTCTTCGGCGAAAGCGTGCCGCGCGAACGCGTGGAGGCGGCTTCCCATGCGCTCGATGCCGCAGACGCCGTGCTCGTGGTCGGTTCTTCGCTGATGGTCTACTCCGGCTACCGCTTTTGCGTATGGGCCCAAAAGCAGCGCAAGCCGGTCGCCGCAATCAACCTGGGGCGCACCCGTGCAGACCCGCTTCTCGCGCTGAAAATCGCGGCGCCATGCGCCGATATGCTGACCGCTCTTGCGGGGCGTCTCGCGCTAGATTGAGCGGCGAGCGCATGCCGATCCAATGCAGTCCAACGCAGCAGTCCCATCCAGCAGTCCCACGCAGCTAATGCAATCGAACGCTCACATATCACCATGACAGAACCCGTCCCGTCGATGCGGCAACGCTCGCCCTCTGCCGAACGCAACCGCGAGCCGATCCTCGCCGTATTGCGCACCGTATTGCCCGCGACTGGCCGCGTGCTCGAAATTGCCAGCGGCACGGGGCAACATGCGGTCTGCTTTGCTGCAGTGCTGCCAGATCTCGACTGGCAGCCGAGCGACGCCGACCTGCAGGCGCGCCAATCGATAGCCGCATGGATCGCGCACGACGGCCCGCCGAACGTGCGCGCCCCGCTTGCGCTCGACGTGCGTCAGCCGGACTGGCCGGTCGGCACGATCGACGCGGTGGTGTGCATCAACATGATCCACATTGCGCCGTGGAGTGCAGCGCAGGCGCTGTTCGCCGGGGCGAGCCGCCATGTGCGCGACGGCGGTGTACTGTTCCTCTACGGGCCGTACAAGCGCGGCGGCGCGCACACGGCGCCGAGCAGCGCGGCATTCGACGAACAGTTGCGCAGCCGCGATCCGTCGTGGGGCGTGCGCGACATGGAAGAAGTCGTGGCGCTCGCGGCGTCGGCGGGATTCGTGTGCGACGAGCCGGTCACTATGCCGGCCAACAATTTCAGTCTCGTATTCAGGAAGCGCGCGCAAGCGGGCGACGCGCGGTGACGGCGCCCCATATAGCGAAAGCAGCCTGGCTTGCCCTTGCCCGTTAACGAGCGGCAAACCGGCATTTCTTTTATGCTTTCACCCTCGACGTCCGGCCCGGTTTCCTCGCGGCGCGGCGTCACGACACTTTTGGACACTGGAGAATTCACATGGGCAAAGAGGCAATCGGCGTGGTGGGGCTAGCGGTCATGGGCCGCAATCTGGCGCTCAACATCGAGAGCCGCGGCCACGCGGTGTCGGTCTACAACCGTAGCCGCGAAAAGACCGACGAACTCATCGCCGAATATCCGGACAGGAAGCTGGTGCCGGCGTTCTCGCTGGAAGAGTTCGTCGAATCGTTGGAAAAACCGCGCCGCATTCTGCTCATGGTGAAGGCGGGCGAGGCGACGGACGCCACCATTGCATCGCTCAAGCCGCTGCTGGAAAAGGGCGATATTCTCATCGACGGCGGCAACACGCATTTCACCGACACCATTCGCCGCAATCAGGAACTGGCAAAGGCCGGGCTGCATTTCATCGGCACCGGCGTGTCGGGCGGTGAAGAAGGCGCGTTGAAAGGGCCGTCCATCATGCCGGGCGGCCAGCGCGACGCTTACGACCTGGTTGCGCCGATTCTCACCGAAATCGCCGCGAAAGCGCCGGACGGCGAGCCGTGCGTTGCCTACATGGGTCCGGACGGCGCAGGCCACTTCGTGAAGATGGTGCACAACGGCATTGAATACGGCGACATGCAGTTGATCGCCGAAAGCTATGCGGTGCTCAAGCAGGTGGCGGGCTTGTCGAATGAAGAACTGGGCAAGGTCTACACCGAGTGGAATCAGGGCGAGCTCGACAGTTACCTGATTGAAATCACATCGAAAATTTTCAGCAAGAAAGACGAGGAAACCGGCAAGGATCTCGTCGACGTGATTCTCGACCGTGCGGCGCAGAAGGGCACCGGCAAGTGGACCAGCCAGAATGCGCTCGACCTCGGCGCGCCGCTGCCGCTCATTACCGAGGCCGTGTTCGCACGCGTGCTGTCGTCGCTGAAGGATCAGCGCGTGGCCGCGAGCAAGGTGCTGGAAGGACCGACGGCAAAGCCGCTCGGCGCCGGGCGCGACGCCTTCATCGAATCGGTGCGCCGCGCGCTGTACTTCAGCAAGGTGATTTCGTACGCGCAAGGTTTTGCGCAGCTGCGCGCCGCGTCGGAAGAGTACAAGTGGGACCTGGACTTCGGCACGATCGCGAAGATCTTCCGCGCCGGCTGTATCATCCGCGCGCGCTTCCTGCAGAAAATCACGGACGCGTACACGAAGGACAAGGCGATCGCCAATCTGCTGCTCGACCCGTATTTCCGCGACATCGCCAGCAACTACCAGACGGCGTTGCGTGAAGTGGTGGTGGCGGCGATCAACGCGGGCGTGCCGGTGCCCGCTTTCGCATCCGCAGTGGCTTATTTCGACGCTTACCGCTCGGAGCGACTGCCCGCCAACCTCGTCCAGGCGCAGCGCGACTTCTTCGGCGCGCATACGTTCGAACGCATCGACAAGGCGGGCAGCTTCCACGCGAACTGGAGCTGAAGCGCTCGAGCGGCAGGGGTCGCCGCACGCGTGCAGCACGGCGCGGGCGGCGGCCGGGTGATTGGTGGTGACGGCGGGATTATTGCCGGCGGCTATCGGCGGGATAGGGTAGGGGCTGGTTTGACGACCGACTATTGCAATTTGCGGAATAGAGTTTCGTCGTTTTAGGGGTTTCCCCTAGATGCTCTCCCTCCTAAACTTGTTTTTAAGCGCTAGGGACAACCAAGGCCCGAAGCGAATCACAACAAGTTCTGGAGGTTATACATCATGAAGACTCTTATTTCTGCTGCTGTCGTCGCCGCTGCTCTGATCGCTCCGGTCGCTTCGTTTGCTCAATCGAACCAGCCGGTCACGCGTGCTCAGGTTCGCGCTGAACTGGTCCAGCTCGAAAAGGCCGGCTACAACCCGTCGAGCGACCGTACCGACTACCCGGCCAACCTGCAAGCCGCTCAGGCGCGTGTCAATGCTGAAAACGGCACCGCCCAGGCTTCGGCCCGGGTGGCGGACAGCGGCTACGGCGCACCTATCGCCGGCAGCTCGCAAGCCGGCCGCGCAATCACGACCGACCGTAGCTCCGTGTATTTCGGCAACTAATGGTCAATGGCGAGCTGGAGTTGCTGGAGTAGGCGAAGCGCCGGCTCGTAGACAGGTATCTGATGTTGTAAAGAACGCCGCCATGGTTTGTCGCCATGGCGGCGTTTTGTTGCTGGCCGGGGCAAGCCCGGCCGAAGTCCCAATCCAGCCCAGCCCCAAGTAAAAGCGCTGGAGCCAAGTCCACAGCGCGAGGCACTCGTCCCGCAGGCCCACGCCGCAAACCCGCCCGTGAGCGCCCGTCGCTTCAGGCAATCAACGGCTCGGCAAGTGCGGAATGGCTTCGTTGCTCGTCATCTTGAGTTGCTGCATCTGCCGGTGCGCCTTGTTCAGATGCGCCTGCGCGGCGATGCGTTGTGCCTCCAGTTGCGACACCTCCTTGCGCACCTGATGCTGCCGGTTCGAGGCCGCCTGCTCCTGCGCGCTGCGTCGCTGCAGGTCGCTGCGCAGCCGCTCGGCCTCGGCCTCCGAGCGCGCGATCATGCGCGCCAACTGCCCGTTCTGCGCCTCGAGTTGCGCACGGCGCGTTTCGCAGTCCGACAGGCGCGTCGCCTGGTCCTCGAAATGATGGAACGCGGCTTCGGCGGCTTCGAGGTCGGCGGCCTTCAGCGCGCGCCACAGGGCGCCGTCCTGATACAGCGCGACGTAGTACGCCAGCTCCTTCGCATGAAACAGCAGGCTGACCGAGTAGGCAAAGCTGCGGAACACGCGAAACGGCATGAGCGCATCTTCTTCAGCCAGCCATTCGACTTCGGCGGTATTGGCGATCTGCACGCCGCGCGCGCTGACCTGCGA
Source organism: Paraburkholderia phenoliruptrix (assembly GCF_019511605.1). Lineage (GTDB taxonomy): Bacteria > Pseudomonadota > Gammaproteobacteria > Burkholderiales > Burkholderiaceae > Paraburkholderia > Paraburkholderia phenoliruptrix_A. The sequence goes on along the minus strand of NZ_JAEUAV010000001.1, from coordinate 740,095 downwards.
GGGCACAGCCTGTACGGGGCGCAAGGTCAGCACCGGGCGCGGGCCGTGACGGGCAACGGCCGCACCCCCAGCGCTCCCGGCGTTGGAAGGTCCAATGGAAGCGCCATCGGCCCCCGTGCCCGGTCCCGGAGTCCCGTCCAGCTCGGCCTCTGCGTCGGCGCTGAAATCGGCCCTGGGATCGGCGCGGAAATCAGCTCTGAAAGCGGCATCCACGTCCGCCCCGACGTTCGCCCCGGCCTTGGACGCGGGGCGCGATGCAGCCCCGGACGCAAGACCGCGCGACAAGTCGTCTGCGTCCGCGTTCGCGTCGGGAGACGAAGCCGATGCGGCGGCAGGATTTTGCGCCATCCGCACGATGTGGGATGGACCGGTCAGCACGCTACGGCGGTTCAGGAGACTTTTCACGGCGGTTCCTCCAGTTGACTCGCCCGACAGAACCAGACGGCGCCGGCAATCAGGCATTCCGGCAAACTGGTGGCTTGGGCGGTGAGCGAAAAGCGAAGGCTCAATGACGTGGACGACGGATGGACGGACGGCTCCACCGGCCACGTCCGGCTGCGCAGCGACGCGGATGTCGTCCGCGAGCGCAGCCTCTTAGTGCAGCGTGCGTTGCCGGGCTATGTCGTCGAATAGCGCGCGGCTCGGTTCGAGCGCAAGCAGCCAGGATTCGTCGTAGCCGCTCAGGTTGTCGAGCGCCTCGCGCAGCCGCTCGACGGCAAGCGCGGGAATTTCGACGCGTGCTTCTACCCCGCTCGCCAGTCCGACGATGCTCGCCAGTTGCACGAGTGCGTCCGCGGCCTCGGCGACGTCGGCTGCGAAAACCAGATGGTTGTTCAGCAATTCGACCAGTCCCGGCGACGCGGCGACGTCGTCGACGTTGAGTTGTACGGCCAGAAAGGTGGCTTTGTTCATCGTCGACTCCTTGCGGGATCCGGTAGTTTGGGTCCGCGCCGCCGGGGCGCAGCAAGGTTGAGTATAGGTGAGGGGCACGAGGATTCAATGGTCACACCATTTGCCGGGCTCGCCTCCATGCGCGAGGCAGGCGGGCCGCGCGACTTATAATGCCCGTTCTCAACTGTGGCGCGCGCGGCTTGCCGGCGGCGGCCATGTCAGATTCGGATAGCGGCCCGCGCCGCACGGCGCGGTCTTTAGCGAGTGCCTTGGGGGACCATGAAGATCATCCGCAGCAAGAGCTTCACCGCCACGCGCGCCTGGGGCGCGCTGGACATCGCCAATATGGGCGGCATCACCACGCGGCTGCATTGGACCGATCGACCGTACAAGTGGCACGTCAACGACGGAGAAGAAGTCTTTGCCGTGCTGGATGGCCGCGTCGAGATGCGCTATCGCGAAGACGGTGTCGAGCAGGCGACGATTCTGGAAACCGGCGATGTTTTCTATGCGTCGGTGGGTACCGAGCATGTCGCGCATCCGCTTGGCGCGGCGCGCGTCCTGGTGGTCGAGGCCGAGGGCAGCGTCTGAGCGCGGCGTCTGCCGTTGCGACCGGTAGCGGCACGGCAAATGCTAAGGCATCGATTGAAGTCGATCGAATCACAAGATTGAATCAAAAAATGTCGAGGGACATCACATGACGAGACCATGGCAATGGGCGGGGACTCCATCGGTTGCAACCCGTCTGCTCGCGGCCGCCGGACTGGCCGCGCTACTGAACGGCTGCACCAGCATGCCGTGGGACAGCACACCGTTCTATGGCAACACGCAAGCACGGCCCACCACGCTCGGCACGGTGCCGGTGCCGGCCGGCTTCTACCGCGTCAATCCGGGCGATACGCTTGCCGGCATTGCATCAGCCTACGGGCGCGGGCTGCAGGACCTCGCCACATGGAACGGCTTGCCGGTGAATGCCGCCGTCGCGCCCGGCCAGGTGCTGCGCGTGGCTCCGCCCATGGCCTCGGGCAGCATCGTGACGCCGCCTTCCAGCGTGGCGCCCAATGCAGGCGCCCCGAGCGGCGGCCCAGCCGCGCCGTCTGCGCCGGCAGCGCCGGCAGCGTCGGCCGCGCCGCAACAAGGCGTGCTGCAATGGCCGTTGCGCGGGCCCATCCTGAAGACGTTCGCCGCGGGCCGCTCGAACGGCATTGTGATCGGCGGACGTCCCGGCGATCCGGTCAAGGCCGCCGCCACCGGCCGGGTGGTCTACGCGGGTTCGGGCATCGAGGCGTATGGACCCCTCATCATCATCAAACACGATGACTCGCTCATTACCGCATACGGGCAGAACAGCACGCTCCTCGTGAAGGAAGGCGATGCGGTCGCGCAAGGGCAGACCATCGGCGAAGTCGGCGTGGACAGTCGCGGCGTCGGCTCGATTCAGTTCGAGGTGCGGCAGAACGGCCAACCGGTCGATCCGCTGGCGTGGCTTCCGCGCTAGCCAGGCGCGCTCACGCCGAATATCAAGCCCCGCTGGTTTACCTCCGCTCTTACATCGGCTCTTAAATCCGCTCCGCGCGCCCCGGCGGGCGCGGCGCAAATTGAATACACTGTGTGGCTCACGGCCGGCACCCGCCGCTTTGCCCTTCAAGGCAAGCGACAAGCGGCGCGTTGGCCGGCCGTCATGGCCTCTCACTCGAAAAACGCACTGGGACACACAATGATCGATCTGCGCAGCGACACCGTAACCCGTCCGACCGCGGCCATGCTCGCGGCCATGTCGGCCGCCGAAACCGGCGACGACGTCTGGGGCGACGACCCCACCGTGCTGCGTCTGCAAGCCACGCTCGCCGAGCGCACCGGCAAGGAAGCCGGCCTGTTCTTCCCGAGCGGCACCCAGAGCAACCTTGCAGCGTTGATGGCCCATTGCGCGCGCGGCGACGAATACATCGTCGGCCAGCTCGCGCACACCTACAAATACGAAGGCGGCGGCGCGGCGGTGCTCGGCAGCATCCAGCCGCAGCCGCTCGAGAACGCACCAGACGGTTCCATCCCGCTCGAGAAGATCGCGGCCGCGATCAAGCCCATCGACAACCACTTCGCGCGCACGCGGCTGCTGGCGCTGGAGAACACCATCGGCGGAAAGGTGTTGCCGGAGGGTTATGTTGCTGAGGCCGTTCAGCTCGCGCGCGAGCGCGGCCTGTCGGCACACCTCGACGGCGCGCGCGTCTTCAATGCGGCGGTGGCGTCGGCCAAGCCGGTCGCGGCGCTGTGCGAGCCGTTCGATTCGGTTTCCATCTGCTTTTCGAAAGGGCTGGGCGCGCCGGTCGGCTCGGTGCTGGTGGGCAGCCGCGCGTTGATCGACCTCGCGCACCGCTGGCGCAAGGTGCTCGGCGGCGGCATGCGGCAGGCGGGCGTGCTGGCGGCCGCTTGCCTGTATGCGCTCGAGCACAATGTGGAGCGTCTCGCCGACGACCATGCGAACGCCGCGCATCTGGCCGCGGGGCTCGAATCCATCGATCAGGTGAAGGTGCAGTCCGTCGCAACCAACATGGTGTTCGCGCAGTTCCCGCAGCAGCACTGCGCGCCGCTGGAAGCGTGGCTCAAGGAGCGCGGCATTCTCACGCAGATGCTGTATGCGTCGCGCTTCGTCACGCATAAGGACGTTTCGCGCGCTGACATCGACACCTTCGTCGCAGCGGTAAAGGGGTACTTCGCCGCGCAGTGACGGGGTGCCGCGCGCGTCCAACCGCGCGCGCTTTCTATTTCGCCGACGCTTTCGCGTGCACGCCCGCGCGATGCGACGGCGCGAGAAGCCGCAATCCGCTCGCCAGACTCGCCGCGCCGGCAAAAAAAGCGCCGGCGCCGAGCGCGAGCGTCGGCCCATGCCGACCCGCAATCCCAAAGCTCAACGCAACCAGGGCCGCGCCCGTGGTCTGCCCGAGCAGCCGGGCAGTCGCGACGATCCCGCTCGCGCCGCCGCTGCGCTCCGGCGGCGCGCTTGCCATCAGCGCTTTCAGATTAGGCGACTGGAAAAAGCCGAACCCCGCGCCGCATATCGCCATGCGGATGCCGATATCCAGCACATGCGGATGCACCGGCAGCAGCGCGAGCGACGCCATGCCCGCCGACATCACCGCAAGGCCCACCGCGCCGAGCAGACCCGGCGGATAGCGGTCCGACAGACTGCCCGCAAGCGGCGCCGCCAACGCGACCACCACCGGCCAGGGCGTCATCAGAAAGCCGGTTTCGACCTGGCTGCGATGCAGTACATCCTCGAAATAGAACGGCAGCGACACGAACGCAAGCCCTTGCGCGGCGAACGAACAGACCGCCGTCAGTGCGGAGAGCGCGAATACCGGCCGTTTGAACAGATCGACGGGCAGCATCGGCGCGGGGTGGCCGGCCTCGCGGCGAATCAGCAGCGCGCCGAAGATCGCGGCGAGCGCCGCGGCGCCCAGCACCAGTTGAGTCGACGCTCGCTGCGCCGCTTCGCCGAGCGCAAAGATGAGCGCGGCGAACGTCACCACGTTCAGGAGCGCCGCGACCGGATCGAAGTTGTGCTTGCCGCGTTCGGTGTGCGGCAGCGCCGGCCACGCAAAGCTTAGCGCGAGCACGCCGAGCGGCACGTTGACCGCAAACAGCCAAGGCCATGACGCGACCGAGAGAATCAGCGACGCCACCGTCGGTCCGACCGCGAACGACACGCCGACGATCAGCGCATTCGTGCCAAGACCGCGCCCGAGGCGGTGCGGCGGATAGAGGAAGCGGATCAGCGCGGTGTTCACGCTCATGATCGCGCTCGCCCCGAGCCCCTGCAGCACGCGCGCGCCGGCAAGCATCGGCAGAGTGGGGGCGATGGCGCACGCGAGCGACGCGAGCGTGAACAGCGCGATTCCGCCGATATAGATGCGCCGATGCCCGACGATGTCGCCGAGCGCCGCAAGCGGCAGCAGCGTGGCGACCATCGCGAGCTGGTACGCGTTGATGATCCACACGGAGGCCGCGGGTGCGGCGTGCAGATCGGCCGCGATTGCCGGCAGCGCGGTATTGGCGATCGCGGTGTCGAGCGTGGCGAGCGCGACCGCGAGCATGATCGCCACCATCGCGCGGCGGTTGGCGGCGGACATGGGGGCATCCGCAGGGAAGGGCGGCGCGGCGGTATTGAGTCGTTCGGACAAGGCGTGGCTCGTCGGTATATGCATGGCGACGCGCCGCGAGAATCGTTGGCGATGTGCGGCGCGAGCGGCAAGCGTGGGTCAACTGCGGGCGCGCGGGCCGCCCGGACGAGCGCCGAGGGCCGCCGCGCGCGGCGAATGAAGCGATTGTTACAGAGACGCCGGGATCGTGCAGAGCAACAGCCCAACTGTAAGCAGGATGAAAAACGCATGCAGACGCAACTAACTGTCAGCCCCGCCACGCGTGCCCGAGTACGGAGCGTGATCACTCACGCAGCGACGCACAGTGCAGCCCGTCCGGCCGTGCGCTCGCTGGAAGCGTCGAACGTTCAGCAGATGAAGCCGTCGATTCGATCAGATCAGCAGGTCATCCGCGCGTCATCGGCCGAAAAAATAATCGCTGTGTCGCATGATTCCCGTCGCATCATGTCACGCCCGTGGTGGCCGTCTTCACACTTTGGCATCGGCCGCGATGACAGTCCGATGCACGCGCGCAGTGCCCGTCCGCGCGCGCGTTGCACCACGCGCGTGCGCTTTGGCCGGACCCGTCGCCTGTGAGCGAGGGTGCTGCCGGGCATGGCACATGCGTGTGGAGCACCCGCTCTCGACGATTTCCGGGAGCCGTAAAATGTCCTACTCTGTTTTCTTAACCCGCCTGACCGGCACGCGCCTCCCGTCCGTCATCTGTGCGGTTCGCGCATGCCGCAGCGTTTTTTCCCGGAGGCCTCGATGACAGCCGTCGATCTGGAATTCGACCAGCTCAACAGTACCGTCGACGCGCTACGGCGCTCAATTTCCAATCGCATGATGTACGGCGTCGGCAAAGATGCCGTCACTGCGCATCCGCATGACTGGCTGCATGCCGCGGCGCTTGCCGTGCGCGACCGGCTCGTCGCGCGCTGGATGAAAACCACGCGCCTGCAATACGAGCAGGACGTCAAGCGCGTCTACTACCTGTCGATGGAATTCCTGATCGGCCGGACCTTCACGAATGCTTTGCTCGCGCTCGGCATTCACGATCAGATGAAGGAAGCACTGGCGAGTCTCGGCGTCGACATGGACGCGCTGATCGACATAGAGCCCGACGCCGCACTCGGCAACGGCGGCCTCGGCAGACTGGCCGCCTGCTTTCTCGACTCGATGGCCACGCTAGGCATTCCCGGCTTCGGCTACGGTATCCGCTATGAGTACGGCATGTTCCGGCAGGAGATCGTCAACGGCGAGCAGGTCGAGGCGCCGGATTACTGGTTGCGCGCGGGCAATCCATGGGAATTTCCGCGGCCCGAGATCAAGTACACCGTGCATTTCGGCGGACGCACCGTGCAGCGCGGCGACCAGGTCGAATGGATCGACACCGAGCATGTGAACGCCACCGCGTACGACACGGTGATTCCCGGCTATGCGACCGACGCAACCAACACGTTGCGCCTGTGGTCCGCGCGTGCCACCGACGAACTCGACCTGGGCGCATTCAATCGCGGCGACTATCGCAACGCCGTGGATACGAAGAACATGTCCGAGAACGTGTCGCGGCTGCTGTATCCCGACGACTCCACGCCGGCCGGCCGCGAACTGCGTCTGCGCCAGGAGTACTTCTTCGTTTCGGCGACCATGCAGGATCTGATTCGCCGCTATCAGCGCACGCACAGCACGTTTGGGCGCTTCTCCGAAAAGGTCGCGGTGCATCTGAACGATACGCACCCGGTGCTGGCCATTCCCGAGCTGATGCGTTTGCTCGTGGATGTGCATCATCTGCCGTGGGACAAGGCGTGGAAACACGTCACGCAGATTTTCTCGTACACGAACCACACGCTCATGCCCGAAGCGCTCGAAACGTGGGACGTGGAAATGCTGTCGCGACTGTTGCCGCGGCATCTGGAAATCATCTTCGAGATCAACGCGGGCTTTCTCAAGCATGTGAGCGAGCAGTCGGGCCACGACGGCGAAATGATCCGGCGCATTTCGCTTGTCGACGAATATGGGCAGCGGCGCGTGCGCATGGCCTATCTGGCGATTGTCGCGAGCCACAAGGTAAACGGCGTGTCCAAGCTGCATTCGCAGCTCATGACGCGCGACATCTTCGCGGACTTCGCGCGCATCTACCCCGACCGCTTCACCAACGTGACGAACGGCATTACGCCGCGGCGCTGGCTCTCGCAGGCGAGCCCGTCGCTGTCGTCGCTAATCGATCAGCGCATCGGCACGCATTGGCGCAGCAATCTGTTCGAGCTCGAGCAGTTGCGCGAACTGCGCGGCGACAGCGATTTCGTCGAGGCATTCCGCGAAGCGAAGCGTCACAACAAGGTGCGGCTCGTGCAGCGGCTCGCGCAGCACACCAAGCTGCATTTCAGTCCCGATGCACTGTTCGATCTGCAGGTGAAGCGCATTCACGAATACAAGCGGCAGTTGCTGAACGTGCTGCATGTGATCGTGCGCTACAACCAGATTCGCGCGAACCCCGAGCGCGACTGGGTGCCGCGCGTCGTGATGTTCGCCGGCAAGGCCGCCTCCGCTTACCGGATGGCCAAGACCATCATTCGGCTGATCGGCGACGTGAGCCAGAAGGTCAACCACGACCCGCTGATCGGCGACCGTCTGAAAGTGGTGTTCGTGCCGAACTACGGCGTGAGCGTGGCGGAGTTGATCATTCCCGCTGCCGATCTGTCCGAACAGATCTCGATGGCCGGCACCGAGGCGTCCGGCACCGGCAACATGAAGCTCGCGCTCAACGGTGCGTTGACCATCGGCACGATGGACGGCGCGAACATTGAGATCTGCGATGCCGTGGGGCGCGAGAACATCTTCATCTTCGGTCATACCGCGGACGAAGTGGACAACCTGCGCGCAACCGGCTACAGGCCGCGGCAAGTGTACGAGGAGAACGCGGAACTGCGCATGGCGCTCGACCAGATTCGCGGCGGTTACTTTTCGCCCGACGATCCGCTGCGCTACTCGGACATTTTCCACACACTGGTGGATTGGGGCGATCACTACATGGTGCTCGCCGATTTCGCCGCGTTTGCGAAGGCGCAAAACGAAGTGGACGCTCGTTTCGTCGACAAGCGTGCATGGACCGAAAGCGCGATCGAAAATGTGGCGGGCATGGGGCAGTTCTCTTCTGACCGAACCATTGCCGACTATGCCCGCGAGATCTGGCGCGTGAATCCGCTCAGCGTGAGTTGAGCGTTTGCGTGATTTGCCTTGGCGCGTGACATCGTGTGATCGTCGCGCGCAACTCGCCGGAAAAGGCCGTGCGTCTTATGGTGTGACGCGCGGCCTTTTCATTTGATGCGTGCGTTCAAGGCGATAGTTTCTCGATGCTCTGGCTCGCGCGCAGACCCAACTGCGCGCGCGGAAAGTCGAACAGCACGTCGATATTCTGCATGCCCATCAGACCGACCACGATGCGGTTCGCGCCCGGCCTGGCCTTGACGATGGTCACCTGCGCGTCGTCATAGCGGTGCACCCAGTTGCCCGAGCCGATGGCCGCGTTGTAGTTGCCCTGCACCAGAACTTTGCCGACGCCGTCGTCGCCGGTCCAGTTCGGCGCGGTGTCGGTTTCTACGCGGATCATGTCGGTGGTCGCGGTCGCGAACACCAGCGGCGCGCAGAACGTCATCTTGTCGCCCACGTTGATGCAGCCGCGCGGCCATTGCACCGTGCCGTCCTGCGCGACGGTCATCGGCACCATCGTGTAGTCCCTGGTGATGGCGCCCGAGGGGCTCAGCAGCAGGTAGGGCTGGTCGAAGTTTGCGTGCACCGCGTAGCGTTCGCCAATATGGCCGGCGAGTGCGCGCAGCGGCTGCGTGCAGCAGGTGTCGTCCGGTTGCGCGGCGCCCACGCCGAAGAGTCCCGAGAAGGCCCAGCCGAATTCGCCGGTGTAGCCGTCCATCGCGATGCAACGTTTCGACGTGGGTTGGCAACTGACGGTCTCCACCGCTTGTGCGTCGATGGACACGAGCTTCGACCCGGCGACGGTCATCGGCAATTTGACGGAGGCGCCTGCAACCTGGGCGCCGTTCGCGAGCGGCAGCGTGTTCGACGGTGCCGCGCCTGGATAGCCCGAACCCGGCAGCACCGACTTCAGCACGCGCACGCCTTGCGTGCCGGTATCGAGCGCCAGGTAGACCGGTTTGCCGTCCAGCACGACCGGCAGGCCGAGACGCGCGTGATCCTGATCGGCGCGTTCGACGTGCAGCGGAATTGCTACGCCGTCCTTGCCGCCGTTGATCAGCGAAACGCTCGGGGCTGGCGGCGTGGGCGTGGGGAACGTGACCGCGCAGCCGCTCAGCGTGGCGAGCGTGCCAAGTGTGCCGAGCGCGGGGAGCGCGGCGGCGGTGAAACGACTCCAGTGACGACGTAAATGCCGGCGGACGGCATAACCAGTGAGAGAAAGCAGGGGCATGAGGCACGCTCGCAAAAAAGCCGTCCCTTGCGAAGGCGATGCATGCTGCAGCGATGCCGGAGATGCGGCGCATCGCGAGGCCTGCGAAAGGGAACGCGCGATAACAGGAGCGGCGACTCTAACCGCGCGCCGGGTCGCACTTGCAAAGATGTGTGAAGGGCTGGGCGGCGCGGTGGCGGCGTGGAAATTCTGCGTGGGCGATGTGGGGCACACGCATGTGCATTGGGCGGTTACGGAAGCCCGCGGGCGCGGGCTCCGCTTCGCTTACCTGAACTTACTGCGCGGGTGACGTTGCTGCGGCTTTGGCTTCGTTCACGGCCGCGCCGACACGCTCGACGAACTCACGGTCGACGCTCGAGAGCGCCTCGCGCTCCCCGCTGGCGGTTTGCACCATCAGACGGTGCGTGATGTCCTGCGTGGCCCACGTGAGCCAGCCGACGACCACGAGCATTACGCCGCACACGAGACCGGCAGGGGCGCTGAGCACGCCGCCGACAATCGCGCCAATGAGGCCCACCAGCGAGATCGTGATTGGCAATATCTTGTTCTTCTGCACCGTGACGACCTGAACGCCGGCGATGTCGCGCAGCGGAAAGACCTGGCCGGCAGATGAAAGCGCATTGCGGGTGACCGACACGCCGCGATCGTTGAAAGGGGTTTCCATCGAGTCGAAAGCAAAGCTGTTGCAAAGGGCGCAGGGTAGCAGACTTCGATAGTCTAATGTCATGAGGTGGGCCCAACGGTCGCACCCTTGCTGGTCAACGCTAGCGCCCCCATTGAACCCGTGGCCATTGCGACGGTGATCAGGACAGATTGGGCTTGCCTTTACGTAAAGAGCCCGTCAGGTGACGCAATTCGTCGAGCAGTTTTACCGCTGGCGTCGGCAGCGTGCCTTGCCGACGACGGAACGCAGTCAGAGTGCGTTGAGCATCGAGGCCTTCGATATCCAGAGCATCAATGACGCCGGCTCTGCTTTCGGTGTCGTACATGGGTTCGGCCATCCAGGAGACAAACCCACAGCGCGCTACCAGGCTTTTGAGCACGGTCACCGAACGGGTTTCAACCGCGATGGAAGGCATCGGGAGACCCTGTGCTTCGAAGGTCTCTTTCACGTGGGCATAAGGTCCAGTTCCTCTGGGCGTGAGGGCCCAGCGCTGTGTCAATGTATCTTCAAGTCGAAGCCTGTCGTTCGAGCGCAAAGGATGGTCGGTCGCCGCGACCACGTAACTTCTGTCGGTCCACGAACAATCGGAGATTGCGGCAACCTCCTCAGTTTCGATTCCCGAAGTGCACAGCGCCAGGTCGATTTCGTGAGTGAGCAACCCTTCTACCAGACGATCCCACACGCCTTCAATCACCTCAACGCGCAGATTGGGCCATTTCTCGAGCACACATGCGATGCCCATCGGCAATACGAGGCTCGCTATGCTGCCGACGGCGCCAACCTTGATGACCCCTTTGGCGAGGCCGCGCATTGCATCGAGTTCCTCTCGCGCCTGGGCGGCTTCCCTTTGCAGCGACACCGCATGCGGCATCAACGCTTCACCAAGCGCGGTCAACTGCATCCCCTTGGTGTGCCGCTCGAAAAGCGGAGCCCCTACTGACTCCTCGAGCCGCTTGATCGATCTGCTCAGCGCCGGCTGGGTCATGTTCAGCGTTGCCGCGGCTCGTCCCAGGCTACCCGCGGAGACGATCGTGGTGAACATCATCAACTGCTGCAGATTGAAACTCATCGCGGCGAACCAGATTGAAAGGGGCTAAAGGGACCGGAAAAGGTCCCAAGCTGTGCAGCCGTAGGTGTCTTCCCTGGAAGGGACCGCAGCACTCGCCCGCTGCGCCTGCCGAGAGCCGGTCATTACGGCGCATAGCCTTGTTCAGCAAGGCGCACAGCAAAAAGAGCCAGTCGGGGAGCCGAACCTACCTATGCCCAAATGTAATGACTTTGACCATTTTTGGCAATTTTCAATCAATGCGCAGGATTCCATACTGCGGCTCATCCAATCACCGCCAATCCTGGTGGCGAACCGCAGAGGACTCGTGATGCAACGAAACACAAGTGGCCAGCCGACCGTTCGCGATGCCGTCGTGGACCTGATGCGGCGCCTCGGAATGACATCCGTGTTTGCCAATCCCGGCTCGACCGAGTTGCCCATGTTCCGCGACTTCCCGAAGGACTTCCGGTATGTGCTGGGATTGCAGGAAGCTGTCGTGGTAGGGATGGCAGACGGGTATGCGCAGGCGACCGGTAATGCCGCGCTGGTCAATCTGCATTCGGCGGCCGGCGTTGGCAACGCGATGGGCAACATATTCACGGCTTTCAAGAATCGCACGCCGCTGGTTATTACTGCTGGCCAGCAGGCCCGTTCGATTCTGCCGTTCGATCCGTTTCTATCGGCATCGCAAGCGACCGAACTGCCGCGCCCGTATGTGAAGTGGAGCATTGAACCGGCTCGTGCAGAGGATGTTCCGCTTGCCCTTGCCCGTGCTTACCACGTCGCGATGCAGGAGCCGCGTGGTCCGGTGTTCGTGTCCATTCCGGTCGACGACTGGGATCAGCCGGCCGAACTCGTCGAGGTGACGCGAGTCAGCACCCGGTCCCGCCCCGATCCGGTGCGGATTGCGGAGATCGGCGACGCGTTGGACAACTGCAAACGGCCAGCCATCGTCGTGGGGGCAGAGCTCGATCGTGCCGATGCCTGGAGTGAGGCAATCCAGTTAGCAGAGCGCCACAATGCGCGGGTTTATGTTGCGCCAATGTCGTCGCGCTGCAGCTTTCCTGAAGATCATCACCTTTTCGCCGGATTCCTTCCGGCGATGCGCGAAAAAATTGTCCGGATTCTGCATGGGCATGACCTGATCTTTGCCGTCGGCGCGCCCGCGTTTGCCTATCACGTTGAAGGCAGTGGGCCGCATGTGCCTGATGGCGCGGCCTTGTACCAGCTTATCGACGATCCGGCGACCGCGGCGTGGACACCGGTGGGCACGTCGGTGGTGGCGAACATTCGCCTGGGGCTTGTCGACCTGCTTGCCCGTCCGGCGCCGCATGGCCGGCCGCTGCCGGCTCGTCGCGAGGTGGTAGAGCGAGCCGAGCCCACTGCAATCATGTCAGTCGCGTATGCGTTGCAGACGCTGTCCGAGGTCCGCGACGCCGCGGATATCGTGGTCGAGGAGGCGCCAAGTTCGCGGCCCGTCATGCAACGTTATCTGCCGTTCACGCGCAGTCAGACGTTCTACACGATGGCAAGCGGGGGCTTGGGCTACGGAATGCCCGCCGCAGTGGGCGTGGCCTTGGGCAAGCCCGGCAGCCGCGTGATCGGCCTGATTGGTGACGGCTCGACCATGTATTCGCCGCAAGCGATTTACAGCGCGGTCCAACTCGATCTCCCGATCACATTCGTCATTCTGAATAACTCCCGCTACGCTGCTTTGCAGGAATTCGCGCCGGTATTTGGCTTCTCCGCGTCGGATCCGGTACAGGGCACTGACCTTCCGGGGCTGGATTTCGTTTCTCTGGCGAGCAGCATGGGTTGCAAAGGGGTGCGAGTGAGCGACGCTCAGTTGCTGAAGTCCGCGCTGGAAGACGCGTTGTCTTCGGGCGAAACACGCCTTGTAGAAATTGTCGTGGCCTGACTGTAAGTCGGTGGTTCGACAGGCCGGCTTTCCAAACATATTTCAGGAGACAGCAATGAATCAGGTACCGATGTTGATCAACGGCGAGCGTACGATGGCGCGCGATGGGGCGACATTTGAGCGCCGTAACCCGCTGGATAACACGGTTGCATCGACGGCACCAGCCGCGACTGTCGCCGATGCGCAAGCGGCGGTGCACGCTGCGGCCGCCGCATTTCCCGCCTGGTCGGCGCTGGGTCCGGGCGAGCGCCGCGCTTTGCTGAATCGAGCCGCAGATGCGCTCGAACAAAATGGCGATGCTTTCGCGCTGGCAATGGCAACTGAAACAGGCGCGTCCCGCCTATGGGCGGATTTCAACGTCAAACTTGCAGCGGACGGCTTGCGCGAAGCCGCTGCGATGACCACGCAGATTTCGGGCGAGGTGATTCCCTCAGACGTGCCAGGCAATCTCGCGCTTGGGGTTCGTCAGGCGGCCGGCGTCGTGCTCGGGATCGCACCCTGGAACGCGCCCGTCATCCTTGGCGTGCGTGCTATCGCGTTGCCGCTGGCTTGCGGCAATACCGTCGTGCTCAAAGGTTCCGAAATTTGCCCCGCGACCCACGGCCTCATCATCGAGGCGTTACAGAACGCCGGACTGCCACGCGGCGTCGTCAACTTCGTGACGAATGCGCCAGCGGATGCCGGCGCCATTGTCGAAGCGATCATTGCCGAGCCGGCGGTCAGGCGTGTTAACTTCACCGGTTCAACGCGCATCGGCCGCATCATCGCTACCCAATGCGCGAAGTACCTGAAGCCCTGCGTACTTGAACTCGGCGGAAAGGCTCCGTTTCTGGTTCTTCACGATGCCGATCTCGACGCTGCAGTTCAGGCCGCAGCATTCGGGGCGTTCGCAAATTCCGGTCAGATCTGCATGTCCACCGAACGAATCGTTGTGGACGAGAAGATTGCCGATGAATTCGTCGCGCGACTGGCCGAAAAGGCGAAGAGCCTGCCGCTTGGCGATCCGAGAAAAGGCCCGGCCGTGCTGGGCTCCGTTGTTGACATGGCGACCGTCAGGAAGTGCAACGACCTGATTGACGACGCGCTGTCGAAAGGTGCGACGTTAGTGTGCGGAGGAAAGTCCGAGAGCACGCTCATGTCAGCCACGTTGCTGGATCACGTCACGGCGGACATGCACATCTACCGGGAAGAGTCGTTCGGACCAGTCAAGGCAATCGTGCGCGTTAATGGAGACGAAGAGGCTATCGCGTGCGCAAACGACAATGAATATGGTCTGTCGGCGGCAGTCTTCAGCCGCGATGTTGCGCGCGCGTTGACGGTAGCAAAGCGTATTGAGTCCGGGCTTTGCCACGTTAATGGACCGACCGTTCACGACGAAGCGCAAATGCCGTTTGGCGGGATGAAGGCGAGTGGTTTTGGGCACTTCGGCGGCAAGGCGGGGATCGCGGAATTTACCGATTTGCGCTGGATCACCGTGCAAACGAGTCCTCGTCACTACCCGTTCTAATTGTTTATACGGTCGCAAGCCCGGTCTTCCTCACGGTGGAAGAGACGGGCCGCTGGCCGACGGCCGCGAACAAAAACAACAACCATATACCGGTGCGAAGCATTCGCTCGGGGAAAGATGAGCGATCAAGTTAAGGAGACTGCAATGCCCTATGTCAATCGTGTCAATCGTGAGTTGTCATTCGATCAAGTCCATTTCAGGTCGGACCATCGCCTCAGAAAACGGATGGTCCGGAACTGCGGTTCAGCCTCCACTGGTTTGACGTGGGAGGCGAAATGAATGATCGTAATCTCCATCTGCCAACCGTAGACATAGGCCGCACCCTTGATGAGGGACCGTTCTCAGCGTTTCAGCGGATAGTCGTATTGCTCTGCGCGCTTTCGATCGTAATGGATGGATTCGATGGGCAACTCATTGGGTTCGCCATTCCCAGTTTGATCAAGGAATGGGGAATTACGCGCAACGCATTTGCGCCCGCCGTTGCTGCAGGGCTCGTAGGCATGGGTGTTGGCAGCGCGTTCGCAGGGCTTTTCGCGGACAGGTTCGGTCGGCGCTGGGCGATTATTGCGAGCGTGCTGGTATTTGGCCTGGCAACAAGTTCGATTGCTTTGTCGCCGGACGTTATGACGATTGCAATCCTGCGTTTCTTTGCAGGACTCGGTATCGGTGGTGCGCTGCCAAGCTCGACGACCATGACAGCGGAATTTACGCCTGCTCGCCGCCGGACGCTCGCAGTGACTGCGACCATCGTTTGCGTACCGCTGGGCGGCATGCTTGCCGGGCTGTTCGCGAGTGTCGTGCTTCCTCATTATGGATGGCGAGGACTCTTCCTTATTGGAGGCACACTTCCGGTAGCACTGGCTCTGCTGCTGTTCTTCGTCATGCCGGAGTCGCCACGTTATCTTGCCCGCCGCAACGAACGTTGGAACGAACTGCGTGAGCTATTGACCCGTATGTCCCGCTCGGTTCGGTCGGACGCTGTGTTCGCTGACCAGAAAGAGCAAAAGGCAGAACAGCGTCCGGGTTTTCGTGCGCTGTTCACGGACGGGCAGGGCCGTGACACGATTGCAATCTGGATCGCTTTCTTCATGAACCTGATCGCGGTCTACAGTGCGTTCAGCTGGCTGCCGACGATGCTTGCTGGCGAGGGTCTCAGCCCTGCGGTGGCAGGCTCAGGTCTCACCGCCTACAACCTGGGCGGCGTCTTTGGTGCGCTGGGATGCGCAGTGGCAATCGGGCGGTTCGGGTCGCGTTGGCCTTTGCTCGTGTGCTGCCTGACGGCATCGGCGAGCGCGCTTTTCCTACGCGGTCTTGACGTCTCCGCGCACACCACGTTGCTTGTGTTCGGCATTGGTTTGCACGGCCTCTTTGTGAATGCAGTTCAGTCAACGATGTACGCCCTTTGCGCCTACGTCTATCCAACCGAGGTACGCGCGACCGGGACCGCATCCGCACTCGCATTTGGACGGCTCGGAGCGATTCTGAGTGCGTTCGCTGGGGCATTCGTGATCACGCGAGGTGGAGCGTCTGCGTACCTGGGTATGCTTGGCGGAGCGATGTTGATGGTCTTTATCTGCCTGATGATCGTGCGTCGTCATATTCCGCCCGTCAATCGCGCTTGACCTCCGTCTTGAGGGCGACGTTTTTCGCATCACGATTCAGACTGACAGTACGCAAATCATGACAACAGGATTTCCCGGCATTTTCTCCGTCGGCGACTATCGTGACGCAGCCAGACGGCGGCTGCCACGAATGGTGTTCGACTACCTGGAAGGTGCGGCTGACGATGAATCGGGACTGACGCATAACCGTTCGGCCTTCGATAAGTTGCAGTTGCTGCCACGTCGACTGTCGGATGTCAGCGCACGGGAGCAGTCCGTGGCGCTTTTAGGCCGGCGGATTCCATTTCCGCTGGTGATCGCGCCAACGGGCCTCAATAGCGCGTTCTGGCCCAAGGGCGACCTCGCACTTGCGCGTGCGGCTGGCAAGGCCGGTATTCCGTTTGCGCTATCGACGGCTTCGAACATGTCCATCGAGGAGGTGGCAAAAGGGGCCGATGGAGAGCTGTGGTTTCAACTCTATGTTGTTCATCGAAACCTTGCGAAGAGCCTGGTCAATCGTGCCCGCGCGGCTCGCTATTCGACCTTGATCCTCACCACCGATGTCGCGGTGAACGGCTTTCGCCGACGCGATCTTCGCAATGGCTTTGCGATGCCGTTCAAGGCAAGCGCACGTGCCGCGGTGGACGGACTATCGCACCCGCGTTGGCTGTGGTCTTATCTGATGAACGGCATGCCGGAGTTGAAGAACTTCGCCACGGACGATGCGTCGGACACGGCCTCACAAGCCGCAATTCTTCGCCGGCAGATGGATGCGAGCTTCAGTTGGGACGACCTGCGCCGTTTGCGCGACGACTGGCCAGGCAAACTCCTTGTCAAGGGCATTGTGACGGCTGACGATGCCGTGCGGTGCATCGAGCTCGGCGCCGACGGCGTCATTGTCTCCAACCACGGCGGCAGGCAACTCGCCGACCTGCCGGCGACAGCCGACGTGCTGCCCGATATTGTCGAGCATACCTTGGGATCGACGGTCATTCTCGACAGCGGCATACGGACGGGGGCGGATGTCGTCAAGGCGATCGCGTTGGGGGCCAATGCAGTGATGCTGGGGCGCGCCACGTTATACGGGTTGGCTGCCAGAGGTGAAACCGGCGTGAGCGACGTCATCGGGATGATCACGCGGGAAACGGACCGGACGCTTGCTCTCATCGGTTGTCGTTCGGTGGATGAGCTAGACCGCAGCTATGTCTCGAAGCGGCCATCATAGGCAACTGCGCATTGACGCCGGATTCTGGATGCGCAATTGTTTGGGATAGCTCTCCCGCTTATTTGCCGCCGGAATCTTGTGCCATGAATAGAGCCGGTAGCACGCCGCAGTGAGGCTTCCCGAGGCCGCCGGGATACGCCGAATCGCCGCTGACCATAGCGCGTCCCTGCACCGGGCGCTTTCCTGGGACGCAGGCGCTATGACCGGTTGCGAGAGTCCGATGCGACGACGCGGGGCCAAGCGATGCAAAAATGCATAAGGTTGTGGTCGGGCCATTTTCGGACGTACGAGCGAGGGTTAGAATCGGGAAAACGAATGTCCGCTTTCGATTTTGGAGGTCCCCGTGGTTCATTGAGAATTAACGAAGCGGCAGACGAAAGAATCAAGTCCCCCAGCATAGACAGGGAAACGTCAACTTCATTTCGCCGATCATCCGCGTATCACGCGCGCAATGATCTCCGCACCCGCATCGATCTCGGTTTCATTCCAGGCCGCAAAGCCGAGAAACAATCCGTGAGCTTTAGCTTCAGCGAAATAATAGGGTGACAGCGGACGCACCATCACCCCCGCCTCCGCCAAGCGAAGGCACACGTCATGATCTTTTAGCTGCGGCCCTAATCGGGCTATCACCTGCATGCCCCCATCCGGTGGCGAGAGGGTGAGGTCGTTTCCGATAGCCGACAGTGCATGACACAGGTGATCACGTCGCGCACGATAGATGCGTGTCATCTTGCGAATGTGAGCGGCGTAATGTCCCTCGCCAATGAAATCGGACAAGGCATCCTGTAACGTCATGCTGACGATTTGGCCGGTGTGTCTTTGTGCTTTGGCAAATGTCTCGACGAAACATTTGGGCACGACGACGTAACCTACTCGAATATCTGCATGCAGAGATTTCGAGAAGGTGCCGACGTAAAACACGCTGCCGCTTTGATCGAAGCCCTGAAGCGCAGCCACTGGTCGCCCTTCATAATGAAATTCGCTGTCGTAGTCGTCCTCGATGATGCGGGCACCGACCCTGTCGGCAAACCGCAGCAGCGCTTGCCGACGGGTGGCCGGCATCAGCAATCCGGTCGGGTGCTGATGCGCGGGCGTGACGAATATCAAACGCGGCGCGTCCAACGACGTTTCAAATGCCAGGCCGCATTGATCCAGTGCAATACCTTGCACAATCGCGCCGGCAGCCTCGAACGCTGCGCGTGCGCCGCCGTAGCCCGGGCTTTCGATCCATGCGACCTCACCAGGGTCCAGCACCACGCGGGCGATGAGCGCAATGGCAGCCTGAGCGGTGGGCATCAAGAACACCTGCTGTGCCTCCGCGTTGACGCCGCGGTATTCGACCAGATGATGCAGCAGCGCCTTCTGCAGCTCGAGCCGGTTGGAAGCCATGCTTCTTCGAGGGAGCGCGTAGCGCGTCGCGGTCCTCAGGCATCGTCCCCAGATCGCGTGGGGAAACTCACGAGCGTCGGCCAAGCACGGTACGAACGGTCTGGGGCGACCTTGCTCGGTAATCGGCCAATCGCTGCGGACGATTTGTTGTGCCCACCTCGACATGCCAGTGAGGCTTGCGCGCCGCTGACTATCTGTTTCGAGCGCGATCAGGTTTGCTGACGGCAAGGTCGCCACAACCGGGCGCCGTCCTTTCGAAACGTCGAGATACCCCTCCATCGCCAACTGGTCGATCACAGCGGAGATGGTATTCCTCGACACGCTCAGGTGCTCCGCGAGTTCCCGGCTGGATGGCAGACGCCGGCCGCTGGCCAGCCTTCCTGCCGTAATCGCCTGTCTTAGCTGATCGGAAAGCTGCCGTGTGAGGGCAACACCGCTTTGCGGTTCTACTTTGAGATCGATCAGACCGGCGAGCGCATCACCCATAAAACTGGCCCCATGTTTTTATCAAAACATACCCTTTGAAGCGGTGCCAGTCAAACCTATGATCGGTTAACTTCTCCCACATCGTGCACCTATGGACGCAACCGCCGCTCATCCTGTTTCGCGCCGCCTCGCGTGTTTTCTGTTCGCGCTGGTGATTCTGAGTTGGGGGTTGAACTGGACTGCGACTAAGATCATTGTCCATCAAGTGACGCCGTTGTGGACGACGGCCATTCGGTGCACGATTGCCAGTGCAGCGCTGTTGGTGATTTTGCTGGCGCGTGGCCAATTGATCATCCCCAGGCGCGGCGATGTGCCTGTCGTGCTGGCGATCGCAATGCTCCATATGGTCGCCTTCTCGACCTTGGTCGCACTGGGACTGAAGTTTGTACCGGTAGGCCGGTCCATCGTACTCGGCTATACGACGCCCATATGGGTTACGCCGGGCGCTTGGCTGTTTCTTCGAGAAAGGCCGTCGCCACGCCAGATCGCCAGCATTGCTCTTGGTTTGGTCGGCCTGGCACTCATGTTCAATCCGTGGGCGCTCGATTGGAGTGATACGCATACCTTGTTCGGCAACGGCGTGATCCTCCTCGCCGCTTTTTTCTGGGCAGCGAACATTCTCTATGTGCGTGCTCATCAATGGGTTTCCACGCCATTTCAATTGGTCTTCTGGCAAACGTTGCTGGCCAGCGGCGTCTTGTCGGTGCTCGCGCTTTGCATGGATGGTGCGCCGGGAATCGTGTGGTCGCCGCAACTCGCAGGCGCTTTCCTGTTTGCGGGATTATGCGGCACAGCACTGGCATACTGGGCCATGGCCGTGGTGAACCGCAGCTTGCCCGCTGTGACCACGTCGTTGGGTTTGCTGGCAACGCCGGTCGTAGGTATCGCGTCCTCGACCATCGGATTGGGCGAGACCATCAGTGCCTCGCTCGTAATCTCGATGGCGACGATACTTGGCGGCATTGCCCTCGCAACACCTTTGACTAAAGACGGGGTTCACCGATTCCGGTCGCGGTTACGTGAGATTTTGTACAGTCGACGCTTTGAGCGATAGGGGACGGTAAATCGAGGATATGGAAGGGACCTGGAAGCGGCCCGGAAGCGGCCGCTCGTGTCGCTAAATATTGTAGGACCGCCGTGGGTCGAACTGACCCGACCACTGAGGAAGGGGTGCGGCAATGCTGGTCATCCGGCGTGCTGGCGCCGTCTTCGACAATTGAGGCGCCGAACACATCAGCCGCCTCGCGAAGACGGTGCCGACGCCGCAACGCCGCCAGTCGAATGCACGCCGCCATTTCCGTGTCGCGCTTACTGGCCTCGTTGCCAGCTTAGGATCGGGTGGGTCGCGCCGGCAGGCATGACCCATACGCCATTCGGCCCGAAGTCGTAGCCGGCGAAACTGGACGGCATTGCCATCTGCGCGGTGGTGAGGCCTCGCGCATAGCCGAGCGTGCCGCCGTAGCCGACACTCACGACCGGGATCGTGGTACCGGTCGTTTGCGTATCCCAGAAGACGTCGCTCGCGATGAAGCTGGAGGGGATGTTGACGGCCGCGACGCCTCCGCCCCCGTCGGGCGCCTGGAGATGGCCGGTAGCGAAGGACTGTTCGATGTAGCCCAGACTTCCGCCGACGAGGCCACCGACCGCGCCCTGCTGGGCGGTGACGGACCCTGTTGCATACGATTGGGAAACCAATCCGTCGAGTTGACCGACCAGGCCGCCCGCCGCACCGCCGTTCGCCGCTACGTTACCCGTCGCGAACGACTGACGGATGTTGCCGGAGTCTGCCCCGATAAGGCCGCCGGTATAGGCAGAAAGCGTACTGATATCGGTGCTGCTCGATGAGCGATATGTCAAGCCTCGCGATTCCCCGATCAAACCGCCCGCGTGTACGCTGATCCCCGCGAGCGGAAGGTCAACCACGCCGCTGCTGTGGACCGACGCGACGATGCCGAGACTGCTGCCCGCCAGGATCCCGTAGTTGCCTAGCGTCGCGGGACCCGTGATCGTACCTTGCACGTTGAGGTCGCGCACGATGCCCGTCGTCCCTATAGCCGAGAAAAGGCCGCCCGGCGGCGCGAAGGCGGAAGAGGTTGCATTGAGCGAAAGGTTCGATATCGTGTGTCCGAGCCCATCGAACTGTCCGTTGAAGTAACTGTACGTTAGAAAGTTGGAAGGAAACCCTCCTATCGGTGCATTGAACGTCCCGGCTGGCGGCGCCGCGTTCAGGTCCTTGCCCAGCGCGTAGTTCCCCGCGAGATCGAGGTTGATGTTGTCGAGATCCGCTAGCGAGTTGACGAGCTTGTATGGCGTGTACTGACTGACAGGGCCGCCAAACGCCGATGCTACCCAGTCCGGATTCGTCAGCACAACCCCGGGACGGTTGCCGCCATTCATGTCGAAGTACGTGCTTACCAGACCTTTACTGCCCGACCAGTCGATGACGCCCTCGTTTGCGACGCTGCCCTGGTTATCGATGCCCGACGCGTCCGCACGCAAGCTGAGGTTGCCGCTGCCGGTGTTGCGGATCGTAGTCTGCGGACCGATGGCCACATAGCGAAAAGCGGCCAGCGAGAGCGATGCGTTGCTCTGCCAGTCGAGGTCCGATAGCACGGTCATGTCGCCGCTTGCGCCGTTCGCGCCGGTCGCGGTTGCGTTGACGGACGTGCCATTATTCAGACTGCGCGCGAAAGCGCCGGCCGTGGTCGCATCGACGGTGAAGCTTGGTGTGGAGACGTTCCACACCCCCGCTTGAACAGCGGCATCGTGCCCGAACGCCAAGGTGGCGGCGAGCGTATCGACGGTGCCGCCGCTGCCACCCACGTTCGTTGCAGCGACGGTTCCCTTCTGCGTGACGTGACCGCTGTCGGCGACCAGCCAGACATGGCCTTCGCGCGTTGCGGTGCCGGTCGCGCGGATACGCGAACCTGCACCGGCGAGCGCGTAGATGTTGCCGTCGGCCGCTTCGAGGTTGATCTGTGCGGCTTGCGTGGCACCGCGATGGATCACGGTGCCTTCGCTTCCTGTCTGCACGAAGACCTGTCTGCCGCTCGAGGAATCGGACAACATCACCTGCTGCCCAACGACGTATTCGGCGGTGCCGTTCGGGACGCTGACCGAGCCTGCGTTGACCACGACATCGCGTGCGATCAGGAAAACGTCGCCACCGCTGGAACTGATCTTGCCGAGATTCACGACCTTGCCATTGGACGTGCCGGAGAACGTCAGCGGCCCACCATTGACGAAAGAGCTATCCGGCACATCGAGCGTCGAAGCCACGAACCGCCCTCCCGTGCTGATGACGCCGTTGCGGCCCACCACAATGCCTTGCGGGTTGATCAGGTACACACTGCCCGTTGCGTTCAGACTGCCGAGAAGCACCGAAGGCGCACTGGCCGTCACGCGATTGAGCGTGGCGCCTGAACCGTTGTTGAACGTGACCGTGTTGCCTCTACCGATCGAGAAGCTGGCCCAGTCGATCACGCCGCGAGTCGAACCAGGCTGCGTAATGGTGAGCCCATTGCACTGACCAGCGATGGTTCCCGCGCCGGCAACATAGCGGCCGCCTTGCGGCAGAACGCCACCGGCAGACGCCGCATGCGCCAACGACAATCCAGCCAGCAACACCGCGATCAGCGGCGCGACATGCTGAGGCGGTGGCCGACGATGCGGCGCGCGAATTACCGAGCTACCTGGTGACACGAGTGCCATATGTCCCCCTTCGCGGATCCATTGGCGCAGGCCGAAATCCGGTCGACATTAGCGACGCGATGACTGGCACATCGGCGCTTGGGGCAGGGATAGTGTCAAGCCCGAGCCGTTGTCGCACGTCACGACCTGAAACGCGTTAGTCGTCGCGTTTGAAGAATAGCTTTTGGCATCGCCGACGCATGACGATATCTCCGCGTTTCGCGACATTTTCCGGTGCGGTGGTGGCCACATTTCGCGATGGTATCAATCGTGCGATGCACATGTCGCGTGTTTCGTGCGGGCTGGGCCGTTCTAGTGAAGCTCACGCAGCGACGAAACTCGGCGCGCAGGTCACTCTGCTGGGTATCGTGAGACCGGCTGCGGCCAGGAACCGACGTTCGCCTCTCCCGCTGGACGGACCTTCAGATGCCGGCCTTGGAGTTGCAAGCAGTCCTTGATGTTGGGCGCGCAAACGCCGATATCGTCCACCACTCATTGCTGTTCACGGATCGGGCTACGGTCGAGTGAGATCCCTCTTCGGTCGTGGAGTGGTTTCCCGTCGATGTCGTAAGCGCATCAGTCGAGCCGCCACACGAACAAGCGGCTACACAGGCCGGTCGAAGGAAGAAGGTGGCGCAGAACGCAGAGGTATCGGCATGCATTTGCGACCTGAGCAACTATTCTTCAGACGCAGCGGCTTCCGCGTTTGCGGTAGGCTGTGCGGCGTCACCGGCACCATTCCGCACCTCTTGCGGAAAGGGGGATGTATGTCATGTCGAGAACTACCCGGGCTCGCGCGACGCCCAGTGCATGGCAGGCAAGCAAACGGACGCCTGTGGCTCGCCATCGGTATCTCGCTCACAGCGCTGCCCGTGGCACATGAGACGCTCGCAGCGGGTGTCCTTCCGCAAGGCGGCACATACGTGGCCGGCACGGGCGCGATAGCAAGCCAGGGAAACGGCCTCGTGATCACGCAACCAGGTTCGACGCGCGGCGTGATCGACTGGAACAGTTTTTCGATTGGCAAAACCAACAGCGTGATGTTTGACAACGGCTCGGGCGCGACGCTGAACCGAGTGACGGGTGGTTCATCCTCTGCCATCCGCGGAAGGCTCAGCGCGACGGGCAGCCTCTATCTGATCAATCCGCAGGGCATCGTCGTGGGGCCGTCGGGTGTCGTCAGCACGGGCGGACGTTTCGTCGCGTCAACGCTCGATGTCTGCAACGACGCCTTCATGAGAGGCAGCGGCGCGCTCACGCTATCGGGCAACTCGGACGCAAGCGTCATCAACCTCGGCAAGATCAGTTCAAGCGGCGGCGATGTGTTCCTGATTGCGCGACACGCAGTCATTAACGCCGGTACCCTGGCAGCGCCCGATGGTACGGCAGAACTAGCCAGCGGCGAGCAAGTGCTGTTGCAAGACTCGGCCAGCAGCCGGCAGGTGTTCGTGCAGACGGGCAGTCAGGGCACGGTCGTCGACAACGGGCGGATAATGGCCGCGCAGGTCAGCCTGCAGGCCGCCGACGGCAACGTGTATGCGCTCGCAGGCAGCGGCACGCGCATCCGTGTGACCGGCACGGCCAGCCGCGACGGGCGCGTCTGGCTCGTTGCCGACAACGGTCGTGTCGACCAACTCGGCAAGATCGCCGCAAGCAACGCGGACAGCAGCGGCGGAACAGTCGATACGCAAGCGGCAGAACTGGCGTTCGGCAAGCATGCGGCGGTTCATGCAGGCCAATGGAATCTCTCGACATCCGCATTCACGATCGACGACTCCGCCGCGCATGCATTGCAGCGCAGCCTGAACGCGGGCACCTCGGTGAATGTGGCGACGACCGGCGCCAACGGCGCAACGGGCGACCTGGGCGTCGTTTCGACCCTGAGCTGGCGTGGTCCCGCTTCGCTCACGCTCGCCGCGTACCGGCATGTATCAGTGACGTCGGGTACGACCATCGCCAACAACGGTGCAGGCAATCTGACCTTGCGGGCCGACGCTTCCGGCATCGACAACGGCGGCAGCGTGAACAACGGCGGCACGATCGACTGGTCGAGAAGTACCGGCATCGTCAGCGCGCTCTATGACATGAGCGGCAGTTACAATCCCGGCACTATCGTGGCGAACAAAGCGTGGACAGCGGCTCCATATAGCGGTCTCCTTACCCAGGTGACCGGCTACAAGCTGGTCAATTCTGTCGGCGATTTACAGAACATCGCGTCCGATCTCGGCGGCGCGTATGCGCTTGGCAAAGACATCGACGCCAGTTCAACCGATACGTCTTTCGCTTTCTCTCCGCTCGGCAATGCGACCACGCCGTTTTCCGGCCAGTTCGACGGGAGGGGGCACGTGATTGACAGGTTTACCCAGCTTGATCAGAGCTCGACCGGGCAGCCGGCGACGGGACTGTTCGGCGCGATCGGGCCGACGGGTGTCGTGCGGAATGTGGGGATGACCAACGCCCGGGTCGTGACCAATTTCTATTTCCCGAGCGGTATCCCGCTTGGGATTCTGGCTGGCGAGAATCAGGGCTTGATTACCTCCGCCTACACGACGGGCGGCCGCGGCTCCGGCGCGTTCGAAGGTGCGTTGCTCGGCGGCTTAGTGGGACGCAACGACGGTCTGATCGCGCGTTCGTGGAGCAGCGCGGTCGTCGGCTCGGCCGGTGTGCTCGGCGGACTGGTCGGCCTCAATGAAGGGACCATTCTGCAATCGTATGCAACCGGCGACGTGAGCGCGGGATATCACGGCGTGGCCGGAGCGCTGGCCGGCCTCAACGCCGGTACGATTTCGCAATCGTATGCAACGGGCACCTCGTATGGCAATCTGAGCACCGGCGGCCTCGTCTATTCGAACTCCGGCACAATCGAGCAGTCGTTCGCGGCCGGGCTGGTGCAAGGTTATTGCTGCTCGCCGCCGGATACGGTCACCAGCTTCGGCGGCATCGCCGCGTATAACCAGCCGGGCCCTGGCGCGGGAATCGCCACCAACGTTTACTGGGACAAACAGGCGACGACCCGCAGCGTCAGCGCCGGGACCGGCCCGCAACTGCCGGCATCGAACGGTCTCACCACCGCGCAGATGAGCGATCCGGCCAGCTTCGTCGGCTGGGACTTCGGGCCGACTGGCGTATGGCTCATGCCAGCCGGCGCGAGTCACCCGGTCCTGCGATGGCAAGCGGGCCATTAACCGCCCCATTCATCGCTAGCTGCTGTTAGTGATCGCCCGGCCGGAGGCGGAACGGGGCCAGCGATTGGCTGCATCCACGGATGCCAGCCGGCGAGCAGGTGAGGCCTGCGTCTGTTTTCGCCCGGCGTTCCCTTTCCTTGTGACCAATCGGACGACCGTTGGAGTTCGATCTGAGCCGCAAGCGAACCGATCGGGGCGGGCCACCCCCCATTTCAGCGTAGGACCAGTTCGGCCATTAAGGACACTCATCGCTGTGACGAACATCGTCAATGATCGGGGTTCGACTTGCCCTGACGGAGATATGCCCATGCCGCGGCCTTCCTTGGAGTACAGGTTTGTCCTCGTCTCATTCTGACGAAACAGAAGTTACTAGCGATCAAATGATGTTTGCCACAGCGGTTGTCTCGCCGCAAGCGAATCGTGCAGCTAAAGCCTTGTGGAAGCAACGACAGACATGTCACCATATTGGACCGTCGAGGGGCCATCAAAAAGGTTGCGCCGAGATTGAGCCGCGAGCTGACATTACGCCGGTAACCCGCACTATCGCACGCGGTTTCGGACATGGATGCCTCGATCCAGTTAAAGGAAATGATGGACCTACGTCAGCTGCGATATTTCACCGTGCTTGCAGCTCACCAGCACTTCGGGCGCGCCGCGGCCGTCCTGCACATTGCGCAGCCCGCACTCAGCCGGCAGGTGCAACTGCTCGAAGCTGAGCTCGGCGTGAAGCTCGTCGAACGTCATTCGCGCGGCGCATCGCTCACGCGGGAAGGCGAACTGCTGCTCGACCGCGCCACCTTCCTGCTACGCTACGCAGACCAGATCCGCGTTGATATCATGGATCTGCAGGGCACACCGCGCGGCACGGTTGCGCTCGGCTTGCCGCCGGCGTTTGCCAGTTTCTTCGTGCTTCCTCTGACCCGCGTGCTGCGCAACCGCTACCCAGAGGTGCGGCTGCGCGTCAACGAAAGCTTTTCGCCGTCGCTGTGCGACGCGCTGGAACGCGGCACGCTCGACGTCGCGCTGCTCACCGGTCCCATCGCCGCGCCCGCGCAGATTCATGCCGAACATGTGCTGACGGAAATGCTGTGCGCGATTGGCCCCGCGAGTGATGCGCGGCTCGCCGGGTCGCTACTGCGCATTGAGGCGTTAGCCGACGTGCCGTTGATCCTCGCCGGCTTGCAAAAGTCCGGCGTGCGGCTCGCGGTGGAGCGGGGCGCGGCCAATGCGAATCTGGTGCTCAACGACGTGATGGAAGTCGAGTCGGCCGACGTGGCGGCGCAGCTCGTTTCCGACGGTGCGGGCTGGACCGTGCACGTCGCGTCCGCGGTGCGTCGTGAGATTCAGACCGGGCGGCTGCGCGCCGTGCCGATCGAAGGCTTGGTACTCGAGCGCTTTCTCGCCCACGCTCGTCAGCGTCCACCGTCGAGCGCGACGATCGCACTGATGAGCACGATCCGCGCGCTTATAGCAATGATGATCACCACCGGCGACTGGCCGATGGCGCAGGCGCACGAAACGGCGGTCGTTGCAGCGGATACGCGAGACGAATGAAGCGCGACGTGCGCGTCACGAACGTGTTTGCGTCGTCAAATGCTACGGAACTTCAACCACGTCGAGCGGTGCCATCTTCATTACGACAGGCGCTGTGGCTAACAGCGGCATCACGGCCGAGCGAAATGTGCGGTAGTGATCGGTGTCGCGATGCGCATCCACTGCCTGCTGACTTCTGAAGATCTCGAACAGCCGGAAGGTCGTGACTGGTTCCAAGCTCACATACAGATCGAAGCGCAGGCATCCCGGCTCGCTGCGTGTGGCCGGCAGCACCGCTTGCAGCGCGTGCCGGACGGCCTCTTCATGGCCGGACTCCGGTACGAATGTCGCGAGAATCACGAGCGGCGCATCTGTCGTCGACGGGCGTTGCACGGGGGTCCGGGCAATGGACGATGATGTCATGGCAGCGGACACATGGGCACCCGCATCGTGCCCGGTTCCAGCTTGAGGTCGAGGTCGAGCCGGAAGCTGTCGTCGGCCTGCCGTTCGAATCGATGCAGCAGCGAGCCGACCGCACCGAACACCACGTCGCGATACGCATTCGGATCTTCCGCATCGAAGATCTGCGTGGCGAGCGTCTTGTACCCGTCGGCCATCACGATAAAGTGAAGATGCGCGGGCCGCATGATCGCGCGCTGTTGCGCGTGGAGCAGTTCGCCGCACGGACCGTCCACTGGCACCGCGTAGCCCGCGGGCCGCACACTGTAAAACGAGAAGCGGCCGTCTGCGTCGGTCTGGAAGCGCCCGCGCAGATTCATATCTACCTGGTCGGGATCCTGGTTCTCGTAAAGCCCGCCCGGTGAAGCCTGCCAGGTTTCCACGCGCGCATTGGCGATTGGCTTGCCGTCGAGCGACAGGACGCGGCCATTAACGAAGAGCCGCTCGCCAGGCGTTCCCTGCGCGGCGATATGCGCGCCGTTCTCGCGCAGGGGCTGGGCGGCGCGCCAGAACGGGCCGATCAGCGCGGGCTCCGTGCCGCCCGCGGCCAGCGCCTGTTTCGCGTCGATAAGTCCGACCAGCGTGGCCAATCCGAGAATGTCCGCGAGCAGAATGCCTTCATGTTTTTCCGGGCCGGTCGCCTTACCGATGCGCACGAGGAAGTCGAGCCCCACCTCGAGCTCCTGATAGCCGAGCCTGACTTCCAGTGCGAACGCATGCAGATGACGAAGCAGCGCATCGAGAACCTGCCTGAGGCGAGGGTCCGTCGTTCGGCGGTTCGCAGCGAGCACGGCTTCGAGCAACGCTTCCGGCGTGGCCGTGAGCGCTTCGCGGCCAGGTTGCGGCGACGTGAAGCCCGTATCGGCACCGGCCAGTGCGGGTGCAGCCGGTGCTACATGAGGGGATTCGTTCATTGGGTGCTTCGCCTCCTGCATAAGTTGATTACTACTGGGTCTGCTGTTATGAAGCCGATCTAACGGTCGACGCCTTGAGCTTCGGTCTTCAGATAGCCGGTTTCGTCATATTCAAGGCCGCTTCCCTCGGCCGCCTTCAGCACGTCGGGATGCCACTCGATCCGACCCACTTCTTCATCGGTGCCGCCCACCACCGAATAGATCACAAGGGCATGGTCGTTGGGATTGCGAAAGCCGCGCATGACACCCGTCGGCATCGAGATGCAGTCCCACTGGTTCAGTTCGATCTGATGCTCCCCATGATCGCCCCAGATCACGATCATCTTGCCGTTGAGCGGAAAGAATACTTCTTCGGTCTTGTGCGAGTGCAGGTTCGCACCCTGGCCGACCGGCACCTCGATCAGGGTGACGCCGAAGCGATGCGCGCCCTGGATAGCTGGCTGCACGCCTTTGTTCTCGAGCACCCCGCGGTTGATGATCTTGTACAGGCGCTTCTCGAATCCAGGCAGTCTGCTTTCGATGAAGGTCTCGCCGTACGGTTCGACCTTGCCCCAGCGTGCGATCCTTGTGGCTTCCATCTGCTTTGGTGTGATATCCATAATCGTGTTCTCCATAGAGGTATCGAGCGTGGCCTGCATGTATTGCGGCCCACAAACCGAGCGTATCCAGCCCGCCGCGCGAAATCCAACACCATTTTTTGAAAGCCTCAATAACTTTCCGGCATCGGCCGCAGGCATCCGCAAAAAGGCAATAGCGCACCTCCGATAACAAACGGGCATCGGGCTCAGAAATATTCGGTGTTGGACGGAGCGCTTGGCGCCACTTACGATTGGTTCAGACGCCGGCGCTCGAACTGCTCGCCGGCGCAATTCACTACAACCGGGAGACATTCATGGAAGACATAGCTGGCGTCTGCGCCGAAGGCGATACCCGCTTAGCAGATGAGGACCTTTTCGACATCGGCTTCGTCGGTGTCGGCAAGATGGGCCTGCCGATGGCGCAGCGCCTGCGCCGGCACGGCCACCGCGTATCCGCATTCGATACCAGCAGCGAGCGCGCTTCGCTGGCCCGCGCCGGCGGTCTGCCGGTGCTCGACACGCTGGATGCGATTGCCGATAAGGCCGCAATCCTGATTACGTCGCTTCCGCACGACGCAGCTTTCGAGGCGGTTGCGTGGGAGCTTGCCGCGCGTGCGCGTCCAGGGCAGTTATATGTCGATACGAGCACCGTGTCGACGAAGGCGTCGGCTCGCGTTGCTCGTGTGTTCGAGGAGGCGGGGGTCGACTATTTACGCGTGACCGTATCGGGCAATGCACGGATGGCCGAACAGGCGCAACTGACTGCAATCGCATCCGGTCCGTTCGAGCAGTATCGCCGTGTTTTGCCGTTGCTGCGGCTGCTGGGACCGTCGCAGTTCTACGTCGGCGGGGCGGAACAGGCGCGCACGATGAAGCTGGTCATCAATTCGATGGTCGCCAATACCGTCGGCATGCTGGGCGAAGCGCTCGCGATCGGCGAGCAGGGCGGCCTCGCCTGGCGCGACATGTGGCAGGTGCTGTGCGAAAGCGCGGTGGCCTCGCCCATCGTGAAGGCTAAGGCGCAGCAACTCGTCGCGCACGACTACTCGCCGACCTTCACGGTGGAGCAGATGCGCAAGGACGTTGGCCTGATTCTGGAAGCGGGCGCCGATGCACACCTGCCATTGCCCATCACGTCGGTGGTCTCGCAGGCGCTCGATCACGCATCGGCGTTCGGCTTGGGCAGCGAGGACTATGCCGCGACGATCAAGCTGTCGCTGCGCTCCGCGCGTGCGCGGCGCGATGCATGAGCGAGGTCCGACATGGCCACTTCCACTTCGTCCACCATCGCCGACTCAGCGGCCGCGACTGCACGCGATGAAGCCGTGCGCTACCGCATTGCCCTCGCGCTCGTCATCAGCCTGTTCTTCGCGTGGGGCCTCACGTACGGTCTGCTCGATGTGCTGAACAAACATTTCCAGCAGACGCTCAACGTCACGCGCTTGCAGTCCGCGTTGCTGCAGACCTGCTATTTCGGCGCCTATTTCCTCGTGGCGGTTCCCTCCGGACTGTTCGTCGGTCGCTACGGGTACAAGCGCGGCATCCTGCTCGGACTCGCCATCTTCGCGCTTGGCGCGCTGCTGTTCGCTCCTGCGACGTCACAGCATCGCTTCTATCCGTTCCTGATGGCGCTGTTCGTGCTGGCATGCGGCGCGGCGTGCCTGGAGAGCGCGGCGAATTCGTACGTGACCGTGCTCGGGTCGCCCGATGGCGGGGCGCGCCGGCTCAACCTCGCGCAGGCGTTCACCGGTTTCGGCGCGTTTGCTGGCCCCTTGATTGGCGGTCTTTTCTTCTTCCGCCCTGGCGCCGAAGTCGCGAATGCGGCAGCTGCGGCGGCATCCAATGTGGCTTCGGTGCGAACAACCTATATCGTGATTGCAACGGTAATTCTGCTGCTCGCCCTCGCATTCTGGCAGGTTGCCTTGCCGGAGCCGGGCCGGGACGCGCGGCTACCGGCGGCAGACGCGAACGAAGCGTTGCCGCTGCGCCGTGAGCGGCGCTTCGTGTTCAGCGTCGTCGCGCAATTTTTCTACTTCTCGGCTCAGGCGGGTATCGCTGCGTTCTTCATCAATTTCGCAACCGAACACTGGCCCGCGTTGCCGGTAAGCAAGGCGGCATTCATCCTGTCGGGAGCGATGATCGCGTTCACGGGCGGCCGCTTTCTTTCGACCGCGTTGATGCAGCGCTTCGATGCCGCCGCGATGCTGGCGACATACGCGGTTGCCTCGCTCGTGCTTTGCATCGCCGCTTGCGTGACCAGCGGCCCAGTTCCAGTGATCGCACTGACCGCCGTGTTTTTCTTCGAGTCGATCATGTTTCCGACCATCTTCGCGCTCGGCATCAAAGGGCTTGGCGTGCGTACAGGGCGCGCCGGCTCGTTCCATGTGATGGCGCTGGTCGGTGGCGCTGTCGCACCGTTGGTGATGGGCGCAATCGCCGACCGCTTTACGACGAACACCGCGTACTGGGTGCCGCTGGTCTGCTTCACTGTCGTGCTGGGCTTCGCGCTGTCGATTCGCGCCGCGGACCGTCGAGGGAGCCGGTGCAACTGGACGTCGACGCTCGAATGAACGCCCTCGCGACACAGGCATTATTTTCACGCAGTCAACACTGAAGGAATATCTCATGTCAGAGCTTCAGGCTGAAATTCAGCGCCTCGTCGCACCGAACCTGCGCAAGCGTCTTTATGTGGCATTCAGCTATCCGGTCGCCTCCGTTGAAGAGACGATGCCGCACATTCCCGAGCATATTCGTTATCTTGTCGAGCACGAGGACAAGGTGTTCCTGTCCGGGCCGTTCGTTACTGAAGGCCATATCGTGGGCGAAGGAATGACGGTGCTGTATGCCGCCACCGAAAAGGAAGCTGGAGAGTTCATGGACGCGGAGCCGTTCATTCGCCGTGGACTGCGCCGTTATGAACTGAAGCTATGGGAACTGCGCGAAGGGACGCTGTCGATTAACATGCGTCTTTCCGCCACACGATTCAACCTGGATTAAAAGGCGCTGCATCCGCGCTTAGTTGCGCATCTGCGCATTTTGAACGGCGATTACCCACGCGACGATGCCCCGCGTTAGCAGGAATTGGCGTCCCACGCGGTCGCGAGTCTTTTGGATGAAAGCGGCATGACGATTCCCGGCATCGATCAGGGATCAACCCCACCTATGACTTCGGAAGGTCAAGATGAAAGCTGCAATCGCTTTGAAGCCCGGCCATCTGCCGGTTTATGACGATTTCGCCGAACCGGTCGCGGAGCCGGGCGAGGTCGTTGTCCATGTAACAGCATCCGCGTTGAGTCAGCTCGCCCGTGGCCGTGCTGCCGGTCATCATTACAGCGCAACCGGACAGTATCCGTTTGTTGTTGGGGTCGATGGCGTGGGGCGGCTCGATGACGGAAGACGGGTTTACTTCCTGCTGCCCCGCGCGCCGTTTGGCGCTATGGCCGATCGCACTGTGGTCGCCGATGGACAGTGGCTGCCGCTGCCAGATGACCTCGAAGACACCGCCGCCGCCGTGCTCGCCAACCCAGGCATGTCGTCCTGGGCCGCACTGACCGAACGCGCGCGGCTGATCAACGGCGAGACGGTCCTGATAAACGGCGCGACAGGCGTAGCGGGAAAGCTTGCGGTATGGATTGCGCGACATCTGGGCGCGGCACGCGTGATAGCGACCGGCCGTAACGAAGCAGTGCTTCGCACCGTCGGCGCGGATGCCGTGGTTCCTCTTGGCGAAGACCGCGAAGCGTTCGAGGCTG
The DNA here is from genome assembly GCF_019511605.1 of Paraburkholderia phenoliruptrix. Lineage (GTDB taxonomy): Bacteria > Pseudomonadota > Gammaproteobacteria > Burkholderiales > Burkholderiaceae > Paraburkholderia > Paraburkholderia phenoliruptrix_A. The sequence goes on along the minus strand of NZ_JAEUAV010000001.1, from coordinate 706,675 downwards.
CGTTGCACCCGCACCTTGCCCGCGGGGTTCACGTGGTGCTCGACTATCTGTGGGGAGCGAGTGCGCGCTCAATTCTTGTTGCGGCCGCGAAGGCTTGTCCTTCGGGCGTACCGCTCCGCTTTGTCCAGGTCGGTTCCGCCGCTGGGGGCGAGGTCGCGTTGCCCGCTTCTGTATTGCGGTCCTCCGCTATCGAAATCATGGGAAGCGGTCTCGGCAGCGTGAGCGTGCACGGATTGATCGGCGCCATAAATGGCGTTTTACGGGCCGCCGCAGAGGCGAAACTATCGCTCGACTACCGCGCAGTCCCGCTTTCTGACGTGTCCACCGCCTGGGCTGATCCTGGGCACCGCATCGTCTATGTGCCCAACTCAGCAGTCGCAACATGAACTTATTGGTCATCGCAGTGGCCGCTTAGACCGGCTAAATAGGACAATAAATCGTCCGCGACCTGGTCAATGCCGGCCCCTGTGGCGTTGGCGTCCTGGACGCCTCGGAACTGCGCCATGAACTCCGTCGCGGCGTCAGTGTCGTTGAGCGCTCGCACGGCGATGCCGCTGTGATAGATCCTCGTCGGAGCGGCGCGCGCGTGACACCCTGCGGCTACGATGGCTTGGTTAGAAGCTCGCACGGCGCCCCCTCGTCTCAGCCATACAAGTCGTGATAGCGGCTACACCGGCAAGGCGGCGCCGGCCAACCGACTTTACTCGTCCCGATCAGCGGAAAGCGCGACGTCTTTCTTTGCCTCCAGGCAGCGCAACCGCTCGGTCAGTCCCTGGCTGATCGAAGCGTAGGCGGTACTGCCCAGCGTCAGCCGCAAAGGCGGTCTTTCGGCATCGACCGCGCCAATCATTGCGATGACCGTTTTGACGGCATCGCCCTTCAGCGCGAACGTGCCGGACGATACTGCCCTGCGTACTTCACCGGCTGGTGTGTCTTCATAGCAAGGCATAGGCTGCGCGTGATCCAATCCTTGGCGGAAGTTAGTTGCAGTTGGGCCCGGCTCAACAATCAGGCAATCAATGCCGAACGGCGCGACCTCCTTGGCGACAGATTCGACAAAACCTTCGATTCCCCACTTGGTGGCGTGGTAAAGGCTGAAGTTTGGATAGGCGATTTGTCCGCCCTCCGACGAGACCTGGACGATACGCCCGCCGCCTTGCTTGCGAAGGTGTGGCAGTACTGCCCGGATGAGCTGGATCGAGCCCGTCAGGTTGGTGGCGATCTGCCGTTCAATCTGCGTGTCGCTCACTTCTTCCGCCGCGCCGAAGAGGCCATACCCGGCATTGCTGACCACCACGTCGATGCGCCCCATACGGTCGAAGGCTTTTGCCACTGCGGTTCTGGTTGATTCGACATCCGTAACGTCGAGCTGAAGGACACACAGACGATCACCGTATTTTGCGAGGAGTTCGTCGAGCGCGCCTGCCCGCCGCAGAGTGGCAACCACCCGGTCGCCGCGTTCCAGCAAGCGTTCGGTGAGAATCCGGCCGAGGCCAGTAGAGGTTCCTGTAATGAGCCAGGTCTTGTGCATGATTTGCGTCCTTTGAATAAAAGAAAAGGGAGTGCGGTTCATGCTACGTCGTTATCATTGTGGCGATAATCACCAATTGATTGGATGACGAGGTGAAAAACAACCACCAATGAGCAAGCCGACGCTGGACGATCTGAGAGCCTTTATGGCTGTTGCCGAACACCGTAGCTTCCGGCGTGCCGCCGATCTGCTCGGGGTCACCCGCTCCACGCTTAGCCATGCAATGCGGGGGTTGGAAGACAACCTGGGTACTCGCCTGCTGCACCGGACAACACGTAGTGTGTCGCTAACCGAGGCGGGCGAGAGCCTGTTACGGCGCATTGGTCCGCTCGTGGGCGATCTCGATGCGGCCCTGGAGGAAGTCGCCGGCGCACAAGGAAATCCAAGGGGTACGCTGCGAATCAATGGCAGCGAAGGTGCCATTCGCTTGTTGCTTCAGACCGTCGTGCCCGAATTTCTCGCACGCTATCCGGGTATAGAGCTTGACCTTGTGGCTGAGGGACGGCTCGTGGATATTGTTGAACAGGGTTTCGACGCGGGCGTGAGATTGGGCGAGGCCGTGCCGAGGGACATGGTCGCGATTCGTCTTGGGCCCGACATGCGTTTCCTGGCCGTGGCTTCTCCCGGATATCTGGTCAGTCATCCGGCACCGACAATGCCGGATGCGCTGCTTCAGCACCAATGCATCCGGCAACGCCTTCCGAGCGGTAAGCGCTATCGCTGGGAGTTTCTCAAGCGAGGGCAGGACATGGCGATCGACGTACCGGGCGCCCTGACACTCGACAACACTCAGTTGATAGTGGAGGCAGCGATAGACGGCCTGGGCATCGCTTATGTCCCGGAACCCTATGCCCGTGCGGCATTAAGTGATGGCCGCCTGGTTGCGGTGCTCGAGGATTGGTGTCCGCTGATTCCTGGTCTGTTCCTTTACTTCCCTGGCACCCGCCATATGCCGACCAGTTTGCGAGCGTTCATCGACATGGTTCGGGCGGCTGCCTGACGTGCGGTTGCTGCATTTATACGAGATCGATTCGGCTACGCGTATTTGTCACCTACCGTACTGCGAACAGGATGGGTATCGTAGACGATGATCATCCGCTCGATTAGCCCGTTGTCGTCGAATTCAAAAACATCGACGCACTCGAAACGCACCGCGGAGCCATCCTTTAGTCCCTCACCGCGACGTGGATGCTTTCGCTAACGAAAGGACAGCGGCTCGTCCTTTCGGCCATAGCGAATCGCATTCCTTCTAAGAAGAGAGCAAAGCAGTATCCGCATGGTCCCCGTCTCAGCGATAGCGCACAGCAGGTTCTTGGACCGACAAACGAAGCGAGTCATTACCGCGCTGGCAAACGGAACGCTTTCGCAGGACGTCGACATCAGGCATCGTGGCCGTCAGCCTTGACATATTTCCCCGGTGTCACACCAAACGCAATGCGGAACATCGCAATGAAACTGCTCGGGCTGGCGTAGCCCAGCACATCTGCCACTGCCGATACGGACTCGCCCTGCGCAAGCAGATCGATCGCACGTAGAAGCAACGCCTGCTGTCGCCATTCGGCCAACGAAATGCCGAGCGATGCGGCAAACAGGCGCCGAGCGGTTCTTGCCGACAGGCCGGCCATTGACGACAGTGCTTCCAGAGAGTGCTCCCGACTCAAATCGTTCAACACGATGTCGACCATCTTGAGCAGGCGTTTGTCGCCGGGTAGGGGAAGGTGCAGCGGTTCATGCTTTGCCGCGCGAATTTCATCGATCATCACGGAGACGATCCGCGCTTCTTCAGGCGTTCGCGCGACGGTATGGTCCCACGGTGCGACGCGCTGTATCAGCGCTTCTAGCAACGATCCGACCGCGATTACCTGCGGCCGCTCAGGTAGCAGACGGCAGCGGTTGGGCGACAGCAGAATGTGCGACCACGCTTTGACGCCCCGCAGGTCGCCGGTATGCATAAGGTTGGGCGGAATCCAGATCGCCCGCCTTGGCGGCAACAGCCACGCACCGACCTCCGTTTGAATTTGCAAGCGGCCCGTGACGATACAGATCAGTTGCCCCTCTGGATGCCGGTGAAAGCCGGTGCGGCCTTTTCCCTTCTGCGAGGTCTCTCGCGTGAACCGCTCCATTGGGTCCCTTGGTTCCCGGCGTAACGGGTTGGCCTTGGTTGATTCACGAGCCGGCATCGTGGGGTGTGGAAGGTTGGCCGATATTCAATGTATTTTGACCAGATATCGATAACGGATCAAGTCTTCCGACGCTTAACCTTCAAGCCGTTCCGAGCCTTATGTCCGAAACCTGACCAACAGAACCGATATGTCATCGAAACCATCTATCGTGATTGCGGGCGGCGGCCCAGCCGGGCTCCTTGCCGCGAACATGCTTTGCCGCCACGGATTCGAAGTGACCGTACTCGAAGCTGATGCCTCTCTGTCTTCGCGAGACCAGGGCGGCACATTGGATCTGCACCCGCACGAAGGACAACTGGCATTACGAAAGGCAGGTTTGTTGGAGCCCTTTCTTGCTCTTGCCCGTCACGACGATCAAGGGCAAAAGGTTGTGGATGCCCTGACAGGCGTTGTTCTTCGCGAAGAAATTCCAGAGCCAGGAACAGGAACGCGTCCCGAGATCGATCGAGTGGTGTTGCGAAAGATGTTGCTTGATCCGCTTCCACCGGAGATTGTCGTCTGGGGCGCTCGCATAGTCGATGTCGTCCAGGCAGCTAACGGACGCTGGTCGGTGCGTCTGAAGGGCGGGGCAGTGCGAGAGTGCGACCTGGTTATCGGTGCAGATGGCGCCGGCTCCGCGGTGAGGACTGCACTCACCGACGCACGTCCGGTCTACACCGGCGTGACTTTCGTCGAGCTATGGATTACCGACGTAGACCGCAAGCACCCAGCAATTGCACGATTCGTCGGGCGCGGCACGCTCCTCGCACTGCATGAAGAGAAAGGAATCTTTGCTCAGCGCAACGGCAATGCCGTAGTGCGGGTGTACGCCGCATTCAAAACGTCCAATGTCACTACCGAACGACCGGAACAATCCTTGGTGGGGATAAGCACACTCGACCTTCTGGCCCGATACGCAGGCTGGTCGCCCGCTTTGCTATCGCTCATCACGGACGCCGATCGGATCGCCGCCATTCGCCCGATCGTCAGTCTCCCTGCCGGGACGAAGTGGCCCGTGAAGTCGGGACTGACGCTGATAGGAGATGCCGCACATGTAATGCCGCCAATGGGCACGGGCGTCAATCTGGCCATGCTCGACGCTGCGGAACTCGCTGAAGCAATCGTGTCGGCGGTCAACTGGCGAGACGCGGTTCGCGCGCAGGAGCAGGTCATGCTTGATCGGGCGGCGCCTATCGCTGAAGAGTGTCTGCGCCGTTTCGGCGAATGGTTTGACGCCTAGTGGCGCTCACTCATGCTGCCTTGATGCGCAAGCAAGACCACTGACCGCTTTGCGGCGATGAGTTCGCAGAGCCGATTGCGGCATGCCGACCCGTCACGGTCAGACGGACATCAACCGACAAGCGGACAGTGACGGACCTCTTCAAAGAGTCCGATGTTGGTCCACATCGGGGTAGTGCAACCCGCCATCCACTCGCCCGAGAGCGGCCATTGAGCGAGAGCAGATTGAACCTCGACCATGCGAATGGATGGCGACCTCGACCGGCGGCTCACGGCCGGCCAGAGCCTCATCCCGGTCATGCAGCGGGCCGGCGCGGCCGTGGAGACCGGTCGGCGGCACGCGACCGAGGCTGGGTGAAAACACATGTTGACGTGGCGTTCTGAAAAGCCGCCGCTTCTCGGCATCGGCCAATTCATCGCTACACCTTCTCCGAGGAGATCCAGCACGCTCGCCGCCGCTCGTTCGACGAAGTCATCGATCGGACAAGACGCTGACTCGCCGGTAAGGAACGGGCAATAAGCGGGCCGGCGACCCGCCGCGCCGACCGCAATCCGCACGCGCTCCTGCTCGCAGCGATGCATGGAGCAGACCACCGTGACGATAGGCCAGAAACTGGAACTCGCCTTGTATTTGTGATAACGGCAGGCAACGAGGGTCGAGTCGAGTGGGGCAGTGACGGGCGCTCGGGGCACATTCGCGAAACTTACTATGACCCGATTGCCGAGCGGTTCGTCGATGCGCTATATACGGTCGTACCCGGCATTGCGCGCGAAACAGAGGTTTGCGCCTATCTGTTTTCCGCCGGGGCGCGGCAGCAAACACATGCGATCAACGGCCGGGTAATGCGACTGGGCGCAAAGGATCGCACAAAGGATCGCACAAAGGAGTAAACGGCACATTATTCGGATCCGGTCCGCTTCGCGGCAGCATGGGTTCGTGAGTTGGCGCGCACGGGACAGCCGACGGGCAAGCCCGCTAGGAAGTCGGGTGGCCGGGCCGCGAAGTCTTCGACCAGTCGTACGAAGCCACCCCTTGATGGCGCGACTTGTGGCAACGGGTGGCAATCCGCTCTGACACGAGCGATCGTCGAGCAACGCGTGTTCTCGTCGAGTTATGAAATGTGAGCGCGCCGCACCACTTGAGCGTGCGGCGTACTTCACACACTCAGCGCATGCCTCCCGAACCGAAGATGATCTCGCCGGTCACCCAGCGCGCATCGTCCGATGCGAGGTAAGAGACGATCGGCGCGATGTCTTGCACTTGTCCGATGCGACCAAGAGGTGTCCGGGCCTCGTTCCACGCGTGGAACTCCGAACCGATCGCCCCGGCAGCATGCGTGCCTTCCGTTTCGATCAAGCCAGGGTTCACGGCATTGACCCGGATTCCGCGTGGGCCAAGTTCCCGCGCGAGCACCCCCGTGATCGCGTTAACGGCACCTTTCGTGCCGCTGTAGATAGCGCTCCCGGCCGGCAGAACAGCGGTAACGTTCGAGCTGATGTTGATTATGCTGGCGCCCTCGCCCAGATGCGGCGCTGCGGCACCCGCGACTAGTAGCGGCCCGAGAACGTTGATGTCGAACTGCATGCGATAGAGCGCTTCTGTGGTCTCTTCTATCTTCGCGAACTGATAGACACCGGAGTTGTTCACCACGATATCCAAACGCCCAAAGGTGTCGATGGCGCCTCTTATCAGCGCGTCCACGTCCGCCTCTTTGGTGACATCTGCACGCACTGCCACCGCCCTTCCACCAGCCGCTTCTATGTCGGCGACGACCTCGTCAGCGCCACTCTTGCTCGAGGCGTAGTTGACGACGACCTTTGCGCCGTCTGCCGCAAGCTGGCGGGCTATACCCGCGCCGATACCTTTGGAAGCGCCCGTCACGATGGCGACCTTGTCTTTTAGCTTGTTCATGGATTGATTCCGGAATAGGCCAGGTTCGATGTTTAGAGAGGCGAGAAGACCGTGCGCATAACCAAGGGAGAGTCCGTGAAGTTGTTCACGTCCGCCATGATGCGTTCCATCTCCGGCGAAGCAAGAGCCGCCTCGATCGCCGCGGGATCCCTAAATCGATACACCCCGATAGATACCCATCCGTCGCCTTCGCCAGCGGGGTAGAACGCGTCAGCCGCCTCGAGGCCATACCGCCCCCAGCACTCCATCGCCAGCGAAAGGTGTTGGGTCGCGTAGTAGTTCCGGTCGAACCGGGTGCTTTTGTCGCCAGTGCATACGACAATCAGTTTGGTCATCCCTTTTTCCCGATCAGGTAAAGATTGAAGATGAAGGCGCTTGGGGATAGGGTTGAGAGGAGTCCCTCATTTTCGGTGCCCACACAGCGCAACAACGCAGTTCGTCGTGTTAAATCGCATCGAGCCGAAACGCAGCGGAGCCGAAACGCAGCGGAGCCGCCGCCGCTCGTCACGCGTTTGCCCGGAATCCAGAAATAACCGCCCCGGATCGCGCGCACCGGCGCGTGCGCCCACAAGGCTAGTCGCCTGAAGTTGCCCGCCAAGCTAATCACGCTCGCAAACCCGAGCAAGTGCGCGGTCCATAGCGAGTGCATAGAGCGGATTCAAAGAATGTGTCGCAATGTACTCGCGAGTGGCGCGAGAAACGCGCTCGCTGCAGTCGGCACGGTCCCGAAGTGGACCGGATTGCGCGAGCACATGGATGAACCCTTCCTGGAGTCGGTCAAGTTCTGGACGTATTTCTTTCGCAAGGTCCGCACGTGCATCGTCCGGCGCCTGACCGGAACGCCGCCATTCAGCCAGCAGGGCATACTGGACGAGCTTGTTAGCTTCGATTTGGTCCGCGAAAAAATGTGCTGCCAGGTTGGCCGAAACTCCGTTGGCTCGCGCCTCCTCTACCGCGGCAGCGATCACCGCAGACTCTCTTGACACATCCTCCACGGGCTTTCCGGAGTCCCACTTGCTCAGTGCGACCTGCCTCGCGATTCCCAGTCGCGCCGCCGTCATATCCAATAGCGCGCTCAACGCCGACGCGTTTCCTGGCGCGGCCGGTGCCGACAGCGATGCAGATAACGTGACAGCGGCGAGTGAACTTTTCAAAAGACGAAATCTCCATGATCTGAACTTCATGATGCGGACAATTCCTTCCGGTGCAGGAGTCGACACGCTCCACGCTTGGATACATATGTCCCGGTTCCGCCAGAACGCCACTCGCCGAGCGGCCATTTCTGTGTAGCAGTCGTGGCCACGCCGTGTTCCCCTTTTGCCGCGTTATGCATCCTGGTATCCAAACGATCCTCTCCAGCACTGAAGAATCGCGCAACGTTCGGCCGGTGAACATCGGTCAAATGACCGACCCAACGTGCAAGGCATTTCCGGCTCGTGAGGCGCGCCGTTGGATGCCGAGGCGTCTTCGTCGTGGTGTCTCACCACAAGATAGGCAACCATGGTGGATTTCCGATTTGTCGAGTTGTAGAAGACGGGCGGTGTGCCGCCTTGGGCGACCTGCAAGCCGTAAAGGAAGCTTTTCGTCTGGCCCCGCTGGGCGAGTCCCTGCTGGAGCCGATGGCGAATCTCATCGATTGGGCCGATCGGCGCTATTCCGACATCCATGCCGCGCGCGCCCGCTTTGACGGCGCACTTGGCGGCGCTTTACGCTAGCGGTTCGGTGCCGACATTTTCAACGTCCGAGCGACCAGAGTTACGAGTGACACTTCTTAGTCGGCAAACGTCCGCTCGCCGGCCGTGTGTCAGTCAGACTTCAGTTTGCTCAGCCATTTCAAGCGCGTCGGCCACCCACCTCTGGGCACTCGGCGGTGAAGAGCTGAACACCATGGAAGGCAAATTTCGTTTTCCGCCGACGCTGCCAAAGTTCAAGGGCTTTGGAGCCGGGAGTAACTGGCTCCGAACCGAACGGCCGCTCGCTTCACGAAGTGGAGCTCGATTTCGCAGCGTGCAGGTCAGTCGTGAGACATCCGAGGCCAATGAGCGTGTTTTCGATGGCCACGTCCAGCGGCGTATGCGGCTCGTGCCCGAGCGTCTGCACAAACCGTGCGTTGTTTAGATGCACCGGCGTCGCCCATAGATAGCGCATTTCCTGAAGCTCCCTGAACGTTACATTGAACGGCGCGGCGAGCGCGAGCAGCCACCACGGAAAGCCGCCAACGGATGGCTCGTGCCCGGTGCGGCGCGCAACCGCGCGACGAATCGCATCGACGAAGCGCGTGCCGTCTTCGTCCCAATGGCCGCCCATGTGAAAGCGTGCGAAAGCATCGAGCGAATCGCGGTGCGCAAGCAGCTCGACCATAGTGCGCGCCACATCGGGCAAATACGCCCACTGATGCCCGATGCCTCGCGCCCCCGGATTGCTGATCTTCGTGACCGGCTTTCCGGGCTTCACGAGTCCTTGCGCGAGCCAGTTATTGCCCGCTCTGGGCCCGAAAAAATCGCCGGCGCGCACGATCAGCACGCGAGTGCCTTCCATGCTCGCGCGTTGCAGGCGCGCTTCCATTTCCACGCGAATCCCGCCTTTGCGCGTGACGGGATGCTGCGGCGCGTCTTCGTCGATGAACGGAAAAGCGTCCGGCCCGAAGTTGTAGACCGTGCCCGGCAACACGATGGTCGCGCCCTGCGCCTTCGCCGCCGCGATGGTGTTGTCGATCATCGGCAGCACGAGTTCCGCCCAGCGCTTGTAGCCAGGCGGATTTACCGCGTGCACGACCACGGACGCACCCCGCGCCGCGCGCATCACGTCGGCCGCGTTCATGGCATCGCCCTGAATCCATTCGATGCCGTCGCCTTTCAATGCCCCCGCGCCACGGCGCAGCCCGCGCACGCCCCAGCCGGCATCGCGCAGTTGCCGCGCGACTTCCCCCCCGATGCCGCCCGTCGCCCCGAGTACCAGAACCGTTTCGCCTTGCGCCATGTCACGCCCCGTAAGTTGTCGATGGCGCTATTCTCCGCGCTTCGTGAGCACATTAAAATTGGCGATCATCGTTGATCAGATATACAAAAACGTATGGAAAACGACATCGGCTGGGAGCTTTACCGGACGTTTCTCGCGGTACTGCGCGAAGGGTCGCTGTCGGGTGCGGCGCGCGCGCTTGGCATCACGCAGCCGACGGTGGGCCGTCACGTCGAAGCGCTCGAACGGGCGCTTGCGGTGGGTCTCTTCACGCGCTCGCAGAACGGGCTTCAGCCAACCGACGTCGCGCTTGCGTTGCAGTCGCACGCCGAAGCGATGCAGAGCACAGCGGCATCGCTCAAGCGCGCCGCGAGCGGCCACGTGGGCGACGATGGCGCGGGCGTGCAGGGCGTCGTGCGCGTATCCGCGAGCGAAGTGGTCGGCGTCGAGGTGCTCCCGCCGGTCATCGCGGCGCTGCGCGAGCGGCATCCGCGGTTAATTGTCGAACTCGTGCTGTCAAACCGCGTGCAGGACCTGCTGAGGCGCGAAGTGGATATCGCCGTGCGCATGGTGCGTCCGCGCCAGACGCAACTGGTCGCGCGGCGCGTCGGCGTGATCGAGGTCGGGCTTCATGCACGGCGCGACTATCTCGATCGTCACGGTACGCCGCGTAGCATGGCGGCGCTCGCCGAACACGCGGTCATCGGCTACGACCAGCCCAACGCGTTCATTCGCGATGTGAGCCGCACGTTGCCGGGTTTTCGTCACGCGACGTTTTCAATGCGCGCCGATAGCGATCTCGCGCAACTGGCGCTGGTCCGCGCGGGCGCGGGCATCGGCGGATGTCACGTCGCCATTGCGCGCCGCGATGGCCTCGTACGCGTGCTGTCGAAGGCGTTCGCGCTCCAGCTCGAAACCTGGGTGACGATGCACGAAGATCTGCGCGCGAGCCCGCGCTGCCGCGTCACCTTCGACGCCCTCGCTGACGCGCTCGAACAGTACGCGCGTTAAAGCCGCGACTGCCAGGTAGCGGATCCGGTTAGCGGGCGCGGCGTGCTTGAAGCGGTTTGCAGGCTGAGCGGCTTTGGACCGACTCTTAGGGGCGAGAGCCTGAAGCACGGCGCCACGATCTTGCCTCGCGTCTCGCAGACGAGGTCAAAGGCGACCTGCGCTCGGCGCGCTCGCCGGTGTCGAACGTCAAATCGAAGCGCTCATTAGTAGCTCGCGCCTCGCGAAGATACTCCGAGGTCCTGCTCCAGCCCGAGTGGAAATCTTGATCAGCCGGCATATGAGTTCCCTTCTGGTCGGACGTGCGTGATTGTCCGGGAATGCAAACAAGAGTGTCGACTGACCGCTCGTGGCCGACCCGGGAAATTTGTCGAACCCGCGCACTCGACTTCTAGACCGCGGGCCCTTCTGGCGGCTCCTCGCGAACCGCAACAGCGATTGAACTGCCGACGATCGCAGCTATTCCAACGACTGGCACAAGGGCTAATGTCTCGCCCCACAAGAAGAAGCCGAAAAGCGTTGCCCAGATGATGCTTGTGTAAGTGTAGGGGGCGAGCCTTGCCGCGCTTTCGCGCCTTACTGCGATTGTAAAGAGAAGCTGCCCCGCGGTGGCGAACGTCGCCAAGGTCGCCATGATGAACAGATGCTTGATGGTCGGCGTCCGCCACGCGAAAAACAGGGAAAGGCCGGCAACAGCAGTCCCAAAGGCCGTGAAGAACAGCACGGTTAGGCTCGAGTCTTCGCTAACTTTAAGCTTGCGAATTTGAATCATGGACAGTGCGCCACAAAAGGCGCTCAGCAGCAGCAGACCCGGGCCAATGAGGTTCGACAAGCTACCTTGAGGCCGGACCACCAGAAGGACGCCAATAAAACCTACCAACGCAGCAATCGCGTTTCGCGCGAGTAAGCGCTCGCCAAGCAGAATCGGCGCAAGGAGCACGACGAAGATTGCCTCGGAATAAACGATTGCGACGGCCTCGCTCAATGGCAGATATGGCAAGCCGGCGAAAAATAGTCCGGAGGCACCAAGAAGCGTGAGCGCGCGTATCGTCTGTCCGTGAAAGTCGATATTTCGGACGCGAGCACCCAACGACCCGCCACGAAGGCTAACGAGAGCGGCCGGCACAAGACCAAACAGCATGCGGAAGAAAGTCACCTCGTTCGCCGGATAGTCCAGTGCGACCGCTTTGCCAAGTGCATCGACGACCGCAAAGCAAAACATTGAAGTTAATATCAGTGCGATCGTTTGATATTGGGCTGTGCGATCGGAGATTGAGACGTTAAGGCGCATATCCGCTTCCGGTACAAGAGCGACAGGAGTCGACGTTTTCACAGTGGCCGCGGCTCTGTAAAAGCCGATCGATGCTTGGCGATTCGGCGATTCAAAGCCCCTGTGTGGAATGTCTCAAAGCGGCCGATCTGGTGAGACCGCTAACGTCCGCTTTATGGTGCTTGAATCCGCAAAACGCTGGCTCTGCTGACTGACCGCTTTGAGTAGGGGCGTCTGACCGAGGTGGGTCGGATCGGGTTGGTCATATGCAACTGCTCGTATGACAATGCGAGCCGCATTAGTCCGCGTGCGGCCACAATCGCTCACCAACCACGTTGAGCTGCACAGCGCCGACCGCGGACATTTGCCTGAGGCAGGTCACTGTCAACGTCGTCGACTCAGCCATCTCCAGTCACCGCGCAAAGCCCCTATTTTCCCCAGCTACAATATCAAATCGAAGGGGCGCTTAGCGCCTGACCATCGTTTTCGACAGTTCAATGGCTCGCACTGACCCCAAAAATCATACCTCCTTTTGGTGGCACCGGCATACGCCCGGGCTCAGCTTGATGCGCGCTGACTTCACGACGCAGCAGTACGCACCGCACACGCACGACGGCTTTGTCATTGCTGTCACCGAATCAGGTGGCTCCGTCATAAAAAGCCGGGGCGTGACCGACGAGGCGAAAACGTCAACGCTACTCGTCTTCAACCCAGCCGAAGCGCATTCTGGATCGATGGGGTGGAGCAAACGATGGAGGTATCGTTCGCTTTACCTTGCAGAATCGGCGATCGCCTCTGTGGGTGATGGACTTGGTATTGAAGCCGCGCCTTATTTCATGCGCAACGTCTTCGATGACCCGGATCTCATTGCTCGGTTTCTGGAACTACATGTGTCGCTCGAGGAGGGCAAGGATGTCTTCCGTGAACGCGAATTGCTTCTCGCAACCTTCGGTCGGCTATACGAACGCTATGGCCGTGACGGTGGACGCATCGAGCCCGCACCTCACGACCGCGTGCTGCTACGCGTGGTAACCGACCTGATACACGATAGATACGCCGACGACTTGTTACTCGAGGACCTGAGTGTCGTCGTCGGCCTCACACCGTTTCAGCTCATCGGTCTTTTCAAACGGTGCCTTGGCTTGACTCCTCATCTATATCTCACACAAGTGCGGCTCATGAATGCGCGCGAGCACCTGAAAAAGGGATCACCCATCGCGGACGTGGCCGCGTCTACTGGGTTTTATGACCAGAGTGCGTTGACCAGGCACTTCAAGCGGTGTTATGGCATTACACCATTGCAGTTTGCGGCCGCTGCGGCGAGCCGGCATCTCGCTGATTAGCCGCGGCTGCTGCAATTTTCGCCAATACGCCTGGCGCTTGCGGTTCAACAATGGGGCTTTCCAACTACTACTGGAAGCCACCATGGCCACGATCGCTCGCGAGCGCGACGTCATTCATCCCTCTTTTGATTGTCATATAACTCACTGCCGCCGATCGTCACCCCAGGGTGCTCGCAGGCGACAGTATGGCAACCTGAACGACCGCACTCGACAATTTCCCTTTCACGTATGCACCGCCGGAGCGCGGTCATGAGCGCGAGTGCTGAAACAAATGGGCAACTACGGCGCTCATTAGGTCTGTGCGGAGCGGTTGCAGTTGGGGTCGGCGGAACGATTGGAGGTGGCATTTTCGTGCTGGTCGGTCAGACGGCTGCGCTAGCCGGACCGGCCGCATTACTTTCGTTCGCGCTAGCCTTCGTCGCCGCACTGGTTATCGCCCTACCTTACGCAGAGCTCGCCTGCCGTTATCCGCAAGCAGGCGGCGGCTATGCCTTCGTGCGCGAGGTGTTGGGACGCAGGTGGGGCTTCCTCATGGGGTGGGTGTTCTGGGGCTCGTACGTGTTCGTGAGCGGTTATGTGACGCTTGGGTTCGGTGGATACTTGAATGCTTTGACGGGCCTGCCGCCCGAAGCAGGCGCGGTTGCACTCATACTGGCATGCGTAGCGATCAACCTGCGTGGCGTCGAAGTTGCCGGCAAGCTTCAGGTGCTGGTCATTTGCCTTGCGATCACCGGCCTGCTCGGTTTTGCGGTAGCAGGAGCTCATGCGGTTCAGCTCGCACGGCTAACCCCTTGGGCGCCGCACGGTGTGTCGGGGATACTGTCGGGCGCCTTGATCGCTTTCCTTGCGTTCGGCGGCTTTGACATGGTTGCTGCCGCTGGAGAAGAAATCACAGAGCCTCACAAGAACCTGCCGCGGGCTATCTTTTTCACACTGGCAGTCGTGCTCTTCGTTTATCTGCTGGTCGCATTTACCGCATTAGGGACGGTCGATTGGCACACGCTGGGCGCCTCCCGAGCGCCTCTAAGCGACGCTGCGCAAACGTTTCTCGGTGACCTCGGCGCTCGTCTGGTCGCTGTAATTGCAGTGGTGACTACCGCGGCGACCGCTAACGCCGTACTGGTCGTAACGTCCAGGATAAGTTTCGCGATGGCAAGAGACGGCCTTCTGCCGTCCCAACTTGCAAAAGTGCAACCCCGAACGGGGACGCCGATTGTCGCGGTGCTGGTGAGCGGAAGCCTTTTGATCTTGATGGCAGTGTTCAGTTCGGCGGCAAGTGCAACAGCGATCGGTGGATTTCTGTACGTCCTGCATTTCATACCGCCGTTGCTTGTACTTGTGCAACTGCGTCGGGCGAAAAGCGCTTCACCTGCATTCATGACACCTGTGCCGCAAATTCTATTGCCATTGGCCTTTGCTATGACACTACTGCTGCTCATCGCAAGCGGGACCGAGGGCATTGCCGGCGGTACATTCTGGATTGCCGCCGGCATCGCAGTGATGTGGATATGCAGGGGCACCGCCAAGCGTGACACCGTGCAATGACTGCGCTGGACGCCGCTCGGCAGTGCATGTCCGTAGACGTTGCAATAGGCGTCATCGGCACGCAGGCATTCGGTGGGCGTTGAGCGTTTGCCGATCGACCGCGGCGCGTCGGGAGAGATTCTGATCGCACAAGGCACCGCGTTCCCCCAGGCAGCGCCGCCGTTCAGATTCGCCTGCAGCCGCCGCTCGCTTTGAACGACGTGTCTGATCCTCGTGCCCTGAACTTCTGCGGCGCACTCACGCGCTGAGCCCGCGCGGCTGAACCGTCAAAGCTGCGATTGCCGACCAGTCGCGCTCACCCATGCCCGATTCGACTACCTCGAGCATTTGGCCCTGCACGGCAGCGAGCATCGGCAATGCGCGGCCAGCCTGTTCTACTGCGGCGGATGCGAGACCCAGATCCTTCAGGCCAAGCGTGGCCTTAAAACCAGGTTGATACTCGTTTGCGATGATATTGCGGGAATAGGTGTGATAAGGACGGCTGCCAAACAGCGTTCCCAGAATCAATTCGAAGAAGCGTTCCCGCGACAATCCGTTCGCCTCTGTGAGCACCACCGCTTCCGCCATCGCTTCGATTGCCATCGTGATCATCATGTTGCAGGCAATTTTCGCGGCATAGGCCGCAGACGGCTCTTCGCCCATGTCCCATACGCATTTGCCAATCACGTCCAGCGCCGGCTTGACTTTCTCCAGCGGGGCGGGCGCGCCGGCGGCAAGCACGTTCAGTTCTCCTCTCGCAGCGACATCGGGACGCCCCAGCACCGGCGCAGCCACAAAGCCGATATCCGCGAGGCGATGAAGCTCTGCGAGTTCGCGCGCGAACGCCACCGAAATGGTCGATGACACCACATGCACCAGCCCCGGCCGAGCCTGACGAAGCAGACCCGTGTCCAGCATGACGCTGCGAATTGCTGCGTCGTCGGGGAGCATGGTGAATGCCATGTCGGCCTGCAAGGTCTGCGCGGGCGTCTGAGCCATGCGCACTCCTTCGACATGCCCGCCGGAACGATTCCATGCTGTGACGGTATGACCGGCAGCGACCAGATTGCGGGCCATTTCCCGGCCCATTGCACCTAGACCAATCAATCCGATTTCCAATTTGACTCTCCTTTCGAATGGGCTGGCGCGTTCACGATTTCCGATGCGCCGGGTCCGAAGGCTCGGTGTGTTCAATGAGCCAGTTCAGCACCGGCACCAGTGCAGCATCGGAGTTCTTCTCGTAGATGAGCCCGTGGCCGTTGCCGAACACACCATGGTCGGGAAGATGCAGCAGCTCGGCCTGGCAGCCCGCTGCGTTGAGTTGCTCGATCGCAGGCGTACTGGCAGCGGCGAAGGCTGAGGCCTCCGCTGTCACGGCGACAATCGGCAACCCGGCGAGCGCAGGCAACCGGTGCTCGCCGGGCGCAGCCTCGCGCAGCGCGTCAGGCGAAGCGACCGGCGGCTCCCAGTTCAGCGGCGTCGCGGCAAGGCCCCACGTCAGCGTCCCGATGTTGGGGATCTGCGCAAACGGAGGGCCCATCGGCTCAACGGCAACGATCGCTTTCACCAGACCGGGCCGCCGATCGGCTACCAGCCAGCCGACCGGGCCCGACGCCGAGTGCGTCAGCAGAATCGCCGGGCCAATCCTGTCGAGCAGCTTTGCTATCCGGTCTGCCTCCATGTCCTCGGAAAACGCGAGGTCTGCGGGAAGCGGGCCATAACCGGCGATGAACTCGTCCATTGCGGCTTCGTCGTCGCGAGCAAACGGCCATTGCGTGTGTCGGCCTTCGTATTCGGCTGGGAAGTAGATATGGCGGCCGTGTTCGTACGAAAACGCCGGACCCATCGGCCCCATCGTCTCGACATGAAAAGGGGACCGTCCTTGTCCAGGACGGTCGGCCACCAGAACGACGTAGCCCGCTTCCACGAGGCGCTGTGCCCACCCGGGCCGGCCATCGGGCGTGTCGAACCACTCGGTTCCCTGATAGCCGCCGCCATGCAGAAGCACGATCGGCCACGGCCGGGTGACCTGCTCCGGCGCTTCCCATTCGACAAAGAGCGGGCCGCATTGGTACGTCTGCGCGTTTCTTTGAATCCGCTTGCCCGCAATCCACATATGGCCGCGGCGTACGGTGCGCGGGGCGGCTTGTTCCCAGAAGGCCAAGGTCATTCTCCTGTAGCGTGATAGGCGCGTGGCGCGCGAGTCGAGTACTGAGCCGGTCAAAGCCGGGCGACGCGCAAACGCGTGGGGGAAATGTCAGTGAAGCTCGCAACGTCGGCCATGACCTGCTCGGCTTCATCTGATTCGAACGCGGCCTGGATTGCCGCCTCGTCGCGAAAAACGCATTCGCAGATTGCGAGGGTGCCCGCCTCGGCCAGGGCCGGGAAGAAAGCGCAGACATGTTCGAGGCCGTAGCGCCGCCATGCCTGCATCACGAGCGGCAAGTGACACTCAACGTAGTAGCTGCGGTCAAAGCGATCCTCGGGTGTGCCCTCGTAGCTCACATACACGATGGCCGGTGCGATGCGCGACATGACAATCTCCGTTTCCTGTGGTGGTTCGATCCGCGGCGGGCGTCGTCACAGGATTGATCCGGCAGCGGGTCGCCGAGCATGACGACGTTCGACGGACCGAAGTCTCGCAAAATCAGTTTCGTACGGCAATTCACTAAAATGAACGCCGTTCGTTCATTTTTGTGGGTGCGAAGCTATGGAGTGGAGCGATGTCCGGATCTTTCTCGCAATTGCACGCACGGGCACACTCGGCGCAGCCGCACGAACGCTGCAACTCAGTCATCCGACTATCGGGCGGCGGCTTCGCGCGCTCGAGGCGTCGATGGGACAGGTGCTGTTTCAGCGAACCGCAGACGGCTTTGTCCTGACCGAGGAGGGCAGCGCCATCGTGCCGCTTGCCGAGCACATGGAAGAAAGCGCATTGGCCATGGAGCGCAGGCTGACCGGCGAGCAGCAGAAGCTGGAGGGAACGCTCAAGGTGTCGTCGGCGGACTGGTTTGGCGCGTATGTTCTGCCGCCCGTGATTGCCGAGTATGCGCGCGAGTATCCCTTTGTCCAGATGGAGATTCTGACGGGAACGCGCCTGTTCAGTCTGGCACAGCGTGAGGCTGACGTTGCCTTCCGCATTGTTCCATTCGACGGACCGGACATCGTGCAACGACGCTTGACGCAGATGCGATACGGTGTCTACGTAGCCGCCAGCCATCCCGATCCGGCGGAAGGCGACGGCAGCGGGCACCGCCTGATTGCGATGGATACGTCGACGGGAGCCTTCCCGGATATCGACTGGTTGAAGAATCGCTTTCCCAACGCGGGTGTCGTATTGCAGTCGAATAATCGCAACGTGCAGGCACAAATGTGCGGCAGGGGTCTAGGCATTGCGGTATTGCCGCGACCTGTCGGCGATCAACTGCCTACCGTTCGCCGGCTCGATCTTCGCGACGAGCCGCCGCACCGCGACATCTGGATGGGCTACCATCGCGATCTCAGGCGGCTAGGGCGCCTGCGCGCATTTGTCGATCTCGCGATCAAACACGTGGCGAACTAGGCCACGTCCTCGACCTTTTGCCGGACCATGGCGGTTCGCTCCGTCAGTGCAAGCTCAAATGCAGGCCCGACCCGCACGGCGAGCCTGCAAATACAGCGCTTATCTCGTCAACCTTGCTTTTCGAGCTTCATGATGGTGAGCGTCCCGTCGACGTTTTCCACGCGCACCTTGACCTTGTCGCCCTGATGAATCTGTTTGACCATCGCGGCATTTTTCGCCTTGAACGCCATGGTCATGGGCGGCATGCCAACGTTCTCGAGCGCGCCGTGCTTGAGCGTAACCATGCCGGTCTCTGCGTCCACCTTTCTGACTTCTGCATCGGTGAGCGCCGCGCTCGACGACGTCTTCGACGCCGACGGTTTCATCGACATGTCCATGCCTGCCATGTCGTCGCCGGCGAATGCGGGTGCGGCAACCATAGCGCCGAGAGCAACAGACGCAACAATCAGCTTCTTCATTGAATTTCTCCAGTTTGAGTAGATGGCACGTTCATGCCGGAAGGTACTGCCTGGTGCAATTGCGCAGGGTTCAGTCTTCTCGCGCGGCGGCGCTGAATTACGAACCATGCTGCGGGAATCACGAACATCGAGAGAAGCGGCGCTGTCACCATGCCGCCGACCATTGGCGCCGCAATGCGCTGCATGACTTCGGAGCCCGCTCCGTGACCGACCATGATGGGAATCAGACCGGCGAGCACGACGGCCACCGTCATGGCCTTTGGCCTCACGCGCAACACGGCCCCTTCGCGAATCGCATCGAATAGAAGTGTCTCGGTCAGCGGCTCGCCGGCTTTGAGCCTGCGATTCAGCGCTTCCTTCAGGTACAGCAGCATCACCACACCGAACTCCGCCGCCACTCCGGCGAGCGCAATGAATCCGACTGCCGTTGCGACCGACACCGCATGGCGAAGAATCCAGATGAGCCAGAAGCCGCCGACCAGCGCAAAGGGCACCGTGGACATCAGCAGCAACGCATCAGCCGCCGAGTTGAACGTGACGAAGAGCAGCACGAAGATGACGACGAGCGTCACCGGAATGACCGTGCGCAACTTCGCCGCCGCGCGTTCCAGGTACTCGAATTGCCCCGACCACGTAATCGAATAACCCGGCGGCAGCACGACCTTTTGCGCAACTGCGAGCTGCATTGCCTGGACGGCGGACTGCAGGTCCGTATTGCGGATATCGACGTACACGTAACCGGAGAGCCGGGCGTTTTCGCTGCGAATCATCGGTGGACCATCGGCAATCGCGATATGGGCGACGTCGCCGAGCTGAATCTGCGCGCCACGTCCTGTGACGACAGGCAACTGACGCAGCTTGTCGAGCGAATCGCGGATTTCGCGCGGATACCGGACGTTGATAGGGAACCGCTCGCGGCCGGCAATCACCTCGCCGACGTTGTCACCCCCCACGGCAGAGGACACGACTGCCTGGATATCCGCGACCGCGAGCCCGTAACGTGCTGCCGCCAGCCGGTCGATATCGACATCGATATATCGACCGCCATTCAGCCGCTCAGCGAGTGCTGACGTCACGCCCGGCACGTCCTTGACCGCGGCCTCGACCTGCGCCGCGACTCTGTCGATCTGCGAGAGCTCGCCGCCGGAAATCTTGACGCCGACCGGCGTCTTGATACCTGTCGACAGCATGTCGAGGCGATTGCGGATAGGCGGCACCCAGACGTTCGACAGCCCCGGCACCTTGACCGTGCGGTCCAGTTCGTCGATGAGCTTCTCCGGCGTCATGCCGGGCCGCCACTGGCTGCGCGGCTTGAACTGGATCGTGGTCTCGAACATCTCCAGCGGCGCGGGGTCAGTGGCCGTGTCGGCCCGGCCCGACTTGCCGAAAACGGTCTCCACCTCGGGAACCGTCTTGATGAGCCGGTCAGTCTGCTGCAGCAGTTCGCCGGCCTTCGCGGCGGAAATGCTGGGCAGCGCGGTCGGCATATACAGCAGGTCACCTTCGTCGAGCGGTGGCATGAACTCGCCACCCAGGCGGGACAGCGGAATGGCCGACGCTGCCAGCGCGAGCACCGCGAGGCCAATGGCGAGCCACGGTCGACGCAGCGTCGCTTCGAGCAACGGCCGGTAGAGCCGTATCAAGCCGCGGTTGATGGGGTTGGCGTCCTCGTGCGGAATGCGGCCTCGAATCAGATAACCCATCAGCACAGGCACGAGCGTCACCGATAGTCCCGCAGCGGCGGCAATCGTGTAGGTCTTGGTGAAGGCGAGCGGGGAGAACAGTTTCCCCTCCTGCCCCTCGAGCGAGAACACCGGAATGAACGACAGCGTGATGATGAGCAGCGAGAAAAACAGCGCTGGTCCCACCTCGGCCGCCGATGTTGCGATAAGCTCCCAACGCTGGGCCGTGGTGATCGGCGTGCCCGGATGGTCATGGTCGTACGCTTCGAGATGCTTGTGCGCGTTCTCGATCATCACGATGGCCGCGTCGATCATCGCGCCGATGGCAATCGCGATGCCGCCTAGTGACATCAGGTTCGCGTTCACTCCCTGATAGCGCATGACAATGAACGCAGCCAGCACACCGAGCGGCAACGACAGGATGGCGACGAATGCACTGCGCAGATGGAACAGGAACACCGCACAGACGAGCCCGACGATGATGAATTCTTCGACGAGCTTGTCTTTCAGATTGTCCACCGCGCGCTCGATGAGTTGCGAGCGGTCGTAGGTTGTCACGACTTCGACGCCGGCCGGCAGCGAACGCTTCAGGCTGGCGAGTTTCGTCTTGACCGCGTCGATGGTCGTCAACGCATTCTTGCCGGAACGCATGACGATGACACCGCCAGCCACTTCACCCTGGCCGTTCAGCTCGGCGACGCCGCGCCGCGTCTCCGGTCCGATCTGAACGCGTGCAATATCGCCGAGCAGCACCGGTGTGCCCGCCTCGTTCGTACGCAGCACGACGTTGCGGAAATCGTCGAGCGAGCGCAGGTATCCGGAAGAGCGCACCATGTATTCGGACTCGGCCATCTCGACCACCGAACCGCCCGACTCCTGGTTAGCCTTGCCGAGCGCATCGGCGACCATCGCCTGGCTGATGCCGTAGGCGCGCAATTTATCCGGGTCGAGCACG
Organism: Paraburkholderia phenoliruptrix; assembly: GCF_019511605.1. GTDB lineage: Bacteria > Pseudomonadota > Gammaproteobacteria > Burkholderiales > Burkholderiaceae > Paraburkholderia > Paraburkholderia phenoliruptrix_A. The sequence continues at coordinate 685,071 of NZ_JAEUAV010000001.1, read as the reverse complement.
ACCTGATACTGACGCACCATGCCACCGATGGACGCGACTTCGGAAACGTCCGGCACTGACTTCAACTCGAACTTGAGGAACCAGTCGTTCAGTGCGCGCAGTTGTCCAAGGTCATGCTGTCCGGTCCTGTCGACCAGCGCATATTCGTAGACCCAGCCCACACCGGTTGCATCGGGTCCGAGCGATACCGTGGCACCCGGCGGCAGGCGGCTTTGCACCTGGTTCAGATATTCGAGCACGCGTGAACGCGCCCAGTACGCGTCGGTCTTGTCGTCGAACAGCACGTAGACGAACGCGTCGCCAAACGACGAATACGCCCGGATGGCTTTAGCCCCGGGCACGCCGAGCAGGGTGGTAGTGAGCGGATACGTGACCTGGTCTTCGATGACCTGCGGCGCCTTGCCCGGATACGACGCCTTGATGATGACCTGCGTATCGGACAGATCGGGCAACGCATCGAGCGGTGTCTGCGCGACCGAATAGACACCCCACGCCGTGACGAGCACGGTCGCGAGCAGCACGAGAAACCGGTGATGAATGGACCACCTTATAAGCCGCGGAATCATTTGGCGCCTCCGGCCGGTTCGACCTTCGTCAACTGGTAGCCGTCATCGGTTGGCCGGAAGGCAAAATGCACGGTCTCGCCAGGCTTCACGTCGGGAAATGCTGTCGGGGACGGTTTGCCGAACGACATCGTCATCGCGCCCCAGCCGAGGGCCGGAACGGGTTGATGAGAGAACGTGATGTCGCCCGCCGTGACGCTCTCGACCTTGCCGGTCGTCTCGTAGGTTTGAGGCGCAGCCGAAGACGATGCAGATGCAGATGCAGATGCAGATGCAGATGCAGATGCAGATGCAGATGCAGATGCAGATGCAGATGCGGTTGCAGGTGCGGTTGCCGATGCAGATGCTGCTGCACCAGGAGCAGCGCCGTTGCTGCCTTCCAGCCGTGGCAGAACCGATTTCAGGCTGGCTTCCGAGTCGATCAGGAACTGGCCGGACGCGACGACCTGCTGGCCTTCTGTGAGGCCGCTGCTTACCTCGGTGTCGTCGCCGGCATCGTTGCCGACTGTGACCTGGACGGGCTGCAACCTGCCGTCGGCATTCCTGACGATGACAAGTGACCGCTTGCCCGTGGTGATGACGGCCTCGGAGGGAACCAGCAACCGCGATACTTTTTTCGCGGCGCCGATGCGCGCCCGCATCAGCATGCCCGGCGTCAAGCGCAAGTCTGCGTTGTCGATGTCAAGGCGCGCCTGGAGCGTGCGGCTGCTCGAACTGATGCCCGGCAGAATCTCCCGGATGTGCCCCGTGAAATGCTGCGACGGGTCTCCCGCAAACACGGCGTCCACAGTCATGCCCGCACGCACCTGGAGGGCCAGCGCTTCGGGCACGTCGACCACGAGCCAGAGCTTGTCGAGGCCGGAAACCTTCGCCAGCGTCTGACCGGGCGACACCATCGCACCATCGCGAACGTTGAGTTCGGTCAGCACGCCGGTTTGCGGCGCAAACAGCGTGACGTGGGTCTGCACCTTGCCTGTGCGGTCGAGGCTGGCAATCAGTCCGTCCGGAATCGACATTGCCCGCATCCGCGCGCGCGAGGCCGCGAGCATGTCGCCATCCATGCCGGCCCGCTTTAACGCGAGATACTCTTCCTGCGGCGCAAGCCAGTCCGGAACGAACAGTGATGCGATCGGAGCGCCTTTCGCGACACGTTGCATCGGCGCACTGGCGTACAGGTGGTCAATGTAGCCGATGACTCGCGATTGCACGACGTCGGCTTTCGACTCGTCGAACTGCGTTGTCGCTACCGCGTCGAAGCCCTCTGTCGTGTCCTGCCGGCGTACGGTTGCATAGCGGATACCGAGGTTCTGCTGCAAACCCGGGTCGATCCTGATGCCGTTCGAACCGCCCTCGTCGGCGTAGACCGGTTCAAGCTGCATGTCCATGAAAGGCGACTTGCCGGGCTTGTCGAAATGCTGGTTCGGCACCATTGGGTCGTGCCAGTACAGCACCTTGCGACCGCTCCCAGAGGCGGTTTTGTCGGCGGTCGCGGCTGTCGTGGCGGCTGTCGTGGCGTCTGTCATAGCAGTGGCGGTCGGGCCGCTCGCCGGAGCGTGCCTGTTACCTGCAACATAGCCTGCACCGAGCAATGCTGCGGCCGCGAATACCATAAGGGCCGCGCGTGCCAGTTGTTTGTTCTGCATGGTGTTCTCCTTCACTGACTGACGGGCGTCGAAGCCGACATCGCGGCGGGCACGACCTGATATTCGAGTTGGGCCCAGGTTTGCGATACGTCGCGCTGCACGTCGAGCACCTGAAGCCGGGCGTCGAGTTGCGCACGTCTGGCCGCGAAGGTGTCGGCAAGCGAACCAGTGCCTGCGCTGTACGCCGCCGCAGCGAGCTGGACCCGCTGGTCCGCTGCAGGCAGTAGGGAACCGGTGAGATTGGCGATACGCTCGCGACCGCTCGCGAGGAGGGCTGACTGCGTGCGGATGTCGGCTTCCACCTGGCGCTGCGCGTCCTCATACATCAGCCGTGCCCTGGTGCCGAGCTCCGCTTTCTCCGCCGCGTCCCGGTCCTGGCGATTCTTGCGATTGACAGGCAATGGGATGCTCACGCCAATCGACACCATGTTGGAATACTGGCCGCCGCGCTGCTGGTAAGCGACTCCCCACGTCCAGTTCGGACTGCGGTCACTGTTGGCGACGGCGGTGTCCGCATCGGCGACTTCTATGTCGCGCGAGGCAGCCACCAGCACCGGCTGCACCTGACGAAGCTCGTCGACGGGCAGCGACGATACATACGACTGCGGTGCGGGAGGTTCGCCTGTCACATCCGGGACAGGCGCAGCCGTCCAGCGCGACAGGCTGATGAGTGCTGTCTGAAACGTCTGCTGCGCCTTGAGCAACTGGTCCTGCGTTTGCGCCAGCATGGCCTGAGCTTGCGTCACGTCGGCGGCAGTCGCTTTGGCGCCGCGATAAGAGGCTTTCGTTGCCTCCAGTTCGTGGGCCATGTGGCTCACCAGTTCCTGCTGTAGAGAGACCGCTTTCTTCGCATAGACCGCGTTCAGCCATGCCGTAGCCGTTTGCTGGCGCGTATTCGCAAGCTGCGCAAGAAAGCCGGCGCGCTCCCGGTCCACCATGTTGTTTGCCAACGCGGACCGCAGCCGTCGCTTGTCGCCGGACACCCATTCCTGTTCGAGTCCGATACGGCGCATGGTCATGAAGTCCTGGCCGATGGTGAACCGTTGCGACCCGCTTACCGGCAGGTTGTCGACGCCGGCTTTCAGTACCGGGTCGGGCAACTGACCGGCGCGGACAGCAGCTTCCGAACTGGCGCGTACCGATGCTTGGGCCGCGCCCATCGCGGCGGAGCGGTCGCTAGCAGCCTGAAGTGCCGCATCGAGCGTAACGGGCGCTTCCTGAGCGTGCGTCGCGACGCTCGTGATGCTCGTGATGCCCGTGATGCTCGTGAGAAGCAGCGCGGCGCACAATGAGTGCGCGCGCAGTGGCGCACGCCGGCATGACGGCGTGCCAATAGTGAAAGGCATGTTCTAACCCCAACGGCGGACTCCGATAGGGAATCCACGTCCTGGATGCAGGACGACCTCACCGCAAACGCGGTGAACCTGTCAGATAGGGATTAGTTGACGCGAGGAGGTCGCCAGAGGCCGGCCGGTTCACGGACGGACAGCGAGTCGACATAATGGAAAACAACCGGACTGGACAGTCCGGCAGGACGGACCACTTCAGGAGTGGAGACCGGGTGATACAGGCTGCCGAGTTGGCATTGTGCCGTTGCTTTGCAAAACGAGCCTTTTGCTTTTTCCGGCTGTGAAGAACCCATGCTCTCACAATCCGGCATGTCCGAAGACATTCCGCTGCCGTCGCCTGCGCTTACGCTCGTTTGCATCGGACATTCTCCAGTCAAGCCACTCGCCGCCAGCCCACTGAGGGGCAGCGCGGCGCACAGCAACAGGAGGAGCAAGGTCCGAAGGAATTTCATGAGAGGGATTATAGCGGCGCCAGTTTTTTTGCGTGCATAGCCTCGCTGAATTTCGTGCGCGAGGCAATGCTCGCATCGGCACGGCGAAGGAACAGCTCTGTAAGCGCAAATCGGCGGACGCAATGACGGCTCGCCTCGGCGATACATTCTGATACTTGGCCGACACACGCGGGATACATGGCGCGCTTTTAATCACCGTATGGCGTGGAGCCGAGCGTTTACTCGCTCGCACGATCGAACATCGAAGATGTTTCTTCGCAGCTCAGCCAGCACCCAACGATCAATTCCAAACATCAGGAAGCGCGCAAATGACTCGCGACAAAGTGTGGTTTATCACCGGCTGTTCCGGAGGGTTGGGGCGCACGCTAGCCGAAGCAGTGCTCGCGAGCGGTCAACGCCTCACCGCTACTGCGAGGGACACCAAACGCCTGCAGGCTTTAGTCGATACCTATGGTGACCGCGTACGCGTAGTGGCACTAGACGTGACGGACCCGGTCGCCGCGCGTGACGCGGTTCGCCTCGCGGTCGGGCAGTTCGGCCGTCTGGACGTGCTGGTGAACAACGCGGGTTACGCCGACCTGGCATCCATCGAAGACGTGACGGACAAGGCGTTGCGCGAACAGATGGACGTCAACTTCTTTGGTGTTTGCAATCTCAGCCGCGCGGCGTTGCCCGTGATGCGCAAACAGCGCGCCGGTCACATCATGCAGATCTCGTCCGTCGGCGGGCGAGTGGGCGGACCGGGGCTCGCGGCCTACCAGGCGGCAAAGTGGGCTGTAGGCGGTTTTTCCGAAGTACTGGCCAAAGAGGTACGCGACTTCGGCATCAAGGTGACCGTGATCGAGCCAGGATCGATGCGAACGAACTGGGCGGGTTCCTCGATGACCATTCCGCAGATCAGCGAAGCCTACAAGGCAGTCATCGGTCCGGTGGCGGAACGCCTGCGTCGCAGTGACGGCAATCAGCCGGGCGACCCCGCGCGGGTTGCCCAGGTGATCATGGACATTGCCGAAGTGCCGGCGCCGCCGTTGCGCCTGCTGGTGGGCAGCGACGCGGTAGCGGTGGCCGCCAACGCCGCCAGGTTCCGCGCCGAAGAGGACGCCCAATGGCGGGAGATCAGCGAATCCGTTGCGTTCCCAACCACTGACACCGCGCATGTCGCGCAAGACCCCCACGCCCGCGGCGCGGGTTGAGGCAGCCGCTATCCGCGGGACTCCTTAACGTCGTGATTCAACCCTGATCCCGGTTTCGCCATGCGCCCATTCAGCGCCTTCTTTGTGCTCATCGGCACCTTGCTCACGGCGAGCGGGTACGGGGCGACGTTTTTTCTGTCGATGCATTTCCGCTCTCTCGGCGGCAACGACCTGGATACCGGACTCGCGCTTGCCGAAGCCACGGTCGGCACGCTGGCGGGTGCGCTTGTGGTGGGCCGGTTTGCGCGGCGTATCGGCAGCGCCCGGACCACCGCGCTCGCGTCGCTGTGCATCGGCCTGGGTGTGATCGGTTTTGCCGAGTTCGACCGGATGAGCGCAATGGGTGTTGTCCCCGGCTTCCTCGTAGGGTTCGGCTGGGGAGGTTTTTGCCTTGCCGCGCCCATGTCGCTGACGGAGCGCACGAACGACGCCGATCGGGGTTCCTGGTTCATGCGCTTCGGCACGATCCAGATGGCGGGTATTGGCGGCTGCCCCGCCGTGGCCGCCGTTGCGGTCCGTTCGTGGCACTGGCCGCTTACCAGCGTGTTCTATGTGGTGGGCGGACTATGCGCGGTCGCGGCGCTCATGCTCGAAGCGTTCGGACGCGTATCGCCGCACCGGCAGGAGGCGCCCGTGCAACGAGGCTGGCTGCGCGAATCAGGCGCTGTCTGGCGCACGCGCGCCGCTTATCCAATCGTGATGATTTCGCTGTGCGCGTGCGTGTTTTCAGGGTCGATGACATTCCAGATGTCCATCATTCGCGGCACTCATGTGCAAGCCGGCACGTTCTTCAGCCTCTACGCCGTGACGGTGGTGCTCGCCCGTTGGTTGCTCACGCGCATCGTGGTCAGGCTGTATCACGGTGTCGCTACCAAGCTGCTGCTGGCAATCATGGTGCTCGGCACGGCGGCCATGTTCGTCGTGCCGTATCAGCCGGCTTTTCATTCGATAAGCGCAGTACTACTTGGCATCGGCTACGGGCTGGTGTATCCAACCATTCAGGCGCAGGCCGTGAACGATTGCTCGGCCATGCACCGCCAGCCGGCGCTCACCTGGTTCGTGGTGGCCTACTTTATCGGAACGTTCGGTTTTCCGGCGGTGGCGAGCTGGGTGCTGGTTCATATGGGCACGCCCGCCTTGATCGCGCTAATGGCGGTCTGCGGCGTGGCCGCGCTTCTGGTCGCGGTCATGCGGGACCGGCGCGCTGTTGCGCCGTTCTCCGCTGCATGACGGCGCCGGGCTTCTTTATCGTGTGGCCAGAAGCAACGCGCTGAGGAACCGTTCGTCCGACAGGTAGCCGACATTGAAGCGGCAATACGGCGACACTTTGTCCGAGGTCGGCGAAAACACGGCGCCCGGCGCCAGAATCACGCCGTGGTTCAGCATTGCTTTGGCGAGCTTCATCGAATCGGGCCAGCCAGGCAGAGAAGCCCATAAGTACATGCTCTGATCGCTCTCTTTGAAAATGCTTGCGCCCACCTTTTTCAGCACGTTTTTTCCGGCTGCGGTGGCTCGCCGCAACTTTTCCTGTAGCTGGTTGGTATGCCGCATGAAGTGGCCGTCGCTCACGATGGCGGCCAGCGTTCTTTCGCTATATTCAGAGCTGCTTACGTGAATCAGCATTTTGACGTCGGCGAGGTCGCTCGCGAGCGCTGCATTGCATGCAAGAAAGCCCACGCGTAACGCCGCGGACACAGACTTCGAGAAGCTGCCTATATAAATCGTGCGGCGCAACTGGTCCAATGTGGCGATGCGGGTGAGCGAGCGCGGTCTGAGATCGGCAAATGCATCGTTCTCCACGATCACCGTGTCGTGGTGTTCCGCGAGTTGCAAAGTACGGTAGGCCTTTGCCGCGCTCGTATCCGTACCCGTGGGGTTATGTCCGACCGATTGCGTGAAGAAGAGCTTCGGCCGGTGCTCCACCATGCAGCGCTCCAGCTCCGCAAGATTGGGGCCGTCCACTTCGCGCGGCACGCCAATAATGTTGGCAGCGCTAAGCTTCAGTTTGCCGAACAGCGGATAGTAGCCGGGATCGTCGACGAGCACCGCGTCGCCCGGCCGCACGAAATAGCGCAGCACCAGGTCCATTGCCTGATTGGCGCCGTGCGTGAGCACGATCTGCGAGGGCGGGGCGTCGATTTCATAACCAGACAACTTTTGTTGCAGTGACTGGCGTAGCGGCAGATAGCCGTAGCGGCTTCCGTAGCGGAAGAGCGACGCGACGCCGGTGCGCACGACACGCTGATGGTACTGGTCGAGTCGTGTGCCTTCGAGCCAGTCGATTGGTGGGAAACCTTCGCCCAGGTTCAGGACCGCGGGCTTGACTTGCAGCTGTTCGCGCATTAGCCAGACCGTGTCCATGGCCCGTTCGAGTACGCGCGCATCTTCAGGCTCCGCAGCAGCCTTCACCTGGCGCGCGACATAGAAACCCGAGCCGCGGCGCGGTTCGATCAGGCCGTTTGCGGTCAGCGTTTCGAATGCACTGATCACAGTGTTTTTCGAGCAACCGGACGCCTCCGCATATTCCCTGATAGAGGGCAGCTTGGTTCCTGCTGGAAAAACGCCTTCTTCTATCTGTCTGGCCAGTGTGTCCGCCATGGAGCTGGAAAGGCTGACGTTTTTTTGCAGGTTCATCGTTGCGGCTCCGCAAATCAGAAAAGTGTTATGGGTACAGAGCTGCAGCTGTTACGTCGAACTGTACCTTTGAAAAGGGTACGGTGTGCCTATTATTGAGCCTTTCAATCACGGTCGCAAGCAAAAGTGCTTATCTGCGGCGGCCCTACGACGAAGGCAATGCATGGTCACCAATTCGACGCTCCCCAACTTTCGCTCGCTCACTCCTCATGAGCGACTCTCGCACCTTCGCAACATGCTGGATCTGGACGACACGCAATGGACACAATTGGCGAGGCCTGGCGCGCTGCCGCTGGAAAGGGCTAACGGCATGATCGAGAACGTGATCGGCACGTTCGAGTTGCCGCTCGCAGTCGCCGGGTACTTTCAGATCAACGGGAAAGACGTGATCGTGCCGATGGCCGTCGAGGAGCCGTCGATCGTCGCCGCCGCTTCGTTCATGGCGAAGCTCGCGCGCGAGGGTGGCGGCTTCCGCACGTCGAGTACAGGGCCGCTGATGCGTGCGCAGGTCCAGATAGTCGGTGTGAGCGATCCATATGGCGCGCGGCTCGCGATTCTCGCACACAAAGACGAACTGATCGGGCTCGCGAATAGCCGTGACCAGGTGCTGCTGCGCCTCGGCGGCGGTTGCCGCGACATTGAAGTGCATGTGTTTCCCGATACGCCGCGTGGCGCGATGCTCGTCGCGCATCTGATCGTCGACGTGCGCGATGCGATGGGCGCGAACACCGTCAATACGATGGCCGAATCGGTGGCGGGGCGCATCGAGGCGTTAACCGGCGGCAGCGTGCGTTTGCGCATTCTTTCCAATCTCGCGGATTTGCGGCTTGCGCGCGCTCACGTGAGGTATTCGGCCGCGACGCTCGCGACGAAAGAGTACTCGGGCGAGGAGGTCATCGACCGTGTGATCGACGCTTATCTGTTTGCCGCCATCGACCCGTATCGCGCGGCCACGCATAACAAAGGCATCATGAACGGCATCGACCCGGTGATTGTCGCAACGGGCAACGACTGGCGTGCGGTCGAGGCAGGCGCTCATGCGTATGCTGCTCGCGGCGGACGCTATGCGTCGCTGACAACGTGGGAGAAGGCGGCCAATGGAGATCTGGTCGGCACGATCGAGATGCCGATGCCCGTCGGCCTCGTGGGCGGCGCGACCAAAACTCATCCGCTTGCGCGGGTCTCGTTGCAAATGATGGGCGTGACCACGGCTCAGGAACTCGGCGAGATTGCGGTCGCCGTCGGTCTTGCTCAAAACATGGGAGCACTGCGCGCGTTGGCGACCGAGGGCATCCAGCGCGGTCACATGACATTGCATGCGCGCAATATCGCTCTCGCTGCCGGGGCAACTGGCGACGATCTTGACTGGTTAGTCAATAAAATGATAACTTCGGCTGACTTTCGCATGGACTTCGCGATCGAGCTTCTCGCCGGATTGCGGAAACGCTAGCCTATGCGTTCGAACCGTCCGGCGCGGCGAGCCGTGGTCCACAAAGAAGGACCCGCAGCACTGCCGGCACGGACACAATCCGCGTTGCTCATCACTTCGCCGGGACGGTTCGCCGTGCATAGCCTGCTGTTTCCCCCATCGCCGCATGGCTGCATCTATAAAGCTATCGCCCTATCAGCTTCGGCAACATTGCTGTCATCGGCACAGTAATAAAGCAACACGTGCATGAGTCCTCGCAAGCTGGTTGCGGCCGCGGCTCATGCTGGCTCTTTCCCGATATCCGAACGCAGAGTTGCGGCGGACAGTTGTTGGCGAATCGATCGGCCGTGCTTTTCACGCGGCCCACAATAAGAATGCAAGCGGTCAGGAGGCAATCGATTGGAACAGTCCAGTGCAGACGCGGCGCCGGCCGCGGCAGACGGTTTAGGCCTGCATGCAGGCGTTGAAGGCGCGACGCCTGCGTTCGCGCAGGTGTGGGGCGACACGGTGGACCTTGCACATCTGGCGTGGTCGATAGTGCTCGGCATAGCCATTAGCGTAGGCGCGTTCGTGAGCGGCAAAGCCGTGCTGTCTCACTTCGTCAGCGATCCGGCTATCGCGCGGGCCTATGCGATGCTGATTGGACTGGGCGGCTGTCTCGCGGCGGGCGCGCTGTGTGCCGTCCTGTTCCGGCCCAAGCGGATAGTGGTAGAGCACGCGGTGGATGATGCGGACAGGCTGGAGGTGCTGGAGCGCCTTGCTGAAGAACGCGGCGGTATCGGTTCGCTCGTGGATCTTCCGCCGAGCGCGGTAGCAGAGCTGAAAGAACTCGGACTGTTCGAGCTGTTCGCGTCGTACGAGGTGTCCAGCAAGACTGCGCGAGCGGGAGAACATTGAGATGACTGAATTGCTCCACCAGTTGCCGAGCGCAATGGTCATGGGTCTGATTGGCGCTGTCGTGTTCGCGGGAATAGGGCTCGTGTCAGGCACTGACGAAACCACCACGATTGCGCCGCTCACCTTGCTGGTCGCGCTGCTCGGTGTACCGCCGGCTGGCGTATTCACGTTTTTCCTCGCGGGCGCGGTGGCCAAGCATATGACGCATGCCATTCCGACCGCGTTACTGGGCATTCCCGGCGACACGATGGCCGCGCCGCTCCTGCAGCAGGCGGGAATGCTGCGCGCGCTCGGCGTGCCGCATATCGCGCTGCGCAAGATGATCTCCGGCGCGCTGGTGGCGGCGTTTGTCGCATTGCCTTTGGCGGTGCTGTTCGCGCTCATGCTTGCGCCGTTCGGCGGACTGATTGCGGGCGCTGCGCCGTGGGTGTTTCTGGTGGCCGCGATTTTTATTGCATGGTTTTCCGCCGGCCGCTGGGCGTCGGTTCTGTTGCTGATTCCATTCGTATTTCTGATCGTGGGCTTGCAGTCACTCACGCGCAAGTACGGTGTCAACCTGAGCGTGAGCTACTTCCTCGGCATTGCAATTGGCCCGCTGGTGGCTGACCTTTTTTCCATTCTGTCGCCGGTGGAAAGGCGGCGCATGCGTCGCGAGAGCATGTCGAAATTTGCGCTTGCGCCCGACGTCATGCGTTGGAGCGGCTACTTCCCGAATCCGCTGAAGGTGCTCGACCGGCAACAGACTGCCTGCACCGTGGCGACGGCCGCCGTGTCGAGCGCAACCTTCGTGTTCAGCCCGGTTGCGATGACCGTTCTGATGGGCGAGGTCGTCGGCGCGCGAATAAAGCACGCCTATCAGCGGCTCACCACAGTAATCGCCGTGAGAAATGGCGTGACCGAAGCCACCTACATTGCCGAAGCCATGATTCCGCTGATCGCTTTCGGTTTGCCGCTCAGCCCCGTCGCAGCCGGCCCTGCAGCGCCACTTTTCAACGCACCGCCGCGCTTTACCGTGGATACGGCGACTGGCCACATCGTCAACCTGCATACGTTGATGTCGACGTCGCAATTCCTGATCTTCGGGTTGTTGTCCGTCGCGCTGGCGGCCCTGATCGCGTACCCGCTTGCGATGAACTACGCGCACCGGGCGGCTTCGTTCGTTGCGAAAAAGCTTAGCCACGAGGCGATCATCGCGACGTTTTCCGGTCTGATCGTGGTCATTGGCTTGTGGGAGGGGCAGTTGCTCGGCCTTGCCGTGATTCTCACTGTCGGTCTGTTTGGCGGCCTGCTCGCGCGTTTGTTTGCCTTCAACACCGGGGTCCAGTTCATGGGCTATTACGCCGCTGTCCTGAGCGTGCCGGAAATCGTCAAGTTCTTCTAGCAGCGAGAGAAGGGAGCGCAGCTGCTCGGCCATTGCGCCGAGCTACGCAGAAGGTCGCATAAGGCGAACACTGCAAGCTTGCCGACACGCGTTGGCGTGCGGACACATTGCGTGCATGCCGCATGTTGCGATGCGTCGGTCCGGTGACGGTTGAACTGGCCCACGCTCCCCAAGCACCCCTCGCACGACCACAGGCTGCCGCCGCTGGCCGGACATGACGGCCCGCAGTGCGCGATTTGCGACGGTCAACGCGCATGTCTGCACGAAAGCCCACGCGCGCAAACGTCCATGGGACAAGGCACTCCAGCATATTTCGGAGACTGGCGCCCGGGCCGCCTTGCGATTCCCCGGAACAGAAAAGTTGTCGTCTCCGAAGGCGGACAGTTGCAAGCCGCTGTTCCATTCACGCGCTCATGCATTGCAACACGCGGGAAGTGGTATGGGTACAGTTGCTTGTCTGTAGTTCCCAACTGTACCTTCTAAAAGGGTACAAACCACCTATGATTCGCGCATCAACTTCTAATCGCAACGGCAGGTACAGGAGAAAAAAGATGATCGCGCATGCGCTGGATACACGAGACACGTTGCTCAACCGTGCAGAACCGGTCCGCGCATCCACTGGTCAGTTGCTGCAGAGCTTCCCGGTGTCGACCTGGGTGGTCTGCACGCTGTTGGCCAGCATAGGCATTTATTGCGCGTATGTGTTCGAGGTGGCTCCGTGGCCGGTCCTCGTCAATGTCGGGTTCCCGCTGATGCTGCTTGTAGCGCTGGCATCCACCGTTGCGGTGGTGACGGCGCTCAAGGCGGTCGAACTCGCGAGCCACCTGAAGCAACTCGCCGCTGCAATCGAACAGGGCGGCACTCACGGCGAGGAGCCAGTGCTGAGCGAGAACGGTCCTGCCGACGTTGCACGCCTTGCCCGCGCGATCAACGGCTCGTTGCGTCACCGCGTCGGACGCCAGGCCGAACTTCTGCAGATACTTGCTGCGTACGCGCACGATCAGCGCACGCCGTTGACGCGCATGAACATGCGCTGCGAACTGCTGGAAGACGCTCCGCTGCGCGAGGCGCTGCAGCGCGATCTCGCCGAAATGGCCGACCTCGTCGAGGCGAGCCTGTCGTGCGCAAAGATGCAATGCAGTGCCGAAGAGCCCTCGCGACGCGTCGACGTTGATGGGATGCTCCGCACCCTGATCGGCGATTACCGCGACGCCGGCCGTCATGTGCAACTGGACGGGTGTGTCGGCCGTCCGGTCGTCACCAGCCCGCATGCACTACGCCGCGTCATGATGAACCTGATCGACAACGCGTTGCGTTATGGCGGCGACGCGCGCGTATGCGTGCGCGTGGAGGCACGGTGTCTCGTGCTCGCCGTCGTGGACTCCGGGCCGGGCATCGCACCCGCTCAAATGGACGCCGTGTTCGCTCCTTGGTATCGCGCGGCGGAGACTGCCGGGCGCGCGCCGGGCTCGGGCCTCGGGCTCGCCATCGCGCGTCGTCTCGTGGCGGCCATGGGCGGCGATCTGCAACTGGAAAACCGCCGCGCGGGCGGACTCGAAGCGCGCGTCACGTTGCCGCTCGTCGCGGCGTAGGTGCCGGCCAGATACATTTCGATACGTGGCCGAAACACCGCCGATACATTGCGCAGTTCTAATTAAAGCATTCGGATTCGCAGCGCTCTAACGCGGATGAATGCAGTTCAGTGCGTTTTTCAGGTTCCCCCTACTTTAAAAGGACTCAACGATGAACCTTCGACAACTGGTGATCGGCGGCAGCCTTGCCGCCGTTGTATCGGCCTTTGCGTACGTACCGGCATTTGCTGCGGAATCGGCGAACGCCGCGCCCGACGCAACGGTGAGCACCACAACGCCGGCCGCGCCGAGCAAAAAGGCCGTGCGCGCAGCAAACCGCGCATTTTCGCGGACGGTACAGAAGTCACTGCAAAAAACCAAAGGCCTGGACCAGACTACGATCACGGTCTTCGGCAATGCCAGGACTGGTCAGGTAACGCTGGCGGGGCAGATCTCCAGCGAAGACCAGGAAGGCGTTGCCGTCGCGGCAGCGAAGCAGGTGCACGGTGTCACGTCGGTGAGCAGCAAACTCACGCTGCGCGAGCAAGGCGGAGGTTGAGCGACAGCCGACATGGCGGGTTGACGCCCGCCGTGTTTTTCCACACACCGCCTTGCTTTTCAAATCACGAACACACGGCTTCTGGAGATCAGTCGATGAGAGTGCTATCCGACGAGAACATCGTGGTTCGCGCATTGCTAAACGTCCTCGATCCGTCCGCGGAACAACTCGCCGCCTGCGCGCGAAAGAGTTACACGCCGCTCCAGCGGTGCGGCGTAGGTACACGTTCGGCGATGACCGACGCAAGCCATCATCGCGCGAGCCGGCCGGCCCGGATTGCGGTAGTGGAGTGGTTGTCGTCCGCAACCATTAGCGTCTCCTGGAGCGACTCGTGCACGGGGCGGTACGCCGAGCAGATATGGTGCAGCGGTTTCGCGCGCGTCAGTTGTGTCTGCGCGCTGACGGGACGCGCAATCAGGCGCGGTGACCGCGTGTTCCGCCCGCGTGCACGTCAGGTTCGGGTTCCCGGCAATCGCGATCAGGTGATTCTCGCCGAAGCAATCGAACATTGCACAGACTTGCCAATAGAAGGCGCTACCGCCGCGTCTTTTTGAACCGCTAAGCGTGCGGCGGCATGCATGCCCGAACACGGTCAGCTTGCGTCGAACCGGGCCGCCCGCGTCGACAACTCGCACTCCGCGTCACCTAGGGCATCTGTGATGACAATGCCCGCTCCGCCGAAGCGATGCCAACCCACCGCATGCTCTGACGGCACATTCCCCGCCCCCCGAAACCGTTGCTTGCCAGGCGCGCTGTCCGCCCCCGGCGGTTACGCGTCACGCACGCATCGGCAGCCATAGACCTTCGCGTAGCGCCTGAATGGCACGTACGTTCAATCGCGCGTGCTACTTCGCTTATACGTACATATGATTGCGCGCCGCTAAACGGAAGGTAAGCTTGGAACCCATGCAACCGGCCAGGGAGCCGGGCCGCATCTGGCATGTTGCTATCGACACCTTGCCGGTTGCGCGCGACCAGAAAGTCGAAGCTCGGCCAACGGCCGGCAATACCAAAGCAATCGAAACACAGACACATTGAAGCGCATGGGTGGACAGTTCAAACATCCATGCGGGCTCCAGCTGACGGCAACAGGAGAACGACGATGACCGCACACGCCACTGTGCCACGTGAGTCTGCCGATGAAGCAGCCGTTGTAAATCGCCGCGCCGAAACGGATTACGCGCGATCGTCCTTTCTGGGTCTGCGCCTTTTCTCCGCGCGCTGGCGCTACGCCATCCTGCTGTCAACCGCGGTCTGCGCGCTGCTCGTCGAGGTGCACCGCGCGAGTCGCGACAACTTGCTCGCGCATTTGCCGGGTCATCTGAGAGGCAACGCGATGCTCCTGAGCGCCGCTTCCATTTGCGTGTGTCTCGTGTTGCTTGCCGCCGTCATCGCGTTGCAGGCGTTCGAACAGCGCGCAAGCCTCGTGCGGCTCGCGACCGAGCTGGAACGTCAGGATGCCAAAGGGATCAAGGCAGCGCTGCCTGACATTGCCTCCGGTGCCAGCGCGCGGTTGATGCGGGCGATAAACCGCATCGAGCACCGCCATGCTGAGCGGCTGGCGGAATTGCTGGACGTACAGGCCGCCTTTCTGAACGATCTGCGCACACCGCTTGCACGTCTGGGCATTCGTTGCGAGTCCCTATACGATGCCGCCGAGCGCGAGGCAATCAATCACGATCTGCGCGCAATGAACGAACTGGTTGCGGCAGGGCTTGCATGCACGCGCATGCAGTACAGCGCCGCAGAACAGCTACGCTGCGTGGATGCAGACGGCCTGCTCGGCCAGCTGCTCAGCGACTACCGCGACGCAGGCCGCTACGTCGCGCTCGACGGTCATATCGGACAGCCCGTTGTCAGCTGTCCGCATGCGCTGCGGCGCGTGCTGGCCAATCTCATCGACAACGCTTTGCACCATGGCAGCGACGTACGCCTGAGCCTGAAGGCAGAAGCACGACACGCGATGTTTGCGGTGTCGTATTCGGGCCGACGCATCGACGCTTCGGAGATGGAGGCGGGACTCGCGCCTTGGTATCGGGCGCCGAAAGCGGCCGAACGCGTGCCTGGCTCGGGCCTTGCACTCGCAATCGCGCGGCGCCTCACAACGGCCATGCGTGGCGAGCTCCAGTTGCAGAACCGTCGTACAGGCGGTCTCGAAGTGCGGATCACGCTGCCGCTCGTGATTGCGTGATCTGCATGACTGCTTGATGGCCGTGCATTGCCTGTTCAAAGCGGGAATGCGCTGTGACACGCCGCGAGTGGCAGGCACCGCACGGCACCGCACGGCATCGACAGTGTCGAACATCATGACTCGCTTCTGGTTAACCGATGCGCTGAGAGAAGCTGGCTGAGAAGATCGCCGCTCCCGCTTCCAGCAATGTATTTGCCGATTGCTCCGAGGTCGCTGTCGCCGGAGGTGCCGATCAGCGCATAGCTCTGCTTCGCCTGTCTCCACGTTACTACCTGCATTGTGTCCACATGCTGCTGCGCGAGCGTCGCATCAGGCTTGTCATCTGTGATCACGCAAAGAGAAACCGGTGAGCCTTTTTCCGGCAGGTAGACCATCTGCACCAGCGCCTTGTTGTTAAAGCGCAGACGTTGCACGCGTTTCAACGTGAATCCCAGCGAACGCAGGTCGGGCACACGAATCGACAATCCGTCGTCGCGGCGAATGTCTTCGACGATTTGCGGAAGGCTGGCAATGGGCAAGTCGGATGCAACCGTTTCGCGCGCGTAGAGCCGCTGATAATTGACTGCTGCGATGACCCACGGCGACAGGCCCGCCGGCATAGCCTGCGGTGAAAGCGTCTGCGCGATAACCGCGGAGGCACTACCCTCGGTCAAGCGCAGCACTGTGGCGCAACAAAACGCACCAGCCACGAATGCGAGCGCGGCCCACGGAGCCGCGGCGCGAATGCGCGCGCGCAACGGACGGGCGTACTCGAGACCTCTCGCGCAAGCCGAAGCCCAAGGGCGCGCGCGCCCAGACGAGGACCACGGAATGCGGCCGCTCGCGCGCGAAGCCCATGCCGCGGCTGGATCCTTCCTGCCCGCGGTCCTCGTGGCAGAAGCTGCCGCGTACGCGTCTATCAGTTGCGCAACGTTGTGCGCAAGGCTTTCCGGAACCGGTGGCAGTTGCTGACGCTGGAACGCGCGCCTATACGGCAACGCCGACGCCCTGAGCAACGCGACGCGCTCGGCGACGTCCGCCGAGACGCCAATTGTGCGTTCGACTTCCTTGCGCTCGCGCGGCTGCAGATTGCCGTCGACGTACGCCATGAGCAGGATGTCGTCCATATTCAAGCCCCCTGGCCTTTGCCACTACTCGCGCTGGCCGCGCTTTTTTGTTTTTCGCTGAACAGGGCCCCAATGGTCTGACGGGCCCGCGACAGGCGGCTCATGATGGTCCCGATCGGCACGCCGAGGGTTTGCGCCGCCTCCTGATAGCTGAGGCCCTCGACCGCTACCAGCAGCATGACTACGCGTTGTGCGTCGGGTAGCCGCTGCACGGCCTGTACGATCTGTCCGTCCATCGCGTGTTGTTCAGGCGTGCGCGCGGCCGGGTCGGCGACCGTTTCGAGAAATTCATCGTCCCAGTCCATGCCCGAACGACTGCGCACGCTGCGCGCACGCAGTTCGTTGATCCATGTGGACTGCACGATTGAAAACATCCAGCTGAGCGGCGCGGTTTCCGGCTGAAGTTGATGCGCGCGTTCGAGTGCCCGCACGCAGGCGCGCTGCACCAGGTCTTCGGCGTCGTGCCGGTCGCCCGAAATGCGCAGCGCGAATGTCCACAGACGCGGAAGCATCGACGGGAGGAGGGCGGACAGATCTGCTGCGGTCATCGAACCCGTCCATCGCCGGATACTTTGCGGCCGCTGTCCGGCAGCACACGCGCAGCCAGCTCGCGCAGGCATGCGATGTAGTTTCGCACCGCTGATCGCGGCACCGCCGCACTGCGTTTCGATTCATGCGTGCAGCATGCGGCCGGCTGCGATGGCTGGTGTGTTTCCATGGAACGATGCGGGAGGGCGCAGACTATGCAACATCAAGCTAAACACCCGCAGCGGGCTATCTATTCCATCGGGGCAAGCGGTACGGGATGATAAAAGCTGAACGCGCGATGCAAATCACCGCGGGCGACCGCCCCTTGGATCACTGGTCCACGAGCCACTTGTGCAATTGCGCGGATCAGCGCACACCGGGCGCAAACGCCAGTGCGCTGCAAACACGAAGCAACCCGAGCGCGCATCACGCGCCCACCGCCAGCCGCTCGACAGCGAACCGCGCGAGGCGCCGGAGCGCGGCCGGCGTCATGCCCGCGCGGGCACTCAACTGCAGGCTTTGCATGGTGGCTCCGACAAAGAGCGCGACTTCGTCGGCATCCATGCTTGCATCGATTTCGCCGTTGCTCTGCGCCTCGCGGACGCGGGCGAGTAGCGATTCCCGGAGCCGCTTGGCGCCTGCAACGCGGATAGCCGTGACATCGGCGTCCGCGGTGCCGAATTCCGCCGCGCTGTTCACACCCATGCAGCCGCGCTCGCGTTCTTCGGCGCTTGCGGCAATTGTGCCGAGCAACAGGGCCTTTATGCCCGCCAAAGCGGACGGCCCTCGCGAGAGACGCGCGATGTGGCCTGCAATGCTCTGCTCCTGGTAACGCTCGAGCGCTTCCAGATACAGCTTGCGTTTGTCGCCAAATGCGTTGTAAAGGCTCTGCCGGCCAATTTCCATGGCGGCGAGCAAATCTTCCGTGGACGTCCCGGCATAGCCTTTCGACCAGAACACCCGCATTGCACGATCCAACGCTTCGTCCCTATCGAACTCACGAGGTCTCACCATATATCCACCCTGATTGCATTCCGTGATTGTGGACCGCTCCATCCATATTGTCAGCCCCGCGTAATGTTCCGGGAAGCGATCTATTAGCCACTCGTCTTGCGACCCCAAGCATTGTGCCCTTAAGACTTAGGCCGCGCACCTTGCTGGGGGTGAGGCGGGGCAACACCTGGTGAAGTGTTCCGGAAGCCGCTTGCGCAGTTCGTCTATGCAGCCTTTTTGTGCAGCCCATTTGCGCGGCGCATTCGGGAAGTTTAAGCGGCGCACGGCATGTGCGCCGATTAGCTTTGACCAGCACGCTAGCCGAGGCGTTCTCGAAGAGTGCATGCGCAATTAGCGCCAGCCTACAAGCGTTGCTCACAGGGCAACGGTATGTGAACTTAGTTGCTCTTGCTAGTAGTGCTTCGCCCTGCCACTATCGGATCAAGGCATAAGACAGTTCCGGTGAGCAACGAGGCGACATCCGCACCGCAAACTGGCTGCGCAACTGCACGCATTCATCACACAGCGAATCGACATAAAGAGTAGGTATCCGAAGTATTTGGCGCCGCGTTGCGGTGTGGTTCAAGAAAGGGTCAAACACATGAAAATCCTGATTGCCGGTTTCCAGCATGAAACCAATACATTTGCGCCGACGCGGGCCTCATATTCAAGTTTCCTTCAGGGCGAAGGCTTTCCGCCGCTCGTTCGCGGGGCCGACGTGCTCGGGCTGCGTGACGTCAACGTGCCGATCGGCGGATTTATCAAGACGATGGAGGCCAATGGCCGCGAGCTGCAACCGGTAATCTGGGCGGGTGCGAGCGCGTCCGCCCATGTCACGAACGACGCGTTCGAGCGTATTGGCGGCGAAATCATCGCGGCTGTCGAGCGCGGCGGCTTCGACGCAATTTATCTGGACCTTCACGGCGCGATGGTGACGGAGCAGTACGACGACGGCGAGGGCGAACTGCTCGAGCGCGTGCGCCGGATCGTGGGAGACAGCATGCCGGTGGTCGTCTCGCTCGACCTCCATGCCAACGTCACCTCACGAATGTTCGCGCATGCCAGCGCGCTGGTCGCGTACCGGACGTATCCGCACGTCGATATGGCGGAAACCGGCGAGCGGGCCGCGCGCATTCTCGAAGATCTCATGTGGGAGCGGCGCCCCTTGCACGGCGCGCTACGCCGCGTACCCTTCCTCATCCCGGTCAATGGCATGTGCACGCTGGTGGAGCCGGCGAGCGAAACCTACGGCTTGCTTGCGAACATCGAGACACGCCCGGTGGTGTCCGCCTCATTCGCGCCGGGTTTTCCAGCGGCGGATTTCCCCGAATGCGGTCCCACCGTGTGGGCGTATTCGTTCGACGAAGACGCAGCGGAGCGAGCCGCGGACGCATTGCTGGCGAAGATCGTCGGCGACGAATCGCGCTGGGACGTGCCCTTCCTCACGCCGGACGAAGCCACGCAGGAGGCAATTCGCCTGAGTGCCGCGGCCGACAAGCCCGTCATTATCGCCGACACGCAAGACAATCCAGGGGTGGGCGGCGACTCGAACACAATGGGTCTCGTGCGCGCGCTGCTGCGCAATGGCGCGAGCGAAGCCGCTGTAGGCGTGATCTGGGACGCACAGGCCGCCGCCGCCGCACATCGCGCGGGCGTGGGAGCGCGCATCGCGATAGAGCTCGGCGGGCGCTCCGGCGTGCCCGGCGACTCGCCGCTCGCAGGCGAGTTCGAAGTGGAGCACCTGTCGGACGGTGTGTTCTGCTTCGATGGCCCGATGCTCAACGGCATGCGCGGCGAGCTAGGGCCGACTGCGTGCCTGCGGATCGAAGGGGTGCGGATAGCCGTGAGCACCGTCAAGATGCAGGTCTTCGATCGCAACCTGTTTCGCGTGGCGGGCATCGAACCGGAACGAATGAAGATACTCGTCAACAAGAGTTCGGTGCATTTTCGCGCGGATTTTCAGCCAATTGCTCACGCCATTCTGGTTGCAAAGTCGCCCGGCCCGATGGCGGCCGATCCCGCCGATCTGCCGTGGCAGCGGCTCGACCCCGGAATGCGCGTGCGTCCTCTCGGCGCGCCGTTTGGCGCATTGAGGACCGAGTCCGTCGAATGAGGCGGTGTGGCGCGGGCGCGGATTTGTATCGCAGTGTATCCACTCCGCGTCCGGATAAACTGGCTTGCATGACGAGGGGGGACGAACACATTCCAGATACGTCGGCGAGTTCAAATATCGACACGCAAGGTTGATTGGCAACACTGCGTTCGGCTCAGACCACACCATGGCACGCATGCTTCGAGCGCCAGGTGTTGCACCTGAACTCCTCGACCTCTGAATATCACTGCTTTTTTCTGGAGAAGACTCATGAAACTCGTTCAATCGCTCGTCGTTGCCGCGCTCGTTGCCGTTCCGGCCCTTTCGTTCGCCCAGTCGAATCACCCGTTGACGCGTGCCGACGTGCGCGCGGAACTGGTTCAGTTGCAGAAGGCGGGCTATAACCCGGCCAGCGACAACGCGCAATACCCGAACAACATTGAAGCCGCCCAGATGCGGATCGACGCACAGAACGGCTCGTCCGCCGCCGCTTACGGTGGCGTTGCAAAAGGCAGTTCAGCCGCGGGCGCGCGTGCTTCGGTAACTCAAACGCCTGACACGCAGCAGAACATCATCGGTCTGGGTCCGATCTATGCCCATTCGTAATTCCGACGACGGCGGCGCGCTGGTAGCGCCGCCGTACGTATGCCGGTATCGACGCGCGTTCCAATCTGCTTGCATGCGCCTCGCGGCCCGGTCAAACCGATAAATTGACCTGCACGCCGGAAGCTTTTTGCTGCTCGATCTCGCGCTGTGCTTCCATTTCCTTTTTCAGCAATTCACGAACCTTTGCCAGAATCTTCTCCCGTTCTTCGGGAGGCATTTTCTTCAGCTCTTCTTCCGTGACGCCGAGCTTGGCGAGAATCATTTTCTCCATGCGCTCGCCGGGCGTGCCGTTCACATAGTCGGTGAGCTCTGCCAGAAGCTCCTGGAACGACGGCTTGGCCCGATTGCCTGACGTGGACTGCGCCGCATTTGCGTTCGACGACACGCTGCTTGCCGATGCATTCAAGTTTGAAAAGTCGATTGTCATGGTAACCCCCGGAGTGGCTGCTGGTTGAAGTCCCCGTTCAGTGGGACGGTTGTGAGTTGTTGATCGTTTGGTCCATAATAATCGCTGCGCGTTCCGATGACAAGGATGCTTCCATGCGTTGGAATGTTCCCGATTAGCCACCTTGGGCCGCAATGCGGCTCGCAACTGACAAGTTTCGACGCGGCAATGCCTGACTTGATGACCTTGTTGACGGCTCCATCAATAACGGACGAGGAGGACGGGACGGTTTACATCGTCGATGGCGAAGAGCTGATTCGGCAGGCGCTCGCGAGCCTGCTGCGTTCGGTGAACCTGAAAGTTCATGCGTTCGCCTCGATCGAGGCGTTCATCGCGGCACCGCGCAGCGCCGGGCCGTCCTGTCTCGTGCTCGATGTACAACTGCCTGAACAGAGCGGCCTTGCATTTCAGACTTTGCTTGCGAAGACAGGCAAGCCGCACATGCCCATTATCTTTATGACGGGGCACGGTGACATTGCAATGACAGTGAAGGCGATGAAAGCCGGAGCGCTGGATTTTCTGTCAAAGCCCTTTCGCGATCAGGACATGATCGACGCAGTCATTGCCGCGCTGAACTGGGACAGGGCGCGTCTCGCGCGCAATAGCGCGCTGGATGAACTGCGCGCCCGCTGGGCAACCCTGACGCCGCGCGAGCAGGAAGTGATGCAACACGTAGTGGCCGGCATGATGAACAAGCAGATCGCAGCTTCCATGGGAATTGCGGAGATCACGGCGAAGATTCACCGCGGCCAGGCCATGCGCAAAATGGCGTGCCGCTCGGTCGCCGATCTCGTTCGCATGATGGACGCGCTCGGCGCTTGTGGCAATGCGCAATGAAGAGAACAGTGGTTTTCGCAGAGCTGTTCGCCCGGCCGGCATCAACGCATGCGCGTAGTCAGTGGAATAAGCGGCGAATAACGGGTGTTTTGCAGGAAGCAGCGCGGCAAGCACGCGCGACGCTCCATTAATGTGGTTGAACATGCCATTCGAGGATTGAATGAAAGTAGCAGTCATGGGCGCGGGTGCAGTGGGTTGCTTTTACGGCGGCATGCTCGCCCGCGCCGGGCACGCGGTCACGCTGATCGGCCGGCTGGAGCACGTGTCGGCCATTGAGCAGCGTGGCCTGCGTTTCGAAAGCGCACAGTTCGACGAGTATGTTCCTGTATCGGCCAGCACCGATGCGAAGGGCGTGGCGAATGCCGAGCTCGTTCTCTTTTGCGTCAAATCATCCGACACGGAGGAGGCCGCGCTTGCGATGCGGCCATATCTGGAAAGCAGCGCTTTCGTGCTGACGTTACAGAACGGCGTGGACAACGCCGAGCGCGTACGGAGCGTGATACCGCAGCAAGTCTCTTCGGCGGCAGTCTATGTTGCGTGCGAGATGGCCGGTGCCGGCCACGTACGGCATCACGGTAGCGGCGAGCTGATCATAGAAAAGACATTCAGTGGGAGCCAGCATATCGCACAGATATTGAACAGCGCCGGAATCGGGACTGAGCTGTCCACAAATGTTCGCGGTGCGCTGTGGGGGAAACTGATTCTTAATTGCGCGTACAACGCGATGTCTGCTCTAACGCAATTGCCATTTGGCGAATTGCGCCGCCGCGGCGGACATGGCGTCGAAATAGCGATGCGCGATATCGTCGCGGAATGCATTGCGGTTGGCCGTGCTGACGGTGTCGGCATTTCGAGCGATGCCGATCAGACCGTGCGAACCATCATGGAGACCATTCCAGCGGGCCAGTATTCGTCGACGGCGCAAGACCTGTCGCGGGGCAGGCGTAGTGAAATCGAACATCTCAACGGACATATCGCGCGTCGTGGCGCTGCGCTAGGAATTCCTACGCCTGTGAATCATCTGCTGCTGGTACTGGTGAATACGCTCGACAATCGTTCTCCTCAAGGCGAGCCGGCATAAGCGGATTCTCGCCGGCTAGCCGTTTGCATGCGAGCGTCAACGCGAACGCTTACGCCGATGCAATGGCACCCCTTCAGCGCCCATTCAGTGTTCCTAAGCGTCAGGAAGCCGCTCGCTCAGCGCACGGAGAAACGCGGTTCTATCGACGGTGGCGGGAAGTGCATCGGCGAGCCGGTTGTGAAAGGTTGCAGTATCGGCGCCCAGCGCTGCGCGCTGCGCGACGATACGGGCCACGGGCCCGATATGCGTTGCTAGCTGCCGTGTGGCGGCTTCGATGTGCGCGGCATCGGGCACGCGTGCCTTTGCGGAAGTGCCACCTGCCGGAGGTTGAATACTCTCGCTCTCCGGCCGCGAAGACACGGCTCGCGGCGCGCCAGTATGCCGTTGCAGCAGCGTATCGAAGTGATGACGCGTCTCTTCGTCGGGAAGATGACGCGCGAGCTGCGCCGCCAACATTTGCGGATTCGTTGCGTGTGCCGCCGCACGCCGCACGAGCAGAGAAGCGACCGGCCCGACGTGGCTCGCAAGCCGCTCTTCGATCTGCGCCAGCAATTCTGCAGGCCAGATGACGGAGCTGGCGGATACCGCGTCAGCAGTGCCGGTGGCGACCCGTGGGGGCGGCGGTGGAAGCGGCGGTAAAAGCGGCGGTAAAAGCGCCCCGCGGTTTCCGGGCGTCGCCACTACCGTCTCGTCGGCATCGCGTTTAGCCGCGAGCGTATCCAGCAGACTGAGCAGCTCGACGCGCCAGCTTTGCGCGGACAGGTAGCGTGCCTCGGGCTGCTTTCCGAGCGCCTTTTGCACCATCGCATCGAGCGACGCAGGAAGGCCGGGCGCTTCGCTCGACGGCGCAGGCGGCACGCTGTTCAGCACCTGCTGCATCACAGCTGCCGACGAGCCCGCAAACGGGCACTTGCCGGTCAGCATCTCGTACAGCACGATGCCTGCCGAAAAGAGATCACTGCGTGCGTCGATAGGCGCGCCCGTGTACTGCTCGGGCGACATATAGGCAGGCGTGCCGATCATCATGCCCATTTGTGTCAGACGGCCCGTGTCCAGTTGTGCGATGCCGAAGTCGGCGATCTTGCATTCGCCACGCGGTGCGATCAGCAGATTGGCCGGCTTGATGTCGCGATGGATCACGCCGGCCTCGTGTGCGTATGCAAGCGCGTCCAGCAACTGCGCGAACCACGTCAGCGTGCGCGCGAGCGGCAACCGCGTGCCATGCACGGCTTCTTTCGCAAGCCGAGTGGCTAGCGTTTCTCCTCGCACATATTCGAGCGCAATGAACGGGACGCCGTCGGCCTCTCCATAGTCGAACACGCTGACAATATGCGGATGCACGAGGCGCCCGGCCGCACGCGCTTCGTTGATGAAGCGCGCGGGCAGTTCCGCGTCGGCTGCGCTGCCCGCTTCAGGCGAATCGCGCAGCAACTCCGGGTTGATTGTCTTGAGCGCAACTTGCCGCTGGATATGCGGGTCGGTGGCAAGGTAGACGGTGCCCATCGCGCCGCGTCCGAGCACCCCGTCAACCAGATAACGGCCGATCTGCCGCGGCGCTGCGCTCGTTGCGTTCATCGCGCTCATGGCTGCAAGCCGTGCGGAACGGTTGCGGCCGCACCGGTTTCATCGAGTATCTCGAAGGCCGTTACGAGACTGGTCCGCATCCGTCCGAACGACACCGCGAGCGAGGCAATCTCGTCGCTGCCGCGTGTGGGCAACTCGACGTCGCCGAGTTTGCCGAGGCTTACTTCGTCCGCGGCACGGGAGAGAGCCTGCAGGCGCCGCGTGACGAGTACGTGCACCATCACGTTCAGCACCACCAGCACGACCGCGAACACCACGCTGAGTGCCGTCATGAAGCTGCGCCACAGTGCCCGGCCGCGTGCGATCGATTCAGACATCGGCACCGAAACGAACTCTGCGCCGATCACGTCGTTCATGGTCCAGCCAAATCCGTTCGCCGGTCCGTACTTGTCGAGCATAGTGCGTGGCGCCGCCGACGGCGTGCTGTGACACTGCATGCAGGCCGCATCCGTGATTCTGCTGGGACGCGCCAGAAAAAGCAGTTGTTCGCCACCCGGCGTGCGCCGCTCGCCCGTCACCTCCTTCAAAGCGGGCTTGTCGTGCAGATGAGCAATCACTTCGGATTCCCAATCGGTAGGGCGGTCGCGTGGGTTGGTCGGGTTGAGCATCGTCGAACGGTAAGAGAAGTTCGGGAACGCGCCCTGCAGTGTGTTGAGCATTTCGATGGCCGAAAACGCGGGCACCGACTCAGGCACGAACGAATACTGAATCTGTGTCGAGAGTAACGGCGTGATGTGCTTCGCGGTGTAGTCCTGCATCGCCTCGGCGGCGCTCATGAGCACATTGGCGTCGTGGCGGGTTTCGTCGAGCGACTGTTGCTGCAACACATGATCTGCGACGATGCCCGCCGCGCTCAGTCCAATCGCAAAGATGGTGATGAACACGAGGTTGAACTTGATGGCGAGTGATAGCTTCATGGTCGAGCCCATACGGATGCGGAAGACGGAGAGGCAGGGGCGGCTGTGCCGGACCACCTGGCAGGTGCCGGTTGTCGTGGGGTAAGCGGGTTCACAAGCGGCTTCATCAGCGGCTTGATAGGCGGCTGCAGGAGCGGCCGCCAGTCGGGCAGATCGCGCAGGTTTTGCCGGATGTCGCGGCGGAAGGCCGGGTCTGACAAGCGAGCGCCAAAGCGTTGAGTAAAGCGCGTGCCAGGATCTGTTCGTACCGCAAGCGTGCTGTGCAGCCAGTCAGACACGTCCGCATAAATCACGGGGCGCGAGTCGGGCGCCGATGCGCTTGCCGTGCGCGGCGCGGCGGGAGCGGCGGGAGCAGCAGGAACAGGCGCAGGCAGCAACGGCAAGAGCCGCAACGCGTCGCGGAACGCTAGCGGCATCGCGGCCACGAACGCAGGGTCAAGACGCGCCGAAACGGCAATGCCGGCGTTCGCTTTCGAAAGCCGTGCGAACTCATGGGTGGATATTGCGATTTGTGCCGGCTTTCCATGCGGCTTGCCTGGTGTGCCGATTTTTGCGGACCCGCTTTCGCAAAACACGGCGTACGCGTCGCCATAAGCCGGCGTGGACGCCGCAATCACGAGCGCGCTGCGCTCGGCCGGCGTCACACGCATGCGCTCCGTATCCACGACCGGCACCACGCAACGGGCCGCAGTGCAGGCGTGCTGCACTTTCAGCCAGCCGCGCAGTAACGCGACACGGCCATCGCGCGCGAGCAACACGCTTGTGTCGCCTCCGAGCGCAAGCACATTGCCCGTCTCGTCCTGCATCTGAACGATTCCATTGGAGCTTGCCGGCGTTTCGACGATATCGTCCTGCGCGAGCCGTTGACCCGAGCCAGCCCGATACACACTGCTTTCGTGGATCGTGGTCACCGGTGCGGCCGTTTGCACAATGGTCCAGCCGGCATGGGCATAGGGTGCGAGCGCAAGCAGGAAAACGGGTAAGAAGCGCAACGTTGCGATCGGGCACGAGCGTATGGGGTCTTCGGAGAATGTCATTGCGTGCGGTGTACTGAAGCCACGGTTCCATAAGCACTGTTGTTCACTGAACAGCCGACTGCCCGGAATTATTCCGGCACGTCGTGACGAATGTTGAGTCCTAGTGCCGGCGTGCACTAGCTGGCATCTTTTCGCGCAATGAATGGAGCGATGGAATATTCACGCCGGCCCAGATGTTGTTGGTGCGGAAGGCGGCTGTGTCGATGGGCGAGAGTTCAAGCGGATCGATTCAAAAAACCATGGAATAGATCACGACTCTGCGCTGTTGTGTGAGCGTGGACGATGGCCGGGCGCAGCACGGCGCGTCTGGCGAGCCGCCCGGTCGCAAACGCGCCGGCTCTTTCGAACCCCGAACCCGAATGCATCCAGAGGAACGAGCGAATGGCAACGAGACAGAGCAGTCAAAAATTCATTGCGCGAAATCGTGCGCCGCGCGTACAGATCGAATATGACGTCGAGCTGTACGGTGCGCAAAAGAAAGTGCAGATACCGTTTGTAATGGGCGTGATGTCGGATCTGTCCGGCGCCAACAGCGGCGATCTTCCGCCGATAGAAGAGCGCAAGGCGTTGGAAGTGGATGTCGATAACTTCGACAGCCGCATGCAATCGATGAAGCCGCGAGTGAGCTTCAACGTTCCCAACACATTGACGGGCGAAGGCAATCTCGAAGTCGACATGACGTTCGAAAGCATGGACGACTTTTCGCCCGCCGCGGTCGCGCGCAAGGTCGATGCGCTCGCCCGCCTGCTCCAGGCACGCACGCAACTGGCGAATCTCGGTACTTATCTCGACGGCAAGGCCGGTGCGGAGAAACTCATTGCCGAGGCGCTGAAGGACCCGGCGCTGCTGCAATCGCTAAGCGCCGCGCCAAAGCCTGCTGACACCGAACCCGGACAGGAGTGAGGGCGATCATGGAAAGCCAGAACCAGTTGGAAGCGGCCGCCCAAGGCACGCTGAGCCCCACGAGCGACTTCGCCGCGCTGCTGAACAAGGAGTTTCGCCCGAAGAACGAGCGCGCGAGGGAAGAGGTCGAGGCGGCCGTGCGCACGCTCGCCGAGCAGGTGCTGCAAGATTCGAACATCGTCTCCGACGACGTGACGCAAACCATCAATGCGTATGTCGCGGAGATCGACCGCAAGATCACCGAGCAGTTGAATCGCATCATGCATCACGAGCAATTCCAGAAACTGGAGGGCGCATGGCGCGGCCTGCATCATCTGGTCACGAATTCGGAGACCGATCCGATGCTCAAGATTCGCGTGCTGAATGTGTCGAAGAAGGAACTGGGGAAGAACCTCAAGCGCTTTAAAGGCGTTGCATGGGACCAGAGCCCGGTGTTCAAGCGCATCTACGAAGAGGAGTATGGTCAGCTCGGCGGCGAACCGTACGGCTGCCTGATCGGTGATTATTACTTCGATCATAGCCCTCAGGATATCGAAATGTTGCGCGGCATCTCGCAGATCGCCGCCGCGGCCCACGCACCGTTTATCTCCGCCGCCGATTCGAGCCTGCTCGGCATGGAAAACTGGAGCGAGCTTGCCAACCCGCGTGACCTGTCGATGATCTTCACGACGCCGGACTACGCCGGCTGGCGCTCGCTGCGCGAAATGGACGACGCGCGTTACCTGGCGCTGACGATGCCCCGCACGCTTGCGCGACTGCCGTACGGCGCGAAGACCGACCCCGTCGAGGAGTTCGATTTCGAAGAAGACACGGAGGGCGCTGATTCGTCGAAATACACATGGCAGAACGCGGCATATTCGATGGCGGTGAACATCAATCGCTCGTTCAAGCTGTATGGCTGGTGCACGCGCATTCGCGGCGTGGAGTCGGGCGGCGCGGTCGAGAACCTGCCGGTTCACGCCTTCCCGAGCGATGACGGCGGCGTAGACATAAAGTGTCCCACTGAAATTGCGATCACCGACAGGCGCTCGGCGGAACTCGACAAGATGGGTCTGATGCCGCTCGTGTACCGCAAGAACTCGGACGTTGCCGCGTTCATCGGCGCGCAGTCAGTGGCAAAGCCGGAAGAGTACGACGATCCGTCGGCGACCGCGAATTCGAACCTCTCGGCGCGGTTGCCGTACATGTTTGCGTGCTGCCGCTTCGCGCACTACCTGAAGTGCATCGTGCGCGACAAGATCGGTTCGTTCAGCACGCGTGAGCAGATGGAGAGCTGGTTGTCGAACTGGGTGATGAACTACGTCGACGGCGATCCGGTGAACTCGAGCGAAGAAACCAAGGCGCGCAAGCCGCTCGCCGCGGCACAGGTAGTAGTCGAGGAAGTCGAAGGCAACCCTGGCTACTACACGTCCAAGTTCTTCCTGAAACCGCATTACCAGCTGGAAGGACTGACGGTGTCGCTACGGCTCGTCTCGCGCCTACCCTCCGCACTCGCCGCGTAGGCGTGCGGCACCGCGTCAGCATGCAAGGAACCTGTCCGCAGCGCCAACGCTACGGGCTCCACGTTCGCCTTACTGGCGAGCACACTTATTAGCAACGGGAAGAGGTCAATATGGCATTCGATATGCACCTGAAATTCGGCTCCGGTTCGGTCACGATCCAGGGCGCGTCCAATCATTCGAAGCACAAGAACGAGGTGCCGATCATCGCGTGGTCGTGGGGCGTCAGCAACACCGGCAACCTGCACACAGGCGCGGGCTACGCGTCGGGCGGCAAGGCGAACATCCAGGACATCACCATCACCAAGTACGTCGACAGTTGCTCGAACGCGATTCTCAACGCCTGCTGCACGGGCGCGCGACTTGAAACCGCCAATCTGTACGTGACCAATGCCACCGGTCAGCAAACGGACTTCCTTACGATCGAACTGAGCGAAGGCGTGCTGATCACGTCGGTCGCGACCGGTGGCAGCGGTGGCGACGAGCGTCTGACCGAAAACATCACACTGCACTTCGGCAAGTTCAAGTATTCGTTCCAGCCCCAGGACGACGAAGGCAAGGCAAGCGGCGGCACGAAGGACTTCACGTTCGACATCCAGCAGGTCGCGAAGCAGTAACCTGACATGGTCGCACGACGGTAAGGTGTTTCATACGATAAGGATACCGAACGGATGGCGGAGTTAACCCCTCAGGAACGCTTGCAGCCCTCGTTGCTCGACCGGCTCACCGACATGGCGCCCGGCGAGCCCGACGAGAGCCGCGAGCAGCGGGTCATCACGGCGGCTCGCCTGCGCGAGTACGTGACACGTGACATTGCCGCGCTCCTGAACTGCACGCGGCAGTGGGACAGCGACGGTCTTCCCGGGCTGGATCACGTCGCCAACTCCGTCCTGAACTTCGGTATCCCGGACCTGGCGGGTGCGCCGTTGTCCGGCATCGACGCAGGCATGTTGCAGGAGCGTATCCGCACAGCGCTCATCGACTTCGAGCCGCGCCTGATTGCGGAAACGGTGCAAGTGGCCGTGAACATCGACGACGCGGTGATGAACGCACGCTCGCTGAGTTTTCGTATCGAGTCGCAGATGTGGGCGCAACCGATGCCGCTTGCGCTCTATCTGCATACCGACGTCGATCTCGAGACTGGTGAATTCCGGGTCTCGCAACATTTCGGCTGACAACCATGGACCCACGTCTTCTCAGTTACTACAACCGCGAACTGCAGCATGTTCGCGAGATGGGCGCGGAATTCGCCAGCGCCTATCCGAAGATCGCGGGGCGCCTCGGCATGGAAGGCTTCGAATGTGCCGATCCCTATGTGGAGCGGCTGCTGGAAGGCTTTGCGTTTCTCGCCGCGCGGGTGCAATTGAAGCTCGATGCGCAGTACCCGGTGTTCACCCAGCATTTGCTGGAAATGATTTATCCGCACTATCTGCTGCCGATTCCGTCGATGGCGGTGGTGCAGATGCATCCGGACGGCACCCAGGATCTGCCCGTTGCCGGCCACACGGTGGCGCGGCACACGGTGCTGCGCAGCCTGAAGGGTTTCGGCGACCGCACCGCGTGCGAGTATCGAACCGCGCACGAAGTCACGCTGTGGCCGCTCGAACTTGCCGAGGCGCGCTACTTCGACACGCCGGCCGCGCTTGCCGCTGCCGGTCTCGTGCCGCCGCCGGGGCGGGAGGTTCGCGCGGGGTTGCGGCTGCGCTTCTCCACCTTGTCTGGCGCGCAGACCAACATGCTGGCGCTCGACAGCCTGCCGGTTCACCTTGCGGGCGCGGACGAACTGCCCAACGTCATCTACGAGCAGATGCTCGCAAACGGGGCGGGCTATACGGTCCGCGTGCGAGGCGCGCAGGAAGGCCAAATCGTCAGCGAGCATCATGACGCGGCGGCGCTGCGCGCGACGGGCTTCGACGAACACGAGGCGATGCTGCCATACGGCGACCGTTCGTTTAGCGGCTATCGACTGCTGCAGGAATATTTCGCGTGCCCGGAGCGCTTTCGTTTTGTCGAGTTCACGGGCCTGCGCTCCGCGCTCGCACGGGCGCAGGGCAATGAGTTCGAGATCGTGGTGTGGCTCGGTCGCGCTGTGGCCAGGCTGCATCACGCGCTCGACGCCGGCAACTTCAGGCTGTTCTGCACGCCGGCGGTCAACCTGTTCGAGCAGCGCGCCGACCGGATCCATCTGCAACAGGGCAAGACCGAGTATCACGTGATAGGCGATCGCACGCGGCCGATGGATTTCGAGGTGCACAGCGTGCTCGACGTGCAGGGCTATGGCGACAGCCAGGAACCGCAGCAAAGCTTCTTGCCGTTCTATGGCGGCACGTCGCGCACCTGGCATGACGCGCAGTCGGCCTTCTATACGTTGCGCCGCGAGCCGCGTCTTCTTTCGGGCAGGCAATTGCAGAACGGCGCACGCTCCAGCTATGTGGGCAGCGAGACGTTTATTGCACTCGTCGACGCGAACGACGCACCGTACTCCAGCACGCTGCGTCAGCTCGGCTTGAGGGTGTTGTGCACCAACCGCGATCTGCCATTGCACATGCCGGTCGGCAAGTCGTACACCGATTTCACGCTGGACACCGACGCACCGGTTACATCGATTCGCTGCATCGCCGGTCCGACCCGGCCACGCGCGCCGACCGCGACCGGCGAGACCGCATGGCGGCTGATCAGTCACCTGCAGCTCAATTACCTGTCGCTCTTCGACGACAGTGGCGACGCCGATCGCGACGGCGAGCAGAATGCCGCGGCATTGCGCGAAATGCTCGGCCTCTATCGCGACGAGTTCGACGCGGCGGCACGCCGGAAGATCGAGGGCATCAAGCGGGTCGCCGCCAGGCCCGCCACGCGGCGAATACCCGTGCCCGGACCGATCACGTACGGACGCGGCCTTGAAATCACACTGACCTGTAGCGACGCCGCCTTCGAGGGCAGCAGCGCGTTTCTGCTCGCGTCGGTGCTTCAGCACTTTTTCGCGCGCTACGTCTCGCTGAATTCGTTCACCGAGACTGTTTTGCGCACCTTCGAACGTAACGAGGTAGCCCGATGGTCCGCCACACCCGGCAAGCGTCCGATCCTTTAGCGCTCGAGGCCGCGCTGAGCGAGCGGCCATTCGACTTCGAGTTTTTCGAGGCGATGCGCCGGCTCGAATGCGCGTACCCGGACCATCCCCGCTTCGGACATTCGACCAAGCCTGCCGACGATCCCATGCGGCTTGCGCATGCGGCGACGCTCGAGTTCGCGCCGCGCGGCATCGAGCGCTTCGAGCGCGGGGCGCCGGGCTCGCCAGGCACGCTGTACGGGCTGTTTTTCGGGCTGTTCGGACCGAACGGTCCGTTGCCGTTGCATCTGACCGAGCATGCGCTCGAGCGTCAGCGCAACGCGAAAGACACGTCACTCGTGGCGTTTGCCGACATCTTTCATCACCGGATGCTGAGCCTTTTCTACCGCGCGTGGGCCGATGCGCAGCCCACGGTTCAGCTCGATCGTCCCAACGAAGACCGCTTTCGCACGTATGTCGGCGCTCTGATTGGAATGGCCGCGCCGCAACTCGCGGCACGCGACGCGCTGCCGGATCAGTACAAGCGTTTTTTCGCCGGCCGGCTGGTCCCGCAGGCCCGAAATGCAGAGGGGCTCAGGGGCTTTCTTGCGCACTACTTCGGCGTGCCGGTGGCGGTGCTTGAATTCATGACGGACTGGATGCAGTTGCCGCGCGACACCCATCTGCGAATGGGCATTGCGGTCGCGTCATTGGGTCGCGACGCGACGCTCGGCGCACATGTGCGGGGCGCGCAGCAACGCTTTCGCTTGCGCATCGGCCCGCTGCCGCTTGGCGAGTTCAAGCGGTTTTTGCCGGGCGGCGACGCGCTCGCCGAACTGGTGGCTGCGGTAAAGCTCTACGTGGGCGGTGAAAAACGCTGGGATGTGCAGATCGTGCTCAAGAAAGAAGAGGTGCCCGCGACCCATCTCGGCCAGATGGGCCGCATGGGGTTCAGCACATGGATGGGCCATTACCGCAAGCCCGTGGACGCGGATGAGGTCGTGCTGACGCCGGTCGACTGAGACCGCGCGAATGCACTGCACCGACGCGTTCGCGTCTGACTTCCAACTGGCGGCATCAAGCCGGCCACTCTATTTGAAAGGATCGCCACCATGGCCGAGATCAGTCGCGGCGCACTGTTCGGCAAGCTCAATTCGCTTGCCTACCGGAGCATCGAAAGCGCCACCGTGTTTTGCAAACTGCGCGGCAACCCGTACGTCGAGATGGCGCATTGGGTGCATCAGATCCTGCAATTGCAGGACTCGGACCTGCACCGTATCGTCAGGCACTTCGACGTGGACCCGTCGAATCTCGCTCGCGATCTGACCGCGGCGCTCGAGCGTCTGCCGCGCGGTAATATGACGATCAGCGATCTCTCCACCGACGTGGAGGAAACCGTCGAGCGCGCCTGGGTCTTCGCCACGCTGATGTTCGGCGAGGCTCAGGTTCGCACGGGCTATCTGCTCGTCGGCGCGCTGCGCACGCGCCACTTGCGCAACGCGCTGCACGCGTTGTCCGCCGAATTCGCCAAAGTGAAGGCGGAGGCGCTGGCGGATGCGTTCGGTGAGATCGCCGCGGGATCGCCGGAAGACCGCCTCGAGGCGACCGACGGTTTCCGTTTGTGGCCGGCGCCCGCGCCTGGCGAGAACAGCGGCTCGATTGCGCCGGCGCAGATGGGCAGACAGCAGGCGTTGCAGCAATTCACAGTCGATCTGAGCGCGCAGGCGCGCGAGGGCCGGCTCGATTCCGTGGTCGGGCGCGACGGCGAGATTCGCCAGCTCATCGACATACTCATGCGCCGCCGCCAGAACAACCCCATGCTGGTGGGCGAGGCGGGCGTCGGCAAGACTGCCGTTGTCGAGGGCTTTGCGCTGCGGATCGCGCGTGGCGACGTGCCGCCGGCGCTCAAGGACGTGGTGGTGCGCACGCTCGACGTCGGACTGTTGCAGGCCGGCGCCAGCATGAAGGGCGAGTTCGAGAACCGGCTGCGGCAGGTGATCGACGAAGTTCAGGCGTCGCCGAGGCCAGTGATTCTCTTTATCGACGAGGCGCACACTCTGGTCGGCGCGGGCGGCGCGGCCGGCACCTCGGACGCGGCGAATCTGCTCAAGCCGGCGCTTGCGCGAGGCACGCTGCGCACGATCGGCGCGACGACATGGGCCGAGTATCGCAAGCACATCGAAAAGGACCCGGCTTTGACGCGGCGGTTCCAGACGGTGCCCGTCGACGAGCCCGATGAAGAAAAGGCCATTCTGATGATGCGCGGTGTCGCGAGCGCGATGGAGCAGCATCATCGGGTGCAGATTCTCGACGAGGCGCTCGAAGCGGCCGTCGCGCTGTCGCATCGTTATATTCCTGCGCGCCAGTTGCCGGACAAGTCGGTGAGCCTGCTCGACACGGCTTGTGCGCGGGTGGCGATCAGCCAGCATGCGACGCCTGCCGAAATCGACGACATGTCCAAGCAGATCGAGGCGTTGGAGACCGAACAAAAAATCATCGAGCGCGAAAAAAGCGTGGGCATCGACGTGAACGAGCGCGAGGCGCGCGTCGCGCTTGCACTCGAGACAGCACGCGCGCGCCGCTCACAACGCGAATCCGAATGGGCCGGAGAAAAAGCGCTGGTGGAGCGGATTCTGACGCTGCGTGCGCAACTGCGCGGCGGCAGTGCCGCGGTCGATAAAGCGAGTGAAGATGTCGCGCGGCCGGCAGAGAGCGAGGCCGACCAGATCACGCAAACGCGCACGGCCTCGGCGCCTGCGTTCGCAGATGCGCCCGCGCCCGACCCTTCCGCGCAGGCGGACATGCTTGCGGAGCTCAAGCGGCTGCAAGCCGAGCTCGCCGGACTCCAGGGCGAGTCTCCGTTGATCCTGCCGAGCGTCGATTATCAGGCGGTCGCCTCGGTCGTTTCGGATTGGACCGGCATTCCCGTCGGGCGAATGGTGCGCAGCGAACTGAAGACCGTGATGAACCTAGCGACCGTGCTGGGCGAGCGCGTGATCGGCCAGGACCATGCGATGGAAGCAATCGCAAAGCGCATTCAAACCTCGCGCGCGGGCCTCGACAATCCCGATCGTCCGGTTGGCGTGTTCATGCTCGCGGGCACCTCCGGCGTCGGCAAGACCGAGACCGCGCTGGCACTGGCCGAGGCGCTGTACGGCGGCGAGCAGAACCTCATCACGATCAACATGAGCGAGTTCCAGGAGGCGCACACGGTGTCCACGCTCAAGGGCGCGCCGCCGGGCTATGTCGGCTACGGCGAGGGCGGCGTGCTGACAGAAGCGGTGCGTCGCAAGCCGTATTCCGTGGTGCTGCTCGACGAGATCGAGAAGGCGCATCCGGACGTGCACGAACTGTTCTTCCAGGTCTTCGACAAGGGCGTGATGGAAGACGGCGAAGGCCGCTCGATCAACTTCCGCAACACGCTGATTCTGCTGACGACGAACGTCGGCACCGAGCGGATCGCACAGCTTTGCAGCCGCCCGACCGCCATGCCGGATGCCGAGGCGCTCGCAAAGGCGCTGCGCGAGCCGTTACTGGACGTGTTTCCGCCCGCGCTGCTCGGCCGGCTCGTCGCGATTCCGTACTTCCCGCTCAGCGTTGACATGCTGGCGCGAATCGTCACGCTGCAGATGAACCGCATCAAGCGTCGCGTGGAGGAGCGCTACCGCGTGGCGTTCGACTATGGCGACGAGGTTGTTCGCCTGATCGTCGGGCGCTGCACCGAGAGCGAATCCGGCGGCCGGATGATCGACGCAATACTGACCAACACCATGCTGCCCGCAATCAGCCGCGAGTTCCTTGCGCGGTTGATCGACGGCGGCGCTATCGGGCAGGTTCGCGTGAGCGTGGAGCAAGGCGATTTCGCGTATTCGTTCGACGCGTGCGCGCCGGCTGTCAGTGCGCCTGCCGATGCGCTGGCATAGCGTCTTCGGTCAACTGATCTATATGAGGAGTTCAGAAAGTTGAGAGCCATTCCAAAGGTCATTCATATCATCTGGATCGGCGGCGACATACCGCAGCGGAACCGCGATTGCATCGTCACCTTTCCGCGGATGAATCCCGACTGGCAAGTCAATCTCTGGATTGACGCCAACCAGTTGTTGACCGGCGAACGCCGCCGGCAGATCAGCGAACACGTCAGCGCGCAAAGCGGTGGGCGCGTTTCTTCGGCGCAATGGCAAGAGGTCGCGCGCAGCCTTGGCGAAAGCGGCGGCGATGCCGCCACGATCAGCTATCTTGAAGACTATCTGAACCAGCGCGGCGAGACTCTGCGAGGTATGCGCGCGCAGCAGGTCAACTCCATCATCAACTTTTGCGAGGCGAACGGAATCAAGCTGCGCGAAGTGCAGCGCGACCTGAAGATGGGCAAGAACGCAGCGATTTATCGCAGCGAACTCGTCAATCGCGGCGCCAACTTCGGTTCGGCCAGCGACATCCTGCGCATCGAAATTCTTCTTCAGTACGGCGGCATTTATGTGGATACGGACGTCAGTTGCGTGAGTCCGCTCGGCGACATCATTTGCCACCAGTCTTATCCGCGGTTTTCCGCCGTGAATGCCGTGTGGCACAACGGCGTGAGCGAAAACGACTGGACAAGTGCGGACTGGTGGCGAGCGAATATTCGCGGAGATGATCCGCCGCCCATCAGCAACTCGATCATCGCCAGCCACGCCCGCAGCAATGGACTGAAGTCGTATAAGACACTCATCCATAGCAGGTTTCGCTCGCTGAAAACCAGCGACGACCTGCGCGCCCAGTACCTGAGCGACGTGCGCGGAAGCACGATCAAGATGACAGGCCCCACCGCGGCGGCCGAGAGCTCCGGCTTCACGAAGCTGCGCAACCAGATGTTCACGGACCTCGCCGCCTCGCAGAGTCCGGATCAGAGCCTTGAGAACAAGCTGTTCATGCGCGACAACTGGTATTTCCCGATGCACAAGGTGAGAGACAGCTACTTCCACGACTGGCTTTGAGCCTTGCGTCATCCGTCCCGCTCCGTTCAGTACGTTCGACTGCGCGTCACTGCGTTATCCCGCTTGCCGTGCGCCGCGTTTGTCGATTTTTTTACTTCATGACGAAGGAATAGATCGCGAGTCCCGGCTGTTGTGTTCTTTGAAAGACGAACCAATCGCGTCGGGAGATAAGGCGATGCCAGCAGGAAAGAGCAACGATGGATTCGCGGAACTGTCCACACTGAGCGACAGGAATGTCGTGCAGTTCGTGACGAGGTTGATCCAGAACTTCGAGCACGGATCGAATCCCCGCTTCACATACAGGGACGTGCTGCCCGACGACGCGAAGGACAACAAGTCGAAGTCCGTAAACCTCATTTCGAACGCGGTCGTGATTCCGTGGACAGTGAGCGAAGAAGACGGTACGGAGGACGTCCTGTTTCTCTCTGCACACGTGAACGCCACGCTGAAAATCGGTCAGTTGAAAAAGACCTCGCCGCTCAAGATCAATGTCAGCAAGTTCCATCTGACGGTGCGGCGCAAGCGTGTGCAGGACGCGATCCACGAGAGCGGCGTGACGGTCGACGTCGGACCCGAGTCGATCCACATTGGTGGAGCGAGCGACGGCGGCTGGGACAAACGTGCCGCGAACCTCGAAACGCTGCGCAAGAAGCTGATAGAAGATTCGACGCTGCCCGCAAAAGAAAACTTGATCACGAAGGAAGCACTCAAGGAGATGCTTGACGAGTGGGTCTCCGTGTCGCGTTTCAAAGGCGAAATCCGCGAGAACTTCAAGACGTCGCTCAAAACGCAGGTCGAGAGAAATGTGAAATCGGCGGCGAATCTGCCCAGGTTCAGCGTGGACGTGGACCTTTAGCACGCATGGACGCTCGCGCCATGCACAACCCGGCGCGCTGCACCGACCGGACTTTCCACGCAACCCGCTTCCGTCAATCACCATGGCTCACGCATTTACGCTCGCTTCGAACCTCGGCGCCAGTCTGCTGTTCTCGAACATGACCGCGACTGAATCGCTCGGCCGTCTTTTTTCATACCGGATAGAGGCCATCAGCAAGAACCCGCAGATCGATTTGCGCACGCTGCTCGGCACGCCGATGACAGTCAAGCTCGTCACTCCGCAAGGCTATACGCGGTACTTCAACGGTATGGTCAACGAGTGCGAGCAGCGCGGCTTTGTGAACATCGAAAACGTGCGTTACGCCGTCTACACGTTCGGCGTCGTGCCGAAGCCGTGGCTTGCGACGCGCCGGCGCGACTGTCGCATTTATCGAAGCATGAGCGTGCCGCAGATCGTCAAGTCGGTGCTCGCCGACGCCGGCTATGCAGACGTGAAACTGAGCCTGAGCGGTAGCTACGCGCCGCGCGACTACTGCGTGCAATACCGCGAGAGCAGCTTTGACTTCATTAGCCGGTTGATGGAGCAGGAAGGCATCTACTACTTCTTTACGCATGCGGACGGTGTGCACACCATGGTGCTGGCCGATGCGCTCGGCGCTCATTCACCTGTGGGCGGCTTCGAGCAGATCCCTTATGCGCCGCCCACTGAACGCGGCAAACGCATGAAAGCGTCGATCAGCGACTGGAGCGCCGCGCGCACGACAAATGCAACGCGCGTGCAACTGGACGACTACGACTATCTGAAACCAAAAGCGTCGCTGCTCGCCACCGAGGACGTCACCGACAAGGACGATGCCCACGGCGTGAGTGGTCTCGACATCTACGACTACTCGTACGACTACGTGGGTCACGACCAGCGCCTGCAGGACGGTCAGCGCTACGCGCAGGTGCGCGCCGATGCGCTCAACGTGCCGATGCTGACGAGCGCCGGGCACACCGACGCGTGCGGTCTCGCCACCGGTGCGTTGTTCAGGCTGAAGGACTTTCCGCTTGCGGAGGCGAATCAGGAGTATCTCGTGATCGAAACCGAGATGCGGCTCGTCGAGCCGGACTATGTGACGGGCGGCGGCGCGGACGAGGACGAGGGGCCGTTTCACTGCGCGTTCAGGGCGATTCGCAGCCGTCAGCCGTTTCGCACCATGCCGCTCACGCCGCGCCCCGTGATTGCCGGCTTGCAGACCGCGGTGGTCGAAGGCAACACGCCGGAAGATATCGCCGTCGACAAGTATGGCCGGGTGCAGGTCACGTTCTTCTGGAACCGCCCGGCCAAGCCGAACGCCCAGAATTCTTGCCCGGTGCGCGTCGCGCAGATGTGGGCGGGCAAGCGCTGGGGCGCGCAGTTTATTCCGCGCGTCGGACAGGAGGTGGTGGTCAGCTTTCTCGACGGCAACCCGGACCGGCCGCTGATTATCGGCAGCGTCTATAACGCGGACAACATGCCGCCGTACAGCCTGCCCGAAAACCGCACGCAAAGCGGCGTGAGAAGCCGCAGCCACAACGGCTCCGCCGAGGACTACAACGAAATCCGCTTTGAGGACAAGAAGGGCAGCGAAGAGGTGCTGATTCATGCGCAGAAAAATTTGCGCGAGGAATCGGAGCATGACCACGACGTTGAGGTGGCGCGCAACTACACGCTCACGGCCGGCAAGCAGATCAGGCTCGTGACCGGGCTCGCGAGCATCACGCTGAACAGCACCGGCGAGATTGCGATCGAGGGCACCAACGTCACGGTGAACGGCGAACTCAACGTGGCAATGACATCGGGCCTCGCGATGGAACTCAACTCCAAAGCGAATCTGAACATCAGTTCGATTGCCGCGATGGAAATCCTGTCCGAGGCCAACTGCCTCGTGCAGTCCACCAACCTGCAACTGATCGGCACGGCCAGCGCAATACTTGGCGGCGCGGCGCCGATGATCCTGCCGCTATGACCACGCTTTTCGACGCTGCCCGGCAGATGCGGCTTTCCGCGCCGGCAAACGCCCGCCTGGAACCGGGCATGACGCCGCGCGTCGCCGTTCAGACGCTGCTCGACGACGGACTGGCCGCCGACGCGCTGAGCCTGCTCGCGCGCCTCCTGCCGCATCGCTACACGGTTGCGTGGGTATGCCAGTGTGCGAGCCGCGAGGCCCTCGGCGCGCACGACCGCGAAGGTGTCGCTCTCGCCGAAGCATGGGTGCGCGCGCCGGGCGAAGCGCAGCGCGCCGCCGCCGCATTGTTCGCCAGCGAGCACCGCTACCGGAGCATCGGCGCATGGGCGTGCGCGTCGGCCGGCTGGACCGGCGGCAACCTGAATCCTCGAAACGAGCAGCCTACGCCGCCGCCCGAACACCTGAGCGCGATTGCGGCAACGGCGGCCGTCACTTACATGGCCGCGCTGGTCCCGGCGCAGATCGACGCGCGCCGCACAGCGTTCGTGCGCGACGCGCTGGGACTGCTCGGCATTCCTAACGGTATGAGCGGAGCGACGCAATGAGCACGGCGCACAGTCTGGTTCTTTCGGTGCAGGGCGAACGGGGCGAGCGCCTCGGCGGCCGGCGCGAACACGTGTTCGATTGTCGCGACGGCAGCATCGGCCGCTCGGAAGACTGCGACTGGGTACTCGGCACCGAAGGTGTATCGCGGCTGCATGCTCTGGTGCGCTACCTGAACGGCCTCTATTTCGTCGAGGACCGCAGCACCAACGGCATGCTGCTCAATGGCGTCGCTTTGCAAAGGGGCGATCCAGCGGCGCTGAAAGACGGTGACCGGTTGCAGATAGATACCTTCGACATCGCCGTGCGTGTTCGCGGCGAGACGGTGGAACAGGACCATAGCTCGCGCGACGTATCGAAGGAGGTTCGCAAAGCGCCGGCGCCCGCGCCATTGGCGGTACCGTCGCCCGCCGCCGATGTGGCAGCGGAGCGCGCGCACAACGCCGAGCCGCTCGATCTGAGCGTGCTGCTGCCGTCCCGAGGCGTCGGCATGTCTGGCGGCGCAGGCTTTGCCGAAGGTCTGATTCCCGGTGCGGCCGACGCCGCTGCGGGCGGCTCAAGCCTCGATCCGCTCGCGCTCTTCGACGCACCGCCATCGTATTTTGCCGAGGCCGCATCCCCGGCTCCGGCGGCGCCGGCGCCGGAATGGAACCACATGCCAGCGGTCGCGGACCGGTTCCGTCCGCCGCAAGTGGAGCAGCCGCGAGCCAGCGGCCCGCTGTTGCCCGACGATTGGGACGCAACCGCAAGCAAGGTGGAACCACGTTCCGGGGCGCAACCGGAGCCGGGCGCTGGCGAGCGTATCGCTGGAATCTCGACAGACCCGTCGCAGACGCCGGACTCGCCGCAGCCGGTGGATTTGCAGCATTCGCCGCGGGCTAGCGCAGATCTTCCGGATTCCGCCGTCGCGCCGGTCTCATCCGTTGCGACCGGCGCAGCGGTTTCGCCAATCGACCCGGTGGCAGCGGCGCCGGTGACGCAGGCGTTTGCAACGTCACCTGCGTTACCAACGTCGCGTGCCTTAGGCGCCTCAGCGGCCTCAGCAGCCTCAGCAGCCTCAGCAGCCTCAGCAGCCTCAGCAGCCTCACCGGCCTCAGCGGCCTCAGCGGCCTCACCAGCCCAACCAGTATCACCACCGTCACCCCAGTCGGCCACTGCAGGCCCCGCAACAACCAGCGCGCTCCCGCCGGCATCCGCCGACGCCCAGTCGCAGCAATTGACCGACATGCTCCACATCGCGGTGGACGCGATGATGGACGTGCTGCGCGCCCGCGCCGAACTGAAGAACCGCTTCCGGCTACCCGCAACGCTGATCCAGCGTTCGGAGAACAACCCGCTCAAGTTCGCGCCGACCGCGCAGGAAGCGGTCCGAAGGCTGTTCGCGCCGCCGGACGGCGGCTTCCTGTCCGGCAACGCGGCGCTCAACGACGCCGCCGCCGACATCCGCAATCATCAGATGGCAATGCTCGCCGGCGTGCGCTCGGCGTTCCAGTCGATGCTGGCCCAGTTCGATCCCGCGCGGATCGAAGAGTCGGAAGGCCGCGCGCGACGCTTGCCTCTCGGTGGGCGGCCGCGTCACTGGGAGCGCTACAAGGAGCAGTTCGACGCGCTCACCCGAGACCCCGACGAATGCTTTCGGCGCCTGTTCGGCGACGAATTCGCGCGGGCCTACGAGCAGCAGCTCGCGCACCTCAAGGCCCGCGCCACCGACGACCCGCCAGCGTGAGCGCGGCCACGCGTCAGCACACCGTCCAAAGCCGGGCGGCGCAACGAGAACTCTTGATCGAACCGACACCATGACCCACAGCAACAAAGTCATATGGAGCGAAGGCCTGTTCCTCAGGCCGCAGCACATGCAGCAGCAGGAGCGCTATTTCGAGCGCTACGTGGAACTGCGCGCGGGCGCGCTGCGCCCGCATGGCTGGGGCTTCCAGGAGCTCGAACTCGAACCCGACCTGCTCGCGATAGGCAAGCTCGGCATCAAGCGCGCGCGGGGCGTGTTCCCCGACGGCACGCCGTTCTCGATGCCGGGCGACGACCCGTTGCCCGCGCCGCTCGACATCGATCCGAACTGGCGGGATCAAGTCGTTCATCTGAGCCTGCCGCTGCGCTCGTCGACGCGGCCCGACAGCGGCTGGAGCGGCGCGGGCAGCGCCGATCAGCTATTGCGCTATCGCGTTCGCGAAACGGAAGTCCACGACGCGTCCGGCAGCATGGAAGGGCTCACCGTGCTCGAAGTCGCGGGCATGAGCACGCGGCTCATGCCGCAGTCGCAGCCCGCCGAGGGACTGATGCGGATTCCGCTTGCCCGCGTGATCGAATGCCGGGCAGACCGGCGCGTGACGCTCGACGACGGTTTCATGCCGAGCGCGTTGCAGACGCAGGCCGCCGAGCGCCTCGTGACGTTCCTGTCGGAACTGCTCGGCCTGCTTCACCAGCGCGGCGAAGCGCTCGCGATTCGCGTGACGCAAACGGATCGGGGCGGTGCCGCGGAGATCGCCGACTTCCTGATGCTTCAGGTCATCAACCGTTATCAGCCGCTCGTGGCGCATC
Organism: Paraburkholderia phenoliruptrix; assembly: GCF_019511605.1. GTDB lineage: Bacteria > Pseudomonadota > Gammaproteobacteria > Burkholderiales > Burkholderiaceae > Paraburkholderia > Paraburkholderia phenoliruptrix_A. The sequence goes on along the minus strand of NZ_JAEUAV010000001.1, from coordinate 641,638 downwards.
TGGCCGAAGCGCCGCTGTTGCATCCCGAAGCGCTGTACCAGTTGCTGCTCGAGCTGGCCGGCGAACTGGCCACCTTCACTGCGCCCGCCAAGCGCGCACAGAGCTTTCCCGCGTACCGGCACGAACTGCTGCGGGAGAGCTTCGAGCCGGTGATCGACGCATTGAGGATCGCGCTGAGCGCCGTGCTCGAACAGAGCGCGGTGGCTATTCCACTGCAACAACGCAAGTACGGCGTCTGGGTCGGCGTGGTGCCCGATTCGACGCTGCTCGACACGGCGAGCTTCGTGCTCGCCGCGCGAGCCGACATGAAGGCCGAAGACATGCGCAGGCAGTTGCCCACGCAATCGAAAATCGGCCCCGTCGAGCGAATTCGCGATCTCGTCAATCTGCAACTGCCGGGCATCGGCGTTTCGTCGATGCCGGTTGCGCCGCGCCAGTTGCCCTATACGTCCGGCTTCGTATATTTCGAGTGCGACCGCGGTTCGCCGATGTGGCGCATGCTGAAGACCTCCGGCGGCATCGCCATGCATTTCGGCAGCGGCTTTCCCGGTCTCGATCTTCAACTGTGGGCGGTTCGCGCATGAGCACCGCCAATCGCAACGATCAGCAGGCCGGGCGCATCGACGCCACGGTCATCCGCCCGCAGCCTCGAGCGGGCGCCGACGACGCCACCCTAATCATGCCGCGGCACGCGCCTGCGCGCGCCCACGAACCAGCTTCTGCCGCGCCGCGCATCGAACTGGCCGAACTGATGAGCGGCGTCGTCAATCCGCTCGTGCGCGCCGCCAATCCGCTGCTGCTCCTTAGCGTGCAGTTGCGGCACAGCGTGGCGGCGCCCGCCGACGTCGCGCGGCTGCGCGAGCAGGCCGTCGCTCATGTGCACAGCTTCGAGCGTCACGCGCAGGACGCCGGTGTCAACACGCAAACCGTCGTGGCCGCGCGCTACGTGCTGTGCACCATGCTCGACGAAGCCGTGAACAATGCGCCGTGGGGTGACCTCAGCGGCTGGGCGCAAAAGACGCTGCTCGTGACGTTTCACGGCGAGGCCTACGGCGGCGCCAAGTTCTTCCAGATTCTCGAGCGGCTGAGCGTGGACTTTTCGCGGCATCTCGATCTGATCGAGATGATGTACATCTGCCTCGCGCTCGGTTTCGGCGGACGTTATCTGGTGGAGCCGGGCGGGCTCGGCCGTCTTGCCGACATTCAGGACGATCTGTATCGCCGGATTCGCGGCTTGCGCGAAGCGCCCGCTGCCGAACTGGCGCCGCACTGGCGCGGCGTCGACGACCGCCGCAATCCGGTCATGCGTCACGTGCCGCTGTGGATCGCGGCTATCGCGTCGGCGGTCATCGTGATTGGCGCGTTCCTGTATTTCTTCACGCGCCTCAATGCGCTCGCGGAGCCGGTCGGCGCACAGCTTGCCGCGATCGGTCCCAACAGCGCGCCGCCGCCTGGCAATGCCGCCGCACCGAAGCCGGCGCGCAACAGCCTGAAGGCGCTGCTTGCGCCGCTTGAACAATCCGGCGCACTGACCGTCGACGAGCAGGCCGACGGGCGCGACACGATACGCCTTGCAGCAGGCGCGCTGTTTCCCTCAGGCGGAGCAGACCTTGCCCCCGACGAAATTCCGCTGCTGCGTCGCGTGGCCTCGGCGCTCAACCAGGTGCGCGGGCGCGTGATCGTGGTGGGCCATACCGACGATCAACCGGTGCACTCGCTCAGATTCAAGGACAACTTCGCGCTCTCGACGGCGCGCGCGCAGAACACGCTCGCGGTGCTCGCACAAGGACTCGACGATCCGCGCCGGCTGGAGGCAAACGGTGCCGGTTCGTCGCAGCCGGTCGCGACGCCGGCCGACCTGCCGGCCAACCGGGCGCGCAACCGTCGCGTGGAAATTCTGTTTATCCCGGAGAACTGAACCCATGAACACGCTGAAAACCTGGGTCAAGTCCCGGTGGTTCACGCACGCGCTGGCCGTGCTGCTGATTGCGGCGCTGATCTGGCTCGGCGGCCCTTACGTGGGCATTGGCGAGCGCGAACCGCTCGCGAGCCCGGCGGCGCGGGTCGCATTGATTCTCGCGGTGGTGCTCGCGTGGATGATCGCCTTGCAGGTTATGCACTGGAGAGCGCAGCGCAAGACCGCGCGGCTCTCGGGCGACCTGGCGGGACAGGAGACGCGGATCGCCGCCGCGGAGCCCGCCAGCGAGGAGCGCGCGCAACTGCTGCAACGCTTTCGTGAAGCGATTCACACGCTGCGCACGACACGCCGTAACGGCCGCAACCTGTACGCGTTGCCGTGGTACGTCGTGATCGGGCCGCCCGGCTCGGGCAAGAGCACGCTGCTGCAAAACTCCGGGCTCGAGTTTCCGTTGTCCGAGCGCTTCGGCAAGGACGCGTTGCGCGGCATCGGCGGAACACGCAACTGCGACTGGTGGTTCACCGACGAGGCTGTGTTTCTCGATACCGCGGGCCGCTACACGACTCAGGATTCCGATGCGCAAGCGGATGCGGCGGCATGGCAGTCGTTTCTCGCGCTGCTGCGCCGCTATCGCAGGCGGCGGCCGCTGAACGGCGTGATCGTGACGATGAGCGTGTCCGACCTGCTCGGCTTCGACGACGCCGCGCGCGAACAGCACGCGCGCGCCGTGCGCCGGCGTCTGGACGAGCTTGCGCAGCACCTGAAGGTGGCAGTGCCCGTGTATCTCGTGTTCACCAAATGCGACCTGGTGGCGGGCTTCGGCGAGTTCTTCGACGATCTCGGCGCCCAGTTGCGCAGCCAGGTGTGGGGCATGACGTTTCCTCTCGACGCGAGCCTCGACGGCAGCGCGTGCAGTCGTTTCGCCGATGAATACGACCTGCTGCTCAACCGTCTCAACACGCGTCTGATCGAGCGCCTGCATGGCGAGCGCGATCGTGGCCGGCGTGCGGCGGTGCTGAGCTTTCCGCAGCAACTGGGTGCGTTTCGCGACATCGCTAGGCAGTTCGTCGAGGCCGCGTTCGGGCGTCACGAGTACGGCACGCCGCCGATGCTGCGCGGGGCTTACCTGAGCTCCGGCACCCAGGAAGGTGCGCCGATCGACCGGGTGCTCGGAGCGGTCGCGCGCACTTTCGGCGTGGACGCCGCGCGAGTGCAGGCAGGCGCCGGGCAGCGGCACACCTACTTCGTCGAGCGCCTGCTGAAGGACGTGCTGTTTCGCGAGTCCGGTCTTGCGGGCACGAATCCGCGCTTCGAGCGGCAGAAGCTGTTCATGCAGGCGGCCGCGTATGCGGGCCTTGTCGTCGTGACCCTCGTGCTGGTCGCGGGATTCGCGACCAGCTATGCACGCAACCGCGCATTCGTCGCCGAAATCCAGAGCGCGCTGAAGGACCTGCCCGACGCCGCGACGCTTGCCGGCGTACCCGACATCAGGTCGTACTTCGCGCGGGCGCTCGCGCGGCTCGAGGTGATCGCCGCAACGCAGGACGCCGCGGGCCAGTACCGCGCCCACGTGCCGTGGTCGATGCGCTTCGGTCTGTATCAGGGCAACGCGCTTTATGCGCAGGCGCACAGCGCGTATCTGCGCGAACTCGACGGCACCTTGCTGCCCGGCGTGGATCTGCGGTTTCGCGAAGGTCTCGGCGAAAACGCCAGCAACCCGCAAGCGCTCTACGACGATCTGAAGGGCTACCTGATGCTCGGCGAGCCGCAGCATCTCGACGCGGACGAACTGGCCGCGCTTGCCCGCGTCGAGTGGCAGCGGCTGTTCCCGCAGGACCCGGCGATTCGCACCGCGCTCGACAGGCACTTCTCGGCCCGGCTCGGCGACGCGCAGAAACCGCGCGCGCTGCCGCTCGATCCCGCACTGATCGCTCAGGCGCGCTCGACACTGAAGACAGCGGACGTCGCCACGCTGATCTACGGCAGTGTGCGACTGGACGCCGGGCGCTCGGGGGTCTCGCCGGTGCGGCTCGACCAGTCGCTCGGCTTGCTCGGCAACGTGTTCCGTCGCAAGAGCGGGACGCCGCTCTCCGAACCTTTGCCGGTTCTCTTCACGCGGCCGTATTTTCAGTCGGAGGTGAGCGGCGGGCTGGACCAATCCGTCGATCGCTTCGTGAAGGACTACTGGGTGTTCGACAGCGGGCGCGTCGATCCGCTGGCCCGCTCGCGTTACGAACAACAGGTGCTGACGCTTTACGAACAGGACTACATCGCAAGCTGGGATGCGTTGCTCGCCGATCTGCAGTTGCAGCCTGTCACGAGCATTCAGGACGCGAGCACGATGGCCGCGAAACTGTCCGGACCGAGTTCGCCGCTCAAGGCGCTGCTCAATCTGGTTCGCGATAATACGAGCGACATGTTGCGCGCGCCGGCAGGCGGCGGCGCGGCGGGCGCCGATGCGCTGGCCTCGCAGGCGAGGCTTGCCGGCGAAAACATCGCGGCGAAGCGCGCGCTGAACACGCGGCTCGCGGGCGAACTGCGCAATGCCGGCGCGCCGCTGCCCGCCGGTGTGACGCTGAAGGCGGGCGATGCGAATGCGGCCGGTTCGCGGCAGCCGGGCGCCGCCATAGAAGAACACTTCGCGCAGATCAATCAGCTCGGCGCGGGCACGAGCGGCGCGACGCCGCTCGACCACAGCCTGACCGTCCTCGATCAGCTCGGCAAAACCCTGCTGACCATGAACGACCTGAGCGACCCCGCCGCGCAGAATAGCCCGGCGCTGCTCGCCGCGCGCCAGGAAGCGGGGCAACTGCCGCCGCAAGTGGCCGCGCTGATTCAGGGGCTCACCGGCAAGAGCGCCGATCTGGTTGCAAGCGGCAGCAGCGCGGCGCTTGCCGACCAGTTCCGCGCGGCGGCGGGCAGCGACTGCGCCAACTTCGTCGACGGACGCTATCCGTTTGCACCGGGCGGCGGGTCGGACATTCCGTTGCAGAACTTTGCCGAACTGTTTGGCAACGGCGGCAGATTCGACAGCTTCTTCAAATCGACGCTTGCGCAGCGAGTCGATACCGGCAGCCGTGCATGGCGCTGGAAACCGGGCGCGCCGCCGGGACCGCAATCGGTACTGGCAGGCGCGCAGGCCGCGGACGACATCCGTCAGATGTTCTTTCCGAACGGTGCCCAGCCCCGGGTTGGCTTCACGCTGCTCGCACCGCAGTTCGAGCCGCCTATCGCGCGGGCCGTGATCGAGATCGACGGGCAGAAATACGACTATTCGGCTAACGGGGTGTCGAGCGTGACAATGGCATGGCCGGGCCCGCAGCCGGGCCACGTGTCGGTCAGCGCTTTCGACGTGGCGGGCCGTCCGCTGGGTACGCCGTTGCGTCTCGATGGCGAATGGGCGTTCTTCCATGCGCTCGACGCCGCTCGCCTGCAAAAGCAGGGCGATCTTCGCTATGTGGCGAGCTTCGATTTCGACGGCCACGCGCTCAGGCTGCCGATCCAGCCGGCGAGCCTGCGCAATCCGTTCGATAACAATGAAGTGCGGCGCTTCAGGTGCCCGCGATGAGCGGCGCGGTCGGCTTCTACGGCAAGCTGCCCGGCGCGGGCGACTTCGTGCGGCGCAGGCTGCCGGCGGACTTCGTCGACGCATGGGATCGTCATTTCCAGCGCGCGGTGGAAATCGGGCGGCGCGAGACCGGCGAGCGATGGGCGGCTGCCTGGCAGCACGCCCCGGCATGGCGCTTCGTGCTGCCGCCACAGGTGTGCGGCAACGGCTCGTGGTGCGGTCTCGCCGGTCCGGCCGTGGACCGTGTCGGCCGCGCTTTCCCGACCGTGCTGGCGGCGCCCTGTTCCGGCGATGTCACGCGGCTGTTCGGCAATCCCGGCTGGTTCGATGCGCTCGAACGGGTGTACCGCAGCGCTCAGGGCGAGGCCGTCAGCGTCGAGACATTCGACGCGCGCGTCGTGGCGCTGCCCCGGCCATTGAGCGACGCGCGCGACGCGTCGGCGCTCTGGCGTGAATTGCCGTGGGACAGCGGGCAATGGGAACTCGGGATATCGGACAGCGCATGCGCGGGACTGATTCTGAGCGAGGCATGGCGTCAGCTTTGCATGAAGCCGGGTCCGTGGTGCCTGTGGTGGACCGCGGGCGCGGCGCGATTGCTGGCGACGCGCGGATTGCCGCGCGATTATGCGGCGCTGCTCGGGCCCGCGCGCGTGCCGGATCAGCACGCATACGGGCTGCACGAATTGAATGAACTGCAAGAGCAGCACGGACAGCCTCAACAGTACCAAGCGCACGAGCGACTCGCGTTCATTGACGATCCTTGTGACCTGGCCGCGACAGACGCATCCGGCCCGCCGGGCATTCATGCAAGCGACGCCACACCGGCAGCCACACCCTCGGCCCTGGCAAGCGGAGCTTCAACCTCGCCCGCGTCAGACAGTGCGGGTCTCGTTCCGCGCACCGCCGCGGCAGGCAGCGCGACGCTGTGGCTCCACAACGGCAACATATTGCTCGTGAGCGCCGACGAGGGCCCGCCTGATCCACGCCGCGTGGCCGCGCGCTGCATTCGCGAGACGGTACTGCACAACGCGCCGGACCCACGAACGCTCAGGGCCGGGCTGATGTCGCTGCATGCGCGGCTGCGCGAGTCGAGTCGCGACCCGAGCCACGAATCAAGCCGCGACCTGAGCCGTGACTCAAGCCACGACCCGAACCGCGACTCGAGTCGTGACTCGAGTCGTGACTCAAGCCGCTACCCGAACCTCGACCCGAACCCCGAACCGCGTGCGGCCGTGACCGAGAACGGCGCCGCTGTCCTCGTCTGTTTCGAGGGCGCATCCGCCAGGGTGCTGCGCGTCGGCGCGGCGGCGGCGTGGCACTGGCGAGCGGGCCATTTGCTCACGCCGTTCGTCGAGCGCGCGGCCGGCGCGGGCGGCGAGCTCGACGATCTGCTGTTCGGCGACGCGTGGCTCGAGATGCCCGGCATCGGCACCGGCGACGATCCCGGCTGCGACGAAGCCGCGCTTTCACTGCAGCGCGGCGACCGTCTGCTTCTGCTCGCCACACGCCAACTCACGCGGCTCGCGCGCGAGAGTCTCGCAACAGCGCTCGCGCTGCCGACCTGCGACGACGCGCGCGCGTATCTGGCGAGCGTGGCCGGGCTTCGCGCGCCGCCGTCGCAATGGCCGCTCGCGATCGTGGAGATCAGCGCATGACGACGATCTGCCGCTCAGCCGGCCACACCGAAACGGGCAACGTGCGCCGCCGTAACGAGGACGCGATCCTGGTGCGCGACGACCTCGGGCTGTGGGTCGTCGCCGATGGACTTGGCGGCCACGCGGCAGGCGACTACGCGAGCACGCTGATCGTCGAGCGCCTGGGTGCGCTGACCCGCGGCGCCGACGTGAACGACTTCATTGCGGCCATCGAGGATACGTTGCAGCAGGTCAACGCCGAGCTGCGCGCGGCAGCCGCTGCGCGGCAGGTCGACGTAATCGGCTCGACGCTCGCGCTGCTGGTCCACGCCCCAACGTTCGTGCTGTGCGGCTGGGTTGGCGACAGCCGTGTCTATGTGCACGAAAACGGCACGCTGGTTCAGCTCACGCGCGATCACGTGCACGGTCAGCCACCCGACATTACGCAGTTCGGCACGCGCGCGCCGGCAGCGGGGGCGGGGGTGCTGACACGCGCGGTCGGCGTCGAAGACGAGTTGTTCGTCGACTGGGCGGTGGCCGGCAGCCGTCCCGGCATGCTGTTTCTGCTCTGTTCGGACGGCATCAACAAGGAACTGAGCGACGGTGAACTGGCCGACGCATGCCGCCATCCGCACTCTCCGCAGCAACTGGTGGACCGCCTGTTCGCGCTTTCGCTGGCGCGCCGCGCCCGTGACAACCTCTCCGCCGTGATCGTACGGCTCGACGCAGCCTGACAGACCTCGATGAACGACAACTACTCACGCCTCGGCGCCGGCGGCACGCGCGCCCGGAAACTGTTCCTCGTGATCGACGCACATGCGCGGCGCCTGTTCGCGCGGCACGTCGCGCCGCTCGACGCGAAGCCCGCTGACGCCGTAGACGGCCTGACTGTCGTGCAACCCGCATTGGCAGTTTCATCGCGCGACGAAGGCCGCATGGACCAGGAAGACAGCGCGTCGCGCGCAGCGTGGGACGACGCGACGGTCGTCAAACTCGCGAGCCGTTTGGCCGACCGCGCGGATTCCGCAGAAGTCCGAAGCAATGATGTGAACGACAGTCATGCGAGCGACAGTAGCGTCGGTGACAGCCGGTCCACCGACAGCAGCCTGAACCGCTATACCTGGCAACGGGTTGCTCGGGCGCAAAGCAGCGACCATGCATCGGTCGGCAAGCTGCTCAAAGGACGCTTTCTGCTCGAGCGCGAACTGGGGCGCGGCGGCATGGGCGTCGTCTATCTGGCGCGCGACGAGCGCAAGGTCGAGGCCCGCGACCGCGATCCCTACGTGGCCGTGAAAGTGCTCAACGACGAGTTCCGCCGCCACCCGGATTCGCTGATTGCGTTGCAACGCGAAGCGCGCCGCGCGCAGCGGCTCGCTCACGACAACATCGTGCACGTCTACGACTTCGACAAGGACGGCACGATCGTTTTCATGACGATGGAGTACATCGACGGCACGGACCTGCGCACGCTGATCCGCGAACGTCCTTCCGGCATGCCGTTCCGGCAGGCGTGGCCGCTGATCGACGCGATGGCGCGAGCGTTGCAGCGTGCGCATGCGAGCGGCATCGTGCACTCGGACTTCAAACCGGGCAACGTCATGGTGACGCGCGACGGCGTGCCGAAGGTGTTCGACTTCGGCATTGCGCGCGCGGGCCTGGCTGCCGCGGGCGCGGCCGGTGAGCAGACCGTGTTCGATGCCGGCACGCTCGGCGCGATGACACCGGCCTATGCAAGCCTCGACATGATCGAGGGCGCCGCGCCGTCGGTTCGCGACGACGTGTATGCGCTCGGCTGTGTGATCTTCGAGCTGTTGACCGGCCGCCATCCGTTCGGCCGGCACAGCGCCGACGTCGCGTTGAGCGAGAACGCAGTGCCGCCGCCTGTGCCGGGTCTCGGGCGGCGTCAATACCGCACGCTGTGTCAGGCGGTGGCGTTTCGCGGCGGCGAGCGGTTGCAAACGGTGGGCGCGCTGGTAGAAGGGCTGCGGCCGAGGAAGCTGCACGAACGCCTCTTGCCATACTGCGCGGGCGCGCTCGCGGTGGCGGTGCTCGCGGCGGGCGCCTTTGCATGGCATAGCCAGCATCGTCATCGGCAGCTGGAAGCAACCATCGCGCGCTTTGCCGCTAGCGACCCGCGCCACTACGCGAATGAAGACCAGGCGGTCGCCGCGCTCGCATTGCTCGGCGTGGACGAGCGCGAACGGCTCGTGCTGAACCAGAACGATCTGATTCAGCGCTTTCTCGCAAGCCGGCTCGACGCATACTGGAGCCCGCCGCTCGGACGAATCGATTATGCGGCGGCCCAGCACGTGTTTCAGATCCGCGACCAGTTGAAGCTGTTTTCGCCGGAATTCGACGTGCGGCGCAAGCAGATAGACGATGAGCGCGCCGACATGCTCGCGAAGCTCGCCAGCAACCTCGACGAAGCGCTGGATCGCGACGCGTTGTTCGAGGACCAGCCGGGCAGCGCGGCGGACGTCCTGCGCCGGATTCGCTTGCTGGACCCAGGCAGCGCATTGCTGAAGAGTCCGCAGATTGAATCGCGATACGACGCTGCAATCGGGCAATCGCTCGACTCGGCCAGGTTCGACGAAGCGCGGGCGCGGATCGCGCTGGCCCTGCAACTGTTTCCGGACTCCTCGCGCTTGCAGCGGCGGCGCGCACAACTGTCGTCCGCAGCGGCAGCGGCGACACAAAAGCATGAGTCGCCCGCCGCCGCGATGAGCGTGCCCGATGCGCGCCGCTCGCTCGTGGAACTGGCGGCTGCTCCGTCTGCCAGTGCAGCGTGGCTCGACGGCGTGACCCGAGCGATGACCGCGCTGCAAAACGACCCGTCGCCGGAAACCGGTACGGCGATAGACGCGCTTGCCGACGGCATCGTTGCCGCCGCGTCTCGCGTGACCGATCCGCTGCTGGTGCATCGGACGCTGGACGTGATCGAGGTCGGGTTGCGTTACGCGCCGCATTCGCCGGGCCTTTCCGCTCAGCGTGACCGGATGCTTCAGTTGTTGCAGCAACAGCGCATCGACCAGCTGACCGCGAGCGGCGACGCGGCTGCGCAAATGGACGCGCTGCGGCTCGCCGCTGCCGCCAACGACGGAGCGCGGGCGCTCGCCGCGCTCAAGCGGATGCGCGCGTTGCAACCCGACAACCCGTTTCTCGCGAGCGGCGCGCCGCAGCTCGTGGTCAACGCGTATCTCGGCAGCGCTCGTGCGCTCGCCCGCTCGGGCAATCTGCGCGAAGCCGCTCGCGTCGCCGCACAGGGCGCCGAGGCGCTTTCCGGCGACCCGAAACTCGGCGACGCTGCGCAACGCTATCTTCTCGCGGCGGCCATTCTCGACGCGCGCGATCAGCCGATGGCCGACCCGGACCTGCAGGCGCTGCAGGCCCGCTTTGACACCGCGCAGGCAGCCGACCCCGAAGCCATGAAGCAGATGGAGCGCGACATCGGCGCGAGCATCGCGTTGCCGCAAGGCGGCTTGAGCGCGTTGCTGGAGCAGATCAAGGCGCGGGTCGAAAGCGGCGACGCGGCGAGCGCGCCCGCATCGGTTTCAATGGCGCCGCCCGCGCGCAGCAACCGGCACAGCCAGGCGAACGCATGACGGGCAGCGATACGCGGCGGGCCGCACACAGCACACAGGCGGCGCGACGCGACATGCAACCGGACCTTGTCGTGACGGCGCACGAGGAGCCGGGTGTGCGCGAGCGGCAGGTCAACGACGCGTTGCGCGTGCTCGATGAAATGCACCGGCTCGGCCGCATCGAACGCGACGAGTATCGGCAGCGGAGGCGACGCCTGCTCGAATCGCTCGGCGGCGAAGCATCTTCGGACGGTCGAGATACGGTGCGCCGACGCATGCCTGCGGGCGACACAGGGCGCGAGCCGGTGCAGCTTCGGCGGCGCGATGCGGACAGTACGCGCATGCCGATGTCGCAAGGCCGCTGGGCCGCGCTGTGGACGCTGCTGTTGGTCGCGGTGGCCGGCGCGCTCGCAGCCGGCTGGTTGATGCTGGCGTCGTGATGGCCGCGCCTGGCGGGGATGTGGTTTGCCGAATGCGCTCCGGGCGCTTATTCGCTCTCCGGGCCCGACAATGCCTGAAGCTCCGACAGCCCGCCTGGCGCGATGTCCTTGAGCACGTCGGCGAAGCTCTTGCCGACGAGGCGCCGTGCGCGTTTGAGCAAAATCGGTAGAGGGCTCGACGGTTCGACACGCTCGTAGTAGTCGCAAATCTCATCGAGCCGCAGGATCACATCAGCCTGGCTGGAAATTCCGGCGTTCGCAGGCTCATGCATGGCGCCTGCGGGAGCGCTGCTCGCGTGGAGCGACAACGGCGACGAAGACAAGTCCAGCAGCGAGGCCAACGGTGCGGCGACACCCGCGTCCGCTCGGCCTGGAAAGCGGCGCAGCAGTTGCGCATCGACGAATTTTTTCAGCTCTGCGATATCGCCGCACAACAGCGCCATGTCGGGGCCGGCCGTGCCGAGTTTGTCCCGCACCAGCGCGACGATGGCCTCGGCATGTTCCTGCGCTTGCGCGAGCGTTGCGGCGGATTGGGGCAGTTGGTCCTCGGGGCAATCCATGCAGCAGGCTTCGAGGTCGACGAGCGTCGGAGCCGGCGCGCCGTCCTGCGACGGCGACGCGTGGGTCACGCCGGTTGCCACGCGCAGATCGCGCAGCGAAAAGCGGCCAAGACGCGGCGACTGCACGAACGGAGCAAGCCTGAAAATGCCCAGCGCGCTTTGCGGATCGCCAAGCGGCATCAGCGCATTGGCGCGGGCGGTGGGGTCGTGGTTGTCGTCTGCGTCCAATTGCGGATGCACATGGTCCCAGTAGCGTTCGAGCAGCCCGCGAACGAGGCCGAGGCCCGCTGCCCATCCGGACAGACCTTCGTTATGGGTTTGCGCGCAACAGAGGTGAACTGCAACGCGCAGATCTTTGGTGCGCGTGAGCAGCGCACCGGCGGCGCTTGCGACCTTGTCCCAGTCCGGCTCCTGAGCGGCTTTCAGACTGTCGCCCATCGCGCGCTCGGGCATGGGTGTCGCCAGCAGTTCGAGCTCGGTGAAGGCGGGATCGTATTCGAGGTTGAGCCCGGCCGGCGCCGCATCGTCGATGGGGGAAAGCAGGGCATTCGTCGCGTAGGAGTCGGTCATGTCGGGCTGAAAATGAGAACGTGCGCGAGCGCCTGGAGAAGCAGCGGGCGCGCTCGCGCGGTGCAGGTTGGTGTTTGCGGTTTATGACAGAACAACTGGCCGCGAGCGGTTATTCCATCGTGAAGGCGGGGCGCCGGTTGCGCCGTCGAACCATTGCGTGGATGCATGTTCGAGCGGCGGGACGAAAGCTCGAGGTCAGTTGTTTAGTGCGCGTTTCAGCTTGTTTAGTCGTACTCTTGGGTGTTCGCACCAGGCGGCGGCCCTTTGCGGCAAAGCGGCGTAGCTGCCCTGAAGCAAACGTTTTACGTAGGCTGTACAATCCGCGAACCCATTCACCTGCAGGAACGGTCAGTCAGCGTCCGGCGCGCCGGGCGGTAACCGTGCTTTGAGCCAGTCAACCATGTCAACAGCAGATGTCGAGAATCTGCCCAGTCTTCTACCGGGCATGCTGCCGCGGCTCTGGGCATTCTCTCTGCGCCTGTGCGGGAACCAGCACGACGCCGAGGATCTGCTCCAGCGCGCATGCGTGCGGGGGCTCGAACGCGCACATCAGTTGCAGGCGGGCACTTCGCCTCTGAGCTGGATGTTTTCCATCGTTCATTCCACCTGGATCAACGAACTGCGTGCGCGCAATGTGCGCAACCGCTCGAGCATGGAGTGGGACGACAACTTTCTCGAAACCGTGCCCGATCCAGCGGCGCGCAATCCTGCTGACAGCGTGAGCGAGATCATCGCGGCGGTGGAGCGTCTGCCCGACGCGCAGCGCACGGTGATGCTGCTCGTCGCGGTGGAAGGGTTCAGCTATGCGGAAGCGGCCGAGGTGCTCGGCGTGCCGATCGGCACCATCATGAGCCGGCTCTCTCGCGCGCGCCAGACAATCGGCGCGCAATTCAGCGACCACGATACGTCTTCGGCACGACCGTCGAAAACCCAGCGAGCGGCGCAATGAAGATCGATGATGCCAGCCTGTTGGCTTATGTCGACGGTGAGTTGTCGGACTCCGAGCGCGAGCAGGTAGAAAAGGCGATTCGCGAATCGGAAGACCTCGCGTCCCGCGTGTCGATGCTGCGCGCCTCGCAACTGCCTTATCGAAGAGCGTTCGAGCAGCAGGCGTTGCCGCCCATGCCGCAATCTCTGGGTCTGAGCGTCGAGGCGTTGATCCGTCAGCACGCGCAGCGGGAGGGTGCTCAGCGCAGCGCAGACGCAACCGGGCCGGACCACTCGCGCGTCACCGACGCACAGCCTGACGACAATGCTCCGCAGCCCAGGCCGCGCGCGAAGCGGCGGCAGTGGCGCTTGCTGCCGCAGTGGCTAACCTTGCCGACGTGGCCGAGGCTTGCAGTGGCGTTCGTCGCCGGCGCGTTCTGCTGCGGCCTCGCACTGCGGCTCGTGCCGCAACTGACAGGTGCTGGCGGCGCGCTCACCACGGCCTCCGACACCTCGGGCATGACGCCGTGGATCAAGGCGGCGGCCGGTTATCAGAGGCTGTACACGCGGGACACCGTCGCTTTGCTGCAACCCGACATGAGCGCCACGGCTACCACTGTCGCCGACATCCAGCACGTCGACAATCTGCCCATGCAGATTCCCGATTTGCGCAGTCAGGGGCTGACTTTCAAGCGCGTTCAAAGGCTGCGCTTTCATGACAAGCCGCTGGTGCAGATCGTCTATTTGCCGGAGAAGGGCGACCCCGTCGCGCTGTGCGTGCTGAAAGAAGTGAAGGCCGATGCGGCGCCGTCGAACGCGAAGGTGGAAGGTATGAATGTGGTCGCGTGGCGGCGCGGCGAACTGGGCTATGCGCTGATCGGCACGCCGGGTACTGTCGATCTGAATGCGCTTGGCAGACAGCTTTACGACGGCCGGGTGTCCGCGATCGTCAGCGACAACCGCACGGGTGCCGATGCCGAGCGCGGTTGAACGAAACGGCAGCGGTTCGGCGTGCCTGACCCCTCCCGCTGCATTGGCCAGCGCAGAGCCGCGTGAGCACGCCGCGGTGGACCGAACGCGGCGCCGGCCGCCGAGCGCATGAAGTTCCGACACTCGCGCAATGTGCCGGCGCAATCGCGATCATCGCATCGCGCATTGCGCTGGTTCGCCATATGCGCATTACCGGCGGCGCTCGCCGCGTTGTTTCTTTCGTGCGTGGGCTGGCTTTCTCCACGGCTTGGCGCACGGCGCATCGTCAATGCGTTTGAGGCGACCACGACGCCGCACCCCGGTTTCAGGCGCAATCATGCGAAAGGAATTTGCGTGACCGGGCACTTCGACAGCAACGGAGAAGGTGCGCTGCTGTCGCGTGCCAGCGTGTTTGCAAGAGGGCGGTATCCGGTTGTCGGGCGCTTGTCGATACCCGGCGGCGATCCCGGCGAAGACGACGCCGCCGGCATGGTGCGCAGCCTCGCATTGCGCATCACGCTGCCGCACGCCGAGCAATGGCGTCTTGCGATGAACTCCGCGCCTGTGTTTCCGGTGCGCACACCCGAGGCGTTGCTCGAGCAACTACGAGCGGACGCGCGCGATCCGCGCACTGGCCGCCGCGATCCTGCGAAGATGCGGGCGTTTCTCGACGCTCATCCAGAGGCTCGCGCTTTCAGGCGTTTCATCGAGCAGCATCCGCCGTCGTCCGGCTATGACAACTCAACGTACTACGGCGTTAGCGCATTCCAGACTATCGACGCGCACGGTATCCGGCGCTTCGTGCGGTGGGAAGTCGTGCCCGAGAAGCCCTATCGCGCAGTCTATGCCGGCGATCTGCGCGACCCGGACTTTCTGTTCTACGACCTGTCGAAAAGTCTGCGCAAGGGACCGTTGCGCTGGCATCTGATCCTGAACGTCGCGCTGCCCGGCGACACGATCGACGATTCCACCCGGCAATGGGTGAGCTCGCCGCGCCGCCCTCGAATCGATGTGGGCACGCTCGTGATAGACAGCGCGCAAACGCAGATTGACGGTTCGTGCCGCGATATTGCTTTCGATCCAACGGTTCTGCCCGACGGCATCGCGCCTTCCGCCGACCCGCTGCTTGCCGCACGGTCGGCCGCCTACGCCGTGTCGTTGCAGCGTCGCCTGAGCGAGGAAGCCGCGGCGCGTGCCCGCGCACATTGACGCGCCCCTTGCCTCTGGTGGGAACGCGCCGCCAGTACGGGTATCATAGAAGCCCGCGGCAGCACGCGCTTTCGTGCCTGCCTTGACGCTACACACTCACACAGCCGTTTCTCTCCTTAGCCTATCGTCCAATGAAGCCCGACGACAGCCAACTGATCGCGTATGCCGACGGCGAACTGAGCGCTCGCGAAGCGGAACCGGTCGAGCGTGCTCTGGCGCAATCCGCCGATCTGCGAGAGAGCGTGGCGTTGCTGCAAGCGTCGCGGCTTCCTTATCGCGAAGCGTTCGCGGCGCAGAAGTTGCCGCCGCTGCCGGATGACCTTCGGCGCCGGATAGAGTCGATGGCGCAGGCCGCAGGGCGGCAAGCGTCGAGCGATTTTGCGCCGCAGGAACAGCGTTCGGCGCGCCGTGTGTGGCTTGCCGCCGCTTTCGTGGCGGGCGCTTTCTGTGCTGGCCTGGTTCAGCAGCTTGGCGCATGGCCCGGTGCGTGGGGCGAGCGTGCAGTGTCCACGGCAGCGGTGCAGCCGCGCCCGTGGATTAGCGTCGCTGTGGATTATCAGCGCATGTACACGCGCGAGACGGTCGCGCATGTGGTTCCTGATGGCGCCGCTTCTACTCGAACTGTGGATGCGATTCGCAAGGTCGACGGCATCCGCTTGCGTATGCCTGATTTGCAGGCGGCCGGGCTGTCGTTCAAAACGGTGGAGCGCTTGCGCTACAACGGCAAGCCGCTCGTCCAGATGGTTTATCTTCCCGAGCATGGCATGCCGGTGGCGCTGTGCGTGATGAAAGATTCGCGGCCTGACGAGTCCATCGCACAGCGCGAGATGGACGGCATGAAGGTCGTTTCGTGGCGGCAGAACGAACTGTCCTATGCGCTGATCGGCAAACCCGACTCGGCAGACTTGCCGGCCATCGCGCGGCAGATCTCGAACGGCAATGTCGACGATATGTTCTCCGCGCTCGATGTACGTCGTCCAGCGGTGGGCTGATTTGCGGCTCTGATTTGCGGCCTGGTTTCTGGCTGGGTTCGCGGTTTGGTTCGCGGCTTGGTTCACGGTCTGGTTGCGAGTTTCTTTGCCAACTCCGTTGGCAATCTCCACCGCATCAACGAAACCGATACCGCTCGACCCTGTCAAACCGATGTGACCGACCGATCTGCTCGGAGCCCACATCATGAACCCGTTCCGCGCTACCGCCATTGCCGCCATTGTCGCCACTGCCGCGGTTACCGTCCTGCTGAGCGCCTGTTCCACAGCCTGGCCTCCGTCGGGTGAGGCAACAGCGCGTCAACCTTCAACGAGCACCGTCGAGCAGCGCGCGCTCGCGGCTCAAACTTCCCAGTACGCCGCACCCAAACCGAACCGGCCAACCCTGACCGTTGGCGTCACCGACCCCAACACGCAACTGATTCTCCCCTGGTTCCTCGCGGATACGATCAACGCAATCAACACGCGGCAGTCTTTCGGTGACCTGCTGAACAGGATGAAAGAAGACCTCTAACAGGCCCGACCGAATCACGCGCGGCGCTCAGGACCGAACCCGACGTTCTCGCGCGTCGCTGCGTTGCGAATGCAACAGCAGCGGCTGGCAGACGTTAAAGCATCGAACAACGCAGCCCAAGCATAAAAAAAACAGCGCAAAACAAAACCGCGCAAAACAGCGCAAAACAGCCCCAACCCCGCCGCATCAAACAATAGCCACACCGCACGCCTTGAACGCCCCGCGCAATCCCAACTGCGGATAAGCGGTCTCCAACGTGCGCAGGTCGGCGCGCATTTCTTCGACAATCCAGTCGCGCACGTTCGCCACGATGGGCCGCAAAGGCCGGCTGGGCGGCGATACCAGGCAGCAGCGCCGGTTGGTCACGATGATCTGCTCCTCGGCGGGCACCAGCGCGCGCTGCGAGAGCCAGTGCGAGACCACATTCAGCCAGCCGAGCGCAATGCCCTGGCCGAGCAGCGCGGCCTGCACCACGATCGCGTAGTCGTTGAAACTGAGCATGCCCGCGACGCGTCGGCCGTGCTGCTCGAACGCGCCAAAACGGTGGTGCCAGCCGCGCTCTTCATCGTCCATCACGATGACGGTATCGCCATGCTCGCGGCCCGCCTCGGTTTGCGCCGTTTCCTGGTAGCGTGGGTTGCACACGGGCAGAAGCGTTTCCGGTATCACGAGCACGCTGTTCTCGTCGATCTCGTCCGCGTGCAGAAAGCGCATGCCGAGATCGACGTCGACCAGTGGCCCGCCAATGCGCCCCGAAATAAGCTGAAACCTCAGATCAATCGACGGAAACGCCTGGTTGAGCCGGCCCATGCGCGGCATCAGCCAATGCGTGGTAAAGCCCGTTGACACCGAAAGCGTGACCGATTCGACGCCTGTGGCGCGCGCCTCGATTTCGCGTATCGCGCTTTCTATGCCGTTGAATCCTTCGGATATCTTGCGGTACAGAATGCGCCCGTTTTCGGTCAGCTCGATGCCGCCGCGCACGCGCTCGAAAAGCCGCACCCCGATATGGTCTTCCATGCGCGCGAGCATGCGGCTCACGGCGGGTTGGCTCACATAGAGTTCCTGCGCGGCACGTGTGAAGTTGCCGCAGCGGGCAGCGGCTTCGAAGACGAACAGCGCATTCGCGCTCGGCAGTTTTTTGCGTAGATTCGGCATGACCTGATGTTATGCCTGATCCAACAATTTGGGAATTGCCGCCAAAAAGTTTGAGACCTATATTTTCCCTAACGCAGGCCCTTGAGCGAGAAAGAACGCAATGGACGCAAGAGCGAAAACAGGAGTCTCCATCCGGTCGGCAGGCAAGCGTTATGGTCCGGTGGTCGCGCTGGACGAGGTTTCGCTGGACATCGAGCCCGGTGAATTCGTCTCGCTGCTCGGGCCGTCCGGTTCGGGCAAGACGACGCTGCTCGGCATTCTCGGCGGCTTTGTTCAGCCCAGTTCGGGGTCCGTCTGGGTCGGCGAGCGTGACATTACATTTGCGCCGCCGCACAAACGCAATATCGGCATCGTGTTCCAGAACTACGCGCTGTTTCCGCACATGACGGTCGGCGAGAACGTCGCGTTCCCGTTGCGCGCGCGCCGCGAGCCGAAAGCCGGCTGGGCCAGGAAAGTGGCCGACGCGCTCACAATGGTCGAGCTAAGCGGTTTCGAGGCGCGCAACATCAACCAGCTCTCAGGCGGCCAGCGTCAGCGCGTTGCGCTTGCGAGGGCGATGGTCTTCGAGCCGCAACTCATCTTGATGGACGAGCCGCTCTCGGCGCTCGACAAGCAACTGCGCGAAACCATGCAGATCGAACTGCGGCGACTGCACCGCAAGCTCGGCGCGACGATTGTCTACGTGACGCACGACCAGCGCGAGGCGCTCACCATGAGCGACCGTGTGGCTGTGCTGAAGAACGGCAAGCTGGTGCAGATCGATACGCCGGAGCGTCTGTACGACCGGCCTTGCGACGCGTTCGTCGCGAGCTTCATCGGCGAGGCGACGCTGCTTGACGTGAGCCGCGCCGGCGACGACGCCGTGCGCCTTGGCGACGCGCTGCTGCGCACCGCGCACCCGTTGCCGCGCGGCGAGCGTCTGCTGCTTGCCGTGCAAACCGAAAAGCTCGTGATCGACGGCGGCGCGACCACAACCATGACCACGAACCGGCTGTCGTGCCGCGTGACCGAAGTGCTGTATCAGGGCGAGAGCCTGCGCGTATTTGCTGCGCTGCCCGACGGCACTTCCCTCAGCCTGCGCCAGCCCGGCAATCACGATGCGCGTCGCCGCATTCCATCGCCGGGCGAGCCAATGACCGTAGTGCTCGATCCGCAGGACACCATCGTCGTGCCCGCCTGACTTTTCTCGCTGCCCGCCTTGGGCGTATGTCTTTCGAAACTCGCGCAACCCGCAAAGGATGATGCAATGAAGCTCACCGATTTCAAGGTCCTGACGTTCGATGTCGTCGGCACACTGATCAACTTCGAACAGGGCGTGCTGGCGTCCGTGCGGCGCCTTGGCGGCGCGGCGGCCAAAGACCTCACGGACGATCAGATCTTCGAACCGTACATGCGCGGGCGCGCGAAATACCCGGGCCGTTCGAGCCACGAAATGGCGAACGTCTATCTGTCGCTCGCGAGAGAGCTTGGCTTGCCTGACGACGCGCAGTCCGCCGCCGCGTTTCAGCGCGACGTGCTGGAATGGCCCGCGTTCGACGACTCGGTGCAGGCGCTCAAACGCCTGCGCAAGCATTACCGGCTGGTCGCAATGACGAATGCGGACCGCGTCGCGTTGTCCGCTTACGCGCACACGCTGGGCGATCCGTTCGACGACACCGTGTGCTGCGACGAAACCGGCGTCGCGAAGCCGGACCCGCAGTTCTTCGCCTATAACCGCGGACGTCAGGCTGCGTTCGGCTTCAAGTTCAACGAGATCCTGCATACGGCGCAAAGCCAGTATCACGACATTGGCATTGCGACGAAGCTCGGTTACGCGACCTGCTGGATCGAGCGACGCCAGGGCATGAAGGGCTTCGGCGCGACGCCGGTCCCGGAAGCGGTCACGACGCCCACCTTCCGGTTCGCGACGCTCGGTGCGCTCGCGGACGCCGTCGAAGCCGAAGCGCGCGCCGCCTGACGTCATGCTCGCGCCCGCGATTCGCCACTTCTCGCCGCGCCCGCAGCCCGATTCGTTATGGCGGGCAATGGCCGCGCGTTCGCCGGAAAAGCTCGCGCCGCACAGCATGGGCGCGCCGCTCGCTCGCGATCTCTCGGTCGACGTGGCGGTGATCGGCGCCGGTTACTCGGGCCTCGCGGCTGCGTATGCGCTGCAAAAACGCGGCGTCGACTGCGCGGTGTTCGATGCGAATCCGGTCGGCTGGGGCGCGAGCGGGCGCAATGGCGGCGTGGTGTCGTCGAAATTCCGCTTGTCTTTTCCGTTGATCGACAAGCTGCACGGACTCGACACTGCGAGGCGTATGCACCGGCTCGCGCACGAAGGCGTGCGAGTGGTCGAATCGTTCGTCGAAGAGTTCGGGCTCGAGCGCGCGCAATTCGAACATACGGGCAGCCTGCGTTGCGCGCACACCGAGCGCGCGTTCGCAGCGATTTGCGCGGAAGCCGATTGGGTGCGTACGCAACTAGGCGATACGTCGATGAGCGTGCAGTCGCGCGAGCAGGTGACGCGCGAGACGGGCTCGGCGGGATTCGTCGGCGGTGTGTTGAGTGCCGACGCCGGCACGATCCTGCCGCTCGAATATGTCTACGGTATCGCGCGCGGTCTCACCGCGCGCGGGGTGCCGATATATGAAGCGACGCCGGTTGTCGAGATTACACGTGCTGCGCGTGGCTCGGGCGGCGTGGTGCTGCGAACGCCTGGCGGCACCGTCCATGCGAAGCAGGTGATCGTCGCGACCAACGCGTATTCCGATCTCACGTCAGCCACCGCTGACTATCAGCGCGAGCTCGTGCCGTTTCGCAGCGCGATGATCGCGACGCAGCGTCTGCCCGCGGACCTCGATGCGCGTCTGATGACAGAGCGCCGCAGCTACACCGAAACGCGCCGCATGATGAAGTGGTTCCGCAAGGTGGACGGCCGCATGCTGTTCGGCGGACGCGATGCGTTCGGCAAGGAAGGCCAGGCGACGGGCTTCGACGCATTGCGGCGCGCGATGGTCGCGCTGTTTCCCGATCTTGCCGAGGTTCGCATCGAGTACCAGTGGTCGGGTTATGTCGGCATGACCTTCAATGCTTTGCCGCATGTTGGCCGAAGCGACGATGTCACGACATTTTGTCTCGGCTATAACGGAGCCGGTGTGGCGATGGCGAGCCTGATCGGTCAGCATGCCGCGGCGCTTGCACTCGGCGAAACGCCGGAGCTGGCGCTGCTCGGTCAGCAAGGCTTGCGGCCCGTGCCGTTTCATTCGCTGCGTGCGCCTGGTGTTCGCATGGTCGCCGCGTGGTATCAGTTTCTCGACGCCGTGGGTGCATGATGACGACAGCCAAACGGATTTTTCAGGAACCTACCTTGATGCAGACAGCCGCGCTGGACCCGTCGGTGCGCCATCAGCAACGCGAAGATCGCGCGATGCTGCTGTTGCTCGCGCCGGCGCTCTTCGTCGTCGTAGTGCTGCTGGTGGTGCCGCTTGCGTGGCTGTCGTGGCAGTCGGTCTGGCATGACGGCGGCTTTACGTTCGTCAACTACCAGCGCATTTTCACCGGCGCCTATCTCGACACCTTCCTGCTCACGTTCAAGCTCAGCGCGATTGTGACCGGCATGACGCTGCTGCTCGGGTATCCGGTCGCGTACTTTGCGGCCTCTGTTTCGCCGCGCTGGAGTGCGCTGATACTCGGCATGGTGATTCTGCCGTTCTGGACCAGTGTGCTGGTGCGAACCTACGCGTGGCTGGTGCTATTGCAACGCACCGGGCTCATCAACAAGGCGCTGCTCGAAATGGGCCTGGTGGATCGACCCGTGCAACTCGCCTATAACCAGTTCGGCACTGTCCTCGCGATGGTGCATATCCTGCTGCCGTTCATGGTGCTGCCGCTTTATTCGGCGATGCAAAAGATCCCGCCGAATCTCTCGCAGGCCGGCGCGAGTCTCGGCGGTTCGCCGTGGCACGTCTTCTGGCGCGTGTTTCTGCCGCTTTCCTTGAGCGGCGTGGTGGCGGGCGTCACGCTGGTCTTCGTGCTGTGCCTCGGTTTTTACATCACGCCTGAGCTGATGGGCGGAGGCAAGTCGATCATGGTCTCGATGGTGGTGAGCCGCAATGTCGAGATCTATAACAGTTGGGGAGCGGCGAGCGCGGTGAGTGTCGTGTTGCTCGTGTGCGTGTTCGCGATCTTCTATGCCGCGAGCCGCGTGATTCCCCTCGAAAAGACCTTGGGTGCGAAATGAACAGGATTCCGTTCGGCAGGGTCGTGCTCGGCGCATTCGTCGTGCTGATCCTCGTGTTCCTGATGCTGCCGGTGCTGATCGTCGTGCCGCTGTCGTTTTCGGATACCCGCTTCATGACGTTCCCGCCGCCCGCGTATTCGCTGCGCTGGTATCACGCGTTCTTCGACAATCCCGCATGGATCGAGGCAGCGCGCGTGACGCTCACCGCATCCGTTTGCGCGGCGCTGCTCGCCACGCCGCTCGGCGTTGCTGCGGCCTACGCTATCCAGCACGGCACGCATTGGTCCATGCGCTATCTGCGCACGCTGCTGATGTTGCCGCTGATGGTGCCCATTATCATCGTCGCGGTGGGCGTGTTTTTCGTTTTCACGCAGGCCGGTTATGTGAATACACTGGGCGGGCTGATTGTTGCCGATACGATGCTGGGCCTGCCCTATGTACTGATTTCCGTGGGCGCGGACTTGCGCACGTTCGACCGCGCGCAGGAGATGGTCGCGCGCAGCCTCGGCATGAATCGCCTGCGCAGCTTTTTGACGGTGACGCTGCCGCAGATCAAGGCGAGCGTGATCTCCGGCGCGGTGTTCGTGTTCATTCAGGCACTGGACGAAACCGTGGTGGCGCTCTTCATTTCCGGCGGCACGAATCAGACGCTCACGCGCCGCATGTTCGTCACGCTGCGCGACGAGATCGATCCGACCATTGCCGCAATCAGCACGATGCTGACTGCGCTGACCTTGTGCCTCGTGATGATCGTGGTCGTGAGCCGGCGTTCGGCGAGCGCGCGGGCGTAGGCTGTTTTTTTGATTCCACTCGATCGGGAAGCGGATGTCGAATGCACTGAAGTTTTATATCGATGGCGCATGGGTGGCACCTTCGGGCGATGCGCGCCTCGCCGTGGTCGATCCCTGCACGGAAGAAGCGTTCGCTGAAATCGCACTAGGCAATGCAGACGACGTGGAGCGCGCGGTGGCTGCCGCGAGGCGCGCGTTCGCGTCGTTTTCGTCGACGCAGCCTGCGGAGCGCGTCGCACTGGTACGCCGCATACTCGATGCGTATATGGCCCGCTATGACGAAATGGCGGAGACCATCTCACGGGAAATCGGCGCGCCGAAGAAACTTTCGCATGCGTGGCAGGCGGCGCTCGGCAAGCGTCATCTGGAAGAACTGCTGGTCACCTGCGAGCGCTTCGCATGGCAGCGCAAGAAGGGCACGACGCTCATCAATCACGAGCCCGTGGGCGTGGTCGCGCTCATTACGCCCTGGAACTGGCCGATCAATCAGATTGTGTGCAAGGTGGCGCCTGCGCTTGCCGCCGGCTGCACGATGGTGCTCAAGCCGAGCGAGGTGTCGCCGCTTAACGCCGTGCTGTTCGCCGAGATTCTGGACGCGGCCGGTGTGCCGCGAGGCGTATTCAACCTCGTCAATGGCGACGGTCCGACTGTAGGCGCCGCGCTGTGCAGTCATCCGGACGTCGACATGGTGTCGTTCACCGGATCGACGCGCGCGGGCGTGGAAATCGCGAGGCTCGCCGCGCCGACCGTGAAGCGCGTGCATCAGGAACTGGGCGGCAAGTCCGCAAACATTCTTCTCGACGATGTGGACCTGGAAGCCGCCGTGACCTCCGGCGTGAACTCCTGCTTTAGCAACAGCGGTCAGTCATGCAACGCTCCCACGCGCATGCTGGTGCCCGCGGCGAGGCACGACGAAGCGGTGCGCATCGCGCAGCGCGCGGCAGCCGCACAGCGTGTCGGCCCTGCGCAGGACGACGAAACCACCATGGGCCCGGTAGTCAGCGACGTGCAATATGCGCGCGTGCAACGGCTGATCCGAAAGGGCATCGAGGAAGGCGCGCGGCTCGTGGCGGGCGGCCCCGGACGTCCGGACGGCCTTGCGCGCGGCTACTACGTGCGGCCCACGGTGTTCGCGAACGTCGACCCTTCGATGACGATTGCGCGCGAAGAGATCTTTGGCCCTGTGCTTGCCATCATGCCCTACCGCGACGAGGAAGACGCTATTGCGATTGCCAACGATACGCCGTTCGGCCTTGCCGCTTATGTTCAATCCGCTGACCTTGACCGCGCGCGGCGCGTCGCATTGCGCTTGCGCGCGGGCAGCGTGTATTTGAACTATCCGGCCTGGGACGCGGGCTCGCCGTTCGGCGGCTACAAGCAATCCGGCAATGGCCGCGAGTATGGCGAGTGGGGGCTCGAAGCGTTTCTGGAAGTGAAGGGTATCGTGGGTTATGGGGAGTAGGGCGCAGGCTGTACGCCCCGCAGCAGATCCGCAATACGCTCGGCGATCATGATGGTGGGCACGTTGGTGTTCGCGCATGGAATGGACGGCATGAGCGACGCGTCGCAAACATGCAATCCTTCCACGCCATAGACCGCACCGCGACTGTCCGTGACCGCGAGCGGATCGCCGCTAGCGCCCATCCGGCATGTTCCCGAGGGATGCCACGTGCCGCCCACCGAACGCGTGACGAATTGCGTGAGCGCGGCATCGTCGGCGAGCAGTTCGTCGAGCGTCACGCCTTGCGTGACCACGCGCCGCACCAGCCATGCCCGCAGCGGGCCCGCCATGTCCAGCAGCGCAGCGAGCGTGCCGCGCTGCAACGCGTTCCATGCGCCAGGCACGGCCACGGCTGCCACGCGCGGAGAATAGCTCGATGGGAACAGCGTGCCGCGATGCGCCGCCATCGACGGTGCGGCGAGTGTCCTCGCGCCAAAGCGCAGCGCGAGCTTCAGCCGTTCGAGATCGCGGGTATCGGAGAGCATCGCAAAGTCGACGTCCGGTTCGTCAAATATGTTAGCCGACTTGAGCTTCAGGTGTCCCCGCGAGTAGGACTTATTGACCCAGAAGAACATCGTGCCGAGACGGTAGCCTACCGAATGCCAGCCCGAGCGCGACAGTATCGCGCCGTGCATGTCGCCTGGCACGGTGCCGGCCACGCCCGAAGAAAAGCGCACGATTGCCTGCTCGTGGTGCTCGTCGGGAAATGGTGTGCGCGCGGCGCGCGGCAGATAGGCCGACACTGCAATTGACGGATGCTCCATCAGATTGCGGCCCACGCCGGGCCGATGCGCGATCGGTTCAATGCCCAAGGCGGCGAGGTCATCGGCCGGGCCAATGCCGCTTCTGAGCAGCAGCGCGGGAGAGTGGATCGCGCCCGAGCAGACGATCACGCAGCGGGCCTGCAAGTCATCATGCGTACCGTCGGATCGAATCAAGCGCGCGCCCGTTGCGCGCTGCTTGTCGAACAGAATGCGCTCTGCGGCCTGGCCGGTGCGAATCGTCAGGTTGGGCCTTGCTCGCACTGCGTCGTCGAGATAACACACTGAGGTTGGAATGCGTTCGCCGTTGGCGCTCACCGCAATGGAGCCGATAAAGCTGCCGTCTTCCCAAGGGCCGTTCTGGTCCGCACGCAACGGATACTCGTGCTTCAAAGCATCGAGCACACTCTTCACGAACGGCGAAATGCGCGGCCATGCTGTTCGCTGGATGCGCAGCGGGCCGTGCGTGCCATGCAGGCCGCCGTTGCCGGACTCGCCAAAGTCGCGGTCCGTTTCCAGCTTGCGGAAGTAGGGCAGACACGCTTGCCAGTTCCAGCCTTGCGCGCCGAGAGTTTGCCACTCGTCGTAGTCGGCAGGCGCGCCGCGATTGGCCATCAACGCGTTGATCGCCGAGCCGCCGCCCAGCAGGCGCGCCTGTTCGTAGCGGCGCAGTGCGGCCGGCGCGCTCATGCGTGCCTTCAGCTGTTGCCAGATGTTGGCGGTGTCCAGGTACGCACGCCCGGGGTAGCGGCTGCGAATCTCGGCGGGCATGGTCGCCTGCGAGATGTCGCGGCCCGCCTCGACGAGACATACGGTGTTGCCGGCGTCTTCGGAAAGACGCGAGGCCAGCACGCAACCGGCCGAGCCGCCGCCGAGAATCAGATAATCGATCACGTTCGAGAGATGGAAACGGCGCGCGCTACGCCACCACACGCAAGCCCGAAAATGCAGAACGCCCGCGATGAACCGTCTTCCCGCGGGCGCGTCGATTGCGGATGAGAAACCGCGTCACTGCATGAACTTCAGCCAGCGCGCTTTGGCCTGGATGCCGGCGTCGGATGCCCACCAGTCTTCCGACATCAATGCCTGCTTCGCGGCATTTTCGGGCGAGCTTGGCAGTTCGCTTGCGCGCTTGGGCGTGATCTTGCCGGTCTTGAAGGCAGCCGGATTGCCCGGACCGTAGTCGATATAAAGCGGCAGGTTGGCCTGCAGTTCGGGCGAGATCGCGGCGTTCAGGAAGCGCACCGCGTCGTTCAGATTCGGTGCGTTCTTCAGCACGCACAGCTGCGTGTTCTGCAGAATGCCGTCGTTGAACGTGAAATCGACATCGGGGTTGTCCTTGCGCACTGCGCTCGCGCGGCCATTCCAGATCATCGTCATGTCCACTTCGCCGTCATGCAGCAATTGCGCGGACTGGCCGCCCGAAGTCCACCACACCGTAATGTCAGGCTTGATCTGCTGCAGCTTCTTGAAGGCGCGGTCCACGTCGAGCGGGTAGAGCTTGTCGCGCGGCACGCCGTCGGCCAGCAGTGCCGCTTCCAGCACCGTTTGCGGATCGTTGCGCAGTGCGCGCGTGCCGGGGAAAGCCTTTACGTTCCAGAAGTCGGCCCAGCTTTGCGGCGTCTTCTTCAACGTCTTTTTGTTGTAGCCGATTACCGTCGAGTAGAACTCATACGCGACCGAATACGGCGTGCGGTACTTTTCCGGCATCGCGGCGGCGTTGGGTATCTTCGAGAAGTCCAGCTTCTCGAGCAGACCTTCGCGGCCGCCTCGCAGACAGTTCGAGGTAGGGGTGTCCACCACGTCCCAGATCGGCTTGCCGGTCGCGGCCTGCGCCTTGATTTGCGGCCACGCGTCCGGAATGCTGTCCTGATTGATGGTGATGCCCAGCTCCTTCGCTGCCGGGTCGAGGATGGCTTTGGTCTGGGCTTCCTGATACGTGCCGCCTTGCGACACGAAAGTGATTTTTCCCGCGGCAAAAGCGGGTGCCATGCTCACGACGCTCAACACCAGAGTCATGGCTAACGGGCGCAACCTTGGCATGCTGATCACGACTTCTCCTCGATACGGTTGAAGCGAAAAGACATCCTCCAGGTCGGCGCTCCCGCCGCTGCGGCTTGCGACCGAAGCGACAAGGAGTGCGGGCTTGAATGGAAATATAGTGAGCCAATTTCGCTGGAGCAACGCCGCAATTGTTGGAGTGGTCATGACATGGTGTTATGTCAGACCCTTGCGTGGCAGTATGCATGACGGGGAGAGCATCCTCCCGTTTGACCGACACTGCGTTGCATACAGCGTTGGGTGCCACGGCGGAAGATCCTGTTGCCAGATGAAGCGCGTGCCTCTTCAGTGGCCGTGCCGTTGGCCCGCCGCGACGGGCCGCTCTTTCGATTGCCGGCTCAGCATCAGCGTGACGACGGCGGACACGGCCAGCGTCGCGCCGACCACATAGAGGCCCGCCGAATAGCCGCCCGTCACGTTCTTCAGCCAGCCGATTGCGAACGGACCGACAAAGCCGCCGAGATTGCCGATCGAATTGATCATCGCGATTCCCGCTGCCGCCCCCGCGCCCGACAGGAACATGCTCGGCATCGCCCACAACGGCGCTTTGGCTGCGCTAATGCCGACGTTCACGACCACGAGCGCAAGCACGATCATCAGCGCAGTGGCCGCGTTACCGGCGAACACAAAGCCGAGGCAGGCCAGCACGCAGGGAATCACGACATGCCAGGTGCGCTCTTCGGTGCGGTCCGAGTGCTTCGCCCACAAAATCATCACGACTACTGCGACGATGCTCGGTATGCCCGCCAGCAAGCCCGTCTGAAACGCGTCGAAGCCGTACTGCTTGATGATGAGCGGCGCCCACAAGCCAAGCGTGTACAAGCCCGCGGAAGTGCCGAAGTAAATCAGCGCCAACGCCAGAACGCGCGGATCGCGCAGCGCGCTCAACGCGCCCGCAGTGTGGCCCGCATGCGACTGCCGCGCGTCGGCTTCGGTTTTCAGCTTCGCGATCAGCCATTCGCGTTCCTCAGGCGCGAGCCATTGGGCTTGCGACGGCGTGTCGGTCAGGTATTTGATTACAAAGAAGCCGAGGATTACCGCCGGCAGTGCCTCCAGAATGTAGAGCATCTGCCAGTCCGCGAGACCCGCAACCGACGGCAGCTTCATGATCGCGCCGGAAATGGGCGAGCCGATGGCGGTGGAGATGGGCGCGGCGGCCATGAACCACGCGGCGGCGACGGCGCGCTGACGGGTTGGAAACCACAAGCTCAGATACAGGATGATGCCGGGGAAAAAGCCCGCTTCAGCCACGCCGAGCAGAAAGCGCAGCGCATAGAAGCTGTTCGGCCCGACGACGAATGCCGACGCCAGCGAGACGATGCCCCACGACACCATCACGCGGGCAATCCAGCGGCGCGCGCCGACCTTGTGAAGAATGAGGTTCGACGGCACCTCGAACAGAAAGTAGCCGATGAAAAAGAGGCCGCCGCCAAGTCCGAACGCGGCTGGCGACAGGCCAATGGCCTTGTTCATCGTGAGCGCGGCGAAGCCCACGTTGACACGGTCCAGAAAGCTCACGAAATACAACAGCATCACGAACGGGATGATCCGCAGCATCAGCTTGCGGGACACCCGGGTTTCGAGGTCCGTCATGATTGTCTCCTCCTCTGGAGGCTCGAGCGTTTTGCTCTTGTGAATGCGGCAGAGTGCGAAGCTGCGCCGCTTACGCGGCGTTGCCGAAGGGCATTCCTTTCGATGCATTCGCGCTATTCGAGGCGGCTTGTTCGATAAACGCGCAAACCGCGGCGGTCACTTGTGCCGTGGTCGCCGTGCCGCCCAGGTCGCCGGTATGCAGCGATTTATCGGCGGTCACGGCTTCCACTGCCTGCATCACGCGGTTCGCCGCATCGAGTTCGCCGAGATGCTCGAGCAGCATCACGACCGACCAGAACGTGCCCACCGGGTTCGCGAGTCCCTTGCCCATGATGTCGAATGCGGAGCCGTGGATCGGTTCGAACATCGAAGGAAAGCGCCGTTCCGGGTCGATATTGCCGGTCGGCGCAATGCCGAGGCTGCCGGCGAGCGCGGCGGCCAGATCGCTGAGAATATCCGCATGCAGATTGGTCGCGACGATGGTGTCGAGGCTCGCGGGACGATTGATCATCCGCGCGGTCGACGCGTCCACCAGTTCCTTGTCCCATGTAACGTCGGGGAATTCCTTCGAGACCTGGAGTGCGATTTCGTCCCACATTACCATGGCGTGCCGTTGTGCGTTGCTCTTGGTGATCACGGTCAGCAGCTTGCGTGGACGGGATTGCGCGAGCCGGAACGCAAAGCGCATGATGCGTTCGACCCCGGCGCGGGTCATGATCGACACGTCCGTTGCGGCTTCAATCGGATGGCCCTGGTGAACGCGGCCGCCCACGCCGGAGTACTCGCCCTCCGAGTTCTCGCGCACGATCACCCAGTTCAGATCTTCGGGCTTGCAGCGCTTTAACGGTGCGTCGATGCCAGGCAGGATGCGTGTGGGGCGGACGTTCGCGTACTGGTCGAAACCCTGGCAGATTTTCAGACGAAGACCCCACAGCGTGACGTGATCGGCAATGTGCGGATCGCCTGCGGAGCCGAACAGAATCGCGTCCTTGTCGCGGATCGCATCGAGTCCGTCGGCCGGCATCATCACGCCGTGCTTGCGGTAATAGTCGCCGCCCCAGTCGAAGTTCTCGAATTCGAATGCGAACGACTTCGTTGTTTTCGCCAGCGCTTCGAGAACCTGGGCGCCGGCCGGTACGACCTCTTTGCCGATGCCGTCGCCGGGAATGGTTGCAATGCGATAGGTCTTCATGCTGCGTCTCCGGGGAAATATTGTGCGATTGCGACGACTGTACGCAGATCTGCGCGCAAAAACCGGTGCTAGACTCAAAGCATCTTTAACTTCAATTCATAAGTGCAGCCCATGCCAGATACCGTCCAGCCAGCCGATCTGAGCTTTTTCTCGACGCTAGCGGCATCTGGCAGCCTGAGTGCGGCGGCGCGCGAACTCGGTTTGACGGCGGCGGCCGTCAGCAAGCGGCTCACTCAGATGGAAAGCCGCGCGGGTGTCGCGCTCGTCAACCGGACGACGCGCCGCATGATGCTCACGCCCGAAGGCGAGTTATATCTGCAGCATGCGCGCAGGATTCTCGACGAGATCGACGAACTCGCCGAGTTGCTCGGTTCGGCGAAGAAGAGTCCGAAGGGACTGCTGCGCGTGAATGCCACGCTCGGCTTCGGGCGCAGCCACGTCGGGCCCGCCATTTCGCGTTTTGTCGCGAAGTTTCCGCAGGTATCGGTGCAGCTTCAGTTGTCGGTCACGCCGCCGCCGCTCACAGACGATACGTTCGACGTCTGCATCCGTTTTGGCGAGCCGCCCGATACGCGCGTAATCGCGCGGCGCCTCGCGGGCAACCGGCGTTTGTTGTGCGCGGCGCCTTCATACATCGCTTCGCACGGCATGCCGGTGACGCCGCACGATCTCACGCGGCACAACTGCATCGGCATCCGTCAGGGCGACGAGGCATATGGCGTGTGGCGCCTGACATCGGGCAAAGGTGCGTCGCAGAAGACCGAAGCGGTGCGCATCAAGGGCACGCTGACCACGAACGACGGCGAAATAGCAGTGAAGTGGGCGCTCGAAGGGCACGGCATTCTGCTGCGCGCGGAGTGGGACATCAAACACTACTTGGCCGATGGCTCGCTCGTGGTCGTGCTGCCCGGTTATGACACGCCGAACGCGGACATCTTCGCCGTTTACTCGCAACGGCATCAGATGTCGAACCGCATTCGCGCGTTCGTGGATTTTGTCGCGCGGGACCTGGCGGAGGTGGGGTGACCCGCAATCGCCTGTATTGATTGGGGAAGTACTACTGCATGGAGGCGCAATTGTGAACGTGCAACTGAACCATACTATTGTCTGGTGCCGCGACAAGCGGGCGTCGACCCGGTTTCTTCTGGATATTCTCGATCTGCCGGCTCCCGTTCCATTCGGAGAAATGCTGATCGTGCAAATGGCCAATGACGTGTCGCTGGATTTCTTCAATAGCGATGAACCGATTTCCTCGCAGCACTATGCGTTTCTGATGAGCGACGAAGAATTCGAGCGGGCCTTTGCGCGGATTCGCGAGCGAGGCATTTCGTATTGGGCCGACCCCGGCAAACAACGCGCGGGCGAAACGTATTTGCACAACGGCGGCCGGGGACTTTACTTCGACGATCCGGACGGTCACTTGCTCGAGTTGATGACGCGGCCTTATGCAGTGGGCGGCTAGCTTTGCCGCAGCGGGCAGAATCTGCGCGATTCCAGCGCAAAGCGACCAGGCGAACCACGAGTGCGCTGCTTATACTGCATGTTCCAATTTGATCAACCGTTTCCAGGCAAGAGCGTGGACCATGACATTCACGGTGAAAAGCGTAGAGCAACTGGAGCAGATTTACGGCGAGCCGCACGAGCGCGCGGTGTGGAAAGAAATTGACTGCCTCAATAGCGACTATCAGGCATTCGTGCGCGCGTCGCCTTTCGCGGTGCTGTCTTCCGTGGGCCCGGGCGGCACGGATTGTTCGCCGAAAGGCGATGCGGCCGGCTTCGTTCAGGTACTGGACGAGCGCACGTTAGCATTGCCGGACAGGCCGGGGAATAACCGCATCGACAGTTTGAAGAACATTGTGACCGATCCGCGGGTTTCTCTGCTGTTCCTGGTGCCGGGCGTCGGCGAGACCTTGCGGGTAAATGGGCGCGCCGAAATCTCCATCGCCCCCGAACTGCTCGAGCGGTTTGAAGTCCGCGGAAGATTGCCGCGTACGGTGCTCATCGTGCATGTCGAGGCGGCATATTTTCACTGCTCGAAGGCACTGGTGCGCTCCGCGCTATGGGACCCGCAAAAGCACGTCGACCGCGCGAGTTTGCCGAGCGCAGGCGACATGCACCGGCGACTGAGCGGAGGCACGTTCGACGGCGCGCAGTACGATCAGGATGCGCCGGAAAGAGTGATGAAGGGGCTTTATTGAGTGCGTTAGCAAGCAAATTCGCCCGAGGCCGGCTTCACTTGACTCCGACAACCATCGAATCCGGGCCCGCCAGATGCTCTACCCGTATTTCTGCGAAACCCGTCTGCCTCATCCATTCGCGGCATTGCGCGCCGGTGTAATCAAACCCGCCCGGTGTTTCTATCAGCATGTTCAGGCTCATTAGCAAGCCGAACGCGTTGCTGCGGCGTTCGTCGTCGATGATCGCGTCGTAGACCACGAGCGAGCCTCCTGGCGGCAACGCAGCATGGCACTTCGACAAGAGTTCGAGTTTTTGCGGCAGCGGCCAGTCGTGAAGAATATGGCCCATGATGAGCACGTCCGCCGAAGGACACGGGTCCTTGAAGAAATCGCCGGGATAAAACTGCAGGCGGTCCGAAAGTCCGTGCGCGGCTACATATTCGTTGAACACGGGACCCACCAGCGGCAGGTCGAAGCCGCCGCCGCTCAAGTGGGGATGGGCCAATGCAACCTGCACCGGCAACGCGCCTTGCGCGGTCCCGATGTCGATGAACGATCGGTACTCGCTCCACGGGAAACGCTGGGCGATGGCACGCGCGGCGCCGAGGCTCACGCCGCTCATTGCGCGCAGGAAACCGCGCAGCGACGCCTCGTCGCGGTAGATAGCGTCGAACAGATTTCCGCCGCTCTTTGCTTCGTTTTGCGGCAAGCCGGTGCGCAACGCTTCCGTCAGCGAGCCCCAGAAGGGATAGAGCCGCGCATTCGCCATTTCGAGCAGGCCGCCGACATATGAGGGCTTGGCCTTGTCGAGGAACAGATCCGCATCCGGCGTATTGCTATAGGTGCCGTCGTGCCGTTCGAGCACCGATAGCGCAACGAGCGCGTCGAGAAAATCCAGTGCGGAGCGAGCGTGCAGCCCCAGCGATTCGGTAAGCGCCGCCGCGCTACGCGGACCGCTTGCGAGTTGCGTGAAAACGCCCAGTTCGACGGCGGACAACAACGTTTTCGAACCCCAGAACGCCATGCCCAGGTGCAGCAGCCTTTCGGGCGAAGGAGGCTCTACATTGTCTGCGGGCGAGGCTGCGGAAGAAGTCTCTGGCTCACGTTCCATACGGCCTCCCGGCGGGACCAAATGACAAAACGGCGAGCAGGTCTGCGCGTTGTGAATGACAAGGTAGAGTCGCCACCAGGCGCGGTCAAGGCTGATTTCCGCGTGATTCTGTGCGCCGCCGCACAGATCGCAAATAAAAAATGCCCCTGCAAAGCAGGGGCATTTGTACATGTCGCGCTGTCTACGTCAGCAACCCTCGCGGGTTCCGAGCGCCGCGTTTAGAGCGTTTAGAACTTGTGGCGAACGCCCACGCGGAACGCCAGCTGATTGTCCGCGCCGGTGCCCGACGTGTTGAAGTAGCTGGTGCTCGAACCGATCTGCGCCTGCAGATCCTGCGTGCCGTTGCGGCCTGCCGCGATCTGATAGATGCCCAGCGCGTACACGTCGGTACGCTTGCTCAGCGCATAGTCGACGCTCAGGTCGACCTGGTTCCAATGGCCGCGGTTGGCGTTGCTCAGGTGCATGTAGGTGTAGCCTGCGCCTGCCGTCAGCGCCGGCGTGAACGCGTACTTGGCGCCCGCTTCATACGCAGCGAACGTGGTCGCGCCGCCCGTGATCGGCGCAAGGCGCGTGTTCGTGTACAACGCCCACAGCGTGGCCGCTGCAATCGTGTAACGGCCGCCCACGCCGAACGTGCGCAGATCGCGGATGTTGCCCGTCGTCACGTTCGCGATGGTCGTCGAGAATGCGGGAGTCGCCTGGCTCGGGTAGTGGATGTCCGTGTATGCCGCGCCCACGCCGAACGGGCCGTTCGCGTAGTTCAAACCAAAGCTGTAGGCACGCGAGGAGCCCGCGACCGGCGCTGCGGTCGTGCCCGATGCCGGCGCGCCTGCGAATGCGCCCGCCTGGTTCGAGAAGCCGTACATTGCGCCGAAAGTCAGGCCCGCGAAATTCGCGCTGCTGAACTTGACCGAATTGTTGATACGGCTCGACGTCAACTGGTCGATGTCGTTGATGTGATAGGCGTAGTTGCCAGCAACGGTTTGGCCGCCGGTGGAGTACGCGCCGCCGAGGTAATCGGTCGAGAACGAGTATTGACGGCCGAACGTCAGTGAGCCGACGTTGTTCTGCGACAGACCGACATACGCCTGACGACCGAACAGCGCGCCGCCCTGGCCGAGCGTGCCGCTACCGCTGTTGAAGCCGTTTTCCAGCACGAACAGCGCCTTCAGGCCATTGCCCAGATCTTCCGAGCCGCGCAGGCCCCAACGGCTGCCTTGAGCAACGCCGTCGTCGTATTTGAAGAGATTGTCGTGACCAGTGCTGGTCTTCGAGTTGTTGACGTAGCTGATACCGGCGTCGATCACGCCGTACAGCGTGACGCTGCTTTGTGCATGTGCTGCGCTTGCGAAGACTGCGAGGGTAGCGGCGGTCAGTAGTTTCTTGTTCAAGACGTTCTCCGATTAAAAATTAAGCGATCGCGGCGCCGCACTCTTTGGTAAGGTCGCGCGATGGCCGGAAATTTAAGGGAACGCTGGGTAAGGCATATGACAGGCGCATTCATTTTTGGATGTGTCGCGCATACGCCACAGTTCAGTCAATGCGGCGAAACATTGCACCGCATTGAGCGCGGCCATGCGTGCATAAGCTTTCTCTGCTTCGCCGATATAAGCGTGTGAAAAACGATTGGTTTTAGAGCGCAGCCGCCACGTGCGACGATGCGCGCCTGTCAATCCAACCGCTTATGGGGAAATGCATGCAACGCCGGATCATCATCAGGAATCTGCTTACCGTGGCGAGCGCTGCCGCTTTTTCGTTGACGACAACGTTTGCGCATGCGGACGGCAAGCAGCTCAAGGTCGGCACGATGAGCGGCCCCGACGCGCAAATCTGGTCGGTCGTGACAAAGGTGGCGGCGCGCGAAGGGCTGAACCTCAAAGTGATCGAATTCAACGACTATGTGCAGCCGAACGCCGCATTGGATGCCGGCGATCTCGACGCCAACGGCTTTCAGCATCAGCCGTTTCTCGATAGCCAGATCAAGCAGCGCGGCTACAAGATCGTCAATGTGGGGCTGACGTATGTGTCGCCGATGGGCTTCTATTCGAAGAAACTCAAATCGCTGAAAGATCTGCCGGAGGGCGCGAAGGTCGGCATTCAGAACGATCCCTCGAACGGAAATCGCGCGTTGCTGCTGCTGCAGAAGTATGGCGTGATCCGGCTGAAGCCGGGCGTCGGCACGAATGGCGTCAACGCGACTCCGCTCGACGTGGCCGAAAATCCGAAGAAGATCAAACTGGTCGAACTGGACGCCGCGCAATTGCCGCGTGCGCTGAGTGATCTGGCTGCGGCATCCATCAATACCGACTATGCGGTGAAGGCGGGACTGCAGCCGACTAAAGACGCGATTGCAATCGAAGACCTGAAAGGGCCTTACGCGAACCTGATCGCCGTGCGCGACCAGGACCGCAATCAGCCGTGGGTGAAGAAACTCGTCGCTGCGTACGAGTCCGACGAAGTGCGCAAGTTCATCGACACGGAGTTCAAGGGCGCGATTGTTCCTGCTTTCTGATGCTTCGCTTTGACGCCTCGTTATGACACTTCGCTCTGACGCTGCGCTCTGACGCGAGGCGAGTGCAAAAGGCGCCTTCACGGCGCCTTTTCTATTTGCTGCGGGTCAATCAATTAATTGCTCAGCAGCGACCCTGTGCGAAATGCGGTTGCGCCCGCAATGCGTGCGAACTCGATGCCTGCGGTCGCAAAGCGCGTCAGGTGCCGCGCGTACAACACGCCGGCCACGCTGCTCTTTAACGTGACGACGCGGTCGGTCAGCGGATCGACGATGTCGGCGATTTCAGTGCCTGCGTCGACCCATGTACCCACTTCACAGCGATACACCAGCACGCCGCTGATGGGCGCCACGATGGGCTCCGCACCAGCGAGCGGGGTGGCCGCGAATTCGAGCGGCGGCAACGGCGCCGCCGTGCCCTCGATCACGCCGCGCCCGGTCAGATATTCGATGATTGCCTGGGCGTCGCGCTCGGCGTACTCGTAGGACACCTCGCGCTGGCCGCGCAATTCGATGGTGACCGAAATGGAGCCGTTCGGAATGGGGAAACGCTCGCCGAAACGGCCGCGCAGATCCGACCAGCAGAAGCTGTGAATTTCGTCGAACGGATTGCCGACCGAGTTCAGCGCGAGCAGTGACGCCTTTGCGTCGAGGTAACGCGCGAGCGGCTCGACTTCAGGCCAAAGGTCCGGATTCGTGTACAGGTGCATGGCGGCTTCCCAGTCGCAATGCAGATCGAGCACCACGTCCGCGTCGTACGAGAGCTTTTGCAGCGCGAGACGCTGCGATTCCAGTTCGGTGGTGGGCTGTTGCGCTTCGAGGGCCTCGCGCATCGCCGTGCGGATCGCCGTGCGGTTTGCGTCGACGTTGTCCGTGAGGCGCTCTTCTATAACCGGCAACACCAGTGCCGACAAATCGTGGAAATTGCGGTTGA
Source organism: Paraburkholderia phenoliruptrix (assembly GCF_019511605.1). Taxonomy (GTDB): domain Bacteria; phylum Pseudomonadota; class Gammaproteobacteria; order Burkholderiales; family Burkholderiaceae; genus Paraburkholderia; species Paraburkholderia phenoliruptrix_A. Next base: position 604,752 of record NZ_JAEUAV010000001.1, on the reverse strand, counting down.
AGTTCTGCGCGGTGTTGGTTTCGAAGCGCCCTGTCAGGTGCCCGAGAAAGTGCTGGTTCAGGCCAATCGGGTTCGCTACCGGCACGATCACGATTTCGCCGCGCAGCTTGCCGGCGGCTTCGAGCGAGGCAAGCTTGCGGCGCAGTGCCCAGGAAACGAGCATGCCCGGCAGTTCGTCGGCATGCAGGGACGACTGGATATAAATCTTCTGTCCGCCGGCCGGACCGTAATGGAAACTGGTCAGGCTGCGGGCGGTGCCGAGCGTCGGGGCAATCAGCGGATGGGATTGGGTTTGCATGGTTGTCGAGTTCGCGGGGGAGGCGGCGCGCCGCTATGTCGTTGATTACAGAGGGAAGCTTGTAGGGCGCAAGGCGCCGGCGGCACGACCCGGCGGCAAACCTGCGGCACCTCGATCGCACGATCTTAGCCGATACGGCGACGCGCGTGTTTGGCCGGCACAAGGCGGGGTATTGAGCGAGGCACTGAGCGGGGCACAAAGCGGTCCATCAAGCAGGTCACTGAGCAGGCCACTGAGCAGGCCACAAAGCAGAGCATCACGCAGGCACAAAACAAAACGGGCTCCGCGTATGGCAGAGCCCGTTCCGGGGCCGTTCAGCGCGTCGCTAGACGCGCGGCGGGCGCGTGGACCTGGAGTCCGGCGTATTAGCTGCCGTACACGTCGAAGTCGAAGTACTTCTTCTCGAGCTTCTTGTACGTGCCGTCCTTGATGATGTCGGCGATGGCCTTGTCCACCTTCGCCTTCAGGTCCGTATCTTCCTTGCGCATGCCGATACCCGCGCCGTTGCCGAGAATCTTCGGATCGTCCAGGTTTTTGCCGACGAAGTCGAAGCCTGCGCCGCGCGGCGTTTTCAGGAAGCCGATTTCAGCTTGCACGGCGTCTTGCAGCGCTGCGTCGAGGCGACCCGACAGCAAGTCCGCGTACACCTGGTCCTGGTTCTGATACGGCACGACCTTGGTGCCCTTCGGTTCCCAGTAGGTCTTTGCGTAGGTTTCCTGGATCGTGCCCTGTTCGACGCCGACCGTCTTGCCTTTCAGCGATTCAGCCGTCGGCAGGATGCCCGAACCCTTCTTCGCGACGAGGCGCGTCGGCGTGTTGAACAGCTTCGACGAGAAGGCGATCTGTTCGGCGCGTTGCGGCGTCATGGACATCGACGAGAGCACGCCGTCGAACTTCTTGGCCTTCAGCGCCGGGATCATGCCGTCGAAATCGTTTTCCACCCACACGCACTTGGCTTTCAGGCGCGCGCAGATTTCGTTGCCGAGGTCGATATCGAAGCCAACGAGCTTGCCGTCGGAGCCTTTGGACTCGAACGGGGGATAGCTGGCATCGACGCCGAAACGGATGGTGGACCAATCTTTAGCGTGTGCGCCAATCGAGACGGTGGCAAGCAGAGCAACCGTCAAAGCCGCTAGCAGTTTTTTCACTGTTTAACTCCTCGGTGTAGTTCAAATACTCCCGCATGCGGTTGTGCCGCTGGCGGGAAACCCGGCGCGACTCACGACCGGGCCTGGGTTGAAGCTGCCGGCCGGGGCGGCCAGCAGCGCGCGCCAAGCTTATCAGTTCAAAAAGATTGGGTAGTTAGTGAAACACCGGATGGCGGACGACGGACGCCTCTAAAACAAAGGCGCTCCTGCCTGGTTGCAGCCGCGGGCGATGTATCCCGCATCGATATGTCGCCAGTGACTCAGGTCGTTATGTCGCATTCCGTCACGTTGTGATACTGCCCTGAATAGGAATCGTTAAAGAGTGTTTACGTTGACAGCGTCCATTTAATTCATCGCAAGATTAAAGAAAGTTAAAGCGCGTGCCGTTAAGACGTGATGATTGCTCGCCATGTCCCGCCTAGGCCGAGTTATTTATGGGCATTCACACAGTAAGAAAACCAAAAACATATTGCTTGGCGCTATCATCGTTGCTCCTGCCGGTCGCCATGCAGCGCAAAAGCACAGCAGTCCTGTCTGAGGAAACGTTCTCCGGTATTCATTCGCGATTTAATACGCGGACATAGGCTCGCCTGAACTGCCTTCTGCTAAACGGTGTTGTATGCACAAGATTTCGACGGCAGATGAAAAGTGCTGCAACGCGCGGCGCGGCCAGCGGCGAATGACGGCCGCTGCGCGGCGCATAGGGTCGGCTGCGCGCAGCGGCTGCGGCATCCTGCTGCGACTCGTGCTGAGCGTGTGTCTTTGCGTTGGAATGTTTTCGCCAGCCTCGGCCGAGGCCACGAAAAAGGTGCTGCATGTTCTCGCATGGCCCGGTTACGCCGATGCCGACGTGGTCAGGACTTTCGAATCGCGCCACAACGTGAGGGTGGAGGTCACGCTCGTCGATTCTGACGAAGCACTGTGGGCGCAACTGCATGCGAAGAACGCCCCGCGTTTCGACGTGCTCGCTGCGAACACCGCCGAAATACAGCGTTATACGCGCGCCAATCTGCTCGCGCCGCTCGATCTGCAAAGCCTGCCGAATACCGCAAGACAGTTGCCGCGATTCCAGGCGCGCGCGGCAATAGAAGGGCTCGTGACGGACGGCAAGGTGTACGCCATTCCATTTACCTATTCGTCGATGGGCCTCATTTACGACCGTAAGCAAGTGCCGGTTGCGCCGCGCTCGATGCGCGAACTGTGGAACCCGCGCTACCGCGGCAAGGTGCTCGACTTCAACAGCGCGCAGCACAACTTTTCTTTCACGGCGCTGGCGTTGGGTTATCGCGATCCCTTCAATCTGAACGACGAGCAGATGCGGGCGATCGCTCACAAGCTCGTCGAACTGCGCCGCAATCTGTTGACCTATTACACGTTGCCCGAAGAGGCCACTGCGTTCTTCATCCAGCATAAGGTCGCGTTGATGTTCGGCAACTACGGCACGCAGCAAGTGGAACTGCTGCGCCGCGCGGGCGCCGATGTCGGCTACGCGATTCCGGACGAAGGTGTGCTCGCTTGGCTCGACTGCTGGTCGATGACGCGTGCGGCCGCCGACCCGGCGCTCGCGCTCGCCTGGATCAACTACATGCTGGAACCGGACGTAAGCCGGCTGCTGACGCAGCGGCAAGGGCTCGCCAATACACTGAGCGCGCCCACCGCGAGTAACGATAACGCGCGCATCGTGTGGATCGGTCCGGTCGAAAACATTCAGCGGCGCGAGGACCTGTGGGCCAGAATCGCGTCCGGTGACCGCTCGGAGCGCTTCTGATGTTCCGTCCTGGCCTTACCTTCAAACTGTCTGTGCTGCTCGCCTGCATCGGCGTGCTGGCATCGGGCGCGACCGGCTATTACGCGTACCACTCGAACCGCACCATGCTCGTGAAGGAGGCCGGGCGCAGCCTGCTGACCTCCACCGAATTGCTCGGCGAGCGCATTTCCACCTCGATCGACGATGTCGGCGCGGACGCGCTCGTGCTCGCGAGTCTCCCCTCGTCGGCGGAAGTCGCGGCGAGCGACGACGGCTTCGGCAAGAATGTGATGCGCGAGCGGCTCGCGCAGGTGTATTCGAGCTTCATGGTCCACCATGTTCAATATCTGCAAGTGCGTCTGATCAGCCGCGCGCATCATGGTCTGGAGATCATTCGTTTCGATCGCGACGCCGACGGGCTCATGCGCGTGCAAGGCGTCGATCTGCAGGAAAAAGGCCAGTTTCCGTACGTATTCGAGCCGCTCGCATTTTCGCCGGGGCGCATTTACACGTCGCCTATTCTGGTCAATCACGAATACGGCGCGCACGCGGCGCAAGGCAAGCCGACGCTGCGGGTCGCCACGCCCGTGACGAATGCGCAGGGCGCGGTGGTGGGCGTCGTGGTAATCGACGTGGATCTCGGAGATTTGTTAAAGCGCCTGCAAAGCGATCTGCCGAGCGATTATCAGGTTTATCTCGCAAACGAATGGGGCGACTTTCTCGTTCATCCCGACCCGGCCAAAACATTCGGTTTCGACGTGGGCCGCCGCGTGTTGATGCAGGATAGCTTCGCCGTCACCAAACCGTTGTTCGACCAGAAGGAAAGCGAGGTACTGGTGGACGACATCGCGCATCCCCGGCAGACGGACGGTCAGGTGCTGGCCTTTGTGCGCAGACCGTTCGGCGCGTTCCAGGGCAACCGTTTTATCGTGCTGGGGCTCGGCAAGCCGCTCCAGGACGTGCTCTCCGGCGCGCATCTGCTGGGCGACAGCATTATCCATATGGTGCTGATTTTCAGCGTGCTGGCCGTGCTGCTCGCGATTCTCTTCGCACGCGCGCTTACGAGGCCGCTGCATATGCTCGCGTACGCGGCAACCCATCTGTTCGCCGAACATGCGATGGAAACGCTGCCGCTCAAGCGCACCGACGAGATCGGCGTGCTCGCGCGCGGCTTCGATCGCCTGCGCCGTGAAATCCGCTCGCAAATGGACGCGCTGCACGTCAAGCAGCGCGAGCTCGTGCACCTGGCCACGCATGACGTGTTGACCGGATTGCCGAATCGCACGCTGTTCATGGAGAAGCTGGAGCGCGCGATTCAGGACGCAACGCGCCGCCGCGAAGGGCTCGCGGTGCTGTTCGTGGACCTCGACCGCTTCAAGCAGATCAACGATCAGTTCGGCCATTCCGTCGGCGACAAGGTGCTCGTTGCGGTGGCCCGGCGGCTCAAGCAGGTGCTGCATTCCGCGGATGTCGTCGCGCGACTCGGCGGCGACGAATTCATCGTGCTGATAGAAGGGCCGCGTTCGGCGGAAGCGGCGCCGGGCGTTGCATCGCGCATCATGACGACGCTCAACGAAGAGATCGTGATGGACGGCCAGGGCATGACGGTGGGCGCGAGCATCGGCATCAGCCAGTTTCCCGACGACAGCGGTACGGCGGAAGAACTGCTGCTCAATGCGGACGCCGCGATGTACGTGGCGAAATCCGGGGGACGGTGCGCATATCTGCGTTATCAGGACGTGCTCGAAGCGCGCCGGCGCGAGCAGGCCGAGCGCGCCGAAGCGGTGCACGCGCAGACCGGCGAGGGAGCCACCGAAGGACAGGAAGCCGAGCCCACGGCTTAAGACGCGCCACGTCTTATGAGCAGGTTCAAGGTTGCTGCCGCTGCGCGCCCCCAACGTGTGCAGTGGCTGCGTCGCTCAATGAAGAGCCCCAAAAATCCGCCGTCTTGTGGCAAAGTGTGCCGTTTCACAGCCACGAGGTGAGGGGCCAATGACAGGTCGCCTGGTCTATGTGATGGGGCCGTCCGGCGCAGGCAAAGATGCTTTGCTTGGTTTCGCGCGCAAGCGTCTTGCGGGCGAGCCGATTCTGTTCGCGCATCGCTACATTACGCGGCCAAGCGGCAATGGCGAGGAACATGTCGCGCTGAGTGTCGAAGAGTTCGCCGCCCGCTCGCTGCTTGGCCTCTTCGCCCTCGAGTGGTCCAGCCATTCGCTGCGCTACGGCATCGGCATAGAACTCGACGCGTGGCTCGCGCGCGGCTGCACGGTGGTCGTGAACGGCTCGCGCCAGTATCTGCATCATGCGCTCGCACGCTATCCGCGCGCCGAAGTCGTGCATGTGGATGCCGCCCCGCATATTCTCGAGGCGCGTCTCGGCGCGCGGGCTCGCGAATCGGCGGAACAGGTAGCCGCAAGACTCGCGCGCCACGCGCCATTCTCGTTGCCCGACGGCGTGCGCTGTGAATCCATCGACAATTCCGGCGAGCTGGAAGACGCGGGCCATGCGTTTATCGCCTTCCTCCAGGCCCCCGAACGGCGCTAGGCGTGTTCCTCTGTCGTCGTGTCGTCCTTCCAGCCTTGAGCTTCCCCTTACGGAGTCTTTTGCAAAATGAGCGAAACCGCGCGTTTCACTGAAGTAGCCGATCTGATTCCCGCCGCCGAAAGCCTGCGCGAGATTCGCCATCACATTCATCGCCATCCGGAGCTCGCTTACGAAGAGTTGCAAACCGCTGCGCTCGTGGCCGAAAGGCTCGAGCAATGGGGCTGGCAGGTGACGCGCGGCGTCGGTCAAACCGGAGTGGTCGGCACGCTGAAGGTGGGCGACGGCAAGCGCAGCATCGGCATTCGTGCGGACATGGACGCGTTGCCGATCGTCGAGCAGACCGGCTTGCCTTATGCGAGCGGCACGCACGGCAAGATGCACGCGTGCGGCCACGACGGTCACACCACGATGCTGCTGGGCGCGGCGCAACGCCTTGCGCACACGCGCAATTTTTCGGGCACGGTGCATCTGTACTTTCAGCCGGCGGAAGAGAGCGGCGTAGACAGCGGCGCGCAGAAAATGATCGAAGACGGCCTGTTCGAGCGCTTTCCGTGCGACGCCGTGTTCGGTCTGCACAATCACCCGGGCGCGGAGCCCGGCGTGCTGCTGTTCCGCAAGGGGCCGTTCATGTCGGCGGGCGACAAGGCGATCATTACGATCGAAGGCGTGGGCGGTCATGCGGCGCGCCCGCATCTGACGGTCGATCCGGTCGTGGTGGCCGCGAGCATTGTCATGGCATTGCAGACGATCGTTGCGCGCAATGTCGATCCGTCGCAACCGGCGGTGGTGACGGTCGGCTCCATGCATGCGGGCACGGCGAGCAACGTGATCGCCGGTACGGCAACGCTCGAGTTGAGCGTGCGGTCGTTCAGCGCGGAAGTGCGCGCGCTCTTGAAAAAGCGCATTGCCGAGCTTGCTGAGTCACAGGCGGCGAGTTACGGCGCCAAAGCCGTTGTCGAATATATCGAAGGCTATCCGGTCGTCATCAATTCGGATGACGAAACAGATTTCGCGATTGAAGTTGCGCGCGAACTGGTGGGCGACGACAAGGTTGTCGCGCAGACCGACCTACTGATGGGCAGCGAAGACTTTGCCTTCATGCTGCAAAAAAGGCCGGGGACCTTTCTGCGTATCGGCAACGGCGTGGGTGAAGACGGTTGCATGGTGCACAACCCGCACTACGACTTCAACGACCGCAACCTGCCGGTGGGCGCCGCATTCTGGACGCGGCTCGTTGAGCGGTACCTGAGCCGTTAGAGCGCGCAGCGGGCGCGGCGCCGGCCGCGCATGCGGGCCTTTCTTGATGTTGCGGCGCAGGCCCCGGCAGCATCAACCGCGCCGCGCCACCATCTCGGACACGGTTTGCGCCGCCTGTTGCAGCGGCTCGAGAAACGCCTTGACCATTTGCTTGGCCGAATTGCGCTGCGCGTTGCCGCTGATGTTCATGGCCGCGATCACCCGCCCCTGGCGATTGCGGATTGGCGCGGACAGCGAGATCAAGCCGCCTTCCAGTTCCTGATCGACGATAGCCCAGCCCTGGCGGCGCACCTGTGCGATCAGCTTCTTCAACTCTTCCTTGTCGGTCACCGTGCGCGGTGTGTGCGCGTAAAGCGGTGACGAGTTCAGCGTGGCGTCGAGCGTCTCGTCGTCGAGTGCGGAGAGCAGCACGCGGCCCATCGACGTGCAATAGGCCGGCAAGCGGCTGCCGATCGACAGGTTGATCGTCATGATCTTGTGCGTCGGCACGCGCAGCACATACACGATCTCGGTACGGTCCAGCACGGCCGCCGAACAGCTCTCGTGCACCTGCGCGGACAATTCCTCCATCACGGGTTCGGCGAGGTTCCAGAACGGCATGGACGTCAGGTACGCAAAGCCCAGGTCGAGAATTTTCGGCGTGAGGCGAAAGAGGCGCCCTTCGGCTTCCACATAGCCGAGCGTCTGCAAGGTGAGCAGAATGCGCCGCGCGCCGGCTCGCGTGAGGCCGGTGGCGGCGGCCACGTCGGTGAGCGTCTGTTCCGGGCGTTTCGCGTCGAACGCGCGGATCACCGCGAGGCCGCGTGCGAACGACTGTACGTAGGAGTCGCCCGGTTTGTCCGGGGCCGGTTCGGCGCTGGCGGGAACGTCGGAAGACGGCGGCAAGGCTTTGCTCATGGACCTGGAAAAATGCGTTCGAAGACTCGGACACCGCGTGCGCCGACCGGATCGTCGCAGCGGTGCATGAAGGCGTGACGATAGCTTAAGCCCTCAGTTTCGCCAACTTCGCGGGCGTTCGGACGCTCGTCCGCGAGAACCCAGGGTTAGCGCGGATGCAGGCAGCATCCAAAATTTGTATGATGACCCGATGACATGACAACGAGGCATGGATGTTCGACAAGATTCCAGCGCGCGCGTTGAGCGACACGGTTGCGCAGCAGCTTCTCAAGCAGATCGACAAGGGCGCGTTCGAGCGCGGCGGCAAGCTGCCGACCGAAGCGGTGCTCGCGCAGCAGTTCGGCGTGAGCCGCACGGTGATTCGCGAGGCGATCTCGCGGCTGAAGAACGAAGGCGTGGTGGAGCCGCGTCAGGGTAGCGGCGTGTTCGTCGCAGCGCACGGGACGGTGCGGCCGCTGCGCATCGACTACGCGGAAGCGGTCGAGCCGGGCTCGGTCGTGCAGATTCTCGCGCTGCGGCGGGCGATTGAGGCCGAGGTGGCGTCCGAGGCCGCGATGCGCCGCAGCGACGCGGACATGGTCGCCATCGACGCGGCGCTCGCGAAGATTGATCAGGCCGTCGCCGAAGGCGAGGACGGCGTGACCGAAGACGTCGCATTCCATCGTGCGATTGCGGCGGCCACCGGCAATCCGTACTTCCTCAAGACGCTGACGTTCCTGAACCAGTATCTCGAGGCGGGCACGGTGGTTACCCGTCGTAACGAAGCACTGCGCGAGGACTTCTCGCGCCAGGTGCGTGACGAGCATGCGGCCATTGCCGCTGCGATCCGCGCAGGCGACCCGATGGCCGCGCGCAATGCGGCGCGCACCCACATGTACAACGCGGCGCGGCGGCTCGCGGAAGCTGGCATTTGCTGATGGGTCGCCACGGCCCTCGGTACGCCGCGCACGCCGCGCTTTCCGCACGTCTCGCGCCACTGCGTGCGAGCGCGTGACAGATTCCAGAGAGGTTCAAGCATGTCCAGAAATGTCGGTGTCATTGGTCTTGGCGCAATGGGCCTGGGCGTCGCGCGCTCGTTGTTGCGCGCAGGCTTTCGCGTTCACGCCTGCGATCTGCGCAACGAAGTGCTGCAGGCGTTCGTCAACGAAGGCGGCGTGGGCTGTGCATCGCCCGCGGAACTCGGCGCGCAATGCGAGGTGGTCGTCACATTGGTCGTGAATGCGGCGCAAACCGAAGCCGTGCTGTTCGGCGAGCAGGGCGCGGTGGCGGCGATGAAGCCGGGCAGCGTCGTGATCGCAAGCGCGACTGTGGCACCCGACTTCGCGATCGAACTCGGCAAGCGCATCGAGGCCGCCGGTTTGCAGATGCTCGACGCTCCGGTTTCCGGCGGCGCGGCGCGCGCGGCGTCCGGCGAAATGACGATGATGACTTCCGGCCCCGCGGCCGCTTACGCGGCATGCGAGGACGTGCTCGCGGCGATGGCGGGCAAGGTGTACCGCCTCGGCTCGGCGCACGGCGCCGGCTCGAAGGTGAAGATCATCAACCAGTTGCTCGCGGGCGTGCATATCGCGGTGGCGGCCGAGGCGATGGCACTCGGCTTGCGCGAAGGCGTGGACCCGGACGCGCTCTACGACGTGATCACGCACAGCGCGGGCAATTCATGGATGTTTGAAAACCGCGTGCCGCACATACTGAATGGCGACTACACGCCGCTGTCGGCCGTGGACATATTCGTCAAGGACCTCGGCCTCGTGCTGGATACCGCGCGCCGCTCGAAGTTTCCGTTGCCGCTTTCGGCGGCGGCACACCAGATGTTCATGATGGCGTCTACAGCCGGTCACGGCGGCGAGGACGATTCCGCGGTCATCAAGATTTTCCCCGGCATTGAAGTGCCGGCGGCGAAGTAACGGAGAGCGCTGTCATGACAGCTACGACACAACGCGCGCTGCTAGGCTGCATCGCCGACGACTTCACCGGTGCAACCGATCTCGCGAACATGCTGGTGCGCGGCGGCATGCGCACCGTCCAGACTATTGGCGTGCCGGGGCAAGGCGAAGGGATAGAGGCCGACGCGATTGTCGTCGCGCTGAAGTCGCGCACCATCCCTGCCGCCGAAGCAGTCGCGCAATCGCTCGCGGCGCTCGACTGGTTGCGTGCGCAAGGATGCCGCCAGTTCGTTTTCAAATACTGTTCCACTTTCGATTCCACCGACGCGGGCAATATCGGCCCGGTTACGGATGCGCTGCTCGATGCGCTCGGCGGCGGCGACCAGGCAAGCGCGTTCACGATTGCATGTCCGGCGTTTCCCGAGAACGGCCGCACGATTTTTCGCGGGCATCTGTTCGTCGGCGACGCGTTGCTCAACGAGTCGGGCATGGAAAACCATCCGCTCACGCCGATGCGTGACGCGAACCTCGTGCGTGTGCTGCAGCGTCAGACGCAAGCAAAGGTCGGGCTCGTGCGTTATGACGCCGTCGCGAAAGGCGTCGATGCGGTGCGCGACTCGTTCGACGCCTTGCGCAAAGACGGTGTCCGCATGGCTATCGCCGATGCGGTCTGCGACGCCGACCTCCACGTGCTCGGTGAAGCATGCGCCGATCTCACGCTGATCACAGGCGGCTCCGGTATCGCGCTGGGTCTGCCGGCCAATTTCCGCCGCGCGGGTTTGCTCGAGTCGCGTGAGAATGCCGCGCAACTGCCGCGCGTCGAGGGCTTGTCGGCGGTGCTGGCGGGCAGCGCGTCCAAAGCGACCAATGCGCAAGTGGCGGCATGGCGCGAAACGCGGCCCGCGTTTCGCGTCGATCCCCTCGCGGCGGCGCGCGGCGAAGCAGTGGTCGAACAGGCGCTTGCATTCGCGCAGACGCATCTCGACAAAGCCGAGCCGATGCTGATCTACGCCACCGCCACGCCCGACGAGGTGAAGGCGGTGCAGAACCAACTCGGCGTCGATCGGGCAGGGCATCTGGTCGAAGCCACGCTGGCTTCCATTGCGCGCGGCCTGTATGAACGTGGGGTGCGCAAGTTCGTGGTGGCGGGAGGCGAGACTTCGGGAGCCGTCGTGCAGGCGCTGAACGTGCGCAGCTTGCGCATCGGCGCGCAGATCGACCCGGGCGTACCCGCTACGGCGACAACCGGCGCACAACCGCTTGCGCTTGCGCTCAAGTCGGGCAACTTCGGCACCACCGACTTCTTCGAAAAAGCGCTGCGCCATCTGGACGGAGGCGCTCAATGAGCAACTCAATGGAGAGCGCAAAGGCAGGCACGCCCGCCATTCACGCGACGCAGGAAGCGCGCGTGCGCGAGGAGATTTGCGTGAGCGGCGCGAGTCTTTACGAGCGCGGCTATACGGTGGGCAGCGCGGGCAATATCAGCGCACGGCTGGACGACGGCTGGCTCATCACGCCAACCGACGCCTGTCTCGGCCGGCTCGATCCCGCCGATATCGCGAAGGTGGCTTTATCGGGCAATGCGGTGTCGGGCGGCAAGCCGTCGAAAACGCTGGCATTGCATCGCGGCATCTATGCCCGCAACGCAGAAGCGCGCGGCATCGTGCACACGCATTCGACCCATCTGGTTGCGCTGACGCTCGCGGGCGTCTGGAGCGAGCACGACGTACTGCCGCCCGTTACGCCCTATTACGTGATGAAAGTGGGCCACGTGCCGCTGATTCGTTACAGGCGGCCGGGCGATCCGCAGGTCGCCGCGCAAATCGAGGCTTTGGCCGACAGCGTGCGCGCCGTGCTGCTCGAACGCCTCGGGCCGGTGGTGTGGGAACGCTCGGTTGCGCAGGCCTCGTATGCGCTCGAAGAGCTGGAGGAGACCGCGCGTTTGTGGCTCATGACGAACCCGCGGCCCGCACCGCTAGACGAAGCCGCACTTGCCGAGTTACGCGATGTGTTCGGCGCCCGCTGGTAGTTGCCCGCTGGTTGTTGCCCCCTGTCGCGACCAGGCACGACGGATCACGACGGAGCAAAAGCGGCCTTAACCTGCGTCAACCGGCCTCAACCCGCCACGTCCGAGCCACACAAACCCAGATCGCCGCAGGCGACGCATCACCCTTCCAATCAAGGAGACATTGCATGAGTTCGTATCAGGCCGTATCGGCCCAGCCGATTGCGGCGGCCACGGGGCAACCCGGCGCCGCGCAAGTCGAGCGTACCTACAGGAAAGTGTTTTGGCGCATCGTCCCGTTCCTGATGCTGTGCTACGTGGTCGCTTATCTGGATCGCGTGAACGTGGGCTTCGCCAAGCTGCAGATGTCACAAGATCTCGCGTTCAGCGAGACGGTGTTCGGTTTGGGCGCGGGCGTGTTCTTCATCGGCTATTTTCTGTTCGAACTGCCAAGCAATATTCTGATGCACAAGATCGGCGCGCGTATCTGGATTGCGCGGATCATGATTACGTGGGGCGTGATGTCGGCGCTGTTCGTCTTCGTCAAGACGCCGGCACAGTTCTATATCTTGCGCTTTCTGCTCGGGCTTGCCGAAGCCGGTTTTTATCCGGGCGTGATCCTGTATCTGACTTACTGGTTTCCGTCGCATCGGCGCGCGAAGATCATTGCGGTGTTCATGTCGGCGATTCCGGTGTCGGGCATTTTCGGCAATCCGCTCTCGGGCTGGATCATGCAGGCGTTCCACAACAACTCGGGTCTCGCGGGCTGGCAGTGGATGTTCCTCATCGAGGCCGTGCCGGCGGTCGCTATCGGCATTGCGACGATCCTGTATCTCGACAACGGCATTGCCAGCGCGAAATGGCTGAGCGACCCTGAAAAGCGCTTGCTCTGCGACGAAATCGCCGCCTCGCAGCCGAAGGAAAAGGCCGACGCGCATTCGCTGCGCGCGGTGTTCGGCGATCCGCGCACGTGGTGGATGTCGCTGATCTACTTCGCGTTCGTGACCGGCCAATACGGGCTCACGTTCTGGATGCCGACGCTCATCAAATCGACAGGCGTGAGCGGCGCATTTAACATCGGCTTGCTGAGTGCGATTCCGTTTGTCTGCGCGATCGTCGTGATGAACGTGCTCGGTCATAGCGCGGACAAGCATCGCGAACGCCGCTGGCATCTGATCGTGCCGGCGCTGTTCGGCGCGGTGGGCTTCACGGTGGCGGCATCGTTTGCGAGCAACACGATCGTGTCCATTGCGTTTCTCTCGCTAGCCGCAGCCGGCGTGCTGACCTGCGCGCCGCTTTTCTGGTCGCTGCCGACGGCGTTCATGTCGGGCGCGACTGCCGCAGCCGGCATTGCGATCATCAACTCGATCGGCAATCTGGCGGGTTTCGCAAGCCCTTATATGATCGGTTATCTGAAGGACCTCACGCACAGCACGCAAACCGGCATGTACGTGCTGGCCGGCATGCTGGTGATCGGCGCGTTCGCCACATGGCTCACGCCCGCGAAACTGGTCAATCGTTAATCACATGGTGCGCGGCGCACGCATGGCGGTCATGGCTTTGCGTGCCGCGCACCGAACCTCGCTTTAAAGGAGTTGCCGCCATGCCTCGCTTCGCCGCGAATCTCTCGATGATGTACAACGAACACGCGTTCCTGGACCGCTTTGCCGCCGCCGCGAAAGACGGCTTCAAAGCAGTCGAGTTCCTGTTTCCGTACGATTTTCGTGCCGAAGAAATCAAGGCACGGCTCGATGCAAACGGCCTCACGCAGGCACTCTTTAACGCGCCGCCGGGCGACTGGGCAAGCGGCGAGCGCGGCATTGCAACGCTGCCAGGGCGCGAAGACGAGTTTCGCCGCAGCATCGACACGGCGCTCGACTACGCGCGAGTGATCGGCAACCGCAAACTGCACGTCATGGCGGGTCTGATTGCTGCGGACCAGTCCCGCGAGCGGCATCGCGAGGTTTATCTGCGCAACCTTGCGCATGCGGCGCAAGCTGCGCAAGCCGAGGGCATGACGATCGTGATCGAGCCTATCAATACACGCGACATGCCGGGCTTTTTTCTCAACCGGCAGGACGAGGCGCAGGCCATTTGCGCGGAGGTCGGCGCGCCGAATCTGAAGGTGCAGTTCGACTGTTACCACTGCCAGATCGTCGAGGGCGATCTGGCGATGAAACTCAGGCGCGATTACGCGGGCATCGGCCACATTCAGATTGCCGGCGTGCCGGAGCGGCACGAGCCCGACACCGGCGAGATCAACTATCCATATCTGTTCGAGGTGATCGACTCGCTCGGCTACGACGGTTACATCGGCTGCGAATACCGGCCGCGCGCCGCGACTTCGGCGGGGCTCGGCTGGCTCAAGCCCTATCTGAACGCAGCCTGACAGCAAACGACCAACACGAGGGCACAATCGAATCATGAAAGTACTGATTACCGGCGGCGCGGGATTCCTTGGCCAGCGTCTCGCACGCGAACTGCTCGCGCGCGGCTCGCTGAAAGACGCGCAAGGCATGCCGCAAGCACTCACGCAACTGGTGCTGCTCGACGTCGTTGAGGCGCACGATTTCGGCGACAGCCGCGTGCGGACCGAAGTGGGCGATATCGCGGAGCGCAGCGTGCTCGAGCGCGTGATCGACAGCGATACGGCAGCCATTTTTCATCTGGCCGCGATTGTCAGCGGGCAGGCCGAAGCGGACTTCGATCTAGGCATGCGCATCAATCTGGACGCATCGCGGCTGTTACTGGATGTATGCCGCCATCGCGGACACCGGCCGCGCGTTGTGTTCACCAGTTCAGTCGCGGTGTACGGTGGCAACCTGCCCGAGGTCGTGCAGAACGATACGGCGCTCAATCCGCAGTCGTCGTATGGCGCGCAAAAGGCGATTGCCGAATTGCTGCTCAACGACTACTCGCGGCGCGGCTTTGTCGACGGGCGCGTGCTGCGCCTGCCCACCATCAGCGTGAGGCCGGGCCGGCCCAACGCGGCGGCGTCTTCGTTTGCGAGCGGCATTATCCGCGAGCCGCTGAACGGCGAAGAGGCCGTGTGCCCTGTCGACGGCGCGACGCGCCTGTGGCTGCTGTCGCCGCGTCAAGCAATTGAGTGTCTGATCGCGGGGCTCGAACTGGACGCCGCGGCGCTCGGCAACCAGCGGGTGCTGAACCTGCCGGGCATTTCCGTGAGCGTCGACGAAATGGTCGCGGCGCTGCGCGAAGTGGCGGGCGACGAAGTCGCTAAACGCATTGTCTGGCAGCCGGACGAGCGCGTGACAAAGATTGTCGGCAGTTGGCCCGGCCGCTGGGACACTTCTCGTGCCGAACAGCTCGGCCTGCGCGGCGACCGCAATTTCGCCGACGTAATTCGCGGCTATATCGCCGACGAAGGCATTCAGACGCCTTGAGACTTCCCCCAGCCTCGCGCCGCGGCCTTGGTGGACAAGGCGCACGGCGCGAGCGCTTCTTTCGTCCGGCGCATTGCGGCACTGCCCGCATCTCGCGCGTCTTTCCTGACGCTGCCTGCTGCCTGCTCTGGACAAGCGCACGCTTGACAACGTTTCCGCCACACGCCTATTATCGAGTCTTGATGTTCGATATACGACCTATTGTTCGTATGGAGAACAAATCGTCCGGCGGCGCAAACGCATTGCTGATTGTCTTGCGCTAAGCTGAAACCGTATGAGGCCACCCCTCGTCGAGCCCGTCCGGCCGTTGCCCGCCTTATCCGTCCGAAGCGGCGCGTGACGCGCGCATCCCATGTAGACGACGCGGCGCACGCAGCACATCACTGGAGACACACATGACCGAAGCATTCCTGTGCGACGCGATTCGCACCCCCATTGGCCGCTACGCGGGCTCGCTGTCGTCGGTTCGTGCCGACGATCTGGGCGCGGTGCCGCTCAAGGCGCTGGTGGAGCGCAACCAGAACGTCGACTGGAACGCCGTCGACGACGTGATCTACGGCTGTGCGAACCAGGCCGGCGAAGACAACCGCAACGTCGCGCGCATGTCGCTGCTGCTGGCCGGCTTGCCGCAAGGCGTGCCGGGCTCGACGGTAAACCGTCTGTGCGGCTCGGGCATGGACGCGGTCGGCATCGCCGCGCGCGCGATCAAGTCGGGCGAGGCCGCGTTGATGGTGGCGGGCGGCGTGGAAAGCATGAGCCGCGCGCCGTTCGTAATGGGCAAGGCAGCGAGCGCCTTCTCGCGCCAGGCCGACATTTACGACACGACCATTGGCTGGCGCTTCGTCAATCCGTTGATGAAGCAGATGTACGGCGTCGACTCGATGCCCGAGACCGGCGAGAACGTCGCCACCGACTACAAGATCAGCCGTGCCGATCAGGACGCATTCGCGCTGCGCAGCCAGCAGAAAGCGGCCCGCGCGCAGAAGGACGGCACGCTCGCGCAGGAAATTGTCGGAGTGACGATCGCGCAGAAGAAGGGCGATCCGATTACCGTGTCGCAAGACGAGCATCCGCGCGAAACGAGCCTTGAGGCGCTCGCCAAACTCAAGGGCGTGGTGCGCCCGGACGGCACGGTGACGGCGGGTAATGCGTCGGGCGTCAACGACGGCGCGGCGGCGCTCCTGCTCGCCAACGAAGAGACCGCGAAGCGCTTCGGCCTCACGCCGCGCGCCCGCGTGCTGGGCATTGCAACCGCGGGTGTCGCGCCGCGCGTGATGGGCATGGGTCCGGCGCCGGCCACGCAAAAGCTGCTGGCGCGCCTGAACATGAACATCGATCAGTTCGACGTGATCGAGCTGAACGAGGCGTTCGCCTCGCAAGGCATTGCGGTGCTGCGCACGCTCGGCGTGGCCGACGACGACGCACGCGTCAACCCGAACGGCGGCGCAATTGCGCTGGGCCATCCGCTCGGCATGAGCGGTGCGCGGCTCGTGACCACGGCGATGTATCAATTGCAGCGCACGCAAGGGCGCTTTGCGCTGTGCACGATGTGCATTGGCGTGGGACAGGGCATCGCGATCGCCATCGAACGCGTTTGACGGTGCCGCGCAGATGCGGTTGGATGCATCTGCATAGGGCGCCATGTAATAGAACGGCAACAGCCTCTTCGCGAAAGCGAAGAGGCTGTTTGTTTTTGTGCGCTGCCTGGTCCTAAGAGGTAGGGATATTCAGTTTGCATGCGACGATCCGCGGGATTGGCACGCGTGACCAGAGATGTAGAATTAAGCGCCTTACCTTTATTCAAGCGTCCTCAATAAGTGCGGGTTCGGTGTGATGCGAATCTGCAGTCATACACGGCGACTCATCAAGGAGAGCGTAAATGAAGGCAGCGACGATTGGAGCAGCATGCGTGGCAGCTATGCTCGCCACGGCCCAGCCCGCATGGGCGCAAGATTCGCTGGCAAGCGCCGCGCAAGGCGTTGTCGGCGCAGTCGAGCCGATACACATGAAGGCGACGATTGTGGGCATCGATCCAGGAACCCGCGCGCTGACGCTCAAAGGCGAGGGCGGCAACGTGGTGATCGTGCTTGTCGGCCAGCAAGTTGCCGGCTTCGATCAGCTCAAAGTGGGCGACCGTGTCGATGCGCTTTACAAGAATGCACTGCTCGTGAAGGCCGAGCGTGTCACCGGCAAGAGCAAGGGCGTTCGCGAGCGGGTCGATACGCAGACATACACGCCGGCCTCCGGCGGTTTTGAATCGGCGCGCCAGATCGAAGTGCTGGCCACCGTGCAGAAAATCGACCGCAAGCGGCGCCTCGTCACGCTGCGCGGCGCGTACCAGACGCAGACGCTCGAAGCAGGTCCGCAAGTCGACCTCAGCGGTGTGAAGGTTGGCGACACGATCCACGCGGTATTCGTTTCCGCCGCGGCTGTGCAGATCACACCGCAAGCGGCGGCGCAAGGCGCCGTTCAGTAGCGCACCGTTCAGGTCCACGGCGCGATCGCCTTGCTTGCCGCCGCGCCGTGGATTTCGTTCATGAGTTTCGCACGGCATGCGACGAGAAACCCGTTACATGCCCTTGCGATTGACAACGCTTAACGCGGCGCCGGTGGTCCCAAGCTCAGAGACGCGAGCCGGCTCAAGCAACGCCTGAAAAAGCCTCGCGCGGGCAACAGATAAGTCAGCGAGACATGCGCGGTGCGCTCGCCGTCCGTGCTCAACCAGATGCGCTCGCCGCGCTGCAGGTTGATCGTCTGACCCGGCACGAGCCAGTAGTCGTAAGGCGAGCAGACGCGCGTGAGCCAAAGACGCGCACCGTTCACCGCCAATGTGCTGTGCGCCTCCACGCGCCAGGTCAGCGTCGTGCCGGGCGCGACTGGGAAATGCACCACCACCTTCGGTAGACGCTCGTTTTGCTGGGACGCAAAACGAGGTGCGTCGTCGTCCATGCACTGCGTGCTTGCCTGATCCATCATGCTCTCCGGTATGAGCCGGCTGACGGAGGCGCCCACAAAACGAAAGGCCCCTTCCGTTACCGGCGGGGCCTTGGGGGTCTTGTTTTACAGACTCAGACTGCTAACGCGCACATGCTCCCATAGGCCAGCCGATCAAGGCTCGCTTCGGGTGATTAATCGCTACGGCGATGGAGGTGTGCGTCAACATGAATCGAGTGTGCCGTTTTGCCGCAGACCTTGTCAACAGAATTCCGACGCTGTTTTTCCGTAGCTGTGGTGCCGGGCGCTTTGCTCGCGCAGCGATGCACACTCCGCGCGCCCCGCGCATCAGATTATGTCGATTGATGTCACGGCGCCTCACGGAGGCCCGCGATGCCTTGTCCAGCAAGCTTCTCTCGCGGTGAAACAGCGCGACATATCTTCGCTGATGATTGTTACGGAGCGTCCTCCTATAGTCGGTTCATCGCCACGCAGCGCAGCAGCAGTCGCACCAGGTGGCCCGAATCGAAAGGACATACCGTGAAAACTCCATCGTTCGCAGTCCCGGCCACCGGTGCCCATTCCCCGGCCGCCACCTCGTTGCGCGCGCAGCGCGCGTTGCGCAAGCTCGTGCTCGGCGCGGGTGCCGCGATGCTGGCCTTCGGCAGCGCGTCCGCATTCGCGTGGTCGCAGCACGGCACGGCTTATACGTCGCGCGGCGTCTACAGCGAAGGCCACGTCGGTTCGTGTGGCGGCGGCAGCTGTTCACATGCAAGAGGCGTCGTCGGTCCGTACGGCGGCCTCGCGACGAACACCGGCACGCTCACGCGCAATGCGCCCGGCCAGTTCTCGAACTCGGGCACGGGGACCGGCCGCTACGGAAATTCGGTGCAGCACGCGGGCGACACCAGTTGCGCGGGCGGCACCTGCTCGCACACCGGCACGCTCACAGGACCGGACGGCAAGACCGCCAGCACATCCGGAGAAGTGACGAAGACGGGTCCGGGACAGTACTCGTCGTCCGGATCGGTGACGGGCGCTAACGGCAACATGATCGATCATTCGGCGTCGACGAATTGCGCCGGTGGTACGTGCTCGCGCTCCGGCACGGTGACGGGCGCCGATGGCGGGACCGTCGCGCACTCGGGTAGCGCGACGCGCGTAGCGCCTGGAGTAGTGACCACGTCGAGCAGCGTGACCGGCACGCACGGCAATACCGTGACGTCGAGCGGAACAGTGGTGAGTACTGGCGTGGTTGCAACGGGCAGCACGACTGTCGTCGTGGCACCGAAGCCCGCGGTGTATGTGCCGCCGCCGGTCGTGGTGGCGCCGAAACCGGTTGCTTATGTGCCGCCCCCGCCGCCGGCACCTGCCGTTGTGGTCACGCCGCCGGTGGCGTATGTTCCTCCGCCGCCCCCGCCGGTCGTGGTGGCGCCAAAGCCGGTGGTTTATGTACCGCCTCCGTTGCCCGCGCCGACTGTTGTCGTGGCGCCGAAGCCGGTTGCTTATGTGGCGCCGCGCGTGGTGTATGCGCCGCCGCCCGTGGTCTACGTGGCGCCGCGCCGGGTCTACGTCGCGCCAGCGCCGCGTCCGGCGGTGTGGGTGCCGGGGCATTGGGTCGGCAATCTGTATGTGCCCGCTCACTGGTCCTGATGAGCAGCATCATGCGATTCAGAATACGCTTCACTCCCGCCAATCGCGCCGACGGTGGCAGCCGCGAAACGCATTGCTCTCGCTCAAGCTGTGCCGATCGGGCCTGCCGTTCTGACACCGCGCAGTTTCAGCCAAACCGCGCAGAACACGGCCCACCACGGCTTGCGATGCTGGATCGGCGTCCTCGCGACGCAGCGCAGGACTCCGGCACTCGCAAAGCAGGCGCATGGGTAGCGATTATCGTGGCGGCGGCGTTGGCAATTGCCGTGCAACGCTTCGCCGCCGATGCCGACGAATCCCGCGAACTTCGTGCGCTGGCAGGGGCGACGAATTGCCCGGCGCGCTACGCCGCCTTGCTGGATCTGGCGGAGCTGGCGCGCCGCGACGGTACGTACCGCGACGTGGTGATGCGCGGCCTTGGCAACAATGGCGGCGCGGGCAGCGCGATGGGTGAATGCCCGCGCCTGAGCCTTAGTGGCTCGGTACGGTAGCAGGGTCGCTACGACAGCTCCGCCGCGAGCGTCAACGGAAAGCGAATCGTGAAACTGGTGCCCACGCCCTCGCGCGACGCGAAGTCGATCTGTCCGCCCAGCACCCGGCACAGTTCCTTGACGATCGCGAGTCCTAGCCCTGTGCCGGGAATATTCTCGTCGGCGGCGCGCTCGAATTCGTGGAATACCCGATCCGCATCCCCCGGCGCAATGCCCACACCGGTGTCCGACACGCGGATCGACCAATGCTCCGGGCCGGCCGCGGCGAAGTGCAGTTCGACCTGACCTGATTGCGTGTACTTGATCGCGTTGGAAAGCAGATTCACGGCGATCTGCTTGAGCTTCAAACGGTTCGACGTTACGGCCGAAAGCGCGGGATCGAACGCGGTGCGCAACGTCAGTCCCTTCGCCTCGATCGAGGGCCGCGACGACGCCACGAGTTCTTCGTAAAGCTCACGCAGATCGACCAGCTCGAGCGTGAGCGGCGCGCCGTCGCCGAGTATCACGGAGTACTCGACCATTTGCTCGACGAGCGCTTTCATGTCCTCCGCCTGCCGGTTGGCGAGCGTCAACGCGGTGTCGGCCTTCGCCGGCGCGCGAGCAATGAGTTGCAGCGCCATCGAAAACGCATTTAAAAAGTTTCGCAAATCGTGAACCACGCTGCGCGTGATGTGCATGCGCGACTCGTACAATTCGCCGACAAGCCGCTGCTTCAGCTCCAGCTCATGATTGGCGCGCTCGAGCCGCCCGGTGTATTCGTCGATCTTGCGGTCACGTTCGCTGACCACTTCCCTGATCGACGTGAGCGTGACCATGCTGAGCGTTTCCGCAATCATGCGGCGCGCGCGTCTTTCGTGGCGGGGCGTGAACGCGTTGTCGCGCGCTGCGTAGGTGTCGAGCGCGTCGGCCAGCACCTGGTGGAAAAGATCCAGCTCGCGCACGAGTTCTTCGATTCGGTAACCCTGACGCCAGCGCACCATGCCATGCTTGCGCGCGTCGCGTTCGATGTCGGACTCGACGCGTTCCAGGTCTTCGACATCGAGCGCCGAGCACAGGCCCTCGAGAATTTCCGGCAGATGGTCGGCGAGCTGCTGGTAAGTGAGCTTGTCGGCTTCCACCAGGTCGACGTCGCCGAAAACCGCGTCCATCCATTGCTCTGTCAATCGAACCCGTTCGGCGCGAACAAAATCGGCGAAATTGCGAAGCGGGCTTACGAGTGTCTCATTCATAGTAGCGCGGTGGATGAAGTTTCGGAGTTGTGCGCGTGCCCACAAAACGGCAGTTCATTATCACCGCAAATCGACGGCGTGGCGTCGAATTTGCGGCCTGGCGGGTTCATCCGTTGCGCTCTTTCACGAAATCGATGAACGCGCGCAGCGGCGCGGGCACGTGACGGTGGCCGGGATAGTAAAGGAATGGGCCGGAAAAACGTTGCCACCACGGTTCCAGTATCGGTTCGAGCGCGCCGCTGTCGAGATGCGGGCGAAGTATGTCTTCGAACAGCTGGATCACCCCCACGCCTGCGACGGCCGCTTCGATCAGCAAGTCCATCGCGGCGCCCGGCCGCACGACGAGAGACCCCGGCGGATCGACTTGCACCACTTCGCCGTCGCGCTCGAAGTACCAGATTGGCGTCGCGCCGCCGCCGAACTGAACCCGTACGCAAGCATGCGTGAGCAACTCGCGCGGATGTTGCGGGCGTCCGCGAGCGTCGAGGTAGCCGGGCGCGGCGGCGGTCGCAAAACGCTCCACGCGCGGGCCGATCGGCACCGCGATCATGTCCTTTTCGAGCCGTTCGTCGTAGCGGATGCCGGCGTCGCAGCCTATGGACAGCACGTCGACAAAGCCGTCCTCGACGACCACCTCGACGCGAATGTCGGGATAGGCCTTCAGAAACGGCGCGATGATACCCGGCAGCACAATGCGCGCGGCGCTCGCCGGTACGTTCAGTTTGAGCGTGCCGCTTGGCTGCTCGCGAAATACGTTGAGCACGTCGAGTGCCGCTTCCATTTCGCTGAAGAGCGGAGTCAGCTTTTCCAGCAGACGCAGTCCCGCTTCGGTCGGCGCCACGCTGCGCGTCGTTCGGTTCAGCAGGCGCAAACCGAGCCGGGTTTCCAGCCGGCGCACGGCGACGCTCAGGCTCGACGCGGAAACGCCGCTGCTGCGCGCCGCGTCGCGAAAGCCGCCCGCGCGCGCAACGGAAATGAAAGCCGTCAGGTCGCTTAATTCCATCGCTGTTGTCACTGTTCGAAAATTTGAACAACCCGTGCACGTTAGTCCTCTTTATTGAACGATGCAATCCCGGCCATACTGGTTTCCATCAAACAGCAAGGAGAACGACGTGCCGAATCCACACATCACCGAAACTTTTGCTCTCGCCGGGCGCCCGGTGCGGCGCATGGGCTACGGCGCCATGCAACTCGCGGGACCGGGCGTGTTCGGCCCGCCAAAGGACCGCGACGCCGCGCTTGCCGTGCTGCGCGAAGCGGTGGCGCAAGGCGTCAACCACATCGACACGAGCGACTTTTACGGCCCGCACATCACCAACCAGCTGATTCGCGAGGCGTTGCACCCGTACCCCGCCGATCTCTTGCTCGTCACCAAGCTGGGCGCGGTGCGCGGCAGCGACGGCGCGTGGCTGCCCGCGCAGGCGCCGGAGGATCTCGAGCGCGGCGTCCACGACAACCTGCGCAACCTTGGCCTCGATGCCCTCGAGGTCGTCAACTTGCGGCTGATGGGCGACGTGCATGCGCCTCGCGAAGGCTCCATCGAAGAGCAGGTGACTGCGCTTGCCGAGCTTCAGCAGCGCGGCTTGATTCGCCACATCGGCCTGAGCAATGCGACGGCTGCGCAGATTGCCGAGGCGCAGCGCATCACGAAGATTGTCTGTGTGCAGAACCATTACAACCTCGTGCACCGCGCCGACGACGCGCTGATCGACGACCTTGCAGGCAAGGGCATTGCCTACGTGCCGTTTTTTCCGCTTGGCGGCTTCACGCCGATCCAGTCTTCAGCGCTCACTGACATTGCGCAAACGCTCGGAGCCACGCCGATGCAAGTGGCGCTCGCCTGGCTGCTGCAGCGCGCGCCGAACATTCTGTTGATCCCGGGGACGTCGTCGGTTGCGCACTTGCGTGAGAATCTCGCGGCGGCGAAGCTGGAGTTGAGCGGCGAGATTGTTGCGCAACTGGACGCGGTTGGCCGTGCCGACGCTCAGGCATGACGCTGGTGCGAGGCACGCAAGCGGGCACGCAAGCCGACACGCAAGCCGACACGCGAGCAGGCCAGCATGCAAAGGCTCACGCCCATCGCCAGATCAGCGCAGCGTGAAGCCTCACACCGCGTCCGCGATCTGCGCGCGCAACCACTGGTGCGCCGGATCGCGATGCGAGCGCTCATGCCACAGCATGGCCATTTCATAGCCGGGCACCTCGACGGGCGGCTCGACCACGCGTAGCGCCGGGTGGTCGCGCACGAGCCGGGCGGGCACCATCGCGACGAGATCGGTGCTGGCAAGCGCCGAGATCATGAAGAGAAAGTGCGGAACGGACAGCACGACCCGGCGCGTGAGACCGGCTTTGGCCAGAACTTCGTCCGTCACGCCCGTAAAGCCGCCGCCGTCCGGCGACACGATTACGTGCTCGAACTTCGAGAACTGCGCCAACGTAGGCCGCCGTTTCAGACGCGGATGATCCGCCCGGCACGCCAGCACATAACGCTCTGCAAACAGCACTCGCCGGCGCAGGCCGGCAGGCGCGCCCTCGCTCGTATGAAAGCCGAGGTCTATCTCGCCTCTTTCCGCCTGCTTCGCGAGGCGCGGCGGCGCGGCCTCGACAACCGCGAGGCGCGTGGCAGGCGCTGCCGCGCGCAGCCTCGGCAGCACCGGAAGAATGATGGTGGACTCCGCGTAGTCCGTCGCGGCAATGCGCCAGGTTTGCGTGGCCTCTGCGGGGTCGAATGCTTGCGCTGGCGCCACGGCCTGCTCCAACGCTTCGAGCGCCTGCCGCAGCGGCTCGCGCAGCGCCTCGGCGCGTGCCGTCGCGCGCATGCCTCGCGGCCCCGGCAGCAGCAGCGGATCGCCCAGTACTTCGCGCAACCTGGCGAGATGCACGCTCACTGCAGGCTGCGAGAAATTCAAACGTTCCGCCGCACGCGTCACGTTGAGTTCCGCGAGCAATACGTCGAGTGTGACGAGCAGGTTCAGGTCGAGGTTACGTAGGCGATTATGCACGCTTATACCTGGCATGTTGGCAATTCATTTCCAATATACCGTGGCTGCGCCTATCGTGGTGTCGTTCCCACATGATAGAAGGCAAGCCGAAATGAACGTTCTGATTGTTTATGCTCATCCTGAGCCGCGCTCGTTGAATGGATCGCTGAAGGATTTCTCCGTCAGGCGCCTGCAGGAGGCGGGGCACACGGTTCAGGTTTCCGATCTGTATGCAATGAACTGGAAGGCTGCACTCGACGCGCATGACAGCCTCGCTCCCGCAACCGGTGAGCGCTTCGATCCGTCGCGCGCGTCGAAGCATGCGTTCGAGAACGGGCTGCAAAGTCCGGACATCGCCGCTGAACAGGCAAAGCTCAAATGGGCGGATGCGGTCATTCTGCAATTTCCGCTCTGGTGGTTCTCAATGCCCGCCATCATGAAAGGCTGGGTGGAGCGCGTCTACGCCTATGGTTTCGCGTATGGCGTGGGCGAGCACTCCGATGCGCGCTGGGGCGACCGCTACGGCGAGGGCAATCTCGCCGGCAAGCGTGCGATGCTGCTGGTCACCACGGGCGGCTGGGAATCGCACTACAGTGCGCGCGGCATCAACGGCCCGATCGACGACGTGTTGTTCCCGATCCAGCACGGCATACTGTATTACCCGGGCTTCGACGTGCTGCCGCCGTTCGTGGTGTATCGCACGAGCCGCATAGACGAACAGAAGTACCTGCAGGTGCGCGACGCGCTCGGCGAGCGCCTCGACAATCTGTGGAAAACGCCGCCCATAGCATTCCGTCCGCAAAACGGCGGCGACTACGAAATTCCCGCACTGACGCTGAAGGACGACATCGCGCCAGGCCGTGAGGGCCTGCGTGTGCACGTCAAATAGTCGTGGCGCGCATGCAACGGCGGTAGCGCGATGGCCTGGACGCTTGCGGCTTTTACTTCGGTAAGCGAACTAACTGCAAAACTTCAGTCGATGCCATGAAACACGGCGTCGTCCGGACCGAGATAGGCGGGCGGGCGCCAGGCCGCGTCGCGCATCGAATGTTGAACCAGTTTTTCGACGCCGAGCAGCACGGCGAATATCGCCATTCGCACGGGAATGCCGTTATCGGTCTGCCGGAAAATGGCGAGCCGCGAATCGTGATTGAGGTCCACGCTCAGATCGTTCGCGCCTAGCCGGCTGTCGCGCGGCAATGGGTGCATGATCAGCGTATCGCTGCCGCATACGCTGTCCACTAGTGCCTGATTGATCTGGAAGTCGGGCGTGTAGCCTTCGAACGATTCGTCGGTAAAGCGCTCTTTCTGGATGCGCGTGGCGTACACCACGTCGGCGCCGCGCAGGCCGCTGGGCAGGTCGTGAGTCTGTTCGATCACATGGCCGTTGCGCGAAATCTGCTCGATGATATAGCCCGGCATTTCGAGCATGGGCGGCGAGATCAGCGTGAACTTGATGCCGCGATAAAGCGCCAGCAGCTTGACGAGCGAGTGCACCGTGCGCCCATATTTCAGATCGCCGACCAGTGCGATGTGCGCGCCGTCCACGATCTTGCCGAGCCGCGAAAACTCGCGCTGAATGGTGTACAGGTCGAGCAGCGCCTGGCTCGGATGTTCGCCGGGGCCGTCTCCGCCGTTGATCACCGGCACGTTGGTCGCGCGTGCGAATTCGGCCACCGAGCCTTGCTCCGGATGACGGATCACCAGCGCATCCACGTAGCCGCTCATCACGCGGCTCGTGTCGTAGATGGATTCGCCCTTGGCCATAGACGAAAACGTGAAGCCGGTGGTGTCGCACACGGACCCGCCCAGCCGGCAGAACGCCGCGCCGAAACTCACGCGGGTGCGCGTGCTGGCCTCGAAAAACAGATTGCCGAGCACCGCGCCTTCCAGTACACGGGAGATTTTGCGGCGGCGCGCGATGGGCTGCATGATGTCCGCGACACGAAAGAGCGCCTCGACCGAGTCGCGCGAGAACTGGTCGACGGACAGCAACTGCGGCTTGCCTTCCCACAGCATCTGACTCGCCAAAGATTGCGAGTCTACGCTCTGCGTATACTTTTCACCCGGCTCGCCGTGCACGACGATTTCCGAGACGAAGCGCTCGACAATCTCGGGCATGGCGCGCGATTCCTGCGAATCGTCGGGTAGCAGCCATGTATCCAGCGCCCGGCGGGATACGCCGATGCGGCCCGCGAACGTGTCGCGGGTCATGTTCAGGCGCCGCATGGCGTCGCGGAGGAAGGCTTGTTGCGGGACGCTCATGAGGGTACCTGCCGAAATGTATGCGCCGGATATACGCGGTGCGTATATTAGTTCGGCTGCCGCAGAAGTCAAGCAATTTCGGGATGCACTTTGCCAATTGGCAGTCGGCGCGGTTACACTGCGCTTCATGCTCTACGGCCCCGTTTTCCGACTCTGCTTGTCTACTGCGCCTCGTTCTGTATTTGCAGAACGCGCGGCTGCACGTGCGCGCGCTTCGCTCGCCGCTACGCAGCGCGACGCGCACGGCCGCCCGGAGTCCGGCGCCAAAGCCAAAAAACAGCCGCTCATCTGACCGGAGCACGCTGTTCCGTCAGATGCGACGGAACAGCGGGTCACGCGCTTCAGCGGTCCTTCCTGTCTTTGTCCTTCGCACGCTGCCGGATTCGATACGGTCGCTCATCGAAGCAAGAGGAAGGACATGTCTATTTTTTCGGGTATCTGGATTCCGCTCATCACGCCTTTCGCCGACGGCGCGGTCGATCATGCCGCGTTGCGCGCGCTCGTGCGCCGCTATGCCGACGCGGGTGTCGCCGGCATCGTCGCGTTGGGCACGACCGGGGAGCCGGCCGCGCTCGACGCTCTCGAACAGGACGCTGTGCTCGCAACCGTTCTCGAGGCGGCCGGGGCAGAGAGCGACCAAAGCGCGGAGCCCAAGCCCGCGTTGCCGGTGGTGGTGGGCGTATCGGGCAACTACACGGACAGCATGCGCAAGCGCATCGAGCAACTGAACGCGCTGCCCATTGCCGGTGTGCTGATGGCCGCGCCGTACTACGTGAGGCCCTCGCAGGCCGGCATAGTCAGTCATTTCACGGCGCTTGCCGATGCCAGCGAAAAACCGGTCGTGCTGTATGACATTCCATACCGCACCGGCGTGCGGCTCGAGCTCGATACGCTGCTCACGCTGGCGGCGCATCCGCGGATTCAGGCGATAAAAGATTGCGCCGGTTCGCTCGACACCACGCTCGCGCTGATTCGCGACGGCCGCTTGCAGGTGCTCGCAGGCGAAGACGTGCAGATGTTCAACACGCTTTGCCTTGGCGGCAGTGGCGCGATTGCAGCTTCTGCTCACGTGCGTACGGAACAGTTCGTGGCGCTCTATCGCGCGCTCGCGGCGGGCGCGCTGAACGAAGCGCGGCGCATTTTTCAGGCGCTGGTGCCGCTGATCCACGCATTGTTCGCCGAGCCGAACCCTGCGCCGGTGAAAGCGTGGCTCGCGCAGCAAGGTCTGATACGCGACGAACTTCGTCTGCCGATGACACGCGCAAGCGAAACGTTAGTGGAGCGTCTCGCTGAGTGGAAGAGCGCCTGAGCGGAGGGGCCGGCGTGAGGCGGCGATGCCTGCGTCGGCGGGCGGAGCCAACGCAAGCAGCGGCCAACGCAAGCAGCGGCCAACGCAAGCAGCGGCCAACGCAAGCAGCGGCCAACGCCAGCAGCAGCCAACGCTAGCAGCGGCCAACGCCACTAGCGGCCAACGCCACCAGCAGCCAAACGACAGCCCAGCCGCGCCGCAGCGCATGCAAACTGCACCCGCGGCGCGCGGCAGCGCAAGCGAACGCGGCCGCCCGCCAGGCTCATACCATGCCCGACAGCGACCGGCTTTGTCCGGGTTCGCCGTGGCCCGAGAGCGTGTCGCGATCTGCTGCCTGGCCCGCGTCGGCCCGCGTCTTCCACGAAAGGGCGAGGCGTTCGCTCGCGCTGCGGTCCAGCGTCGCGAGCATGTCGCGTTCGAGAATCAGCAGCTTGAATGCCAGCACGATCAGCCCGCTCGCGAGCAGCACGTCGCCTGCGAACACCACCGCGTAAACCGCGGACGTGGTCTGCGGGTTGCCGATCAGAAGCGCAAGATTCGCGCGGTCGAGCAGCACCAGCGTAAGCGGCACAATCGCGCTCAGCGTAGCGATGCCGGCGCCGATCACGGCAACGGTGCGGGCAAGGCCCAGGTGCGGACGGCGTCGGCGGCAGACCTCATATAGCGTGGCTGCGCGGTACGGCGCAAAAAACAGCGCGAGCAGCGCGGCGCGTGCGAGCATGGGAAGCTGCAGGAGCAGCGCGCCGC
Organism: Paraburkholderia phenoliruptrix; assembly: GCF_019511605.1. Taxonomy (GTDB): domain Bacteria; phylum Pseudomonadota; class Gammaproteobacteria; order Burkholderiales; family Burkholderiaceae; genus Paraburkholderia; species Paraburkholderia phenoliruptrix_A. The sequence continues at coordinate 575,957 of NZ_JAEUAV010000001.1, read as the reverse complement.
CGTACATCACGCAAAATAGGCCCATCACGATGAGCGCACCGCGCCATTTGATTCGGATGCCGAACAATGAGCGCGTGCCGAACCATATCAGAATGCGGCTTTGCAGTGCGAGCGTCGCGGTTGCAAAAAGAAGGATGTTGGTCTGCCATGTCAGATGCAGCGCGAAGCATGCCGCCGCCGCGGCGACCAGATAGAAAGCTGCTGCCCACAAGCGGAATGCGCCGACTTGCGCGAACATTCGCGCAAGCACCGTGGCGATGAGTGCGCAGCACAGAAACGTGATCAGCCACAACGAGGTAAACGTTGCTACGTCGAATTTCATAAAGTCTCCAACACCTGTGCAGCTTTTATTGTTTATTGTTCGAGCGGACGGCCGCGCGACAACGTTTGCGCAAGCGCGTGACGCGCACGTGCCCGGCGCGTCGCGCATGCTATGCGATGCGGTTCTTCCCGCATCGTGGCGCCGTGCGTGCGCAAACAGTCAGCAGGCGTCTGCAGTCGCGGTCCGTTCTCGCAGCAAATCGCCGAAGGCCTCCGCGGTGAGCGGCTTGCCAAGCAGGAAGCCTTGCATCTCGTCGCAGCGCATGGCCTTCAGCATATGAAGTTGCGATTCGGTCTCCACGCCTTCGGCAACCACATCCATTTCGAGCGAGTGCGCGAGCCCGATGATCGCCGAAACAATCGCGCTGCCTTCCGGTCCGTGCGCGTCCAGACCGTTGGTGAAGAAGCGGTCGATCTTCAACTGCTTCACGCGGAATCGTTGCAGATACGCGAGGCTCGAATAGCCGGTGCCGAAATCGTCAATGGCAACTTCAAAGCCGCTCGCGTGGAATTCGCGCAGCATCTCGATGGTTCTCGCCGCGTCCTGCATGGCCACGGTTTCGGTAATCTCGAACATGATCTGTTCGCAGCTCACGCCCTCGTCGTGCACGATCTCGAGCATGGTCGGCACGAGATCGGCCTGCAACAACTGGCGCGGCGACAGGTTGATCGCCACCTTGATCGCCGGCAGACCCTGCGCAGTCCAGCGACGAATCTGCCGGCACGCCTCGCGCAATACCCAGTAGCCGATCTGCACGATCTGTCCAGAACGCTCGGCAATCGGAATGAATTCGAGTGGCGCAAGCGTGCCCAGTTGCGGATGGTGCAAACGGATCAACGCCTCCGCTCCCGCGAGCGACTCGCTTTTGCCATGAAATTTCGGCTGGAAATGCAGCGTGAAATGTTGCTCGGCAAGCGCCTCGCGCAACGCGTTCTGAATCTGCAGTGTGCGCACCGCCGCTTCGTTCATGCGCCGCTCGAAAAAGCGGTACGTGCTGCGGCCCGCTCGCTTCGCTTCGTACATCGCGGCGTCCGCGTGCTTGAGCAGCGTTTCAACCGTGTCGCCGTCTTCGGGAAACACGGCGATGCCTATGCTCGGCATGACCTGCAAAGGCTGCGAATCGGCCCACGTGTCGCGCCGCATACGTTCAAGCACGCCTTCCGCGAGTGCTCCTGCGTCATTGCGCGATGCGAGTTGCTCCGCGAGCACCACGAATTCGTCGCCGCCGAGGCGCGCCACCGTGTCGCCCGCGCGCACGCATTGCAACAGACGTTGCGCGAACGCGGAGAGCACCTGGTCGCCGGCCGAATGACCGAGTGAGTCGTTGATCGTCTTGAAGCCGTCAATGTCCATGAAGAGGACCGCGAAGAGCGACCGCTGGCGACGCCCTGCATGAATCGCGTGCTCGATACGCTCGGTCAGCGTGGCGCGGTTCGGTAGTCCGGTCAGCGTGTCGAGCGTGGCAAGCCGCACAATCTGCCCGTTGAGCTTCGACACGGCGCCCACGAGGAAACTGGTGCGCGCGTCGAAACGCGACAGCAGCAGCGTGATGCTGAGAATCGCAAGTGTGAAGAGAATCACAGAGGTCGCGAGCCACCCGGCATGCACACCGGCCGCCGCGCCGCAGATCGCGCCAGGGGCGAACTCAGCCGCGGCCATGCCGGCGTAATGCATGCCGCTGATTGCAACCGCCATCACGAGCGCTGCGCCCAAGCGCTTTTTCAGCACATGCCGGGCGTCGTCGTTGCTGAGCGAGCGCGCCATCCACAACGCGGCAGTGGCGGCGGCAATCGCAATCGCGAGCGAGACCGCGAACCACATTGGCTGATAGCTGATGCCAGGCGACATGCGCAACGCGGCCATGCCGCTGTAGTGCATGCCCGCAATGCCGAGACCCATGAAAGCGCCGCCGGCCACAAGGCGTGTGGCCGTCAACCGTGCGTGTGTGGTCAGACAGAGCGCCAGATACGATGCGCCGATGGCAAGCGCGAGCGAATATGCTGTGTCCGCGAAATCGTAGCCCAGCGGAATGGGCAGCGAAAACGCGAGCATGGCCACGAAATGCATCGACCAGATGCCAATGCCCAACGCTGCTGCGCCGCCCATACGCCAGACCTGCCGCAATCGTGGCGACGCCAGCACGAAGATGCGGCCGGTCAGATCGAGTGCCGTGTACGACGCAAGGGTCGCCACTAAAAACGACATGACGACCAGCCAGGGATTGTATGAGCTCTGCATGTGAAGTCCAACCGCGAGGGAAATGCGGCTGAACTTGTTATCGACACTTCAGCGCGTTTATTTAATTGATTTTCAACATGTTAGCGGTCGATCTACGTCGCCGTCCGCAGGCGCGAATCACCAGTCGCGAATCACCAGTCGCGAATCACCAATCCGCGCGACAGCAGGCGCGCAGTTGCCTGCCATCGCCGCTGCCGCCCGCTGGCTCACATTCATCAACCTCCGTCGACAGAAACGCGCGCCGATTCGCTGATAATCGGGCTGCTATAAGGGCTTTCGCTGACCGGGCTCGCGTGACGCGCGGCATGGGCGCGGCGCATCGGCTTGAGCACGAAGAGCGCGAGCAGGGCGGCCGCGGCCGCCATACCCGACGCGAGCATGAACACCGCGTGCCAGCTGCCGGTTGCCGCCGTAATGATGCTCGTGAACGGAACAAGCAGCGCGGCCGTGCCTTTTGCCGTGTAGAGCAAACCTGCATTGGTAGCCGCGAACTTCGGCCCGTAGGTGTCGCCGCAGGTCGCCGGAAACAGGCTGTAGATTTCGCCCCATGCGAAGAACACGATGCCGGTCAGCACGACGAACGCCACTGGACTATGGCCGTATTTCGACAACGCCAGAATGCCGATTGCCTCGATCGCGAAGGCAAGAAACATCGTGTTTTCGCGGCCGATGCGATCCGAGATCCAGCCGAAAAACGGCCGCGTCAAACCGTTCAGCACACGGTCGATGGTCAGTGCGAAGGTAAGCGCCGGCAAGGTCAGGCCGAGCAACGAAACGGGCGATTCGTGCAAGCCGAAGTCTTTGGCGATGGGCCCGAGTTGCGCGGTCGCCATCAAACCGCCGGCAGCCATCATCACGAACATCAGATACATCACCCAGAACACCGGCGAGCTGACCACTTCGCGCGGCGTCGCGTTGTACACCACGCGACGCACGGCGCTCTTCGCGGTGGCGAGCAGGCTGGCGGGCGGCGCAAGCAGAGCAAGTCCCAGCACGATCACAATTAGCCCCTGACCGAGGCCGAACCACAGGAAGGTCGCTTCGTAGCCGCTGCTCTTGATCATGTTCGAAATCGGAATGACGGTAGCCGCCGATCCCGCGCCGAAGCCGGCTGCCGTGATCCCCGCTGCGAGGCCGCGACGGGTGGGAAACCACTTGAGCGCGTTGCCCACGCAGGTGCCGTAGACCGCGCCCGCGCCGACGCCGCCAATGGCCGCCGCGACGTAAAGCAGCGGCAGCGACGACGCGACCGAGTTGAGCGCCCACGCTAGCGCACACAACAGGCCGCCGCCGACCACCACCGGACGCGGCCCGTACTTGTCGACGAGATAACCTTCAACGGGCACAAGCCACGTTTCGGTCACCACGAAGATCGTGAACGCGACCTGAATGGCCGCACGCCCCCATTGGTACTTTTCGTTGATCGGATTGACGAACAATGTCCAGCCGTACTGCATGTTGGCAATCATTGCCATGCAGATGACGCCGAACACGAGTTGCACCCACGGTGACGCTACCCACGACGCTCCTTCCTGACGATCCGTTTCCATCACTGTCTCCTTTGACATGCCTTGTCTTGTGATTGCGAAGCGATGACGCTTTGCAACGACCTTTGGACGTCTTCGATGCGTGTTGAAGTCGGTGGTCGAATCGATACAGTATGTGATATATTAAGTAAGTCAAGCGAAAGAAACCCGACGTTTGCTGACAACTTTCCTGATATGAAAGGGAAATGAAGGAGTGCGTGCGACTGATGCAAAAAGTCAAAAAAAGCCCGCCGACAAGGCCGGCGGGCTGAGGCATGCAGCGAGACAAGGCTGTTCACCGCATGTCTCGCCTTTATAGCTGAAAGTTGAATGTAATGTTAGGTTTTTGTGGGTAGTGATTGTCCGAGGGTGCTCGTTCTGCGAGTCGGCGAGCCGCGAAGCTCAAAGCGACTGCGCAGAGAACGTATCGCACTGGCGAACGTCGCCCGTGGTCATGCCGCGCTTGAGCCAGCGCTGACGCTGCTCGCTCGTGCCATGCGTGAATGCCTCCGGCACCACGCGTCCTTGCGATTGCCGCTGCAACCGGTCGTCGCCGATCGCGCCGGCTGCATTGAGCCCTTGCTCGAAGTCGCCCGGTTCCATGAGCTTTGCGTTCATCTGTTGCGCGACTGCGGCCCACACGCCGGCGAAACAGTCGGCCTGCAATTCGAGGCGCACGGACAACGCATTGCCGCGCGCCTGCGAGACGCGCGCACGCGCGGCTTCGTACTTGTCCGAGATGCCGAGCACGTTCTGGATGTGATGTCCCACCTCGTGGGCGATCACATAGGCTTGCGCGAAGTCGCCACCCGCGCCGAAACGCTCGCGCAGCTCGCGGTAAAACGACAGGTCGATATAAACGGTGCGGTCGGGCGGACAGTAGAACGGGCCCATCGCTGACTGGCCGGTGCCGCAGGCGGTCGAGGTGGCGTCGCTAAACAGCACGAGCTTGGGCGCCGGATAGTCCTGATTGAACTGCGTGCGAAAAATGTGCTGCCAGGTCCGTTCCGTGTTGCCGAGCACGCGGCGCACGAAGTGGCTGCCTGCGTCGTCGGCGGGACGCGCGTTGGTCGGCGCGTTGGCCTGCGGCGCATTGCCTTGCAGCACTTGCGCACCGTTGATAATGGTCATCGGATTAATGCCGAAGAAGTACGACGCGGCCAGCGCGATGACGATCGTTCCAAGGCCGATGCCGCCGCCCACGCGCATTCCACCGCCGCGCCGGTCTTCGACGTTCTGGCTTTCCATTTCATCATCAAGGCGCATGGCGTGTTCTCCGTGATCCGTTCGCGACAGGTTGTGACCCATTGCGGTCTACTGCCGCAATGGAGCAGTTAGCATACCTGCGCAGCGTCGCTATGTACGGCTGCCCACATTCCATATCGCGATGGTTGGCTCAGACCTGACAAAAAAGTTGGTCGACCCTGAAGACGCGCGGCCATGCGAGACCGGCTAGCGGTCTTCTTCCGAATCAGCGGAGGTGAGCGCATAGCCCTCGTCGAGCCAGCCGGTGACGCCGCCGGCCATCAGCTTGACGGGGCGTCCGAGCCGCGCAAGCCGTAGCGCGCCGCGGGCGGCGCCGTTGCAATGCGGACCCGCGCAATAGGTGACGAAGAGCGTGTCGTCCGGATAGCCGGCGAGCTTTGACGCGACGATCTTGCCATGCGGCAGGTTCACCGCGTGAGGCACGTGCCCCGCTGCGAAGAGCGCGGGGCTGCGCACGTCCAGCAGCACAAAGCCCGGCGTGCCGCTTTGCAGCGCGGCGAATACGTCGGCGCAATCCGTTTCGAATGCAAACATGGACTCGAAATGCGCAACAGCCGCGGCGCTCGGCGCGGCGGGCACGGCCGTCACTGCGTTGGTGCTGCGGCCCGGATCGACGTTGCCGATGGTATCGATGGCGTTGAACCCCGACATGATGAGTTTTCCTTGAAGGCGTGTGAGTAAAGTGTGGCGACTGCTTTGCGCGCCGGCTGCTTTGCAATCAAGACACCCCATTGTGTTGCCTCGGCCTGCAACGGGTAAGTGGCGCAATCGTCAATCTCCGGTAACATCACGCCATGCACAATCATCTTGTCGTCGCGCTGGCTTATGACCGGCTTTGCACTTTCGAATTCGGCTGTGTGACCGAAGTGTTCGCGCTCGAACGGCCCGAACTCGGCGTGAACTGGTATCGCTTCGCCGTCTGCGCGGCAGAGTCGGGGCCGATTCGCGCGGCGGGCGGCATTACGATTGCAGCGCCGTACACGCTCAGACTGCTCGATCGCGCCGATACCATCGTGATACCCGGCTGGCGCGATGCGGACGGACTACCGCCCGAGCCGCTGCTGAAGAAAATCCGCGCCGCGTACAAGCGCGGTGCGCGCCTTTGCTCGATCTGTTCGGGCGTGTTCGTGCTCGCGGCTGCGGGCGTGCTTGACGGCAAGACGGTCACCACGCACTGGCGTTACGCCGCGAAGTTGCAGGAGCGCTATCCGCATCTGCGAGTGCAGCCCGACGCGCTCTATGTCGACGAGCAGCAGATCATCACGTCGGCCGGATCGGCTGCGGGGCTCGACATGCTGCTGCATCTGGTGCGGCGCGATCATGGCAGCGCCGTCGCCAACCGCGTCGCGCAGCGCCTCGTGGTGCCGCCGCATCGCGAAGGCGGTCAGGCGCAATTCGTGCCGCGTCCCATGCCGCAAGACGAAAGCGGGCGCCTCGCGCGCCTGATGGACTGGGTGCGCGCTCACCCGGCACTGCCGCACACGCTGCGCTCGCTGGCCGAACGGGCGGCTATGAGTCCGCGCACATTGCAGCGGCAATTTCATGACGCCACAGGCATGGCGCCGTACGAGTGGCTGGTGCGCGAGCGCGTGGCCGTGGCGCGCGAGTTGCTGGAGACGCCCAAACCGTTGCCGATGGCACGCGTCGCGGCACTCGCGGGCTTCGGCTCCGAAGAGTCGCTGCGTCGTCATTTCAGGCGCATTGCGCTCACGAGCCCAGGGGCGTATCGCAAGAAGTTCGGCGCGCCCCCAATCGCCTAACGGCGCCGGCGTGCCACATTTTTCCCGGCGCGACGGCGCACCATGTCGTCTGCAAGGAACCTACATGACCGACATCGCACAGACCATCGCACGCTTTAACGCAGGCCGCGATCCCGAACGGCTGACCATGAAGTACAACGCGATGCGCACCTCGCCTTTCGTGTTCCTGCGCGGCACCTGTCATCTGTTCTACGAGCGCCTGCCGCAAGATCCGCTGTTCGACGCCGCGCCGCCCGTGTGGATCTGCGGCGACATGCATCTGGAGAACTTCGGCAGCTACAAGGCGGACAACGGCCTTGTCTATTTCGACAACAACGATTTCGACGAAGCGTGCCTCGCGCCCAATCTGTACGAACTGGTGCGTTTGCTGACCAGCGTGCTGGTCGGCGCGGCCGATCTCCAGCTGAGCCGCGCGCAGGCGCTCGCGCTCTGTCATACAGCCGCGCACTCGTATGGCGCGGCGCTTGCCTACGGTAAGGCGCGTTGGGTCGAGCGCGAGACGTCTTCGGGTATGGTGCGCGACCTGTTCGATGCATTGGCGAGCCGCACGCGCGTCGCACACCTCGAGCGCCGCACCGTCCTGAAAGGCAAAACGCGCAAGCTCAAAGTGGACGGCAAAAAAGCACTGCCCGTAAGCGATGAACGGCGCGCGGCGGTCACGTTCTTCATGCAGCGGTTTGCGGCCGGCGAAAGCGATCCGGACTTTTACCGCGTGCTCGATGTCGCGCGCCGCATTGCGGGTACAGGAAGTCTTGGCGTAGACCGTTATGTGATTCTGGTGGAAGGCAAAGGCTCGCCGGACGGCAACTATCTGATCGACCTGAAGGAAGCGCTGCCTTCTTCGCTCGTGCCGCATCTGCGCACGCCGCAACCGGCATGGCGTAGCGAGGCCGAGCGTGTGGTCGAAATCCAGCGGCGTAATCAGGCGGTTTCGCAGGCGTTCTTGCACGCGGTGGACTTCAATGAGCGCTCGTATGTGCTGCGCAGCCTGCAGCCGTCGGAAGACCGCGTCGCCTTGCGCGACTGGAACGGCAAGTTGCCGCGGCTCGAAGGCGTGGTGGGCAGTATGGCGGAGTTGAGTGCCTGGGCGCATTTGCGCAGCGGCGGCCGACAGAGCTCGTCGATTGCGGACGAGATGATTGCGTTCGGCAATCGCGCGGACTGGCAGGCACCGTTGATTGAACGGGCGACGCAGTGCGCGGCGCAAGTCGCGGCGGACTGGAAAAGCTATTGCGAGGCGTACGACAGCGGTGCATTCGCTGTGTAGCACTGTGCGCGACAAGCGCGAGGCTTGGTCGACCAGGCGCTCGACGCATGCGACGCGAGACCGTGCCTTGCACCAGGAGGTGGCAGCTCTGAAGCAAAACGGCCCGCCAACGTTTGCGCGTTCGAACACGCGTTTGCTGCCCGCATCTTGCCGCCGGCTCATCGCGCTTACCCGCTATTTCAGCGCCTCAAACGCGCCGCTGCCTGACGATGGTGTAATAAGCAGCAACAGTGCTTTGCGGTTTTCCCTCATTCAATTCACCTTCTTATGGCGTAGACTTGCCAGTAACAACAAATGGTTACGGGGTGCGGGATGTTGGCCGTTTTCTTCATCGCCTGTCCGATCTGCATTGCGGCGCTCTTCGGTTTCGCGCGGCATGTCGATCCGCAGACAGGTCACTTCAAGCGTTGATCTTCAACGTCGCAATTTCGCGCACAGCCGGCAGCCGAATGGAGCCGGCAGTTGCCTTCCCGCATCGCCGTGCGGGGCCGCAGGTCTTGCGTTGATGTGCCGTGTCACGGCACGATGCGCAATAACCTGGGTTTGAAGCGGCATCGCGTATGCGAGACTTTCTGGCGAATTGGACGGTGCGGGCGGACCTGCTCAAGATGACGGTGTGCGCCGGTGTGCTCAAGGGCGTGCTGCCGTTGAGCCGCGCCGCTGCATGGCGCGACGCGCTGGCGGGTGTACAGCTCGCGGCGATGGACATTCCTCAGGTGCTCGGTTACGCCCGCATTGCCGGCATGCCTGCCGTTACGGGCCTTTACACCGTCTTTCTGCCGCTTCTCGCATTCGCGTTGTTCGGCGCGTCGCGGCACCTCGTGGTCGCCGCCGATTCCGCCACCGCCACCATCTTCGCGAGCCGTGTGTCGAGCATGGCAAGCATTTCGAGCGCCGATTATGCGTCGCTTGCCGCAATGGTCGCGTTGCTGACCGCCGTGCTGCTGCTCGTCGCGCGTATTTTCAAACTGGGCTTTCTCGCCGACTTCCTGTCGCGCACGGTGCTGGTGGGCTTTCTCGCAGGAGTCGGGGTGCAGGTCGGTATCGCGATGCTGGGCGATATGCTCGGGCTACCCGGTCATGCGGCGCGCAGCACCGACCAACTGCTTCTTGTGGTGCGCGAGGCCGCACAAGTAAATGTGCCGACGCTGCTCGTTTCCGTTCTCGTCGTGGCCGCCGTGCTGTTTTGCAAACGCGTCTTGCCGCGCCTGCCGGTGCCGTTGATTGCCGTCGTGGCGGGAATCGCTGCGAGCGACATGTACGGTTGGGCCTCGCATGGCATTGCCGTGCTGGGTCCGGTGGCGGGCGGGCTGCCCGCGCTGCGCGTGCCTTCGGTTACGTGGCAACAGTTTCTCGATCTCGTGCCGGTTGCCGCCTCGTGTTTCGTGATGATCGTCGCACAGAGCGCCGCCGCGAGCCGCGTATTCGCCGAGCGGCATCATGAAGCGGCCGACACCAATCGGGATTTGCTGGGCATTGCGGCGGCCAACGCCGCAGCCGCGTTTTCCGGAGCCTTTGTGGTGAACGGCAGTCCGACGCAGACGGCAATGGCCGACCGCGCCGGCACGCGCAGCCAGTTCGCGCAGATTGTGTTCGCGCTGGTGGTGGTTGTCGTGCTGCTGTTTTTCAGCCGCTTTCTGCAGCATCTGCCGCGCTGCATTCTGGCGAGCATCGTATTCACGATTGCCGTGGGCCTCGTCGACCTGAAGACGCTGTTTGCAATTCGCCGCGAAAGTCCGGGCGAATTCGCACTCGCTGTATTCACTGCCGCAGCCGTGGTGCTGATCGGCGTAGAGCACGGCATTCTGATTGCGGTGGCCGTGTCGCTGCTGCGGCACGTGCGCCACAGCTACCGCCCGCATACGATGATTCTCGCGCCGGGCGACGACGGCATGTGGGTGCCGGTGCCCGCCGTTGCCGGCACGCAGACCGCGCCGGGGCTCATCGTGTATCGCTTCGGGGCGGACCTGTTCTATGCAAACGACCATTTTTTCGTCGACGATACGCGCAACCTGATCGAGCACGCGCCAAGCAAGGTGCGCTGGTTCGTGATCGACGCAAGCGCGATTACGGACCTCGATTATTCGGCGGCGCGCTCCGTCGGCGAGTTGTGCCGCCTGTTGCAACGCAGCGGCATCAAGGTCATTTTCGCGCGCGTGAACCGCTATCTGCGCGCCGACATGGACCGACACGGCATTACGCCGATTGTCGGCACAAGCTGTATTTTCGGCACCTTGCACGAAGCGCTGCGTGCCGCAGAAGTGGCGGACCCAGTCAGCAAATAGCGCGCTCTAAGTTTTCGAACTCAGCAATTTGATGCCGGCAATGCCGAACATGATTGCGAGTGAGCCGTCGAGCCAGCGGCGGACCGCCATGTAAGCCCGGCGCGCCGATGCCGTCGAAAACAGCAGTGCATAGCTGCTAAACACCGACACGCCGATGCACATGCAGCCCAGCACCACGGGCGCGGTATGCGTGCCGCCGCCCGCCGGCGACATGGCGAGCGACACGATGGACATCCACACCAGAATGGCCTTTGGGTTGGTGAGATGCAGCAGCAGGCCGCGCAGATATAGCCGCTTGAGCGGTTCGTCCGCTCGCGCGTGCGCATGCGGCAAGTTCGCCGGGGCAAACGCCGATCGCGCCGATTTGAAGCCGAGCCACAGCAGATAAAGCCCGCCTGCGATCTTGATGGCGACGAGGCACTCCGAGTAAGCGGCCAGCACCGCCGACAACCCGAGTGACGCAAGCAGCGCCCAGAAAAACGAGCCCGACACGACGCCCAATGCAAACGTGAGCGCTGGGCGGCGGCCCGCGCTCATTGCGAGGGACATGATGGCCAGATTGCTCGGACCGGGACTCGCCGTGCCGACGAAGTAGGCGCTGTAGGCGATCAGAACGTCGGCGGTGAGAAAGGCGGTGGGCGTCATGGGCTCGAAGCTCGCACGCGGGCAGGGAATGACGATTCTGCGCGCTGCCGTGGCGAGCGCACAGATACAGTTGCGCGAGTGTCGGTCGGCACAATTCGGCGGTTGAGGTGGAGATGGGCAGAAGAGGCAGAAGCGCTACAGCGTTACGCTAGCTCAACGGCTCAACGGCTCAACGGCTCAACGGCTCAACGGCTCAACGGCTCAACGGCTCAACGGCTCAACGGCTCAACGGCCCGACAGCCCAGCCGCCCTCACTGCCGCGCCGCGCCCCCAATGCACTCGGCCAACGCTTCGGCCACCGCTTGCCGATTGTGGCGTGGGCGCTGCACGAGCCCGATCTCGCGGTGAAAGGTCGCCTCATCCAGCGGTAACGCGGCCACGCCGGCGGGCCACTTGCCGAGGCCGGCGGTGTCCGGTATCAGCGCCACGCCGACACCGCGCGCGACCAGTTGTGCGATAGCCTGCAGTTCGTCGAGTTCCAGCACGTCCTGTACGTTGAGCCGCGCGCGCCGCAAAAAGCGCTCGACGAGCCGCCCGCCGAACGAAGTGCGGTCATAGCGGATAAACGGCTCGCTTTTGAGCAGCTCGCGCCACGAGCGCTTGCCGCGCGCGAGCGTTTTCGGCACCAGCAGCACGAACGGTTCGGTGACGAGCGTGCGCCATTCCAGTTCGGAGGGCAAGGCAAACGGCGGCTTGATGATGACGGCAAGATCGAGCTCGCCCGAGTCCACCTGGCCGAGCAGATTGAGCGATACGCCAGGCACCACGCGAATGCGCCAGCCTGGACGGTCCTCGCGAAAACGTGCCAGTGCGTCGGCGAGAAACGACACTTGCGCCGATGCGATCGCGCCCACGCGCAGCATGCCGCTCTCCGCCGCGACCGCGCCGCGCTCGGAGAGGCGCGCGTACATCGCGATAATTTCCTCGGCGAGCGCGAGCGTTTCGCGCCCGGCATCGTTGAGCGTCGCCGAGCGGCCGGTGCGGTCGAAGAGCGCAAATCCGAGCTCGTCCTCGAGGCGCTGCATTTGCGCGCTCACTGCGGATTGAGTGAGTCCGATGCGCGCACCGGCGGAGGAAAACGTACCGTACTGGCTGACGGCAATCAGGGTTCGGAGCTCGGCAAGCATGTTTTCGATTGATCGATTTCGGTGGTGGTCAGCTCCAATATATATCGTTTTCCATCATTTTTTCTTGTAGTTAGACTTGGCGGAAAGCAAGCGCCGTAACGAAGCGCCTTATCCGTCAACCGCATTACTCACAGCGAGTCCCTTTCATCATGAGCGTCACTCAAACCGCGTTGCCGCCGTTCCATCTGGCGTTTCCCGTCCACAGCCTTGCCGCCGCGCGCGAGTTCTACGGCGAACTGCTCGGCTGTCCCGAAGGCCGTAGCTCAGAGCAGTGGGTCGACTTCAATTTCTACGGGCACCAGATCGTCGCGCATCTTGCGCCGGAAGAGGTCGGCCACCGGCAAACCAGCAAGGTGGACGGCGACGCCGTGCCGGTGCGCCACTTCGGCGCCGTGCTTTCCATGGAGCAATGGCAGGCTGCGGCCGACAAGCTGCAACAGGCGGGCATCGACTTCATCATCGAGCCGCACGTGCGTTTCAAGGGCGAAGTAGGCGAACAGGCCACCATGTTCTTCCTCGACCCGTCGGGCAACGCACTGGAATTCAAGGCGTTTGCCGACATGGCGTCGCTGTTCGCGAAGTAAAAGCGCACCAAATCCGTAGGCAAACTGAAATAAAAATGGCGGCCTACGCTTGCGCACGGCCGCCTTGCAAGGCTTTTTCCTTACAAAATCCTTCCTGACAAGCGTGCCATTTTCGCGCCATGCAGGTGTTGGGACGAGCGATCTAGCATAAGCGCCAGTTCACCGTCCCTCTGCTCACTTGCAGTCACCCGCACTTCACTCAGGCGCGTTTCATGTGGATTGTCAACGTTGCGCTTAAGCGGCCTTACACGTTCATCGTAATGGCCATTCTGATCGTGCTGGCGACGCCTTTCGTGCTGTTCACCACGCCGGTCGACGTACTGCCGGAAATCAACATTCCGGTGGTCAGCATTATCTGGACATATAACGGCCTGTCTGCCGAAGACATGGCGCACCGGATCGCCTCTGTCAACGAGCGCAGTCTCACCACGACCGTGAATGACATCGAGCACATCGAGTCGCAATCGCTCGCGGGCATTACGATCCTCAAGGTGTTCCTGCAGCCGAACGCGAATATCCAGACCGCCATTGCGCAAACCGTGGCCGTCGAGCAGGCCCAACTCAAGCAGATGCCGCCCGGCGCCACGCCGCCTCTTGTCATCAGCTATTCGGCCTCGAGCATTCCGGTGATTCAACTGGGTCTGTCGAGCACGAAGCTCTCCGAGCAGCAGCTCAACGACACGGCGCTGAACTTTCTGCGCCCGCAACTCGTGACGATTCCCGGCGCGGCCGTGCCATATCCGTATGGCGGCAAATCGCGGCTGATTTCCGTCGACCTCAATACGCGTGCGTTGCTCGCCAAGGGCCTCACGCCGCTCGACGTGGTCAGCGCCTTCAACGCGCAGAACCTGATCCTGCCCACCGGCACAGCGAAGATCGGGCCGAAGGAATACACGATCAACATGAACGGCTCGCCGTCTACGCTGGAGGGCCTCAACGATATTCCGGTGCGCACCGTGAACGGCGCGACGACCTATCTGCGCGAAGTCGCTCACGTGCGCGACGGCTTCTCGCCGCAAACGAATATCGTGCGGCAGAACGGTCATCGCGGCGTGCTGATTTCGGTGCTTAAGAACGGCAGTGCATCGACGCTTTCCATCGTCAACGCGCTGCATGGTTTGCTGCCCGCCGCGCGCGCGGCCTTGCCGCCGGACCTGAACATCACGACGCTTTTCGACCAGTCCGTGTTCGTCAAGGCAGCGGTCGAGGGCGTGGTGCGCGAGGCATTGGTCGCGGCTGCCTTGACGGCCGCGATGATCCTGCTGTTTCTCGGCAACTGGCGCAGCACCTGCATCATCGCAATCTCTATTCCGCTGTCGATTCTCTCTTCGCTGATCGCGCTGCACGCGCTCGGGCAGACCATCAACATCATGACGCTCGGCGGCCTCGCGCTGGCGGTGGGTATTCTCGTCGACGACGCGACGGTGACCATCGAGAATATCGAGCGGCATCTGCATATGGGCACCAATCTGCACGATGCGATTCTCGAAGGCGCCGGCGAAATCGCGATTCCCGCGCTCGTCTCCACGCTGTGCATCTGTATCGTGTTCGTGCCGATGTTCTTTCTAACCGGCGTGGCACGCTACCTGTTCGTGCCGCTCGCGGAGGCCGTGGTATTCGCGATGCTGGCTTCGTACATCCTCTCGCGCACGCTGGTGCCCACGCTCGCCATGCTGCTGATGGGCCACGCGCACAAGCCGAAGCCCGATGCAAAGCCGAGTCTGTTCCAGCGCCTTTACCTGCGTTTCGACAATGGCTTCGAGCGCATGCGGGCCGCGTATATCGTGATACTCAGCAGTCTGCTGGTGCGCCGCGGCCGCTTCGGCAGCATCTTTCTCGGTTTCTGCGTGGTGTCGATGGCGCTCGCCTTCGCGCTTGGCGAAGACTTTTTCCCGAGCGTCGACGCGGGCAATATCCGCCTGCATATGCGCGCGCCGACCGGCACGCGCATCGAGGAAACCGCGCGTCTCGCGGACGAAGTCGAGAAGGTGATTCGCGAAGTGGTGCCCGCAAACGAGCTTGGCACCATTCTCGACAATCTCGGTTTGCCGTACAGCGGCATCAACCTCTCATACAGCAACGCGGGGACCATCGGCACGCTCGACGGCGAGATACAGATCGCGCTGAAGGAAGGCCACGAGCCTACGCAGCGCTACGTCGAAGAGCTGCGTGCTCTGCTGCCGCAGCGTTTTCCGGGCGTGGAGTTTTTCTTCCAGCCCGCCGACATCGTCACGCAGATTCTCAACTTCGGCCTGCCCGCCGCCGTCGACGTGCAGATATCCGGCGCCGATCAGCAAGGCAATTTCGAAGTCGCGCGCAAGCTGCTCAAGCAGGTGCGTCTGATTCCGGGCACCGTCGACACGCACATCCAGCAGAGACTGGACGAACCCGCCATCAACCTGCAGATGGACCGCACGCGTTTGCAGCAGCTCAATCTCACCGCGAGCAACGTCGCGCAAAATCTGCTGGTTTCGCTATCGGGCAGCTCGCAGACTTCGCCCGGCTTCTGGTACAACGACCGCAACGGCGTGGAGTACAACGTCGCGGTGCAAACGCCGCAGTACCGCATTTCTTCCATCGACGATCTGTTGCGCACGCCGGTATCGGCAGCCGCCACGGGCCCGACGCAGCTGCTCGGCAACCTGGTGCGCGTGGCTGCGCAAAACCAGTTTGCGGTGGTCACGCATTACAACATCCGGCCCGTCATCGACCTGTATGTAAGCGTCGACAAGCGCGACCTGGGCAGCGTCGCCAATCAGGTCGACAAGCTCGTGCAGCAGGCCCGCGCAACGCTGCCGCGCGGCAGTCAGATCACGGTGCGCGGCCAGGTGCAGACCATGCGCACGTCGTACATAGGCCTTGGGCTCGGCGTGGCGATGGCCATCGTGCTGGTGTATCTGCTGATCGTGGTGAATTTTCAGTCGTGGGTCGATCCGCTCATTATCGTGAGCGCGTTGCCCGCGGCACTCGCCGGCATTGTGTGGATGCTGTTTCTGACCGGCACGCATCTGAGCGTGCCTGCGCTCACCGGTGCGATCATGACGATGGGCGTCGCCACGGCGAACAGCATTCTGATGGTCGCGTTCGCGCGACAGCGGCTTTCGGCCGGCGCGCCGCCGCTCACGGCCGCGCTCGAAGCGGGAGCGAGCCGCATCCGCCCAGTGCTGATGACGGCGTTTGCAATGATCATCGGCATGGTTCCGATGGCGCTCGGTCTGGGCGAAGGCGCCGAGCAGAACGCGCCGCTCGGCCGCGCGGTGATTGGCGGATTGCTGTTTGCAACGGTGTCCACGCTGTTTTTCGTGCCGCTCGTATTCGCGGGCATTCACACGAGGCTCGCACGGCGGCAGCGCAACGATCACGAAGGCAGCGCCGGCGCGCCGGCCTGAGGCTCGATTGATAGAGCGAAACCCGCAACGAAACCCGCAGCGAAAGACGACCTGAACAGGAACGGCAGCCCCCACTGACGGAGCTGGCTAACCGAGATTTACTAACTGAGATGACCGAAAAAACTCATGCATCGCTGGCGATTCCATCGCGAGAGACGGAAAGCGGCCACGCACTGCCGCCGCGCAATCGCGAATGGAAGCGCGCGAAGATCGCCATCTGCATCGTGCTGGTCCTGCTCGCACTCGGCGCGTTGCGTACCGTGATTGCCAGGCTCATGGAAAACCGCGCCGTCGAGCAAACGACGAAGCTCAACGCCACGCAGTACGTGAACGTGGTGAGCCCGACGCCCGCCGAAGGTGGCGGCACGACCACACTGCCTGGCACCTTGCGCGGCAGCGTCGAATCGCCGATCTATGCGCGTTCCACCGGCTATCTGCTGCGCTGGTATGTGGATATCGGCACGCGAGTGAAGCAGGGGCAGTTGCTCGCAGAACTCGATACGCCTGAAATCGACCAGGAGCTCGCGCAGGCATTGGCGCAGCGCCAGCAGACGAGTTCCAGTCTCGCACTGGCGAAGAGCTCGCTCGAGCGCTGGCAGCAGCTTCGTCAGCGCGATGCCGTATCGCAGCAGGAGCTCGACGAGCGGCAAAGTACCTATACGCAAGGCGTCGCCAATCTCGCCGCCGCTGACGCGAACGTGCAGCGCTTGCGCCAGCTCGAATCGTTCAAGCGGATAGTCGCGCCGTTTGCAGGCGTGATCACGCAACGCAATGTGGATGTGGGCGATCTCATCGACGCGGGCAGCGGCACGAGCCGCGCGCTGTTCGCGCTTGCGCAGTCCGACCCGCTGCGTGTCTATGTGCAGTTGCCGCAGGCGTATGCGCAGAATGTGTCGGTCGGGCAGAAGGTGGTCGTCACGCAGGCGGAACTGCCCGGCCAGCAGTTTCATGGCACCGTCACGCACATTTCTGGCGCGATCGACGTGCCCACCCGCTCGTTGCAGGTCGAGGTGACCTTGCCGAACCCTGACAATACGCTGCGTCCCGGCGCATATGTGCAGGTCGCGCTGCCTTCCGTCGCCCGAGCACAATGGATGGTGCCCGGCAATGCCTTGCTGTTTCGCGCCGAGGGGCCGCGAGTTGCCGTGGTCGACGCGAACGGCAACGTGCAGTTGCGCAAGGTCGTCATCGCCCAGGACCTCGGGCAGACGCTCGAAATAGAAAGCGGAATCGACGGCAACGACAAAGTCATCATCAACCCGAGCGATTCGATTGCGGATGGCGACCATGTCGAGATCGCGCAGCCGCAGAAGAACGCCAAGGAGGCGTCGTGAACCTGCCACGCATCGGCCGGGCCGCACCTGCACTAGCCGTGGCGGCGAGCGCGGTCATGCTGGCCGCCTGTGCCGTGGGGCCCGACTATACCCGAGCGCAGGCCGAGGTGCCGCCGACATGGAACACGGATTCGTATTGGCGCGTTGCCGCGCCCTCGCATGCGCCGATGGATCCCGACTGGTGGAATGTGTATCAGGACGCCACCCTCGCCGGACTGGAAGTGCAGGCGCTCGCGCAGAACCAGACGCTCGTCGCCGCCGACGCGCACTATCAGCAGGCAAAGGCGACGCTCGCCAACACGCGCGCGCAACAGGTTCCCGAAGTGGACCTCGCAGCATCGGCAGCGCGCTTTCGCATCTCGCAGGACAGGCCGCGCACCAACTACGCAACGCCCACTGTCTCGACCGTGCAGAACAACCTGCAACTCGGCCCGACCATCAACTACGACACGGATCTGTTCGGCCGCATCCGCCGTCAGGTGGAAGGCGCGACGGCTTCCGCGGGCGAGGCCGCGGACGATCTCGCGAACGCGCGGCTCATTCTCACCACCGAGGTTGCCACCGACTACTTCGCGTTGCGTGAACTCGACACCGAGATCGACGTGCTGAACCAATCGGTGACGCTGCAGCAAAAAGCGCTCGACTACGTGAACGCGCAGCACGATCTTGGCGCTGTATCGGGCCTCGACGTTTTGCAGCAAAAGTCGCTGCTCGACACGACGCGCGTGCAGGCGCAACTCCTGTTGAACCAGCGCGCGCAATTCGAGCATGCAATTGCCGCGCTCGTCGGCGTGCCCGCTCCGCAATTCGCAATCGCACCGAAGGTGTTGAGCTTCCAGGTGCCGGCCATTGCGCTCGGCGTGCCGAGCGACTTGCTGCAGCGCCGGCCCGACATTGCTTCTGCCGAGCGCGCGATGGCGGCGGCCAATGCGCAGATCGGCGTGGCGAAGGCTGCGTTCTTTCCGAGCCTCACGCTGACGCCGGGCATCGGCTGGGAGGCCACGCAGTTCGCGAGCTTGCTGAGCGCGCCGACGTTGATGTGGACGCTCGGCGCGGCAGCAAGCCAGGTGCTGTTCGACGGCGGCCGCCGCGCGGCCAACGTGCAGTTCGCAAGCGAAGGCTACAAGGCTACGCAGGCCAACTATCGTCAGACGGTGCTGAACGCATTCCAGCAGGTGCAGGACGGCATTACGGGTCTTGCGGTGCTGGACGGCGCGGCGAAGCAGTCTGAGGACGCGGTGGCGGACGCGCAACGCCTGCTCGCGCTCGCTAACGATCGCTATTCGGGCGGCCTTGTCGCGTATCTGAACGTGATCACCGCGCAGCAGTCGCTGCTCAACAGCAAGCGCCAGGACGCGCAGATTCGCGGCCAGCAGATGACGCTGTCTGTCGCGCTCGTCAAGGCACTGGGCGGCGGCTGGCAAGCGGACGCAGCACAGGTCGATGCCGCACCCGGCACCGGGCGGCAAGATGCGCACACGGGCGGCACGATGCAGGCCCGCGCTGCGGCGCCGTGACAAACAGCGCGATGCCAGAAGCAGGAATCCTTTGAAAAAACCGGTCGAAAAAGCCATGCAAGGCGTTTCGTATAATCCAGAAACAAGGAGGCGCGCATGAAATTGCTGATTGTTGAAGACGAGCACAAGGTGGTGGACTACCTGCGCTCCGGTTTGACAGAGCAGGGCTGGGTCGTGGATGTCGCGCTCGACGGTGAGGAGGGCATGCACCTCGCTACCGAATTCGATTACGACGTCATCGTGCTCGACGTGATGCTGCCCAAGCGCGACGGCTTCAGCGTGCTGAAGGCTCTGCGCATGCGCAAGTCGACGCCGGTCATCATGCTGACCGCGCGCGACCATGTGAACGACCGCGTGCGCGGCCTGCGCGAAGGCGCCGACGACTACCTCACCAAGCCATTCTCCTTTCTCGAACTGGTCGAACGCCTGCATGCATTGGCGCGGCGCACGCGTTCACAGGAATCCACGCTGATCTCCGTGGGCGATCTGTTCGTCGATCTGATCGGGCGGCGCGCCACGCGTGACGGCGTACGGCTCGATCTGACCGCGAAGGAATTCCAGTTGCTAAGCGTGCTGGCCCGCAGGCAAGGCGATATTCTGTCGAAGACGGCGATCACCGAACTCGTGTGGGACGTGAATTTCGACAGCCATACGAACGTGGTGGAGACGGCCATCAAACGACTGCGCGCGAAGCTCGACGGCCCGTTTCCGTCGAAGCTGCTGCATACCGTGCGCGGCATGGGTTATGTGCTTGAAGTGCGCGAAGAGGCGGAGCAGTCATGAACCGTTCCATTGCGCGGCGCCTTGCATTGATGTTCGCGCTCGTCGCGCTTTCGGTGTTCACGCTCGTGGGCGCGGGGCTTTTTGCCGTGTTGCGCTCACAGCTCGAAAGCCACTTGCGCGAGTCGCTCGACGACCGCGCCCAAATCGCGCGGCTCATCTGCAATCACGGGCTGACGCCCGAAAAGTGGCGCATGTCGCGAGAAAAACTGACCGACATGACGCCGCATGACCGCAGTACCGTCTACGCGGTGACCAGCAGCGAGCCGTCGTACAACTACGGCAAGCCCATCGAAGGCACGACGGTCAAGACCTTGCCTGGCGGCTACGCGCGCGTGAGGCCGGCGGGCGGCGGCGCGGACATGCTGACCACCACCGTGTTCATTCCCGGCTATTCGACGCGTCCGCCAATGCAGTTGCAGGTGGCATCGAGCTACCTGCCGAACATTCGCACCATGCGCGCTTTCGGCTTTGCGCTCGCGGCCCTGTCGGCGCTCGGCAGTCTCGCCGTGCTGCTGCTTAGTTACTCCGTCGCGCGCATCGGCCTTGCGCCGCTCACGCGCCTCACGCGTGACGCGTCCGCGGTCAGTCCCAACAATCGCTCGCAGCGGCTTAACACCGCGTCGTTGCCGCTCGAGCTGAACGACCTCGCGAACTCGTTCAACGGCGCGCTGGAACGGCTCGACGGCGCATATTGCCGGCTCGAATCGTTCAATGCCGACGTCGCGCATGAACTGCGCACGCCCGTGACGATTCTGATCGGCCAGACCGAAGTCGCCTTGACGCGCAATCGTTCTGTCGACGATTTGCGCCACACCCTGCAATCGAATCTGGAGGAATTCGAACGCATGCGCGCGATCATCAACGACATGCTGTTCCTCGCGCGCGCCGATCAGGGCGAACGCGCGACCGGCCTGATGGAGGTGTCGCTCGCAGCGGAGGTTGCGCATACGCTGGAGTTTCTGGAAATTCCGCTCGAGGAGGCGCGAGTGCATGCGTGCCTGCATGGCGACGCGGTGGCCCACGTGAACCGGTCGCTCTTCGGGCGTGCCTGCGCGAATCTGTTGATGAACGCGATCCAGCATTGCCGGCCCGGCGCGCAGATCAGCGTGAGGATCGTGCGCGAAGCGCAGCAGGTGCGCATAGAGGTCGCGAATCCCGGCGAGCCTATCGAGGCCGCCGTGCTGGAGCATCTGTTCGACCGGTTTTATCGCGCGGAAGCGTCGCGCACCAATAGCCGCGAAAATCACGGCCTGGGCCTTGCGATCGTCAAGGCGATTGCGGAGATGCACCGGGGCAGCGTGTCCGTGCGCAGTGAAAATGGCGTGAACACCTTTGCGTTTTCGGTTGCCGCTTCGCACGACGAGGTGGCTGCGCAGCCTTTGCGTGCAGATGCGGCTGCGGCTGGGAGTGCGCCGGACAGCGCTATTGTGAATGCACCTGTGAAAACAGCAGCAAATGCTGTGAACCCGGCCGGCGCATCCGGCCCGGCCCCGGCTTCCTACTCGTCGCTGGCGAAGGGCAAGTCCGCCTGAACCGGCAGGCGCCGCTGCGGCGGCTGCGCACTCGCGAGGCTCAGTGCGCTCACGCGCACGCCGAGCAGGCGCAGCTTGCGGTTCAACTCGACGCGCCGCAGGCATTCGGTGGCCGCGCGGCGTATTTCGGCGGCGTCGGCCGTGGGCATGTCGAGCGTGAGGTCGCGAGTCACCGTGCGGAAATCGTCATAGCGCAGCTTGATGCCGACCGTCTTGCCCACATAGCCCTTGCGCACAAGATCTTCGGCGACCCGCACGCACAATCCGGTGAATGAACTCGACAACGCCGGGCGGTCGTGACGCGGGTGCAGATCGCGCTCGAAGGTCGTTTCGCGGCTCATCGATTTCGGTTCCGATTCGACCACCACCGGGCGTTCGTCCTCGCCTTGCGCGACTCGCGTGAGCCACGCGGAGTAGCTGCGCCCAAAGTGGTCCTGCAACAAACCCGCGTCCGCTGCCGCCAGATCGCCGACCGTGGCGATGCCGAGCGCCGTGAGTTTTTCCGCTGCCTTTGGGCCGATGCCGTTGACTTTGCGCACCGGCAGCGGCCACACGCGCAGCGGTACGTCGGCAGGCGTGAGAATCGTGAGGCCGTCTGGCTTGTCGAGTTCCGAGCCGATTTTCGCGAGCAGCTTGTTGGGTGCCACGCAGATCGAGCAGGTGAGGCCGGTGGCCTGATTCACCGCCTGCTTGATGCGCGCGGCAATGTCGCGCGCCTCGCCCGGCAAGTCCGTGAGGTCGATATAGATTTCGTCGATGCCGCGGTCTTCTATACGGTCGGTAAACGTGGCCACCGCGGCCTTGAAAAGCCGCGAGTAATGGCGATAGGAGTCGAAATCGGTAGGCAGCAGGATGGCATCCGGCGCGAGCACCGCGGCCTTCATCATGCCCATCGCGGAAAACACGCCGAGCGCACGCGCTTCATATGTGGACGTGGTGACCACGCCGCGCCCCGCATAATCGCGCAGCCTCGCGAAACGGCGGCTGCCGTCTGGCAGGGCTTCGGGCGCGCTGTTGCGGCCGCCGCCTATTACCACGGCCTTGCCGCGCAGTTCCGGATAACGCAATAGCTCAACGGACGCGTAGAACGCGTCCATGTCGAGATGCGCGATACGGCGGCTTGCTGAACTCATGGAAGGCTAGAACGGATGGCACCCGTAATAGTACCTTGCCCGGCCTTCCGGGTGCCGCCTAGAAGCGATAGGTCACGCCCAGTTGCACGACCGGGTAGAGCTTGTAGCGCTCGACCTTGTCGTTGATCTTCTGCTCCTGCTCGTCGATGTTCGCCTGGCTAGTGAACATCGAGTAAATGGCGGGCACGTTGTAGTGCGTGCGCGGGCGGCCATACGCGACGCCAACGTCGAAGGTGAGGCCGAAACCCTTCGCCACCGGCTTATGCCCGTAGCCGATGCCCACATACGGCATTACGCGCGGCAGCGTAACCGTGGCCGACGGTGCCGGGCCGACAGCCGGCACGTAGTCGTCGCCGATCTTGTAGTTGCCTTGCGCGTTCGGCACCGCATGGGCCGACAGTTCGTCGCCGTTGATCAGCGCGCCGGCGGTGAGCCGGAAGCCGCTCGAGCGGAACGGGAATACGTCCAGATAGAGGCCGCCTTGCAGCAGCTTGAGGTGGCCGTCGTACTGATTTTCGTTGACGGTGACCGAATGCGAGAAGCCGAGCCCCTCCAGTTCCGCATGCACGCCCGTCCATGAATTGAGCGGCATGGCTGCGCCAAGGCCCGCGCCGAGCGTGCCGCCGTGCACATAAATTTCCTGCGCGTGAGCCGCGCCGCCGAACGCGGCAATTGCGGCAATCGCCGCTGCAGCCGCACCTTTTACCTGCCGTTTCACCTTCAACACCGTTTGTCTCCCGACAAAAAAATCAATTGCATGCGGGGACTTTACGGTTTGACCATGTAGTTCAAATGCATGAATAACGGGCAATTGTGGCGGCTCTTCCTGCTCAAGTTCGTCGCCGGCAAAAAGCGGAAAAAACGCCCCGTAACTTGTGCCGATCAATAGGGCCAAGCGGTGCGACTCGACAGAATAGCCCTGTTTTCACGGGCTATTCGGTGAATCGTGCAGTTCGGCTCGCTTCGATAATGCGTGCATTCAAGAGCACTTCGCCGCGCCCATGAGCGTGCAACCGCTTCTTACCCAGCCGAACCAACGCGGCGCCTTGGCGCCCCGTCCATCCGTTACCCAAGCCGCGACTCACGCGGCCGCCTTTTCGAATCTGGAGTTGTTTTATGTTTTCCTCCCCTATGTTCCGATCATTCGGCGCCGCGCTCGCGCTTGCCGCAACCGTTGCGCTCGGCGCATGCGGTGGCGGCGGCTCGAGCAGCAGCAGCGGCGGGAGCAGTGTATTGAAGTTGTCGTCCGCGCTGCAGAGCGAGCACGTCGCGCGTTACGCAGGCGCGTTTGGCATGCTGTCGGGGCCGGGCGTTGCGGCGATCTACACGTCGGTCGTGCAATCGCTCGTAACGGACGTGACAGCCGGCGCGGCCAATACCACGACGGCCTGTCCCGCAAGCGGCTCGATCAGCGTCGTCACGCAGGGCGCCGGTCAGAACGGCCTGCAAACCGGGGAAACCGCGACGGTCGGTTTCAATCAATGCGTGGGGCAGGTGAAGGCACCGGGTGTGTCGAGCAGTGCGTCGATCACCGGCACCGTCAGCGTGCAGATTCAGAACGTGCAGGGGATTGTCGGCAATGCGTCGAACAACTGGTCGTATAGCGCGATCGAAACGGCCAATGCGTTGACGCTGGTTTCGACGAACGGCAAGACGGTGGTCAACGGGACGGTCAACTATACGATGAGCTACGACGCCGCCACCGGCATCACCACGACCACCGCGAGCAGCCCGACAGTGACGCTGGACCGCACGCAAACGGCGGGTTCCGGCAGCATTAGCGGGCAGATCACGATCACCGGGCTGATGTATTCGCGCCTGCATGGCGCCGATCCGGTCACGGATACGCTCGCGACGAGCGGCAATATCAGCGTGAACGCGGCCGACGCGACGATCTCCTTTGCGGTGTCGACGCCGACGCCGGTCACGATAAACGGCGGCAAGGTGCAAGGCGGCGTGATCGAGCTTTCCACAAGCGACACGGTAGAAAGCATCACGCCTAAGGACGAGTCGACGGTGATCATCACCGTTACGTCGAATGGCAAGACGGCGACTTACACCGAAACCATCGACGATTTCCGCTCGCTGGCAGGCGCCTGAGCGTAAAACCGTGCTGCGAGGCGGGCGCGGCTGCGCCCGCCTGCAAATTTACTGCTTGATGCCTTCGGCCTGAATGTGCAGCGTGGTCTGCATCTTGAAGCCGTAGGTCTTGCCGAAGTCCACGCCGAAATCGTCGCGGTTGAAGGTGGCGGTGGATTCCGTGCCGCACACTTCGCGCTTGAGCATCGGGTTCACGAAGCACTTGAACGACTCGATCTTCAGGTTCACCGGCTTCGTCACGCCATGCATGGTCAGCGTGCCGATCACTTCAACGGGCTTGTCGCCTTCAAAGCGGATCTGCGTACCCTTGTAGGTCGCGGTCGGGTACTTCGCGACGTCGAAGAACTTGTCGCCGACCAGTTCCGCGTCGAGTTTGTCGTTGCCGATATCCACCGAGCTCATGTCGATCGTCACGTCCACAGTGCCGGTCTTTGCCGCGCGATCCAGCACGACGCTGCCGCTGCTTTTCTTGAACTTGCCGCGCCAGATCGAGACGCCGCCGAAGTGGTCAGCCTCGAAGCTCGGGGCCGTGTGCGTCGGGTCGAGTTGATAGGTGTCGGCGGCCATCGCGTTGAACGACAATGCGGCGGCCAGTGCGCCCGCGGCGAGCAGGAATTGCTTCTTCAAGATGTTCTCCAGGTTTTGAAATTGCTGTGACGCTTGGATGTTCTGCTTGGGTTTCTGCTTGGGTTTTCTGCTTCGAGGCTGCTTATCAGTTCTTCGAGGCGACGAGGTGGAACTTGATGACGACTTCGTCCGCGACCACCGAGGTGTCTTTCCACTCGCCGGTGCCCACATCGAATTGCGAGCGCCTGATCGGCAATGAGCCGTCGAAGGTCTGGGTCGAGCCCTGGCTCGCAATGGTGACCGGCACGACCACGGTTTGCGATTTGCCCTTGATGGTGAGCTTGCCGGTGATCTTGTACTGGTTGCCGCCCGCCGGAGCAATTGCGCTCGACACGAAGGTCGCCGCCGGATAGGTTGCGCTGTCGAACCATTCCTTGCCTTGCGCCTGCTTGTTGTAGTCGTCCGCGCCGAGGTCGTAGCTGCGCGTGTCGATCGACACGCTGGCGCTGCCCGCCGTCGGTTTCGCCGGATCGAACGACAGTTGCGCGGAGAATTTCCTGAACTTGCCGTCAACCGGCACGTTCATCTGCTTGGTGGTCGCGATTACGGTGCTTTTGCTGGTGTCGACGTCGGCATGCGCGAGGCTCGTGCCGAGCAGCGCAAGGGCCGCGGCGCCCGCGAGAACGGTGTGTTGGAGTAGGGTTTTCATGGTGGTACGCATCCTATCGAACTCGTGTGCGTTAATTGCACACAGCGGGGAATTTGATTGCCAACGGGTCGTAGCGAATCAGCTCTGACGGGCCGTTAGTGCGTTGCCGTGTTCAGTGCGAATAGTAGGGATGTCAAAGAGAACCGAATAGGCACAGGCGAGAGAACACATTGTTCTACTGGTGATGCCAATGGTGAAGTCAAAGGCAAAATCAAAGGCAAAATCAAAGGCAAAATCAAAGGCAAAATCAAAGGCAAAATCAAAGGCAAAGTGAATGCATTGGGGCTTGCCGGCTGCCGCGAAAATGGCAGAAATGCGGGAGTCGCGCCGGCATGGGTTATCCTGCGCACCGGGCATTGCCTGCGTACAACCATCTATTCAAGGTTTTTGTTGTGACTTCGATTTTCCTTTCATGGGGTATCGCCGCGTTCGCGACCGCCGGCGTGATCACCCGTCCTTTCAAGTGGCCCGAGGCGGTATGGGCGGTGGCCGGCGCGGTGCTGCTGGTGGCGCTGGGGCTGTTGCCGCTGAATCTGGCGATGGAAGCCGTCGGCAAGGGCACGGACGTCTATCTGTTCCTGTTCGGCATGATGCTGCTCTCGGAAGTAGGGCGCCGCGAAGGGCTCTTCGATTGGGTCGCGGTGCTCGCGGTCAATCACGCGCAGGGCTCGCCGCGCAAGCTCTTTATGCTCGTGTATCTGGTCGGCGTGGTAATCACGGCCTTTCTTTCTAACGACGCCACCGCGGTCGTCCTTACGCCCGCCGTGTTTGCCGCCGCGAAGAAAGCGAAGACCGACCCGTTGCCGCTGCTCTTTGTCTGCGCGTTCATTGCCAACGCGGCCAGCTTCGTGCTGCCGATCTCCAATCCGGCCAACATCGTGCTGTACGGCAATCACACGCCCGCGCTCGGGCCGTGGCTGATGCGTTTCGCGTTGCCGTCGCTGCTGTCGATCGGCGCGACTTACGTGCTGCTGCGCTGGACCCAGCGCGAGGCCCTTGCCGGCACCTGCGAGGCGAATCTGGAGCCGCTGCGGCTCTCGTCCAGTGGCCGCGTCGCGTTGGCGGGCATTGCCGTGACGGCAATCGTGCTGCTCGCGGTCTCCGCCTTCGACGTTCCGCTCGGCCTGCCCACGGCCATACTCGGTGCGTTGACCGCCGTGGTCGTGCTGGTCCAGGAACGCAAGTCGCCCGTGCCGATGATCCGCGAAATATCGTGGAGCGTGCTGCCGCTCGTGGCCGCGCTGTTCGTGCTGGTCGAAATGCTGGACCATACCGGCGTGATCAACCTGCTCGCCGCGCTGACGCGCGACGCGGCCGCGCACAACGAAGCAGGCACCGCGGGCTGGGCGGGCGCCGCTATCGCGATCGGCAGCAATCTGATGAACAACCTGCCGGCCGGCCTGATAGCGAGTTCCACCGTGATGCAGGCCCACAGCCCCGAGCGGGTGATCGACGCACTGCTGATCGGCGTCGACCTCGGCCCCAACCTGTCGATTACCGGGTCGCTTGCCACCATTCTCTGGCTCAATGCGATTCGCCGCGAAGGCGAAGACGTGAGCTTCATGAAGTTCCTGAAGGTGGGCGTGGTCGTGATGCTGCCCGCGCTAGTGCTTGCGCTCGGTGCGCGCATTCTGATCGGCTGATCGACGGATCGGCTCATGGACTAACCGCCGGCGGCGCGCAGGGCCGCCGCGCGAGTGCAGAGCGGCCCCGCCTGCAAGAGTCAGCGCGGGCCGTTGATTTCCGGCGCAATTGCCGCATGGTTGAGCAGCGCTACCAGCGACATGCCGCCCACCGTGTTGCCCACGAGGGTAGGCACGAGAAAACGCAGAAAATAGTCACGCACGCTCGCGTCGCCGCTCAGGAACGCATAAGCCACCTCCGTCGACCCCGCAATGATGTGCGACAGATGGCTCACGGCGACCACATAGGTGATCAGCAGCACCGTCAACAGGCGGCCCGAACGCGCGCTCGGCAATAGCCATACCATCAACGCGATCAGCCAGCCGGCAAATACCGCCTTCACCATGGTCGGCAGCATCTGCTCGGAGCCGACCGCCGCGCGCGAGACTTCGCCCAACGCATCGACCACGGCGGGCGCGAATACATCGGGAATGCGCAGCATCGCGGCGAAAATCCATGTGCTGACCAGATTGAAGAACAGCACGACAGCCCATAGCCGCATGGCCCGCAGCAGCGTGCCCGGATCGCGCCGCGTCAACACCGGCAGCACGACCGTCAGCGTGCTTTCGGTGAAAAGCTGCTGCCGCCCCATGATGACCAGCACGAAGCCCATCGAATAGCCGAAGCTCGACACGAGATGACGCCACGCGGTATCGGGCAGGCCGGCTTCGAGCACCGCTTGCGTGAGAAACGAAAAGCCCATCGAAAGCCCTGCTGCGAGCGACGACCAGATCAGCGCGCCAAGGGTCCGTTCGAGGGCCGCTTCGCCCTCGGCGCGGACTATCTCGTGCAGCACGAGCGCGTGCGGGGCGGTGTGGTGCGCCGCCTGATCCTGCTCGCCCTCGTTCAGATGCGGAGAATCGGCGCCCGCGTCCTCGGCGCGCGGCGCTTGTGAGTGGGCCGCTTCGGCGGACGGCTGGCGTGGCTTGTCGCGCGTCGCTTCGGTCATCAGCGAGCCTCCTTCCAGCGTGAGGGGGGCATGTCGCAGACCGCTTCCTCCGGCTCCCGGAGTGCGGCAAGCGTAGCTGCGAGACGGGCGACCCGGGCTCGCTGCGCCGGCATGAGCGGCGCGTCCGACAGCTCGCGCAAACGGCTGTCCCAGTAGGAAAGCGGAAGAGAATCATTCACCGAGAGGCGCCCGAACACCAGTTCGAGATGGGCGATCTCCCTGTCCAGGTTCTGGTAGCTCATGTGAAATGTCCGATATCAGGCGATAAGGCGGAGACCGCATTGCGGGGCAGTCAGGGCGGCTGTTGCGCGTCACTTCATGGGGAGCAATCGCCGTTCCGCATTTCTTCAGGACAACGGGAATTCACCAGGCGTTCTCGCCGTCGCCATGTCCTATCCTCCAGCAAGGGCAATTGCGGCGGCCGCAGCATAGGTGGCGCGGCGTCCGGCGCTTGGGGCGGCAGGCGGCCGCTTCATGACATCGGGCGACATCATTCTGCAATTGCCTTGCGGCAGCGCTTCCACAAGAATTCGACCTGTCATCGGACGGATCGCGGCACCCGCAGGCGGCGCTCGGTGGCTCTATGTAAGGAGTCGGTCATGAAAAAATTGCTCGCTGCCATCCTGCTGTGCTGCGCAACCACCGTCACGTTCGCGCAGGCGGCTCCCCAAGGCGCCAACCCGCAGCGCGTCCAGCGCATGGTTGCGCAACTGCAATCGCGGTTTGCGAACGCCAACACCACGCACGACGGCAAGCTCACGAAAGAGCAGGCCGCGGCCGGCATGCCGATGGTGGCAAGCCACTTCGACGAGATCGACACGCAAAAGGCCGGCTACGTCACGCTGCCGCAGATCGAGGAATTCATGCGCGAGCGCGCGGCCACGCGCTAAGCCGAGCAGTGTGCGCGCGTTGGCAGCATGCCGGCGTCGCCCGCAACCTTGTCCTCGTCGAATCACTTACTGAGCCCTTCAAGCCCCCAAGCCCCCACGCCCCCCACGCGCAATGAAACCTGCCACGTCCCGCCGCTTGCGTCTTGCGCGTGCATCGATCGTCGTGTCGATGAGCGCGGCGCTCGCCGCCTGCATGAGCGTGGGACCGGATTTCGCGGAGCCTGAGCTCACGCTGGAAAAGCAGTGGCTGGAGAGCCTGCCGCCGCTCGCACAGGCTGCGCCCCCCGCGCAGGCCGCATGGTGGAAGGCGTTCAACGACCCGGTGCTGAGCGCGCTCGAAGAGCGGGCCTATCAGCGCAATCTGTCATTGCAGGTCGCGGGTTTGCACATCTTCAAGGCGCGCGCGCAGCTTGCAATCAGCGCGGAGAATCTTCTGCCGCAAACGGGCAGCGTGTCGGTCGGCGCAAACCATATCAATACGAGCGGCGTCGGGCCTTTGCCGCCGACGCATTTATGGGCCGAGCATTTTCATGCGAATGCCGGCTGGGAACTGGATTTCTGGGGCAAATACCGCCGGCAGATCGAAGCCGATCGCGCTCAGTTGCGCGTGTCCGAAGCGGCTTACGATAACGCGCTGGTGTCCATGTTCGCCGATGTCGCCAACGCATACATCGACCTGCGCGCGCTCGAGCAGCGCATCGTGGTGGCGCAGCAGAATCTCAAGTCGGTACAGGACAGCCTCGCGCTCACGCAGGCGCGCTACAAGCGCGGCGCGTCGAGCCAGCTCGACGTCGAACAGGCCGCCACGCTGGTCGCCGAAACCGAGGCGCAGATTCCGCCGCTCATCAAGGCGCGCGCGCAGGATCGCGACACGCTCGCGGTGCTGCTTGCCGATCCGCCCGACGCCGTCGACGCGCAACTGAAGGGCCGCAGCGCAATTCCAGTCGCGCCGACGCAGATCGACGTGGGTATTCCGGCCGATCTGCTGCGCCGCCGCCCCGACGTGCGCGAGGCCGCGCTCAATGCCGCGGCGCAGTCGGCATTGATCGGCGCGGCGAAGGCGAAGCTGTATCCGTCGCTGTCGTTGACGGGGCTCTTCGGTTTGTCGTCCGGCGAACAGCATGGCATTGGACTATCGCAGTGGGGCAGCAAGACGATCGGGCTCTTTTCGGCGGGCATTTCGCTGCCCATCTTCGACCGGGGGCAACTGAAGAACGCGGTGCGCATTCAGGACGCGTCGTTTCAGGAGGCGGTGCTCGATTATCAGAACACCGTATTGCAGGCGCAGAAAGAAGTGGAGGACGCCATTGCGGCGCTGCGCACGTCGCTGGATGCGCTCGCCGCCTCCGTGCGTGCGTCCGACGCTTCGCAGCGCGCGTTGCGGCTTGCCAACGCGCAGTATCGCTCGGGCTCCGTCACGTACGACTCGGTGCTCGACGCATCGCGCTCGGCATTGCGCGATGGCGACGCGCTCGCGCAAAACCAGGGCATCGCCGCGCTCGCGGCGGTGTCGCTGTATCGCGCGCTCGGCGGCGGCTGGGAAGTCGCGCAGGGCCAGCAGGTGGTGAGCGAACGGATTGCCGAAGAGATGGCGCGGCGCACGGACTGGGGCCGTCTGCTCAATCCGCCAGCCGGGTCAGCGTTGGCGCGCGCGGGCGCGGACTCGCGGCCTGACGGCAAATGACAGCGCGGGGAATAACAACATGGCCAGACGAACCGGAACAAGCGGGTGGAGCGCAAATGCGAGGCGGCACGAAACGCCGCGAAGCCTTGCGTATCGGATGCCGCTGCGAGCGCTGTCCGCGCTCGCACTGCTCGCGGTCTTGAGCGGCTGCCACGAAAGCAACGCGCCTGCCGCGCAGAATGCGCCGTTGCCGCAAGTCAGCGTGATGCGGCCCGAGCCGCGCGAAGTGCGCGAGCAACTCGATCTGATGGGCAGCGTCGCGCCTTCGGCGACCGTTACGCTGGTTGCGCGCGTGCAGGGCGTGCTCAAGCAGATCGGCTTCACGGACGGCGCGAACGTCAGGCAAGGGCAACTGCTGTTTCGCATCGAACCGGACACGTACCGCGCACAGCTCGTCTACGATCAGGCGGCGCTCGATAACGCGGAACAGGAACTCACGCGTCAGAAACAGCTAACGTCGGACAACGCCACCTCGGAGTCGTCGCTGCAAAAGGCGCAGACCACGCGCGACCAGGCGCTCGCGAAACGCGACATGTCGCGCATCAATCTCGGTTATACGGAGATACGCGCGCCGTTTGCGGGCCGCATTGGCGCACGCGCTTTCGACGTCGGCAATGTGGTGGGCGCATCGGACTCCACGAGGCTCGCCACGCTCGACCGCATTCAACCGGTGTATGTGAACTTCACGCTGAACGAACGCGACGCGAACCGCATCGGCCTGTTCACGCAAGCGCCGCATACCGTGCAGGTGAACCTGCCGGGCGCGCCACCGCAGCAGGCTCAGGACGCGGCGCTGGAGTTCGTCGATACGCGGGTGGACCCCGCCAGCGGCGCGATCAAGCTGCGTGCCGATATCGCCAATCGCGACAGTCGATTGATTCCAGGCATGTCGGTAGAGGTGCACATCCCGGCGAGCGCGCCGCAAAACGTGCTGCTCGTGCCGGATACCGCGTTGCTGCGCGAGCAGGCCGGCGCCTCGGTGCTGGTCGTGAATGCGGCCAACGTGATCGAGAAACGCGGGGTGACGACCGGCGGTCTGTACGGTTCGCTGCGCGCGATCACAGCGGGCCTCGCGGCGACGGACCGCGTGGTGACGGGCGGGGGTCTCGCGGTGGCGCCCGGCATCAAGGTACAGACAGTAGACGCCGCCGTGCAGGGTCGCTCATGATCCGCTTTTTCGTCGAGCGCCCGGTATTTGCCAATGTGATTGCGCTGATCGTGATGCTGCTCGGCGCGGTTGCGCTAGTCAACCTGCCGGTCGCGCAATATCCGCCGATCACGCCGCCCACCGTACAGGTCGTCGCGCACTTTCCTGGCGCGAGCGCAGCGACGGTGATCGACCGCGTGGCGTTGCCGATCGAAACGCAGGTCAACGGCGTGGAAAACGCGCTGTACATGCAGTCCACCAGCACCAACGACGGCACCTACACGCTCACGGTCACGTTCGCGGTGGGCACCGACGTCGACAAGGCGCAAGTGCTCGTGCAGAACCGTGTGTCCGCCGCCACCGCGCAGTTGCCGCAAGCGGTGCAGCAGCAGGGCGTGACCGTCAGAAAGCGCTCCACCGCGATTTTGCAGCTGTATACGCTGCAATCGCCGGACCCAAAATACGATTCGCTGTTCCTCAGCAACTATGCCGTGATTTATCTGCGCGACACGCTCGCGCGTTTGCCGGGTGTCGGCGACGTCACCGTGTTCGGCACAGGGCAGTACAGCATGCGCGTCTGGCTCGACCCGCAAAAACTCAGCGAGCGCAACCTGAGCGCCGCGGACGTCATGCAGGCCATTCAAAGCCAGAGCAAGGACGTGAGCGCGGGCCAGCTCGGTTCGGAGCCGAACGCGGGCGGCCAGGCGTTCCAGCTCACGGTGAGCATGCGCGGCGCGCTCTCCACGCCGCGGGAATTCGACGACATTATCGTCAAGGCCGATTCGAACGACGGCGGCCATTTCGTGCGCATTCGCGATGTCGGCCATACGGAGCTCGGCTCGTCGAGCTACAGCCAGTTCTTCAATCTGGACGGCAAGCCGGCGGCAGGCATCGCAATCTATCAGTTACCCGAAGCAAATGCGCTGGAAGTCGGCAATGCGGTGAAGGCCACCATGGCGCGCCTCGCGAAAGACATGCCAAAGGGCGTCACCTACCAATTGCCGTTCGATACCACGACCTTCGTGCGGCAGTCCGTGATCGACGTGTACAAGACGCTCTTTGAAGCGGCGTTGCTCGTGCTGGCGGTGATTCTGCTGTTTTTGCAGAACTGGCGCGCGATGCTGGTGCCGGCCACCACGATACCCGTCACCATCATCGGCACGTTCGGCGCGATCTATATGATGGGCTTCTCGATCAACCTGCTGACGCTCTTTGCGATTGTGCTCGCCATCGGCATTGTCGTGGACGATGCGATCGTCGTCGTCGAGGGCATCACGCAGCATATCGAGCAGGGCAAGACGCCGAAGCAGGCTGCCATCGACGCGATGCACGAACTGCTCGGACCGATTGTCGGTATCACGCTGGTGCTGGTGTCGGTGTTCCTGCCTTCGGCGTTTCTTGGCGGCGTGACCGGGCAGATGTACCGGCAGTTCGCTCTCGTGGTGGTCGCGACCACCGTGATCAGCGCGATCAATGCGGTGACGCTCAAGCCGGTGCAGAGCGTGCGCTGGCTGCGGCACCAGCGGCCAGGCAAGCCGAACGTGGTGTACCGCGGGTTCGACCGCGCTTATGCACGCGTCGAAAAGGGCTATGCGAGCGTGGTGTCGTGGTTCGTAGCGCGCTGCAAGCTCGCGCTCGTCATCGCACTGGTACTCGGCGCAGCGTCCGCCTATTTGCTGACGCGCGTGCCGACCAGCTTCATTCCGCTCGAGGACCAGGGCTACATGCTGATTGCCGCGCAAATTGCCGATGCCGCGTCACTTCGCCGAACCCGCGAGGCGAGCACGCAGATCGAGAAGCGCATCGGCGCAATTCCGGGCGTGAGCCACGTGGTGTCGATCGGCGGTATTTCGCCGCTCGATAACAATGCGTCGTTGGCGAACGCCGCGCTCATCTACGTGACGCTCGACGACTGGAGCAAGCGCGGCAAAGGCGAGGACCTGCGCTCGCTATACCTGCGCATGAACAGCGAACTGGCGAAACTGCCGGACGTGCGCGCGGTGGTGATCGTGCCGCCGCCTATCCAGGGGCTCGGCAACAGCGCAGGCGTGCAGATGCAGGTCATGCTGACCGACGGCTCGCAGAACTATCAACGCCTGCAAAGCGCAACGGATGCGCTGATTGCGAGTATGTCGAAACGCCCCGAGTTGCAGCGTGTTTTCAGTCCGTTCCGTGCTGCGGTGCCGACTGTCGAACTAACGCTGGACCGCGCGAAGGCAGAGTCGCTGCAAGTGCCGGTCGGCAATGTGTTCGATCTGCTGCAGGACTACGTCGGGTCGAGCTATGTCAATCAGTTCACCACGTTCAACCATACCTTCCCTGTATTCGTGCAGGCGGACGGCACGTTTCGCCGCGAGACCGACGACATTCGCCGCTTGCAAATCCGCAGCAACAGCGGCCATATGGTCGAGCTGGGGACCTTCATCGACGCACGCACGAGCGTTGGGCCCGCGGTCGCATCGCTCTACAACCTGGCGCCGGCGGCGGCCATCAACGGTAATCCGGCAAGCGGCTACAGCACGGGTGACGCGATTCGCGCGTTCGAACAGGAAGCGGCGCGCATTCTGCCGACGGGCGTAGGCTATGAATGGACCGCGATGTCGTATCAGGAGAAGCTGGTGGGCAATTCCGCATACTGGGTGTTCGCGGTCGGCGTGCTGCTCGTGTTCTGCGTGCTCGCCGCGCAATACGAGAGCTGGCTGCTGCCGGTCGCGGTGGTGCTCGCGGTGCCGCTCGCGCTGTTGGGCACGGCGGGCACGCTCGCCTTGCTCGGCGCGGCGAACAATCTGTACACTCAGATCGGTCTCGTGCTGCTCATCGCCTTGTCCGCGAAGAATGCCATTCTGATCGTGGAGTTCGCACGGCATCTGCGTTTGCAAGGCGTGGACATCCCACAGGCGGCTATCGAGGCGGCACGGTTGCGGTTCCGGCCGATCATGATGACCTCGTTCGCGTTCATACTGGGTGTCGTGCCGCTCGTGATAGCAACCGGCGCGAGTGCGAGCGCGCGCCGCTCGCTCGGCATTGCGGTGTTCTCCGGCATGCTCGCCTCCACCTGCATCGCGGTGCTGTTCATCCCATCGTTCTACGTGCTGTTGCAGCGCATTGCCGAACGGCAGGCCGCGCGCAAGGCGCAACAGAAAGCCTGAAAACAGGGAGTTTTTGCATGGACCGGCCCGCAAAGATCATTGTTCTCGACGATGAAATCGAGCTGCGCAACATGCTGCAGCGTTTCTTGCGGGGGCACGGCTTCGACGTGCGGGCCGCGGAAGACAGCAAGCGCCTCGACCGTTATCTCGAACGCGAACCGTTCGACCTGCTGGTGCTCGATCTGATGATCGGCGAAGAAGACGGACTCGCGATCTGCTCGCGGCTGCGCGCACAAGGCCAGACCTTGCCGATTCTCATGCTGACCGCCAAAGGCGACCCGCTCGACAAAGTGCTCGGCCTGGAGACCGGGGCCGACGACTACCTCGCCAAGCCGTTTCTGCCGCGCGAACTGGTCGCGCGAATCAACGCGCTGTTGCGGCGCCAGAAAATCGCTTCAGGGGATGTCACGGTGACTTCGCAGTGCGTGCGCTTTGGGGAATTCACGCTGGATGTCGGCAAGCAGCAACTCACGCGCGGCGGCGCGCTGCTCGACATCCATTCAGCGCAAATGTTGCTGCTGGTTGCGCTTGCGTCGTCGCCGAACCGGCCGGTGAGCCGCGACAATCTGCTCGCGCGGGCGCGTGGCCGCGATCACGACGCGCTCGATCGCAGCATAGACGTGCAGGTGCTGCGCCTGCGGCAGATCATCGAGGACGATCCGTCCAAGCCGCGCTTTATCAAGACAGTGTGGGGCGTAGGTTACATGCTGATCGCGGACGTCGGCTCATGAGGCGCCCGCTGTTGCGCAGCCTGCTGCCGCGCACGCTGCTCGCGCGCAATATCGCGTTGCTGATCGCGCTTGTCATGCTGAGCCAGGTGTGTTCGCTCGGCGTGTTGCTGCATTACGTGCAGCGCCCGCGTGTGGAGCGCGCGGCCGCAGTGTTCGCCACCTACGTGAAGACACTCGACGATCTGTTGCAGACCACGCCCAACGCCGCGCGCGATGCGCTAACCGCGCGCCTCTACGCACATGCGCAGCTTCCTGACAGCGCGCGAACAGAGCCGCCGCCAGGTTTGATGCACGCATATCGCAGCTATCAACGCAAAGTGTTCCTCGAAAGCTTGCGCACGCATCTTCCCGCCGACATGGAAGCGCGCTGGCAGACCGAGGGCGGACAGCGGCTCTGGATTCGCATGCACGCGCCCGTCGGCGCCGCGGCACCTTCCGCACCATACTGGATCGCGCTGCCGATTCCCGAAGACGCACAAGGCAACGGCCTCGACGCGGCCATTCTGTTGTCGCTCGCTCTGGCGGCGCTCGCGGCCTTGACCGGCTATGCGATCCAGCTTCACCTGAGCCGGCCGCTTCAGGAGCTGACCGATGCGGCACGGCGCCTGAGTGCCGGTGAAACGCCGCCGCCGCTGCCGACCGACGGACCCGTGGAAATAGCCGCGGTAAGCAGCGCGTTCAACCAGATGACGCAGGCATTGCAGCAGGCGGAGGCGACGCGCGCGCTCATGCTCGCCGGCATATCGCACGACATTCGCACGCCGCTCACCAAGCTTCGCCTTTCGATGGCTATGGCGATGCCCGAGAGCAGCGACAGCAGTTTCGTGGTGGCAGCGGAGTCGTATCTGGATCAGATCGAAACCATCTTGCAGCAGTTCATGGATTACGCAGGCAGCGGCGAACGCGAGCCTGCCGAGCCCGGCAATCTGAATGCGCTGATAGAGCGGCTTGCCGGCGATTTCGCGGGGCTCGGTCATGAGTTCGAGCTGTCGCTCGCGCGCCTGCCGCTCGTCGACTATCGGCCGGTGAGCATGATGCGGCTCCTGATGAATCTGATGCAGAACGCCATCGTCTACGGCGGCAGCGGGCTTGCGGTGCGCAGTTGGGCAAGCGGCGAGTTCGTATATGTGGCGGTTGGCGACCGGGGCAAGGGCTTATCGGCGGAAGAGCTCGAGCAGCTCAAGGCGCCGTTCCAGCGCGGGCCGAATGCGCGCTCGCATAGCGGCGGCACGGGGCTGGGGCTTGCGATTGTCGAGCGGATTGCGCGGCTGCACGGCGGGAGGGTGGAGTTTCATGCCCGCGCAGGCGGTGGACTGGAAGTGTGGGTGGTGCTGCCGGCGAAAGCCGGATCATTCGCGCATGTGGCAAACGGCGGGCACCAGTAAGGCGTTGCGGCGAGGGCGCGAACGCCACAGCGCAAAACTACGGCCTTGCGGGCGTCACTGGCGATCGAGCCACGCATCCAGCCCCACGCGGAACGCGACGCCCGCAATCACCGGCACGGTCAGCATCAGGATGATGCCGAAGTTCGGAATCTGATCGCCATAGACGATGGGCTGATACAGCACGACGCCCGCGACAATCGCGAAGACGATTACACCGACGGCTACCATCAGAACATTACGCACGGTAATGGATAGCTCTTTGCGCCTCGCTTTCGCGGGGCTCGGGCTCGCGGCGGGGGCGGGATCGTGTTGGGCAGGCATGATGGATCTCGTGACAAAAAAGCGGTGCACAGTAAGGCGCGCATTCAAGCGCCGCTACGGAGACTGCTGCAACTGCTGCAACCAGCGCAACGGCAACGACGGGCAACATGTGCGGCAACAACGGCACAGCCGCAACAAAAGCGCACGCCAGCATCATACCAGGGGCCACGCGTGCAACGCATTGCGCGCCGCTGTGATCGCGTCGACATCAACCAATATATGCCGCATTCCGGCCTGCTGTGCCGGAAAGTGCACGTGAACCAAGCGCGCACGCAGCGTCAGGACGCGGCTTCGATCGGATCGACCCAGCGCGCAAGTTCATGCCGCAACTGCGCGAGGTCGAACGGCTTGCCCAGTATCCGCGCGCCGGGAATGCCCTCGCCGATGGACGCATGCGCGCCGTAGCCGGATACCAGCAAGACATGCACGTCCGGCTGCGCGTGCAGCACCGCGCGCGCCAGGTTGTCGCCCGACATGCCGGGCAGCGTAATGTCCGTGCAGAGTATGTCGTAGCGTTGCGCCGGCACGAGCGGCAGCGCTTCTTCGGCGCTGCCGACGGATGTACAGTCGAGCCCCAGCGTGCCGAGCAGGAGGCTTAGCGCCTCGCGCGAATCGGCGTCGTCCTCGACCAGCAGCACGTGGGCCGGTGCGCGCGTGGGCGCGGCTTGCGGCGCCGCCTCGCGCTGAAGCTCGCGCTCGCCCGTCACTTCGCTGTCGTTCATCTCACTGCGTGGCGGGTCGTACGCGACGCTCGGCACGCAGGCGGCGATTTCCCTGTCGGTCATCTTGCCGACCGACGCGGCGCCGGCAGCCGGCGCACGCGCGGCGCGCAGCACGCCGCGCACCTTGCGCGCGAGGTCGTCGCGGCGATACGGTTTGGACAGCAGCGTGATGCCAGCGTCGAGCTTGCCATGATGGACGATCTCGTCGCGCGTATAGCCCGACGTGAACAGCGTCGGCACGGCCGGCGAGCGTGCCGCGGCGCGTCGCGCCAGTTCGACGCTTTTTATCTTGCCGGGCATCACCACGTCGGTGAACAACAGATCGATCGGCACGTCGCTGTGAATGAACTCGAGTGCCGCGTCGCCGCTCGACGCAGTCAGCACCTTGTAGCCGAGCTGCACGAGCATTTCGACGGCGGTCAGGCGCACGTCCGCGTCGTCTTCGACCACCAGCACCGTTTCGCCGCCGCCCCCGGGCGCGCTGGTCTCGTCCGGGGGTTCGGCGGTTTCCGGCTCGCAACAGCGCGGGAAAAACAGCGACACCGTCGTGCCATGTCCCACCGTGCTTTCTATCAGTGTATGGCCGCCGCTTTGCCTCACGAAACCGAACACCATGCTCAGACCCAGGCCGGTGCCATGCCCGTGCGGTTTGGTCGTGAAGAACGGTTCGAACACGTGCTCGAGCACTTCGGGCGGCATGCCCGCGCCGGTATCCGTGACCGAAAAGACCACGTATTCGCCCGGCGTAAGCTCGGGCTTGTCGCTGCAAAAGGCCGCATCGAGCACGCGGTTCGCGGCGCACACGGTCAGCGTGCCGTCGGTTTTCATCGCGTCGCGTGCATTGATGGCCAGATTGAGCAGCGCGTTTTCGAGCTGATTCCGATCGACCTGCACGTGCCACAGGTTATCGCTCAACACGGTTTCTATCCGCACGGTTTCGCCGAGCGCGCGATGCAGCATCTCGCTCATGCCGGCAAGCAGGCGGCGCGGGTTGAGCACGGTGGGCGAGAGCGGCTGGCGCCGGGCGAACGCGAGCAGATGCGCGGCGAGTTTCGCGCCGCGCTTGACCGCCTCCGTTGCCGCCGACAAACGGCGTAACGTGGCCGGGTTGTCGCCCGCGTCGGCGGCCATCATCTGCAGATTGCCGTTGATTACTTGCAGCACGTTATTGAAGTCGTGCGCGACGCCGCCCGTCAAGCTGCCGATCGCTTCCATTTTCTGCGCCTGACGTAACTGTTCTTCAGCGATTGCGCGTGCGGCGACCGCATCGGCAACGCGCTGCTCGAGCGTCTCGGTCAACTGGCGCAGCGACTGCTCGGCGATCTTGCGCTCGTGAATGTCGATCAGCACCGCGGGAAAGCGGGTGGGCTGGCCGTGTTCGTCGAACTCGCACCGGCCATTTGCCTGTACCCATACGTACGCGCCGTCGGGCCGGCGAATGCGGTACTCCGCGCGAAACGGCCTGCCTGGTTGCAGCGCCTCGCTGCGCAAACGTTCAAGCAACGATTGATCGTCAGGATGAATCATCCGCGTCGCGGCGCTGTGATCGACGCCTCGGGCGGCTTCTTCCACGGAGAAAGAGAAGGTGCGCGCAAAACGCTCGTCACCGGTGATCTTGCCGGTCTGCATGTCGGCGACGCAGGTGCCCAGCACGGCGCCGGTATTGAGCGCGAGTTGCAGGCGTTCGTTGGTTTCGTGCAGATCGGCTTCGGCGCGTTGGCGCCAGCGTTCGGTCAACACGCGCTCGGTCGTCTCTACCACGACGGCCAGCACGCCCGCGGGCGCGCCGCTGTCGTCGGCGACCGGGCTGTAGTACAGGTCCATCCACACGTCTTCGGGCTTGCCCTCGCGCAGCAAGACGAGTTCCTTGTCGCGATACGAGAGCGTGCCGCCGGCGAGGCAGGTTTGCATCACATGACGATTGAAGTCCGCGACTTCGGGCCAGCCTCGTTCGACCGGGCAACCAAGCAGATAAGGATGCCGCCCGCCGGCGAAAACCGCGTATGCGTCGTTGTAAATCATGTAGCCGGATTTGCCCCACAGCAGCACGAGCGGCACTGGCGAAGCGAGCAGCAACTGCACCGTGGCGGTCAGACTGCGAGGCCAATCCGCAATTGCGCCGATACCGGTGGCCGACCAGTCGAATTCACCGATGCGCCGCGCCATCTCGCCGCTCCAGCCGGGGCAGCCGTGATCGTGTGCCGGAAAGGGCATGCTGCGCTCCACGAGATCGCGTTGTTGAGTGGGGTCTCCAGTCTGCCGCTTCATATGGTCCGCGTAAAGGGCGGACAGGCGATGCATGCGGATTAGTTGTGCACGCACCGGGACGCGCGCAACTTTTACCTCTGCGGATCGCGGGCTGGCTTGCGCGAGCGGCAATAAACGCTGCACACGTCCTTACAGAATCCTTCAGAGGAAAGCGCTGACGTTAGCTTGAAGGCGCGTTGCCTGCGTGCCGATGAAAGCGCCGCAATGCCGGCGCATAATCGGTGGCCCGCCCGGGTCGTGAGGAAGAAGCGACGAAGAACCGATGAAGAAGCGACAAACAAGCGACGAAGGCGCAGCGCGCCTTCGTCGCGCTAGTTGGACAGCGACAGATACGGCGAGCTGAGCGGCGTCGGCGGGAACGGCTGCAGGCCGGTCTGCTTCGTGAAGCTGTAGCGCATGTAGACGGCGGCAAGCCATTCGCGATATTGATAAGCATTGCCGAGCGATGCCGTTGCTCCGAACGCCAGTTGCGGCGCGAGCTGATATTCGCCGACGGCGCTAAGCGAGTACGAGACGCCGGTCTTGCTCTGGCCGGGATACTGCGCGTTGCTGTCGACGCTGTTGCCGATCAGCGTGGCGTTCGCCGCAGCCGCCGCTTGCAGGCCGCCCGAGTCGCCGAGCGGGAAGTAGTTCGACGCGTCCTGCCGATAATGCTGCACACCGATCGAGCCTTTTACGTCATACGTGAAGGCGCCGTTGCGGCCGGTCCATTCGATCGGCAGGTTCAGGATCACATATTGTTGCGGGCTGAAATAACCGCCCTGGCCATACGTGAAGTACGACAGGTTCTTGTTGTAACGCATGAGCGTCGTGTTCACGCCGACCGTGAGCGTCTGATCGGCGTCCTTCAGGAGGCGCGTATAAACCCCGCCGCCGCCCTTCACCGCGTTGTTGCTCGCGACGTTGTGGCCCTGGTAGTACTGGTACGCCGCGTTCACGTACAGACCGTTGGTGCCGTCGTCCCAGGCGAGGCTTGCGAGGCCGCCCGTCGACGTCACGCCGCCCCATTCGAGACCGGATGCCGCGTCGCGCGTGCCCGCGTACGACAGCAGGCTGTCGGTCACCGCGCGGCGCGCGACGGCCAGCGAATACGACACCTTGTCGCTGATGCCGCCGTTGTACTGCGCGCCGCCGACAAGGTTGGTCTCGCGAAAGCCGATCGGCGTCACGCCGATGTCGCCCGACAGCGAGCGGCCCTCGTAACCGACAGAGAGCCCGACGCCGCTCGCCGTCTGGCTGCCATAGTTGTTGGTGCCTGCCACGGCGGCCGCGGCAGACGTGCTGTTCGACAGGCCCGCGCCGAAACGCGCGAGCGTCGACACGTTGCCCGCGGCCGTCCCCGCATCGAGCGTGACGGGCGTCGCCGTCACGACCACATGTCCGTTGCCCGCCTTGATGCGGCCCTGCACGGGCGCCTCGATGTCGGTGAGCGTGGACAGGCCGTCCTCGCCGCTGCGATTGCGAAACACGATACCGCCAGAAACGGTGCTCGCCTGCTCGCGATTGACCTGCGCCAGTTCCTCGGCCACGCCGAGCGTCTGCGCATTGGCGACATTCGGCTGCGCGTAATTGGCACCGTTGCCGCTCACGCCCGGTTGCTGCGGGTAATACGCTTGCGCGTAGCCGGTGGGCGGCTGCGGAATGTAGGGTTGCTGCTGCGCGTAGTAGCCCTGATTGCCGTAAGCCTGCTGCTGGGGCGGGTAGGGTTGGTAGGGCTGCTGTCCATACTGTTGTTGCTGCACATAAGGCTGCTGCGCATAAGGCTGTTGCTGCGCGTGCGCCTGCTGCTGCGGATACGGCTGATAAGCTTGCTGCGCGTAACCCTGCTGACCGTAGTACGGCTGCTGTTGCGCGTATCCCGCTGCACTGCGGCTGTTCTTCGACGCGCTTTGCTTCTTCCCCGTAGTGCGCTTGCCGTTGGCCGCGCCACTCGTGGGCGCCCCATAAGGCTGCATGGCGCCGGCGTTGGCCTGCGCCGCGCGCGCGGCCGGCGACATGGGCCACGGCGTAGGAACGTAGCCGTCCGGTGTGCCGTACTGCTGCTGCGGATAGGGCGCCTGCTGCTGGCCGTACTGCTGCGCATACGGAGCCTGCTGCTGCGCATAAGCCGGGTTGTACGGCTGCTGCATCGGCGCCGAAGCCGGCATCTGCTGCATCGGCGCCGCGCCCGGCATTTGCGACGCCCCTGCTTCGCGGCCCTGTCCAGGGTAGGGCTGCAACGGCGCGCCCGACTGGCTCGAACCGTTGCTCTCCTGACCATAGCCGCCGGCGTCGGCATTCTGGCGAGGCGCGTTGTACGGCAGCGCGGCAGGCGCGCCGTTCGGCGCATAAGGCTGCGTGCGTGGCTGCAGGTACGGCTGGGAGGTTGGTTGCACGTACGGCTGCGAGGTTTGCTGTGAAGCTGGCTGCGTATACGGTTGCGCAGGCGCCGCATAAGGCGCGACGGAAGAAGAGCCATACGGCGCGACATACGGGGCTACATACGGCGCTACATACGGCGCTACATACGGCGCTACATACGGCGCAGGCTGCGTGGGCGGCGGATAGTTCGGCACGGTCTGTGTCGGCAATGAGGACTGCGAGTACGGAAGGGAAGCGCGCGCGGCATTCGCCGAAGCATTG
Organism: Paraburkholderia phenoliruptrix; assembly: GCF_019511605.1. Classification (GTDB taxonomy): domain Bacteria; phylum Pseudomonadota; class Gammaproteobacteria; order Burkholderiales; family Burkholderiaceae; genus Paraburkholderia; species Paraburkholderia phenoliruptrix_A. The sequence goes on along the minus strand of NZ_JAEUAV010000001.1, from coordinate 532,322 downwards.
AAGCCGAGCGCGGCATTATCGGCATCGGTCGGCGCGACCGTCGCGGTTTTTCCTTCGAAGGGATTGGTGCCTGGCAGCGGCGTAGCGCCGATGCGCCGCATCGCCGTCTCCCAGCCGCGCGGCACGTTGCTCGTGGCGCTGGTGCGCGGCGCGTTCGCCATCAACGGTGTGTTTGCGGCGACGAGCGATCGTTGCAGATACGTCGACGCCAGCGAGAGCTTGCCCTCGGCGCGATACATGCGCCCGACCGTGGCGAGCACACCGGGGTCGTCGGGCGCCGCCTTCAATGCGTCTTTGGCGAGCGCTTCCGCGTAGTCGAACTGCTTTGCGCCCGACGCAGCGGAAATGGCCGCCTGCAGCAGATTCAGATCGTCGGGCTTGCGCCGCAACGCGACGCGATAGCTTTCGAGCGCGTTGCGGTCGTCGCCGGCAGTCGCATACAGGCGGCCGAGCGCGGCTTGCAGATCGGGGTTGTCCGGCATCGCGGCGAGCCACGGCGCGATCACGTCGTAGGCGCTGGCGAGATCGCCGCGCCGACGCACCAGGTCGCATTGCTTGATGACGATGCCGACGTTCAGGTTGCCGAAATCCGTGCGCTGCTGCGGCGTCAGCGGCATTGACGCGAGCCGCCGCATCACCATGCCGAGTTCCGATTCCTGCTGCGTGGCCGACAGAATGCCTGCGTATTGCAGCAGCAGGTCGGTGTTGCCGGGCGCCGCGCTCATCGCACCGCGCACGAGCGTCAGCGCGCGGTTCGGGTCGCCGGCCTGCTGGTAGCCGGCCGCGAGCACGCCGATCAGTTCGGGACTGTTGCCCGCCACCGGTTCGGCCGCGCGCAGCGTCGCCAGCGCCTGTTGCGTCTGGCCGGCGTGCGCCATACGAGTCGCGAGTTCCGCCTGCTGATGCACCCATAGGCGATGCTGCAACGACGCCATCGCGTCGGTGCGTTGCGCCGCCGGTATGCGTTCGAGTTGCGCGAGACCGGTCGACCAGTCCTGCGTTTCCGCGGACAGCAGCGCGCTCGCGTACAGCGCATCCGTCATGTCGGGATGCGCGGCGAGCAGACCGTCCATCATGCTGCGCGCGTTGGCGACCGCCCCCTGGCGCACGTAGATGCGCGCGAGGTCGAGGCGCAGCCACGGGTCGTCGGGCGTGTTCAGCAGCGCGTCTTCGAAGAGACTGCGCGCGCTGCCCAGGTCGCCGCGCGCTTCGGCCGCGCGAGCCTGCGCGGCCTGCGCTTCGCCGCGCAGACGGTTGATGCCGCCCGCCTTCGACTGCTGTTCCGCGTTCAACTGATTGGCAAACTGCAGCGCTTCGTCGCCGCGGCCCTGAGCGGCAAGGGCGCCGACCAGTCCGCGAATCGCGTCGGGGTTGTCGGCCTGGCGGCGCAGCGCCATCCGGTATGCCTGTTCGGCGCCGGCGGCGTCATGGTTGGCGAGCAGCATTTCGCCGAGCAGCACCTGCGCGGTGACGTCGGACGGATTCAGCGCGATTGCGCGTTCGAACAGCGCTTTGGCTTTCGCGAACTCGCCGTTGCTGCGCGCGCCGATCGCGTCGCTCGTGTAGGTCCAGTAGGTCGCACTGTCGAGCGCGGTTTTCCAGCGCGCCGGGTTGCCGTTGCGCGACGCGCGCTCCAGGTAGTTGCGCGCCTCGGCGAAATGCTCCTGCTTCAGCGCGGCAATGCCCATGCCGCCGAGCGCGTCGGTGTCGTTTGGACTATTGGCCAGCACCGACGAAAACTTCGCGCGCGCGCTGGCCGGGTCGTCGTGATCGAGCGCGGCGAAACCGTCGGCGATCAGGCGTCCGCGCGCGTCCACGCTGGCGTTTTCCTGCGCGCGCTCACGCGCAGCCTTATCCTGCTGCACCATCGAATCGAAACGTGCCTTCACGGCGGCGTCGTCGCTTGCGCCCTGCAGGTAGGCCTGGTACAGCGCGGCATCCGAGGGACGCGCGTCGAGCCAGAGCAGCGCCTGGCGCCAGCTCTTTTTCGCCGACGCGCCCACCGTGCTGTCGCCCGCCAGCTTTTGCAGCCGCGCGATACCGTCGCGGCGCGTGACGTCGCGATAGGTCAGATGCTGCGCGTAAGCGAGCGCGTAGCGCGGATCGTCGGGATTGTCGCGCGCCAGCTGTTCGAGTCCGCGGCGCGCCTGGTCCCAGCCTTGCGGCGTCGCCGAGAGGGCCTGGTAGTATTCCAGCTGCAATTCGGGCGTGGCCGGCTTGCCGGTCAAAGCCCGCTGATACTCCTGCACCGCGCTCGCGCTCTGACCGCTTTGCGCGAGCCGCCGCGCGTCGTTCACGGTCTGATCGCGCAGGCTCGATTCGCCGAGCCGCCGGCCCAGGTCGTCCAGCCGCGGGTAGTCGGGCGCGACCGCCTTCAGGCGTGACAGGTACTGCTGCGCGCCCGCGCCGTCCTTGCGGTCCGCGAGCACCATGCCCATGCCGAACAGCGCGTCCGGCTGTTTCGGGTCGATGCGCAGAACCTTGAGCCACGCCTGTTCCGCAAGGTCGCCACGCTGATGCGACTGCCAGTACTTGCCCTGGTCGATCAGCACGCTCATTGGATCTTTGGACGCCTGCGCCAGCGCGTCGGGCGCGGCTGCGGCCAGGCAGCAGACGAGCGGCGCGCTCAGCGCAAAGCGCAGCGACCATGCGAGGGCGCTCAGTCGCATGCGTTTCTCCAGTTCGGCACGAGACGGCCGCTTTCGTCAAAGCGATAGCGCCCGTCGATGAAACCCGTGCCGAACAGGCCCAGCACCCTGTCGTAGTACACCGGCTCATGGCCCGGCACGCTTGCGTCGAGCGCAGCCAGGTGCGTGCGCGCGAGGCCGAGCCCGTGCGCGTCGCCTTGCGCCTTGAAGTACGGCGCGAGCGCGCCCCAATAGCTGAGCGGACCTTCGCCGCTTGCGTTGCCGCTGGTCGACGACACTTTCTCGGGCGGAAAGCCGTTTTGCGCGACGCGCGCGCGCATGCCGCCGAGCGCCGCGAGCCACGGCTTCGCGAGCGGATCGGCGGGCGCCGCGAGGCCGGCCCACAGATAGACGCGAATCGCGTCATAGCTGCCGGTGTCGCCGCTTTTCGGATCGACCACGAACTGGCCGTTCTGCCACGCGGCCCAGTCGGGCGCAAAGCCTTGCGGCGCAGTGGTCCTGATCAATCTGTAGGCGCTCTCGGCGAGCTTCGCCCACGGGCCGTTGGGCAACTCCTGCGCAAGTGCGCGCAGCACGGGCAGCGGCAGATAGCTCGGATTGAGCCGCGTGACGCCGCCGTCCTTGAAGCCTTGCGGTCCGGGCAGCAGCATGGGACCGACACCCGGCAGGTTGGTCATCTCGTCGCGCGCGATGCGGGCCGCGAGTGCCTGGCCGAGTTGCGTGTAAGCGGGCTCGTGCCACAGGCGTCCGGCTTGCAGCAGGTCGTAGGCGATCCACAGGTCGGAGTCGGAAGCCGAATTAGGATCCAGCACGCCGTACGAGCCGTCCGCCTTCCTGCCCCATAGCCAGGCCGGCAGGCGCACGTTCTGCGGATCGAACTGATTGCCCGCGAGGTTCATGCGCGTCCAGTTCAGGAGCCGGTCGAAGGTCGCGCGATCGTTCGCGACGAGGGCGAAGAAGAGGCCGTACGACTGGCCTTCCGAGGTGGTCTGCTGGGTCGGCGTCGAGTAGTCGATCACGCGGCCGTCGGCCTGCACGAAGCGTTCGACGAAAGTGCGATAGCCGCTCCAGTCGCCGCAGGCGCCCGGCGCGGCAGCCGGCTGCGCAGCCTTGACGAGCCGCGCGAAACCCGCCGATGCCGTGAGTCCCAAAGTCAGGCCGAGCGCCAGCGCGAGGCCCTGTTTCCTGTTGATTCGAAACTGCATATCAGTCCTGTGAATCCTTCAAACGGCGCGCCGCAATGGAGCGCAGCATCCGGTAAAACAGCCCGGCGATGATCAGCGCGGCGAGCACGCCGCCCAGCATGAGCAGAAGCGGATGCGACGACAGCGCCCAGCGCAGGTACTCCTGCGGCGACAGATGGCCGACATAGTAGGCCTCGCCGTTCGAGGCGATGGTCACCGTGCGGCCGTGAATCACGGCCATCGCGCCTTGAATTTCCGGCAGCATGTCCGCGTCGAGCAGCGCGGCGGACAGATCGGCGTCCGACTGGCCGGCCGCGCTGATCAGCGCGACCGCGCTGCGGCCCTTCCTGAGCGGCGACTCGAAGCCGGTGAGGAGCGCGTCGCCGTTCGAGCTGACGAGCGTCAGGTCCGCGCGCGCGGGCAGGCGCTCGACACCGCGTTCGCCGTGCCACCAGTCCTCGAGCTTGAAGACGATGTCGGAGATCTGGAAGGTGTGCGAGTCGCCGTTGCTCGAGAAGGGCATCGACTTCGCCCAGCGTTGCAAAAGCGGCTGCTTGCCCGGCGCGCCGAAAATCAGCAGGTCCTTGTCGGCGTACTTGTCGACGTCGTCGGCCGTGCTCACGGTCACGCCCGCCACCGGATAGCCGGTCGAGGCGCCCATGCGGCCCATCGTCAGCAGATACAGGCTGTAGTCGCTCGAGTCCGCGTCCTGCGGCAGGATCGCCGCAGTCTCCGACAGATCGGCCATGCGCGTAAACGGAAAGCCGCTGTTCGCGAACGCGGCCAGATCCGGCAGCGCCATGTAGTGCGGGAACGACGAGAGGTCGATGGTCGAGTTCGGGTCCACCGCGCCGACCACGTTTTGCAGCAGGCGGCCATGACATTCGCCGGTATTCGGAATGTCGTAATAGAAGTGCAGGCGCAACTGTGCGCGCGGCGTCAGCAGAAGCGGCGGGATATGCACCGTGCGGCGCGCCTCGGCGGTCTTGTCGGGCAGCACCCGCGCGAAGTAATGGCTCAGTTCGAACATGGAGCTCGACTCCGCCGGAATCGGCAGCGACTGCACGAAGCCCTTGTTCACACTGACGTTCAGCGACGAGCGGTCGCGCAGCGGCCGGGGCGTATAGCGGTAACGCAGGTCGATCGGCGCGCCCTTGGTGTGCCACATGAACAGGTCGGGCGGCACCCGCAGGTTCACGTGGACCGCGTCGGCGTCGTAGCCGGACACGGTCAGGTCGCTCGCGTCGGCGAGTTCGCCGAAGCGGACCGGCCGGTTGGTCGGCAGCCAGTTCGGCGCGTCGTACGGGACGCGCTTCGCGAGTTCGGTCAGGCCCGTGATGGTGGCGCTTTGTCCGGTCAGCATGTTGCGGCCGATACCGAGCGCGCGCGCGGCGACCTTCAGCTCGGCGTCGCTGCGCCCGAGCACGAGCAGCAGCTTGCCGCGCGCAGGCGCGTCGCGCTCCACTACCGCGACGGTCGGGCCCGAGATGGGCGGAATTTTCACGCCGGCGGGACGCTGATCGTCGGTGGCAAACACGACGGCGTTGCCCGACAGCGGCACGTTGTCCTGCTGCGCCGGGAAAACCGCGCCGCGATAGCCGGCGAGCGCGCCGAACCACGAGGCCACGATGCCGCCCGCTTCGAGCGTGCCGGCGCTGGGCTTTTGCGGGAATACAAACGGCAATTCGAGGCGGCGCACGTCGCGGCGGTCGAAGAACGGCTGCGGCAAGGCCGCGAGATCCGGCTTGCTGGCAAGCGACGCATACGTGAGATCGAGCGAACTCGCATTGCTGACGGTGGCCCACAGCGAGGAGTTCGCCGGGTCTTCGCAGTTCGTCGTGTAATGGCCGATCAGCTGGATGTTCAGGTGATTGAATTCGGTGACGAAGCGCGGATCGATCGAAACGTCGCGTGCCACCGTCATGCCGGCCTGCTCGCGCGGCACGGGCAGCGTGGCGGCAACCTCGCCGTTCACCAGCACCTTCAGCTGCGAGAGGTTGGGCAGCAGCGCGGGCGAATAGCTATAGATCAGATGCAGGACCGCACCGGTCACCACTTCGTCGCCGCGCACCGAGAATGCCACGCCGTTCTGGCCGTCGGTGCCGCGCAGTTGCAGCGGGTCGAGCGCGCCAAGGTCGGCGAACGTGAGCGTCTGGCGGCGGCCGCCCGGCACCAGTGTGCCCGGCTCGGCCGTGGTGGGGGTCTTGACGCCGAGTGCCTTTACGGCCGAGGCGGCGAGCGCAGGCGTCGGCATGGCGAGCGGCGCCTGCGCGATCATCGAGGAATCGTAGGGCACGGCGGGGCTCGGCGGCGCGACGTTGCCCATGCCTGTGGCGACGGCCGCCCCGCTGGTCGGACCGGCGGCCGCAGCCGCCGCTTGCGCCACCGAGGCGAGCGGCGCCGAGATCGCGGTTTGCAGCGCGAGCCAGCAAGCGAGCCCGCGCGCCAGGCGCGAAGCGCGGCTGCGTTGCGCGCCGCGCGGCTGGCCGTCTGTATCGCTGCGCGTGTCGTTGCGCTCGTGCTTCGAGCGTTTGGTGCTTCCCTTCGCCATCCTGTTGCGCATAGATCAGTCTTTGGTTTTTAGCTTCTTGACGTCCACCGGACGGCTTTTCAGCGAGCTTCGCAGGTCGCTGTAAAGATGTTCGAAGAGACCCGCGATGCCGCGCGCGCCGACCGTGAGCACGTGCGAGAGGCCGCGCAGCGGCGTGTCCTGCTGGCGTCCTTCGGCCCAGCCGGTCCAGGCGTCGGCGCGTGCAAAGGTGGTCTTGACGAACTCGTACTCCTGCTCGCGCGTCATCGCGGAGAAGCGCAGTCCCACGCGGCCCGGCGCGGTGAAGCCGACGGTGGCGGGGAACGCGTATTCCTCGTCGCCGCGAAACAGCGAAACGGTGACGCGCTCGTGCATCGGCACCTGAATCGCGGCCGGCAGCGCGACACCCACGCCGCCTTCCGAATAGTCAATGGTGCGGCACGCGAGCGTGCGTCCGGTCGAGAACTTCAGCATGACCGGCATTTCCATCGCGACGCGGTGCACCGCGCGAATCTGCCGCCGCTCTCTGGCCGCGGCCACGCTCGCGCCGAGAATCAGCATGTTGTAGACGGTCCAGCCGAGGTTCAGCAGCGTGGTCTGCACGACGCTGCGCGTGTGCCAGTTCAGATAGATGTGCGCGATGCCCACGCAGAAGCCGATCAGGTTCAGCAACAACAGGAACAGGTACGGCCGCGAGATTGCCCAGTCGAAATAGTTCTTTTCGATCTGGCCGCCCTTGGCCGTCACGTTGAACTTGCCGAGTTTCGGGTTGATTAGCGCGAGCAGCGTGGGCGCGGTAATGTACGACGCCAGCACCGACTCGTACACCTCGGCCCAGAACGAATGACGGAACGAGCGCTGCATGCGCGAATTGGTAATGCTCGCGTGCATCATGTGCGGTAGCGCGTAGATCGCAATGGTGCTCGCGGCGGCTTCGATCACGTGCGCGCCGAAGAACAGATACGACAGCGGCGCCGTCAGGAACACCAGACGCGGGATGCCGTAGAAGAAGTGCATCATCGCGTTCAGGTAGCACAGGCGCTGACCGAGCTTCAGCCCCTTGCCGGTGAGCGGATTGTCGATGCGGAAAATCTGCGTCATGCCGCGCGCCCAGCGGATGCGCTGGCCGATGTGGCCTGACAGGCTTTCGGTGGCGAGCCCGGCGGCTTGAGGAATCGCCAGATAAGCGGTGGTGTAGCCGAGCCGGTGCAGCTTGAGCGCCGTGTGCGCGTCTTCGGTGACGGTTTCCACTGCGATGCCGCCGATCTCTTCCACCATGCTCCGGCGCAGCAGCGCGCACGAACCGCAGAAGAACGTGGCGTTCCACAGATCGTTGCCGTCCTGCACGAGCCCGTAGAACAGCTCGCCTTCGTTCGGCACTTTGCGGAAGGTGCCGAGGTTGCGCTCGAACGGGTCGGCGGAAAAGAAGTGGTGGGGCGTTTGCAGCATCGACAGCAGCTTGTCGCGCAGGAACCAGCCGAGGCCGATCTGCAGGAACGAGCGGGTCGGAATGTGGTCGCAGTCGAAAATGGCGAGGTATTCGCCGCTGGTGATCTTGAGCGCCTCGTTGATGTTGCCGGCCTTCGCGTGGCGGTTGTGCGTGCGGATCGTCCAGTTGACGCCGACTTCCTCGCAGAACGCCTTGAACTCGGGACGGCGGCCGTCGTCGAGCACGTGGATGGACAGCTTGTCGGCCGGATAGTCGAGCGCGAGCGCCGCGTAGATGGTCGGCTTCACCACCGAGAGCGGTTCGTTGTAGGTGGGAATGAACACGTCGACGGTCGGCCACGCGTCGCGCGAGGCGGGCAGCGGCATCGGCTTGCGCTTGAGCGGCCATGCCGTCTGGAAGTAGCCGAGCATCAGCACGAGCGTCGAATAGACTTCGGCGGACACGAGCAGCAAACCCCAGGCGGCGTCGAGCGGATGCTCCCAGTAGGTCGTCGCGGTGAGCCGCCAGTACATATAACGGCCCGAGGTGACCACCGAGAGCATGATCATCACCATCGTCGCGTAACGGCCTTGCAGGCGGCGAAACAGCAGCGCGGCGACGAAGCAGCAGGTGGCGAACGTGAGTTGCTCGTAGAACGCGAGCGGCACCGTGAACACGAAGTACAGCGTGACGAGCGCGAGCAGCGTGACGAGCGCGGTGACGATGCGGCTATTCCAGAAGCGCGCGTCGACGAAGCGTTCGAGCCGCGACGGTTCCACCGCTTCGATGGGCTGCGATTGCGGCGTGCTCATGCGACGTTCCTCGGCGAGACGGCGATCGCGTCGACCGCCGCCATGAGCCAGGTGCCGCACGCGCGGAAGTCGGCGGCGGCCTGGCTCAACGGGTCGTAATGGATGAGCGTGGTGTCGCAGGCAAGCGCTTCGCTCACGCCTTCGTCCAGATGGATCACGCCGGGGAACAGTCTGTCGCCGAGCATCTGGCGCAGCACCTTCAGCACGTCCTTGGTCAACTGGCGCGACTGGTCGATCTGGTTCACCACGTAACCGACGCCGCCGAACTCCGAGCGCGGCGCCGCGTAGGTGTCGATCAGCCGCTCCATCTGCGGAATGGCCGCGTAAGACGCCGCGTCGGCCAGCACCACGTTCAGCGCGAAGGTGGCCGCGCACAACGCGGCGCGCACGTACGCGGAGGAACCCGGCGGCGTATCGACGATCACCACGTCGGACGCGTCGAGCCGCAAGCTGCGCAGCGCGTGCGCGAGCCACAGCGGGTCCTGGTCGACATGTGCCTCGAAGCGGCGGCGGTCTTCCTCGAGCACGGCGCCGTAGGGCAGGACGGTCACGCCGTCGACGCCGTCGAACATGACCGACTGCCACGCGTCGCCGGTCAACGTGGCGCGCGACAGGCCGTCGATGCTGTCGAGCGGCACGCCGAAGTGCAGGCGCAACGCGTTCTGCGGATCGAGGTCGAGCGCGATTACGCGACGGCCGCTCGCGGCCAGCACGGAAGCCAGATTGGCGGCAAGCGTGGTCTTGCCGACGCCGCCTTTGGCGGACACCACCGCGATGACCTTCATGAGCGACGCGGGCCGTTGACGAGCCACGAGTTAGGCGCCGCGGCTTCGGGCGCGCGCGCGGAGGCGGCGGTGCCGTGCGGCGTGCCGCGCAGACGGTCGAAGAGCGACTGCAGCGCGACGGGTTGCGCCGCCGGCGCGGCGGCGCGGGTGGGCGCGGAGTCATCCTGGCGGCTGAAAAGCTTGCCGAGGATCGAAGTTGAGGGCGGTGCAGATGTGTGAGTTGCGGCTGGCGTGGGTTCGAACTCGGGGGTTGCCGCTGACGCGGGCGCGGACGCCGATGCGGACGCCGACGTGAAGGCGGACACCGGCGGCAACGTGGACCTTGCTGTCGCCGCCGACGTCGCCGCGGATCTCGCCGCCAGCAATGACGCCGACATCGGTGCCACAGCCGGCGTGACGGTCCTCACTGTCGCTGTCGCGGGACCCGCTGTCCCGGCCTTCGCATGCAAATCCGTCTGCGCCTGAATGCGCGAGTCTGCCGACGCGGGCGGCAAATCAGCCGCCGATCTCGAAGGCGACACCCGCGCCGTCGTGCCGCTCGTATCCACTGTGCCAAAGCGCGCCGCGCCGCGCGGCCCGGCCGGCGCAGCCACCGCCGCGACAACCGGCGGAATGTCGCGCCGCGGCGATCGTGTGAAAAGCGGCGCTTTAGCGCGCATGACGGAAACGGCGTCTTTCGGCGCGGCGTCCTGGCGCGCGGCGGCAGGCGCTGCTGCGGCGGGCTCATCGTCGGCGGCCTCGGGCTTCGCGCTCGTCTGCGCGTGCTGTCCGATAGCGGGAATCGGCGGTTGCCGCAGATCCAGCGTGACCAGCAGCGGCCAGCGCGTGCGCGCCGTATGCGCTTCGTTTTCGCGACCGATTTCCTGGTACGCGTTGGCGTCGCCGCCGAAATGATCGAATAATTTTTCGATGTCGCTTGATGAACTCATGATGCCGCCATTCTTGTCATGACCCGCGTTACCCGGTCTTCATGCGCAGCCGCCGCAGACCCAAACCGATTACCAACCGGCTGGCGGCGCGCACCGGTCCTGCGCGCCGTCAGCCTTTGTCATTGTTATTGTTTGCCGCTGTTGTTACGTCACAACGCGTGACGGCCGAGCCGGAATTCCAGCGCGGTATCGTCCGCATAGTCGCCTGTCTGCACGACCGACAGGCCCTGCGCGCCGAGCGCGCTCAACCATGTCTGGTACGCACCCTCAAGAAAGGCCGGCGTCCACGCGAGCGCGCTGTCGCCGAATGCGGGCAGCGGCGCGCAGTAATGGACGATGCGTAGCGACTCGCGTTCGTCCGCCAGTTCAACGTAGCCCCAATCGATCGCCTGCCAGCGCGCGTTCAGCGTACGCGCGAGGTCCGCCGTCGAGTCGCAGGCAGGCAGCGGATGCGCGGCCGCAAAGCGGCTACCCACCCGGTGCATCAACTGACGCAGCTCGGCGGGGCCAATCTGCGCTTCGAACTCTGAGGCCAGTGCAGAAAGCATGCCTCGCCATTGCGGTGACAGTTGACGTTCGAGCAGGTAATCGAGGATTGCAGCCATGTTGTCTGGAGAATGGCCGTCGCGGGAAACTGATACCGCAGATGCCGACGACCGGGTGCAGGAGAAAGGTGTTCGTATAAATCGCGCGTTGCACGCAGACGCAAGTTATTTTTGCCGCAATAACCAGGCGCTTCCGCACAGTTTGGAGCAGTCTACTTAAGACATTAACTTTTAGCCACTTTCGGTCACCTGTCCGATACGCGCGAAACGGTCGCTCGATCAGCACATGGCCAGCTTGCCGCGCCGTGTCGACGCCTTGCGAAGCCGCCCGTCGTGCAGTTCGCAGCGTTGAACTCGCATGAAGGCGGGGCGGAGCCGGTTGTTTGAGGCTTTGCTTGCCACGCGCGGACCGTCGTGAAAATGCAGCGCGCAATAATACCTTCGGAATTAATTTCCGGGCGCTGAATGTATGATCTTTAACAATGTGGGCCGCAATCGGCATAACCGGATGTCGGCTGCATGACAACCCGGCGGCTCGCCTGCCAAAAGCCTTCCCGTGTATTAATTGCCGAATCATGTCGTAAGGCTAAATATTCGTCAGATGTTTGCCGATATACATAGGTAGAGTGACCGGACCTGCCCCTAGCCATCCCATGCTCCTGACCTTGCCGCAGCAATCCGCCGATGCCGGCCTGCGCGAGCGCTTTCACCGGCGCTCGCTCGAACACCAGCGTCCGCTTTCGACGGTGACCATGGCGTTCACGGTCGTCGCCTTTCTTTGCCTCGTGGTGGCGCGCGGCTTCGCCGGCGAGCCGGCGAAGCCGCTTGCCTACCGGCTCGGCTGCGCATTGGTGCTGGCGCTGCTGGTGCTCGCCATCCCGCGCACGCGGTCCACGTGGACCTTCGGCGCGATCGGCGTGGCGTTCTCGCTCACGCTGGTGGTTGGCCTCGCGCTCAACGTGGCAGGCGTGCAACAGCCGCTGTTGTGGAGCTTGCCGGCTCTGGTCGTCATACCGGTCTGCGCCGCGCCGTTGTGGCTCACGCCCACGCATTTCTTCGTCGGCAGCGCGTTCTTCTACGCAGCGGCGGCTGGTTTGCTGCTCGGTGCGCCGCGCACGGCCGAGTTGAATATCGTGGTGTGGATGTGGGTCGCGGCGATCGGCATGCCGACCGCTGTGGTTTTTCATTTCGGCTTTTACTGGTTCCGGCGCAATCACTTCCTGCTCGAGGACCGACTGGCACAACTGGCCGCTACCGATCCGCTGACCGGCCTGCAAAACCGCCGTGCATTCGTGACCCAGGCAGAGCGTCGTCTTGCCGACGTCGCACAGGGCGGGCAGGTAAGCGCGATCTTTCTCGACATCGACAACTTCAAGTCGCTGAACGACCGCTTTGGACATGCGGTGGGCGACCTCGCTCTGCGTCAGGTCGCCCAGGTTCTGCTCGATGGCACCTCGCGCACCGACAGCGTGAGCCGGATCGGCGGCGAGGAGTTCGCGGTGCTGTCGAGCAACGGGCTTCGCGGCGCGCTCGAGCTCGCCGAGCAATTGCGCGGCGCGATTGCGGCGCTGGAGCGTCCCGACGGCAATCTGACCGCGAGCTTCGGCGTGGCCGAGCACCGCACTGGCGAGAACATCATGGTGCTGCTCGATCGCGCCGACGAAGCCTTGCTGCGCGCCAAGCATTCCGGCCGCAACCGCGTGTGCGCCGAGCGCCCGCTACCCGACGCCCCGCTGCAACTGCTGATCGAGGACGCGTGCGGCGCAGCGGGCACGGCGGGCTCGCGGCATAAATGGGAGGACTATTACCTGACCTCGCATTTTCAGCCGCTCTTCAGCCTGTCGCATCAGAAGCAGATTGGTTTCGAGGCGCTGCTGCGCGGCGAACTGGAAGACGGCACGCTGCTGCCGCCGGCCGTGCTGTTCGCACCCAAGCCGTCGAGCGACGAGGGCGTGCTCGACCGCGCGAGCCACGCCGTGCATCTGGCCAATGCGCGCGCTTCGTTGCCCGGCGAAGGCTGGCTGTTCCTCAACATTCTGCCGGCCACCTTCGTCGCCGAAGGCTATGCCGATGAACTGGCCGGCATCGTGCAAAGAGTGGGGCTCGCGCCGGAGCAACTGGTGCTGGAGATTCTCGAATCGCACGGCGGCAGCGTCGACGACATGTCGCGCGCGGCGGCCTTGTACCGGGAGCACGGGTTCGTGATCGCGGTCGACGACTTCGGCGCGGGCCAATCGAACCTCGACCGGCTGCTGCGCATTCGACCGGACATCGTCAAGCTCGACGGCGAACTGATACGCGCGACAGGCCACGGCACAGGCCAACCGATTTTGCCGAAGCTCGTGTCGCTGTTGCATCAGGCCGGCATGCTGGTGGTGGTGGAGGGCGTGGAGACGACCGAGGAACTGATACTCGCGGTCGAATCGAACGTGGACTTCGCGCAAGGCTATCTACTCGGGCGGCCAGCCCCCGAGATCACACCGCCGGGTTCGGTGCATGTGCGTATAGACGATGCTTTCGACGTGATCGCGCAAGGCCGCGCGCATCAGCATGCGCTGTTCGAATCCGAGGTGGAGCCGTATCGCGTCGCATTGCGCGAGGCCGCAGCCGCGTTGCAGGCGGGCGCCGACATGACGCGTGCATTCGCCACGCTCGCGACGTACGAGCGTTCCGTGAGCTGTTTTATTCTCGACGATTCGGGGCGGCAGGTCGGGCCGGAGGTGCCGGGCCCGGCATGGGTGAGAGACGGCGCGTCGTTGCAGCCAGTGGCCAATCCACGCGACGCGCGCTGGGACCATCGGCCGTATTATCGCAATGCGGTGCTGCTGCCGGGTGTGCCAGTCGCCAGTAATCCTTACCTTTCTCTCGCGAGCGGCCGGCCGTGCATTGCGGTTACGCTCGCCGTGCAGTTCGCGGATGAGCGCTCGGTGATCGGCGTGGAGCTGGACTGGTCCGCGCAAGGGCTGCCGTGGCCGGCGGGGGAGTGACAGACAGCCGAACGCGCAAGGGTGCCGGGCTTCATTCGCGGTAGTGCACCGTGGAGTGTGCGATTACCCGCGTTTGCGTCTTTGGGGTAATTGCAGATGGCGATGTCTTCGTCGGAGACGTGCAGTCAATACCCACCCGCTATCGCGCTATCCGAACCTGCTCCCCGCTTATACGATGCCGCCAGTTCTCCCGCCGCGCGGCTCAACAAACCGGTATCGGTTCCTACAGCTACAAACACAGCCCCCGCGGCCAGATACTCTTCGGCGATTGCGCGGTCCGGCGCCAGCACGCCCGCTGCTTTGCCCGCGCGCCGCACGGTTTGTATGCCGTCGCGAATCGCCGCACGCACGCTTGCATCGCCCGGCTTGCCGAGCAGGCCCATCGACGCGCTCAGGTCCGAAGGCCCGAAAAACACGCCGTCGACGCCCTCCACTGCCGCAATCTCCGGCAGGTTCTGCATGCTCTGCACCGTCTCGGCTTGCACGATCACGCACAGTTCGTCGGCCGCGCGATGCAGGTAGTCGGGCACACGGTTCCAGCGCGACGCGCGCGCCAGCGCACTGCCCACCCCGCGAATGCCGTGCGGCGGGTAGCGCGTTGCCGCGACTGCGGCTGCGGCCTCGCCGGCGGTGTCGATCATCGGCAGCAGTAGCGTCTGCGCGCCGATGTCGAGCAGTTGCTTGATCAAGGCGCTGTCGCTTCGTACCGGTCGCACGACTGGATGCGATGCGTAGGCCGCGACCGCCTGCAATTGCGCGAGCGTGCTGCGCACGTCGTTCGGAGCGTGTTCGTTGTCGATCAGCAACCAGTCGAAACCGGCGGTGGCCAGCAACTCAGTGACGTACGCGTCGGCCAGCGCGACCCACAGCCCGAATTGCGGCTTGCCTTCGCGTAGCGCATGTTTGAAGGTGTTTTGCGGCAAAGACATGAGCGCACTCAAATGAAGTTCAAAGCGATGCCGCCAAGCGGACCATAGTCGACATGGAACGTGTCGCCTGCCCTCGCCGCAATCGGACTGGTGAACGAGCCGCTCAGAATCACGTCGTTTGCGTTGAGCATTTCGTCGTATGGGGCAATCTTGTTCGCGAGCCACGCCACGCCCGTGGCCGGATGGTTCAGCACGGCCGCCGCGAGTCCGCTTTCCTCGACGGCGCCGTTCTTGTACAGCAGCGCGCCGACCCAGCGAAGATCGACATCCAGCGGACGCACGGGGCGCCCGCCCAGCACGACGCCGGCATTGGCCGCGAAGTCGGAAATCGTGTCGTACACCTTGCGCGGCGCACGCGTCTCGCGGTCGAATTGTTCGATGCGCGCGTCGATAATTTCCACGGCGGGCGTAACGTACGCTGTGGCATCCAGTACATCGAACAGCGTGACACCGGGGCCTTTAAGCGGCCTGTTCAATACGAACGCCAGTTCCACTTCCACGCGCGGCGCAATGAAGCGATCCGCGCGAATGTCCTGGCCGTTTTCGATAAACATGCTATCGAGAAGCGGCGCGTAGTCCGGCTCGTCGATTTGCGACGAACGCTGCATTGCGCGCGACGTGAGGCCGATCTTGCGCCCTTTGATTGCATGGCCTTCGGCAAGTTTGAGCTTCACCCATTCGCGCTGGATTGCGTAGCCGTCTTCAACCGTCATCTGCGGATAGGCGGCGGAAAAGTGGCGCAACTGGGTGCGGGTTTTCTCGGCATGATCGAGTTGCGCAGCCAGGTCGCGAATAGTTTGGATGTCTAACATGATGAATTCTCAATAGAGCCGTAACGCGTGCGCATCGTCTCTCTAATGCGCGTTGAGCCGCGCGTGGAGGTTGTTGTGTTTCCAGGTGCCGGCCTCGCTGAATTCGTTCAATTCCAGCGACAAAGCGAGCCCATTCTGTTCGAATTGATCGGCAAAGTGCTCCTTGATGAGCATGAATATGGCGTCGCCGGTAGCTTTTTTCACGGCATCAGAGCGTCCGGCGGCGATCTTCAGGTTCGCGTGCAGGAAGGCGGCGTCGGCGCGTCCATCGGCAATGCAATAGTGTTCGCAGCGTAGCGCGCGCACACGAATGCCGCCGAGCGGATAAACCCGCTGCCCGTTTTCGCTCTGTTCGGCAAGACATTGAGCGAGCGTCTTGCACAGGCGGCCAATACTTTTATTGTCAGCGAGATTGGCGCTGTACTCGAGTGTCAGATGCGGCACGATAAGTTCTCCGTTGTCGATTCGCACTTCGGTTCAGACAGGCAGCGGCGTGACCGGAAAAATCGCATTGATCTGACCGGTTCCCGAACTGCCGAAATATGGCGTGACGACTTCCACCTTGCCCTCGTAGCGGTCCCAACCCAGCGCGCCAAGCAGCATGGCCGTGTCGTGCATGCCGCCTTCGCCCCAGCATTTTTCGTTGTAAAGCGGCAGCATTGCGCAGAAGGTTTTCCAGTCGCCGGCTTGCCATAATTCGACCACGCGGCGGTCCATCTGCTCGAGAAATGGACTCCACACCTTGTGCATGAACTGCTCGGCTGTGCCGTTCTCGGCAAAGTGATGACTGAGCGAGCCGCTCGCGAGAATTGCCACCGTGCCGTCGTAGCGCTCTTCGATTGCCTTGCGCACCGCGAGGCCAAAACGTGCGCTCGTTTCGAGCTGATGCCACATGCACCAGCCGGCAACCGACACGGCCTTGAAATGCTGGTCGCTATTCATATAGCGCATGGGCACCAGAGTGCCGTATTCCAGTTCGAGCGTGGTTTCGCTATGCGCGCGGCTTTTCACGCCCATTTCATTGGCGACTTCCGCGATCAGATGTCCGAGCCCGACATTGCCGGGATACGCGTAAGGCATGTTCTTGATGAAATGCGGCAGCTCGTTGCTCGTATAAACACCTTCGAAATTCGGCGCGCAATTGATGTGGTACTCGCTATTGACGAGCCAATGCACGTCGAACACGACAATCGTGTCCACGCCCAACTCACGGCAACGCCGGCCGATTTCATGGTGACCGTCGATAGCGGGCTGACGGCAACCCTTATGCGGACCGTCGAGCTCGGACAGATATAACGACGGTACGTGGGTCACTTTCGCTGCCAGTGCGAGCTTGCCCATCCTGGCCTCCTCCTTTTTGTGCTGCGAGACGCATGGCGCCGCGCGCGATATGGACCGCGAATCAGACGCCCCAGCGCGGAATGTGATGTGAGCCGAGCGACACGCACACGTTCTTCGGCTCGAGGAATACCTCGTAGCTCCACGTGCCGCCTTCGCGTCCCACGCCCGATGCCTTGGTGCCGCCAAACGGCTGGCGCAGATCGCGCACGTTCTGACTGTTGACGAAGCACATGCCGGCTTCTACTGCGGCTGCGACGCGATGCGCGCGTCCGGTGTTCTCCGTCCAGATGTAGCTCGACAGACCGTAAGAGATGTCGTTTGCGAGCCGGATCGCGTGGGCTTCGTCGTCGAATGGAATCAGGCAGGCGACCGGGCCGAAGATCTCTTCCTGCGCGATGCGCATGCGGTTATCCACGTCCACGAAAACCGTTGGCATGACGAAGTTGCCTTTGCGCAGGGCGTCGGGCAAATCCGGTGTGTCGAGGCCGCCGCACGCGAGCGTGGCGCCTTCCTTGGGGCCGAGCTCGATATAGCTGCGCACTTTGGCCAGATGCCCCTGACTGATCATCGGCCCGATAATCGTGCTCTCGGCCAGCGGATCGCCCACCGTGAGGCGCTTTGCTCGCTCCACGAAGCGCTGCGCGAACTCTGCGTAGATGGACTTTTGCACCAGAATGCGCGAGCCGGCGGTGCAGCGTTCGCCGTTGTTCGAGAAGATCATAAAGAGGGCGGCGTCGAGCGCGCGTTCGAAGTCGGCGTCGTCGAACACCACGAATGGCGACTTGCCGCCCAGCTCCATCGAGAACTTCTTGAGCCCGGCCGTTTGCACGATCCGGTTGCCCGTGGCAGTGGAGCCGGTGAACGACACCGCGCGCACGTCCGGGTGCGCGACGAGCGGCTCGCCGGTCTCTTTGCCGAAGCCGTGCACCACGTTGAGTACGCCCGCAGGAATGCCGGCTTCCAGCGCAAGCGTGCCGAGCATCGACGCAGTGAGCGGCGACAGCTCGCTCATTTTCAACACCGCGGTGTTGCCGAACGCGAGGCATGGGGCGACTTTCCATGTCGCCGTCATGAACGGCACATTCCACGGCGAAATCAGTGCACATACGCCCACCGGCTGGAACAGCGTGTAATTCAGGTGCGTGTCGGTCGGATAAGTGTGGCCGTCCACGCGGGTGCACATTTCGGCGAAATAGCTGAAGTTGTCGGCTGCGCGCGGCACCAGTTGCTTGCGCGTTTGCGAAATCGTCTGACCGGTGTCTTTCGTTTCGGCTTCCGAAATATCCGGCACGCTTTTCGCAATCAGCTCGCCGAGTTTGCGAACAAGCTTCGCGCGCTCAGGGGCGGACTTTGCTGCCCAGGCGGGAAACGCCTCTTTGGCGGCGCGCACTGCGGCGTGGACTTCTTCTGCGCCGCCGCGCGCGACTTCGGCGAGCACTTGCTGGGTCGCCGGGTTGACGGTTTCAAAGTAGTCTTTCGCACCGGCCGTCTTGCCGTTGATCAGATGTTCTATTCGCATTGCGTGGTCCTTGCGTTTGTACTTCGCTGTTGCGCTGCGCCTACGGCTCAGGTACGGCGGCTCAGGTACGGCCGAAATCCGTGTCCGATGCGATCGTGTTGACGAGGCGGCCAAGGCCGTCGATCTCGCACACCACCTCGTCGCCGGCATTCACATTCACAACGCCTTCGGGCGTGCCGGTGAGAATGACGTCGCCCGGCGCGAGCGTCATGAAACCGCTCAGGTATTCGATCAACGCCGGGATATCGGTTACCAGGTCGCGCGTGTTGCCGCGTTGCTGCAGCGTGCCGTTGACGAAAGTGCGCAATTCCAGTTGCGCAACGTCGCGAATATCCGCTGCATCGACGAACCAGGGGCCCAGCACCGTGGCGCCGTCGCGATTCTTCACGCGCAGGTTCGGGCGGTAATAGTTTTCGAGGTAATCGCGAATCGCGTAGTCGTTCGCGATCATGTAGCCGGCCACGTGCTCCATTGCGTTGTCGCGCTGAACATTGCGCGCGGTGCGTCCGATCACGACAGCGAGCTCGCACTCGTAGTGCATGAAAGTCACATCGGCAGGACGGCGCGTGAAGCCGCGATGACCGAGCACGGTGCCCGGTCCTTTGAGAAATACGAGCGGCTCTTCCTGCTTGCTGAATTGCAGCTCCTTCGCATGTTCGGCGTAATTCAGACCAAGTGCAAACATGGTGCCGACTTCGATGGGCGCGAGCCACACCACCTGGTCTTCGCGGCACACGCGTCCGTCCGCAAGCTGCACGCCTTGCGCGTGCGGATAGGCTTCGTGAATGGCACCTGCATACGCTACACGGCCGCGCATCATGGCTGATCTCCGTGCGCTTGCGTGGCACCGACGAACGACACGCGTAGCGGCGGCAAACCGCCGATTGACAGCGTCGCCTCGTCGCCGATATGCGCAATCGGCGAGCCGTGGGGCACGCCTGTCGTAAGGACGTCGCCGGGCGCGAGCGTCATGAAGTCGGTGACATCCGCGAGAAGTGCCGCCACCTTGCGGACCGACGACGCCGTGCTCGCTGCGAAGGTCTGCTCCCGGTTGAGCGACACAGCAATGGGAAGTTGGTCTGGATCGGCAACGTGGCGTGCCGCGACAATGGCCGGGCCGACCACGCAAAAACCGTCGCGTGCCCGGAATCGGACCGAAGGGCGATACACGCTTGCGTGCGGTACGCTCAGATCGGCCACCACCGTATAGCCTGCAATGTAGTCCAACGCGCGCGCGGCGCTCACGCGCGTTGCCGTGCGCCCGATGACGATGCCGAGCGACGCGCCGACCTCGACGCCCACGTCGTTGTCGGGCACGGCCACTTTCGCGCAATGTCCGGCCAGCGTATTGCGCGGCTTCAGATACAGGACCGGCGCTTTGGGCGGCGCCTTGTACGGCGCGGCATGCATGGCGTCGCCGAGCGCCGCGAGCGCCGCACGGTCGTTGAGCAAGGTTGCGTAGACAGAACCGCTGACGGGCGGACGGCACGCGATGCCGCGTGCGAGCAGCGCGGCCGCGGCGTGCGCATCCACATCGCGAGGCAACGCGTCGCCTTCCGGGTGCAGCAGATGATCGGCAAGTGCAAACATGACGGGGCTATGCCTCTGAGCGGGGACTCGACATAAACACTAACATGTTAGTAGTATTGCGCTTGATATGATCCAGGGTCAATAGCCAGTCGGTTGATCGCGGGTTTTCCCTTAAGTTTTCGACGGCTGCTTTCAATCATCGTCCAATATGTCTTCGTCCGCTTCCACACGAGTTTTGCATCGCAACCTGCCCATGCTGCTGCTGCGCGCAAGGGAAAAAATGATGGAGCGCTTTCGTCCATTGATCACCGCGCATGGTTTGACCGAGCAACAGTGGCGCGTAATTCGCGCACTCAATGAGCACGGCCCGATGGAGCCGCGCCATATTTCCGACATCTGCACGATTTCGAGCCCGAGCATGGCCGGCGTGCTCGCACGCATGGAAAGCATGGAGTTGATAACCAAGGAGCGTTTCGCGGAAGACCAGCGCCGCGTGCTGGTCTCGCTAACCGATGCGAGTGTGGAACTGGTGCAGGTGCTTTCGAAAGACCTGGAGGCGCAGTACCGCGAACTCGAGCGCAAGGTGGGACCCGAGATTGTCGAACGTGTGTATCGCGCCGTAGACGATCTGCTGGCGGGTCTCGAGCAGGAAGAAGACTGAAGAAGCGCGCAGTTCATGATTGGCCGCGCCGCGCTGAGAAACGCTAAAGTACCGTTACATCGTTTATTACCGCTTTGATTGAAGAGAGTCCGATGCCCTTGTCACCCGAGGCCGACGCCACATCGAAAAGTACCCTGAAAAAGGCCATATTCCTGCATACCGGCTGGCGCAGCGCGGGCACCTGGGTGTGGTCGCGTCTTCGTGCGCTCGACGGTGCGACAGGTTTTTACGAGCCGCTCAGCAACGTGCTCGCCGATCTGAGTCTCGCGGAGGTGGCCGCAAGCCGCCCCACACTGACATCGGGACACCCGCCGCTCGATGCGCCTTATTTCGACGAATACAAGGCGTTCTTGCGCGAAGGCACGCGCGGTGTGAGCGGATACCGGAGAACCTTTAGTACCGACCGTTTCAGCGAGCAGCCAGACGCCGAATTTCCCGCGCTACAGATCTATTTGCGCAGCCTTTGCGAACACTCGACTCGACAGGGCAGGGTGCCGGTTCTCAAGTTCTGTCGTTCGTCCGGGAGAGTGCAGTGGCTCAGACATGCGTTTGCCGACGCAATGCATGTGGGCGTGCTGCGCAATCCCGCGTCGCAGTTCGCGTCCGGCTGGCTTCTGAACCAGCAGTGGCGCAATCCGTTTTTCGTGGCCGCGCCGTTTCGCGTGCTGGGCTTGAACCGCACGGAACCGCTGGTCCGGCAAATTATCGAGCTATGCGATGTGAAGTTGCCGCCGGCGGCGCCCGCTTCCGACGACGCCTACGCGTTAGCGTGCGAACACTATGCACGCAGCGCGGAAGGCAACAACGCTTATCGCGCGTTTGTCGCGCTGTGGGTGCTAGGTGCGTACCGGATGGGGCAAGGCGTCGACCTCGTCGTGGATATGGATCTGCTTGGACAGTCGCGCGAATACGCGGCCGGCCTGCGAGCCGGCTTTGAAGCGCATAGCGCACTGTCGCCGGATTTCAGCAGCGCGCGCGATCTGCTGGAAGAAACGCGCCGCAGCGCCGCGCGCATGAGCTCAATAGACGGCCTGGCGATGCGTAGCGTTCATTCGGCGGCGCTCAAGTTCCTGAAAATGCAAAGCGGCGTGGACGCGGCCTTTGTCGAACGGGTGCGCGAAAAAATGGTGCTTGCGAACGAGCTGACCGCGCAATGGCGCTAAGCGCCAGAAAGCTTCTTGCAACAGGCATCACGAAGCAGCGGTTTTTTTCGCATGAGCCAGGGTCTCGGCCCGCAACTGGTCATAGCTTGTCTTGTCGAGCGGCACTGCATCGGGCTGGCCAAGATCGCCGAGTCTCACGCGATAGTTTTCGCGTGCGCTCCACGCGGTGACCGCCGCAATGATCGTGATACCAAAGGTGATCGCTCCGATCGTCACCGGAACGTTGTGCGAGCCCGGCGGCGCCACATAAGCGAACAATGCGGGCAGCAACGCGGTGATCGTGGTGCCGATGTTCTGCCCGATCGCCATTGCGGAGACGCGCGAGCGGGTCGGAAACAGTTCGGGGTAGAAGCTCGGGAACGTCGCGTTATAGCCTTGGTAGATCACGCCCCACATGAGGATCGACATCACCATGGCGAGCGCTACGTTGTGAATGCTGATCGCGTACAGGTACGCGAAAGAAAGCAGACCCGCGCCGAGTGCGCCCACGATGATCGGCAGGCGCCGCCCGATCCGGTCCGACAGATTGCCCACATAGGGAATCACGAGCACCGCGACGATGTTGCCGATCACGGGAATCCACAAGTACACGCTCTTCGAAAAGCCTATGCCGTAAGAGGCTTGCACTGCATACGCAGCGCCGAAAATCGTCGCAACCACGGGAATGACATTCATCAGCGAGCAACCGACTACGCGCAGCATGTCGGGCCAGTTATAGCGGAAGGCCTCGGCAATCGGCGACCTCGGCACGCCGCCGCTCTTGTCCTCTTGCGTGAAAGCCGGTGTTTCGTCCACCTCGCGACGGATAATGTAGCCCGCCACCAGCACCAGCGCGCTCAGCAGGAACGGAATGCGCCAACCCCATGAATTGAACGAGCTTTCTTCCATGTAATAGGCGAGCGGCAGGAACACGGCAGCGGCGAGAATCTGGCCGGCCTGCACACCTTGCAGCGTGAAGCTCGCGTAATAGCCGCGTCGTCCGAACGGCGCATGTTCGAGAATCATCGAGCTTGCCCCCGAAATTTCTCCGGCAACCGCAAAGCCCTGAATCAAACGAAGCACGACGAGCAGCGTCGGCGCGAGCAGGCCGGCGTGCTGATACGTGGGCAGAAGGCCCACAGCCATCGTCGAAAAGCCCATCAGGAACATGCATAGCAGCAGGACGTTCTTGCGGCCGTGCGTGTCGCCCCAGTGTCCGAGTACGAACGCGCCGATGGGTCGCGCGACGTAGCCGACGCCATAAGTGGCAAGCGAGGCGACGATCGCGATTTTCGGATTGCCCGACGGAAAGAACAGTTGGGGAAAGATCAGCGCCGCTGCCTGCGCGTAAATGAAAAAGTCGTAGTACTCGAGGGCCGAGCCGATCCAGCCGCTGGCAGTTGCCTTGCCGGCCTGTCCGCGATGCTTGCGGCCACTCGCCGCTGTGTTCGTTGCCATGTCGCGCCTCCTCGACGGGTGCTATCAAAAGCCCGCGCGGCGGCTTTATTTGGCGTCCGGCGCGCCGACTATGCAACCCAGGACTTATACGGCGATGCAACGGCACATCGCGACGTTGCTCAACCCGCTTGCGTGGCTTCTCTCCTGTGCGCTGGATGCGCCGCCGCGCGGCGTTCCAATACAGTTGCGACACAAAAAACAATACAGTGAGGTGCGGTTCTGTTTTGCTGTATAGGGAATTAGCGGCGCAGCGTCGATACAGTTGGCGGGTCTCGAATCCGCCCGTCTGCCCGGCGCACGGCGCCCGGCCCTTTCCGAACATGAGGTAAGCAATGAATGCAGTCAACGAGCAGGACAAGCTGTCCGTGCAGCAGTTGGGTCACTACATCGGCGGCGACGTGGTTGCGCCGACAAGTGGCCGCTTCAAGGACGTGTTCAATCCCGCCACCGGCAAGGTGACGGGCGCGGTTGCGCTTGCCTCGGTCGAAGAGGTGGATGCGGCAGTGCAAGCAGCCAGGGCGGCGTTTGCGGCATGGAGTGAAACCGCGCCGCTCAAGCGTGCCCGCATTCTGTTCAGGTTCAAGGAACTGCTCAACCAGCACCACGACGAACTCGCCATGCTTATCACGCGTGAACACGGCAAGGTGTTCACCGACGCGCAAGGCGAGGTGGTGCGCGGTATCGAAGTGGTCGAGTTCGCATGCGGCATTCCCAATCTGCTGAAGACAGACTTTACCGACCAGATTGGCGGCGGCATCGACAACTGGAATCTGCGTCAGCCGCTTGGTGTGGTGGCGGGCATTACGCCGTTCAATTTCCCGGTGATGGTGCCGATGTGGATGTTCCCGGTCGCGCTGGCTTGCGGGAACACGTTCGTTCTGAAGCCGTCAGAGCGCGATCCGTCGGCGTCGTTGCGCATTGCCGAACTGCTGAAGGAAGCCGGTTTGCCGGACGGCGTATTCAATGTGGTCAACGGCGACAAGGTGGCGGTTGACGCACTGATCGAGCATCCGGACGTAGCGGCGCTGTCGTTCGTCGGCTCGACGCCGATCGCGGAGTACATTCACACGGAGGCGTCCAGGCGCGGCAAGCGCGTGCAGGCGTTGGGCGGCGCGAAGAATCACCTCGTGGTGATGCCGGACGCCGATCTCGACCAGGCCGTGGATGCGTTGATCGGCGCCGCCTACGGCTCCGCCGGCGAGCGCTGCATGGCGATTTCGGTGGCGGTGGCGGTCGGCAATGTGGCCGACAAGTTGATCGAAAAGCTCGTGCCGCGCGTGAAGTCGCTCGTCATCAAGAACGGTGAAAACCTGGATGCCGAAATGGGTCCGCTCGTAACCGCGGAGCACAAGGCGAAAGTGGCCGGCTATATCGCGTCCGGCGTGGAAGAGGGCGCAACGCTCATCGTGGACGGCCGCGCGCATCCGGTCGCGCAGGAAGAGGGGTTCTTCATCGGCGGAACGCTGTTCGACAACGTTGGCACGCAGATGAAGATCTACAAGGAAGAGATCTTCGGTCCAGTGCTCGCCGTGGTACGCGTGCCCGATTTCGCGAGTGCGGTCGAGTTGATCAACGCGCATGAGTTCGGCAACGGCGTGTCGCTCTTTACCTCGGACGGCGGCGTTGCGCGCGCATTCGGACGGCAGATTCAGGTGGGCATGGTCGGCATCAACGTGCCCATTCCGGTGCCTATGGCATGGCACTCGTTCGGCGGCTGGAAGAGGTCGCTGTTTGGCGACCATCATGCGTACGGCGAAGAGGGCGTGCGCTTCTACACGCGTTACAAGAGCATCATGCAGCGTTGGCCGGACAGCATCGCGAAGGGCGCCGAGTTTACGATGCCTGTGGCGAAGTAATTTGCGAGGCGAGCGAGTCGAGCGAATCTCGCAGAAAACGCAGTTGCGCGGTTTGCGCGCCAGCAGCGCGAGCGGTGCAACTGATGCAACCAGCGCAACCAGCGCAATTCGCACAAACAAAAAAGCCGCGGCTGAAACTCCAAGCCGCGGCTTTTTTATCGCAGCTTCAAACACCCGACGACGACTCTTCTTCCGCCTCGTCGAGAACCGCGTTCTGTACGGCCGTTGCGGGGCTCACATAGGGCGGCGCCTGGCGTGGCTCGTCGATGCTGTAGCGCAGCCGTCCGCCGTCGACAAACACACGCAGGCCGCGGTATCTGACGAGATACAGCAGGCCCACCAGCGCGGCTGCGAATCCCGACGCCGCGCCTACGCCGAGCGCCCAGCGCGGGCCAAAACGATCCGCAACCCAGCCGACCACGGGCGCACCGAGCGGCGTGCCGCCAAGTGCAATGGCCAGCAGAATGGCGACCACACGGCCGCGCATCGCGGGTTCCGTGGAAAGTTGCACGAGACTGTTGGTCGACGTGTTGAAGGTTTGCGTCGACACGCCGATGAAGACGAGGACCATGCCGAACAGCACATAGTTCGGCATTAGCGAAGCGGCGGTGCAACCGACGCCGAAAATGGCTGCAGCGCCGAGCAGCAATGCCATGCGCGGCCTCGCGCGGCGTGCGGCGAGCAGCGCGCCGGTGACAGAACCAACAGCCATTGTCGAACTCAGCACGCCGTATTCGCCCGCGCCCGCATGAAAAGCGCTGACCGACATGGTCGAAATGAAGATCGGGAAGTTGAGCCCAAACGTGCCGATCAGGAACTGCATCAACAGCGCGGCTTTCAGATCGGGACGCTTCCATACGTACTTGAAGCCTTCCACGAAACTGCCGCGCGAGCGTACCGTGAGGGGCTTTGCGTGCAGTTCGCGCACGCGCAGCATGCGCAGTGCGCCGAGCACCGCGATGAACGACAACGCATTGATCAGAAACACCCACCCGGTTCCGACCGACGCAATCAGCAAGCCGGCCACCGCCGGACCGATCATTCGCGCTGCGTTGAACGACGTGGAATTGAGCGCGACCGCATTCGACAGATCGCTTTCGCCGACGAGGTCGGACACGAAGGTTTGCCGCGCGGGCGCATCGAACGCGGTCACGCAGCCGAGCAGTCCCGCGAAAACATACACATGCCAGAGCTCCACGAGGCCGGTGATGGTGAGCAGGCCGAGGCCGAGCGCGAGACTGCCCATGGCTGCCTGCGTGACCAGCAGAAGCTTGCGGCGGTCGAAGCGATCCGCTGCATAGCCGGTGAGCGGCAACAGCAGCATTTGCGGGCCGAACTGCAGCGACATGACGATGCCCACGGAAGTCGCATTGTGCTGCGTGAGTTCCGTGAGCACGAGCCAGTCCTGCGCGGTGCGTTGCATCCACGTGCCGACGTTCGAGACGATGGCGCCGCTTGCCCACACCCGGTAATTGAAGTTGCGCAGCGAACGGAACGTGCTGCTCATGGCAAGCTGTTGCCCGCATGCGCATGAGTACCGTGCGGCGCGCAGCGCAGGCGCACCGTCTTGCCCATGCTTATGCTCATGCCGACGCGCGAGTCTGTTCCAGCATGTCGAGTACTTCCTGTGTCGTACCCGTCTCGCCGAGCCGCGGGAAAATGCGCGTGAGGCTGTTGGTGTGAGCGTCGAGGTGCAGGTCTGTCATTGCGTCCACGGCGAATGCGATGTTCAGGCCGAGCTCGTGCGCGAAACGCGCGGTGGATTCAATGCCGATGCTGGTGGACACACCCGTCAGCACGATTTGCGTCACGCCTTGCTCGCGCAAATACGCTTCGAGATCCGTGTTGGTGAACGCACCCCATGTGTGCTTGGTCACGAGGTGATCCGACGCTTGCCGGTTCAGTTCGGGCACGAGGTCCGTAAATCCCGGCGGAAAGTTGCCGGTCGGGCGCGCCTGTTCCGCGCGCCCCGGCGCCCCGCCCGCCACGTTGACGAGTACCACGGGAAGACCGTGGCGGCGGAATGCGTCGGCTAAAGCGGCCGCGCGTTGCACCACCTCTGCGGTGGGATGCGCGGTGGGCATTGCTACGATGCCTTGCTGCAAATCGATCACGACCAGTGCGGTTCTTGCATCCAGTGTCGTCAGTGCCATGCGTGCTCCTGGTGAGGTTGCCGCCCGATGCGTTACGACTCGATCAGGCGTTTGAGTAATGCGACGCCGGTGGCGAGCTGCTTTTGCTCGGCCGCCGAAAAGCGCGTCTGAATGGTGCGGAAAAGCCAGTCTTCGCGCGCGGCGCGGCTTGCCTTGACTTTCTTGCGGAAGGCGGGAGTAAGGGACAGCACGGTTTGCCGGCCGTCGTTCGGGTCGGGCGCGCCGCTCACGAGGCCGGCGGCTTTGAGCACCGACAGAGTCTCGCTCATGGACTGCGAACGCATGCCCTGTGCACGCGCGAGTTCGGTAACCGTTGCCGGGCCGTCGCGTTCGAGCAGACCGAGGACCTGGATTTGCGAAGGGGTGAAGTCGCCGAGGTGCGCCTCCTCGCGCAGACGGCGGCGCAGCTTGCCGGTCAGCACACGCAGGTCTTCAGCCAATACGTGCAGGGAGTCGGGGTCGAGCGGCGGATCGTTCTTACTCATGCGCGCCGAAACAATATACGAAGGTTCACCTGCGTAGGTTACCTTCGTATATGGCGGCGGTCAAGTGCGGGATCAGGCGGTCGGGGCGCGTTGCGGCCGGGCTTCGAGCGGCGCGCGGCGGCCCGCGGGCTTGTCCTGTTCGGGCGCCTGTTCCGCGCGAATGGTTGCGAGAAGTTGCTGGAGCGACATCGGGCGGCCAGTGAGAAAGCCTTGCACCACGTCGCAGCGCGCATCGCAGAGCCATTCCAGTTGCGCCGGGTATTCGACGCCTTCGGCAACCACCAGCAGCCCGAAACTATGCGCCATCGAAATGATGGCCGTGACGATGGGTTGGCCGCCGTTCGGCAATGGACAAATAAAGCTGCGGTCGATCTTGATGCTGTGCACCGGAAAAGACTGCAGGTACGACAGCGACGAGTAACCAGTGCCGAAGTCGTCGAGAGAGAGGCGCACGCCCGCCGCTCGCAACTCCTGCATCGCCTGAATGCCCACCGACATGTTGGACATCAATTGACTTTCGGTGAGCTCCAGTTCGAGCAGTGAAGCAGGCAAGCCGCTTTTTTGCAGCGCATCGCACACTTCCCTGGTAAAGCCTTCGTCCCGCAACTGCCGGGCCGAAATATTGACCGCCACATGCACGCTGGCCTGGCGGCCCGCGTTCCAGCTTGCAGCGTCGCGGCACGCGCGCCACAGCACCCAGCGTCCGAGCGCCACGATCAGGTCGCTGTTCTCGGCAATCGGCACGAATTCCGCCGGCGAAATAGGTCCTTCCGAGGGATGCGTCCAGCGCACTAGCGCTTCCGCGCCAAGCAGCCGCCCCGACAGGCAGTCGAATTGCGGCTGGTAGACGATTTCCAGGCCGTCCTGATCGACAGCCCGGCGCAGTTCCGCCTCGATGCGGGCGCGCCGCTGCGCCTCCGCCGTCATCTCGCTCTGAAACTCCACGGCAATGCTCTTGCCTCTGCTTTTCGCGGAATAGAGTGCGATGTCGGCGTTGCTGACGAGTTCCGCCATTTCGCCGGTGTCCTCGGGGTAGACGCTAAAACCCACGCTCGCCGTCACAGCCGAGTCGCTGCCGTGCAGAACGAACGGGCGCGACAGATTGCGCGCAATGCGCCCCGCCGTGGCGCGTGCGCGAACGCGGCTGGCGTCGGGGCCGATCACCACAGCGAATTCATCGCCGCCGATGCGGCTCACGAGGTCATTGGGCCGCACCACATTGCGCAGCGCCTCGGCAACCTGCTTGAGCAGTTCGTCGCCTGCGCCATGACCGAGCGTGTCGTTGACGGTCTTGAAGTTGTCGAGGTCGACCATCATTAGCGCGACGCGTTTGTCGGCCGCGCTCGCCCTGTGCAGGCGCGCCTTCAGTTCGTCGTAGAACGCGCGACGATTGGGCAGGTCCGTCAACGGATCGGTCGACGCGAGGTATTCGAGGTCCTTCTCCGCGCGCGAGACGCGCTCGCGCATGCGCCGCATGACGAGCGAGGCGATCCACACCGAACACAACGATGCGCCCACGAGGAAGCAGCCATACTGCACGAGCTGCATGCGGATCGCGTCTGTCGTTGCCACGATCACGATGCTGCCCAGCAAGCGGTCGTTATGAATGATCGGCGCCGCGACGAAAATATCTTCCAGCGAAAGACGCGGCGAGCTGCCGATGTTCGCCAGCGTACCTTCCTCGGACTCCACGCGGTTCAAGCCCGGGCGCGTGTAGCGCACGAACAGGTCGCCGGCCGGCGTATATACGCTCGCGCTTTCCACGTGCGGGACTTTACGTAGCGAGCTGAGCACTTCGGCTGTCGCATCGCGATCGCCGAACATTGCCGATGCAGTCAGATTTTCGGCGAGCACGGAGGCCTGCATGCTGACGTCGTTGGTCAACGAAGTGCGCAGCGCAAGCGCCTGATAGACGAGCAGCACGACACTCGAAATAAGCAGCGCGATCGCCACGCCGACCAGGTTCACGTGTTCGCGCGGCCATGCAAATGTACGCCACAGCCGGATACTTTTCATAGAACCGTCCTTGCCAGCCGCATGAGTTTCGAACTCAGCGTGATGCGCCGGCGTGAAGCCTCTGTAACGTTAATATCGAACTTCAGATGATCGCCCTCGCGCACGAGGCGAATCACCCAGCCGTGGTCGATCGCGTCCGCCTCGCTGACGATCACGACCGGCGCGTCGGAAGCGAGCAGCGCCTTGATCGCCGAACTGACAGCGGTGCCTGCCGTCAGCACCGCGAGTTGGCAATCCGCTGCTTTTTCCGCGCGCGGCAACGGACGAACCCTCCACGCCTGCTTGCCTCCGCGCTTGCCGTCCAATCGTGCGAGCGCCTGACCAAGCGGGCTTTCAGGATCGGCGCACACCGACAGCATGTTGTCGGCGGGGCGTCCCGCGGGCCAGTCGGCAAACTGCGCGAAGTTGAAGATGTACGCGGCCTCGAGCGCAGGCAGGTCGACCTGCGCATCGACAGCTGTGTGCACGATCAGCGGCGACGCGAACAGCACATACGCCGCAATGATCCGGATGCGAACGCGCTCCATATCAGAACCCGTAAACGGCCTTGAAGAGGAAGGTCCGGCTTTGCTGCGCAACAGTCTCCTGTGTAAAGCCGGGCCCCACTGGGTCGGCGTACCGTTTGTCGGTCAGGTTATAGATCGAGAAAGACAGTTCAGCCCCGCGAATCAGCCGGCTTGAACTGAGCGTGAGGTTCGCGAGACAGAAGCCGCCCGCCTCGCCGGTCTGGGCGAGACGCGACGACGTACACTGCACTTCGAGTCCGGTCATCAAAGCATTGGCGAAGAACGGCGCGGCCAGATTGAGCTTTGCCAGATGCCGCGGCGAATTTTGCAGCGCCGCGCCGGTGTCGGAGTCATGCGCGATCTGATACGAGTAACTCGCGCGCAAACGCGCGCGCGCGAAACGCTGCTCGTAAGCGAGTTCCGCGCCGCGTGCCGTCGCGCGGTTCACGTTGCGAAACATGAAGAGGCCGGACGAGTCCTGGGTCTCGCTAATCAGATCGCGCGCGTTGTACTGGAACAATGAAAGCGTTGCACGCCCTGTCGCGGATACTGCTCTTTCATAGACGAGTTCGGTCGTCGCGATATGCTCGGCCTTCAGTGACCGGTTTCCTATTTGTCCGTCCGGGCCGTTTATCGCGTAGTACATTTCATAGGCGTTGGGCGCACGGTACGCCTCGCCATACAGCAACTTGAAGGTGTCGCGCGGCGTCAGTTTGTAGATGAGCCCGATGCGCGGACTCAGGTTGCCGCCCGCGGCCGTCTGCTGGTCGTAACGCAAGCCCGCGTTCAACGTGAAATGCGCGGGCAGCGTGATTTCGTCCTCGATATATACACCGCCGCGATTGCCGCTGTGATGGTCGTCGAGGAACTGCGACGAGGGGGCGACGTTGTAGTTGTACTGGTCGAGGCGACCATCTCTCGCGAAGTCCGTGCCGATCACGATGCGATGCCGGGCAAACGACGAGATGGTTGCATGCACATCGGCCCCGTACCACAGCGCATGGCTTCCGTCGACGTTCATTACGTACGGATCGGCATCGATTATCGCCGGCATCCGGTAGTCGTAATGGCCCCAGTACACCTGCGACGAGAGCAATACGCTGTCGGAAAGCGCATGCTGGTAAGAAAGGTCAAGATAGCTGTGGGTGTCCGACACGCTGAACGGCGCATTGAACACCGCGCCATACGGCGCGTCGGGAATGCCCTTGGTGCGGTTTCCGTAGATGAAGCTCAGCCGGAAGTCCCCATAAGCGGCCCGCGCAAGAAAGTCCTGCGCCCGCTCGTAGTCGAGCCGGTTAGCAATGCCGCGATTCTGCCCGGGAGTGTCGAACTCGGGGTAATAAAGGTCCTGGCCATTTCGACCATACGCCGTTGCGGACAGCAGAATGTCGGCCCCGTGCGCGCCGTGCCAGCCGTATGACGCACGCGCCTTCTTTTCGCCGAAGCTACCCGCCGCGACGGCGGCTTCGGCGCCGGCCAGGTCGCTGCCGCTTTTGGTGATCACGTTGATAACGCCAAAGAGCGCGTTTGCGCCGTACATGGACGAACCGGGGCCTGGCACATACTCGATGCGCTTCACCAGGTCCATGTCGAGCGGAAAGTCGGAGCCGATGGGCGCCTGCCCGTATACGCCGTCGTTGGTGCGGATACCGTCTATCAGCAGCAGGAAGCGGCTGTTGTAGTCGCCCGGACGCTGAAATCCGCGCGAGCCGAGGTATTCGTATGT
This sequence comes from Paraburkholderia phenoliruptrix, assembly GCF_019511605.1. Taxonomy (GTDB): domain Bacteria; phylum Pseudomonadota; class Gammaproteobacteria; order Burkholderiales; family Burkholderiaceae; genus Paraburkholderia; species Paraburkholderia phenoliruptrix_A. Next base: position 500,339 of record NZ_JAEUAV010000001.1, on the reverse strand, counting down.
GCGATCGTTCGTCACGTAGAGGCCGGGCAGCGACGCAAGGGCGTCAGAGAGCGTGCGCCAGCCGAACTGACGGATGTCCTCCGCAGTCAGCACGACCACTGCGGCGGGCGCGTCCGTGACGAACTGGTCGAAACGCGACGCGGTATTCACCGTGACCTGCATCAGCGCCTCCAGTGGCATCGCGGCCAGCTCGGCAGTGTCCGGGGGCACCGTGATGTTCTCGTCCCACTCGTTGCCGGCGAATGCGGCCGGCGAACACAGCGTTGCCAGTCCAGCGACCGAGTAAGCGACGAGGCGGTGCGTAATGGAATAGGAAGCGCGCGGGGTTAAAGCCATGACAACCGATTTATGTTGCGAACGCTCCTTACAAATTGGATCGTTACCTTTTTGTTATCGGCTGGCGGCGGGGAAGCTTGAGTGCAACGGCTGCGGTAACGCGTGCTTCGGCAGACGCCGGCGTTGTAAAAAAGCGCGTGGACAAAGGCGTTTTGCGACGATGAAAAGGCGCCCGTAGACGAGATCGCAGACGGGCTCCTGACGATCGCGGAGGCTGCTGTAGCGCGTGTTGCATGGATTTCGGCGCTCCTGGACAGGTGTATCGGCGGTGCGCGGCATGCGGCTTGCTCTCTTTGTTCTTTTTACCGCAACGCGCCACCTTCATGCGACAGACCTACCCGACGGGAGCACTGGGCTCCATGCGACAGGCGATGATCGAACGTGATCTTGCCCATATCGAGCACGTGCTGCTGTCCTGCCCCGCTAGTGCGCGCGAAAACTCGGCGCTGCCTCTTAGTTATTGGCAGGACCGCCTGCGGCGTATCAAGGACGGCGGCCAGCTATGGGGCGTGCATCTGCGCAAGATCGACAGCTTGCAGCGCATTCTCAACGGCGCGATGCCGCCGGGTTAACCCTGTTATCACGCGTTACTGCGTGCGGCTGGCCTTTGCAGTTACACGTCGCGAGTTACCCTGGTTGCGCGAATTCATCGCAGATGTATTCGCGAGCCGCGAAGCACGGCTTTTCCACGGCCGTGCTTTTGCACCGTCGGCAGTGCAGCCGTCGCTTGCGCCTGACCCCGCCGTCTCCTTTCGACGATCGCTAGTTCACTTCTCTGTTGTTCTCTGCCCGCGTTGGCCTGACTAGCAGCGCGGCCACGTCCTCATTCTTCTCCCGCGTTTTGACAACTGCTCGCGAGGCGCGCTTCTTGCGGCGTGACGGCAACGCATGCCGGAGCTCCGGCAGCGCGACCAGTGCAGTGCACTCTTGTGCGCGCAAACCACGGAGAAAAGACATGGAAACAGGGAAAGTGGAAGGAAAGGTGAAGGAAATCGGCGGCAAGCTGGAACAGACGGCCGGCGACATGCTCGGCGACACCGGAACGCAAATGGCCGGCACCGCGCGGGAACTGAGCGGCAAGGCTCAACAGGTATGGGCCGACCTTGCCGACGTGGTGCGGGAGACCACCACCGAGCGGCCGTTTACCGCGCTCGCGATTGCCGCGGCGGCCGGCTTCATACTCGGCGCACTGCGTTCAGCGACCGCGCGCGATGTTCGCGGCGACAGGGATTACCGTTAGAGACGGTTGGCACGGAGCCGATTGCATCGTTCCGATGAAGCGCTCGCCGCCGGCCGGCACCTCCGGCGGCGAGCGTCTGTGACGGCAATTGCTGGCGGGAGATACACGATGTCGATACATACCAAGGTCAGCCAGTGGCGCAACGTCGCGCGCTTCTGTTCCAGTCGGGCGGTCGATTACGCCGAGCTTCTGGCGCTGGAGCTGGACGAGGCCAAAGCACGGCTGGTGCGCGAAGTCATCGCGATGGTCGTGCTGGCGGTTGCCGCCATGTTCACCCTCTCTTTTCTTTGCGTGGCCATCATCGTCACGGCGTGGAATACGCCTTACGTCGTGGCTGTTGCGTGGGGCGTGGCGGGCGCGTGGCTGCTCATATCCATTGCCACCTTCGCGATGATGAAGATGCAAAAGCCCGTCGAGCCGTTGCACGTGCTGCGCGACGAAGTGTCGAGCGACCTCGAAGCCCTGAAGGATGCCCTCAAATGAAACACGATCCACGCAGGCATCAGGAACACCGTGCGGTCATTCTTGAGCGCATGGCCATGACGCGGGCGCAGTTGCTGTCCGCGAATCTGGCGCTGCGCACGCCCCATAGGGCGATCAGAGCGGGCGTGCCTGCCGTCAACGTAATGACTTCGCTCGCCGATACGCCCTATGTGGCGCTCGTGCTGGCGGCCGGTCTTGCCGCGGTCCTGCTCGGGCCGCGCAAGGCGATCGGAACGCTTGCACGCACCAGCGTGATGGCCTGGCTCACCAGGTCCGCGCGAAGTGTATTTCAGCGCTAGCGCACAGCGGCGCGGCGATGCCCGCGCCGCGAATTTACACGCGCGATGTAGCAACTATCGCGTGACGCCGTTCGCGCGGCACATTGGAACACTCGGTGCAGTGTGACCAATGTGTGCAACTGAGCCGCGAGCCGAATGAACCGTACGTACAGTGTGGAGGAAGTTATGAAGGCTCTCAGGTGGCATGGCAAGAAAGACATCCGGTGCGACACCGTGTCCGATCCGAAGATCGAACATCCGCGCGACGCGATCATCAAGGTGTCGAGTTGCGCGATATGCGGCTCCGATCTCCACCTTTACGACGGCTTCATGCCCGGCATGGAATCCGGCGACATCATGGGTCACGAATTCATGGGCGAGGTCGTGGAAGTCGGCAAGGAGAACACGGCGCTCAAAGTGGGCGACCGTATTGTCGTTCCCTTCACGATCATTTGCGGCGAATGCGACCAGTGCAAGCGCGGCAACTTCTCGGTGTGCGAGCGCAGCAACCGCAATAAGGACGTCGCCGACAAGGTGTTCGGCCATACAACGGCGGGTCTGTTCGGCTATACGCATCTCACGGGCGGCTATCCGGGCGGGCAGGCAGAGTTCGTGCGCGTGCCATACGCGGACAAGACGCACGTGAAAATTCCCGATGGTCTCACCGACGAACAGGTGCTGTTTCTCGGCGACATTTTCCCGACCGGCTGGCAAGCCGCGGTGCAATGCGATATCGAACCGACCGACACGGTTGCGATATGGGGCGCGGGACCTGTCGGGCAAATGGCGATTCGCAGCGCCGTGCTGCTCGGTGCGAAGCAGGTGATCGCGATCGACTGCGTGCCCGAGCGTCTTTCGATGGCGCGCGCGGGCGGTGCCGTCACGATCGACTTCAAGGAAGAAAGCGTGCTGGAGCGCCTGAAAGAACTAACGGGCGGCAAAGGCCCGGAGAAATGCATCGACGCGGTGGGCATGGAGTCGCACGCCACACGCTCGCTCGACGCAATATACGACCGCGCCAAGCAGGCCGTGATGCTCGAAACGGACCGCCCGCATGTGCTGCGCGAAATGATCTACGTGTGCCGTCCTGCCGGAACGTTGTCTGTGCCTGGCGTATACGGCGGGCTGGTGGACAAGATTCCGTTCGGTGCGTCCATGAACAAGGGGCTCACGTGGCGCATGGGACAGACCCACGTGAACCGCTGGACCGACGACCTGTTGCGGCGCATCCAGCAAGGGCAGATCGATCCGTCTTTCGTCATCACGCACACGGTTTCGCTGGATGAAGGTCCGCGCATGTACAAGACATTTCGTGACAAGGAAGACGGCTGCATCAAGGTGGTGCTGAAGCCTTGACGATCCTTCACGATGACAACGGCCGGTAGCGGAGTGCTCCGGCTTGCGGATGATCGAACCTGCAAAGCGCAGCGTTTTTTAGCCACCGGAGCCGCGCCGATCGCGGCTCTCAAGAACGAAGGTGATGCAAATGGATTCTCGTAGTGACTTCAAGGAGGGCGCTCGTGCGCTGAAGGAAAGGCTGCCGCAAGCCGACTCGGTTGCGCGCGGCCTTGGCTGGTTCAGCATTGCGCTGGGCGTCGCCGAACTCGTCGCGCCGCGCACCATGGCCCGCGTCGCCGGTGTGGAGACGGGCGCCGGCGCGATGCGTTTCTATGGCTTGCGCGAGCTCGCGTGCGGCGTCGGCATTCTGGCGTCGCGCAACCCGCGGCCGTTCTTATGGGCGCGTGTGGGCGGCGATGCGCTGGACCTCGGCACGCTGGCGCTGTCGTCGAACAAATTGAGTGCGCGCGAGCGGCAACGCGCCGGCGTTGCGGCGCTCAACGTTGCGTGTGTGACGGCGCTAGACGTGTATGCCGCGAAGTGCGCGTCCAGTGCGCCGCGCGCGCCGTCGGCCGACTACGGCGACCGCTCGGGTTTTGCACAATCGCCGGAGCAGATGCGCGGTGCCGCGCTTGCGGACTTCGAGATACCGCGTGACATGCGTACGCCCGAGGCGCTCGCGCCGTACACGCGCAGCGACGCTTCAGCGATGCGGGCGGGAGCCGGCCGAGCCGGCAACGCGACGAACGGGGCATGAAACGGATGAAGCGTACCGGTTGCTATGGCCGGTAGGCTTCGTTCGGCTTCCTGAACGAACTGCGGCGCTCCGCGCGTATCGCAGCGCGGGCTGGTTTACGCCTCCAGGTCGTCTTTACTGGCGGGATGCCCCTTCGCGCCGCCGGGCTCCAGATCCGGATCGACGTGATCGTGCTCCGGCGTGTAGGGTCCTTCTTCCGGATGATCTTTCCCTTTTGGAATGAGCGTGGCGTCCATGTTTCCGTGCGGGCGCTGTTCGACCTTGCCGTCGGACTTCACCTTCACGTCGCCATCGCGAAGCTCTTCGCGCCGTTGGTTCGCGCGTTCGACCGGATCGGACGGTTCCTGATTCATCGCTTCCTCCTTCTGGTTGGTTCACGCATTCGTTCACGCATTCGTTCATGCACATCGTGGATCGAGCAAGCGCGATACCCGCGCTGCGCTGCACGCGGATTGCTGTGAACTTTCACCTCACCGCGGGCGAGCCTGCCCGCAAGGACACCTGCTTCTAACCATGACACTCGACCAACGGCTTCGCAGCATGCGCAAGACTATGCGCGACATGTTCGGTATCGCGCGTTTGCGAGCCGGCCAGGAGGACATTATTCGCAGCGTATTGGAGCACCGCGACACCCTTGCCACGATGCCGACCGGCGCGGGCAAGTCGCTGTGTTATCAGTTGCCCGCGCTGCATCTGGAGGGCACGACGCTTGTCGTTTCACCGTTGATCGCGCTGATGAAGGATCAGGCCGACAAGCTGCTCGCGGCGGGCATTGACTGCACGCTGGTGAACAGCACGCTCAAGAGCCGTGCCGAGCGCGAAGCGCTGCAACGCATCGCCGCGGGCGACAGCGGGATTGTCTTCGTGACGCCGGAGCGTCTCGCGCAGCCGGCGTTCATCGAAACGTTGCGCTCGCGCCCGGAAAATCGCGTCGGCCTCGTGGTGGTGGACGAAGCGCACTGCGTATCGCATTGGGGCCACGATTTCCGCCCCGCGTTTCTCGAGATCGCGGCGGCGGTGAAGCTGCTGGGACAGCCGCCCGTGCTCGCGCTGACTGCCACCGCGACACCGCGCGTGATCGACGACATCGTGCGCTCGCTCGCGTTGCGCGAGCCGCGCGTGGTGCGCACCGGCACGTATCGGGAGAATCTGCACTACCGGGTGGTGCAGGTCAGCACGGCAGGCGGCAAGGACGGCGCTGCACGTGCGATGGCTGCAAAGCGCGAGCAGCTGTCCACGCTGATCGCGTCGCTTGCGGGCACCGGCATCGTGTATGCAGCCACCGTGCGCGACGTCGATCGCATCTACGGCTGGCTGGCGGAAGCAGGCGAATCGGTCTCGCGCTACCACGGGCGCATGGCAGCGGCCGCGCGGGAACAGGCGCAGGAGCAGTTCATGTCCGGTGCAACGCGTTTGATGGTCGCAACCAATGCGTTTGGTATGGGCATCGACAAAGCGGACATTCGCTTCGTCATTCACTACCAGATTCCGGGCAGCCTCGATGCGTACTACCAGGAAACTGGCCGCGCGGGTCGCGATGGCGAGCCTGCCGACTGCGTGCTGCTGTTCGATCTGAACGACAAGCGTATCCAGCAGTTCTTCCTTGCCGGGCGCTATCCGAGCGTCGAACTCGCACAACGCGTATACGACACATTGGCGGCGCTAGTCGACCAAGACCCGAAGGGCGCGACGCTCAAGGCACTCAAAGACGCGTTGCCGGATGTGGGCGCGGGCAAGCTTGAAGTCGCGTTAAACATGCTGGTCGATGCGCGCGTGGCGGGCCGCGATCGTCAGCGTCGTTACCGGCTGCGCAGTCGCGACGACGTACGGCAGCCGGCGCGCGACACCGTCGCACAAGCTGCGGCGCAATTCGAACAGATGAGCGCGCACGACCGCGAAACGCTGCAGGCAATGATCGACTACGCGCAAACAGGCCAGTGCCGCTGGCGCGCGATTCTCGATTATTACGGCGATACGCCTGCCGTCGAGCGCTGCGGAGTGTGCGATAACTGTGTGCGTCCGCCGCAGATCGATGTGACGCCGCAGGATATCGTTGCAGGCGCAACGTCAGAGCACGAGGTCGCGCCGCGCAGGAAGAATACGCCGCGCGAACCGCGCGTCTGGGCGCCCGGCGATGCAGTGCGCGTGCCGCGCTACGGCGCGGGCGAGGTCGCGCTCGCGAGCGGCGAACAGGTGGCTGTGCAATTCCCGGACGGCAGCACGCGCACCTTTCTCGCGAGCTACGTGAGAGCGGGGCGCTGAGGCGAGGGCGAGACGACCGTGCCCGCGTTGGAGTGGGCTCTCGAGCCAGCTCCAGCGCCTGCGCCAGTCCGCGCTTCCGGGCCCACTTCAGAACTCGTTCCGAAGCCCGCCTCGATCCGCGCGCGGAAGTAGCGCGCGGTCTGCTCGAGCCCCTCGTCGAGCGAGGTTTGCGGCTGCCAGCCGAGCAACTCGCGCGCGCGCGAAATGTCCGGCTGCCGATGCCACGGGTCGTCGGTTGGCAACGGATGCAATTCGAGTGGCGAGTTGGAGCCGGTAATTGCGACGATCCGCTCCGCAATTTCGCGCATGCTCACTTCGTGCGGATTACCCAGGTTGACCGGGCCGCCCGGATCGTCGGCGCAATTCATCAGGCGAATGAAGGCGTCGATCATGTCGTCCACGTAGCAGAACGAGCGCGTTTGCGAGCCGTCGCCGTAAAGCGTGAGCGGCTCGCCGCGCAGCGCCTGCATCATGAAGTTCGACACCACGCGGCCATCGGCCGGGTGCATGCGCGGGCCATACGTGTTGAAGATCCGTGCGATGCGAATGGACAAGCCATGCTGGCGGCGGTAGTCCATGAAGAGCGTTTCGGCGCAGCGCTTGCCCTCGTCGTAGCAGGAACGCGGGCCAATCGGATTGACGTGGCCCCAGTAGTCTTCTTTCTGCGGATGCACGAGCGCATCGCCGTACACTTCGCTCGTCGAGGCCTGGAAGATCTTCGCCTTCACGCGCTTGGCGAGGCCGAGCATGTTGATTGCGCCATGCACGCTCGTCTTGGTGGTTTGCACCGGATCATGCTGATAGTGAATCGGCGACGCCGGACACGCGAGGTTGTAGATTTCGTCCACCTCCACGTACAACGGAAACGTCACGTCGTGACGCATCAGTTCGAAGTTCGCGCAGTCCAGCAGATGCGCAATGTTGTCCTTCGTGCCCGTATAGAAGTTGTCCACGCACAGCACGTCATGACCTTGCGTGACGAGCCGCTCGCACAGGTGCGAGCCGAGAAAGCCGGCGCCGCCGGTAACCAGAATCCGCTTGCGGGTGAGTTCTTTCATGTTGCGTCGTCCTTGTGGTGGTTCGACTGGCGGCTTATGCGGTGACCTGCAGCAGGGCGTCGTGCCAGTCCTGCGCGAAGCGGTCTATATGGAATCGCTCCAGCGCGGTGCGCCGGGCGCCTTCGCCGAGGCGTCGCGCTTGCGCGGGGTCACGCAGCAACTCGTGCATGGCGTCGACCAGCGCGTTGATGTCGGTGTGCACGAAGCCGTTTTCGCCATTGCGAATCACGGTGGCGAGTTCGGTGGTCGCGAGGCCGACAATCGGCATGCCGATTGTCATCGCCTCGACAATTGCAAGGCCGAGGCTCGTCCAGCGAATCGGATTGAAAAAGAAGCGATAGCGCGCGGTGAACGCGGCGAGATCCAGATTGCCGATTTCCCCAATGCCGTCCAGGCGCTGCGCGTCCATGCCCACGAGATCGAGCGGCACACGCGTGCGCAAGTCGGCGAATACGTCGGCGCCGAGCCGCCGTCCGCGCTGCGCCAGGTGATTCACGACCACAATGCCGCGTTCCAGTTCGCCGCTGTAGCGCACCCCTTCGGGCACCACCACGCCGTGCTCGATCACGCGAGTGGGCGTCACGCCGCAATCCCACATCAACTGGTTAAAGTGCGTGACGTGCACCAGCAGCGTGTCCGGGTCGTCGACCCAATGCCACTGCTGGAACGGGTTTTCCTGCGGCGGATCGTGTTCGATATAAATGCGCGGCAGGCGCCGTTGCGCTTCGCTCAGCACGTGCTCCCGGTCGTGTTCCCAGTGAGTTTTGTGTTGATAGAGCACGACGTCGAACTCCTGATCGGGCACGTCGTCCGCATTGATTTCGTGGACATTGTCGCCCCAGGGCAGCACGCCGACCTTGCCTGCGTAGCCGGGCGGATTGCCGGGCTTCGTGACCAGATGGAAATCGTGCGGCGCCTGGGTCAGGTAATAAAGATAGTTGCCGTGGACGTGCCATGTCAGCACCCGCAGACGGCGGCAATTACGCAGCATGATTCAACTCCTCGAAGGGCCCCGTTTCGGCCTGGGTGTGCAATGCGTACGGTGCGGCGGGATGCGCGCCATGAACGCCGGCGAGTTGCGCGAGCGCCGTCTCGACCACCAGATCGACGCCGATGTTCAGCGCACACGGATGACCATACGGGCATTCACGGAACATGCACGGGCGGCACGGCGGATAATCCGCCAGCACGCGGTGCAGCGCGTGATCGAGCGGCGCCCAGCGTTGCGTGTCGCTACCCGAAGCGATGATCACCGAAGCGGTAGCGGTCGCTGCGGCGATGTGCGATATGCCGGTGTCGTTGCAGACCACGAGTCGCGCATGCGCGACGAGCGCAGCCAGTCCGCCGAGCGACGTCGCGCCGGCCAGATGCAACGCGGGCGCGGTCATCGCGCCGAGCACCTCACCGGTCAGCGATGCTTCTGCGGCCGTGCCTGTAATCGCAATCTGCCAGCCGCCGGCGGCGAGACGGTCCGCGACTTCCGCGAAACGCGCGGCGGGCCAGCGGCGCGAAGGCAATTGCGCGCCCGGATGAATCAGCACGAGGCGCTGCGCCTCGATACCGTGGGCGGCAACGAGCGACGCATATTCTTCGCCGTCGCGCTCGCTAAGCGGAAACCACAACTGGCGGTCCCTCGTTTCGGCGCCAAGCGCGCTCATCAACGCGAGATAGCGCTCGGGCTCCGGCAGATCGTCCGGCCAGTCGATGAACACGCCATCGCGCGCTTGCTCCTGTGGCTGGACAAAGCCAGCGTTGCTGCTTGCACCGAACTGCAGCAGCAGGTCGTTCGCCACGCCGCCGCTGCCGTGCAACTGGATCGCGAGATCGAAGCGCCGCGCCCGCATCTGTTCATGGAACGCGGGCAGGCCGTCGTTGGATTCGCGTTGCTCAGGAAAGCCCTCTGCACCGGGAAACACGATCAGTTCGTCGACGAGATCCGCATAACGCTCGACAAACGACTGCGCCCACGGCAAGCCGATGAGTGCAATATGCGCTTGCGGCGCGGCCTCGCGCAGCGCGCGCAATGCGGGCACCGAGCACAGCATGTCGCCGAGTTGTAGCGCGCGAAAAACCGCTATGCGCCGGGGTGCGAGCGATGCGAGCAATGAGCCTGCATTCATAGAAAGAGCACCTTGTAACGTACAGCGCCGTAAAGCCGCCAGTAGATCGACAGGAAGGGAATCGGAATGGATGTCCACGCCATTTCGGCAATGTGCCGCCAACTGCGGTCGCGCCCACGCAAACGCATCACGCAGAAGTAGGCGGTCAACAGGAACCATGCAAGCAGGCCGAGCGTGAACGTGGTGGCGTCGCCCGCCAGCGCGCCGATCAGCGCACCGCACGAGGCGCACAGAATCAGGTAATAGAGCACGGGCGGGGACGAGCGAATCCGCGTCCTGAAGAGTTCAGGGTGCTTCTTATAGAGCAGTGCGTCGAACTGACTCTTCTTCTGCTGCGAAATGCTCACGCCCCAGCGTGCCGGGCGTACCGGATGCACGACCAGCGCCTCGTTGGCGCGCACGATCTTGCCGCCGGCTTGCAGCAACGTGAACTGCAGGTCCGAGTCTTCGCGCCATGCCGCTGTAAAGCGTTCGTCGAAGCCGCCTGTCATCGTGAGAAAGCTTCGGGCTACGAACACATTGGCGGTGGCGAATTCGGCGCGCTCGAGGCCGCTCGCATCGAACTCGTAATCGGTCGGTGACGCGGGCAGCGGCACGACGATGCGGCCCGCCGCGGCGGCCGCGCCCTCGCGAATCGCCGCGAGCCCTTCTTGCAGCCAGTGCCGATCCGGCAGCGTGTCGTCGTCGGTGAAAGCAATGACCGGCGAGCGCGCCTGCTGCCAACCCGCGTTGCGCGCGCCTGCCGGACCTTGCGTGCGAGTGACCGGCACATAGCGCACCGCGAGGCCGCGCTCCGCCTGTTCGGCTGCGATGCGGGCTACGCAGGCGCGCGTCGCTTCGTCCGGACCGTCGTCGCACACCACAATCTCGTAGCGGCCGGGGGGAAACTCCTGCTCGGTGAGCGCGCGCAGGCACGCGGCCAGCATGTCGGGCCGCCGGTAAGTCGGCACCACCACGGAGATGTCGAGGTGCGCGAGCAGCGCGCCAGGATAGCCCGCCACAAGGGGCTCTGCCTCGCTGTGCGGCTGGCCGAAGCTGCCTCGTACGTCGAGGGGTCCCGTAGCGGATGAACTCATGCGCTGCCCCGCGTCTTGTCGATGAGGAACGGACCGATCACCAGTGCGTCGAGCGGCGAGGTCCAGAACGACTCGACCGCGTCGCGCGGCGAATTGACCATCGGCTCACCGCGCGTATTGAACGACGTATTCACGAGAATCGGCACGCCGGTACGCTGATTGAACGCGGCGAGCAGATCGTAATAGAGCGGATGCTGCGAACGGTTGACGGTCTGCACGCGCGCCGTGCCGTCCACATGCCGCACGGCGGGAATGCGCGCGGCCTTGTCCGCCCGCACGTCGAACACGAACAGCATGAAGGGCGCGACGTTGCCGTTCACGAACCATTCGCTCGCATGCTCTTCCATGACGACTGGCGCGACCGGGCGGAAGTCCTCGCGGTCCTTGATCTCGTTGAGCTTGGCCTGCATGTGCGGGTCGACCGGCGAGGCCAGAATCGAACGCGCGCCGAGCGCACGCGGACCGAATTCGGTGCGCCCCTGGTACCAGCCGATCACCTTGCCGCTTGCGAGCAGGTCCGCCGTTTCGCCGGCAATATCGTCGAGCCTCCTGTACGGCACTTTCGACCATTTGAGGAACTGTTCGATTTCCTCTTCCGGGTACTCAGGGCCAAGGTACGCGTGATCCATCGTCCAATGACGCTTGCGATCGCCCGTTTCGCAACGTTCGCGGTAGTCGATCCACAGCGCTGCGCCGAGGGCGGTCCCCGCGTCGCCGGCTGCGGGCTGAACCCACACTTCGTCGAAAGGACCCGCGTCGCGCAGTTTCGAATTCATCACGCAGTTCAATGCGACGCCGCCTGCCATGCTGAGCTTGCGCAGACCGGTCTTCTCATGCAGCCAGCCCGCGAGTTGCAGGACGGTTTCTTCGAGCACGCGCTGCAATGAATGCGCAATGTCGAAGTGACGCTGCTCGAGCGGACCACCGCGTTCGCGCGCCGGGCCAAAGCGTTTGACAAGGCGCGGGGCGTCCACGGTATAGCTGCCGTCACCGCGATAGCGCACGATGTCGCGGAACACGTCGACATATTCCGGCTTGCCGTACGACGCGAGCGCCATCACCTTGTACTCGTCGGACGAATGCAGAAAGCCGAGCCAGTCGGTCACGGCTTCATAAAGAAGACCGAGCGAATGCGGCAGCTCGACCTGCTTGAGCCGCGTGTATTCGCCGTCGACGAACTGGCCCATGCTGGTCGTCACGCCTTCGCCGCGGCCGTCCATCGTGAGCACGGCGGTGTTGTCGTAGGGCGCGGCGAGAAACGCGCTGGCTTCGTGCGCGAGATGATGCTCGACGAAATGCCACTTGAAGCCGTTATCGCGATCCACGCCCTGAAAGCGCTTGCGCAGATGATGCGGCGCGCCGTCGAGCAACTGGCCCTTGGCATTCGCTATGTAGCTGAGAAAGAGCGGGTCCCACGGCGACGCGGACGGGTCGGACAGCCGCGTGTTGGCCGGATCGAACGGCAGTTCGATGGTCGCGCCGGGGCGCTTGGGCATGCCGCTGAAAAGGCTCGGATCGTACGAGTACGCAACATGATCGACGTCGGCAAGCGTGATGCCGGCGGCTTTCAGGCAATAGTCGATCGCGTCGAACGGCAGTTGCCAGGTCGAAAAGGGCACGGGGCGCTTCGCATGCTTGACGTGCGTGAAGCGTTCGTCTTCGGCGGCGGCGAGCACCACACCGTCGCGCAGCAGGGCTGCGGCGCTGTCGTGGTAGACGGCATTGATTCCGAGTGTGTACATGAGCGTTCGCTGTAGGAGTGGGTTGTCAGGGCACCACCGGTTGACCGGCGCACGGCGGCGCCGCGTCGGTGTGATCGGCAGCGGTTTCGTTATTGGAAGCACGACGCGGGGACGCGGCGCGCGATTGGGCTTCGGCGCGCAGCTCGAGCGCGGCTGTCACAACCTCGCCAGGCGTCACGCCGAGCAGGCACGCGTGATGATGTTGCGGACACACGCTGCGATAACACCAGCGGCATTCGACATCGCGAAACAGCACGCGATGTGGTGTCTGCCACGGTGTGTGTTGCGGATTGGTCAGCGCATACAGATCGACGACGGGCGTGCCCAGCGCGGATGCGAGATGCACCGGGCCGCTGTTGTTCGAAACCAGCACACTCGTACGCTCGATTAACGCCGCCAGTTCGCCGAGCGTCAGCGCGCCGCTCATATCGTGCAGTTGCGCCCGCACGCGCGGCGCGGCGGCGGCAATCACAGCCTCGACGAGATCCCGCTCGCTTGCGCCGCCGGTGATCAGAATGGGCGCGCCGGTTTCCTGCGCGAGCCGCGTCGCCACCTGACCGAAACGCTCGGGCGGATAGCGGCGCGAGGCGGCGGTTGCACCGGGGTGCAACACGATGCACGGCGCGCTGCCGTTTGCATCGACCTGCAGCCCGCGCGCCGCGAGTTGCTTCGTCAGCGTGCGCCGGTCCGACTCGTGCACCGCGAAGCGCATGCGGGTGTCGGGCGCATGTGCGCCCACCTGGCGGACCAGGTCCAGCTGCCGTTCAACCTCGTGACGTGTGCGCTGCTGCGGCTCCGGTTCGCGCAGCCAGTCGGTGAGCAAGGCATACGGGTTCTCGCGGCAATGCGCGAGGCGCCGCGGAATGCCCGCGAGATAACACAGCATCGCCGCGGGCAACGGGCTCTGACTGTAAACGGTGAAGATCACCGCCGCATCAAAATTGCCGCGCCGCAGGCGCTCCTGCATGCGTTGATCGTCGGCAAGAGAGCGCGAGCTCGTGGACGGATTCGCGACCCACGGCGCGTCGTATTCGATCACGTCGTCGACATCGTCCAGATACGGCGCGAGCGCGGCGCCGCTGCGCGATCCGAGCAGCGTGATGTGGCGCCCGGGACCGGACTCGCGCAACGCGTGCAGCGCCGGCGTGGTCATCAGCACGTCGCCGAGGTTGTCGAGCCGCACGCACAGGATCCGCTTGATGTCCTCGCCCCAATGCGCAAGCTGCGGGCTATCGGGCACGCGAGCGTGCGCGAGCATGGGTTGAGCGATCAATAGCGGCGCATTCATTGAGCGGCTTCCTCGCCCGCAGGCGCGGACCGTAGCGCTGCTTCGGCACTACCCATGACGATGCGGGCCGCCTCATGCAGATCCGCGGCGCGCGCGTGCGGCACACGCTGCGGGCCCTCGATCCACTCGGTCTCGTGGCCGTTGTCGAGCAGAATCGTGCGGCAGCCGGCGCGATTGCCCGCTTCCACGTCGTCGAGAATGTCGCCGATGAACCAGCTCCGCGCGAGATCGAGCCGATGCTCGCGCGCCGCGCGCAGCAGCAGACCAGGCGCGGGCTTGCGGCAATCGCAGGCGGTCGCGTAGGGCGCCACGCTGCCGTCCGGGTGATGAGGACACCAATACGCGCCTGCGAGCGTCGCGCCGCATTCGGCAAACATGCGTGCGAGTTCGGCCTCCACGTCCTTTAACGCCGCGCGCTGAAACTTGCCGAGTGCTACGCCCGACTGATTGCTGATCACAAACAGCGCAAACGGCTGGCTCGCGAGCAGGGTCAACGCTTCGCGAGCGCCGGGTGCGAGGCGCATCAGCGAAGGGTCGACGTTGTAGGGCACGTCGTCGAGCAGCGTGCCGTCTTTGTCGAGAAAAACAGCGGGTTGCAGCATGATGATGGCGGTGCTCAAAACGTGAATGGTTCTCCGCAGGCGGATAATTCATCCGCTCCGGCTCGGCGAAACAAATCGTGCTGGGAGCGCAGCAGTGGGGCGCGGCGTGCTAGCGGAACGATGCGCCGGCGGCCGCGCGCAGTCGAACCTCCACACGTTCTTCCGCACTTTTGGCAGGCATGAGCCGCGCGGTGCGCATATAAATGTGCGCGAGCGATTCGCCCACGCCACGCCAGGTGAACTCCTTCCTCGCGCGCTCGAGACCTGCTTCGCCCATGCGCCGCGCGAGGGCGGGATCGCGCCGCAACTGGTTGAGCCGCGCCGCGAGCGCGGCCGGATCGCGCGGCGGCACCAGAAAGCCGGTGACGCCGTCGGCCACCGAATAGCGGATGCCGCCGACATCCGCGCCGATGACCGGCGTGCCGCAGGCCATGGCCTCCACCGGCGTAATGCCGAACGGCTCGTACCAAGGCGTCGTCACGAACACGTCCGCGGCGCTGTAGTAGTAGCGCAGTTGCGCGCGCCCGCGCCGGCCAACAAAGTGCGTCTGTTCCGCCACGCCACATTCGCGTGCGATGCCGCGCAAACGCGCGATTTCCGGCGTGGCCTTTTCATTGGGCGCGTCCGAGTTGCCGCCCACCACATACAGTTGCGCCGACGCCCTGAAAGCCTTCTTCAGCACGCCCACACCGCGCACCACGTTGTCGATGCCCTTGCGCTCGACGAGGCGGCCGAGTTGCAGCACGGTGAACTGGTCCTGCTCCCAGCCGAGCGCTTCCCGCGCAGTCGCACGGTCCATTGGATGAAACTCGTCCGCGTCGAAGCCGCAGGGCACGATCTCAATGCGTGCGGGGTCGGCCTGGTAATGCTCGATCAGGTCCGCTTCGTCCTGCGGACATTCCGCGATCACCACGTCCGACTGCGCGACGAGGTCGTCCTCGATTGCGAAACGCTCGTCGGGGAAGCCGTCGTTCGCACCCTGATGGATCCGGCGCACGCGACCGAGCGCATGAAACGTGGTGATGAGCGGCACGCCGAGCGCTGCTTTCACCTTCATCGCCGCGAGGCCCGACATGAAGAAGTTCGCGTGCATCACGTCATACGGCTGCTTCTCGCGGCGGAAGAACTCGATCAGGAATGCGGCGAACTCGTCCATGAAGGGCAGCAGCAGTTCCTTGGGCAACTGCATGGGTGGTCCGGCCGGTACGTGGATCACGCGCACGCCTTCCATATCGGAGACGAGCGGCAGCAGCGCCCGGTCGCGGCGCGTGAACACATCCACTTGATGGCCCATCTCGGTGAGTTCACGCGCGACGTTCGCGACGTAAATGTTTTGTCCTCCGCTGTCGACGCCTCCGGCGACGGCGAGGGGCGAGGCGTGTTCACTGATGAGGGCGATCTTCATTGACATTCCTTCGCGAGGTAGGCATTGGCAGGGCGTGCATGGCGCGCGTTGCTGAGTACTCTTATGCAATGTCGCGCGATACGACGCTGTTAACCGGCCACAGCATGCGCTGTGCCTATGCGCGGCAAGGCACGCGCGCAACGTCAATGCGACGGTGCGTAGGCACAAGCGCTGTAGCGTGCCCCTATTACTGGCGGGGAAGCGGTGTGGCGTTCCCTTTTTCTACAAGCCGTCATGTAAATTCGAGTAGCGCTTGCACGACAAAGCGAATTTTTTCCTTGAGCGATGCAAGACGAATGGCGCCTGTCGCGAGCGTGCGCTGTGTGCTAAGTTTTGTCCGATGGCGGGCGCAGGGTTTGCTCGTCACTGGCCTCGGCGCGCGCTCGCCATTTGGCGCTTTTCGTCGCGCCGCTTGCCAGCCCGCGTAGTGGAATCGAAATGTCCGCCTGCAGCGAAGGTGCTGCAGCGGCTCTCACAGGGACCCCATGCCGAATCCCGCAACGCTGCCCCGCTCCCAGCTGACCCGCCGCATTGCCGCCGATCTGATGCGCGCGGTCTGGCGTTACCGCAACCAGACGCTCGCCGCTTTGCTGTTGATGGTGTCGGCGAAGCTCTCCACCG
Organism: Paraburkholderia phenoliruptrix; assembly: GCF_019511605.1. Lineage (GTDB taxonomy): Bacteria > Pseudomonadota > Gammaproteobacteria > Burkholderiales > Burkholderiaceae > Paraburkholderia > Paraburkholderia phenoliruptrix_A. The sequence goes on along the minus strand of NZ_JAEUAV010000001.1, from coordinate 483,733 downwards.
TGCTGATGCCGCTCGTGCTCAAGCATGTGGTGGACGAATTGGGGCACCCGGTCGCGCAGGCGCTGTTTCCGGTGTTCCTGGTGCTGACCTATGCGTTGCTGCGTTTTCTCGGCGATGCGCTCAACGAAGCGCGCGACGTGGTGTTCAGCATCGTCACGCAGCGCACGGTGGCCGCGTTTACCGAGCGGACTTTCGCGCACCTGCATCGCATGAGCGCGCGCTTTCATACGAAGCGCGAGACCGGTGCAATCGTGCGCGACGTGCAGAAAGGCGCGGACGGTATCGGGTTTTTGCTAGGCGTCGCGCTGTTTACTATCGTGCCGACCGCGTTCGAAATCGTGACCATCGTCGCGATCATGGTTCACAATTATGCGCGTGAGTTCATGATCGCGATCGCCGCGACCTTCGTGTGCTATGCGGTGTACACGTTCATCTTCACGCGGCGGCGCGTGGCATTCCAGCGCGCGGTGAATGCGCTCGAAGCGCAATCGGACGGCCGGCTGGTGGACAGTCTGCTGAACTACGACACCGTCAAGTACTTCGCCACCGAAGAAACCGAAACCCGGCGTCTTTCGGCAGTGCTCGAAAAGTGGGTGCATGCGAGGACTGCGAACCAGCGCGCACTGACCGCATTGCATGTGGGGCAGAGCGCGGTGATCGCGCTCGGCATCGGCGCGATCATGCTGCTCGCGGCGCAGCATGTGGTGTCCGGCACCATGACCGTGGGCGATCTGATTCTGGTGAATGCGTACATCATCCAGATCTGCATGCCGCTCAATACGCTCGGTTTCGTGTTTCGTGAGACCAACGACGCAATGGTGAACGTGGAGCGCATGTTCGAGATACTGGCCGCGCGCGGGCGCGTGGGCGAAGATATCGACGAACCCGCTGCCAGGCCGCTGGTGGTAAGTGCCGGTCAGATCTCGTTCGAGCACGTGGACTTCGGCTACGATCCGGCGCGGCAAATTCTGCGCGACGTCGATTTTCATGCCTATCCAGGCAAGACGCTGGCTATTGTGGGCGGAAGCGGCTCGGGCAAGTCCACGCTCGTGAAGCTGCTGTTCCGCCTGTATCAGCCGAACAGCGGCACGATTCGCATTGACGGACAGGACATCGGCCAGGTCACGCAAAAGAGCTTGCGTGAAGCTATTGGCATCGTGCCGCAAGACACGGTGCTGTTCAACGAGACGATTGCGTACAACATCGCGTATGGGCGGCCATCGGCAACTCGTGCGGACGTGGTGCGGGCGGCACGCGCGGCGCAACTCGACGAATTCATCGAGCGTTTGCCAGACCATTACGACACGCGCGTCGGCGAGCGCGGCGTACGGCTCTCGGGCGGCGAGCGGCAACGCATTGCGATTGCGCGCGCAATTCTGAAGGACCCGCGCATCATCGTGTTCGACGAGGCCACCTCCGCGCTCGACACGCGTTCCGAGCGCGCGATTCAAACCGAGTTGACGCGCCTCGCGCAAGGCCGCACGTCGATTGTGATTGCGCACCGACTCTCGACCGTCGTCGACGCCGACTGGATTCTCGTGATGGAACATGGCCGGGTGGTCGAGCAGGGCACGCATCGCGAACTGCTCGCGCGCGACGGCGTGTACGCGAAGATGTGGTCGCTGCAATGGCAGCAGGGCGAACTGGAGCATGCGCAGCGCAAGCTCACCGCGCAATCGGTCAGCCTCGCCGCGTTGATGGCGGGCGTGATCGACGCGTTGCACGACGAAATTGCGGCCCAACGCGTGACCCTGTATCCGCAGATCAGCGACAACGATCTGCGCGTGACCGGCGACCCGAGCGTGCTGCAACCGCTGATTGCCGAGCTGTGTCGCAATGAGATCGTGCACGCCAAGCCAGGGCAGCGTATCGAATTGCGCGTGGAGCGGCATAACAATCAGGTGTGGGTGACCGTGCTCGGCATGAGCGAGAAGCCCGCGGAGCTGTCGCAGGCAGCGGCGCGCTACATGGAAGAGGCACTCGCCGCCGCCGGCGGCAGCTTCACGCTGATGCCCCTCAACGGCCGGCTCGCGTATGTGGCGATGTTGCCGCTGCGTCCCGTGGCGGATACGGCCGCTCAAACGCAGGTAGTGCCCCCTGCGGATGAGAACGGAGCGGCGCCGCTGGAAGGTCTCTTCGTCATGGCCATCGACGATCAGGAAGATGCGCTCGACGCGCTCGAAGCGGTGCTCACCGCGAGCGGCGCGCGCGTGCGCACCGCGTCGTCGGGCAAGGAAGCACTGGACTGGCTCGCGCAGACGCCGACCCTGCAATGGCCGCATGCATTGCTATGTGACATCGTGCTCGCCGACGAAGACGGCTATGACGTGCTGCGCCGTTTGCGGCGGCTCGAAGCGGAGCGTCAGTTGCCGTTGCAGGACCGCGTGCCGGCCATCGCGTTGACGGGTTACGCGCAGAGCGAGGACCGCATGCGAGCCAAAATGGCCGGTTTTCAGGCACATTTGACGAAACCGGTTGCGCCCGAGAAGCTGATAGGCGAGATTCGCAACCTCGCGATGGCGTCCGCACGCGCGGGCGCCTAGGGTTCGGGCGCTCAGGCGCTCAGGCGCTCACGCGCCGAACGCGTCTGATGATTCAGGTGCTGACGTCGGCTTTGCCTACCGCCGGCTTTGTGCGCGTGCTCGGCGCAGGCGCTGCCATCTCGCGTTCGCCGGTCCTCACGCGCTCGCGCAGGTTTAGGACATGCGGTGGCACCGGCTTGCGGTTTCTCAACGCCCACGCAAGGCCGCGCATGAACGGCAGACCGTCGCGAGCGAGCGTACCTTCGCGCGAGAAGGTTGCGAGCGCCTGGGCTGTCGCGCGGCACGCTTCGGGCCACGGCAGGCGCAGCCACGCGATCCACGCGGCATTGCGCGCGAGCGTGCGCCGCCGCAAGCCGCTGTCGCGCGACGGCGACGGATGATGATGCACTGTCAACTGATCGCAATAGACAATAGCGTGCCCGGACGCGAGTACGTCTAGTGCAACGAGCTCTTCTTCTCCACCGATGAAAAGCCGCGGCTCGTAGCCGCCCAGCTTGCGGAACAGCGATGTGCGAAAAACGCTTGCGCCCGCCATGTAGCCAATCAGAGCCGGGCCCGGCAAGCCTTCGCTGCCGAGCGGGCTAGCCCGCATGATCGAGCACATGGGGTCGGTAATCTGCTCCTCGCCCACTACCACGCGTCCACTCAGAATGCCGACGTTCGGCCACGCATCGAGCAATTGGACCGCGCGTTCGAGCGCGCCGGGTTCCCACCAGGTGTCGTCGTCGGAGAAGGCGACGTAGTCCGTGCCGACGCAGGCTGCGGCGCGATTGCGTCCAGCCGCGCCCAGATTGGCATTGCACTCGACGATGCATACGGTGGGAAAGAGCGCTTTCACCAACGCGACAGTGTTGTCGCTCGAGCCGTTATCCGCCACGAAAACAGGCGGGTTTTCCGGTAGGGCAAGTAAGCGCTCGAGGGTAGCCACAAGCTCGTCGGCGCGGTTGTGTGTCAGAACGACGACCGAAATGCGCCGGGAAAGCGGTTTTTTTTCCATGCTGTTGTTTGTTCTTAACGAGGCGATGCCCCGGTCAAGCAAACGATGTGCCGTTCGCTTTCAGGCAGCTTGGGTTCCGGCCTGCCGCTTTGTCAGCTGCCAATACTTTTCGGTCGAATAGAGCGTGGTTTCGGCGCCGGGGCCGAATGCGCGCAACTGGCTCGTGTATGCGGCAATTGCTTCGCGCTTCATCTGTTCATGCGAAACGGATTGACTGACGGTGGCGGGCAGGTCCTCGGCGGGACTCAGCCGGTAGCCACGTTTCGTCAGTTCTTCAATGCGCTGGGGAACGGCTTGGTCCATCTGTCTGTACGGTACGTCTTCATAGGCGTGGAATGCCGTGTCGCGCATTTGTGTGACCAGTTGCAGACAGGCATCGGAGACCAGCGTGTGATCCGAATGAAAGAGACCCAGCGGGACGATGACCTTGTCCGGACGGTGCGCTCGCACGGTGTCGAGCAGCGCTTCGGCCAGTTCGTCGAGCAAAGGGGTTTGCTCGTACTGCGCATCGCAAAAGGGCAGATGGACCGGTTGCGCCCCCAGCATTTCCAGGGCTGCGGCGTCCTCCCGCTGACGGGCTTGCATGGCTTCGAAGGCGTCTTTGAAGCCCGACTTGCGGTCCCACTCCGTCGACATGTTTTCACGCGGCGGCGCTGTGAACACCGTGCAGACAATTGCTGACGGATTCGCAGAGAGCAGTAGTCCACAACTTAATACCGCATCGTCAAGATGAGGCGAGATGACGAGCAGGCGGTCGCGTGAGTGCATCATGTTGTGATGGATTGCCGTGCTGGAGTACGAGACCTGTCAAGCTAGCAAATCGCGCGCCTGGTGTGCGATTCGGCTCGCGGCATTCAGCGTGGAATGCGCTTTGCTTCTTTATCGCCATATTGTTTTACGTGTGCCGCCTCGTGAGTAAAGCGAAGAATCCGTCAAATGTATCGATAGCTGCTGTGCCCATCGAAGTGCGCCGGGGGCAGGTCACCGAGCAACTGCCGCGCGACATTTTCCGCGAACGCTTCATGGCGCGATTCTACGATCCTGCCTTCCGCGCGGAAGACGAGGCGCTCGCGCGGCTAGAGGCTATTGCGTGGGACGCTTATTCGCAGTCGCGCAAATCGCCGGTCACCGCGAAGGCGGGCGACGGCTACGCCGATCCTGACTACGATCTGTCCGTCGAATGGCGTGCCGCGAAGGAGCGCATCGACGCCGCGCAGGCACGGCAGCGCGATCCGGCTAGCCGGTCGCGCGTGCTGATCGTCAATGCTTCGTCGCGCAACGACTATACGTGTCCGAGCGAAATGTCGAAGAGCTTCCGGCTTGCGAAGATCGCGCAAGGCACGCTGGAGCGGCGTGCTTTCAACGTGGACTTTCTTGATCTGTCGCGCCTGAACTCCGACCGCGATCTGCACATTCACCCGTGCAAAGGCTGTGTTTCGACAGCAATGCCGCTTTGCCACTGGCCATGCAGTTGCTATCCGAATCATTCGCTGGGACTCGTCAACGACTGGATGAACGAGATCTACGAGCGCTTTGCGGCTGCTCACGGCGTGATCTTCGTCACACCCGTGTACTGGTACCAGGTGACGAGCCCACTGAAGCTGCTGATGGATCGCCTGGTTTGCGCGGACGGCGGCAATCCCGATCCTACTTCCACGCACGGCAAGAAGCCTGAGGAAGCGAAGAGGTTGGAGCTTGCCGGGTGGGATTATCCGAAGCACCTGGCCGGCAGGGCTTATGGCATGGTCGTGCACGGCGATGTCGCCGGCATAGAGGGCTCGCGTCGCGCGTTGAGCGACTGGCTGGGCTGGATGGGCCTGATCGAGTGCGGTCCGAAGTCGCGGCTCGACCGCTTTATCGGCTACTACGAGCCGTACGCGACGAGTCACGCAACGCTCGATCGCGACGAGGATATGCAGCAGGAAGTGGTGAACGTGGCGCAGGCGGTGGCCGAATGCGTCGAGCAGATACGCAGTGGATACAAGCAACCAGGCGACGCGCTGCCCACGCCGCGCGCGAAGTAGCCGAGTGCGGCGCCGCGCTGCTGGACATACGCCCGAACGCCCGTGGCATTTTTCTTGAACTTTTTGAACGCAATATCGAGGGATGAGCATGACAGACAAGAAATCGGCCGAGCGGCGCCGGCTCGGTGGCTGGCTGCCGAGCAACGAAGAGCATCTCGCGCGCTACCGCACCGACCTCGCGGAAAAAGCTCGCGCCCGCGCGGCGCACGCACCGCGTACCGAGGCGGTGACCCATCTCGCGGCGCTATTGAACGGCGACCCGGTGCTTCGTATGGATATGACGCGGGCCATCAACCAGGCGCTCGACGAGGGCTATGTACTCGGCTATTCGTCGATAGAAGAGCTGATGACGATCATCGACTATGTGATGACCTATGCGCCGCCGTTCAGCGAAACGAGTTTGATCCACTGTCCATTGAACGCAGTGCTCGACTGGCCGATGTGCATGCCCTCCGGCTACGCGCTTTTTCGCGACCCGGCGCTCAATCAGCGGCTCAAGCATGTGCTTGATTGCTGGTGCGGCTTTTTGAGCGGGCCGCATTCGCGTGAACATCTGAATGCCTCTGCACCGAACGGCTGGTTTTCGCCCGAGGCCGACAAGAAGATCAATCTGTCGCAGTTCTGCTGCGATCCGGACAAGCCGTACTGGGGCTTCTCTTCATGGAACGACTTTTTCACGCGCCGCTTTCGCGAGGGCGCAAGGCCCGTGGACGAGCCGGATAACCACAAGATTATTGTCAGCGCTTGCGAGGCGGCACCCTACAACATCGAGAGCGATGTCAAACTGACGGACAGCTTCTGGATCAAAGCGCAGCCTTACTCGCTGCTCGACATGTTTTCAGCAAGCCAGCGCGAGCTGGCACAGCGCTTCGTCGGCGGTTCGATCTATCAGTGTTTTCTGAGCGCATTCGATTACCACCGCTGGCATGCGCCGATTAGCGGCGTGATCAAGAAGGCCTACGCGCTCGACGGCACATACTATTCAGATGCCGATGCAGAAGGCCGCGACCCGGGCGGTCTGAACGACTCGCAGGGCTACATTACGGCTATCGCGGCGCGAGCCGTGATCGTGATCGAAAGCGACGATCCCGCCATCGGACAGGTGGGTTGCGTATTCGTCGGCATGGCCGATGTCTCGTCGTGCATGATCGAAGCACTGCCTGGGCAACGGGTTGCGAAAGGCGACGAGATTGGCTTCTTCCAATACGGCGGCTCTACTTGCTGCCTTGTGTTCGAGCCGGGCGTAATCGACAGATTCGTGCCCCAACCGCCGTTCCACAATGCGCCCCCGGTGAAGGTGAAGACGCACATAGCGACGGCGAAGTAGCAAAACCGCCCGCTTTTTGCCGCCGGCTACAGGGCGGTGGTGAATGCCGCGAAGAGCCTCGCGGCATTCTTTTTTATAGCGACTTTCCTGTGCAGCGGGCAAACACTCAGCCGGGTTGCTGACCGGAGCCAAGGTCCGCGCCCGTCACCGGGTCTGTCGCTGTATTCGAAGCGGTCCGCGAAGCCAGCGCGCCGAGTACTTCGACATCCGCTTGCGTGACGTTGACGGAGGGTAGGCCGTCGCCGCCGTCCACTGCCGGTTGCGGGGCTTCGACAAACTCCCATTCCGGCCCTTCGTTCCACGGGCCGCGTGCGTCGCCCTCGCCCGCGGACATGTTGTAGTACACGTTTGTAAATTCAGGCACGCCTGGCAGCTTGCCTTGCGGGAAGTTCGGCTGGATCGAATGCAGTGCTTTTTCGAACGACTTCTGGTGAGCGATTTCGCGCGTCATCAGAAAACCGAGGGCGTCCTTGATGCCCGGATCGTCCGTGACATTCAGGAGCCGCTCATAGACGATCTTCGCGCGTGCTTCGGCAGCAATGTTGGAGCGCAGGTCCGCGGTGGGCTCCCCAATGGTGTCGATGTACGCCGCTGTCCACGGCACGCCGGCAGAGTTGGTCAGCGCAGGTCCGCCGCCATACAGCAGCGCGGTGGTGTGCGAGTCGTTGCCGCCGCCCGTGAGCGAGCGATACAGTTCTGCCTCCTGCTCCACACCTTCGGCCAACTGGCCCTTCGCACCCTTGTTCAACATGGCGACGATCGAACCGATCACTTCCAGGTGACTGAGTTCTTCTGTGGCAATGTCGAACAGCAAATCCTTGCGGCCCGGGTCGTCTTCGGCAACGGCCTGAGTGAAATAACGGCACGCCGCTGCCAGCTCGCCCTGGGGCCCGCCGAATTGCTCGAGCATCAGGTTGGCAAGACCTGGGTTGGGCGCTGCGACGCGCACGGTGTACTGAAGTCGCTTGTTGTGAACGAACATGGCTTCTCCGTTGAGTATGGTTGGGGGAAATACGGACTGCGTGACGTTCTCCGCATGCGCCGTTCCCGGTGCGAATGGGACGCGCTACGCTCTACTGGAATGCGTCGATCCCTTCGGGCACACCCGTTGCGCGATGCTGGGCTCCATCACACTACCTGGGAGTTGCACATGACACAGCGAAAGACCGTCGACGATCTGTTCGTTCACATGCTGTCGGACATCTACAGCGCGGAGAAGCAATTAACCAAGGCGTTGGCGAAGCTCTCACGTGCTGCGTCCGATCCGCAACTGAGCGAGGCGTTCAAAATCCACCTCGAAGAAACACAGGGGCAGGTGGAAAGAATCGATAAGGTTGTAGAAACGAGCGGCGTGAAGTTGAAAAGAATGAAGTGCGTTGCGATGGAAGGCCTGATCGAGGAAGGGCAGGAACTCATCGACGAAATCGAAAAGGGTGCGGTACTCGACGCCGGTCTGGTTGCCGCCGCGCAAAAGGTCGAACACTACGAAATTGCGGCTTATGGCAGCTTGTGCGCGATCGGCAAGCAGTTGGGCTTTACCGAAGCCGTGAATCTGCTGAAGGAAACGCTGGAAGAAGAAAAGGCAACCGACCTGAAGCTCACCGAGTTCGCCGAGCGGGCCGGCAACGAAAAGGCGAAGCAGCAGAAGTAAAGTGAAATTCCGCCGGGTTGGACCGCGGCGGAATGAACGCAGGCGTGTTGATGTTGCCGATCCCGCCCATGACTGGGCGGGTATTTTTTGCGGGCGGCGCATTGCTGGTCAGCCCGCGCTCACGCAATGAACGGCAAGGTGAATCAGGTTTTATCGCCGACAGCGTGGCTTCCCACCTGGTCGAGTTTGCTCTGCAATTCCATCTTGCGCTTTGCAATCTTCTCGCCAAGTGCGTTGACGTCGAGATTAGCCTTGCGCAGTTCAGGAAAAAGCTCGTTTTCTTCTTCCTCGACGTGATGCTGAACCATTTCGCTCATGACCTTGAAGGTCGCATCGAAACCCTTGTCCCCGGCCTTCAGCGTTTCGAATTTGCTAATTAGCGTCTTCACAAGGAAGTGTTCGACGTACGCTTCCTCGACATCGACCACATCGCTTTCGGGAAGCGCCTCGCTCGCGGCTGGATAAAGCAGTTCTTCTTCGATGATGGTGTGAATGGTCAGTTCTTCGCACGCGCGCTGGGCCAGAGTTGCCTTCGCTTCCAGATCGTCTTCTTCGGCTTTCTCGAACGCGGTAAAGAGCTTCTCTACCGCGCGATGATCCGCGATAAGCAGTTCGAGTGCGTCGTTCGTGTTGGGGGTCGGTTGTTTTTCTGGCATGTCGCTCTCCATGTTGGGCGCCGCCGCGCGGCGGCGCATTCGAGCGAAACAATGCAAGCACTGTGCCTGCGGTACGGGGTGTGTTCCAGCCGCGCCTAGCTCCGGCTCTTGCGCGGCGCAGTGGCGTTGACGAGCGGATTGAATCCGGCGGTTCGCGCGGGCCTTTCTGCGGACGTATCGGGCTTGTTCGCTTTGGCGGCACCGCGTTTGCGGCTAGACGGAGCGCCGCGTGTGCTGCCGGTCAATTGCTCGGCGAGTTCCGCACTCTCGTCGTCTTCTGCCGGCTCGTCTTTCTCCTGTTCAACCTCTCCGGTTTTACGTGACGCTCTGCTGGCCTTTTCTGTTCTTGTCGCGCCGGCAACGTGTTGGATCACGGACATGAACGACTTGCGGGCAGCACGCAACGATTCGCCCGGTAGCATCGTCAGAGCGACGACTTCATGAAGGGATCGTCCGTCTACTGAGCGCTCGGTCGGCTCCGTGTCCCAGTCGGGTTTCGCAGCGGCAAACGTGACTAGTAGACGTTCAAGGACGGCGGGCGATAGCACGCCGCCGTCGTACAGGCTGATGATCGCGCGTTCAGCAAGCGCGAAAGGCGTTATGGAAGTTTTGGGCACCGTGCTCGCGCCCTTGCGGGCGCAGGAAGCGATCGTTTAGTGATGCGCGACCCTCAGGCCTGCCGGGCTTCGGTGCCTTTCAGCTCGCCATGCCGATGCGCGTGTGTGGCCGCGTATTTCAGCTCGAAGTGCGCGCCTTTGCCGCTGCGTGTCGGCGGAAAATGTTCTCCCTCCACGCATGTCACTTCGAATGTGTCCTTTCCATCTTCATGAACCACGGCATAAATGCCAGATGTCCTGACTATTTCGCCAGGCTTGAACGAATTATCTCCTGCCATTTGGAAACTCCGTGAGTGAGTACGCAACACTCACGGCGATGCAACGCTTGTGCCAGCCGCTTCGTTTCATGTGTCAGGTTCGTTCGAAAAAAGGCCGCAATGGGCTCGCCTGTCGAGCGGGACCCACGGGGCTATTGTTTTCGAACAGCACCTGGACGATGCCACGCGTTGAGACGCTAACCCATGCGGATTGAATGTCTTTCGCGCGGACCCAGCGGCATCGGCGAATTTCGTGGCTGGGTACTGGCTCCATGTCATCGGGGATACGCGCGGCGAATACATAGTGGCGAGTGCGTACGCCCCAGAACTCGAATATGTAGTGAAGCGCGAGGTCATTCAATTGCGTTTCTTCCACGAGCTCGCGCACGGCCGCGGCGGATATCGGCTCGCCTGCTTTGCAACGGCCGCCGGGCAGCGCCCATCTTCCATTGGATCTCGCGACGAGCAGAATGCGATTGGCGCGCAGACACAGAACGGTGGCTCGGTGCTTCATGACATATCCGGCAAAGAGGGGCGACCTTACAAAGCATGCGATATGCCTTCCCGCCGCTCGTCCGGGAACCACAAATGCTACTCGCAGTGCAGCGCTTGCCAGCCTTGCGCAGCGGGCTATTTTTTGCAATTCAATTTGAATCATTGTCTGTAGAGGTGGCGAATATGTCGAAGCCGCATCGGTTTCCACCCGCGCTCGCGGTCCCCGCGGTCGTGTTTATCATTCTTGGTTTAGCGTTAGCCGCGGGCGGAGTTCCGCTCGTCACGCTTGGCGGCTCCTGGTACTACGTCGTGACAGGTGTCGCAATCGCGCTGACAGGCGTGCTTCTCAGCATCCGCCGGCGCTCTGCGCTGTGGTTGTTCGCGCTGATCCTGTTCGGCTCGACCATCTGGGCGGTCGCGGAGGCGCGCTTCGACTTCTGGCAATTGCTGCCGCGTCTATGGGTGTGGCTCGTGCTGGCCTTGTGGCTCCTCTTGCCGCCTGTCACGCGCAAACTCGTGTTCGGGCCGCCGGCCGCGCATCGCGAGGGCGTTGTACCGTTGGCTGCCGCTGTCATCGTGACGGTGCTGTTGGGTATCGGCACCGCGTTCAATCACCCGTACGATCACCCCGGCACGCTCGCCTCCACCGCGGCCGCGCCCAGCACCCCGCTTGCCGGCGATGCAAACCGCCAGGCCGGCGACTGGACCGATTATGGCGGCTCGCCGCTTGGTCAGCGCTATTCGCCGCTCACGCAAATCACGCCGGAAAACGTGCGGCAACTGAAGGTGGCGTGGCAATTCGAAACAGGCGACAAGCCGGGCCCGAACGACCCGACGGAGACGACTGCCGAAAACACGCCTATCAAGGTCGGCAACAAGCTCTTTCTGTGCACGCCGCACAGTATCGTGATCGCACTCGACCCTGCGTCGGGCAAGGAATTGTGGCGCTACGATCCGCATATTCAGAGCCCCGTCGGCTTCAAGCATTGGGAACATATGACATGCCGTGGCGTGTCTTATCACGACGACGCGATGTATCCGGCGAATGCGCCGGCTGCATCATCGGACAGCGCGGCTGGTGCTTCGGTTGCTGCGTCGGAGAGCGGGGCGGGTCTGGCAGGCAATGCAGCTTCTGATGCGGTTTCAAGCGTTGCTTCGAGTGTGGCTGCAGACGCATCGTCCAGCCCGGTTGCCGCGAGCGCTGCGGCGCCTGCTTCGGCAGCGGTTGCGGATGCGGCATCGACGAGCACGGCGGCAGCCGCCGATGCTTCGGCCGCGACCGCGGCAAGCGACGCTTCAACGGCGACCCAGCAGACAGCCAGCGCCGCTGCGAGCGCCGAATGTCCGCGCCGCATCTTCCTGCCCACTGCCGATGCGCGCCTGATCGCACTCAATGCCGATACGGGCCAACCCTGCACACACTTCGGCAATAACGGTCAGATTGACCTGCGCACGAACATCGGCCCGTTCACGCCCGGCGGTTATTACTCGACCTCGCCGCCGGCGGTCACGCGCAACCTCGTCATCATCAGCGGCCACGTGACCGATAACGAGTCGAACAACGAGCCTTCGGGCGTTACTCGGGCGTTCGACGTGCATGACGGGCATCTGGTGTGGAATTGGGACGCGGGCAATCCGGACGCAACGCAGCCTATCGCCCCGAATCAGACCTATGTTCGCAATTCGCCAAACATGTGGTCGGTGTTCAGCGTCGACGAGAAGCTCGGGATGGTTTATCTGCCGCTTGGCAATCAGACGCCCGACCAGTGGGGCGGCGCGCGCACGCCCGCGTCCGAAAAGGTCGCCGCCGGCGTTGTCGCACTGGACCTTTCCAACGGCCGGATGCGCTGGAACTATCAGTTCACGCATCATGATCTGTGGGACATGGACGTGGGCGGCCAACCTTCGCTCATCGACTTGCAGACACCGAGCGGCGTGCAGCCCGCACTGATCGCGTCGACAAAGCAGGGCAGCATTTACGTGCTGAACCGCGAAACCGGCAAGCCCATTGTGCCGATCACAGAAGAACCCGTGCCGCAAGGTGCGGCGACCGGCGACCACACGTCGGCGACGCAGCCGTTCTCGGCACTGAACTTCAAGCCGCCAAAAGTGCGCGAGCGCGACATGTGGGGCACCAATCCGTTCGACCAGTTATGGTGCCGAGTGAAGTTCAAGTCGCTGCGCTATGACGGCATGTTCACGCCGCCTTCCGAACAGGGATCGCTGGTGTTCCCGGGCAATTTTGGGGTGTTCGACTGGGGCGGTGTCGCGGTCGACCCCGTGCGGCAAATACTCATTGCGAATCCGAGCTACATGGCTTTCACGTCGAAACTGATACCGCGTTCGCAAATTCCCGTGGATAACGGCGAGAAGAAGGGCAGCGAAACGAGCGGCATCAAGCTCGCTCGCGGCACGCCGTATGGGTTCGAGATCAACGCGTTTCTCTCGCCGCTCGGCATTCCGTGCCAGGCGCCGCCGTGGGGCTACGTGGCCGGCGTGGATTTGCGCACCAACCAGATCGCGTGGCAGCACAAGAACGGCACGATCCGCGACAGCGCGCCGTTGCCGATTCCAATGCCCCTTGGTGTGCCGAGTCTCGGCGGCATGGTGACCACGGCCGGTGGCGTCGCATTCCTCTCGGGCACGCTCGACTACTATGTGCGCGCTTACGATGTACGTACCGGCGACCGGTTGTGGCAGGCCCGTTTGCCCGCAGGCGGCCAGGCCACGCCGATGACGTATGCGGACAGCAACGGCAAGCAGTACCTGCTCGTCACGGCAGGCGGCCACGGCTCGCTCGGCACCAAGCAGGGGGACTATGTAGTCGCCTATACGTTGCCCTGAAAGACGACGGTAGACTGAGAAGCGACGCGCGCCGGCAAATGCGGAGATCATCCGCATTGCCGGCGCGCTTTTGCGTGGGTTGTCGGTACGCGTTGCAAACGTTACGCGTCGGCAAGCAAACATTTCAGCCGACGAGCCGTCCATCAACGTACTACGAGCGGATCAATGCGCCGCCACGTGTAATACAGCTTTCAATACGCCTGCTACCAGGCCTAGCGTTACAACGCCCAGCATCCATAGGCCAACGAACCATGCGAAGCGCCGCCACATGTCAGTGATACCCCTCGCCAGGCCGCATTTTCCCTTTGAAAACGGAATACGCGTAGACGGTATAGCCGAGAATCATCGGAACGGTGATCGCGGCGCCCACCAGAAGAAAGAGCAGGCTCGCGTGCGGCGCGGCGGCATCGCGAAAAGAAATGGCGGGCGGCACGAGGTACGGATAGAGGCTGATCAACAGGCCCGCGTAGCAAAGAATGAAGATGCCGTAGGCGAACAGCAAGGGCATTGCATGCCGACGCGCGGACAGACTGCGCCAGAAGCCGGCGGCAAGAAGTACTAGCAGTACCGGCACCGGAGCCGTCAATGCAACGGCGGGCCAGCGGAACCAACGCTCGGCTAGCGAGCTTTGCAGCATCGGCGTCCACAGCGTGACCACGACGATCAATGCGAGAACGGCGACCGCCATAGTGCGGGCGTAACGGCGGCAGCGTTCATGCAGTGCCCCCTCGGTACGCCAGATCAGCCAGCATGAACCCAGCAATGCATAGCCGACAATTACCGCGAGGCCGCACAGCACGGTGAAACCGGTGAGCCAGTCCCACCAGCCGCCCGAATACGAAACACCTTCCACGTGTATGCCCTGCAGCAGCCCTCCTAGTACGAGGCCCTGGCACAACGCAGCCACGGCGGATCCCGTGAAGAACGCGATGTCCCACCACGCGCGGCCCGATCCTGTTGCGCGAAAACGGAATTCGAAAGCGACGCCGCGGAACACGAGCGCGAGCAGCATCGCGATGATAGGCGGATAAAGTGCGGGGAGAATGACCGAGTAGGCAAGCGGAAACACCGCAAACAGCCCGCCGCCGCCGAGTACCAGCCACGTCTCATTGCCGTCCCATACCGGTGCGATCGAATTGACCATCAGATCGCGGTCTTCGCGGTTGCGCTCGACCGCGAACAGGATGCCGACGCCCAGATCGAAGCCGTCGAGCAGCACGTACGCCAGCACGGCAAACGCGAGAATGGCGGCCCAAATGAGCGGCAAATCAATCGTGGCGGCTGTCATGGCGCGGGTCCTGCGAAAGAGAGTGGTCGTTGCTGACGGATGTGGGCTGCCGCTGCGCAGGCCCCGGCGTAATGCCCGCGCTGCGATGCGGTTTGTCCTTCGCGGGACCCTCGGTGGAAAGCGACGGCGGCCTCGCCATCAGCCGCAAAAGAAACACCATGGCTGCGCCGAACACGATCAGATACACGACGCCGAAAGCCGCCAGCGATACTGCCACCCCAGGCGCGGCGATCGGCGACACGCTGTCCACGGTACGCAGGTGGCCGTACACGGTGTATGGCTGGCGGCCCACTTCTGTGACGGTCCAGCCGCACAGCAATGCGATCAGCCCGGACGGACCCATGGCGACCATGAGCCGATGCAGCCAGCGCGCGCGATAGAGCGAATGCCGGGCCCGCAGCGCGAGACTGGCAAAGCCGGTCAGCGCCATCAGCACGCCAAGGCCGACCATGATGCGAAAAGCCCAGAAAATGAGAGGCGAATAGGGCCGATCTGCGGGCGCAAACTCCTTGAGTCCCTTGATCGAACCGTTCCAGGTGTGGGTGAGAATGAGCGCGCCAAGGTGCGGGATCTCGAGCGCATAGTCTGTGGTCTCGGTCTTCATGTTTGGCATGCCGAACAATATGAGCGGCTGGCCCGGTTTCGATTCCCAGTCGCCTTCTAGCGCGGCGATCTTGGCAGGCTGATGCTTGAGCGTGTTCACGCCGTGCTGATCGCCGGCGACGATCTGGATCGGCGCGACGATACACGCCATCCATAACGCCATTGAAGCCATCAGGCGCGCGGGCTCGTTGCCCGGATCGCGCAGCAGGTGCCACGCGCCGACCGCACCGACGATAAACGCCACGCTCAGATATGCGGCCAGCACCATGTGCACGAGCCGGTAGGGGAACGACGGATTGAAGATAATGCTGAGCCAGTCGGCCGGGAAAAAGCGGCCGTCCACCATGGTGAATCCCTGCGGCGTCTGCATCCATGAATTGACGGCCAGAATCCAGAACGCGCTCATCAAGGTGCCGACCGCCACGAGTACGGTCGCAAGAAAATGCAGTTTGGGACCGACGCGCTTCATGCCGAACAGCATCACACCAAGAAAGCCGGACTCGAGAAAAAAAGCAGTCAGCACTTCGTAGCCCATTAGCGGGCCCACCACGGGACCGGCGCGATAGGCGAAGCCCGCCCAGTTGGTGCCGAACTCATACGACATGACGAGACCGGACACCACGCCCACGCCGAACACCACGGCGAATATGGTCAGCCAGTAGCGGAATACCGCCAGATAGACAGGCTTGCCAGTCACGAGCCAGGCGCCCTCGAGCACTGCGAGGTAGCTGGCGAGGCCGATCGACATGGCTGGGAAAATGATGTGGAAGGCGATGGTGAAACCGAATTGCGTCCGGGCGAGAAAGAGTGCGTCAAGCGAGGGTGGCATCGCGATACCTCGTGTACAAGACGTGAAAGGCGCAGAGAGAAACGACGCTTGTGGCGCGACGCGCTCATCAAGGGTAGCAAATCCGTGGCCCGGCTGCGTGAATCGGCAAGTGCCCGCGCTGCGCACGACGAGGCCGCTAGCAAACTGTAAACCGGTTGTCAGCAATGCATGCGGGTCGACAAACAGGTACATGCATTGCTGCCCGCTTATGCATTCTCGATTGCGGGAGACGGTGATGAAAGAGAAGGACACGACAAAAGATTACCCATTTGCCTCCGGCGGCTGGGGATCGTTGAGGGCCGTCACGACGATTCTCACGCAGGAGCACGTGAGTGTGAAGGACAGCGCGGCCCTCGCCAAACAGAACAAGCCCGACGGCTTCATGTGCGTGAGCTGTTCATGGGCCAAGCCAGCCGACCCGCATGTATTTGAGTTTTGCGAAAGCGGTGCGAAGGCGACCGCGTGGGACCTCACGTCAAAGCGAATGACGCCCGAGTTCTTTCAACTGCACACGGTGACCGAACTGCTGTCATGGCACGATCACGATCTCGAGGAGGCAGGCCGTCTCACCGCGCCACTGCGCTATGACCCGGCGACCGACAAATACGTGCAGATCGAGTGGCAACAGGCATTCGACGAGATCGGCCGGGGGCTCAACCAGCTCGAGCCGGACAGCGTGGTGTTCTACGCGTCGGGCCGTGCCTCGCTCGAAACTTCGTACATGTACCAGCTTTTCGCTCGCATGTACGGCACGAACAACTTGCCGGACAGCTCCAACATGTGCCACGAGAGCACGAGCGTGGGCTTGAAGGAAGCAATTGGCGTGGGTGTCGGCACCATTACGCTCGAAGACTTCGAGAAGACGGACCTGATGTTCTTCTTCGGGCAGAACGTCGGCACGAATAGTCCGCGCATGCTTCATCAGTTGCAGGACGCGCGCAAACGCGGCGTGCCGATCATCACGTTCAACCCGCTTCGCGAGCCGGGCCTCGTGCGCTTTGCCAATCCACAGTCGCCGGTGCAAATGCTCACGCCGGACAACACGCAGATCAGCACGCAATATCATCAGTTAAAGACCGGCGGCGATACGGCGGCAATTCTCGGTATCTGCAAGGCGGTGATTGCGGCGGACGATCTTGCCCTCGAGCAGGCGCGGCCGCGCGTCATCGACGTGGATTTCGTTCGCGAGCACACCACCGGCTATGAAGCGTTTGCGAACTATGCGCGGGAAGTGTCGTGGGCCGACATCGAGAACGTGAGCGGCCTGCCGCGCGACGCGATGGAAGCTGCCGCCGCCGAGTACATCAAGGCCAACGCGGTAATGATTCATTACGGCATGGGCCTGACCCAGCACAGACTGGGCGTGCAGAACGTGCGAATGGTGTGCAACCTGCTGTTGTTGCGCGGCAATATCGGCAAACCCGGCGCCGGCCCTTCGCCCGTGCGCGGCCACTCGAATGTGCAGGGGCAGCGCACGGTGGGCATTACCGAGAAACCCGAACTTGCGCCGCTCGACAAGCTTGCAACCCAGTTCTCGTTTGAACCGCCGCGCAAGAAAGGCCTGAATACCGTCGAGGCATTCGAGGCAATGCTCAAGGGCGAAGTCAAGGGCGTGTTCAATCTGGGCGGCAATCTTGTACGTTCCGTGCCTGACCGTTTGCGCATCGAGCCGGCCTGGCGCGGTTTACGGCTGAACGTGAACGTTGCGACCAAGCTCAACCGCAGCCATCTCGTGCACGGCGAGGTCTCGTACATTCTGCCGTGTTTGAGCCGCATTGAGATAGACCGGCAGGCCAGTGGCGAGCAGGCGGTTTCGATGGAAGACAGCACTTCCTGCATGCATGGCTCGCGCGGCGTAGCCGAGCCCGCCAGTGAGAACATTCGCTCCGAGCCTTACATCATCGCCGGTATTGCGAAGGCGACGCTGGGTAGCCGCTTCAATGTGGATTGGGACGGGTGGCGGGACGACTACTCGATAGTGCGCAATGAAATCGCGAAGACGTACCCGGAAATCTTCCACGACTTCAATCAACGCATGTGGCAGCCGGGCGGTTTTCCGAAGCCGTTGCCGGCACGCGAACGGCAGTGGAAAACGAAGAGCGGCAAGGCGGAGTTCATGGTGCCGAAGGCGCTGGGCGAAGATCCGGATATGCCCGAGCGCGGCGCAGACGCTCTGCGGCTCATGACGCTGCGCTCCGACAGCCAGTTCAATACCACCATATACGGACTTGACGACCGTTTTCGCGGCGTCAAAGGCAGCCGCATGATTGTGCTGATGAATAAAGACGATATGGCGGCCAACGGTCTTTCCGAAGGTGACAGGATCAGCCTGCAAACCATTGCCGACGATGGCTTCGATCGGCGCGTAAGCGGCCTGACGGTGAAGGAATACGACATTCCGGCCGGGTGCATTGGAGGCTATTACCCTGAATGCAACCCGCTGTTGCCGCTTTGGCATTACGCCGAAGAGAGCAAAGTGCCGGGCGCCAAATCAATTCCGGTGAGGATTGTCGACAAGCCCGGTGCGTCCGCCTCTGCGTGAGCGAGACGCCGGGCCAATCAGTAAATGGCCCGGCAACCCGCTTTCATGCGGACTGGTGGCCGGTTAATCGGCGTAGCGCATTCTGCGCGTTTTCGGCAGACAATGCGTGGCGCCGATTACAAGCAGGGAGCCGAGCAGGAAAGTCGCAATCGGAAAAGTACCTGCGGTATTCACGGCGATTTCGCGCGGACGTTCGCCGAGAAGCTGAAGTCTGCGGCGGGTCATCTTCGCACCTAGCGAACGTAGTTCGTTTTTCAAAGCGCGCTCGGCGGTGGGCAGCAGCACCGTTTCCTCGTCGGCTACATGGTGCATGACTTCGCGCATCAATTGCTGGAACAGGCCGTCGAACGCGGCGTCTTCCGGCCCGCTCGCGCGCAGCTTGGCAATGGTGGCGCGCATTTCGTCGTGTTCCGGCCGGCTTTTTTCGAGCGTCTGATCGTCGGCGAGTACGCCGCTCAGTGCCGGATAAAAGATCTCTTCTTCCAGTTGTGCATGAATTTCGAGCGCGGCGCACACGGAATTGACAATGGCGCGCTTGCGCCACCACGGACTGTCGGCGTGATAGCGATGAAATGCGGTCAATACATGCATATGATCGAGGCGGATCATCGCGGTAATGGTCGGGGACATCGAGGATGTGCTATCGGGCATGGCAGTTCTCCAGAATGACGCGGCGCCGGGCGTCGGTATTGGGGATTGTCGGCATGCGCAAGCTCGGCATGCGGGCGCTCGCGGATGCGCCACCTACCGCATTCCGCATTCCTGCTATGCCTCGCCTAGTCAGGAATTTTTTCTATGTCGCGCAGCCAGACGGTTGCCTCGCTGTCACTCGGCGCACGCCAGTCGCCGCGCGGCGACAGAGAGCCGCCGGAACCCACCTTAGGCGCATTGGGAATGCACGAGCGTTTGAACTGGCTAGTGTGGAAAAAGCGCTCGGCAAAAATCGCCAGATTGCGCTTGATGTCGGCAAGCGTGTATTCGTTGCGCGTGACATGGTGGCCTGCCGGCCAGACGCCACGCTCACGGTCAGCCCAGGCACTATGTGCAAGAAACGCGACCTTCGACGGAGTGAAACCGAAGCGCAACAGGTAATACAGGTTGAAGTCCTGCAATTCGTACGGCCCGATAATGCTTTCCGTTTTCTGGTCGATCACCGTCTCTTCTTTGCCCGGCACCAGTTCCGGGCTGATTTCGGTTGCAAGAATCTGCTCCAGCACGCGCGACCCCGCGTCGCCCACTTGGCCTGACTCCGCGACCCAGCGGACCAGATGTGTAATCAGCGTCTTAGGCACGCTCGCATTGACGCTGTAATGGGACATGTGATCGCCAACGCCGTAGGTGCACCAGCCCAGAGCAAGTTCGCTGAGATCGCCCGTGCCGATTACGATGGCCTGATGAAAGTTGGCGAGCCTGAACAGATGACTGGTCCGCTCGCCTGCCTGGACGTTCTCGAATGTGACGTCATACTGCTTTTCGCCTTCTGCGAACGGGTGATGCAAGTCTTTTAGCATTTGCATGCAGCTTGGACGAATGTCGATTTCCTCCATCGAACAGCCCACCGCCTGCATCAGATCTTTCGCTTGCTGGAGGGTGCGGCTGCTGGTTGCAAAGCCCGGCATCGTATAGCCGAGAATATTCGAGCGCGGCAGCTTCAGGCGGTCCATCGCTTTCGCGCACACGAGCAGGGCCTGAGTGGAATCGAGCCCGCCTGACACGCCGATCACCACTTTCGAGATCTTCGCGGCGCCCAGGCGCTGCAACAGCCCCTGCACCTGAATGTTGTAGACCTCGGCGCAGCGTTCATCGCGCGTGGCCGGATTGGACGGCACGTAGGGAAAGCGGTTGATCGCACGCATGAGCGGAAGATGCTGCGCGGCAGGCAGCGAAACGGGCACGCTAATCACCTGAAATCTGGCCACTTCCTGCGCGTGGCGGCGCGTCGACTGGCCGAAGGTGGTCTGGCGCATCCGCTCGCGCGAAAGCCGTTCGAGGTCGACGTCGCCATAAATGATGTGCGAAGTATCGAGAAATCGCTCGGATTCCGCGAGCATTTCGCCGTTCTCGTAGATCAGCGCCTGGCCGTCCCATGCGAGGTCGGTCGTGGATTCGCCGCGGCCCGCCGACGAATACAGATACGCGGAGAGGCACCGCGCGGATTGCTGGCCCACCAGTTGATGCCGGTAGCCCGACTTGCCGATCACGATATTCGACGCCGAAAGGTTCACCAATACCGTTGCGCCCGCCAGCGCGGCAAATGACGAAGGCGGCACCGGAACCCACACGTCCTCGCATATTTCGACGTGAAAGCGGAACAGCGGCGCTTGCGGAACCTCGAACAGCAGGGACGCACTGAAAGGCACCTGCTGCCCGCACAATGTGATCTCGCTGGTGGAGGCGTTCTCTGCCGCGCTGAATTGCCGGGCTTCGTAGAACTCGCCATAGTTCGGCAAATAGCTCTTAGGCACGACACCGCACAACTTGCCGTTCGAAATGACGAGTGCGCAATTGAAAAGCTTATGCTCGACGGCGAGCGGTGCGCCTATCACGAGTATCGCGGGAATATTGGTGGATGCCGCAACGATGTCCGCAATCGCGGCCTTGCAAGCATCGAGCAGTGCACGCTGATGGAACAGGTCGTCGCAGCTATAGGCCGATATTCCCAGTTCTGGAAACACCACGAGCGCGGCGCCCTGCTGCGCGGCTTCCTGCGCGAGGCGTAGCGTTTCCTGCGCATTGAATTGCGGATCGGCAACACGGCACACGGGAACGGCAACCGCGACGCGTGCGAAATCGTGGCTGTACAGATTGAAGAATGATCGCGTCATGGTGTGCGGCGCCTCGCTTTGGGCAACTCGTTGAAATAATGTTCGATGCGCGACAGCGCATACAGCGCCGCGTTCTGCCTGATGGTGGTGCGGTCGCCGTCGAACACGCGCGTCTCGCTGAACATGTACTCGCCGTCGCGGCGCTTATAGCGCCATGCGAAACATTGAGTGCCCGGCGCCAGATCCTCGCCTGCGGGCGGCGGCCCCGCAATGCCCGTATTCGCCACCGCAATATGCGCCGAGCACGCTTCGAGCGCAAGTACGCCGGCGGCCATCTCGCGGGCGACTTCTTCGCTTGTCAGCCCGTACTCTTCAATGGTGCTGGCCTGCACGTTGAGCACGCCGCATTTCCCCGAAGGCGAATAGACGACAAGGCCCACGTCGAGACAGGCGCCGCTGCCCGGCACGTCGGCGATCAACGATGCGATGAGGCCGCCGGTGCATGATTCGGCGGTGGCGATCACGAGACCGCGCGACGACAGGAATCCAACCACGCTGCGGGGAATGTTCATTTCCGTCCTCGTTTCTTCAAGGTGGACATGTGCTTCGCGAAGCGAAGCAAGTGCAATACCCGTTATGCGCGCAGCTCCCCTTAACGGCACGTTGATTGCTGAATCCCGACGTCCCTTCACCGGGGCGCCATGGTTGTTTGTTCGTTCGGCCCGCCACAGACCGGCGGGCCCTTTTTTGGCGGCGCCGCGGCAGATGCCAAGCGTCTGCGTTATCGGTACAGCGATTGCTGTTTCGTCTGTGGCATGCAACGGGATGCAACTGCACGACGTGACATGCGATTACACGCGACGGAAGGAGGCGACGCCCATGATGTTTCCCACAATCGTAGTCAATCGCGAGGCTCCGTCCTCGATCGATGCGCTCACGCTGCTCGACGAATTGAGCGCCACGCTCGCAGTGTTTACCGGCGACGGCGGGCAAAGCCGCTTCTCGATTCACGACGTGATGCTGGAGCGCTCGCGATTTCTGGTGGCGAGAAGCGATTGCGCGACGCCGCTTGGCTGCGGCGCATTCCGGCCGCTCGGCGAGCACATTGCGGAAATCAAGCGCCTGTATGCGCGTCCAGGCGCGGATGGCGTAGGCGCCGCAATCCTCGCGCGGCTCGAGAAAGAAGCGGCGGAACTGGGCTATCAGGCGTTGTGGCTCGGCACTCACATGAATAATCGCCGGGCTATCGAGTTCTACGAGAAACACGGCTTCCATCGCATTGCGCCATATGGACCGTATGTGAGCAAGACGGACGCTTGCTGTTATGAGAAGCGCCTCGACGGTCAGGCGCCTGACAATCAGCGCAAGGAAACGATGCGCGATGCCTGACGCATCCAACGCGCCCGCGAATCGCAGTGGCATCGCACTGCACTGCGCGAGTCGGACTACTTGTGCAGCTTTTGCCGCAACGACTGCACATCGTTCGCGGTAATGGGACGCGCGTCGTTGCCCCACGAAGCGCGGATCCATGACAGCACATTTGCCATTTGCGCATTCGTGAGCGTTTGAGCGAAGCCGGGCATGGCCTGGCGCGGCGGCCCGCTGATCGTCGCGGGACTATTGCCGCCCTCTACCATCAGGCGGATGAGCGAGGTGGTGTCCTCCGTCAGTACCGACGGATTGCCCGCCAGCCGCGGAAACACATTCGGCACGCCAGTACCGTCCACACCGTGACATTGTGCGCAAAACGAACTATAGACTCGGGCGCCTACGGACTGCGGCGCATCGACACGATTGCCATTACGCGCCGACAGGTCCGGCACAGCATGCGGCGCGTAGCGGCCCGAGGGTTTTTGCGCGGGCAGTGACTTCAGGTAATGCGCCATGGCGAGCGCATCTTCGTCGGTCAGATACTGGCTGCTGTCTTCCACCTGTTCGACCATCGAGCCGAAAGCGGCAAGCCCCGCGCCATGGCCGGTCTTGAGAAACGCGGCGAGATCCTTTTCGCCGATGCGCCCGAGCCCCGATCCCGGATCGCTGGTCAGATTCGGCGCGAACCAGTTGTCGTTCACGCCGCCCGTCAGATACGTTGGCGAAGTTTCGTCGTAGCCGCGTTCCTGAAAGCCGGGGCCGCGCGGCGTGTGGCACGCGCCGCAGTGACCGGGGCCCTGAACCAGAAATGCACCGCGATTCCATTGTGCATCGCGTCCGGGCTTAGGCCGATACGGTTCTCGTGGCGCAAACGCCTGTTGCCAGAAAAACAGCATCCAGCGCTGATTGAACGGAAACGGGATCTTGGTGGGCGGGGCCGGTTCAGGCACGGGCTTCACTGCGTGCATGAAATAGGCGTAGAGCGCGCGCATGTCGTCGTCGGACATTTTGGAGAACGACGCATACGGCATGGCCGGATAGAGCCGTTTGTTGCCAGGCGAGACGCCTTCGCGCACGGAGCGCGCAAACTCTTCATAGCTGAATGCGCCGATGCCATAGCGGCGGTCGGGCGAGATGTTGCTGCTCATGATCGTGCCGAAGGGCGACGTGAGCCCAAGGCCGCCCCCATACGCTTGCCCGCCGACGGCCGTGTGACATCCCGCGCAATCGGACGCTTTCGCGAGATAGTCGCCGCGCGCCACCAGCGCGGCTTGTGCGTCGGGTTGCTGGGCGCGCGCAGCTTGCACCGGCAAGATGCTGAATACTGCGGCAGCGGCCAGTGCCGCGCGTTTCAAACGCGATGTCATGAGTTGCTGTCCCGGCGCACGGCAAAGGGCCGTGGCATGAGCGTCGCCGGCGTGCGGTGCATCAGCCAGCGCGCGCCGGTGGCGAGCGCCGCGACCAGATATGCGAGGCCACCGGGCACCCACATCACGAGTCCGCCCAACTGCTGGTCTTGTAGCGGATCAAAACCGAGCGCCGACGTAGGCTCGATATACGCGGGGTACCAGAGCCCCGGCGCAAGCGTGAGCAACGCGCCGAGCGCGCCGGTGTGCACCATCGTCGTGAAGAGCGACAGCATCGCGTAGCCGCTTTGCTCGCGCGCTGCACTTTCGCCGAACACGGTCCACCAGAATACTAGTGCGCTCAACAAAAAACTCGCGTGCTGAAACGTATGAATGCTGGACGATGCGAGCGCCGCCTCGAAAAGACGCGGCATATGCCAGGCCCACAGCGCGGCTGCATGCAGCAGCCAGGCAACGGCCGGCGCGCACAGCGTGCGCCACAGTCCGCGCAGGGCCGGGGTGCGGACCGCGGCCGCAATCCTGTGACGCAGCGCGGGCGGGAAGGCCCATAGCCATACGCCTAGCGGCCTGCTGAGCACGAGTAACGGCGCGGCAACGATCATCATCAATTCGTGCTGAACCATATGCGCGGAAAAGAGCGCTGCGCTCAGTGCATCCAGCGGCGAAGCGAGTGCGATGACGAGCGTGAGCCACCCGAGCCCGAACGCCCCGAGCTGACGCATACGAATGCGGCGACCGCGTTTGCTGCGCGCGCGCAGATGCCGGTAGCCCGCCACATACAAGGCGAGACTCGCGATCAGCAAGGCGACGACCCAAGGCTCGAAGGTCCAGCGCAGAACGGGCGGCGCGCTGCGTTCGGCGCTACTGAGCACATGCGCTTGCACGTTGCCGCAAGCGCACGTCGCGCACGCGATCCCCGTCACATAACCGATACGCGCGACATATGCGACATATACGACATGCGCGACATGCGCGACACGTGCCAGCAGACGGTATCCCGTTCTTTTCATTGCACGCATGGAGAAATGAGCCATTGCGGTATCCACATCGCGATGAGCGCGAGCGTCGAAATCATGCCGACCCATGTAGCCGCGCAGGCAAGCATCGCGGGCCGCGCGGGCAGTGCGGGCGCGCTCGCCGGAGCGATCACGCCGGCCTCGCGCCAGCGGTGCCATGCGAGCAGCGTGGCGACAAGCGAAAAAAGCAGCGCCGTGCCAGTTACGCTGCCGAGCGGCAAGACCGTTCGCCACGCGCAGGCAGGCGTGACGAGCGCGTAATCAGCGCTCAGTGCGCCGAGCACCGCGGACGGTGCACCAAGAAGCGCAAGCCAGGTTCGCATCGCAAACCTCCATTACAGCCGGGGAGCCAGATAGATCACCGCATAGATCGGCAACCAGCTCAGTACGACGAAATACCAGTACAGCGCGTTCTCGCTCACGTCGACAAAACGCTTTCCTTCAAACGGCCCCGTGAACAACAGCACGCCGAGTACGGCTGTGTCGATGGCGTCCGTAAACAGGTGAGTGGTATGCAGACCGAGCAGCAGCCACACCACGGAGCCATACGCGTTGGTGTACCAGCTCACATTGAGCGCGGCAAACTCGAAGCCGCGCAGCACGAGGAATACCACGGCGAACAGCAGGCAGACGATGAGCCAGAGTCGCGCGCGGGCACGTTGCTGTCGGTCCGCCGCCTGTTTGGCCAACTGGTTCGGCCACATGCTGACTAGCAGAATCACCGTGTTGGCGGTGCCCCACAGCAGCTCAGGCGGCGCCGCATTGAGCGGCCAACTTGCAGTGAGGCTGCGCAGGTAGAAGTACATCATCGCGGCGATGGCGAACACGGTGCCTTCTATCAGTATCAGGCACATCGTGCCCCACCACATCAGACTGCGATGCCCGAAGCCGAAGCTCGGCAAATGCCGGACGTCGAGCATCAACGCTGGCGCCGCGCCGTCTTCGCGCACAGCCGCCTCGACCGGCACCTTGCGCAGTTCGGTCATGGCCGTTGCTCCAGTTGCAGCGCGCGTTTGTTTTGCCCGCGATTGGGCCAGAACCAGCCGATCATCGCGACGATGACGGGCACCGAGCCCCACACCACTGCCCAAGGCGAAAAGATCGAGCCGATGAACAGCACGGTGGTTGCCACCGCGCTGATAAACGGCCAGATCGACGGCGATGGAAACAGCAGCCGCAAATCCGGCCGCGCATCCAGCACGGTAGTCGAAAGCACTTCGCGCGATTCGGCGGCGAGTCCGCTGACATACGCTGGCTCGGCGCCGGGTTCCCACAGCGGGTCGCGTCCGTGCACCACGGGCAGCGCGTCGAAATTATGCGGCGGCGGCGGGCTTGCGGTGCTCCATTCGAGCGTACCGGCGCCCCACGGGTCAGGGCCCGCGAGCGCGCCATGCCGGTAGCTGTGCAGCGCATTGACGATAAAAACCAGCACGCTTGCGCCGATGGTCACTGCGCCTATCGTGGCGATCAGGTTCAGGTTGTCCCAGCCCATTCCGGGAGGATAGGTCCACACGCGGCGCGGCATGCCGTGCAGACCGAGAATATGCATCGGGAAAAAAGTCACATTGAAGCCGATGAAGAACAGCCAGAATTGCAGCCGCCCGAGGGTTTCGTTCATCAGGCGGCCAGTGGCTTTCGGATACCAGTAATAGAACGCGCCGAATAGCGGAAACACAGCGCCGCCGAGCAGCACGTAATGCAGATGCGCGACGACGAAGTAGGTGTCGTGCACTTGCAGATCGAGCGAGACGGAGCCGAGCATGATACCGGTCATTCCGCCCAGCACGAGAATGAAGAAAAAGCCGAGCGCAAACCACAACGGCGTCTTCAGATTCAGGCGGCCTGTCCATAGCGTGGCGATCCAGCAGAAGATCTGCACGCCGGACGGTATCGCGATCATCAGGCTGGCGGCGGTAAAAAAGCTCTTGCCGAGCGCAGGAATGCTGGTCGCGAACATGTGATGCACCCACAGGCCGAATGCAAGAAACGCCGTGGCAATCAGCGCGAGCACCATTGCCGGATAACCGAAAACCGGGCGACGTGCAAAGGTTGGAATGATCGACGAAAGAAAGCCGAGCGGCGGAATGAAGATCAGGTACACCTCGGGATGGCCGAAGAACCAGAAAAGGTGTTGCCACAACAGTACGTCTCCGCCGCGGGCCGCGTTGTAGAAATGCGTGCCGACCAGCCGGTCCAGAATCAGCGCCGTGCTGCTCAGCATGACCGCCGGCATCGCGAACAGCACCATGAACTGTGTAATGAGCGTGGCCCACACGAAAAGCGGCATGCGGTTAAGCGACATGCCGGGCGCGCGCATCTTGAAGATCGTGGTAATGAGCACGACCGCTTCGAGCAGCCCGGACAATTCGGTAAAGGTGATCATCTGCGCCCAGATGTCG
This sequence comes from Paraburkholderia phenoliruptrix, assembly GCF_019511605.1. Classification (GTDB taxonomy): domain Bacteria; phylum Pseudomonadota; class Gammaproteobacteria; order Burkholderiales; family Burkholderiaceae; genus Paraburkholderia; species Paraburkholderia phenoliruptrix_A. The sequence continues at coordinate 456,142 of NZ_JAEUAV010000001.1, read as the reverse complement.
ACGCCCTTGCCCGTCGAATAGTCCGGCCCGGCGAGCGGCACGTAGCTGAACCAGCCCGCGTCCGGCCCGGCGCCGAGTACGAATGCAACGTACAGCGTCGCGCCGCCGAACAGGAAAACCCAGTACGCGTATGCGTTCATCCGCGGAAAGGCGACGCTGCGCGCGCCGATCATCAGCGGCACGAGCCATCCGGCGACGGCCTGCATGACCGGCACCGCGAACAGAAACATCATCGTGGTGCCGTGAATCGTAAAGAGCTGGTTGTACAGTTCGGGACCGACGAGGCGATTGCCGGGCCGCGCGAGTTGCAAACGCATGGCAAGCGCGAGCAGGCCGGCGAGCAGAAAGAATGCGAACGTGGTGATCACGAAGCGCCGCGCCACCGTCTTGTGATTGATCGCCGAGAGCCGCCCGAGCCATCCCGGTGGATCGCTCCAGGTGCGCGCAAGTGCCTGTGCGACGTCCGCGCCGGCAGCGGGGCCGTCCACCAGATGCTCGACAGGCCGCGCGGCGGCTGATTGAGGTTCGCTCATTGAAGGGTTCCGATCCATGCGACAAGGGCATTGAGGTCCTGCGCCGACAACTGGCTCGGCGGCATCGTGGTGCCGGGCTTCATGCTGCCGGGCGCCTTGATCCACGATTCCAGATTGGCGGGCGTGTTCGCGAACGTGCCGGCGCCAAGCATCGGGCGGCTCATCACATGCGTGAGATCCGGCCCGAGCACCCCCTGAGCCGAGGTGCCGCGCACCGTGTGGCAACCGGCGCAGTTGCCGGTCGTGAAGAGGTGCTCGCCTCGTGCCTGCAGCGCGTTGGCCGGCTGCGGCGCGGGTGCGCGCTGACGCGCGAGCCAGGCGTCATATTCGGCGGCAGGCTCGGCAACCACCGTAAACGCCATCAACGCATGCTCGAGGCCGCAGAATTCGGCGCACTGGCCGCGATAGGTGCCGGCGCGATCAGCACGGAATTCGATGGTCGATTCGCGACCGGGGATCATGTCCTTCTTGCCGTGCAGATTCGGCACCCAGAACGTATGGATGACGTCGTCGGCTTTCAACGAGATGACAACGGGCCGTCCTACCGGAACGTGCAGCTCGTTTGCCACCGCAAAACCGCTGCCGGGCGTATCGTCCGCGTAACGCGCTTCCCACCACCACTGGTGCCCGGTCATCTCCAACTGGACAGCGTTGGCAACGGGCAGGCGGGACAATGCCCGATCGGTCGCGATGTCGGCGACGAGCAGACCGAACAGCAGCAGCACCGACACGATCGACGCCCCGCCCACCACACGGCTCACGCGCCTTTCCGGGTGCTCCAGCGGGCCCAGGTCGGCGCGGGCATCGCGGCTCGCGCGCGGCGCGCGCGTCATCGCAATCAGCAGCGCGATCAGCACGGCCGCGAACACGAGAGAGCAGACCGTGAGCGTCAGCGTCCACAGCGAGAAAATGTGCGAGGCCTGCACGCCGGCGGGACCGAGCGCATCTTGGGCGGGGGCGGCGCTTGCCGTCGAAGCGAGGCTGCTGCAACAGGCGGCAGCCCACAGCGACCGGGCGCCGGGCCGTCCCGTTCCAGCAGTCTTGGTGCGCCGGCGTTGAGGTGCTTGGCCTATGTGCATGCTTGCGCGAGGTCGCTCGAGTGGGGGCGTTTGCGAGAGCCCAGCAATCCTTGTACCTTCTCGGCAGGCCGTTGCGGCGCTCGCGCCGCAAGCCTGCAGCGACGGGTCTGGGCCACCGGAAAGAGCGCTTCATATCACTCCCATTCGCTAATAAAATGTCGCAGTGCGCATCAAGCTGACAAGGACCAATCTTTGCAGGGGCTTTTCGCACGAAACAGCAAAACAGCAGCGGGCATGCAGGAGAAACAAGCGGTGCGCGGTGCCCGCGCATCAAATTGAACTGAGATACTCGGCCGATTCTCCCTGGAGCAGGTTAATGGCGCATGCATACGAGCCGGATGACATCGTTCAGAACTGGACCAACATATGGGTCCAGTCTCTGCGCGACTATGCGGTAATCGGGTTATCCGAGGACGGCCGCATTCGCTCGTGGAATCCCGGCGGGGAGGCGATTCACGGCTTTCGCGAGGATGAAATCCTCGGTAAGCCGCTGGATGTTCTCTACACCGCCGAAGAGCGTGCCCAAGGGGTGCCGCAAACGGCGCTCGCCACGGCGCGGCGCGAGGGTCGCTTCGAGACCGAAGGCTGGCGTCTGCGCAAGGACGGCAAGGTGTTCTGGGCGAGCGCCGTGCTTACCGCGCTGACTTCGCCGGAAGGCGTGCTGCTCGGCTTCGGCGAGATCGTGCGCGACATGACCGACAAGAAGACGGTGCACGACGCAGTGCTCGAGAGCGAGCGGCGTTTCCGGCTGCTGGTCGACGGCGTGACCGATTACGCGATCTTCATGCTGTCGCCGGAAGGACGGGTGACGAACTGGAATTCGGGCGCGCGCCGCATCAAGGGTTATGCGGCGAGCGAGATCATCGGTTCGCATTTTTCCCGCTTTTATACGCCGGAAGATGCCGCAAAAGGATTGCCCCAGCGCGGTCTCACGGCCGCCGCGCGTGACGGGCGCTTTGAATCGGAAGGGTGGCGCGTGCGCAAGGACGGCTCGAAGTTCTGGGCGCATGTGGTGATCGACGCGATTCGCGAGGGCGGCACGCTGGTTGGCTTCGCGAAGATCACGCGCGACATCAACGAAAAAATGGAAGCGACGCGGCTGCTGGAAGAGACACGCGTGGCACTCGTGCAGTCGCAGAAAATGGAAGCCATCGGCAAGCTGACCGGCGGCGTCGCGCACGATTTCAACAACGTCATGCAAATTTTGCGCGGCAACCTGGAGTTGCTGGAAAGCCGCCATAAGCGCGACGGCTGGACGCGCGAGCGTCTCGACAAGGCAATTGACGCGGTGGAGCGCGGCGCGAAACTCGCGTCGCAACTACTCGCGTTCGGGCGACAGCAGCCGTTGCGGCCCGTCGTCATCAATCTGGCGTCCGCGATTCGCGGCATGGACGACCTGCTGCGCCGGGCGCTCGGCGAGACCGTTGAGATCGAGACGGTGGTGGCCGGAGGATTGTGGAATACGTTCGTCGACGTTCATCAGATGGAAAACGTGGTCCTCAATCTCGCGATCAATGCGCGCGACGCGATGAACGAAGGCGGCAAGCTGACGATGGAAGTGTCCAACGCGATGCTCGACGACCAGTATGTAGTGGGTTTCCCAGACGTGCCGCCGGGCCAGTATGTGATGCTGGCCGTGACGGATACGGGCACGGGCATGCCGCCGGAAGTGGTGCAGCGCGCCTTCGATCCGTTTTTCACGACCAAACCCGAAGGCCAGGGCACGGGGCTCGGGCTCAGCATGGCCTACGGCTTCGTCAAGCAGAGCGGCGGGCACATCAGGATTTACAGCGAGGTTGGCCACGGCACCACGGTCAAGATCTATCTGCCGCGCTCCACCGAAGAGGCGATCGAGACGCCCGCAGCGCCGCCTGTCACGCTGCTGGGCGGCACGGAAACGATTCTCGTGGTGGAAGACGACAAGGACGTGCAATCCACGGTGGTCGACACGCTCTCGGGCCTCGGCTATAGCGTACTGAAGGCAAACGACGCAGAACAGGCGCTCGCCGTGGTGCGCAGCGGCGTGCATATCGACCTGCTGTTTACCGATGTGGTAATGCCCGGCCCGTTGCGCAGCCCGGCCATGGTCGCGCAGGCAGTGCAGTTGTTGCCGCGCCTGAAGGTGCTCTTTACGTCGGGCTACACGCAAAACGCAATCGTGCACGGCGGGCGGCTCGACCCCGGCGTCGAACTGCTCAGCAAGCCCTACAGCCGTGAGCAGCTGGCGTACAAGATACGGCAGATTCTCGGCGTTCCACCGCTTGCGCGCAGCGGGCCGGTCGCGCAAACGCAGTCTGCTCAGCCTGCGCCGAACGTGCTAAATGCGACGAATGCGCCTGACACGCCTGATACGCCTGATAGGCCGAGCGCGAGCAACGCACCGAATGCGCCCAACGCGCCGAACGCACCTGCGGCCGACGCGAGTCTGCGCCTTCTGCTGGTCGACGACGATGTCGAGACCGCGGAGGCTGTGGGCGAGTTGCTGAAACTGGTGGGCCACAATCCGACTATCACGGGATCGCCGCAGGAGGCGTTGCGCCTCCTGGAGGCCGAGCCGTTCGACGTGCTGCTCACCGACCTCTCAATGCCGGCCATGCCGGGCCTGGAACTGGCTGAACGGGCGACGCAAATGCGGCCTACGTTGCGCGTGATCTTCGCGTCCGGCCATGAAATGCCCGCAGTGAGCACGTTGCCGTTTCGCTGGGGCGCGCTTCGCAAACCGTACAGCATCGACGAGCTCGATGCGATGCTGCGCGGCTTCGACCAGTAGTACGCGCAAAGCGTCAGACATCAGCGCGTGAGCGCGTCCGCGTCCAGGTGCGCGGACAGCGCGTCACCGGTGCGCCGGATCGGCGGCAATCCGCTTATCTTTTCGGCCAGCATCCGCTCGTACACGCCGAAGTGCAGATCCACTTCCTCCTGCGTGACCACCGTCACGAAGATGCGCACCTGCGCGGGCAGCAGGCCCAGCACGGTGGCAATGGCTGACTCCAGTTGCGGGGCGCACAGCCGGTCTTCCGCGAAGGTCGTGCCCACCGATATGTCGTACGATTTTTCCTCTCGCACTGCAACATCGACGAGGCGTGCGCGGGCGCTCATGTTGTTCTCGATGGCAATGCGTATCACGTCGACGGCGGTGCGCATGCTCTCGGTAGGGAACCCTCCTGGGGAGCGCAGACACACGCGATGCCGCCCGAGCGTGAGCCAGTCTGAATCGAATTCCATGCCTTTTCTCCGACACTTTGATCTCGCACGACTATGTGGTTTCGCTACTGTTTTTCAAGGCCGAAAATTTGCGCGGAGGGGTCTTGAAATCGTCGTGCGCGGATTTATTTTAGATTCCGCTCAGTGAGTTTCGATCAGGCAGACACGCCTTTTCAGGCGGCGCGCTGCGTGTTCGATTGTCTGTCAGCGGGTGCGGGCAGGTGGAGTGGAGCGCGTAGTTCGTTCGCCTGCTCGCCCCGGCACTACCGAGGAGGAAACGATCATGAGTGACCTTTACTTCGCGACCGACCTGTTCAGCCAGTTTGATCGTCTGCAGCAGCAGATGTCCGCGCTGTTCGGCGGTTTTCCGTCGAGCATCCGCTCGAGCCGCCTGTCGGCATTTCCGCAAATCAATATCGGCACCACGGACGACTCCATAGAGATCGTCGCGTTCGCGCCGGGCATCGATCCCTCGCAACTCGAGGTGTCGATCGACAAAGGTTTGCTGACTATTGCCGGCGAACGCAAACGCGTCGCGCCGGAGGCCGACGAGTCCACGCGTCAGTACGCTCAGGAGCGGTTCACCGGCTCTTTCCGCCGCGTGATCGAACTGCCGCAGCAAGCGGACCCGGACAAGGTCGAGGCGCGCTACAACAACGGCTGCCTTTCGATTAGCGTGGGCAAGCGCGAATCGTCCAAACCTCGCGCAATCACCATCCAATGATCTCACTGATGATGGAGCGAATCATGAACGATACGACCGAAGTGGTGCAAAAGGAGCAGCAACCCGTGGCGCGTACCGAACGCGAACAGGCCGAACCGCGCACGACGCTCACGCCGCCCGTCGACGTGATCGAGAATGCGCACGGCGTCACCTTGTGGGCGGACTTGCCCGGTGTGTCGAAAGAGAAGCTGGAAGTGCGCGTGCACGACGGCAACCTGCACATAGAGGCCGAAGCGAGCGTGCCGACGCGCGCCGGCTTGCGTCTGCAGCACGCGGAAATCCGCGCACCGCATTTCTCCCGGTCATTTACGCTGGGTGCAGAATTCGACACGTCGAAAATCGAAGCGAACCTGCAGGACGGCGTGCTGAAGCTCGTCATTCCGCGACGCGAAGAAGCGCGCCCGCGCCGAATTGAAGTGAACGTCGGCTAAGGGCGGCCGGGCTGAGTGTGGCCGTTCTGCTCATTGTGCGGATGCCACGGCCCCAACGCGGGGCCGTGGCATTCGTCGGGCGGGCACTCAGCCGAATACCTGTGCGTTTGCATCGCTGTCCGATGCGGGCACGGCAGTGCGCGAGCCCGCGATCAGGCGCTGGTACACGCGCAGATAGTCGTCGGCCATGCGTGCTGCGGTAAAGCGCGTTTCGAAAGCTCGCCGGCAGCGCGCGCGATCTATTGTGCCGATTTGCGCCACCGCTTTTACGGCCTCTTGCACGTCATTCACGATAAAACCGCTGACGCTGTGTTCAAGCACTTCCGGCACGGCGCCGCGTCCGAATGCGACGACGGGCGTGCCGCATGCCATCGCCTCGATCATCACCATGCCGAACGGTTCGGCCCATTCCACTGGAAATAGCAGCGCGCGTGCATTGGCGATCAGTTCTTTGCGCAGTGTTCCGCCCACTTCGCCCAGATAGTCGGTGAAGTCGCGCGAACGCTCGAGCAAGGGTTCGATCTGCTGTGCGAAGTATTCGCGCTCGCCCGGGTGGACCTTACCGGCCATCTTCAACGGAAGGCCGGCGCGCTTCGCGATTTCTACCGCAAGGTCCGGCCGCTTGCCGGGCATCAGACGGCCGAGAAACAGCAGATAGTCGCCCGGCAGCGGCTGGAATTGAAACTCGTCGGTCGGCAGACCGTGATGGATGGTCGCCTGCCAGTTCGCAGACGGCACCGGTTTGCGCTGATCGTCCGAAATCGATACGAGCGGCGCCGAGCTGAACTCGCGAAAAAGCGGCCCATGATCCATCGGCAACAACTGTCCGTGCAGTGTGGTGAGCGACTTGCAGGGCAGCGAACGGGTGAGCGGAAAATGCAGCGGATCGCCGTGAAAATGCACGACGTCGAACTCATGCGCGAGATCCGCGACGCGCGCAAGCTGCCGCACGTGATGCGTGAGAGTGTCCCACACGGCGCTGTCGCGCCATAGTCCGCGCTCGCAAATCGGCACGAGCCGCGCGCGGGTTGTCGAGTCGGCCGTGGCGAACAGCGTGAGCTCGTGGCCCCGTCGAACGAGTTCTTCGGTCAGGTAGGAAACCACGCGCTCGGTGGCGCCGTAGGCAAAAGGCGGAACGCTTTCGTACAAAGGTGCGACTTGAGCGATTCTCACAGGCGGTCGGGACATGAGGGTGGATGAAAGCCGCGTCCGCGATCGCGGTCGAACGTGGGCGCGGCCAGCTCGGCAGGTTTTCGGACCTGCATTTATTCACTCCTCTTTCTTCATTTGTCTTTCTTCACTTCGGACAGGTCGCTTTCCTTCACTTCGGCTTGCCGGACGGTGGTGCCGTCATCGCCGGTTTCGGACACGTCGGTTTCAAACGTTGCTTCGCCGGATTCGTCGGCACTTCCGTTTTGCGCGGACTCGGCAGGATCGTTCGGTTTGGTCGCCATTGCATTCTCCTTGAGTTGGGTTGGAAGGTAACGGCATTCAGCAAGGGCCGGTCCCGAAAGAGCCCGTCGCGACAGCGGTGCGCATGAAAAAAACTTCCGCGTTTTGCGCAGCGCGGCATGCGGGTTGCTGCACAAGCAGTGTCGCAACGAACATTGCGCCACTTTGGCTACCCCCTTCGAACAACAGAGAGGAAACGCATGAAGAAGATGACAGTAATTGCAGTAGCGTGCGGTTGTTTCAGCCTGGTTCCGGTCGCTGCGAACGCGCAGACCGAAGCTGCCTCCACGACCGCCGCCAATCCCCTTGCGCAGGTGGACAAAGACTTCGTTCAGGCGGCCTCGATGTCCTCGTCGACGGAAATCGACGCGTCGAAACTCGCGACCAGCAATTCCAGCGACAAGGACGTGAAGTCGTTTGCGCATCACATGATGCTCGACCACACCAAGCTGACCGTTCAACTGAAGATGGCTGCGCCGCACGGCGTGGAAGTGCCGAAGGACAATTCGGACACGAGTGTGCTCGACGCACTCAAGCCGTTGAAGGGCAAGCAGTTCGACCAGATGTACATCCAGAAGGTCGCACTCGAGGGTCACAAGAAGACCATTGCCGCCTTCGAAAAGGAAATTGCAGAGGGGCAGAACGCCAAGCTCAAGGAGGCCGCGCAGAAGGCGTTGCCGACGATCAAGGAGCACTATCAACGCGCCCAGCAACTGGCCTCGAAAAAGGGCGTCTCCGAACAGTAAGCCGCGGCCCCGGCGCCGTCCCGCACGCAGCCGCGCTCTGATGCGGCAGCGCTGCGGCATGCGGGCGACGCGTTCGCCTCGCAGCACGCCACGTGGCACGTGGCGTGCTGCGTTTCAATGGCAGCGGTGGACAAGCCCCGGCTGCGTTCTGATCAACGCCTCGACTGACAGGAGAAGATCATGCCGTTGAAAAGAGGAACATCCAAAGAAACCGTATCGCGCAACATCAAGACCGAAACGAAACACGGCAAGCCGCATAAACAGGCGGTGGCCATCGCGCTGAATCAGGCCCGCAAATCGGGTGCAAAAATTCCGAAGAAGAGCGAAAAGTGACACGCTGGGGCGACGTCGCAACATCGGACTGGAGGGCGCGGCATGAGTACTGAAAGCGCTGCGGGCAGAGCGGGAGAAGCGGGCGGAGCGGCCGAAGCGCCCGAACAGACGGGCGGCTGCGCATGCAAGGCGGTGCGGTTTCGGGTCAAGGCACAGCCGCGGCGAGTGTCGCTTTGTCATTGCATGACCTGCCGCCGCATCCACGGCAGCGCATTTGGCGCCTATGCGATGTTCGCGCGCGACGCTGTGGAGTTCTCCGGTCCCGTCCAGGTGTGGCAAAGCTCTGCTGAAGGACGGCGCTACTTTTGCCCCACGTGCGGTTCGGTGGCCTTCATGGAATACGTGGGCAGCGACGAACTGGACGTGCCGCTCGGCGCTTTCGACAACGTCGGCCTCTACGAGCCCACGTACGAACTGTGGTGCTGCCGCAAGGAACCGTGGCTGCCGCAAGGCGTGCGAACCGAATACGAGCAGGACAGTCCCGAGTAAGGCGCGATGCGGCATAGGGCTGCGTCAATGCGAGTACTTCTGGAAAACCAAGGAGCTGACATGAGCGATCCGAAGCAATCCAACACACAACCTGGCAATCCGAAGAATGCGGGCAAGCAGAGCGGCCAGCAACAGCAGAATCAGCAGAAGACGCCGCAGCACCAGGGCGGGCAGCGTCAGCCCTGATTCGCCGCTGACGGTGTGACGGGCGTGCGGGTCCAGACGACCGGGCCCGCCTGAAGGGAAAGAGCGCGGCGCGCAGTGGATGCGCGCCGTGTCCGCATCTGCGCCATCGCCATGCGTTTGTTCGCAACGCCCCTAACCAGTCGACGATAGCAATTGCAGGGATTGAGATGGTGAGAAGGAAGTTGCACTTTCAGAATACTTCGCTGCGAGCCCATGCATCGCCAGCCGGTATTCCTGCCACCGCAGACGATTACAGGATCTACCCGACCTATCGACGCACCGCGACCGGCACATTTACCGGCGATCTGAAGGTCGTGCGGACCACGGACGACCGTGTGATATTCCCGTATGACGGCGCGCCCGTCATCGGCCCGTTCGAAACGGCGCTGGAAGCACGCGAAGCTGCCGCCCGCAAGGGCGCCGAGTTGGTCGAGGCCGATTTGCTGAACCCCGAGCCGTGAGTTTTGCAACGCACGCAGCGAGTTCGGCGCGCATAACGACATGCAGCATGGGAGGGATCGATGAATACGCTGGAGATCGAGCGCTTGCGTCCAACGCAAGTCACGCACGGAATGCGCGAGGTGAGGGAGAAGACGCACGCCTATCAATCGCTGTCCGGGCACGATCTGGAAATGGCCATTGCTGAGAAGCCGATTCCGGTTGTTCTTGGGCCGGGCGGCGAGGCATTTGCGACCGACCATCATCACGTTGCTGCGGCGCTCTGGCATGTCGATATCAAGTCGGTGCCGTTCGTGCTGGTGAGGGATCTGTCCACCTGCTCGCAGGCCGAATTCTGGCTCGCGCTCGAAAACAATCGTTGGACGTTTCCGTACGATCAACACGGCCAGCGCGTGCCGTTCACGGACATGCCGCGGCACGTGTGGGACATGATCGACGATGAGTTTCGCAGCCTCGCCGCTGCCGTGCGCGACGCCGGCGGCTATCGCAAGACGAATGTGCCGTTGGCGGAATTCCGTTGGGCGGACCTGTTTCGCAAGATGCTGCCGCCTCCGTCGAACGACGCGGAGTACAAGGCGCTGGTGGGACGGGCGATGGAGCTGGCAAAGAGCGAAGCGGCGCTCGGGCTGCCCGGGTATGTGGGTTCCGAAGGAAACTAGCGGATCGCAGGCCACGAAGCCTGCAATCCGCGCTACACCATCATCACAACAAGAGCCAGGACCCAGGTCACGGCTCTCATCTCCTCTCAAATCGCCGCTGAAATCCCGGCTGAACACAGGGCCGAAACCGCCACCGAACTCACGCCCCTTCGTTCTCCGTGGCGTTGCGCTTTCCCTTGTCGGGCGCGGGCTTTTCCACGCAGGCATCGACGTCGACACTTTCCCTGCCGTGCGCGCCGACGCGGCTTGCGAGCCGCAGGTAAGCCGCCGCGAGCCGCCGCAGGTCGTCTTCGGATGCGTCTTCGATACCGATCAACTGGTTGTTCGCCGCGCGATGCGAGGCAAGCAGTTCGTTGAGCTTCAGATGCATCGCGACGCTGTCCTTGTTCTGACTTTGCTGGATCAGAAAGACCATTAGAAACGTAATGATCGTCGTGCCGGTGTTGATAACCAGTTGCCACGCATCGGAATAGTGGAAGAGCGGCCCAGTCACGCCCCAGACGATCACGGTGATGATCGCGAGACCGAAGGCGATGGGCGAACCGGCAACCCGCGTGACCGAACTGGCGAAGGCGTCGAAGGCGCGCGTGACGGGATTGCTGGCGGCGTAGGCGGGGCTCGACGTCGGCGGAACGGTCTCCATGCTGTCGGAGCTCGAGCGCGCTTCTGCTGATCTCATTCTATTTCTCCCGGAATTGCTCTATACAACTCCGGTAGCACGCTTCGTGCCGAACGCCGGTGCGCGAAGGTGACGCTGCCCCTCTATCAGCAGCAGGAGCACCCGCGGTGCCGCATGCCGTAACTGCCGGTCTCCTCGCTCGCCTGCGCTGTGCCGCCGCCAAGCGAGGGGGCGCCGATCACCACCCGCGCGGCCTCATTTCCGCATTGCGGGCAGGGCGCGGGTTCATCGCGCTCGGCAATGCGGCGAACCGTTTCGAAGTGGCCGCATTCGGCACATGTGTAGTCGTAAACTGGCATGGTGTGAACAGTAAGGCGAAAAATTTCGGGCCGATAGCCGCGCGCACAGCGCTAGTTTAGTCGACGTCGGTCTGCGATTGCTCGAGCTTCGAGCGCACGCGTTGCGCGAGTACTTCGGGAGAAAACGGCTTTCGGATCACTTCCATGTCGGCGAGCGCATCGCCCGGCGCGTAACCGGTGACCAGAATCACCGGCATCCACGAATAGCGCTGTCGCACCGACTCCGCGACCTGACGGCCGTTCAATGCGCCGGGCAGGGCGACGTCGCTGATGAGCAGATCGAAGCGGGCTCCCGCATGCAGCAGACGCAGCGCGGCCGCGCCGCTGTCCGCTTCGAGCACACGGTAGCCCAGTTCCCGCAATTGCTCGGCAGTGACTTCGCGGACAATCTCTTCGTCCTCCACCAGCATGATGGTTTTCGCGGGGGCATTGTGCTCGTCTTCGACGTCTTCGCGCTGCACCGACGCGGGCATGCACAGGCGCACGGTCGTCCCTTTGCCGAGCGCCGTTTCCATCTGCACGATGCCGCCGGACTGTCTGACGAAGCCGTAGATCTGACTCAAGCCCAGGCCGACGCCTTGGCCTGAGGGTTTCGTCGTAAAGAACGGCTCGAACGCATGCTCCATGACCTTCGGCGACATGCCGGTGCCGGTGTCGGACACGGCGATGCAGCAGTAACGGCCAGGCCGCGCGTCCTCGAAGTCGGCCACCTCGGCTTCGCCCAGGATGACCTCGCTCGTGGTGATGGTGAGCCAGCCGCCTTCGGGCATGGCATCGCGAGCGTTCACGCACAGATTGACGAGCGCGCTTTCCATCTGGTTCGGGTCGCATTGCACGAGCCACATGCCGTCGCCGAGCTTCAGTTCGACGTTGATGCCGGAGCCCACCACGCGGCGGATCATGTCTTCCATGTCGTGCGCGATCGCATCGAGGCTGACGAGCCGCGGCTCCAGCGTCTGCTGGCGGCCGAACGCGAGCAGACGGTGCGTGAGCGTCGCTGCGTGCACCGCGCCTTTTTCAGCGCGTTCCACCAGCGTCACGACGTCGGTGGGCCGGCCCTGTTGCAGGCGCACGCGAATCAGGCTCAGCGCACTCATGATTGCCTGCAGCATGTTGTTGAAATCGTGCGCGATGCCGCCGGTGAGCTGCCCGATCGCCTTCAGTTTTTCGCTGTGACGCAGGCGTTCTTCCGCACGCGAACGTTCGCGGGTCTCCTGATGCAGCGTATCCAGGGCCCGCTGCAATTCGGCCGTGCGCTCGGAAACGCGTCTTTCGAGCTCCTCGCCGCTGCGCTCCAGCGCTTCGCGTATGCGCGCCTGGTCCTCGACATCCGTGGAGGTCCCGAGCCACGTCACCGTGCGTCCTTCCGGGCGCACCGGCCGCGCGCGGGTCTGGAACCAGCGGTACGCGCCATCGGCGCGGCGTATGCGGTGCTCAACCGCATATTCGCCCTTGACCTCGCCGGTGCTCCACGCGATCATCGTCGCGTCGCGGTCGTCGGGGTGGATCGCATCGAGCCATCCGATTCCACGGCTGATGCGCTCGGTGAGGCCGGTGTATTCGATCCATTGGGGGCTGTCCCAGGTGCGCTCGCCGCTGCTCGTGCAGGTGAAGACGAGTTGCGGGATCTGCGTGGCCAGCATGCGGTAGCGCTCTTCGCTTTCGCGCAGCCAGGTGGCGTGTTTGCGCGTTTCCGCCGCGATTCTGAGCCGTTCGACGGCTGCGGCGAGCAGGTTCGCATAGGAGCGCAGAAATTCGATGTCGACGTCGTTGAAGTCGCGCGGCGCGCGGCTGTCCACCTGCAGCACGCCATACGCGGGCCGGTCCTTGCCGCCGAGAATCACCACGTTGATGAGCGCTTTCACCCCTGCATCCACGATGAACTGCGAATAGCGGAAGCGTTTCTCGAGGGCGATGTCGGGCGACATGGCGGGTTTGCCGGTTTGCAGCGCATAGCCTTCGGAGGAGCCGCGTTCCGCGCGCGCCGTCGCTTTGCCGACAATGCCCGGCGGCCAGCCGACGCCCGCGCGCACGAGGAGCGTCATCCGGTCCTTCTGCAGTTCCATCACCTTCGCCATGTCTGTTTGCAGCGCTTCGGCCACGAGTCGGCAGGCTTCGATGAGTATTTCGTCCAGATCGTCGGAGCGCAGCGCGAGTTCGCCGAACCGCGCCAGAATAGCTTGCTGGTTGACAAGTATCGCTTCGCGGTCCGCAGTGCTCACGGCAAGGTTCCTTTGCTTGCTGACAAAGATGAAAGTGGGCCGCTCTCGTTGCAGCGGCCCGTTGAGACGTTACGAGCCAGATTCATTCCTGCTATCGCAAAGAAGTGCGGCACAGCCAGGCTTGGCCGCAACGCGAGCGGACCGCGAGGAACGCGCGATGCTGCACCGTCTGCCACCCGATGGCGAACCTCAAGGAGATGCACATGGCGTCCAATTCGAATTCGAACGGCGGACAGATCCGCAAATTCATCGATGTCCAGAAGGCGCTCAAAGGCGCGTCGTATCCTGCGGACAAGGCAAGCTTGCTGGATACCGCAAAAGGCAACGGCGCGGATGACGAAGTGCTCGACGCGCTCGAACGCCTGCCGGAGCAGGAGTACGGCAGTCCCGCGGAAGTGTCGAAGGGAGTGGGCAACGAGTGACGCGCGGCGGGCGCGGCGCATCATTCGCGGCGCGCCCGCTGTCAAATCTGCAAGCGACGGAAGTAACTACAGACTGAGTTAGTTCGTAGGCGCCGCCCTCCCGGCACGACTGGCGTGCTTGCCGAGGTGTTCGCTGCGCGCCTGTTCAGAGCGCTGCAAGCATCACCGACAAGGTGCCCGATTCGTTCTGCACGCCTGCGTCCAGGTTCACTGCGCCAGGCGTTTCGGTTTCGATCGCTCGCAGCAGGCGCGGCGTGAAAGAGGCGCCAAAGCGTGCAATCAGCGCTTCGCGCTCGGAGTCGTCGGCACGGGCGAGCTTGCGCAACTCTTCGAGCGGCAAGCCGACGAACAGATTGAGCGGGTAGGGCGGCACGTCCTTATCGGCTGCGTCTGGAGCGGACGTGTCCGGCGCCGGCGCGCGAAGACGCAAGCCCGGCTGCAGGTGCGCCGCGAGTTCTGCCGTTACTTCGTAGTCCGGTGCGAAGTTCAGCGAGGTCTTCGCCTCGCTCTCCAGAAAGGGCGCGACGCCGTTAAGGCGCGCAAGTTCTTCGTCGCTAAGCAGCATGATGGTTCTCCGCGTGGTCGTTCCTGACGAGACCTGGATGACAGCAAAGAACTTGCCGGGGGCCTGTGCGGGCTCGTGCGCGCGTCGCCAGGCATAGGCGATGCTGATCCATACTGATACGGCGCCGGGATTCGCGCAGAAGTTCACGTGAGCCCTCGCGCCGTCGCTCTCGCCGACAACGACGCAGATACTGGTATCTGCGCCGACCCCGACGAACCCAGGCCGCGCCTCGCGCCGGCAAACCAGACAGGTGCAACCATGCATTGGAAGATAAAGAGCGCGCTCCTGGCCGTGTCCATCGCTGCATTGACAACGGGTATGTCAGCCTGCAAGAAGGTGGACGACACCAGCAAGGACACCACCAGTTCCGCGAGCAGTGGCGTAATGAGCAATTCGGCCGGCGCGAACGGCACGAGCGGCGAGAGCGACGCAGCCAGGCGCGCGAGCGATGCGGCTGCGGGCGCTTCCGGCCAGGCGGGCGGCGCCGCGTCCGCTGCTTCGGCGAGTCAGTAGCATGGCGTCGCAAGTGTCCGGCATTTCGGGCAAACTGTGCGCATGCAACCAGTCGACGTTACCTTTCGCCTTGCCGCGCCACATGAGGTCGAAACTATCCGCTTGATCGAATTCGAAGCGGGCGCGCGCTTCGCGAGCGTCGGGATGGCGGGCATTGCCGATGCGCCGCCCATGAGCGTTGCGCTTGTCGCGCGCAAGATTGCGGCGCAGGAGATCATCGTGGCGGTGGATGGCGACGACGTCTGTGCCGGATTCGTGATGTTCGAGCCGCAAGCCGAGCGCATCTATGTTCAGGAGCTCGACGTGCTGACCTCGCACGCGGGGCGACGCATCGGCGCGGCGCTCATCGACGAAGTCGCCAGACTCGCGCGCTCGCGCAAGCTCCTGCAACTGGTGTTATCCACGTATCGCGAAGTGCCGTGGAATGCGCCGTATTACCGGCGGCTTGGCTTTCGCGATATAGCGGAAGCGGAACTCGACCCGGCGCTGGTCGCGCGCCGTAATGCCCATATCGCGCGAGGTCTGGACGAGTCGCGACGCGTATTCATGCGCCGCGATCTCGTCTGACGCGACTCGCTGACCGGGCACGGCGCAACCCGCAACGCGCAACGCATGAGACAAGCGCGCTGCGCGCCGCAGCAAAAAAAATGCGGCGGGCGCCGCCGCACCAATGTGCCGACGACGCCCGCCGCTTTTTACTGCATGCCGGCAGCAGCGTGCGGTGCGCTTATTCCACCGTTTCGAGTGCCGGATAATCGACGTAGCCGGCTTCGCCACGTGCGTAGAAAGTGGCGGGATTGGGCTTGTTCAACGGCGCGTTCAATGCGAAGCGGCGCACGAGGTCCGGATTCGCAATGAACAGCTGGCCCCAGGCCACCGCGTCTGCCTCGCCGGCGTCGAGCACCTGCTGCGCGGTTTCTTTCGTGAACTTCTCGTTCGCGATGTACGGGCCGCCGAATTCCTTCTTCAACTGCGGGCCCAGACGGTCTTCACCCAGCGCTTCGCGCGCGGCGATAAAAGCGATCTTGCGCTTGCCGAGTTCGCGAGCCACGTAGCCGAAGGTGGCCGCCGGGTTGGAGTCGCCCATGTCATGCGCGTCGCGGCGCGGTGCGAGGTGCACGCCAACGCGCTGTGCGCCCCACACGTCGATGCACGCGTCGGTGACTTCGAGCAGCAGGCGCGCGCGATTCTCAATCGGGCCGCCGTAGGCGTCGGTACGCTTGTTGGTGCTGTCCTGCAGGAACTGATCGAGCAGATAGCCGTTCGCGCCGTGCACTTCGACGCCGTCGAAACCCGCTGCTTTCGCGTTTTCCGCGCCTTTGCGGAACGCCTGCACGATGCCGGCGATCTCGTCGAGCTCAAGCGCGCGCGGCGTCACATACGGACGCTCCGGGCGCACAAGGCTCACGTGGCCTTTCGCGGCGATTGCGCTCGGCGCGACGGGCAGTTCACCGTCCAGGAACAGCGGATCGGAGATGCGGCCGACATGCCACAGTTGCAGGAAGATCTTGCCGCCCGCGGCGTGCACTGCATTCGTCACGAGCTTCCAGCCTTCCACCTGTTCCTGCGACCAGATACCGGGCGTTTCGGCATATCCCACGCCTTGCGGCGTAACGGAGGTCGCTTCGCTGATGATGAGGCCAGCCGTGGCACGCTCGGCGTAGTACTTCGCCATCAGCGCGTTCGGCACGCGGATTTCCTCGGCGCGCTGGCGCGTGAGCGGCGCCATGATGATGCGGTTCGGCAACGTAAGGTCGCCAATTTGCAGCGGATCGAAAAGAGTCGGCATAAGTGTTCACCTTTGACCGGGGCGTGGACGCCGTGGGCCTGAAAATTGTTGCGAGACAACGGGACGTGCGAAGGGAAGTGGCGATGCAGGACGGCTCAGAGCTTTGAGTTCATATGCTCGAGGAACGCCTGAATGACGGGCTCGTTGCGTTTGAAGAACACCCATTGCCCCACCCGCTTGGACGTGACCAGTCCCGCGCGCTGCAACGCCGCGAGATGGGCCGACACGGTGGACTGCGAGAGCCCGCAGCGCGCGTCGATCTTGCCCGCGCATACGCCATGGTCGAGCGGGAGTTCCTGATCGGCGAAATGCGCATGTGGCTCGCGCAGCCAGCCAAGAATCTCGCGCCTGACCGGGTTGGCGAGCGCCTTGTGGATCGCGTCGATGTCGGGCGCGATGGGGGTTCGTTTCATTCGTCAACTACCGTCATGCTGTTCAACGGACAGACTCGCGGCGACTTGCCGCCCGATGTCTGCATCGCTACTGAACGAAGTATATATCGGAATTTGACGATATGCATGGAGGCACTACTTGCGGTGGGGTAATGATCTATCGCGCGCGAGGGTTTGCACGCGAGCCGCGGCGCTATACTGGGTGCCCCATCTATAGTGCGAGTAGCCGGGCAGCGCGAGCGTCGCCCTGGCGAACCGATAAAAAATTGGCTGAACACGATCTCAAAAAACTCAGGATCGACCGTGCGCCCGTGACCGCGCGCCGTCGGCGCAACTGGACCGGCTACGGGGTGGCCGCATTGGTCCTCGTGGGCGCGCTCGTGGCCGGCTTGCGCTTCGCCAGCCCGCGCACCGTGCAAACCACCTCCGTCGTCTCCGCTTATCCGTCGCAGAGCTACACGCTGCTGAACGCGACGGGCTACGTCGTGCCGCAACGCAAGGCGGCCGTGGCGTCGAAGGCGCAGGGGCGGCTCGAATGGCTCGGGGTGCTCGAAGGCACGCGGGTGAAAAAAGACGAAGTGATCGCGAGGCTGGAAAGCGCGGATGTGGAGGCGTCGCTCGCGCAGGCAAAGGCGCAGGTGAAGGTCGCGCAAGCGAACCTCGCGCTGCAGGTTGCCGAGCTGAAAAACGCCGAACTCAACCTGCGCCGCTCCGCGGTTCTGGTGCCGGGCGGCGCGATGCCAGCAACCCAGTACGACGCCGATCTCGCACGCTACGACAAGGCGAAGGCATCCATCGACAACAGCCGCGCGGCCATTGTGTCCGCGCAGGCGAACGCGCAGGCGGCGCAGGTCGCGGTCGATCAGACCGTGATTCGCGCGCCGTTCAACGGCGTCGTAATCGAAAAGCATGCGAACGTCGGCGACAACATCACGCCGTTTTCCCAGGCGTCGGACAGCAAAGGGGCCGTCGTCACCATTGCCGACATGGACACGCTCGAAGTTGAGGCGGACGTGGCGGAGGCGAACATCGCGAAGATCGCCGTCGACGCACCGTGCGAGATCCAGCTCGACGCGCTGCCCGAGCTGCGCCTTGCGGGCCGCGTATCGCGCATCGTGCCGACCGTCGACCGCTCGAAGGCGACGGTGCTCGTCAAAGTGCGCTTCGTCGATCGCGACGCACGCGTGCTGCCGGACATGAGCGCAAAGATCGCCTTCCTGTCGAAGCCGGTGCCGCCGCAGGACCGCCGACCCGTCGTCGCCGCGCAGCCGGCTGCCGTGGTTCAGCGCGACGGACGCAGCGTCGTTTTCGTCATCAAGGACGAGACCGTGCATCAGGTGCCGGTCACGACGGGCGCGAAACTCGGCGACCTGATCGCGCTCGACGGCGTGCATGCGGGAGATCTGCTCGTGCGTGCGCCCGACGCGCAGTTGAAGGACGGCGCCAACGTCAACGTGGCGAAGCCATAACGTGAGCGGGCAGCAACCTATGAACCGCGCGAATGGCGCTGCGCCGCTCGTCGAGATCTTGCATCTGGTGAAGTCGTACCGGCGCGGCGCGCAGATTGTGCCCGTGCTGTCCGACATCACGCTCTCCATTAGTGAAGGCGACTTCATCGCATTGATGGGGCCGTCGGGATCGGGCAAGAGCACGCTGCTGAACCTGATTGCGGGCATCGACCGGCCCGATGGCGGCGTGCTGCGCGTGGGCGGGCTCGACATCACGCAACTGTCCGAAGCGGCGCTGGCCGAATGGCGTGCGGCCAACGTCGGCTTCATCTTCCAGTTCTACAACCTGATGCCCGTGCTGACGGCGTTCGAAAATATCGAGTTGCCGCTGATGCTCACAAGGCTCACGCGCAAGGAGCGGCGCGAGCGCGTGGAGCTGGTGCTGGAGATGGTCAATCTCGCGAACCGGGCGCATCATTACCCTTCGGAGCTGTCGGGCGGACAGCAGCAGCGAGTTGCGATTGGGCGCGCATTGATCACCGACCCGACGCTGATTGTCGCCGACGAACCAACGGGCGATCTCGATCGCGCATCGGCGGAAGAAGTGCTCGCGATGCTGCAACGTCTGAACCGCGAATTGGGCAAGACCATCATCATGGTCACACACGACGCGAATGCAGCAGGTGCCGCAAATGCGCTCGTGCATCTGGACAAAGGGGAGCTGTCAGATGGCAACACGAGCTGACCAGCGCGACGGCGGCACGCCATGCACGCGCTGAAGCTGATTACCCGCAACGCGCTGCGCCACAAGCTGCGCACTGCGTTGACGGTGCTCGGGCTGACGATCGCGGTGCTCGCATATGGGCTCCTCAATACGGTAGTCGACGCGTGGTATGCGGGCGCCGCGGCCGCTTCGAACGCGCGGCTCGTCACGCGTAATGCCATTTCGCTGTCGTTCTCTTTGCCGCTCAGCTACGAGAACCGCATTCGCGGCGTGGAAGGCGTGACGCTGGTTGCGCGCTCGAGCTGGTTCGGCGGCGTGTATCGCGAGCCGAAGAACTTTTTCGCGCAGTTCGCCGTGTCGGACAATTATCTGGACCTCTATCCCGAGCTGGTTGTGCCCGCTCAGCAGCGCAGCGATTACCAGCGCGACCGCAAGGGCTGTCTGGTCGGCCGGCAACTGGCAACGCAGTTCGGCTTCAAGGTCGGCGACGTCATCCCTATCAAAGGCACGATCTATCCGGGCACCTGGGAGTTCGTCGTGCGCGGCATCATGGAGGGCCGCGACGAATCGACGATCACGCGGCAACTCATTTTCCACTGGGACTATCTGAACGAATCGGTGCGCAAGATGCCTGGGCGGCGCGCGGATCAGGTCGGGGTTTACGTGCTGGGCATCGAGGCTCCCGAGGAAGCCGCCGCGATCTCGCGCAACGTCGACGACGTGTTCAGGAATTCCCTCGCCGAAACGCTGACGGAAACCGAGCAGGCGTTCCAGCTAGGTTTTGTTGCGATGTCGAATCAGATTATCGCGGCCATTCGCGTGGTGTCGTATGTGGTGATCGTCATCATCATGGCCGTGATGGCAAATGCAATGGCAATGAGCGCGCGCGAGCGTACCGTGGAATACGCGACGCTCAAGGCGCTCGGCTTCGGCCCGGGCTTTCTCGCGCTCCTCATGTTCGGCGAGTCGTTGACGCTGTGCATTGCGGGCGGCGGGCTCGGCATGCTGCTGACGCCGCCCGCCGCCAGCATCTTCCGGCAGGCAACCGGCGGTGTATTCCCGGTCTTTCACGTGTCGCGCGAGACGATGCTGTTGCAGGCCGCGTGTGCGGGTGTCGTCGGCGTGGCGGCGGCGATCATTCCGGCCATCCAGGCGGCGCGCGTGCGGATCGTCGAGGGCCTGCGGGCTATCGGGTAGCGCATCATGGCCATTCCGCTTTCCTATATTGCTCGCAACCTGTGGACCCGTCGCCTGACGACGGCGCTCACGGCCGGCGGACTCGCGCTCGTGGTATTCGTGTTCTCGACGGTGCTGATGCTCGACGCGGGCCTGAAGAAAACGCTCGTCTCGACGGGCGAAGAGAACAACGTCGTCGTGATCCGCAAGGGCGCGGAGACAGAGGTGCAGAGCGCGATCGACCGCAATCAGGCCAATGTGATCGAGATGCATCCCGCCGTCGCGGTCGGCGGCGACGGCCGAAGGCTTGCGTCGAAAGAGTCCGTCGTGCTGATCTCGCTCGCGAAAATCGGCTCGGGCAAGCCGTCGAACGTGGTGATACGCGGTGTGTCGCAGGCCGGCATCGGCTTGCGGCCCCAGGTACGGCTCGCAGCGGGACGCCTCTTCACGCCTGGCTCGTCGGAGATCGTGGTGGGCAGCAGCATTGCGAAAGGCTTTGCGGGCACGCAGCCTGGCGAGCACTTGCGTTTCGCGCAGCGCGAGTGGACCGTGGTGGGCACCTTCGACGCGGGCGGCAGCGGGTTCGACTCGGAGATCTGGGGCGATGCGGACCAGTTGATGCAGGCGTTTCGCCGGACCAGTTATTCGTCAATGGTCGTGCGCCTTGCGCAAGGCGATCAGTTCGAGCGCTTCAAAAGCGATATCGACGTCGACCCGCGCCTCGCCGACGAAGCGAAACGCGAGCGAACCTTCTACAGCGACCAGTCGAGGGCGCTGTCGACGTTTCTCAACATACTCGGCTTCACGTTGTCGGCCATCTTTTCTATTGCCGCGATGATCGGCGCGATGATCACGATGTACGCGTCCGTCGCGAATCGCGTGGCGGAGATCGGCACCTTGCGCGCGCTCGGCTTCAAGCGCGCGAACGTGCTCGCCGCGTTTCTCGTCGAAGCGATGCTGCTTGGGCTCGTCGGCGGACTGACGGGGCTTGGTTGCGCAGCGTTCATGCAGTTCGCGTCTTTCTCGACAACCAATTTTCAGACCTTCGCGGACCTGTCGTTCCGCTTCATCCTGACGCCCGCCATTGTCGGGAAGACATTGGCGTTCTCGGTGACAATGGGTCTCGTCGGCGGCTTTCTGCCCGCGCTGCGCGCATCGCGCATGAATATCGTCGACGCGTTGCGCGCGCGGTGATCGCACGCCGCGAAGGGCATGAGAATTGCCGCGAGCCCGTGCCAGGTCGAGCGCAAGCCGCCAGAACGTGGCATGCCTCTGCGTGCGGGATACGGGCGAGGTGGCCGGGATCGGTGACGGTTGCCCGGTGCGCAACGCGTTTGCCGCATACAATGCCGAGACGAACAAGGCCCGCTTTGGGCGGCCCGCTTTCACCGTCTATTGATGAAATCTTCCGAAACTCCTGCACACGCCCGGCACGATACGTCCGTCACCCCTGCGTCGCCGCAACGAGACCGCGAGTCTGCGCACCCTGTCGCGAACGCGGAGGCGAACGCCGAGGCGAACGGGAACCCGAACATGAACGCGAACACAAACACGAACGCCAGGGCGACGCCCGCTGCGGCGCACGACTCGCGCGGACGCAGCATTGCGCTTGCGGCCAGCCTCGCGTTGATCGCCTTCTCGCTGCGCACGCCGATTACTAGCGTCGGCCCGATACTGGTCGAAGCAGTGCGCGCGACCAATCTTTCGCGCACCGGCGCGAGCATTCTGACGACATTGCCGTCGCTGTGCTTCGGTCTGTTCGGACCGCTTGCGCCCATGCTGGCACGACGCCTTGGCAGCGAGCGCGCGCTGCTGGCGCTGCTCGTGCTGCTCACTGCCGGCACTGCGCTGCGAATCGTTCCCGCATGGCCGGTGTTGTACATCGGACAGATCGTGGCCTGTTTCGCGATCGGCTTGATGAACGTGCTGATGCCGGGCGTCGTGAAGCGCGACTTTCCGCACCATGTCGCGCTGATGACCGGAATCTACAGCGCCGCGATGTGCGCGGGCGCCGCTGCGGCCGCGGCCGCCACGGTGCCGGCCGCCAATGCGCTGGCGCATGTTCTGGGCGGCGCGGGCGGGAACGCGTGGGCGTGGGCACTTGCGCTATGGGCGTTGCCGGTCGGCCTCGCGACGCTGGTGTGGGGCGTGCAGCTGCCGGCCAAAACCACGCAGGCAGGAAAACGCGTGCACGTGGTTCGTGGCCTGTGGCGCGATCCGCTGGCGTGGAAGGTCACGTTGTTCATGGGCTCGCAATCGTCGCTGGCGTATATCGTGTTCGGCTGGCTACCGACGGTGCTTCGCACGCGCGGCATGAGCGCTGTCGACGCCGGCTTCATGCTGTCGATAAGCGTGGTGACGCAGGCTGTGGCGTCGCTATTGCTGCCATTTCTGCTCGCGCGGCTGCGCGACCAGCGCATGGTGAACGTGAGCGCGCTGCTGTTGACCGGCGTGGGGCTGATGGGCTGTTTCTTCGCGCCGCTTTCGACCGTCTGGGTTTGGGCACTGCTTCTCGGCATGGCGCAAGGTGCGTCGTTCACACTTGCGCTCACCGTGATCGGCTTGCGTTCGTATGACTCGCACGTGGCCGCGCAACTGTCCAGCATGGCGCAGGGAATCGGCTATCTGATCGCATCTTGCGGACCGTTCATCGCCGGCTCGCTGCTCCATGCAACCGGCTCGCTCAATAGCCTGGCCGCGCTGTGCGGCGGCGTGGGCGCCGTGTCAGCATGGTTCGGTTATGCGGCCGGACGGCCGGAGCACGTCAAGGCGCACGTCGAGTAGCAGGCTAGATCGGGCCGCCGTGACGCGCGGCGGCGCGTTCCTGCTCGACGCGTGCCGTGACTTCGCGGACCCGGCAACCGAGCCGCACGCATTGCCGTTTGCATCGACCACTAGCGCAAAGGTCATTTCTACATACAGCTTGCGGCCTTCCTTGTGCATTGCGCTCGTCAACGTTGCGCGGCCGTGGGTCTTTGTGACACCGCTGGCCATGGCCGCTCCGAAACCGCGCCAGTGTGCGGCGCGCAAACGTTCGGGAATGATCAGGTCGAGATTGCGGCCCAGCGCCTAGCGCCGCCGCTCACATCGCCATGACGGATTCCGGCGATTCCCACATGTAATCGAGTGCCTCGGCCACTTCGCGGCAGGTCACTTTGCCGAACGCGACGTTCAGCCCGTTGCGCAGATGCGGGTCGTCCTGCAACGCCTTGCGCCAGCCTTTGTCTGCAATCTGCAGCGCGAACGGCAAGGTCGCGTTGTTCAGCGCGTAGGTCGACGTGCGCGGCACGCCGCCTGGCATGTTGGCGACGCAGTAGTGCACGACGTCGTCCACCATGTAAGTCGGCTCGGCATGCGTGGTTGCTCTTGCCGTCTCGCAGCAGCCGCCCTGGTCGATCGCAACGTCGACAATCGCGGCGCCGGGCTGCATTGCCTGCACCATCTGTCGCGTAACGAGTTTCGGCGCGGCCGCGCCGGGAATCAGCACCCCGCCGATCACGAGATCGGCTTCGAGCACGTGTTTCTCCACATTGTCCTGATTCGAAAACACGGTCATCACGCGCGCGCCGAACTGGCGGTCCATGCGCCGCAGCGCCTCGAGGTTGCGGTCGATCACCACGACCTGCGCACCGGTGCCTACGGCAATCTGCGCCGCATTCGAGCCGACCACGCCTGCGCCGAGAATGACGATTTTCGCCGATGGCACGCCCGCGACCCCGCCCAGCAGAATTCCCTTGCCGCCATGCGCGCGCTCCAGGCAGAACGCGCCGGCCTGGATCGACATGCGGCCCGCCACCTCGGACATGGGCGCGAGCAGCGGCAACCCGCCGGCGGCCTGAGTGACGGTTTCATAGGCAATGCAGACCGCGTTGCTCTGCACGAGATCGGCGCATTGCTGCGGGTCGGGCGCGAGGTGCAGATAAGTGAACAGGATCTGGCCGTCGCGCAACATGGCGCGCTCGCCCGCCTGCGGCTCCTTTACCTTGACGATCAGCTCGGCTATAGCGAACACGTCTTGCGCGCGCGCCGCGATCTTCGCGCCGGCCTTTTCATAGACCGCGTCCGATGCGCCAATGCCGTTGCCGGCGCCTGTCTCGACGGTGACCGTGTGCCCGTGCGCCACCATTTCCCGGACCGACGACGGTGTCAGTCCCACACGGTATTCGTGGTTTTTTATTTCCTTCGGAACGCCAACGCGCATGTCATCCTCCAGTCGCCGATAAGCCGCCCGGTGATTCTTTTGATGCGGTGCCGCAAGTGCAGTCAGTGCGACTCGGGCCGCGATCGCCTGGCTCGTCGGGCCACGTGTCGTGCCTCGCGCGGACAACCCGGCGCGCGGCTTTCTTGAATCAGCATACGCCCGATCGGCGGGCACCGCTTAGCGCGGGCATCCAGGTCATTAGATCGAGTGCAGGGTTGGCGATCGGTTCGTCAGCGATCATAGCGGTGCACGTGCCCAGCTTCGCATGCACGCGCCTGCGCACTTGTCGATGTCCACGCAGCCGCACGCAACATGCGATGACGCCAACACCGGCGTCACGCCGCACCATACAGTTCGATGACTTTGTCTGTCGTTTGTCTGTCGTTTGCCTCATGGCTCTTTTTGTGCAAAACCAGCGACGGATTTGCCGCGCTACCGCGTTCAAGAAGAAACGAAGCCGCATCGCGCTTCGGTATCGAATGGGAGAAACCAGCATGACATCGACAAAATCGCTTCGCATCGGCAGCTTGATGCTCGTCGCCGCATTGGCCTGCACGGCCGCGCTGAGTTCGTCGCCCGCGTCCGCGCAGGCCGTGATCGTCGCGCCGATGGCACCGCCGCCGCCGCGCGTGGAGGTCGTGCCGGCGCCGCGCGCGGGGTACGTGTGGGATCAGGGCCGCTGGCGTTGGCATCATGGCCGTTATGTGTGGGTACCCGGCCACTGGCAGGTGGTGCGGCCCGGCTATCACTGGGTGCCCGGACATTGGGTGCAGCGCGGGCCGAACTGGCGCTGGGTCGAAGGTCATTGGGCATAAAGGCGTTGCATAACCAGCCGGACATCGTTCATGAAAACACTTGTGATCCTGCTGCTCGCGGCGACGCTGGCGGGCTGTGTGGTGTACCCGGCGCGGCCGGTCTACTATCGTCCGGCGGTGGTCGTGTATTGAGCCTCACCTGCCGACTGCCGCGCGCATCTATCTACCGTTGCGCGTGCAACGAACCTGCGAGGTTGAAGCCGACGTGAATCGCATCGAACGTGGCCCGGGGAGCGCTGTGCCTTGAGCGAACGCGACCCCGACGCGGAGTTGCTCGAGCAGGTCGGCCGCCGTGATGCGGCCGCCGTGCGCACGCTCGTCGCGCGCAAGCTGCCGCGTTTGCTGGCATTTGCCACGCGCATGCTGGGCGATCGTATGGAAGCGGAAGACGTCGCGCAGGAGGTGTTCGTGCGCATCTGGAAACACGCGGCGCGTTGGCGCGAAGGCGAGGCAAAGTTCGACACGTGGATACATCGTGTTGCGCTCAATCTTTGCTATGACCGTCTGCGCGGCCGCCGCGAACAGGTTCGCGACGAGTTGCCCGACGAAATCGACCCGGCCGCCTTGCCGGATGCGCGGCTCGAAGCGCGCTCGCGCGACGCGCGCATTCGCGAGGCGCTTGCCGCTCTGCCGGTACGGCAGCGCGAGGCGCTGGTGCTGTGCTACTACCAGGAGATGTCCAACATCGACGCCGCTGCGTTGATGGGCATCACCGTCGATGCGCTGGAAAGTCTGCTGGCCCGCGCGCGTCGCAATCTGCGCGCTCAACTGGCCGACAGCGGCCTTAGCAAGGACAAGCCATGACGCCCGAAAGATTCCATCAGATCGTAGAAGCCTATGGTGCCGATCCACGACGCTGGCCCGAGGAAGAGCGGGCGGCGGGGCAGGCGTGGGCGCAGACGCATCGTCAGCAGGCCGACGCGTGGCTCGCGCAAGCGGCCGGGCTCGACGCGTGGCTCGCGGCGGACAGACTCGCGCCGCCGGACGCGGCGTTGCAGCGCCGTATCGTTGCGAGCGCACCAGTACGCCGGCCGCATGTGCAGCGGCGCGCCTGGTGGTGGTCGGGTGCGGCGGTCGCGGGTGTTGGATTGCTGGGCGGCGTGGCCGGGGCTTTGGCCGTATCGCTCTTCGTGCTGAGCGAAGCGGTCCCGCCCGTGCACGACTCTTACCTGACGTCGAGCTTCGGTGGGGCGTCCGCCGATTGGAGTGGCGAATGAACAGCCGGGCCTGGAAAATTGTGCTTGTGGTTTCGCTCGTCCTGAATGTCTTTCTGCTAGGTGCGATTGCTGGCGGCGCTTACCGTTGGTATGCGGCTCGCGAGGCCGCCGCTCCGCTCAGTGCCCAGCAGCGAGCCTTGCGCTTTGCCGCTCAGACGCTCTCCCCCGAGCGGCAAAAGGCATTTGCGGACAGCCTGAAGAACGGTCGCCGCGACGGCCGCGAGTTTGCGCGCGAGGCGCGCGAAGGACGCCGCGAGGTCTTGCGTCTGCTCGCCGCGCCGCAACTGGACCGCTCGGCGCTCGACGCCGCGCTGGCTCGCACCCGCGCGGCCGACAGCGAGCTGCGCGCCAAGGTGGAGGGCAATGTCGCGGATTTCGCTGCGACGTTGTCGCCGCAGGAGCGGATCGAGTTCGCGGAGAGCCTGCGCTTGCGCGGGCAGTGGCGCGAACCGCAGGCGAACCCGAAAAGCGCCGGGCCGGCGAACCCCGCGTCTTTGAATGCGGCTTCGGGCCACTGAAAAAATGTCTAACGGTGGCGACGGATCGGGTAGCGCCTCCGCGTTCAAGCATTTTCAATGCCGAAGAGGGTGGTATGGCAGTCTCACCAAACCTGACTCCCGCTGCAATTGCGCTTAACCGCTTTGGTCTCGGCGCGCGCGCGGACGACACGCCGCCTGCCGCGCCGAAAGCGTGGCTGCTGGCGCAGCTCGAGCAGTACGAGCCGCGGCCCGCGGCATGGGCCGATCAGCCGGATTCGCTCGCGCTCTCCAGTGAACTGGAGCAGCAGCGACTCCAGTTGCGTGAGCAACGGCAACGCAAGCCGGGCGACGCGGGCGGGGCGTCAATGGTCGATACGCAGGTCAACACGCAGGCCAACACGCAGAGTGAGCAGACGGCAGCCTCGCAAAGCACCGCGAAGCAAGCTAAGGATGCCGAACGGAAAGCCATGCATGTCGAAATACGCGACAGATACCGTTGCGCGGTCAATGCCCGAGTGACGAGCGCATTGACCACGCCGACGCCTTTCGTCGAGCGACTGGTGCATTTCTGGGCCAACCACTTTGCCGTATCGACGGAAAAACCGGCGGTGGCTGCGCTCGCCGGGTCGTTCGAAGCCGAGGCGATTCGCCCTCATGTATTGGGCCGGTTCGAGGACATGCTGGTCGCTGTGGAACGTCATCCTGCCATGCAGGTGTTTCTCGACCAGACCCGTTCAGTGGGTCCGGACAGCATGGCGGCGCTGCGCGCGGGGGCGCGCAACCCGCAGAGCAGGCGCGGCCTGAACGAAAACCTCGCGCGCGAGATCATGGAACTGCATACGCTCGGCGTGCGCAGCGGCTATAGCCAGAGCGACGTCACCGAATTCGCCCAAGCACTGACGGGCTGGAGCGTGGCGAATACGCCGGTAGGCGCAGGCACTTCCCGCATGTTGGGCACTGCGCCGGCGCCCGGTACGTTCGCCTTCCGCGAGGCGCTGCACGAGCCGGGCGTGCGTACGGTGATGGGCCGGCGCTACGATCAGCGTGGCGAAGAGCAGGCGCTCGCGATTCTGCATGACCTCGCCACTGCCCCGGCCACCGCGCAACACATCGGCGGCAAGCTGGCTCGCCATTTCATTGCCGACACGCCGCCCGCGGGCGCGAGTGAGAAACTGGCTGACGCGTTCCAGACGAGCGGGGGTGATCTGCCGACCGTATATCGCGCATTGCTCGACCTGCACCAAGCCTGGTCGCCCACCGCCGTGAAGTTCAAGACGCCGTGGGAATGGGCCATTTCGTCGATGCGCGGTCTCGGTTGGCAAGATCTCGGCAAACTGCAGGCCGCGCCGCTTTTCGCGCAGCTCGGCCAGCCGGTGTGGCGTCCGGGCTCGCCTTCCGGTTACGACGATGTCGCCGCCAGTTGGGCCGCGCCCGATGCATTGGTGCGCCGCGTGGAGGTGGCGCAGCGCTTCGCTGCGCGCGTCGGCGATCGGCTCGATGCGCGTTCGCTCGGCGAGGTGCTGCTGCCCGGATCGCTCGGCGCGCCGACTACAGTCGCGATAGCGCGCGCCGAAAGTGCATCCACCGCGATTGCACTTTTGCTCGTCTCGCCGGACTTTCAACGGAGATAACCATGTCCTCACGCCGCCAGTTTCTGCGTGTCGCCGCTGCCGGAGCCGGGGCGATTCTCGTGTCGCCGCGCATTGCGTTCGCGCGCGTCGTCACACAGCGCCGCTTCGTGTTCGTCATTCAGCGCGGTGCGGCCGACGGGCTCAACATCGTCGTGCCATATGCCGAGCCGGCGTACAGCACGTTGCGCGGCGCGCTTGCGATCGATCCCGCAAGCGCTCACCGGCTCGATGGAACCTTTGCGCTGCACCCCGCGCTCACGCAAATGGCCGGAATGTATGCGCAGCGTCAGGCGCTGTTCGTGCATGCGGTGGCCTCGCCGTATCGCGACCGTTCGCATTTCGACGGACAGAACGTGCTGGAAACCGGCGGCGTGTCGCCGTATCAGGTGAAAGACGGTTGGCTCAACCGGCTCGCCACGCTGCTGCCCGCGGCTCGCGAAACCGCAATCGCCTTCGCGCCCACTGTGCCGATGGCGCTGCGCGGCGCGGCGGCGGTCACGTCGTATGCACCATCCGCATTGCCTGCCGCGCCCGACGATCTGCTGATGCGCGTGTCGCAACTCTATGACGACGATGCGCAGTTGCGCCCGTTGTGGGAATCGGCGATGACGGCGCGCGGTCTTGCGGGCGGCGCAGGCGCGCGCCAGGATCCCGCGAGCCTTGGCAAGCTCGCTGCGGGTTTTCTCGCGCGTGACGACGGCCCGCGCATCGCGATGATCGAGACCGGCGGCTGGGACACGCACAGCGCGCAGAACGCGCGCCTCGGCAATCAGTTGAAAGCGCTCGACACGATGCTTGCCGCGTTGCGCGACGGCATGGGCGCTGCCTGGAGCGAAACCACGGTGCTGGTGGCGACCGAGTTCGGCAGGACCGCGGCCGCGAACGGCACCGAAGGCACCGACCACGGCACCGGTTCGGTCGCGATGGTGCTGGGCGGTGCGGTAGCAGGCGGCCGGGTGCTCGCGGACTGGCCCGGCCTTGCGCCGCGCGATCTGTACGAGGCGCGCGACCTCAAGCCGACCGCTTCGCTCGATGCGCTGATTGCCGGCGTGACGAGCGAGGGCCTCGGTCTAGATCCGCAGCGCACGGTGCGCGCGCTGTTCGGCCGCACAGCCCGCGTCAGGCCGATGAGCGGTATGGTGCGCGCCTAGCAGAGCTGCCGGGCTGCGGGGCAGCTTCGGCAGGCTTTTCTCTCCTCTCTTTTCTCCCTGAGGTCTGTGGCTTTCGCGGACCGTCCCCGCCTCTTCCTCGCGCGCGGCACGTCTTTTTTTCCCGCTAGCCCTACACAAGCGCGCTTTTTTGCCGACATCCAAGGCATTGGTTGCAGCACGTGGAGCGCTTGAAGCACCCCGAAGCGGTTCATGCTGCCGGTGGGAAAATTGACCGGGCCCCATTACTCGTGACGCTCTTCCTCATTCGCGCTCAGTGTCGATTGATAAGGATGGCGAACGAATTGGGTGCCGTCGGTTTTCTCCCGGACTCGCAACCCCAGATCGCATTTCGCGGATTTTGTCCGGGCGCCCCCGGCGTTGGATTCTCTTGCCATGGTTAAACGACGTGAGTTTCTCGGCTTGCTGACGGCTGTCGGCGGCAGCTACATGCTGAGCGCATGCGGCGGCGGCGGCGGTGGCGGAAGCGGTGGCGACAGCAAGGGCACGAGCACGGGCGCGACGACCAATGCGAACTCAAGCTCGCCGGGCGGGGCCACGGGAGCAACCGGCACCGGCACCGCGACGACTGGAAGCACGGGCGGCACGCAGGGCAATGCGACTTCAAGCGGTTCGACGGCCAACAACGGCGCCTCGAACAGCAGCACGCCTGCCTCGGCAGACGGCACGTCGATTCCTCCGGCGGCATCGATTGTCGACAACCAGTCGGCAGTGTGGACACTCGTCGGCGGATCGGTGTATCGGAACGGTGTGAAGGCCGGCAATACCTACAGCGTTTCGTTGGTGCTGTGGTACGGCGGCATTGTCTACCACGCAGGCACCGGCGGGCAGTTCTACGGCTGGAGCGGCTCAGCCTGGTATGCGTGCGCCGATCCTCGTTTCGGTGCAACGTCTGCGGACGGCACCACGATTCCCGGCGCCTCGCGCATCATCGACAAGGTGGGCGCGGTGTGGACCGTCGCGAGCGGCGTGGTCCTGCGCAACAACGCCACGGTCGGCGTCACCTCGAACGTGGCGTTGCTGCTGTGGTACGGCGGCAAGCTGTGGTATCGCGCGACAGGCGGGCAGTTTTACGTGTGCAACGACATCGACCAGTGGCTGCCGTGCACCGATCCGCGCATCTCCGTGGCGGCGACGAGCGGCACATTCCACGGCATCAACGGGCATTACGACTACCGCTACACGCCCGCGCAGGTCGTGTCGATCATGCAGAACATGGGCTGCTCGACGTATCGCGTGGGCGTGACCGACGACTCCACGGAGCTCGCCGCGGTAGTCGCGCTCGCGCAGGCGTTCCAGTCGGCCGGGCTCACGCTCTTCGTGCTGATCCAGATCGGCATGCGCGACGCCAACGGCGCGCTGCTCGCGAGCGAGGCGGCGGCGTACAGCCGCGGCCATTCATGCGGCGTGACGGTGGCTGCCGCGCTCGCGCCGTACGGTGTGGTCATGTACGAGTGCGGCAACGAACTGACTCGCGATCCCGCGATCATTCTCGACTCCACCAATGCAGGCACGAAGGCAGTCGACTTCAGCAACGCGAACTGGCCGATCATGCGCGGTCTGATGCGCGGCATGCTGGACGGCGTAAAGGCGGCGCAGCCGGCGGCGAAATGTGGAATCAACTTCTGCGTGGCGGATGTCGGCGCCGCAGACGCGTTGTGGGACGGCACGCAACCGGATGGCACGAGCGGCCACCCCACAGTGCGGTGGGACATGACGACGTGGCACAACTATGACGTGTACGGCGACATCTTCGACATTGGCTCGGACGGTTCCGGCCCCGGCTTCGATCTGCCTACATACTGCAAGGCCCGTTACGGTATGCCGTTCTTGCTGACCGAATGGAATACCGGCCCAGAGAAGACGCTGGCCTATCGCGCGGATTACATCAGCTCGCGTTATGCGAGCTACTACGAGGCCAGAAAGACCAAGAACATTCAGTCGACCATGTATTACGAGCTCGACAGCGGCAACACCACATATGGCGTGATGATCGACGGCGTCACGGTCAATCTCACCTACAACGCATTCGTGAGCGCCGTCGCAAGCCATCCCGACAATTGAGGCTCGTGGCGCGTGCTCGAATGCTTTCTCAATGGCACGCGCGCGGTCACATCGGCACGCCGTTGTGACCGCGTTCGAGCAGGCCAGCCGTATGCGGGCGTCAGAACTTGTGCCGAATTCCCAGTTGAACGAAGGTCTGCCGGTTCGATGACGAAGCGCTCAGCGCGTTGAGCGTCGCGCGTGCGGCCTTGCCGGTCGAGTCCGTGCCGCCGGCAAATTCAGTGCTGCCGATCACGTAGACGTCCGTGCGCTTCGACAGATAATAGTCGAGCGACAGCGACACGTTGTTGTAGCGCGAACTGCCGATCGTGCCAACGCCAGAACCGCGCGTGTAGCTATAGACCAGTTCGCTCAGCAGAAGCGGGGTCCAGTAATAGGTGAGGTTGAATTCGGCGGTATCGAACTTTGCTGTGCCCGACAGATGCAGGGGGTTGGAGCCCGACGACGTATCGCCGAGATTCTTGAACTGCACGTTGCTATAGACGAGCCCGAACGTTGCCGGGCCGAGTGTATAACGCCCCGCGGCGGCGATTGCCTGATACGTGTGCGCCGACGCATAACCGCTGTACACCGGACTCGAGCTCATGTTGTTCAGGTTGGCTCCGGCCACGTTGGTGGGCGTACTGGTGAAATACGACTGGTTCGGGTTGCGTACGTTCATGAAAGCCGCGCCTGCGGAAAAGCTCCCGTATTCGTAACCGACGCCGGCGGACCATATCTGGTTACGCGCGAAATCGCCGGCCTGTCCGCCAAACCCATACACGCCGCCTATCGTGAAGCCGCCCATCTTGGGGCTCGTGTACTTGACCGAGTTGTTCACCCGCTTGCTGTTGTTCAGATTGTCGAGGTCGCCCGGATGCGCTGTCGTGCCGCCGCCGAAATTCGCGGAATTCATGCGCGATTCGACGAACGTTACGAGCGAATCGTACTGGCGTCCGAGCGTGAGCGTGCCGTAAGCGTCGCTCGACAATCCGACGAACGCCTGCCGCCCGAACAGGTTGCCACCCTGCAGCGACGTGCCCTTGCCGAGATCGAAGCCGTTTTCCAACGTGAAGATCGCCGAGAGGCCACCGCCAAGATCCTCGACGCCCTTGAAGCCCCAGCGCGAGCCTTGCATGATGCCGCTCGAGCCGCCTATCACGCGGCCGCCGCCGCTGTTGCTCTGATAGTTCACGCCGTAGTCGATGAGTCCGTAAATGGTGACCGAGCTTGCGTGTGCGGATGAGATGCCGCAAGCGGCGAGAATGGCGGCGCCCGACAGCGCCTTTCTGATAGTTAGCATGGCGAAATAAATAAGATTATGAAGTTTCAGGGCGGACGAACGAAAAACAGCATTGACTTCGGGTAATACCTTTCTCGTGTGCAGCGATTGCGGGCTTCGGGATCAATCAGACAGGGCGCAAATGGCAAACATCATCGGCGTTTCCCGCTAGTGCATCGTGACGCTGGAACGGCGCGGCGCTTGCACTGTGCGCCGCGCCGCGCCTTTGGCTCTGCTGCGATCAGCTCAGCAAGACATCCGCTGGCAGCGTGACTTCCAGCAGTTCGAGATCGGCGCTGTATTGGGAGAACGTATAGGAAAGCTCACCTGGAATGGCGATGCTGTCGTCGGCTAAGAGCTGCCAGCGTTGCCCGCCCTGAGTGACTTCGAGACTCCCGGTCAGCACGAAGAAAAAGCAGAATTCGGTGTCGTGGCGGCGGATCTGCGGCTCGGCATTGCCGCTCGCACGCACCACGCGCACACCTGCGAGGCCGCCGGTGGCAGCGCCAATGCCTGTATCGGTAACGACGAAGCCCGGCGATGTCCAGGGCTTCCAGCTTGCGTTCTTCGCAATGTGTCGCACGAAGCGCTGGCCGTTGAAGTCGCGCTCCGGCCTCGAAAAAGGCGTCGGCAGAGTCAGCTCATGATCTGCCATCGTGATGTGCTCGGCGGGACTGCCCAGTTCGATCACTTCGGCGCCGGCTGAGCTTTCCAGCACGCGGTGACGGATTTCAGGCGGCTGAAGCACGCAGTCGCCGGCCTCGAGCACGAAGGGTTCGCCCTGGTCTTCGTAGACGAGTCGCACCCAGCCCTTGCGACAGAAAATGGTCTGGAAACGGATCTTGTGATAGTGCACATAGTCCGGCACCGGACCGCCCTCCAGAATGCGGATATGCGACGCGATGAACGCACCGCCGTGACGCTCAGGCAGAAGGTCGCGGTAACGCATGCCCGCGCGTCCGACGCTCCAGTGCGCGTCGCCGTTTGCCTGCGCCAGTACGAGTTGTTGGCGCGTGGGCGGCAGCTTCATGGGCGGGTCGGCATGTACGAGGCGAACGGTCACGCCGTTCGGCGCGGTCAATTCGCGTGCATCGCCTCGCAGTTGCAAGGGGTCGTCGCACAGAACATACAAGTCGCGCAGGCCGTCGGGGGCATCCAGACCCAGTTGGATCCTGAAGCCGTCGCGCGAAAGAATCGCGGTGCGCGGTCCGTCGGCGGGAAAAATGGCGTCAAGGCGAAAGCCGAGCCGCTCGATAAAAAATTGCATCGTGGCGGGCAAGTCCGTGCATTTCATCGGCACGACAAAGCCGTGGATGCCGGCTATCGCGGCGTCAGAGTCGGCGCAACCGTGAGTAGAGGAGTTCATGTGAATTCGCTTTCGAGTCAAGAGGGCAGGGGCGGCGCGTAATGCATGCGCGCACCGGCGGCCCTGTCAGCACGCAGGCGATTCCAATGCGGCGCGGCGCCCGCGAGAATGGGCGCGCGAATTTCATTGCGGCAAACATTGCGCAAGCCGTTCGAGTCCCGCAGGCGTCGTGCAAACGCCTGGTGAAAAGCGCAACGTGCGGCTGCGCGAATCGACGAACACGCCGGCTTCGTTCAGTTTCACAACCAGTTGCGCCGCGTCGAGATGCGCGGGCGCTTCGGCCATGATGCTGCCTCCGCGCTCGTCGTCGTTGCGCGGGGACAGTAGCCGGTAGCGCTTCTCGTCGAGCATCGCGATCAATTGATGGCATAGCGCCAGATTATGCTCACGTACGCTGCCCGCCGGTTGCGAGCGCATCCACGTCATGCCGGGCTGCGAGGCGACGAACGGCAGCACGGAGGGCGTGCCGGTGTCAAAGCGCCGCGCGTCCGATGCGTACGCGAACGCGTCGATGTCCCAATTGAATGGAT
The DNA here is from genome assembly GCF_019511605.1 of Paraburkholderia phenoliruptrix. Taxonomy (GTDB): domain Bacteria; phylum Pseudomonadota; class Gammaproteobacteria; order Burkholderiales; family Burkholderiaceae; genus Paraburkholderia; species Paraburkholderia phenoliruptrix_A. The sequence continues at coordinate 420,885 of NZ_JAEUAV010000001.1, read as the reverse complement.
TCTGCTGGCTGAACCAGCCGCGCACGGCAGGCGTGGCCTCTTGCGCGAGCGCGTGAGGTGCAATGTAGCCAAGCCCAGTTCCAGGCGCGCCGCATAGCCACTTGAGCGTGGAGCCGCAGACGAAATCGAACGGTGTGGTGTTGACGTCGAACGGCAGGATGCCTATGCCTTGCGTCACGTCGAGCGCCACCCGGCTGCCGCGGCGTCGTGCATGCTCGCAAATCGCGGCGAGGTTCACGCGCCTGGACGTCAGCGACGACACCCATGTGACGAGCGCGAGTGCCACGTCGCCTGTCCATGCTTCGAGAAAGTCTTCGTCGCGGACATACGCTTGCCCTTCGCGCAACGCGACGGTGCGCAGCGTGAACCCGCGAGCTTGCGCAAGGCCGGACAGCAGAAAGTGCAGGCTCGGAAAGCAGTCCGCGGCGACGAGCACCGTGCGGCCTCGCAGAGTTTGGTCGGCGAGGCCGTCCAGATAGCGAGCAAAGGTGTCCGTCACGTTTTGCGCGCCGAACACGTTGGCAGGCTGGGCGCCGATCAGTTCGGCCCAGTCCGACAGCAGGCGCGCACGCGCGGCGAGCGCCGCGTCCCAGCGGCGGTCGTCGGGCGCACACCAGCTTGCCGCGAAACCGGCGAGCGCCGCGGTCATCGCCTCGCGATGGCCGGGATACACGCCCACGGAGTGATACATGAACCAGCCGCTGAAATCGTCCGCTGGTGCAGGTTGGTGCATGGCGAGGTTTTCCATATGTGAGGTCGGCAGGTCCACGGCTCAGATGTGCTTGACGAGCTTGAAGTGGTACAGCGCGATACATGCCAGGCTCAGCGCCGCGCATGCCATCAGATAGAACGCGGGCGACAGCGGATCGTGGGTTGCGCCGATCATTGCGGTGACGAGCCACGGCGTGAATCCGCCGAACACCATGACGCCGATGTTGTAGCTGAAGCCGAGTCCCGTACTGCGAACGCTAGTGGGAAAGAGCGACGACAATACAGCGGCGAGCGGGCCGAAGTAGATTGCCTTCAATGCGCCGGCGAGCGACATGATCGCCATCAGCACCGCAAAGGAGGGGCTTTTGATGAGCCAGACGAAACACGGATAGATCGTGACAAGCGTGGCGATTGCGGAAATCACCATCATGCGGCTGCGCCCGTAGCGATCGGACAAGTGGCCCATGAGCGGAGTAAACACCATCAGGATCGTACCGGTGACCACTGTTGCCGCGAATCCCGTCGATGCCGGCAGATGCAGTTGCTTTACCGCATACGTCGGCATGTAGAGAATCATCAGATAGCTGGCGGCGGTCGATACCGCCATGATGCCCGCCGCGATCAGAATGCGGCCCTTGCTGTGCGCGAGCAGTTCGCGCACCGGCGCATTGCGTGCGGTGGTGTGGCCGGCTGCGGGCAACGTGTCGTCGATATGCTTGCGGATGTAGAGGCCCACCGGTGCGACCAGCAGACCGAAGATGAACGGTGCGCGCCAGCCCCACGATTCGATTTGCGCCGGCGATAGTTGCGTGCTCAGCGCGAGCCCCGCGCAAGAGGCGAGCACCGTGCTCATTCCCTGGCTGGAAAACTGCCAGCTTGCGAGAAATGCCTTGCGTTTGCTCTTCTGCTCGATCATCAGAGCCGTGCCGCTGCCGAATTCGCCGCCTGTCGAGAAGGAAATCAGAATACGCGCCGTCATCAGGCCAATGGGCGCCGCAAGCCCGATCGACGCGTAGGTCGGAATCACCGCGCAGATCAGCGTGCCTATCGTGGTGAGCGCAAGCGATACCAGCAACGCCGCCTTGCGGCCGTGCCGGTCCGCATATCGGCCGAGCAAGAGCGCACCGAGCGGCCGGAACACATACGAAAGACCAAACGTGCCGAACGTCAGCAGCAGCGAAACGGTTTCGTCATGAGCAGGGAAGAAGAGCTTCGAAAGCGTTACGGCAAAGAAGCCGTACGCGGCGAAGTCGAACCACTCGAGCGCATTGCCGATGCTCGTCGCGACGATCAGGCGTCGCATGGGCGTCCCGCTTGTCTGCTGCACGCGGTCTTCGATAACAGTGGAATTCATGATGTGTGTTCCGTGCGAGAAGCTCAACGTGTCGGATATGGTGGGAAAAGCAGTGTCAACGGCGGTGCGGAACGTCGGGCTCGCCCAGGTCCCAGAACACACCGGTCATCAGTTGCAACGCTTCTTGCATGACCGGCGCGAGCACATGTTCGTCGGGCGCGTGCTGACGGCAGCCTGGATACGAGTGCGGAATCCAGATGGTCGCGAGACCCAGCGTGTCGGAGAAACACTCGTTCGGAATCGTGCCGCCGAGGTTGGGCAGAAGCGTCACCGGCTTGCCGGTCGATGCCTCGATGGAGCGCTCGGTGAATGCAACCCACGGGTCGTTCGGGTCGAGCCGCGTTGCGTTGCCGGACGCTTCGATCGTGACTTCGATGCCTGTAAAACCTTCGCGTGCAAGGTGCGCCTCGATCAGCTCTTTCGCGCGCCGCCAGTCGGTGCCCACTACGAAGCGCAACTGGCAAACGGCTTGCGCCGAACGCGGAATTGCGCTTACCGGGTTAGCCACGTTGCCCGATTGCATTGCAAGCACTTCGAGCGTGTTCCATGCGAAAACGCGCTCGGCGGGCGTGAGACCAGGCTCGCCCCAGTTCGGCGAGAGCGGTGGATCGTCTGCGTCCGCGCCAATCTGCAGATGCGCGACGCGCTCGCGAACCTGCGGCGGAATAGGCGGCGGAAGCAGCCCGTTCACCCGTATCCGGCCATGTCCGTCGACGAGACTCGCGAGGGCATTCGCAAGCACGGTTGCGGGATTGGCCAGCACGCCGCCCCAGTTGCCCGAATGCCGGGCGCCGAATGCGTTCGTCACGCTCAGCCTGAAATGCAACGCGCCGCGCGAGCCCAAAAACATCGTTGGCGACGCCGCCCGCTGACGCGGGCCGTCGGAGGCGATCAGCAGATCCGCGGATAAGCGCTCGCGCAAGTTCGCGCAAATCGCATCGAGCCCGGGCGATCCCACTTCCTCGCCCATTTCGAAGACGATCTTCGCGTTGAAGCCGAGCTCCCCGCGTTCGGCGAAAACTGCTGCGAGCGCGGCAAGATTGATGGAATGCTGTGCCTTGTTGTCCGCAATGCCGCGGCCATACCAGCGCTCACCTTCCACGCGTACCTGCCAGGGCGAGCGTTCGTTGCTCCAGTTGGCGGCGTCGCCGTCGATCACGTCGCCGTGGCCATACAACAGCACGGTGGGCCGGGACGGTGATTCGAGTCGTTCGCCGATCAGAAACGGCGGCATGCCGGGCACAGGGTTTTCCACGATCTCGCAGATAAACCCTAGTGCGCTGAGCGCGGCTTCGATTTCGTCGGAAAGGTAGCGGCGCAGCAGCGGCGCCGCGTCCGCGCGCTGACTCTCGGTCGCGAGGCCAACGCGCCGGCTCAGGACGGCAAGGAATTCGCCGCTGTCGAAGTGCGTACGGGCAAGGGTAAGAGCGCTTTGTCGGGACATGTCGTGAGGGGCGTTCGAAGTCGAGTGTCCCCAGAGTAGCCCGCCGCCTGTATTTTTGTATTCGCAATCAAACAAGGTACATTTGCGCTACACGCAAAGCTTGTTTTTGCCGCTCGTCTGTCAATCCGGTACCGGGCTGCGCTCCACGCGCGTTCGGTTTGCAAGCCCGCTTCGCTCACAAACGTCATGCGCAAACTGCTGGAGCCTTCGCTTTATTACTTTTCGGTGGTCGCTCAAACGGGCTCGCTGACATCGGCGACCGAGAAGCTCGGCCTTACCGTGTCGGCGTTGAGCCGGCATATCGCAAAGCTCGAAGGCGACATTGGCGTGCCGCTGTTCGAGCGTCACGCGCGCGGCATGGTGCTGTCGCACGCGGGGCGGCTGCTGTTTCGTCACGCGCAGCGCACGCTGGCAGACGCGCAGGCTGTGTTCGACGAGATTCAGGGCGACGAGCGGCGGCGCGCGCGCACGCTGACAATCGCATGCACTGAAGGCTTTGCGTTCGACTTTCTGCCTGTGTCTCTAGGGGCGTTCTGCGCGCAGCAACCCGACGTCGCCATCCGGCTGGAAGTAGTGCCTGCGGAGCGCGCGAGCCAGATGCTGCTGTCGGGAGAAGCGTCGATTGGGCTCGCTTTCACGTTCAAGCCGGAGCCGGGCGTGCTGGTGCAGTTCACGCAGCGCGCGCCGGTGATGGCGCTGATGCACGACGATCATCCGCTCGCGAGCAGGCCGCAGATCGCGCTGAAGGATCTGCCCGCTTATCCCGTGCTGCTGCAGGACAAGGGCACGACCAACCGGCAACTGTTCGACATTGCATGCAGCGTGGAGGGCATTGAAATAGAGCCGATGATGACGAGCCGCTACGTGGCGGCGCTCTACCGTTTTGCGCAAGCGGTGCCAAACGCAATCATGCCGTCGGGCTATGTGTCGGTGGCAAAGCGTTTAGCGGTGGACCATCTCACGGCCATTCCCTTCGACAATCCGTTGCTCGCGCAACGACGTCTGCAGGTGATCACGCTTGCAGGCCGTCAGCTCGACGATCTTGCGCAGGAGTGTCTGGACTGGATCGTCGAGGACTTGAAGCGGACTTCGGAGCGGGCGTGATAGCGCCGGCGGCGCTCGAACGGCTGACCGCACACATCAGGCGCCGCGCATCAGACTGCGTACCGCGTGTGCGTCACGCGGGCTTCAGCAACGTTCGCCATTCGGGCAGGGCGCCTTTGTTGTCGAGCTTCTCGACGAGCGGCAGGGCGCGCGCGGCGAGCTGCTCCTGTACATCGGCGACAGCGCTTGCGAGCGTGCCCGACATGCCGAGACTTTCCAGCATCGACGCCGCTTCGCGCATTTCTTCCGAGCGCCGCTGACCATGCTCGACCACTCGACCGATGAGATACGCTTCGTAGCCGGCATCCCAGCCGACGCCCGGAAAGCTCGCCGCTAGCGAAGCGAGCACGCGGCCGTCCACGTCGAATTGCCGCGCAGCCAGCATCGACTGCACGCACAGAGCTTCCATACCCTTGATCATGATGCTGCGGCACAGTTTGATTGCCGAGGCAAGGCCGACTTCCTGCGCGACCGCTTCCGGGCGCATGCCAAGTCCGTTCAGCAGTTCCGCTGTCTGTGCGGCAACACGGCCGCCAAGCAGCATCGGCACACGTATGCCTTGCGGCGGCACAGGCGCCATGACCGCGGCTTCCACGTAATCGGCGCCGCTTTGCTGAACCGTCACGCTATTGCGCTGCTTGACGGCGGGCGACACCGAATTCAGATCGATGAAAATCTGACCTTTGACGAGATGCGCCGCGGCAGCGCTCGCCACCGCTTCAGCCTGGCTCGCGGTCACGGCGGAGAAGACGAGTTGCGCATCGCGCAACGCGCTGGCGAGATCGTCGGCAAGCTGCGCTCCGCTTTGCTCCGCGCGCTCGACAATCGCACTACGAGTGGCCGGGTCGGCGAGTTTGATGTCGAAGGTGGACACCGCACGGCCGGCTTCGGTGAATGCGCGCGCGAAGATCGGCCCAACCTCGCCGAAGCCGATAATCGCAATCCGCGCGGCGGACTGTTGGGGCGACTGGGACATATGGGCACTCCGTAGTTGCGTTGGACAATGAGCGAAGCCGAGCGCGCGACACGCACTCAGTCGATATAGCGCAGCCCCAGTTGCTTTAACGGCTCGCGCATCTGATACATATCGAGGCCGAGCACGCCCGAGGCGAGCTTCTCACGTTTCTGCGCTTCGTTTGCTTCGCGCGCGCTAGCTTTTTCGAGCGTTTCTTGCGCCTTGGCCGACGGCACCACGACCACGCCGTCCTGATCGGCGACGATCACGTCGCCCGGCGCGACCAGCGCGCCCGCGCAAACCACCGGAATGTTCACCGAGCCGAGCGTGGCCTTGATCGTGCCCTTCGCCGAAATCGCCTTGCTCCAGACCGGGAAGTCCATCTCGGTGAGCACGCTCACGTCGCGCACGCCCGCGTCGATAATCAGGGCTCGCGCGCCGCGCGCCTTGAAGCTCGTGGCGAGCAGGTCGCCGAAATAGCCGTCGGTGCAATCGGCGGTGACGGCTGCCACGACTACGTCGCCCGGCTGGATCTGTTCGGCGGCGACGTGCAGCATCCAGTTGTCGCCGGGATGCAGCAGCACGGTGACGGCGGTGCCGAAGGCATGCGCGCCGGTGTAGATGGGGCGCATGTACGGCTTCATCAGGCCGACACGTCCCATTGCTTCGTGCACCGTTGCGCTGCCGAGCGCGCCGAGGCCGTCCGCGATGCGGCTGTCCGCGCGGGCGACGTTGCGATAAACCACTCCGAGTTCGTACATGTTCAACGTCCTTGTGCTTTGAGTGCGGCGTCGAGGCGCGGATAGACGCGCCGTGCGTTGCCTTCGTAGATCTTGTTGCGCTGTTCCGGATTCATATCCGCCGCTTCGACATAGCGCTTCGTATCGTCGAAGTAGTGGCCTGTTTGCGGATCGACACCGCGCACGGCGCCGATCATCTCGCTTGCGAAAAGAATGTTGTCGACCGGAATCACTTTGGTGAGCAGGTCGATGCCGGGCTGGTGATAGACGCAGGTATCGAAGAAGATGTTTTTCAGCAGATGCTTTTCGAGCAGCGGCTTCTTCATTTCCTGCGCGAGGCCGCGAAAGCGTCCCCAGTGGTAGGGCACCGCGCCGCCGCCATGCGGAATCACGAACTTCAGCGCAGGGAAGTCGCGAAACAGGTCGGACGTGAGGCACTGCATGAACGCCGTCGTATCCGCGTTCAGATAATGAGCGCCGGTGGTGTGAAAGCACGCGTTACAGCTCGTGCTCACATGCACCATGGCCGGAATGTCGTACTCGACCATCTTCTCGTAGACCGGATACCAGTAGCGGTCGGAAAGCGGCGGGCTCGTCCAGTGGCCCCCCGACGGATCGGGATTCAGATTGATCGCGACGTTGCCGTACTGCTCGACGCATTTGACGAGTTCGGGAATGCAGGTGGCGACATCCACGCCGGGGCTTTGCGGCAGCATTGCGGCGGGAATGAAGTTCTCGGGGAACAGCTGACTCACGCGGTAGCACAGTTCGTTGCAGATAGCGGCCCACGTGCTCGACACGTTGAAATCGCCAATGTGATGCGCCATGAAGCTCGCGCGCGGACTGAACACGGTGAGGTCGAGGCCGCGCTCGCGCATCAGGCGCAACTGGTTCGTTTCGATCGACTCGCGCAGCTCGTCGTCGCTGATCTGCAGTTCGGACGGGCTGGGTGCGTCGGTGGGATTGCCGAGTGCGGCAATCTGGCGGTTGCGCCAGTTCTCCAGTGCTTTCGGCGCGGTCGTGTAGTGACCGTGAATGTCGATGATCATGCATGTACTCCGAAATGAAATGCGGTACGGCGAACGCTTCAGCGTGGCAGTGCGGTGTCGGCGCGCTGCGCTGTGATGTCTTCTTGCTGCCTTGCCTGATCCGCGCTGCTTGCGGCGCTGAACTTGACGTCGGACAGATCGCGCCCGCGTGTTTCCGGCAGCACCAGCGCGGCGATCACGACGAGCGCATACGACGCACACGCGCACATGCCCATCGCGGCACCCAGCTCGAGCTTCGCGCTCAGCACGCCGACCATGGCGGGCATGATTGCGCCAATGGCACGCCCCGCGTTGCCGCACAGACCTTGTGCCGAAGCGCGGATGCGAGTGGGAAAGAGCTCTGCGATATATGCGCCGGTGCCTGCCGCCGTGCCGGACTGCAGCGTGCCCAGAACAAAGCCCAGCACGAGCGTGACAGGCAGCGTGATCGGCGCGAGTGTGTAAGTAGCAACCGCAATCGCCTGCAGGAACGCGATCACGATAAACGTGCGGCGCCGGCCGAAACGGTCTGCCATCCAGCCGTTCAGAAACGCGCCGGCGAACGAGCCGAGAATGTTGATCGCGAGGTAGCCGCCGATGTTCGTGATCGACAGATGCAGCACCAGCTTCAGATAAGCGGGCAGCCAGGTGATCATCACGTAATTGCCGCCGTAGATGCCGAACGTCAGCAGGATCGCCTTGAAAGTCGTCACGCGGGTCGAGCGGTCGAACACGGCCCAGATGCTTGGGCGGTCCGCGGCATGCTCGCGGCGAATCTGCGCGAACACCGGCGCTTCCTTGATGTGACGGCGAATCCACAGCACCAGCAGCGTGGGCACAATACCGGTTGCGAACAGCACCCGCCACGCCCACTCGGGTTGCAACGAACTGAAGATCAGCGTGGACAGCAGCACCGCCACGCCATAGCCCACGGCCCAGCCAGCCTGCAGCGAGCCCACCGCGCGGCCCCGCACCTGCGGGCGAATCGTCTCGCTGATAAGCACCGCGCCCACCGCCCATTCGCCGCCGAAGCCGAGACCCTGAAGTCCGCGCGTGACCATCAGTTGCCCGAACGAATTGGTGAACGCGGAGAGCAGCGTGAAAGCGGAGAACCACAGAATCGTGATCTGCAAAACGCGCACGCGTCCGTAACGGTCGGCGAGAATGCCTGCAATCCAGCCGCCAAGCGACGCCATGATCAGCACGGTCGTGCCGAGCACGCCTGCCTGGCCGCGCGTCATGCCCCACAGCGCAATTAGCGTGGGAATGGCGAGCGCGTACATCTGCGTGTCCATTGCATCGAGTCCCCAGCCGCTGAAGCACGCCCAGTAGGTGCGCTTCTCCGGCTTCGTCAGCTCGGTGTACCACTTAAGCATTCTCGTTCTCCTGCGTTTGGCCGGTAGCGTCTGGCTGTTTTTGTTGCGGGCCGGGCCGTTCGCTGGCTGCCTGACTGGACGCCGTGTCGAGCGCGCCCGCCGCTGTGAGCAAAGGCTCGGGATCGCCGCCCAGCAGCTTCGTCACGCGCGCGGCGAAGTCGAGCAGGCGCGGCCGGTAGCGCTCCATTTCTTCCATCCCCATGCGTGCGGACGGTCCGACAATGCCGAGCGCGCCCACCAGTTCCTGTCCAACGCGGAACACAGGCGCGGAAATGCCAGACGTTTCGCGGTCGCGCTCTCCCATCGACAGATAGACGTAGCGCGAGCGCACGGTGTCGTACGGCTCGCCGGGTTCGCCCGAGAACGCGAGCAGCACACGCCCGCCCGCGCCGCGTTCCAGCGGCTGCGTGTCGCCTTGCTGCACTTCCGCGCGAATCGAGTGGCGCGACGCAATGCGGTACAGGCAGACCCGGTGATCGCGTTCGCGCACGTGGAACGACACTGCCTCACCCGTTTCGGCGCTGAGCTCTTTCATGGCCGGCAGCAGGACGTCGCGCAGATCGAAGCCGGCCTCGTAGACGGCGCTCAGATGCATCGCAGCTGAGCCGATCCAGAAGCGCCCGTCGTCGTGACGGATCAGAAGCTGGTGATGACAGAGCGCCTGCGCGAGCCGCGACAGCGTGCTCTTGTAAAGCCCTGTGCGCTCGGAGAGTTCCGTGAGCGTGAGCGGTTCGTCGTTGCGGCGAAACGCAAAAAGGATCGACGCGGCGCGGTCGAGCACGTCGATGCCGCTCGACGTGACGCCTTGCGGCGTGCGCGCTGTGTCGCTGCTGCGGGCCATAGCCGTCTCCGGTGCAGTTCTATCAGATAGAACTGATAATCGTTGGATGGAACAATGCTATTCTCATCGCCTGGCGGCGTCAATCGTTGGCCCACCCGCGAACTGGTGATTTCCCCGAGCGACAGCGCCGGATGGTATCGCTACCATCGCAGTCATTCCGAAAGCTGCCGTCCAGCCCCGCAGAACGATGAGCGGATGGTAGCGATACCATGGAGGCGTCAGTGGCGAACCGCAAGACACCGGAGCAGTTGCGCAGTTATCGCTGGTATGGGGTGAACGACCTTCGCTCGTTCGGTCATCGTTCCCGCACCGCGCAAATGGGCTATCACCCGTCCGACTACATGGGCAAGCCCGTAATCGCCGTGGTCAACACGTGGAGCGAGATCAATTCGTGCCACACGCATTTCAAGCAGCGTGTGGAGGAAGTGAAGCGCGGCATCTGGCAGGCAGGCGGTTTTCCCGTCGAGATGCCGGTCATGACGCTCGCCGAGCCGTTCCAGAAGCCCACCACGATGCTTTACCGCAATTTCCTCGCGATGGAGACGGAAGAAATTCTGAAGTCCTATCCATTCGACGGTTGCGTGCTGATGGGCGGTTGCGACAAGACCACGCCCGGCCTGCTGATGGGCGCGATCAGCATGAACCTGCCGGCCATCTATCTGCCCGCCGGCCCGATGCTGCGCGGCAACTGGAACGGCCGCACGCTCGGCAGCGGCTCTGACACCTGGAAGTACTGGGCCGAACTGCGCGCGGGCAAGATCAGCGAGGACGAGTGGAAAGGCATCGAGAGCGGCATTGCCCGGTCGCCCGGCCATTGCATGACGATGGGCACGGCCTCCACCATGACGAGCGCCGCTGAAGCGCTCGGGCTCACGCTGCCGGGTTTTTCGTCTATTCCGGCGGTCGACTCGCGGCATGCGCAGTTCGCGTCGTTGACAGGCCAGCGCATTGTCGAGATGGTGTGGACCGACCTGAAGCCGTCCGACATTCTCACCGCGAAGTCATTCGATAACGCCGTGACCACGGTGCTCGCCATGTCGGGCTCGACCAATGCGATCGTCCATCTGGTCGCGGTGGCGCGTCGCGCCGGTATCGACCTGACGACCGCGCGCTTTGACGAGCTGTCGCGCATCACGCCGGTAATCGGCAATGTGCGGCCGGCGGGCCAGTATCTGATGGAAGACTTCTTTTATGCGGGCGGCTTGCGCGCGCTGCTCGTGGAGCTCGGTGAGCTGATCGACGGTTCGCAGCTGACGGTCAACGGTTCGACGCTCGGAGAAAATATTTCGGGTGCCGAAATTTTCAACGATGACGTCATCCGCCGACGCAGCAATCCGATCGTGGCCAGCGACGGGCTCGCGGTACTCACCGGCAATCTCGCGCCGGACGGCGCGGTGATAAAACCGGCGGCAATGGAAGCACACTTGCTCAAGCATCGCGGTCCCGCCGTGGTGTTCAAGGATTACGCGGACATGGCGGCCCGCATCGACTCCGAAGAGCTCGAGGTTAGCGCGGATTCCGTGATCGTTCTCCAGCATGCGGGGCCGGTCGGCGCGCCCGGCATGCCCGAGTGGGGGCAACTGCCGATTCCGCAAAAGCTCCTGAAACAGGGCGTGCGCGACATGGTGCGCATTTCGGATGCGCGCATGAGCGGCACGAGTTACGGCGCGTGCGTGCTGCACGTGGCGCCCGAGTCGTTCGTGGGCGGCCCGCTTGCGCTAGTGAAAGACGGCGACATGATCGAGCTCGACGTGGCTGCGCGGCGTCTGCATCTGGACGTGGGCGACGAGGAACTGGCCGCGCGCAAGGCGGCGTGGCAGGCGCCGAAGCTTCCGTTCGAGCGCGGCTTTGGCGTGATGCATCAATTGCATGTCCTGCAGGCGAACAAGGGTTGCGACTTCGACTTTCTCGAAGAGCCGATGAAGGCGACCGCCGCCGCGCCGGCGCGGCAGGAACAGGCCACGCCGGGCGCGAAGTACGGCGAACCCGAGATCCACTAGTTCAAAACGGAGTCCTTATGAGCGCAACTGAAGTCGTCGTGAGCGAAGCGACGCTCGAACAGCTAAGGCATGTCAGCACCGCCACCTTGACCACGCAACTCTTCAAGCGCGGCTTGCGCAACGTGTTTTTGCAAGGTGTCGCGCCGCTCGTGAAACCCGCGCCCGGCGCGGCGAATGTAGTCGGCCCGGCATTCACGCTGCGCAATATTCCCGCGCGCGAAGACCTCGATCACGTCGGCGTGTTTCAGGACCCGGAGCATCCGCAGCGCAAGGCCGTGGAGACCGCGCCCGCCGGCAGTGTGCTGGTGCAGGACTGCCGCGGCGAGCGCGCGGTGGCGTCGGTCGGCTCCATCCTCGCGCTGCGGCTCGCAAAGCGCGGCGTCGCGGGCATGGTGTCGGACGGCCCGGTGCGCGACAGCGGGACCATCGCGGCGTTGGGCTTGCCGATCTGGTGCGCGGGCGCGAGCGCGCCGCTTAACCTCGCGAAACATCATGCAGTGGATATGAACGTGCCGATTGCGTGCGGCGGCGTGGCGGTGTATCCGGGCGATATCGTGGTCGCCGACGTGGACGGCGTAGTCATCGTGCCGCGCGAGATGGCCGCCGAAGTCGCGCGCGACGCCGCCGAGCAGGAGCAACTCGAAGCATTCATCGCGCAGCGTATCGAGGAAGGGCGGCCGTTGCGCGGCACCTATCCGCCGAACGAGGAAACCATGGCCGCTTATGCGCAGTGGCGGGCACAACAACAATAAGCCGCGCGGCCCTCCGATTCGCCGAGCCGACTCACGCCTCATCCGTTACAGAACGCAGGCTCGCGCGAAGAACGCGGCCGTAGGAGACGCTGTGAACACCACGACCCCCGCTATTGACGAATCGCGCATGATCAACCGCCTCGCTCTCCGGTTGATGCCGCTACTCGGGCTGCTCTATCTGGTTGCCTATATCGACCGCTCCAATATCAGCTTCGCGAAGCTGCAGATGCTGGGCAGCCTCGGGCTCTCCGAAGTGGCGTATGGGCTTGGCGCGTCTCTGTTCTTTATCGGCTATCTGATTTTCGAAGTGCCGAGCAACGTGATGCTGCACAAATATGGCGCGCCGCGCTGGATGGCGCGCATCATGCTCACGTGGGGCGTCGTGACGATACTGCTTGCCTTCACGACGAACGCGACCATGTTCTACGTGCTGCGTTTTCTGCTCGGCGCGTCCGAAGCAGGCTTATATCCTGGCGTGATCTATTATCTGACGCTGTGGTTTCCGGCGCGGCATCGCGTGCGCATGCTCGGCTATTTCACGCTCGGCAGCAGCCTCGGCAATATGCTCGGCGCGCCGATCTGCGGCTGGCTGCTCGACAAGGGTGGGTTCGCGGGGCTGCAAGGCTGGCAACTCGTATTCATCGTGACGGGCCTGCCTTCGGTGCTGTTGACCGTGGTGGTGCTGTTCATGCTGCCGGCGTCGCCGAAAGAAGCCAGGTTTCTTTCCGCCGACGAGAAAGCATGGCTTTCCAGCACGCTCGAGGCGGAACGCGCGCAGATCAGGGCAAGCGTCGCGTCGCACGGTTCGCTGCTGAGCGTGCTGACCGAGCCGCGCGTGATCGGCATGGCGCTCTACTACATGATGCTGTCCATTTCCGTTTATGGCGTGAGCTACTGGTTGCCGACGCTCGTGAAGGGCTTTGGCGTGAGCAATACAACCAACGGTTTGCTCAACATCGTGCCGTGGCTGATGGCGACCGTGGTGCTTGCATGGTTGCCTTCCAGGTTGCGCGGTGCGGGCGATCGCGCACTCATCGCGATGCTGGTTTCGGCGCTGCTCGGCGTCACATGTTTCGCGAGCGCAGTGTTTCTGCCGACCAACACGCTGCGTTTCATCGCACTGTGTTTCGGCGCGCCGTGCATGTATCTGCTGCTGCCTTGCTTCTGGACCTTGCCGCCGAAATTCCTGACTGGCGCTCGAGCGGCGGCGGGAATCGCCGCGATCAATTCGCTTGGCAACATTGGCGGCTTCATCGCGCAAAATCTTGTGCCGTGGGTTCGTCAAACTACGGGTAGCGTGAAAGCGCCCATGCTGATTCCTGCAACCTGTCTGCTGCTGTTCGCAGCAATTACCGTGTTCATTCTTCGGCGCGAGCGCAACGTGCGCTCGGCCCGAGGCGCCATGGCAGTGACCGAATGAGATGCGTGAGCCGCTGCGTCATATCGCGCGATGGTCTGAGGGGTGTGCGGTGTGGCGCACGTTGGGACCTGCCCGGTGCGCTTTGGGGTAGCCGGGTGCCGTTTGGCGTGACGTCGTGCGGTTTACAATACGCGAGCGATCTAACTTCCTCTGTCCGCGATCATGCCGAATAAAGAACCGCCCGCCACCGCCAGCGCCGCTGCGCCTGACGCGGTGTCGCCCGCGCGGCGCCTGCGCGGCGGGCCCAAAGGCTTGCGCATCACGGACGTCGCCGCGCAGGCGGGCGTCGCGCCGATCACGGTGTCACGCGTGTTCAACAGCCCGGAGACGGTGGCGCCGGAGACGCTCGAACGCGTGCGGCAGGTCGTGCAGAAACTCGGCTATGTGCCGAACCGGCTCGCGGGCGGTCTGTCGTCGTCGCGCTCGCGGCTCATCGCGGCAATCGTGCCGACCATCGCCCACTCGCTGTTTTCGGAAACCATCCAGGTGTTCAGCGAGACCATGTCGCGCGCCGGTTACCAAGTGTTGCTCGCGTTGAGCGGCTACGACGATTCGAGCGAAGAGACCTTACTCGACGCAGTGCTCAGCCGGCGTCCCGAAGGCGTGCTGCTGACGGGCGTCGCCCACACGGACTCGCTGCGTGAGCGGCTCGCAAACGTCGGCATTCCGATTGTCGAGACCTGGGACATGACGGATCAGCCCATCGACATGCTGGTGGGCTTCTCGCATTACCAGATCGGCTTCGCGGTCGCCGGGCATTTCCTGCAGAGGAACGTGCGCAAGCCCGGCCTTGTGTCCGCCAACGACCAGCGCGCGCTCGCGCGCCGCCGCGGTTTTCGCGAGCGCCTCGCGCAGGCGGGCATCGACGAGATTCCTGAAGTGCTCGTCGCGCCGCCGAGTTCGGTGGCGCTCGGCAAGTCGGCACTGCCGCGTTTGCTCGACGAGGCCGCAGATCTGGACGCGGTGTTTTGCGGCTCGGACCTGCTCGCGATAGGCGCCTTGAGCGCGGCGCGGCAATTGCGGCTCAGCGTGCCGTCGCAACTCGCGATCTGCGGATTCGGCGACCTGGAGTTCGCCACCGAGACCACGCCGCAACTCACTTCCGTACGCGTCGACGGCACCCGCATCGGGCTCACGGCGGCGCGATGCCTGCTCGACCGGATCGCCGGATCGGCGCAGAACAAGGTGACCGACGTGGGCTTCGAGATCGTGCAGCGTGGCACCACGTAGGCTGAGTCCGGCCATCGCTTAGCGAACCGCGCCGCGTGCCCGTCACGGGCGCGCGGTCGTTACCTCACGACATCTTCAGTCAGGCCGCGCCGTCCCGGACGTCGCGGCTTTTCTCTGTCCACGCCGGCTGCGGTCATCGCGCGCGCCTTGCGCGTTGCGATTGCACTTAGCTTGTCCAGGATCATATTTCAGATCGGCTTGCGCTTTTAAAATCCGACAGCGCATGAAGTAGTGGTCTGGTCTTCATGGCAAGAACATTGTGTAGCGTTTCAGACCGGTCCATGGAAATCAGGCAGATATGGTGAATAAGACCTTTGAACGGGTGTTGATACCTTTGGGGGCGGGGCTCGTTGCATGTCTTTCGGGATGCAGCAACCTCGAGGTGCTGGATCCCAAGGGCAGCGTGGGCATGGCGGAGAAGTCGCTGATCAGTACGGCGACCATGGCCATGCTGATAGTCGTCGTGCCGGTGATCATCATGGTCCTCGTGTTCGCGTGGCGTTACCGCGCAGGCAATCGCAACGCGACATACGCCCCCAAGTGGGCGCATTCCACCGCGATAGAAACAGTGGTGTGGACCGTACCCACGCTCATCATTCTGTTCCTCGGCATCCTGACCTGGAACACCACGCACGAGCTGGACCCTTACCGGCCGATCCAGTCGGCGGTCAAGCCAATCAAGGTCGAGGTCGTGGCGCTGGACTGGAAGTGGCTCTTCATCTACCCGGAGCTCGGCGTGGCCTCGGTCAACCAGCTTGCGTTCCCGGTGGGCACGCCGGTGGACTTCCGGATCACGTCCGATTCCGTGATGAACTCGTTCTTCATTCCGCAATTGGGAAGCCAGATCTATGCAATGGCGGGCATGCAGACGCAATTGCATCTGATCGCCGACCATGCGGGCGACTACGCCGGCATCTCCGCCAACTACAGCGGCAAGGGCTTCTCGGACATGAAGTTCCGCGCGCTCGCCGTCACACCTGCGCAATTCGATGCGTGGGTCGAGAAAGTCAAGGCTTCGCCGCGCCGGCTGGATATGAACGCGTACAACTCCGTGGCGCAACCGAGCGAGAAGGAGCCGGTCGGCTATTTCTCGTCGGTCGATTCCAAGCTCTTCAACAACGTTATTGCGAAGTACAACAACGGCAATGTCCTTGATCTGCAGAACAGCAATTGCCGTACAAAGGGTTAGCACATGCTCGGAAATCTGACACTCTCCGCGATCCCGTTCGATCAGCCCATCATCATGGGGGCGGGCGCGCTCATGCTGGTCATGGTGCTGGCCGTGGTGGCCACACTAACGCGGCTTCATAAATGGAAGTGGCTGTGGCACGAGTGGCTCACAAGCGTGGACCACAAGAAGATTGGCGTGATGTATATCGTCGTTGCAGTGCTGATGCTGGTGCGCGGCTTCGTCGATGCGGTGATGATGCGCCTGCAACTCGCGCTCGCATACCACTCGCCGGGCTATCTGCCGCCGCACCATTACGACCAGATCTTCACGGCGCACGGCGTCATCATGATCTTCTTCATGGCCATGGCGTTGATGGTCGGCTTGTTCAACCTGGTGGTGCCGTTGCAGATCGGCGCGCGCGACGTCGCGTTCCCGTTCCTGAACTCGCTCAGTTTCTGGATGACCGCGATCAGCGCGATTCTCATGAATCTGTCGCTCGTGATCGGCGAATTTGCACAGGTCGGCTGGCTCGCGTATCCGCCGCTCTCGGAGTTGCAGTTCAGTCCGGGCGTCGGCGTCGACTACTACATATGGAGCCTGCAGTTGTCCGGCGTCGGCACGCTGATAACTGCAATCAACTTCTTCGTGACCATCGTGCGCATGCGCGCGCCCGGCATGACGCTGATGAAAATGCCCGTGTTCACGTGGACCGCGCTCTGCTCGAACGTGCTGATCATGGCCACGTTCCCGATCCTGACGGTGGCGCTTGCGCTGCTCGGCCTCGACCGTTACATGGGCATGCATTTCTTCACGAATGAAGCGGGCGGCAACGCGATGCTCTATCTGAACCTGATCTGGGCGTGGGGGCATCCGGAGGTGTACATCCTCGTGCTGCCGGCGTTCGGCATCTATTCGGAAGTGATTGCAACGTTCTCGAAGAAGCCGCTGTTCGGTTACCGGACCATGGTTTATGCAACCTGCGCGATCATGGTGCTGGCATTCCTCGTCTGGCTGCATCACTTCTTCACGATGGGATCGGGTGCGGACGTCAACGCGTTTTTCGGCATCATGACAATGGTCATTGCCATTCCCACAGGCGTGAAGATATTCAACTGGCTGTTCACGATCTATCGCGGACGCCTTGAATTTTCCGCGCCCGTTCTGTGGACGATCGGCTTCATGATCACCTTCACGATTGGCGGCATGACCGGTGTGATGATGGCAATTCCCGGCGCCGACTTCGTGCTGCACAACAGCCTCTTCCTGATTGCGCATTTCCATAACGCGATCATTGGCGGTGTGGTGTTCGGCTATCTCGCAGGGTTCCACTACTGGTTCCCGAAGGCATTCGGTTTCAAGCTCAATGAAAAGCTCGGCAAGTGCGCGTTCTGGTGCTGGTTCGTGGGCTTCTATGCTTCGTTCATGCCGCTCTACGTGCTCGGCTTCATGGGTATGACGCGGCGCCTGAACCACTATGACAATCCGGCGTGGCATCCGTGGCTGATTGCGGCGGCATGCGGTGTCGCGTTGATCGCGCTCGGCGTGGTGTTCCAGGTGGCGCAGGTATGGGTCAGCGTGGTCAACCGCAACAAACCGCAGTATCGGGACGTGACCGGCGACCCGTGGGACGGCCGCACGCTCGAGTGGGCGACCTCGTCGCCGCCGCCGGCCTACAACTTCGCAATCATTCCGACGGTGCATGAGCTCGACGCATATGCGTACATGAAAGAAACCGCAAGGACCGAGGCCAAAGCGCCGGCGTATAGCGACATTCACATGCCGTCGAATACCAGCGCGGGTCTCTTCATTGGCGTGTTCAGCCTCGCGCTTGGATTTGCCGGTGTCTGGCACATCACGTGGCTGGCCGTCGCGGCGCTCCTCGCTATCGCGGCCACGCTGATTGCGCGCAGCTTCGGCAATAACGACGGCTATTACATTTCCGCCGATACCGTGCGGGAAATCGAAAGTAAGCGCGGTCCTGCGGCCGCTGCGGTGAACAACCGCGAACTGGAAGCGGTGGAGGCCTGATCGATGTCGCACAAAACACTTTCCGTTCCGCTCGACGGCGGGCACGGCAATCACGGTTCGTCGGACACGGTGTTCGGCTTCTGGCTGTATCTGATGACCGACTGCGTGCTGTTCGCCTCGCTCTTCGCGGTATTCGCGGTGATGTCGAATCAGTTCGCGGGCGGCCCTTCGGGTAAGGAGCTGTTCGACATCGGCGGTGTCGCGGTGGAAACGGCTGCACTGCTGCTGAGCAGTATTACGTATGGTTTCGCCATGCTGGCCGCAAGGCGCGGCAAATCAGCAGCGGTGCTCGGCTGGCTCGCCGTTACGTTCGCACTTGGGCTCGCGTTTCTGGTGCTGGAAATGCGCGAATTCTCGCATCTGATTGCAGAAGGCGCCGGGCCCGGCCGCAGCGCGTTCCTGTCGGCGTTCTTCACCCTGGTGGGTACGCACGGGCTGCACGTCACCGTGGGACTGGTGTGGATGGCCGTGCTGGCGGTTCAGGTGGTGCGTGCTCCCAAGTTGTCGGAGCGCGAGCTCACGCGCCTCGCGTGCCTGAGTCTCTTCTGGCATTTCCTCGACATTGTCTGGATTTGCGTTTTCTCGTTCGTTTATCTCGGGAGCGTGCTGTAATGGCTCACATGCAATCACTTTCCGCGGAGTCGGGACACGGCAGCACAGGCGGCTATGTCTGCGGCTTCGTGCTCTCGGTCGTGCTGACCGCGGCGGCGTTCTGGCTGGTCATGCGCGGCGCGCTTCCCGCGCAGACCGCAATGATCGCCTTGTCCGTTCTCGCCTTCGTGCAGATTGTCGTGCACCTCGTGTTCTTCCTGCACATCGACATGTCGGCCGGGCAACGCTGGAATGTCATGGCGCTCGCTTACACTGCATTGGCCGCGCTCTTTTTGATTGGCGGCACGGTGTGGGTCATGCATAACGTCAGCATGAACATGATGTCCCGTTAACAACGTTTGCAAGAGGGCGAGCTACTGCTGCCAACCGGTTGCCCGCTCGCGGGCAATCACAACACCAGCACGCCCTCTAGAACCGCACGCCGATTCCGCCTTCTATCACGTCCGTGTCGCGGTCGTAGCGCGTTACTACGCGATTCCACGTAACGCGGGCGAGCCAGCGGGAGCCAAAGCGATAGCTTGCCGATACCGCGAAGAGTCCGGAAACGCGGCCGTCGCCCATGCGGTCTTGCGGGAGTTGGTCGGTCTGATTGATCGCCACATAGGGACCAATGCCAGCCGATAAGGTCAGGCTGTCGTCGAAAAATGCGCGCGTCGCCCACAGTTGTGCCGCAAGGCCGTCGCGGCGCGATTGCATGTGCCCGCCTTCGTGAAGGTAAGACGCGCTCACGTCGACATAGCGCCACAGCCCGCGCCGGTATTCGAGGCTCACTGCCTTGGCCGACTCTGACTCGTTGCTGTTGAGAATCGTCTTGCCCAACATCACAGTCAGCTCGTTGTTCGTGACGTTCGATGCACGCGGCAGGGGCCGCTCGCGCGGGCCGCGCTCGTTCGACACTTCCAGTTGATAACCAACGCCGAACATGAGTGCGGTTGTGTTCGGGCCGCCGAACGCATGGACGTGGTTCAGTTGCGCAATGCCGATCCAGCGTCGATCGAAATAATAGGCGGCCCGCACGCTTCCCACGACGCCCCAACCGTGTGTGTTCGAATAATCGCCTCCGGCGCTTGCCACGGTGGTATCGAAGTATCGGTATGGACCGGCTCCTGCCGAGAGTTCGAGCCGATCGTCCCATAAGGGCTGGCGTCCCCACGCTTGCAGGGCCTGCCCGTCACGATGGTGGCCGGGCGGATGCCCCTCGTTGAGCCATGAAAAGCTCCACGCCGCGAAGCGTCCCAAACCTTCGCGATAGGTGCCACTCCATGAGTACGTATTCTCGCCGCCGCTAACAAGCGGGCCGGCCAGCAGCGAGAACTCCTGTGCCTTCGCGTACGGAGCCGCGCAGGCAAGAGCAACGGATAGAAGAGTCAGCAGCGGGCCAAAACCGCGCGTGCAACCTCGTCTTGTGGACACTATTCGATTAAGAGTAGGGTAGATAAACCAAGGTAATCGGTGGCTGACTGCCATTCAAGAATAGATCATTCCTTGGAGATTTGCTCGACACGCCGTGACCGACATTAGCAATGCGGCGTAGAGCCGGCTGTGTGCTGACGCACGTATCGTAGGGTATCGCAGGCGACTGTCGCGCGCTTGGAATTTGCGAATAGCCTGCCTCGTCGCGATTATTTTGCGTAGCTATTGCTTTTTCGCGTGATGCGTAGTGGCGCGCGGCGTTTCTAAATACGCATTTTTATTTTTGCCAGAAAGAGAAAAGGCCACTTGGGTTCGCCTTGATAATCCAATGCTCTCGGGGAATTAATAATACGGCCGCATTTTGAAGGGCCGCGTCGCTAAACCAAAATCGCCTGAGAAAATACTCGTGCTGTGCGCCGTCCGGTCTGTTCCGGGTGAGTACTGTCGAAAACGAGCGCATCGGGGCGATCATTCCGGAGCGCAGAAAGCCGTCGGGCCTACCGTGTGGCCGTCGGCGCAAGCAGGGCGCTGCCGCGAGAGAGATAGAGTTAACCACGAGAAAGGATATTTCGTATGAAGATATCCTAAGGAAAATTCCATCCATCTCAGACCACGCATTCGCCGCGTTCTCCGGTGGTTTCGTCTGATGATGGGTGTTTTTTCCTCCTCTCTAACTCGTCTCATTGGTGACGAGAAATAATTACTCCAAACATCGGGCCCTGAAGAATTTGACATTAGGGCCGGATGGCCAGAGGGTAAGTCCATCTAATCTTCCGATCATCGTCAGAAAGCAGGAATTTTTGCGTTACGCGAAGTTCTCGGAAAGAATCATGCTTTTTGGCCGAAAAGTACTAATTTCCATGTGACCCACGCTGCATTAGCGGGTACGATTTACCCCGTTGCGACACAGGTCGAACCAGTTTTTCCCGATCAGCGATCGGCTCCAGGTTCCTGCCAACGTTCGCGCAGCAACGGGTTGCGGCGGCAGCAGTTTGCCCAACGTCTTTCCAGAAGTTCATCACGTATCGCGGCGTCGAGCGCATCGCGATGGGCGGAGCATTCCCTGCCGCCACCCGGTCATTCCACGTTGTCTCCGGCAATGTGACCGCACCTATTGAATTGCGAAGGGTGCAATGTGCAATTGTGCATCAATAAGTACAACGAATTAACAACGAGCTTGTTCCGAAGAAACGCGGTTCTATTTTGAACCGAAAACTAATCTTTTGATTTTTTATCGAGAATTTTCTCGACAGTGGAAAAACAATCATGGTTAAACGACGACAATTTCTCGGAGGCCTGACTGCGCTGGCCGGTACTTATCTGCTGAGCGCCTGCGGTGGCGGTGGCTCCGAAGACGGTAGCGCAAGTGCGAGCGCAAAGGCATCCGCGAGCCCCGTGGCCAAAGTAACCTCCGCAGCCGCATCGGCCAGCGGCACGGCCATGCCCCCGGCCGCTTCCATTACCGATGGCTATGGCGACGTCTGGACGCTGGCCAACGGCGTGATCTACCGCAACGGTTCGACCGTCGGCAACACGTATAACGTGTCGCTCGTGCTCTGGTACGGCGGCAAGATATGGCATTGCGGCACCGGTGGTCAGTTCTACGTGAACGCGGACGTCGCGGAGCAATGGCTACCTTGCAGCGATCCACGGATCGACGTTGCGTCGACTGCGGGAAGCTTCTTTGGCATAAACGGGCACGCCGACTATACGTACACGCCCGAACAGGTCGTGTCGTTCCTGAAGAGCATGAACTGCACGAGCTACCGGGTTGGCGTGACCGACGATCCCAAGGATCTGGACGCGGTCATCAAACTGGCGAAGGCGTTTCAGTCAGCAGGGCTCACGCTGCTCGCGCTCATCGATCAGGGCGTCTATGAGACAGGCGGAATCATGGCGAGCGAATCCATTGCATACGATCGCGGCCGCGTGGTCGGCTCGACCGTCGCCAACGCGCTGAAGCCCTACGGTGTGACAATCTACGAATGCGGCAACGAACTGACGCGCCAGGACGCAACCGTGGTCGACTTCACGTCTGCGGGCTCGAAGGCGAGCGACTTCAATAATCATAACTGGCCCATCATGCGCGGCGTCATGCGCGGCATGATCGACGGCGTGAAGTCGGCGCAGCCGGACGCAAAGTGCGGCATCAACTTCTGCGTCGCAGACGTGGGCGCCGCCGACGCGCTATGGGATGGTATGCAGCCGGACGGCAGCGGCGGCTATCCGAAGGTGCGTTGGGACATCACCACGTGGCACAACTACGAAGTGTACGGCGACCTGTTCAACGTGGGCACCGACGGCGCTGGTCCGGGCTTCGACCTCGCGACCTATTGCAAGGCCCGCTATGGCGTGCCGCTCATCGTCACGGAGTGGAACACTGGCCCGGAAAAGTCCGAGAGCTACCGCGGCACGTACATTTCCGACCGACTCAACGCGTTCTACAACGCCCGTAAGACGCACAACATCCAGTCGGTCATGTACTACGTTCTGGATAGCGGCGACAACACGTACGGCATCATGGTCAACGGCAAAGTGATCGACGCGCCGTACAACGCGTTCACCAGCTTCACGTCCAGCCACGCAGACACCTGAGCGAGTCTCGGTCCGAGTCTCAGTCCGAGCTTCGGTCCGAGTCTCAGTCGTCCCTCAGCCAGGCCGCTGTCGCCCTTCTTGCAGGGCGACAGCGGCTTATTTACGTTGGCCTGCGCACGCTGCAACGGCGTGCCCGCTGC
This sequence comes from Paraburkholderia phenoliruptrix, assembly GCF_019511605.1. Classification (GTDB taxonomy): domain Bacteria; phylum Pseudomonadota; class Gammaproteobacteria; order Burkholderiales; family Burkholderiaceae; genus Paraburkholderia; species Paraburkholderia phenoliruptrix_A. The sequence continues at coordinate 397,971 of NZ_JAEUAV010000001.1, read as the reverse complement.
GTGCTGTCAACGACAGAAGGTGTCGGGCACCAGCTTTCCCCACTCATAATCTATTCGGTCGGGCGTGAAAGGCAGCACGCCGGCGCCGGGCGTAAACGTTAGCTCGCCGAAATAAACCTTGTTGTCGGGCGCATACAGATCGACACGAACGTAGTCGAAGTCCTCGCACAGCTTCGTGGCTGCATGAAGAATGGCCTCGAGGTTGTCTGGGCGCGGCGCCGGTATCGGGCTGCGTTTGTAGTACCCAATTGCTATGTCGAGGTGATTCCAGTCCACGTCGTACACATCGCCCCGCGTATTTCCGCCAAATCTGTCCGAAATCACCAGAATGTAGATGGCCGGCCGTCCGCTTCGTCCGTTGAAGCAGTGCAGTTTGTAATCGGCGGGAATCTTGCCACTGTGGTCGAGCAACAGCTGCTCGAAAAAGATGCGTGGCTTGATCTGCCGGTAATGTCTTTCTCGTGCAATCTTGTAGAAGTCGAGCGACAGCCAGTAGTTCGCAAGATCTCGCAGTCGCTCGAAAGACGTTGCCGATTTGCTCCTGACCACTTCTACATAACTACTGCCATGATTTGCCTTCATCACGAACTGATCGGGCAGGGCGTCGAATACTTCTTTCGTGAAGGCGTCCGGCACTGCCAGCACCGGTATCACATGCTCCTCGCCGAGTTTTGTCGCCACGTACTCGCGGACCGTCAGCTTGTCCGTCAGTTCGACAAACCAGGGGTCCGGCCGCAGGCTCTTCTGCAGGATCTTTTCGTTGAAGGTGGTCGGGCGCAGCAGGTTCGGATAGCGGCCAATTTCCTTGTGATGCAGCAGGCTAAGAAACAATGGCGCCGGCAGCATGGATTTGACCGCTTCTTTGAGCCTTCTTGCGGGCGACTCATGACGCTGCTTATGATGATGGCTTGTCGCGTCATGGGAAAACTGCACTGACTTCGTTGTTGTCATTGTCCTATCCCTGAGAATAGCGTGCGATGCTTGGCCCGCGGGCGCGAACGGGCACCGCGCTATTGAAGCCGCGCGTTTCCCGCCCGCACGGGCACTAGCCGTCAGTCGTCGTCAGTCGTCAATTGCGACGCATCGCTCCGCAACTTCGAGGCGTTGCTGGGCGCGAAATTGAGTAGGGGACATCCCATAGCGCTCCTTGAAGAGACGGCCGAGGCGATTGCCGTCCCCCATGCCGCAGCGTCGCGCGATCTTGTCGACGGGCAGATCGGTATTGCGCAGCATTGCGCGAACTACTTCGAAACGTGTGCGCAACAAATACTCGAGCGGCGTCATACCGAACTCGAACTTGAAGCGGCGCTGATAGTTGCGCTTGCTCATCGCCGCGCACTCGGCCGCCTTTGCGACGGAAATAGGATTGCTGTAGTTCTCCTTTATCCAACGCGCCGACTCGCGGATCTTCTCCGTGGTCGTAGTGATGCTCGCGTCGTCCAGTTCGAACCTGTCGGACTCGACGTAGGTCGTTTGCAGCATGTCGGCGATCTTCCGCGCTACTTCGGTGCCTATGTCGCGTTCAATCTGCGCGAGGGCGAGATCGGTGGGCGTCGCACTGTTGGCACGCGCGGTCGTCGGCGCATCATCAAACAGGAAGATCGGGACCGTGGAATGCAACGGGTCCTTGCAGACCACCACCAGGTTCGCACCTTGCTGAATGTCGAATGATGCGATCGAGCCTTGCCGGGCTATCCACGAGAGGAGACGGTCGTTTGACTCGAGCACTCGCGCCGCGTCCCGGCACGCGACAAATAGTGCGTGGAAATCGCCTAGCCGATTGCGGTCGATGCTCTGGGTCCAGATTGAAATGCCGGACGAGCTGGTTACCAGCCCTCCGCTCTCGGAAAGCACGGAAAGACGATACGGCGAGTCATCTGTAGCGCCGTCTGACAATTCGTTTGCAAGCCGGAATGCGTCGCCGATTGCTCCGGCTGTGGCCATCGAGCATTCCTGCGACACTAGAAGCCCAATATGCCTGGCAGGCTTCCGCGTCGCTACTCTTGGACCGCTGCGGTGCGTATCAAGATACGACGTAAGAAAATCTGTGGAAGTCGTCACGCTTAGTTCTCCAAACAGGGTGAATCACTGTCTACGTGACGAGATTAGCGTACTCAAATCACCCTGGCGAACGTGGCCGGTATCCGACGGTGTTTTGGCGCAATTGTGATGATCGGGGAAATTGTTACCTCGAATGCCTAAATAAAGGCATACAAATGGGCCGCGAAATCAGCAAGATTTGCTACGCATAATTCGCGCGCGGTTATTGGGGGTCGAAAGGTTCTTCCGGCCCAAAAGCCCCGCCAGACAAGGCAGATCCGTCGGCAAACGACTATTGGGGCTTGTCGCGGCGCGGCGAAATGTGACTAAATGTATATGGCCCGCGGACCCCCAATTCCGTATCACTCTGTTACATCCATTGCACATAGCTACAACACTTTCCGCCTGCAGTGTTGCGTTGTAATCGCTTCGGCGGATTCGGCCAATAGCACCCGAATTTATGCCGTGAGCGCTGCGCTTATCCAGATGAGCGCTATGCTTCACTGCAACATCTGAAGCAATAGCGGTTGCCCCTGCAGTGGCTATCGAATGCCAGCAATGCGCAATTTCTTCGCCTTTTTCGCTTTAGCCAGTCGATTCAGGTGTAGTTATTGCCGTGTCCTGAAGTGCTTTGCGCTGATGAAGTTCGACGAGGCAACGCTCATATGAGTCCGGGGCCGGGCCGCGTATCTTGAGCAGACTGTCCTCATGTCGGCGTATCGAACACTTGACTATTTGTAGTACGAAATAAGCGCGGAACCCGGCGTCACGCTGTCGTTCCGCTATCTGGGGGATTCGAAGTCTGGAGACGGGGCGAGCCGTGCTGCTTGCGGCGCAGCCTTTGATCGTTCAAGCAGGTGGACAGCCACTTGGCTTGGCAAAACCATGACGTAGCTCCGACGATGCGTCGGGCTACGCCATACGCGTTCCTGCCGGCAACGGATGTGGAGCGTGGACCGTTGGTGCAGCCAGGCGGTGTCGACTCATTACTGTGCCCATCAAACATGGAAGGATCAAACCGGTGGACTACTATCCTCTGAATTCGCTCCCTGGGAGTGCCAGCACAGAGCGTGGCCAGCTTAGCGCGCGCGCCATGCTCCGTCTCATGCGCGACCATGTCTGGGAGATCGTACTGACCACGGTCGTCGTTTTCAGCCTGGCTGCCGCGTATTTGCTGATTGCGTCGCCTATCTATTCTGCAGACGTGCTGATCCGCGTCGACCCACCGGAACCCAACGCACTCGGACTCGCACTGCAGAATCAGGAGAACCTTCCGCCGCCGGCCCCGTCGCCCGTCACCGAGATGGGCGTAATTCGCAGCCGTTCCGTGCTGCAGCCGGTCATTGAGCGGTTTCGTTTCGACGTCTCGGTGACGCCGCGCAAACTGCCTCTGCTTGGCGACATCGCGGAGAAGTTCGCGACGCCTGGCGAGCCCTCGCGCCCATGGCTCGGAATGAAGTCCTACGCTTGGGGAGGCGAGCAGGTAAAAATCGGTGTACTCGACGTCCCTAAAGATCTGGAAGAAGAAAAGATGACGCTGGTCGCAGGCGAGGACAACACGTACGAACTGCGTGGTCCCCAGGACCAGGTCTTCCTTCACGGCACCGTGGGCAAACCGGTGTCGGCCAATGGCATTTCAATGCGCGTGGATGAACTGGTTGCGCGCCCCAACACTGAGTTCACGGTTATTCGCTGGAACGAAGTGGATGCCATCAAGCGCTTTGACAACACCATCAAGGTTGGCGACAAATTGAAGGACTCGGGTCTCGTGCAGATCGAGTACACGGACAAGAGCGCGACGAAGGCGGCCGAAGTTGCGAATGCGTTGGGTCAGCAATACCTCGCAACGGCGATTGCGAGTCGCCAGGCCAACGACACGACGACGCTGGCGTTCATCAACGGAGAGCTTCCCCGTCTTCTGGGCGACTTGAGAAAGGCCGAGGAAGCACTGAAGGCGTTCCGCGCGAATTCGCAATCCATGCAGCCTACTGCCGAGGCACAGGCGTATCTGCAAGGCGGTCTGGACATCGACCGGCAGATTGCAACCCTGCAATTGCAACGCACGCAATTGCTCGAGCGCTATACGCCGCAAAGCCGTTGGGTACAGAGCGTAGACACGCAACTCGCACAACTGAACAGCGCGAAGGCGAATTTCAACGGCCACTTCAACGGCATGCCTGCGTCGGAGCGCGAAAGCGTCGATCTTCTGCGCGCGCAGAAGGTGGCGGAGACCATCTACCTGGGCATGGTGCAAAAAGCCGAGCAGTTGCAGGTGCGCCGGGCGAGCACAACGGGCGGCGCCCATATCGTCGACCAGGCTATCACGCCGCATCGTCCAGTGAAACCGCAGCCGATGCTCGTGCTGCCTGGCGGTCTTGCACTCGGCATCGTGTCGGGCATCGTGCTGGTGTTCATGCGCCGCCACGTGCTCACGGGCGTGACCGATCCGCGTTATGTCGAACGCAGCATGAGCATGCCGGTATTTGGAGAGATCCTGTTCAGCCAGCAGCAGTCGTTGCTTGACAGAACCAATCCGGGCGCCAAATCACTGCCCGGCGCCGCTGCCCGGGCTGGTTTGCCGCAACCGGCGACGGGCGGTGTGCCGGAGATTCAGGTACCGAGCGGCGGCACCCGAATACTCGCGGAACGTTTTCCGAACGATTCGTCGGTGGAGGCACTGCGGGCAGTGCGCACTTCTCTGGCACGCGATCTCGCGCATTCGCGCAACAACATTCTGATGGTGATCGGGCCGACGCCGTCTGCGGGCAAGAGTTTTGTTGCGGCCAATATCGCAACATTACAGGCGGAGATAGGCGCTCGAGTTCTCCTTATCGATGCGGATATGCGCCGCGGCCATCTCGCCTCGCTGTTCAACCAGAGCAACCGCGGGGGACTTTCGGAAGTTCTCTCTGACCGCATGCCGCTGCGCAATGCACTTCGTCATACGGGTATCGAGAATCTGTCGTTCCTCTCGTGCGGATCGCGCCCGGACAATCCAGCTGCGTTGCTGGCGAGACCGCGCTTCAAGGAAGTTCTCGAGCGTCTGAGCGCGCAATTCGATCTGGTTATCTTCGATACGCCGCCGTTCCTCGCAGTCACCGACGCGTCGATCATTGCGAGCGAAGCCGGCGCTTCGCTGCTGGTCCTGCGCTCGGGCATGCAAAGCGAAGAGGAGATCGAAGACACGATCAAGAAGATGGAACGCGCCGAGGGCCGCATTGCGGGTGCCGTGTTCAACGGTATTCCGCTTCGACGCAGTACGCGCACCTATGGCTACGCAACCAACTACGCCAGCGATTACGGCGATGCCGAACCAACCGGTGGACCTCTGCGAACGTGAGCGCACTGCCACCGTCGTTCGAATCATTCGCAAAACGGAGAAGCTGATGGCGTTTGCAATTAACGGGAAGTTCACTTCACAGCCGGTAACGGGTGTGCAGAGAGTCGCGTATGAGTTGACTAGAGCTATGCAAATGCGCGTTCCGCCAGGCGAGCAACTGGAGGTCTATGTCCCCCGCGATACGAGGGAACCGGGCGCGCGACTGAAATGGCAGCGGCGATTTCCCTGGCTGCGCGGCACGCTTTGGGAGCAGATCACGCTGCCGCTTGTTTCGCGTGGCGTCAGGCTGTTGAACCTGTGCAATACGAATCCGCTCTTCAAACGACGCCAGGTCGTGATGGTTCACGACATGGCGGTGTACGACGTGCCAGGCGGATTCTCGAAGAAGTTCGTGCTGTGGTATCGCTTGTGCTTTTTCGTGCTGCCGCGAATGCAGCCGATGATTCTCACCGTGTCGAAGTTCTCCCGGTCGCGCATTTGCCATCACCTGAAAGTGGACGAGTCGCGCGTGGCTGTCGTGCATCCTGCCGCGGATCATCTGGATCGCGTCGCGTCGGATCCGGCCGTATTGGAACGCCTGAATCTGGTCAAGGACGTCTATTGCGTGGTGGTAGGCAGTCTCGACCCGCGCAAGAACCTGCAACGCGTGCTGGAGGCGATTGAAAAGCTGGGACATCTCGACCACGTGAAGTTCGTGGTGGTGGGCGGCAAGAACGCGCGCATTTTCAACAGCGATCTCAGCGAACAGCAACCCCAGTCAGAGAGAGTAGTGTGGGCCGGTTTCGTCACGGACGGCGAATTGAAAGCACTCTACGAAAACGCCGGCTGTCTGGTGTTCCCCTCGCTTTATGAGGGTTTCGGGCTGCCGCCGTTGGAAGCCATGTACTGCGGTTGTCCGGTTGTCGCCTCGTCGCGCACTTCCATCCCCGAGGTGTGCGGGGATGCGGCGTTGTATTGCGACGCTACTTCGGCAAACGACATGGCGGAAAAGATCTCGCTCATGATGACAGACGACGTACTGCGGCAACGTTATAAGGCAATGGGATACGAGCGTGCACGCGAATTCCGCTGGGACATGACGGCGCAAGCGGTGCTGGAGCTTCTCAAGGGGCAGGCGGGCGTTCGTGTGTCGGGCGTGCCGGCCAGCGCGTCGGCGGGCTAGCGCATGTCGGTGGGCGGGCGAATGTATAGCGGTCTGGCGCGTGCCGGTAGACGTCGGGCGTTGCGAACCCTTGCGGCGCTCGTTAGCGCCGCGATACCCCTTGCGTATGGCAAGACGTCACCTTCGAGCGGCACGGGCACGCAAGGGCGCAGCAGCGGCGGTCGCAGGATTACCGACATGATCGGTGCGAATGGATGGGCAGGCGCAAGCCGCGACGTGGAAATGTGGCGGCAGATGGGCATTAGCTGGGGACGGGATTCCGTCGGCCCCGGCCAGCCGGACTCGCCCACAGAACCCGTTCGTGTCGACAAGACGGGATCGCAGTTCGACAACGATCTAGCGCCGGCGCTGCTTCTGAACAATCGCAATGGCATCAAGTCGCTATTACTGCTCGGCTATACGGCGCCGTGGAATGCGACTGTGCCCGGCGACAGCAATTCCGCACCGCGGGACGTGCGTGCGTGGACGCGTTACGTCGAGGCAGCAGTGCGCAAGTACTCCGCACCGCCGTTCAATTTGCGCTATTTCCAGATCTGGAACGAGGCAGCCGGAAAGCTTTCGGGCGGCGCGCAGCAGGCGACGTTCTGGCATGGTCCGAACTTCAGCAAGGACGATCGCAAGGTAAAGCCATACGAGCGCGCGATGCAGGATTACGTGGAGCGAGTGCATCTGCCGGCCGCACGCATCATCCGCAAGTACAACGCATATGTCGTGTATGGCGGATGGCCAGACCAGGGCGGTCTTTCCAATTACTACAAGTGGCTTGAGTACAGAAGTCCGGCCTCGAATGAACGCATGCTGGATTGGGTCGACTATCTCGACACGCACTACCTGGGTGTCAGCGACATCGACCAGTTGTACGAGCGGTACGTGAAAAACGGGCCGGCAAGAGGTATCTGGCAGACCGAAATCGGCGACGCGTATATGAAGGACCCGCACTACCTGCCGGAGTACTTTTTCGACTTCGCGGTATGGGCGCTCGATCACAACTGGGACGATCCAAACAAATACGTCTCCATGATCTATCACTGGGACGGCTATGAGCCGTTTCGTCTGACTCATCGGGGTCCGCCGACGCGGACCTACAACGTCTCCGGCAGGAGCCTCGTCGTGCTTTGTCACACGGTATCCGGCCCGCTGGCAAGTTTGCCCAATGCGTTGAAATTCGGTCCGGGTGCGTCGGGCGGTGGCTTGCGCTCCGGTAATGACGTGGTGCTTCAGGTGAAGGCGGCGGCGGGCGAGCGAAGCGTGGCACTGGCGGGCCTCAGGCGGCCGGCGTCGCGCGAAGTAAGAGTTGAGTTCATAGATGCGTTGACAGGCACGGTAAGTGCACCCGGTACGGTGACGACTACCTGGAATGACGACGGTTTGCAGCTGAATTTCAAGGTGCCTGAGCGTGTCAATGGAGCTGGCAACGATCCGCCGACGCACCTTGCTTACATCGCAGTCCGTTCCCTTGCCTAGCAACTCCGATTCACCGAAACACTTCAGATAGCGCCGAACGCCATGAACCAGGTCACAGTTGTCATTTGCAATTACAACTACGAACGCTATCTAGCGGCCGCGATCGATTCCGCGCTCGATCAGGACTATCCGGGCACGCAGGTCGTGGTGCTCGACGACGGTTCGACTGACGGCTCGAGAGCGATCATCGAGCAGTACGGCAGCCGCATTACGGCCATCTTCCAGGAAAACGGCGGCCAGGTATCCGCCTATAACCACGCGATCAGCGCATTGCAGACGGAGTACGCGATCCTTCTCGACTCCGACGACATTCTGTATCCGAGCGCCGTCTCCGAGGTGATGAAAATCTTCTCGAGTGGTCAATGGGCAAAAGTGCAATTCCGGCTCGACGTGATGGATGCAACCGGACGACACACGGGAGCCTACGTGCCGAATACCGAGCCGCCCGCCAACTGCGGTGAACTCCTGCAGGCGGGCTGGCTGTATCCGTCGCCGCCCGCGTCCGGCAATGCCTATCGGGTGAGCGCACTCAGGCAGGTCTTCCCGGTTCCCGCGCCGGGAATCAATCGCTATGGCGCGGACTTCTTCGCGATCTACGGCGCCGCGCTGGTGGGGCCCGTCGCCACGCTGCGCAAATCGCTAGGGGGCTATCGCGTGCATAACGCCGACGGCGGCACGGTTTCGTTCGCGAACTCCGAGCAGATATCGAAAGCACCCAAGGCGCTCGGTATGCGCTGGGCGATTCTGCGCAATATCGCGAAGTCGCGCCTAGGCATTGAACTGTCGCCCACGTTTCACGATTTCGGCCACGAAAAGGCAATTTTCTGTTCCAGCGTATATCGCGCGACGCTCGCACACCGCTGGCGCTGGATGATGCGCGACTCACGGGGCTACTTTCACGCCATCCTGGCCAATCCGTTCTGGAGTGTGAAAAAGAAGTTCGGCACCCTGGTGCTTTCCGGCTTGTGCCTCGTGCCGTACTCGCCGCTTTCCGACTTTGTGGTTCGCTACATCTCGAACCCACTAGCTCGCCAACGCGTGGCGCAACGTTAAGGGCGGGGAACGCTTTTGGACAAGGAAATGGAAAGAAAAGACAGCGCAAGCGTGATTGCGTTTGTTTATGGCGGATATCTGATGAGGTACGTGTATCTCATCATCGTGGTGCCCTTCTACGGAAGAATTCTCGGCGTCGCGGAGTATGGGCGTGTGCTAGCGTCCATGTCACTCATGAACGTCATCTGGATGCTTGTGAGCTACGGCTTCAGTCTGGTTGGAATGCGCGAAGTCGCAAAAGCGCAATCGGCGAAGGAGTGCAATGCGATCTACTCGTTGCATGTCAGTGCGCGGCTTATTCTGGCGGTGCTGGGTGGATGCATTGGCGTGATCGCCACCCTGTGCTCCCCGACATTGTCCGAGCGGCCGCTGATCGGCATTCTTGCCACGCTGCTAGGTATTGTCTCCGCGATGAATCTCGGCTGGCTGTTCCAGGGACGCCAGCGTTTCCGTACGCCGATCATGATCGAGGTATTCGGCTTTGCCGTGAGCCTCGTCCTGGTACTGAGTCTCGTGAGGGTGCCCGCCGATTCCGTATGGGTGCTTGCGAGCCTGCTGATTGCCGGCGTGGCGTCGTCGATCATTTCGTATGGCATCACCACATCGCAACTGGGGCTGCCGCACCTGACCGTGCAGGGCGTGATGCCGCTCATCCGCGGCTCTACGATGCTGTTCTGCTACTCGTCGGGCTCCGTTGTGCTGACGGCGTCTTCCACCTATTTGCTGACGCTGCTGTCCACGCCCGACCAGGTCGGCTATTTCGGCGCGGCCGAGCGCTTTGCAACCATTGCTCTCAGTCTGATGGGACCCGCGTCGCAGGTATTCGTGCCGACCATTTCGCGGCAGCTTGCTCACGGTGACAAGGAGGGGGCACACGCCACCACCCGCCGGGGCGCAGCGCTTCTGCTCGGCTACGGTCTGCTCGTGTTTTGCGGCGCAATAGTGCTGCCGCCTCTTCTCCTGCCGCTGATTCTCGGCGCTGAATTCGAGCCTGCCGCACGCATTCTTCAATGTTTCGCATGGATGTTCCCGTTCGTCGCCTTCAACGAGTTCGTCGCGTTTTACGTTATCGTGCCGCGCAAGAAAGACCGCCTGCTCGCATTTGCCGGACTTGCTTCCGGTGCGTTCAACCTGGCTGCAGCGCTCATTCTTGCGCCGCGCTTCGGCGCAATGGGCATGGCCTTCGCTCGCGTATTCGGCGAAGCGACACTCGCGGTGATCCTGATGGTCATGATGGTCCGGCTCGAGCTGGTCGGACTGGTGCCGGGGGCGCGGCGCGCCGCCGGCATGCTCGGCCTTGCGTGGGGCGCAAGAGCACAGGCAGGTGCGGCCAAAGACGAGTGAACCGGATTGCCGGAATGCGAGCGTCCGGCGCGTAATCTCACAGGAGGTAGAAGTGAAAGTCGCTATTGTTCACGATTGGCTAGTGGTTTCGGGCGGCGCTGAGAAGGTTCTGAAAAGCATTATCGAGTGCTTTCCGAAAGCGGACATCTTTTCGATCGTCGACTTCCTCGAGGACCGCGACTGCGTCAAAGGAAAGCCCGTCAACACGTCGTTCATTCAGAAGATGCCCTTTGCGCGTAAGCGCTATCGTGCCTATCTGCCGCTCATGCCGATTGCGATCGAGCAACTCGATCTGTCGGCCTACGACCTCGTTATTTCGAGTTCGCACGCGGTGGCCAAAGGCGTACTGACAGGACCGAATCAGATCCACATCAGCTATGTGCATTCGCCCATTCGTTACGCGTGGGACTTGCAGCATCAGTATCTGCGCGAATCGCACCTGAACAAGGGGCTGAAATCCATCATGGCGCGCGCGCTACTGCACTACATTCGCGGTTGGGATTCGCGTTCGGCGAATGGCGTCGATCATCTGCTGGCCAATTCGCATTTCATCGCGCGGCGAATCAGGAAGGCATATCAGCGGGACGCCACTGTGATCTATCCGCCGGTTGATCTCGACAACATGACCGTGTGCACGCAGAAAGAAAATTTCTATGTGACGGCTTCGCGCATGGTGCCTTACAAGCGCATCGACCTGATCGTGCGTGCTTTCTCGCAGACGCCCGAGCGCCGGCTGGTAGTGATAGGCGACGGACCGGAAATGAAGCGGATCAAGGCCATTGCCGGCCCGAACGTGACCATACTCGGTCATCAGCCTCTGGAAGTGCTGGTGGACCATTTGCGGCGCGCGCGCGCCTTCGTGTTCGCAGCGGAAGAGGATTTCGGCATTTCCGTCGTCGAGGCGCAGGCGTGCGGTACGCCGGTTATCGCGTTCGGCCGGGGCGGCGCGCTCGAGTCGGTTATCGGCTTGCCTCTCGAACAGCCAACAGGCGTGTTCTTCGACGAGCAAACCGCGGAGTCTCTGCTCGAAGCAGTCACGCGCTTCGAGCGCAATGCGTCTCTGTTCGATCCGCTCAATTGCCGCCAGAACGCCGAGAGATTCTCAACCGAAAACTTCAAGACCGCTCTGACCGACTTCATCGACGCGCGACTCTTGCGCAGCTCGATTGAACAGCTTCGTCCCTATCTGGTACGCGAGCGTACTGCTCAGGAACGTCACCTGGCGAGCGTACCCTCGTAAGACTGAATGCGGTATTTGACGCGACCGGCGAGCGCCATGATCGAGTGAGCATGGCTATGCAGCTGCGGGGAGCGTGTTTCAATGAGCCGCTGAAGCGGCGCTTGATGCCCATAAGCGAGCACGCACACGCACAGCACGCTCGCGGCCGACCATGCGGGCCGCGCGCGCTCGAATTCCGCGTGCAGCGCTTTGTGGAGGAATAGCAGGCCGACGAGCGCGCCGAGCATCCAGCCGGAGACCACTTCGGGCACGGTGTGCGAAAGGTCCATCAAACGCGATATGCCGGTCAGTGCGCCGATCACCAGACCTGCCGCAATGCCCAACAATGGCGGCAAACGCCACCATTTCAGTTGCAGTGCGATTGCTACCATCCAGACCGAGGTGGACAGCATCGCGTGGCCGCTAATCACGCGGAAATGAGAGGCCGGAAACGATATGCCCCAGCCGGCATAAACGACCTTGCTTGCGCCCACGATAGCAATGCCCACTGCGAGCATTAGCATCCAGCGGCAGGCCAGCCTGATGTCGAAAAAAGCAATCCAGCAGGCGCAGACAGCCGCCACAGGCAAAGTGACGGCCGCATCGCCTATGTTGGTGAATACAGTCCACATAGGGTTTCTCGTTCTTGTCTGGTCGATGCAGCGGGAGATCGGCGTCCCGCTGCATCGAGGTGGGCTTGAAGATGGTCAGACGCGCGAGCGGACGAGCGAGTTCCGCCTGCGAAACTCCGCGAAGATTGCATTGGCCGATTGCGAGGCCAGCAGCAGCGAGATGACGAGCGAAAGGATCAGAACATTCGAAGGAGACACGAGGCGGTGTTCGGTTGCCGCCATGACCAGCAGGCACACGGACGATATCTCGACAAAGCGAAATGCCGCGAAGTTTTGACCGCCGCCTACCAACGCGCCCGCGGCTGCCCCGAGCTTGCTCCATTCCACGAGTTTCCAGAAGAAGCTCAGCATCAGGAACAGACCGATCACGCCGGTCTCGGCTAGAAAATTCAGGTACGAGTTGTGAGCGTGCGAATCGCTATGCTCGACGAGAACGTCCGACGGCGCACCGAACAGGTGAAAGTACGAGACGACACGGCCGATGTGGTCGTCGAACGAACCGAAGCCGAGGCCGAGAATCGGGCTCTGCTCGAAATAGGCGAGGGCGCGCGGCCACAGCCACTCATAGCGGATGTTGAGGTTGGCCACCTTGGCATCCTGGTTGTGGATGCTGAACGGATACCCCATGTAGTCCACGGTCGGGTCTGTGTGGTACACCGCCACCGCAAGGGAGCCGACTATGAGGCCGCCCATCAGCACGGCCAGCAACCAGCGTTTGCGCCCGAAATAGAGGTACGGCAGTACCGCGGCGGCGCCGAGCAGCGAGCCGCGGCTGTAGGTGGAAAACAGCATGAGGGCGTTCATTGCGAGCAGCCCCAGTAGCAGCATGCTGCGCTTTTGCAGATAGCAACCCACGCCCAGGCAGAACAGCATCGCAAAGAACCCACCCGCCGCATTGCGCGCAATGAAGTAGCTGCCGAAGCTGTTGTCAGGATTCGTGAAGATGCCGAGCAAGCCGGTGCCGACGATGTACAGCGCGTACGGCGGAATATTGATGCCCACCGCGAAGATAAAGAACGTGCGGAGTACTTTGTTCAGGTCGAGGCGATGCACGTACAGGCAACCGGCAAAAATGGGAGCATACGAAATGAAGAAGTTACCGTCGCGCCGATAGAACTCAAACTCCGCGAATGATTTTGGATCGTAAAGCAGCGTGGAGACGACGATAAGCGCCGTCAACGCGGTGAGCGGCGTGATGAACGCCGGATAGCGCCGACCGAAAAAGCGCCATGAGTACAGGAAGATCGGCACCAAGCCGACCGCGCTGACAGGCACGAAGTTGGTGACCGTCAGGAACAGTGCGAGTAGCGAAATGTAAGCCATTGCGACTCCCGGAAAAACAAATGGCGCATAGCTTGCAATGACAGTGCCATTACGTGCGAACACAACGTGGTTGGATACGGCGCGCCAACATGGCGGTGCGCCCGAACAGGATCGTGGTCCTACGTTTGAATGAAGGATTGCCAATCTGTCATGAAGACGGACCACGCGAATTTGCCACGCGAACGTACGACGCGAAGATGCCGCGCGACGGTAATACGCGAAGGTACCACGCGAAGGTACCACGTATAGACACTCATTTCCACGCGCCAGCACACACTCGCGCGAATGAAGAAAGCCTGAATGCGTGTGTGCGCACAGTGATGCCACGACGCTGGCCAAAACCTCAACTGAACGCGCCACCATTGCTGTGGTGCAGCGTGAGGTGACTATGATGGATCACATCGAGTAATGCTTGAGTGGCATCGGCTTTCCGGCGCCACGCCGATATGTGTGCGGTTTTCCTCGCAAGAGGTTGCAGTTGCAGCGCACATTCCTGGTTTTGCGCGGACAGCGTGGCTCGCCGAGCCCGTTAATGCCGACCCCCGTCATTGATCACATGTGAGACCGAAGCAGTGCCGACGTGCAGCGTAGTTCGTCGGCGCTTATGCGATTAATCGCGCTACGGCCTCCGTGGAGAGGAGCGATATAAATGGATAAAGTATTTGCAACCGCCGGCGAGATGACCACCGAGGCTCGCATCGAGGTCTCGCAGCAATGCCCGCCCCTCGCGCAGGTCATTCTCGCAGGCGGCTCCGGCACGCGTCTATGGCCGGTCTCGCGAGAACAATTTCCGAAACAGCTGATCGACGTAATCGGCGACAAGACGCTGCTGCAAGCCACGATGAGCCGCATGGACAACTTCAGCCCGTCGTGGACAGTAACACCGGAGCCGGTGATCGTATGCGGTGCTGAACACTACTTCGCAACTTTCGAACAGGCTCGGGAAAGCGGTGTGAACGCGCGCATTGTCGTCGAGCCGGGGCGCCGCGACACGGCTCCCGCGCTGACGCTGGCTGCGCTCGCCGCAGCTTCCGGGGGCGATGACGTGATTCTCGTTGCGATGCCCGCGGACCACGCGATCGAGAACCTCCCCGCGCTTCATGAGGCAATCCAGACCGCAGCGGTTCATGCAGATGCAGGCGCCATTGCGACGCTCGGCGTTCCGCCTACCGGTGCCGATACTGGCTTCGGCTATATCCGCCTCGGCGCTGCGTTGGAGGATGGCGCCTATCGCATCGAACGATTCGTGGAAAAGCCGGCACCCGAGCTCGCGGCGCAGTATGTCGAGTCCGGCAATTACTGGTGGAACAGCGGCATGTTCGTGGTTCGCGCATCCGTATGGCTTGCGCTTATCAAGCAGTTCCAGCCGCAAATTCACGACGCCTGCGTGCGCGCCTACGCAGGCGCGAAAGTCACTGAGGGCTGCGTCGTGCCCGATGCCGAGGCCTTCCTGCAATCGCCATCTGATTCGATCGACTACGCGGTGATGGAACACCTCGGCAAGTCTGACTCGCAGGTCGCGGGCATAGTCGTGCCGCTTCAGGCGGGCTGGTCGGATCTGGGCTCATGGGACGCCGTGTGGCAGGCAATGGAAAAGGACGAGTGCGGCAACGCAGCAAGCGGCCGCGTTCTGTTCGAAGGCGCGACGGCAACCTATGCACGTTCGCAAGGTGGCCGGTTGCTCGCCTGTGTCGGTACGCACGACCTGATCGTCGTCGAAACGGATGACGCGGTTCTGGTCGCCGACCGCTCGCATGTGCAGGACATCAAGGGTCTCGTATCGCGAATCAAGGCAGAAAAATCGCCGGAAGCGGAAGCGCATCGGAAAGTGCGGCGCCCGTGGGGCTTTTACGATTCCATCGATCACGGCGACCGTTTCCAGGTGAAACGCATTGTCGTGATGCCGGGCGCGCGCCTCTCGTTGCAGATGCACCACCACCGCGCGGAGCACTGGATCGTCGTAAGCGGCACCGCGCTCGTCACGCGTGGCGACGAGCAATTCCTGCTTGGCGAGAACGAGTCGACGTATATCCCGCTCGGCATTCGTCATCGTCTGGAGAACCCCGGTTGCGTGCCGCTTCAGATCATCGAGGTGCAGTCAGGAGCCTATCTGGGCGAGGACGACATCGTCCGCTTCGACGACAAGTACGGCCGTGCAGGTTGATCGATGGTGGTGAACCAGAGCGCGTTCGAGGGGTCTGCTATGCGATTGATTACCGGTCTGTTGGCCAGGCTGTTCGATGTGGCGATGATTCTCGGCGGTGCGGTCGCCGCTTCTCATATCCGTTTCGACGATCTCGCTCAACACAATTTTTATCTGGCTTTCGTCGCTTTCGCGGCGGCGTTTTCGCTCGCGGTGTTTCCTGCGCTGGGCGTCTACCAGTCGTGGCGTGGTCGGTCCAAACGCGTGCTGGTGGGGCAGGTGGCACTCGGCTGGCTGATCGTGCAGGCGTGCGCACTTGCGTTGATGTTTTCACTGCATCGCCTCGACCTGGTGTCGCGTCTCTGGTTCGCGTATTGGACCGGCATAGCGGGCGGCGCAATGATTGCAGGCCGCATGGTGACCCATGTTCTGCTCGGACGCGTTCGCAACGCGGGCTTGAACCTGCAGAAAGTCGCCGTGGCCGCATGCGGCGACCATTGCGACGAGATCTTGCGCAAGATGGAGAAAGAGCCCGCCGCGGGCTTCCGGCCCAGCGCCGTCTACAATCTGCGCCCCGCGAGAGAATCGACTAGTTCCGTACCAGTGTTCGAGCAGCGCGCGGCATTCGCAAAGTACGTGCGCGAGCAGCATGTCGACGAAGTGTGGCTCGCGCTGCCTCTATCTGAAGAACGTGCCATTCTCGAGCTGGTTGACGAGTTTCGCAACGACCTGATCAACGTGCGTTTCATGCCGGACGTACGTGCTCTCGCGCTCTTCGACGGAAGCGTAACCGAATTGCTCGGCTTTCCCACGATCAATCTGGCCGCATCGCCATTGCCGCCGAATGCGATGGTGAAAAAGGAACTGTTCGACCGCGTCTTCGCGCTAGTCGCATTGATCGCCGTCTCGCCGATACTGCTTGCGTGCGCCATAGCGGTCAAGCTGAGTTCGCCCGGTCCGATCTTCTTCAAGCAGTGCCGCAAAGGCGCGGACGGACGCGTCTTCATGATCTACAAGTTCCGCAGCATGCGTCTGCATCAACAGAAGCAGGGCGTACTCGAACAGGCAACGCGGGGGGACCCGCGCATCACGCGCGTTGGGCGGTTTTTGCGGCGCACGAGCCTCGACGAATTGCCGCAATTCTTCAACGTGCTGCGCGGAGACATGTCGGTGGTGGGCCCGAGGCCGCATGCGCTCGAACATGACGACCTGTATCAAGGCATTGTCTCAGGCTACATTCATCGCTACCGTATCAAGCCGGGTATCACCGGCTGGGCGCAGATCAACGGCTTTCGCGGCGAGACCGATCGCATCGAAAAAATGGAAGGCCGTGTGGCGCATGATTTGTACTACCTGAGGAACTGGTCGTTCGCGCTCGACGTCAAGATCATTTGCGCGACGATATTCAAGGGTCTGCATCATCCGAACGCTTATTGATCCGCTCTCGGGATCGGGGCGCCGATCGTGCGGTGCATGAGTTGCGGAACGTGAATCTGATCGCTGAGCGGCTATGAAACTAAACGACGTTGAAAAAGTAGTCAGGCGTTCGATGAAAAAGGTGGGGCAGTACGCGTTCCACCAGGTTCATGGCGCACAGGCAAAACGGGTTTTGCGGTTATTGCAGAAGAAGTACGGGCCGCCCGACCCCGCCAATCTGAAGCTCGCCGACACCTACGCGCGCGATGTTTTTGGCAACGCGATCTACGCGCCCTGGCTGCGCGTTTATGCGGCGTTTACCGGGACGTTCAAGGAGGGTTGGATTCCCGATAACTACTACGGTGGCGTGGTAGTTCCGAGCATGAAGGGCGGCTACGGTCGGATCTCGAATCTGAAGCCGATGTCACGCGTTATTTTCGGCTGTGACGCCTTTCCGGACATTGCTTACTTCGCGAACGGTCTCTTTTTCACTGACCGCAATGTCGTGGTGCCTGAGCAGGAGCTCGAAAATGTGGTCTTTCGCGAGTGCGACAGAATCGTTTTCAAGCTCGACGGTTCGGCCCAAGGCAAGGGCATTCATTTCTTCGACCGCGCATCGTTCGACTGCGCCAGGATCAAATCGCTCGGCAACGGCGTCATCCAGAAGTTCATCGTTCAGCACCCGCTGCTTAGCACGTTTGCGCCGAACTCCGTTGCCACCCTGCGCCTAACGACAACGGTCGACGACCTGGGCCGCGCTTCCCTTCGCGCCGCGTTCCTGCGCCTCGGCAGAGCGCGTCATACGCACATCAGTGTCGATGACGAGGTTTGTGTGCCCGTGGATCTCATGACAGGCGAATTGGCCCGGCAAGGCTTTCTGACCGATTGGGGCGCAACTGAGGAACATCCCGATTCACGAGTCCGGTTTGCCGGCCTGAAAATGCCAGCGTTCGACGCTTGCGTCGAGACGGTGCTGGATCTTCATCGCAAGGTGCCGTTCGCGCGCTGCATAGGGTGGGACGTGACCGTCGATAACGACAGCAAGGTTCAGGTGATGGAATGGAATGGCGAGCACAATGACGTGAAGTTCAGTGAGGCGACGCAAGGCCCATGTTTTTCCGACTTGAAGTGGGAACTGCTGAATTCCGGTCCTTTACGACAGTATTCGGCAAGGAAGATCGCGTGAGCGAACAACTGTGGTGTGTCCATATTGAAGGGCCTGACGAC
Organism: Paraburkholderia phenoliruptrix; assembly: GCF_019511605.1. GTDB lineage: Bacteria > Pseudomonadota > Gammaproteobacteria > Burkholderiales > Burkholderiaceae > Paraburkholderia > Paraburkholderia phenoliruptrix_A. The sequence continues at coordinate 379,608 of NZ_JAEUAV010000001.1, read as the reverse complement.
TTCCTCGCCGCAGAGTCGAAAGAGGCGGCCGAGCGCGAGGCATCGGCGATCAATGCGTACATCGAGCAGTCGGGCGAAGGCCGTCGCGACGCGCCGGTGCGCGCAGTCGCAATGGAGTGGCCGTTCACGCCGGAGAGTCACGCCCGCGCGCTGGAAAGCGACTGGGAAGATGTGCAGCGCATGCCGCATCGCAAGCAACAACCGGCTTCGTCGCCGAACCTTCTGACGAACATTGCACGGCGAGTGAAGGAATTGATCGACGTGGCGCGCGGTGCCTGAAATAACGGGCGGCGGCGCGCCGCCGCCTCGCTGCGCCGCCTGTTTCCCTTAGTGCAGATCCGTCCGGGGGCTGGACGAAACCACGTTGCCCGAACTGTCCACGATTACGACAGGCTCGTTGCGCGGAGCAGGCGGCTGTTCGATCGCGAGCGGGCTCGTGATATTCGTGCGGCCACTGGAAGCCATGCCGAACGACGTAGCGCTGTCCAGAAACGAAAACAGGTTGGACAGATAGCCTTGCAAACTGGCCTGCACGACGCTTGTGAAATCATTGTGCATGTCTACGGCGATGTCCTCGACGTGTCCCCAATAGGCGCAGGTCTTTTTTACTGCGGCGGGAACCTGCTGGAATTGCAAGTCGATTATCTGATCCATAGAGGCGGCCGAAAGCGCCGCATCGACCAGCGCCTGTTGCTCGGACAATGAAGTCTTCACCGTTTGCACGTTTAGCTCGACAACTTTTTCAAGCCCGGCAACGGCTTTTGCGGCAAACTCATAGGCGGCGATTGGATGGCTCTGCTGAGGAAAATCCGGCTGGTTCAGGACGATTGCATTCATGAGGTGCTCCGTTTCAGTGCGAGTGGAAGGAAATCCGCGACAACAGGCATTCATTTAGCAACGCCTATTCCTCCTCTCAAGCGAGCCGCATAATGTCGGAACGAAGGCCGCAGGAGCATGGCTTGCTGTCGTGGCACAAGCGCTGGCGATTTCCCGGTCCTACTGTTTGGCGAGGAGTAGAAGGTCTGTCATGACCCAACCCGATCTTTCGGATATCTACCGAGGCTATATTGCGTGCCTGAACAGACAGGACTGGCAGAAGTTGCCGCAATTCGTGCATGACGACGTGTACTACAACGACCAGCGCATCGGTTATTCAGGCTACCGCGCCATGCTCGAGCGAGATTTCCGCGAGATTCCAGATCTTCATTTCGACATTGAACTGCTGCTTGCCGACCCGGCGTACGTTGCGGCGCGGCTGCGATTCAATTGCTCGCCGAAAGGGAAATTCCTCGGCCTCGATGTCAACGGCAGAACAGTGAGCTTTACCGAAAACGTGTTCTACGAATTTCGCGGCGAACGAATCGGCCAAGTGTGGTCGATTATCGACAAGGCTGCTATCGAAGCGCAACTGTAGCCGCGAGACGGGCTGCGCTCCGTTCAAGGAATGCTGCCCACGGACGTCTCTGTCACGCTGCTGCCAAGCGCCTGAAACAGGGCAGCCGTGTCGGAGAAACGGTTTGCCTGTGCGCGAGTGCGATCGAGTGTGGTCTGCAACGACTGGCGTTCGGCGTCCAGGAGCGCGAGCTGACTGATACCGCCCGCCGCGTACCGCTCAGTCGCTACGTTCAGGCTCGCTTGCGCTTCCTGTGCGGCCTCGGTGCGAGCCTGCAATTCGCGCGCGTCGTTTTGTACGGCACTCAGCGAGTCGGCCACCTGTTGCAGCGCCTGCAGCACGACTTGCCGATAGTTCGCGAAGGCGCCGTCATAGGCGGCCTCGGCTGCGCGCTTCTTCGCATGCAATTCTCCGCCGTGAAAGACGGGCTGCGTGAGATTCAGGCCGACATTCCAGATGTTCAGGCCATTCACGATGTCGCCGACGCGCGTGCGCTGCGAGCCGATTCCCGCCGACAGCGCAAATTGCGGATACAGGTTGGCGGTTGCAACGCCAACGTTGGCGCTCGCTTCGTGCAGCAATGCCTCGGCTGCTTTGATGTCGGGCCTTGCACGCGCCAGTGCCGATGGCAATGTAAGGGGAATATGCAGAGGCAAGTGCAGGCTATCGAAAGTGAGGTGCTCGAAATCCGCTTGCGACGGCGCGCGCCCAAGCAGAATGGCGAGTTGGTGATCGGCAGCCGCCAGTTGTGTTGCAAGCGGCGGCAGCAAGGCGCGCGTTTGTGCGAGCAGCGTACGCTGGCTGCGTACATCGAGTTGCGAAACGCCACCGGCGGCAAAGCGCGCCTCGGTGATCGACAATTGCTGCGCCTGCGCATCGGCGAGGCGCTCTGTCAGCGCTATCTGCTCCCGCAACGACGCGCGCTGCACCGCAGTGGGAACAATATTGCCTGCAATGCTCAGGCGCGCGGCATCCAGTTCATACGACTCGTAATCGACTTGCGCCATGCTTGCCTCAAGCGCACGACGGTTGCCGCCGAAAATGTCGAACACGTATGAAACACTGACCGATGCACCGAACAACGAAAACGGTCCGGCGCTCTCCACATGCGGAATGCCGAACGCGGCCGGATCTACTTTCTGCCGCGCGCCGGACAGTGTCGCATCGATACCAGGAAATTGTGTGTTGCCCGCGAGGGCTGTGTAATTCTGCTGCGCCTGAATGAGCCTCGCGCGCGCCTGCGCCAGCGTGGGGTTCTGATGCAACGCTTCGTCCACGAGACGGTTCAGTGCGTCGGACTTGAATTCGTGCCACCACATCGGCATGACGCCGCGTGCCGTGTCGAACGTTTGCGAGGCGCCATTGGGGCCGTCGGAAGACACCGTACGTTCGGGGAGCGCGCGAGGCATATACGTTTGTGTGTCTGGCGCTGCAGGGGCTCTGAAATCGGGGCCTACTGCGCAGCCGCTCAATGCGATTGCGCACACAACAAGAAGTGCTTTCATAAAAGTCTTCCTAGTCGAGTGTGCGCCGGTAGAAGCGCAGTGCGATCGCCATGACAACGACAGTGAAAAGCGCCAAGGGCCATACCGACGGCCATAGGTCCGTCCAACCGTCGCCCTTGAGCACGATCCCGCGGATGAGCCGGTTGAAATACGTCAATGGCAACAGGTTGCCGATGAATTGCGCCCATTGCGGCATGCCGGCGAATGGGAACATGAAACCCGACAGAAGGATATTCGGCAGGAAATAAAACACAGTTAGCTGCATGGCCTGCAACTGGTTCTGCGCGAGCGACGACAAGGTAATGCCCACCGTGAGATTCGCGGCAATGAAGAGCAGGGCGGCCAGATAGATCGCGAGCGGACTCCCCACGAAAGGCACATGGAACACGAAGCGTGTCGCGATCAGAATGATCGACGCCTGCATCAACCCAATCGCAACATAGGGCACGATTTTGCCGGTCATCACCTCCACAGGTAGAACCGGCGTAGCGAGCAGGTTTTCCATCGTGCCGCGTTCACGCTCGCGCGTAACGGCGAGGCCGGTCATCATCACGAGCGTCATGGTCAGAATGACGCCCATGAGTCCGGGAACCACGTTGTACTGCGTTATCCCTTCGGGGTTGTACAGGTTATGAACCTGAACGCCGAACGCGCTTTGCCCGCCGTTCAGATGCGCGAGCGGCCCCTTGATGTCCTTGTCCGCCACAGGCTGCACGAGGTTGGGCAGGGCGGCGACCGCTGCGTGTGTCGCGGTCGGGTCGGTTGCGTCTGCTTCGACTAGCAGTGAAGGATGTTCGCCGCGCAGCAGCCTCCGCGAAAAATCGACGGGTATGGTCATCACGAACTGCACGCGGCCTTGCGCGAGCGCGCGGTGACCCGCCTCTTCGTCGGGCAGGGTTTCGACAATGTCGAAATATGCGGAGTTGGTCATTGCGGCAATGAAACTCCGCGAGAACTGACTCTGGTCGTGAACGATGACAGCGGTGGGCAGATGCTTGGGGTCGGTATTGATGGCGAAGCCAAATAGCGCAAGCTGAACGATCGGAACACCGACGATCATTGCGAACGTCACGCGGTCGCGCCGCAATTGAAGAAACTCCTTCAGGACTACGCTCCACCAGCGCGTCAACGAAAAAGCGGTCACTGCGCTCACGATTGCGCTCCGAAGTTGTCTTGCGAATGGCTCATCAGGTAGATGAACACGTCTTCGAGTCCGGTTTCTATCGGCTCCATGCGCAGGTTCGTGCCGGCGGTCGCTTGCCTGAGCGCGCGCTCCAGTGCAGCGTGGTCACGACCGCTCGCGTGCAGCGCGGCGCCGAACACGACGGTCTGATCGACGCCGGGCGTGGCACGCAGCTTCTCAGACAGTTCGCTAAGATGCTCGCCCTGAATAGACCACGTGGCGAGGTTCTGCGAGTCGATCACTTCTTTTGACGTGCCTTGCGCAAGCAGTTTTCCGTAAGCGATATAGGCGAGCTTGTGGCAGCGCTCGGCTTCATCCATATAGTGCGTGCTGACGAGAACGGAAATGCCGCGCGCGGCAAGCCGATGCAGTTCCTCCCAGAAGTCGCGCCGCGCGGTAGGGTCGACGCCCGCCGTCGGTTCGTCGAGCAGCAGGAGTTTCGGTTCGTGCAGCATGCATGCCGCGAGCGCGAGACGTTGCTTCCAGCCGCCGGACAGCGAGCCCGTGAGCTGGTTCGCGCGGCTTTGCAGTCCGAGCGCTTCAAGCGATTTGTCCACCACCTCCCGGCGGTTGCGCATCTGGTAGACGCGCGCGACGAAGTCGAGATTCTCGCGAATGGTCAGATCTTCCCAGTACGAAAAGCGCTGCGTCATATAGCCGACATTGCGCTTGATCTGCGCACTTTCGCGGCGGATGTCGTAACCGAGGCAGGTTCCGGTGCCGGAGTCCGGCGTGAGCAGTCCGCACATCAAACGGATAGACGTTGTCTTGCCGCTGCCGTTGGGCCCGAGGAAGCCAAATATTTCGCCGCGTGCGACCTGCAATGAAACGTCGTTGACTACATGTTTGTCGCCGAAGTGCTTGTTCAGACCATGCACGTCGATCACATACTCGGGAGCATTGGCGCTCATTTGAGTGTCACCGCTACTGGCTGCCCGGGGTGAAGTCTGGTTGCGTCCGCAACGGAAGTGTGAGCCTCGATCATGAACACGAGCTTGGCACGGCTCTCGTTGCTGTAGATGACCGGAGGCGTGTACTCCGCTTTACTCGACACGTAGGTGATTCTTGCCGGCAGATCCGCTGCGCATCCGTCGCAGTGGATAGACACAGCGCGGCCAGGCGAGAGTGCGCCGACCAGCGTCTCGGGCACGAAAAAGCGTACCTTGATGTTCTGCGGCGGCAGCATTTGCACCACCGGGTTTCCAGCCGACACCCATTCGCCGTTCCTGTAAAGCGTGTCGTAGACAAGCCCGTCAGCCGGCGCCGCTACGCGCTTCTGATCCAGTTTCCACCTGGCCTGCGTGACGACGGCTTCGGCCGCGGCGACCTGCGCCTGCTGTGCGGTGATCTGCTGTGCGCGCCCGGGCAACCGCGCGACTGCCACCTGGTTCGTGAGTTCGCGAACTTGTGCCGAGGCGGCCTCGGCATTCGCTCGCGAATCGTCAAGCTGTGCTTTGGAAATGCCGCCTGCGTTGTACTGCGCTTCGTCACGCGCGAGTTGAAGCGCTGCCTTGCGGGCGTTAGCCGCAGCCTGTGCAAGCTGCGCGCGGTTCACGTTGACTTCGGGCGCGCGCTTGCCGGTCTGAATGTCCGCAAGTTGTGAGCGGGCCGCCGCAAGCTGTTGTTGTGCCTGTTGCAATGCAGCGGTTTCGTCGACAGATTCCAGCGCGAAGAGCGGCGCGTCTGCCTTGATGGTTTGTCCGCGTGCGACCTGCAACTGCACGAGCTTGCCCGCTTGCGACGACCCCAGATAGACAAATTCGCCTTCCACATAACCTTGGTATGTGGTCTCTTCGCGATGCGAGCATGCTGTGAGCAACGCACCGGCAAGCAGGGCGCAGGTCGGCCGTCTGATCCAGGTGACAAGGTGCTTCATGGGTAATGCCCGCGCAAATGAAGTACAATGAAATATAGGTGAATTGAAATTTGAATTCAAACTATTTTTCGGGCTTGCCCTTGCCCTTGCCATGCCGACCAAACGAGCGACCATCGCTGCGAAAATAACGGACAGGAGCGCGGAAGCAAAAACTGCCAGAAAGCCCACGGCGGCCTCGGTACGCGCGGCCCGTACGGAACATGCCAAACACGCGAAAGAGGCGAAAGAGCCGAAACCGCGCGCACGAGCCGAGGAGTCAGTGCGTGTGAAGCGCGCGAGCCGGCCCGATGGTGCGGCGACGCGCCAGCATCTACTGGACACTGCGGGGCAGGTATTCGCCGCGCGCGGTTTCGCCGATGCCACCAGCAAGGAAATATGCGAGCGTGCGGGCACGCCCATGGCGTCGGTGAACTATCACTTCGGCAGTCGGGAGGCGCTTTACGAGGCGGCGCTCGTCGAGGCGCACCGTCAGGTGGTGAGCCTCGACGAATTGTCTGCGCTGACGGAGGCGCCCGGCGATGCGCGGGACAAGCTGCGCGCGGTCATCTCGCGATTCGTCGGTCTTTCCACCAGTACGAGCGCGCCGTGGGGATTCATGTTGATGCTGCGGGAGGTGTTGTCGCCCTCACCGGCCATGCCCGCGCTCATAGAAAAGGCGGTGCGTCCCAAGGCCGCCGTATTGCTCCGACTGATTGGAGAAGTGTTGCAGTTGAATCCGCACGAGCCGGCGGTGCAGAGAGCGTTGATGTTTAGCGTGCTGCCTTGCATCGCACTGATGATCGCGCCGCGCCAGGTGCAGGCAACTTTGCTGCCCGCTGTTGCAAAAGACCGGGCGGCGCTCGTGGAGGACTTCACCCGCTTCGTGATGGCGGGACTCGATGCAGTCGCCGCCGCGCATAAAGTGCGCAAATAGTGCTATTGATCGAAACCAATTCCGCGCCTGTGCAACTCGCGCATGCCGCTTTCCAGATGAGCCTGTGCGCTTTCCTTGTCGGCGGCACGCATCTGTTCATACGTGCGCTGCGCTATTTCATGCGGTACGGCCTTCAAGGCGTGATTGCTGCTCATTGCCTTGAGTTGCACCTGCGCGGCGCGCTCGAGGTAATACAGATCGTCCCATGCTTCTGCAATGCTTTCGCCCATGACCATTACGCCGTGATTCTTGAGGAACACGACGTCTGCGTCGCCGGCCGCGGCGGCAATGCGATCACCTTCTGAATCGTCCAGCGCGAGGCCGTTGTAATGCTCGTCGACAGCAGTGCGGCCGTAGAACTTCAGTGCGGTTTGCCCCAGCCACAACAACGGTGGGCCTTCGAGCAGGCATAACGCAGTTGCGTTCGGCATGTGCGTATGAAAAGCTGCTTTTACGCGCGGCTTTAGCCGATGCAAGCGCGCGTGGATAAAGAACGCCGTTGCTTCGGGCTTGCCTTCGCCCGCGAGAACCTGTCCGTCGAAATCGCAAATCAGCAGTCGCGATGCGGTGATTTCAGAGAACGCATAGCCATATGGATTGACGAAAAACAGGTTGTCGTGTCCCGGCACCATGGCTGAAAAATGATTGCAGATCCCTTCTTCCAGACCATATTGCGCCGCCAGTTGAAAGCACGCTGCGAGTTGTATGCGTGCCTCGTTGACGGCGTCGGAGTCGAGTTGCAACGCCGCAGTTGATGAGGATGATGCAGACGAGCCAGTAGCGGAAAGTGTATGCGCCATATTGTCGTTCCTGAGAGTCACCAGCCGAGCGAAGCAAACAGCGCCGGTACCTGATCCAGTGTAGAGAGCGTTGCATCGGGCGTGTAATCGGGCAGTAGCTTGCGGCCCGTTGCACGGTCGATCCATACGCAGCGAAAACCGACGTCGCGTGCGGCCGCATGGTCGAGATGCGGACTCGCGCAAATATGCACGACCTCCTCGCGTGTCACGCCCAACTGAGCGTGTGCGTAATCGAATAGCCGCCGGTCTGGTTTATACGCACCCGCCTGCTGAGCGGTAATTACGCGGTCAATCAAATCGCCCAGTTGCGCGACATTGCCGGCAATGATGTCGTCGTCGGTATTCGACACAATGCACAGGCGATAGCCATCGTGCTTGAGTCGCCGCAATGTGTCGACTACTTCCGGAAACGGCGGCATTGCCGAAATGCGATCGGTCAAGGTGCGAATGTCGTTTGCGTCGCCGGGCAAGCCGAGTTCGGCGAGCGCAAGACGCAGTGCGGTGGCGGCCACTTCGCGAAACGGGCGGTGCGGCGCAGTCTGCTCGAGCGCATGTTCGTGTCGGTCGTATACGGTGATCAGCTTTGCCGGATCCACCTGATCCGCACCCTTGGTCTGAAGAATGTCGCGTACCGCGGCCTGCAGGCCCTCGTCCCATTGAATCAAGGTGCCGTAGCAGTCGAACGTAAGCCAGTGCGGCCGCGCAGTGTTATCCAGTGACATGAACTGTGCTCCAGAAATGAGTCGATGCGTGAATGGCCTCAAGGTTAAGTCCATTGACGGTTATTGGAAAATTAAATTAATCTCTCGACATCAGTTGCATTGCAAATAACCAAGCGAGCTCATCATGCTTGATCTCGATCTGCTGAATACGCTCATTTGCGTGGTGGACGAAGGCAGCTTCACGCGGGCGGGCGAGCGCGTGCATCGCACGCAATCTACCGTGAGCCAACAGGTTCGGCGGCTCGAAGAATTGGTTGGCCGTACATTGCTGTTGCGTGACCGCACCGGCAATCAGGTGACGGCAACCGAGCATGGCGAACTGCTTGCGCAGTACGCTCGGCGCCTGCTTGCGTTGGCGCAGGAGGCGCAAGACGCGCTCACGAGCGATGTGGCAGTCACGCCGCTTCGCATTGGGGTGCCGGAAGATTTCGACGCGCGCCGCATGTCGGCGATGCTGTCCGGCTTCGTCAAAACGAAGCCGGGCGTCAGGCTCGAAACTGTGGCCGGCATGAGTGCAGACCTGCAACGCAGACTGTCCAGCGGTGAGATAGAAATCGCGCTGGTCAAGCGCGAGCCGGCAAGCGGCGAATGTCTTGCAGCGTGGCCGGAGTCGCTCGTGTGGGTGCAGGGTGCCAACGCTCAGGCGCCGGAACCGTCTTCTGACGAACCCATTCCACTCGCGTTGTTTCCGCAAGGCTGCGTGTACAGGCAGCGCGCGATTCGCGGTCTAGACAAAGCGCACCGGCGTTGGCGCGTGGCATTCGGGAGTCACAGCCTGACGGGCATTCAGGCAGCGGTTTCTTCGGGCTTGGGCATTTCGGTTCTGCCCACTACAGCGGTGCTGCCCGAGCATCGCTTATGCAATGGCTTTCCGCCTTTGCCGCCCACAGAACTTGCTCTGGTCAGCTCCGGCGGTGTGCTCAATGCACATCAGCGCGCGCTGGTCGACTTTCTGGTCGAGGAAATGAGTGCGTAGCAGGGCCGGCGAAACGACGCGCCGGCCGGCCAGCAAGAGCCAACATAGAGTCCGGCGCGCATGAAGGCGAGGGGGCTGTGCTTGTCCACGCGATGGTCGATCGTCACGCGTTGTGCGTCGCTCAGCGTTACGCAATAGCCTGCGTTAAGCAACGAAAGAAATTCGTCAAATGACGTCTATACGCACGTTCGGGTTTGAAGGACGCTTTGGACGACACGAACATGCATGCATCACAGGAGCGCGGGCAGTGCCTTGAATGCATTTGACGCCCGACCTAACGCTCCCATGCTGTAAGCGAGTCTTTGCCGAGATCCGACGGTCTTGTCCGAATCACCGTTGTCTTACAGTGCTTCCCGGGCAACCTGGAACCGGTACAGTGACGCTGCATTCTCGACGAATACGGATTCCTGCAGCTTGCGAGACGGAATTTGACTTGTCAGCCAATCCAGCATTTGCGCATCATCCGGCTTGTCTGCTTCCGTCGCGTGAGGCCAATCCGAGCCCCACACGAGCCTTTCGGGAAAGTTGCGGGTCAAGGATTCAAGACTGTGGCCCAGGTCGATGTACGGTGGATGCGTGGCCTGACTTGATAGGTACGGCGCGGACAGTTTCAGCCAAACGCGGCCAGAGTCCATGAGCCGCATCAGCCTTTCCGTTACTGCATTCGCCAAGCTCGGGACATGATGTAAGCGTGCATAGTGGTCCAGAACAAGCGGGACGCCGGGACGCAATAGCAGCTCGGCGTAATCGATGAACTGCTGCCCAGTCACATGTAGCTGGATGTGCCAGCCCAGCGTTTGTATCCGGGGAGCAAGCGACTCCAGCATGGCGAGTGAGGTTGCTCCGGCTTGAACCTGATTGAAGCGGATGCCGACCACTCCCGCGTCGTTTAGAGCAACCAGTTCCTCATCGGGCACCTTGTCGTTCACCACCGCGACACCTCGCGCATTGGTGCGATTCTCGACGAGTGTCGACACCATCACGCTGTTGTCGGTGCCGTACGTCGAGGGCTGCACAAGCACATAGCGCCTGGTCCCGAGCCGCTCCTGCAATTTTCGATAGTCGTTGACCGTTGCGGTCGGCGGCGTAACTGTAGCCCCAGCCACAGGTAGCCGTGTGTCATCGAACACGTGCATGTGGCAGTCGCAAGAGTTGTCAGGCAGGACGACGGTGGGGCGGCATTCGCCGGCAGAAAAAGGCGTCATGGGCACTCGCAGAGATTGTTCTTCCTTTGTATTTCACTTCTCAGGTAAGTCGCTGTCGGCCGCTTGAGTACTCGCGCCTCTGGCCGCCTGATTGTCCTCGGCGGGTACGTGGCCGGAGTCGATACGTTCTTTCATGAATCGACGATACGACAGCCGAATGTGCGACTCCATAAGATTGCAGGCAAGTTCGCCGTCGTGGGTTTGGACTGCGTACGCAATGTCCTCATGCTGCTGGAGGCTTCGCGCGAAGTCCGGTGCAGAGTAGAGAAAGAACGACCGCGTGATGACCGGCATGTCGATAAGCGTGACGAGCATCGACTTCAAGCGCTGCGACTTGGCGCAATCGAGCAGGTGCATGTGAAAGGCCCGATTGGCCGCTTGTATTCGCAGCACCGCATCGTCCGCTCGACTTTTAATTGCGCTGGCCATTTCGGCGTTGATTTCATTCAGCTTGCCAATGTCGCTTTCCGTGGCACGCGCGGCAGCAAGCCGGGCGGCATGCGGCTCCAGCAGCGCGCGCAGACTGAACATCTCTTCAATGTCCCAGCGGGTCCAGCCTGCAACAAAAACACCTCTGTTTGCCTCGACGGATACGAGCTTGTCTTCAGCGAGCTTCTTAAGCGCCGCCCGTATCGGTGTGCGGCTCATGCCCAACTCTTCCGCCAGGCGTTCTTCTTTCAGTTGGGTGCCCGGCTCGTACTGGCCTGACAGGATGCGCTTGCGCATCGTGTCGTAGGCGAATTCCATTCCTTTTTTCACGTGTCTTGCTCGCTCGACTGGCAACGGGTCAGCCCAAAGACGTCCGCGGGACGAAGGGCCCGCGATGGACGTAGCGCCCTCTGTCGCCCATTTTACATGACTTATTGTCTTTTCATTGTTCTTGTCGTGGCCAGTTCGCAAGCGTCGATTGCGAAAAGTAGGGGTTTTCCCGGCGATGTCCAAACTTTGCTTGTGACGATTGTATTTTATTTGTACTGTTTACCCGTCCAAGGAGGTATTGATGAATATTGCAATTGTTGGTCTGGGCGAGGTCGGGCGATGCTACGCGAGCGCACTGGCGAGTGTTGCGGGAAATAAGCTCCTGCTGTGCGAGCAGCGGGTGTCCCAACTGGCGGCAAATCTCGCTCGTGACATCGACGTACCTATCAACGAGGCGGTCGGACCATGGCTCGGGGAGGCGGACTGGGTCTTTTCGTGCGTAGTGGGCACGAAATCCCTGCAGGTCGCCGAGAGTTGCTTCGGGTTCATGAAGCCGGGAGCCTCGTTCGCCGACTTCACTACCGCTTCTCCGGAGACGAAACGTCAGGGCGAAGCGCTAGCTGGCGAGCAGAAAATCGCGTATGCAGACGTGGCCATCATGGGTGCCATTGCGCTCTTGGGTGCACGTACACCGCTACTCTGCGCTGGCGATGGCGCGGCGTCCTTTTCAACGATCCTGGCTGAAGCCGCAGATGTAGCGCCGCGCGTTCTTCCGGGCAGCCGCGCTGGCGACGCAATGTCGCTGAAGATTCTACGCAGCGTTTTTACGAAGGGTATGGAGGCGTTGGCGGTCGAGGTACTCATGGCAGCGGAAAGGCAAGGATTGCGCCCCGCGCTCTACGAAGTGCTGCAGGACATCGATAAGGCCTCGTTGCCGCAATTCCTCGAAATGCTGGTCACGACTCACGTTATTCATGCTCGTCGTCGCCAGCACGAGGTCGAAGAGGCCGAACGTCAACTTGCTGCCATTGGCATCGTCTCGGACGTCCTTGACGGTGTGCAGCATCGCTTCGCTCGTACAGCGGACAAGCTCGAAGCATCTCCGCTTCCCACCGAAATGCCCGCACTGGCGGATGCGCTCAACTGGCTCTCGTCGGAGCCCGAGAAGGTCTCGGCCTAAGCCTCGATCACGAACATTGAAGTCGTCCGGCAGTTCGACTGCCCGGCCCCTGCTTACCCTATTGCTCTGGAGAAGGTTATGTCCGTTACCAATGAACAGATTGAAGCGCTCAAGCAACTCGGCACCGCAACGATTCATGAAGCGCAAGGTCAGAAAGGCGCAATCGACGGCGCACTGCGCCCGATAGACCCGTCCGTGCGGCTGGCCGGCCGCGCGCTAACCGTCGACATTCGACCGAGCGACAACCTGGCGATTCACTACTCGCTGACCAAGGCCAAGCCCGGCGACGTGCTCGTCGTAGACGCCAAAGGCTTCACCGAAGCTGGTCCTTGGGGCGACCTGCTTACTATGGCCGCTCAGAAACTCGGCATTGCCGGCCTGGTTATCGATGGCTCGGTCCGCGATGCAAACACCATCATCGAGATGGGCTTTCCCACATTCTCGCGCGGCCTTTCGATCAAGGGCACCAACAAGAACCAACCCGGCAAGGTCAACGTTCCCGTCAGCATCGGCGGCGTTGTCGTGAATCCGGGCGACATTGTCGTCGGCGACCGTGATGGACTGGTCGTGGTCGCTCAGGATGAAGTTGAAGATGTCATTCGCCTCAGCCGTGCGCGCGAAGACAAGGAAAACGGAATCCGCGAAGGAATCGCTGCTGGCAAGAGCATGGTGGAACTGCTTGGCTTGCGCGACAAGCTGGAGCAGTTCGGGATGATTTGACGAGCGCTCCTCTGCCGTAGTTATCAGATAGTCATCAGATAGTCGTCAGTGAAACGACCCGGCCGGAATCTGTGCCTTCCACCAGGCTCCGGCGCTGCAATGAGATAGTAGGAGACTGGAATGCTTGCCTTGAAATCCCGAACATCGTCGAGCGAACGGAGAAAAGTCATCATCGCCTCATCCTTAGGGACGATGTTCGAGTGGTACGACTTTTATCTGTACGGTTCGCTCTCCGCAATTATCGCGAAGCAGTTCTTCTCTGGCGTGAATCCAACGGCCGCTTTTATCTTTGCTCTGTTGGCTTTCGCGGCAGGGTTCATCGTTCGGCCGTTCGGCTCGCTCGTGTTCGGGGTGATTGGCGACATCGCCGGGAGAAAGCGGACCTTCCTCGTCACCATTGTGTTAATGGGTTTGCCGACTTTTATTGTAGGGCTGCTGCCTTCGTATGAAACTCTTGGTATCGCCTCTCCAATTCTCCTAATTGTGCTCCGACTGCTGCAAGGCCTTGCCGTGGGCGGAGAGTATGGCGGTGCAGTGACCTATGTGGCGGAACACTCGAGCGCCGAGAAACGCGGTTTGCACACGTCGTGGATTCAGACCACCGGAACGCTCGGTCTGCTCCTTTCCCTCTTCGTCATTCTGGGCGTGCGTTCGGGTGTGGGCGAAGACTCGTTCGGAGCGTGGGGATGGCGTCTTCCGTTCCTGTTCTCCATCGTCCTGCTGGGCATTTCGTTATGGATTCGGGTGAAGCTCAACGAGAGCCCGGAGTTCAAGCGGATGCAGGAGAAAGGCGAGCAATCGAAGTCGCCGCTGCGCGACACGTTTGTCAACGCCAGGAACAGGAAGCTCGTGATTGCGTCGCTGCTCGGCTGCACCGCAGGGCTCGGCGTGGTTGCGTACACCGGACAGTTCTATATTCAGTTCTTCCTGCTGCAAGCGGTGAAGCTGGACGGGAAGTTGACCAACGAGGTCCTGACCATCGCGCTGGTGCTGTGCCTTCCGTTCTACGTGTTGTGCGGCTGGCTGTCCGACCGTATTGGCCGAAAACCGGTGATTCTCACGGGCTGTGCAATCGCCGCGCTGACCTACTTCCCGATTTACAAGGGAATCATGCACTACGCGAATCCGGCGCTCGAATACGCTCAGACCACCTCGCCCGTGAGGCTCGATACGAACCTGAGCGAGTGCAGTTTCCAGTTCAACCCTGTTGGCACAAGCACTTTCAACAAGCCGTGCGACGTGGCGAAAGCGGCACTGGCAAAGAATGCAGTGAACTACACCGCGTCACAGTCGAATGGACCAGCCACGGTCGTGACCGTGGGCAGCCAGGTTGTCGAACTCGGCAGCCTCCAGGGTCTTGGCGCGGCGCAGGTCACTGAACGTATCAAGTTATTCACTGAATCGCTATCTGCCGCGCTCGTGCAGCACGGTTACCCGAAGAGTGCCGACCCATCGGCAGTCAATAAACCGATGCTGGTTCTGCTCATCATGATTCCGGTCATTTATTTGACCATGGTGTACAGTCCAGCCGCCGCCTGGCTTGTCGAACTGTTCCCTCCGCAGATTCGCTACACCGCGACTTCCCTTCCTTACAACATCGGTAATGGCTGGTTCGGTGGATTTCTACCTGCGACCGCCTTCGCGATGGTGGCAGCGACAGGTGATATCTATTTCGGGCTGTGGTACCCAACTGTAGTTTCAGGCGCGGTTGCGGTCGTCGGCTTTTTCTTCCTGCCCGAATCGCGCTTCATAAAGGAATCGGAAGAGGTGGCGGCTGACCCGGTCCGTGCGGAAACATAAGGACCACCAGCATCTGGCGCTTTTGCGGAACTACCGCTGTGGAGGGGCCAGGAGCGAACAGAACGTCCTTTCAACAGAAATCAATTAAAGCTCAGGTGCAGGCGCTATCCGAAGGGTCGGGGCGCCATCGCCAGACGGAGGCAAAGCATGACCGCGGCAGTACAGACCGACCACATCAATGGCACGATCCAAAAGATTCAATGGCGCATTCTTCCATTCCTGATTGTGCTCTACATCATTGCGTTCATCGACCGCTCCAACATCGGATTCGCTGCACTGAAGATGAACCCGGACCTGGGCATCACGTCCACACAGTTTGGCATTGCAGCGGGCCTTTTTACGGTGGGCTACTTCCTGTTCGAGGTGCCGAGCAACATATTGATGCATCGATATGGCGCGCGTAAATGGATTGCACGCATCCTGTTCACCTGGGGCGCCGTCGCCGCCTGCACCGGTTTCGTGAACAACTACCTTCAGCTCGCCATTGTTCGGACTATCCTGGGCATCGCAGAGGCGGGCTTCTTCCCGTGCGTTCTGCTTTATTTGACGTATTGGTTCCCGGAGCGACAGCGTGCGCGAGTCGTGGCGCTCTTTATGTTGGCGCTGCCGATTGCCACTCTTATCGCAGGGCCGCTGTCGGGACTCATCCTCGACCACGTGCACTGGAACGGCATTGCTTCCTGGCGTTGGGTGTTCATCCTTGAAGGCTTGCCGGCAGTGCTCCTCGGGTTCCTTGCCCTGCGCATCCTGGTCGACAACCCGCGCGACGCAAAGTGGTTGACTGTGGAAGAAAAGGCGTGGCTGGCCGGTGTCCTCGAATCCGAAGCGGCGGCAAAGGTGAAGCAGCACGGAACGGTGTCGTTCTGGAGCAGCCTGGGCGGCGTCCGTATCTGGTTGCTTGCATTCATCTATTACGCCAAATCGGTCGCCGTGTACGTACTCGCTTTCTATTCGCCGCAAATCGTGAAGGGTTTGAGCCACACGCTCAGCAGTACAGCAGTGGGATTGGTGAATGGCCTGCCATATGCAGTTGCGACGCTCGTCATGGTGTGGTGGGCTCGACGCTCGGATAGAACCGGAGAACGAAGGTGGCATGTTGCGCTGCCGCTCTTCGTTGCCGGCATTGCGCTCGTTTTGATGGCGCTTTCTGCAGGCAATCTGTGGGTTTCGATTGTTCTGCTGACCGTTATCACCGCGGCCATCTATGCACCTTACGGTCCGTTCTGGGCGATGCCGTCACTGTTCCTAACGGGCTCCTCGGCGGCCGTCGGTCTGGCAGCAATCAACTCCATTGCAAACCTGGGCGGATTCATCGGCCCGGTCGCGTTCGGCGCGCTGAAAGACTCGACTGGCTCCATTTACGCCGGATTAGCCTTCGTGAGCCTGACGCTCGTTGCGGCCGGCATCCTCGTCGTGAGGCTGAGGTTTGTGAAGGAAGCAGAGCGACGCCTACGCGCGAAGTTGAGGCCGACAGTGGCTACCTGATGGCTCTCCCGTATTGTCGGGCGGTCCGCAGTGGCTGAGTGGCTACGCGCGATAGGGCAGGGGAGAGCGGCTGGATACTGTGATGGCAGTCCAGCCGCTCGCTTCTGTACCCTTGGTAACTTACTCGAGCTGACCTTCGATGGTCTCGAGGGCGCGCTCCCGGTCCTTCGACAGGCCGCCGACAGGAGGGCCTGCAAAGCTCTTACGTACACCGCCCACGTACCATACCGCGAGAAGAAGAACTAGTAGCGCAGCTATGACGTAGATGACCTTCTCGTTCGGCGGTTGAATGCCGACGTAAGCTAACACTAACGCTCCGAACACGGCCAGCACGCCAAATGGCTTGGACAGCCAGCCAAGCTGGAAAGGCCCCTTTTCGCTCCAGCTACGTCCTTCAGCAAAGATACCAGCGGCTATCGGCATTGCATACGAGATGAAAAGGAAAACGGCGCTTCCGGCACTCAACACAGAGAACGCGTCGCCATAAAGCGTCACGACAATCGCGAGGATTGCGGAAACCCAGATCGCGATGCCCGGGGTCCGATGCTCTGAATTGACTTTGCGCATCCACCTGGAGCCAGGCAGCCCGCCATCGCGAGCAAATGCGAACATCATTCGTGAGGTCGAGGTCACGGCTGCGAGACCACAGACGTAGTTGATGAAGAACATCAAGATCTCAATGACGAAGCGCAAAGGCCCAGGAATCGGCGCTAATATTGCCTGAAAGAAGCCCGTTCCCTGCTTTACGGCAGCACCCACATCGGGCATCACCAGCACGAACGTGCAGACCATCACGTAGCCAAACGTCGTGGACCAGAAGACCGAGCCTATGATGCCGCGCGGCACGTTTCGGGAGGCCTCATGTGTCTCCTCCGACGTGTGTGCGGATGCATCGAACCCGGTAATCGTATATGCCGTAAGCAGAAGACCTGAGAGAAAGGCCATCGCCATCGTTTGCCTCGGCCACATACCACCGTCTACACCGGTAAAGTTTGTGAAGGTAAACAGCCGCGAAAGGTCGATCTTGACGGGCGAATAAACGAGCAAAGACACGACGAGCAAAATGGTTACGACAAAGATGAGGTATCCGGACAAGTCAGTGATTCGACTGGTTATGCGAATGCCTTTATGATTCAAGAATGCTTGTGAGGCAGTGATGACGGTGAGAAAAACGGTCTGCGACCACCAACCGAGCGACTCCGGCGCGACCCCAAACATGGGCGCAATGATGGTCCTGAAGAACGGGTCATAGGTTCCATAGTTGATTGCGGCGACAACGAAGACCAAGCCTAGAAGGTTCAGCCATGCCGTCAGCCATCCCCACGTCTTGCCCCCGAGAATCGAGCTCCAGTGATAGAGGCCGCCGGCAGTCGGATACGACGAAGCGATTTGTGCCATCGCCGCGGCGACAATCAGGGCGAACAGCGAGCCAAGTGGCCACCCCAGGCCGATTGAGGCACCTCCCGCCGCGGAGAGACCCAACTGAAAGGACGTGATGCCCCCGGAGAGAATGCAAATCAACGAGAACGACACCGCGAAGTTAGAAAATGCCCCCATACGGCGGGACAATTCTTGAGCGTAGCCCATCTCGTGCAGCAGCTTTACGTCGTCATCGACGAATTCCGTCGCGTGCGTAGTTCGTTTCGTGTCCATGACGCTTCCTTGTTAAAGAATTCACTCATGTCGGGCGCTGTTTATCTGCTCGCATAATGTGCGAGCACCGGGAATGTCTTCGTGTGCGCAATTCGGCCGGCCTGCGCTTATGCAGCTGTGAAGCAGTTGTCGACGTACAGGTGAGCGCCGTTAATGAAAGACGCATCATCACTCGCAAGGAAGAGAGCAGCCTGCGCCACTTCCTCCGGTGCGCATAGCCGGCCCTGCTGGACAGCTAAAGCCGCTTCGCTAGCGTCGAACCCGTACTTCGCAAGAGCATCGATTTCCCGTCGACCATGCGGGGTATCGATAAACCCGGGGTTCACAGCGTTGCAACGGATGCCGCGGTCGCGATATTCGAGCGCAATGGCCCGCGCGAACATCGCGCATGCTCCCTTCGTCGTGCAATACAACACCTCCAGCGGAGTAGCCGCGACTGACGAGATCGACGCGGTGCAGACGATCGAACCGCGGCCTGAAGCCAGCATGTGAGGAAGCACGGCTCTCGTCATCATGAACATGCTTCTGACATTCACATCCATGAGCCAGTCATAGTCGTCGTCGGTCGTCTCCAGGAAGGGCTTGACGACGATGCTGCCCGCGTGATTAAAGAGCGTGTCGATTCGTCCGAAATGGGACGCGACGCTGCCAACGGCATCTTCCACTGCAGCGCGCTTTGAGACGTCTGCGGCGAAAAATTCGGCAACTCCCCCTTCAGCGCGAATCTGGTCGACCACTTGCTCGCCGGCTGACTGATTGATGTCAATTACCGCGACTTTCGCTCCTTCCTTCGCAAACAACCGGGAGGCTGCACCGCCTGCGCCGGTTGCGCCGCCGGAGACGATGGCGATCTTCCCGGCAAGACGTCCTCTACCTGCGCTTGCGGTGGTATCACTCTCGGCGAAGCCCTTGTATTCAGCCATCTGGACGCTCCTTGTCGTGTGAGTTCGGAGAAGGTAGGCTCGCCGAAATCCCGAGACTATCCAAAATTGGCAAAATCGCGCCAAGCCTGGCGTCTGGAGGACCAACTTGATGCCTGGGCTTGTAGACTGAACCCCGCGTCCGAGGTGGAAGGAACTTGTAATTTATGGCGGGTTAGGCGCAGTCGTCGGAGGCTCGTCGCTAGTTTTTTCTTCCCTTACACTGGAGAGGGGAAAGCTGAAGCGTTCGTCGAGGATGCGAAAAATGTCAACATGCGAACTAACAACGCCGGTCGCGGTGCGGACTTGCCACAGTGTTGAGGAGCAAGCAGCGCTTCTGGACACGTGGAATCAGAGCTATTGTCAAATTTCGCGCGGCGCGTTCGATGGCTCAGTCACCACGCTAGCCATCGGCGGCTTCCGTGTGCATATCGAGCGACTCAATAGAACGGTCTACCAGCGCGGCGAGGTGGCGGCCAAGGAAATCGCGGTTGGCATTCCCTTTCAGTTGGAGGGACACGCATTACTATGTGGACAGCCGAGCCATCGCGATGCACTCCACGTTTTCTCTGGAGAAGGTGGATTCGAGTTTTTGTCGCCTGACCAGCACCTCGTTGTGAACCTGGAAATTTGCCCAGAGAACATTTCAAACCGTGCCGCGCGGGAACACCTTGATTTGCTCCGCCCCCGACTTACGAGGAGAGCGGGACCCATTCCGGTGGCATCTACCAGGTTGCAGGAGTTCCGTGTCGCACTTGAGAGCATGCTTAACATCCTCACCAGGATGCCGCATCTCACGAAGGACGCGAACATCGCTGAAACGTTCGAGCGAAGCGCTGTCTTCGGGCTCGCCGACGTGCTCGATTCTGAACCAGAGTTGCTTACACAAAGCGCTTCGCGAACGTCACGGCACTGGCAGCTTGTTCGTGCGGTCCGTGAATTGGTGGAGGCGTCGCCCGACTGCCCACTCACGGTTGCGGAACTGTGCGTTCGGCTTCGAGCCAGCCGTCGCACGCTTCAGTACGCTTTTGAAGAAGCGCTGGGCATGAATCCGTTCTTGTACACCCGTGCGATTCGTCTCGGGAAGGTACAACGCGAGCTGCAGAGCGCCGCCTCGGTAACGGAAGCTGCGACGCGGTGGGGGTTCTGGCATTTAGGCAACTTCTCCGCGGAGTATCGCGAACAGTTTGGCGAACTCCCGTCAGAAACGCTTCGAAGGTATCGCGGTTAGCCGCTGCGTCTTCTAAACAAGAGATGTCGAACACCATCTCGTGCAGGCGTGACAGACATCGGCCGGACGCGCGCAAAAACGACTTCTCACGGCGCAAGTGCCGGCCAGGATCGCTCCAGCGAAAAAAAAAACCGGCGCGCAAGCGCCGGTTCTGATGGAAAGGCATCGTCTAGAAGGTTTCCCAACTGTCCGCGCCGGCGTCTTGCAGTTCGCGTTCCTTGCTGCGCGGCTGCGCTGCGGCCGGCTGCAATGGTTGCGCGCTCGCGGCCGCCGGCTTCGATTTCGCCGCCAATGGGACGGTTTTTTTCTGCGGCGCGGCGGCGGGGCGCGGCTTTGCCTGTGCGGTGCTCGCGACACTATGCACAGCCTGGCCGCCTGCGGCGACCGTGAAAACGGACACTGCGGCGCGCAGGTTTTCGGCCTGATCCGCCATGGCCTGCGCGGCGGCGGTGGCCTGCTCGACGAGCGCCGCGTTTTGCTGGGTGACTTCGTCCATCTGCGTGACGGCCACGTTCACCTGCTCGATTCCCCTCGTTTGCTCGGACGATGCGGAAGCGATCTCACCCATGATGTCGGTCACCTGTTGCACCGAGCGCACAACCTCGCTCATCGTCTTGCCGGCGTTTTCGACGAGCTGCGAGCCGCTTGTCACATGCGAGGCCGACGCTTCGATCAGGTCCTTGATTTCTTTGGCCGCCGTCGCGCTGCGCTGCGCGAGCGTGCGCACTTCGCCGGCCACTACTGCAAAGCCCCGGCCTTCTTCGCCTGCGCGAGCGGCTTCCACTGCGGCGTTGAGTGCCAGAATATTGGTCTGGAAAGCAATTCCTTCGATCACCGAAATGATTTCCGTGACCTTCGCCGAGCTCGACGAGATGTCGCGCATGGTTACCACAACCTGCTCGACCACGTCGCCGCCCGCTGCGGCTGTCGAGGAAGCCGCGGCTGCGAGCGTGCTGCCCTGGCGCGCGTTGTCGGTGTTGTTGCGCACGGTCGAAGTCAACTCTTCCATGCTGGCCGCGGTTTCCTGCAGCGAGGCGGCCTGCTCCTCGGTGCGTTGCGAGAGATCCTGATTGCCTTGCGCGATCTCGCCCGCGGCCACGGAAATGGATTCCGCCGAGGTCTTGATGCCCGACACGATCGCCGTCAGCTTCTCGCGCATCGATTCCAGCGAGGCCATCAAGCTCGTCCGGTCGCCTGGCGCGACATGCACGCGGACTGTGAGGTTGCCTTGCGCGATCTGTGCGGCCATTTCCTGCGCGGCGCGCGGCTCGCCTCCCAACTGCCGCAGAATGCTGCGCGAGATCAGCGTGGCAGTCGCAATGCCCAGCAGGACCGCAATTGCCGCGATCACCGCGACGATGTTGCGTACCGTCGAATAGGTCGCGGCGGCGCTCTTCTGCGCATCCTTGTTCATCTGATCTTCAAAGCCGGCGAGTTCCGTTGCATGGGCAAGCCACACTCGTTGCGGCGGACGCGCGTTCTGCAGTATTTCCTGGGTTGCGAGCGCCGTGTTCTGCGCCAGTGCCAGTTCCATTGCCCGGCGCAATGGCGGCATGGCCGCCGCTTCGTCCTGCCTGATCTGGTCGATCAGCGCGCGCTCTTTTGCGGTGGTGCTGGGCTCTTCGGCGAACATCCGCGTGAGTTTCTGGTACGCGTCCGCATAGATCTGATCCTGCTTCTTTATACGTTCCGCTTCTTCCGCGACGTCGCGCGGATCGGTGATCAACCCAAGGTTGCGGATGGCAATCGCGCGGTCCTGGATCGACGCGCGCAATTCGTTCGCCAGACGGGTTTCTTCGTTATTCACGCGGGCAATGCCGTCCAGACAGTTGTCGAGTGCCGACAAGCCATAGAACGCGAGCGCGGCGAGTACGAGCATGAGCGCCGTCAATAGTCCGAACCCGGCCTGCAAGCGGGTCGATACCTTCATGTTGTCCATTTCAGTTCCGTATCCAGAAGAGGCGTACATCTGGTTTACGTCCATCTCCCGGAATACTGAAGGGCATTTGTAATTGAACGTCCTAGGTCGCGGGGCACGGCGCCGCGCTTTGCGTCGACGAGAGGCGCGGCGCGCGCGCTTTGGCGTCGAGAGTGCGGATGACGTCGGCAAGACTTGCCGAAATTTGCTGAAGCGCCTGGCGGTGTCCGACGACCAGCGCAGTGTTGCCCGCGCTTACCGGTTCGCTGACGACGCTGCGGCAGGTCACCACGGTCTGGTCGGCCAGCGCGCGCACGCTCCACACCGCATCGATCAGCGCATGCGAGCCTGGCCACGATTCGAAGCGCTGCACGCTCACGGTGACGCGATAGACCGGCACACCGGCGGGGCGCGGCGAACGCGCGACGTCGAACGTGTCGAGACGCTGCGCGAGTTCCTGCGAGAGCGCCTGACGGATTTCGTCGGCGGGCAACGAGGCCCAACGCGTTTGCTCCAGCACGTTCACGCGGTTCGCGCCGGTGTGCACGACAAAGGCCGTTCTGGCAATTTGCGCGGGAACGTCGACAGCAGCCACGTCGATCAGTAGCGCGGGCGGTGGTGCGGTGGCGCGACTCGTGCTGAGCGGCATTCCGCCAACCAGCGTGTAGAAACCGCTTGGCGGCGACGAGCATGCGCTAAGCGCGGCCACGCCCGTCAATCCCGCCCATACGCCGAACGCAGCCAACGCAGCGAGCGAACGGCGCACGCCTGACATTGTCCGGCGGCTTGCATAACGGTTCATGGCTGGTCTCCCGTCTTGCCGCGCACGAGAGATTCCGGGTGACGCTCCAGATAATCGGCCAGTGCATTGAGCGACTGCAGCGTGCGCGTCAGTTCCTGCAACGCCTGATGCATGTCGGACTGCAGCGGCGAATCCTGTCTGAGTGTGGCCTCGGCCGAACTGAAGGTTTGCCGCGCCGCCGCCAGCGTGTCGCGCGCCTGCGGCATCACTTCCGTACTGAGCTGCGCAAAGAGCCTGTCGGCGTTCTTCAGCGAGTTGTTCAGGTTCGCGCCGATCTGGTCGAATGGAACTCGCTCCAGTTTTCTCGCAATGTCGGCCACCTGGGTTTGCAATGCGTCGAGCGAGTTGGGGATGGTCGGCAACTCGAGCGGGTCGCGCGTGGCGTCGAAGCTGACAGGCGCGGCTTTCGGAAAAACGTCGAGCGCGACGTATAGCTGACCCGTCAGCAGATTACCGGTACGCAACTGTGCACGCAGACCACGCTCGACGAGATGCCGCAGCAGTTGCTGGCTTTCTGCGGAGCCCAGATCGGGAGCTGGCGCGCCGTGTGTGCGGCGCTTCAGGCGGTCGGGATACAGCTCGACCGTCACGGGCATCGTGAAGCTGCGTGTTTGCGGATCATAGTCGACGCTGATGTCGATCACCTGACCGAGCACGATGCCGCGAAAGTCGACGGCGGCGCCCACCGAGAGGCCGCGTAGCGACTGATTGAACCTCATCACGACGCGCAGGGGCGGGCCGTCCGGTGCGCGCATCGCTTCGTCTTCGTCAGACGCAAGTCGGAAGCTCGTGTAGTCGGCAGCCTGCGGTCCGCGCTCCTGGCCGGGCGGCGCGCGGAACGACAGGCCGCCCACCAGGATCGACGTGAGAGATTGCGTGTTGACGACAAAACCGCTCGAATCGAGCCGCACGTTGACGCCGCTCGCATGCCACCAGCGCGAGTTGGTGCCGACGTACTGGTCGTAGGGCGCGGCCACGAACACCTGCATCGTCACGCCCTTGCCGTCCTTGTCGAGCGAGAGGCCGTACACCTGGCCTACCTGCACGCGCCGGTAGAAGATCGGCGAGCCGATGTCGATGGAGCCGAGCGAATCGCCATGCAGCGTGAAGCGGCGGCCCTTCTGGTCGGCGGTAACGGGCGGCGGCGCCTCCAGCCCGACGAAGGTGTCGCGCGATTCTTTCGAGCGGCCCGCGTCCACGCCGATATAGGCGCCCGAGAGCAGCGTGCCGATTCCGCTCACGCCGCTCGCGCCGATGCGCGGGCGTACTACCCAGAAGCGCGTGTCTTTCACCGCGAAGTCTTCGGCCTGCTTGCTCAGTTGCACGGCTACTTCCACGTGCGAATGATCCTTCGAAAGCGTGATCGACTTGACCGCGCCTATTACCACTTCCTTGTACTTGACCTGAGTCTTGCCGGGTTCGAGACCTTCCGCGTTGTTGAAGCTGATGGTGACCTGCGGTCCGCGTTCGGTGATCGACTTGACGACGAGCCCAATGCCGATCAGCGCCGCGATGAGCGGCACCACCCAGACCAGAGAGGGCAGCCAGCCGCGGCGCGACTCGATGCCGGGATCGGGCGCGTCCGGAAGCTCGGCGCGCGGGTCGGGATCTTGCGGGCTATTCATGAGGCGGCTCCGTGGCGGTGCTGGCCGTGGGCGGGTTGCCGCCCTCGACGTGGTCCCAGATCAGTCGCGGATCGAACTGCATCGAAGCCAGCATGGTCAGGATGACTACGCAACCGAACGCGAGTGCGCCGGGTCCTGCGGTAATGACCGCGAGCGATTCGAAGCGCACCAGCGCGACAGTGAGCGTGATGACGAACACATCGAGCATCGACCAGCGGCCAATGCGCTCGACGATCCGGTACAGCTTCACGCGTTCCATCGGGCGCCAGGCTGAGCGGCGTTGCGCGCTGGCGGCGAGCAGCACGAGCACCGTAAGCTTGAGCATCGGCACGAGAATGCTCGCAACGAACACGACGATTGCAAGCGGCCACGACCCCGAGGTCCAGAAGTAGATCACTCCGCTGATGATCGTGTCGTCTTCCGAGCCCACCAGCGAAGCGGTGTGCATGACGGGCAGCAGATTGGCCGGCACATACAGAATCGCGGCCGCGAGCAGCAATGCCCAGGTGCGCGAAAGGCTGGCCGGATTGCGTCGATGCAGCGGGGCACCGCAGCGCCGGCAGTGCTGCCGCGCATGGCCGGCCCTGCGTCGCTCGACGCGCCCGCAAGCGTGGCACGCGAGCAGTCCGGCGTGGGAGGCGGTGAGTGTCTTCATCGCGATGGCCCGTGTTTATGCCGTGGGGCGCGCGGCAGGGCGATGCGCGGCGGGTGGCGGCGCATGCGCTTCGTTTGCGCGGCGCGCGGCATTCGAAATGTCGTCTGCGAGATCCCACAGCGTGCGCGGATCGAACATCACGACGAGCAACAGCATTAGCGTGAGCGCGCCAAATGCGAACAGTGCCGCGCCCGGAACGACGCGTGCGAGGCTCACCATCTTTACGATCGTGACGAGCACGCCGAGCATGAAGACTTCGATCATGCCCCACGGTCGCACGAACTGGATTGCGCGCAAGATGCCATTGAAGGCGGGCGGCACATAGCCATGACGTATCGCGATCAGCACGTATAGCAGCGCGGCAAGTTCGGTCAGCGGGAACAGCACGGTGGAGCAGAACACCATGGCCGCGACCAGTTGCATGTCCTCGTTCCAGAGTGTGACGAGCGCACCGAAGAGGCTTGTGCGCGAGGTAATGCCGCCCGTTTCCAGCTCGAGAATGGGAGAGCCGAGCGCGATCACGAACGTGACCAACGACGCGAGCGTCAGTGCGCAAATACCGTCGAGCCGGCGCGACATACCGCGATACAGGATCGCGCCGCAGCGCAGGCAGCGCGCGCATGACTTGCCGCTTAGCCGTGGCTTGCTGTACAGCGCGTCGCACTCGTGGCAGGCAATCAGGTTCTCGTCGTTCATGCGGATTGGGCGTCAGGAGCGGCGATGACGACGGCATGGCGCCGCCGTCATCGCCCGTTGCGTCGCTCGCCGTGCGTTCATCGCGTGTTCACGGCCTGTTCACGGCCAGTTCAAGGCATTACCGGCTGCCATGACGGATCGGGGTCGAACGATCTGAGCGCCGCGGCTTTGCGCGACGAATCGCGCCCGAGGTCCTTCTGATAAACCTGGCCCTCCTGATTGACAATGAAGCTCATCACGCCCGTCTTGCCGTATTCCGCTGGCCATGCAAAGAGCGCATAGCCTCGGGTGAGCGCGCCGTTCTCCACATAGTCGAGCGCACCGCCTTTCGCGTGCGGACCCTGCGCGCTCAGAATGCGGAAGTGATAACCGTGGTAACCGTCCTTGCTGATCGAGCCGACCTTCGGCATGGTGGCCGCGAGCGGACCGAGTGGGCTTTCCGCCTCGCCCTCAGCGGTGGGCCAGTAGAGTCCGTCATGCTGGCCCGGCGTGCTGATCAGGCGCTGCGCATAGTGTCCCGTCAACGCGCGGAAATCGCGCTGCGCGTCGAGATAGGCGAGCGAGGTCATGATCGCCGCACGTTCGTTGCGGCCGATCCGGCGCGTGAGGATTTCGTCGCTGCCCGCTGCGGGATCGAAGCGCCAGCCGCTTTCGGCCTGCACAAGGGGAATGGGCAGCGTCCAGCCGCTCGTGCCGACGGACAGATGCTTGCTTGGACGCCCGTGAAGCGGCGCGGCGTCGTCCACGATGTGGTGGCCGGCTGCCCACGCACCGAGGAAGTCGTAGATGTCTTCTTCGCCTACGTCTTTCGACGGAATGAAGCGGTTGTAGTACTTGCCGAGCACCCGCTGCATCGCCGCGTGATCGTTGGTGGCAAGTGCGTCCACGAAGGCGTTCACGGCTGCTTCCGGGGTCGGATAGACGGCCTGCGCGTGAGCCGGTGCGGTGCTGACGAACAGCGCCGACAGTGCGAGCGCCGCGCGGGCAAGCTGACGGGACAAGGGCAGTGCGGTAACTTTCGCGACACAAGCGCGAATGGATTGAATGCGGTTCATGAGCGGCTCCTGGTATCGTTCAACGTTGGCGTCCGAAGTGGCGTTGTCCGCCGCCGCCCGC
The DNA here is from genome assembly GCF_019511605.1 of Paraburkholderia phenoliruptrix. GTDB lineage: Bacteria > Pseudomonadota > Gammaproteobacteria > Burkholderiales > Burkholderiaceae > Paraburkholderia > Paraburkholderia phenoliruptrix_A. The sequence continues at coordinate 352,535 of NZ_JAEUAV010000001.1, read as the reverse complement.
GCCAAAGCCGCCATGTGGCACTGTACCGCCCGCACCCGGCAGGTTGCGCGCTTGCCCGCCGTCCAAGCCACCACGTTCCGCTCCAGCGCCTGCGCCAAGGTTATTGCGCGCGCGGGCCTGCGCCTCGCGGCTCGCTTGCCCGCGCTGAATGTCCTGCTGCGCCGCCGCGCCGTTGCCTGCGCCGCGCAGCGCGTTGTCGCGATTCACGTTCTGCGCGCGAGCCTGAATGTTGGGAGCGTTCGTACCGCCGTGCTGGATGCCGTGCACACGCTCGCTCGCGCTGCCGCCCAGATTCTGCCCGGTGCGGTTCTGCAATGCCTGTTGCGCCTGTGCGCGCGAGCCGGACAGGTCACGCCCGCGATAGGCGTCGCGCTGCATGCCGCCCAGGTTGGCGGAAGTGTTGCGATTGAACGTGGTATCGCGATTCCATCGGGTCGTGCTGCTGTTCACGTCGAGGCGCCGGTTCACGTTGATGTTGTTGTACCGGTTCACATTGATGTTGACGCTGTGGTTGTTCCAGTTGACGTCGCTCCACAGCGCGCTCGTAATCGCGACACCCACGCCGAACGCGAGCCCGGCAGCGAGGCCGCTCGCCACCGCATAGCCGGGAGGCGGCGGCACATAGACCGGTGGATACGCCGGGTAGGGCCATGTGCCGTAGACCACGGTCGGGTTATAGGTGGGCACGTAGACGACCTGCGGGTTGGCCGGCACGATCTGAATGGTGCTCTGTTCGACAATGACCTTTTGCTGTTCGCTGGTCTTGAGGTTGCCGGCCTGTTGCGCCTGTCTGCGCAAACGCTGCACAGAGTCCATTACGTCGTTGGGCTGCGCGAGAAACGCATTGCCAAGCTGGGCGACCCAGTCGGGCTTGGAGGCCATCGCGGCGAGCACCTGCGGAAACGCGACCAGCGATTGCACGCTCGGGTCCCACGGTTCGCTCGCCACCGCTCTCACCGCGTCGTCGCCCTTGACGTTCGGATTGGCTCGCGACCACGCAGCCGCGGCCGCCACGTCCTGCGGAAAAGTAGACGCCATCAGCACCTGCGCGAGCAATGCATCGGGATAGAGCGCAACGGAAGCAGTCAGCGAATCGAGTTGCTGATTCGATATCTTCGCGGCGGTTTGCGCATGAGCTGCGGGAACCGCGGTATCGAACAAGGCCGGCGAGCCGGCCAGGATGGCAAGCGCTATGAGCGTTGCCCTCTGGTGTGCGCCTGAGCGTTTCACGATGAAATCTCCGTGTTTCGAAGTTGCACGTCTCGTTGTGATGCGGGTGAGAGCGAACCCGGCTTGTACGCTCGCGTATGCACTGCGGGCGCCGTGCGCGGCGTGACAAACATCGCACTGCGAAATGCAACGGGTTTGAATGGAATGTTATTCGGCAAGACGTCAGGCCTTTATTCGCAAATGACTCCGTTCTTTCAATGGCGAGATTATTAGCTCCCTTCCATACGGAAATGCAATGCTCGAGCCAAACAAATTCAGGTTGAAGTTGGCAGGAAGATGAACTAAGGCAGTGCCGTTCACGAACCGCATCCACGCGGGAAAGGGGAGTCCGGAAAAACGTATGTATATCTAATCATAGGCTTGCTTTTGGCAGGGTGCTTTCCTATCTTCCATGCGAGAGGTAGTGCTGGTGACGTGCATCGTAGCGCAGCAAGCGGCGCATGCAGTGTTAAGTAAAACTGTTCGCGTTTAGCCGATGTGTTCTCGGTGGCAGGCATTCTGTTACGTAAGATGCTTTACGTGTGAGCGGCGCGGGCCTGCGGCCATGACGCCAACGTGAAACTCATCAGCTTTCCTGAGGACAAGGATTCCCAATGAAGCGAATCGCCGCAGTGGTTATCGTAAGTGCGAGCGCACTTGCCTATGCTCAGAAACCCGCCACTTATCCCGCGCATGGACAAAGCCAACAGCAGCAGATGTCGGACGACGGCGCCTGTTATGCCTGGGCGAAGCAGACTACCGGCATCGATCCGGCTGTCGTCGCGCAGACGCCCCCGCCCGCAGCGGGCCCGACCGGCTCGCGCGTCAGAGGCGCTGCACGAGGCGCGGCCGCGGGCGCGCTCGTCGGCGAGGTGAGCGGCAATGATGCCGGCCACGGCGCAGCGGTGGGCGCAACCGCCGGCGCGCTCGCAGGCGGCGTGCGCAGCCGTCAGCAGCATGCCGCCCAGGCGCAGGCCGCGGCGTCGTCCCAGCAAGCGGCGATGAACACCTATTGGCATGCGTACGGCGCGTGCATGCAAGGCAAGGGCTACACGGTCCAATAGGGGGCGACATGAAGACAAGCGCAGGGAAGCCGCGCGCGTTGGCGCGAGAGAACCACTGCGGCTCGCATATGGCGACTGTCGCAGCCGCTTTAGGCCGCTCCAGGCGAGCGGCAACCTCGTTGGCCGCCTTGCGCCGCGCTTCCACGCGAGCGAAGGCTTCGCGCCTCGTGCGCGCCGTGGCGGCGCTCGCCTGCGTCTACGCCAACGAGTGCGTCGCAACCGAAGGCGGCGTCGGCAGGCCCGTGACCGGTCAGCAGGTCTCGCCGTACGCAGGCGTGGTGCCGCCTACCTCCGAGTGGATCGTTTCGTTCGCAACGATCTACTACGAAGGTTCGCTTGGCGCGACGAAGACGTTGCCGGTGTCGGGAACGGTCACACAGGGTCTGAACTATCAGGTGGTCTATACGATCGCGGACCTGCTGAAACCCTGGGGCGTCACGTGGGGCGGCTGGAATTTCGCTTCGCTCGTCGGCGTGCCCGTGCAGTACACCCACGCGTCGAGCTTCAACGGCATCCTTCCCAACGATCACTCGACAGAGTTCGCCGACCTGTTTTTCGTGCCGGTGATCGCGGGCTACCATCTCACGAAGACGGACCACGTGGCGTTGAGCGTGCAGATTTTCGCGCCCACGGGTTCATACAGTACGAGCCGCCTTGCCAATGCGGGCGAGAACACGTGGACCTTCACGCCGACCATTGCGTACACGCATCTGATCCCTTCGGAAAACATCGAACTGACGGTCAATTACGGCATCGGCTTTTATACGCCCAATAGCCGCACGCACTACCACAACGCGCCTGTCAGCGTGCTCGATCTGCTTGCGCTCAAGCGTTTTCAGAACGGCTGGGGCGTGGGCGTGGTGGGCGGCTATATCCAGCAGCTTGCCGACGACAGCGGCGGAATTGCAGAGCGGATCGGCGGCGCGCGCGGTCACGTGTGGGGCCTGGGTCCGATGATCACTTGGTCGGGCAAAGTGTCGAAAACGCCGGTTTCCGCCGCGCTGCGCTGGGTCAACGAAGTCGAGGCGAGCCACCGTCCGCGGGGCAACTCGGTACAGCTTTCGATCAGCGCGACGTTCGAGTAACGGCCGTCACTGCGCCACGGAGGCGAGCAGCGCGACGGGCACGCCATGACAGTTACCAGTTGCCACCACGCTCGCGACTGAGTCGGCGCTCAGCTTCATGCCGATGTCATAGGTGGACAGATGCTTGTCCACCCGCACGACGTTCAGCGGCCACGAGGCGTGCGCGAGCCGCTCATGCGCAATCGACCCAACCCATAGCGGCACGCCGGCTGCGCCGTCGCCGACCGCATAGCCGCTGGGCCAGAAGCGCAGCACGTCGCGCTCGTTGCGCGTAGCACCAGGGCGCATAAAAACGAGCGACGAAAGCACGCCGTTGTTCAGCTTCGGCAGGACGGGCAACGCGGTCGCGGCCACATCAGGCGAGGCGAGCGAGAGCAGGCTGTGGGCGGACAGATCCGTGCCCTCCAGCCAGCCGTCGCGGCGCAACTGCTGGCGCAGCGATTCGCTGTGCGCGACCCATTGCAGCGTGAGCGGCTCCTTGCGGTCGCCGCCCATATCCGAGCGATAGCAGGGCAACTGCTTCCACACCGTCTGCGTCCACTGTTGCCGCGTGACCTGGGCGAGCGGCAGCGGCGCGAGAGCGCCGGGCGGTGTCATCATGCCGAGGCCGGATTGCAGGCCGACACTCGCGAGCACCACCGCCAGCACGATTGCCGGCATCCAGCGGCGGGTAGGCGGCGGCTGCGGATGCCGCAACATCGCAGTCAGCGCGACAATGGCCACCCACATGTAGGCAAGGGCGGCGCCGCCGATCGCGTCCGACACCCAGTAGCGGCCAAAGTACACGCCCGCTAGCGCGACCAGAATCACGATGAGCGTTGTCACCGTGACCACCAGCAGTCCTTCGAGCATGCCGACCCGGCGCGCCAGCAGAAAAGCGAGGAAGCCATACACGATGACGGTTGCCGCCACGTGATTGCTCGGGAATACGTAGGCGTCGGGCAGCAGCCCGTTGGGCGCCGCGCGCTGCATCGCGAATTGCAACGCAAAGATCAGCATCTGCGAAAAGACGACGGCCGCGAGCCAGTAGCCTATGGTGCGCCAGCGCCGCTCCCACACCATCCACAACGCGACCGTGGCGATCAGCGCGGCCAGCGTGCCGGTGCTGCCGAGCGTCGCGAGGCCGGCGAGCACCGCATCGCCCCACGGCGTGCGCACCGACTGCATGAAACGGTAGACGGACTGGTCGACGTTGGTGATCGGATCGCCCGTAATCACGTCTTCGAGAACGCCAAAGAAGAGTGCGCCGCATACCAGAACGATGACAGATGCGGCCAGAATGCTCGTCGCATCCGGCGCGGCCGGGTCGAGCATTCTTCGCGCGACGCGGCCAAGCGGCCCAGGATGGCGGCAAGCCCAACTGCCCAGATGCCGGCCGGCCGCAACGGACCATGCGTGGGCGTGCGAGAGCAGCAAGGCCGCTGCGCGATAGCTGAGCCAGATGCTCACCAGCAACAACGCAAGAATCACGACGAGCCGGAACGACACGGCGCCCGCAAGCAGCACCGACGCGCCGAACACCACACCCGGCAGAATATGCGCCGGCGCCCACAGCAGCGCGGAGAGCACGTTCATCGCGTAAAAGCGCACGGGCGACATGCCGAGCATGCCGGCGACGACCGGCACGATTGCCCGCAGCGGTCCGACAAAGCGCGCGAGCACCACGCTCTTTGCGCCATGCTTGCCGAAAAAGCGGTAACCGGCTTCGAGCACTTCGGGATGACGGGAAAACGGCCACAGTTTGACGATGCGGCTCTTGTAGCGGCTGCCGAGCCAGAAACTGAGCCCGTCGCCGGCGATGGCGCCCGCTATTGCCCACGCGAGCACCCAGCCGAGGCTCAGTGAGCCGGTGCCGGTGAGCGCACCCGCGAGAAACATTGCGGTGCTGCCGGGAACGAACGTGCCGATAACGGCGACCGACTCGAGAAAGGCCGCGAGGAACACGACCGTGAGCATCCATTCCGGATGACCGGCAAGCAGATGCAGAAGGTGGAAGTAGGCTTGCTCCATCGTGCGCGACGAGCCGTTTTGGCGTAACGACCGATCATAACGCGCACGATGGGTTTGGATGGTCCAGTCAGGCTCCAGTCAGGCTCCAGTCAGGCTCATTTCTCGCGCGCCGACTCGCGCGGGAGTTTTCGTCGACCCATCAGTAAGCCGTGAGCGTGTCGCCCGACACGTGCACGCGTTCGCCGGGTTGAAGGGGCGGCTGCGTCTGATAGTCGAAATTGCGGTAGCTGCCGTCCTGCATGCGCACCTGAACCTGGTAGGTGGTCTGCTTGCGCACGGCGTGCTCGATGCCGTTGCCTGCCAGTCCGCCGCCTACCGCGCCGGCAATCGTGGTCAGGATCTTGCCGCGTCCGCCGCCAATCTGATTGCCGACCAGTCCGCCCGCAACGGCGCCGCCGAGTGCGCCCAGGCCGGTGGTCGGCTCGGGCGATTGCACGGTGTTGATGGCGACCACTTCGCCCGCGTACGGATCGGCCGGAACCGGGCGCGCCGCGGTGGGTTCGTTGGCTGTCTGGTAGCCGCCGTTGTTTGCATATCGCGGGGCCGGCGTGGCGCCAGTATGTGAGCGATGAACCGGCGGCTTTGCGGGCGCCATGTGCTGGGCCGGCTGCTGCGCCGTTTGCTCGATGGGCTGCTGCGCGGGCTGTTGAGCCGCTTGCTGAGCCGCTTGCTGAGCCGAGGGCTGCTGCGCGGCCAGCGCAACCGGCGAAGACGCGGGTTCCGTGAGCGCGTGCGACGTGGGCAGCAAGCCCGTCATCGCGGCGATGCCTGTCGCGCTTGCGAGGATGACGGCCACTGCCGCGCCGGCGATCAACGGATGGATACGGCTGCGGGGTGAAGTGCTGGGCGTGAGGTTCGTGTTCATTGCGGGCTCCGCGGGTAGATGCCTGCAATAACGCTTGCACGAAGCGCGCGGTGCACGCTGCCGGTGGGTGCTTTGTAAGCATTTGTACGATGTTGGACGATGGAACGCCGCTCGGGCGCCGACATTGATAGAACCTGTTACGACCGTGAACGAAGCACGCACCGGCTCGTCATATGGACTGAGCAGCGGGTTATCTGACGGAGCGGAGCAATGAGAATCGCAACTGGCGGTGTTGCATCAACTGTGATGATCGCGGCATGCCTGTGCGGCATGAGCACAATGGTTTGCGCGCAGGCGCCTGGCAGCCGCGCCGGCAATGGCGGCCTGAGCGCGACTGCACCGAACGTGAATCCGACAGGCGGTGGGGGAGCCGCGGGCGCGACGCTCAGCCCGACGCCAGGGCTTGCTACGCCTGGCGGTGCAATCGGCGGTGGCCTTGGCACTGGCACGCGCAGCGGCACGGGTCTCGGCACCGGCATTACCGTCAATCCGTCCCGCGTCCCCAACAACATGCGGGCAAACGGCACGAGTCTGAACCAGAACCCCGATCCGCGAGTGCCGAGCCTGGGCGGCAGGCCCGCGGCGCCGCGGTAGCAACACCTGCGGGAACCGCAGATTGACCGCTGTTCTGTGCCCGGAGCCGGCGGTTTAAGATAGACGCTTCCTCAACCGGTCGATTCAAATACAGGAAGCGCGTATGGCATACGGTGAGCACAGATACAAGGTTTCGGTGCAGTGGACAGGCAACCGCGGCAGCGGCACCTCCGGCTATCGCGACTATGGCCGCGATCATGTAATCGCCTCAGGAAACAAACCGGCCATTGCTGGCTCGTCCGACGCCGCGTTTCTCGGCGACGCCGACCGCTGGAACCCCGAAGACCTGCTGGTTGCGTCGGCCTCGGCGTGTCACAAGCTGTGGTACCTGCACCTGTGCTCGGACGCCGGCATTGTCGTGCTCGACTACCGCGACGATGCCGAAGGCACGATGCTCGACAGTCCGCAACAAGGCCGCTTTTCGCAGATCGTGCTGCGCCCGCGCGTGCTCATTCAGGCGGGCGGCGACGTTGAACTGGCGCGGCGCCTGCACCACTCGGCGCATGAGAAGTGCTACATCGCGAACTCGGTCAACTTTCCGATTCTGTGCGAACCGGTGATCGAAACGCGGGAAGCCTGAACGTTTGGCTACGGGTTGTGCCGGCGGGAGCGTTGCTGCCCGGAGCGTTACCGACGATGGCGCGGCCACCGCGAGCGTTGCCCCGGAAAGCGCTGCCGCGCCGGGAGCGTTGCCCCCGAAAAGCCCTTCCGCTGACATCTTTCCGCCGCGACTCTTGCCTCTGACGGCACTTGCCAGCGCGACTTCTACCGCTGCGCTGCGTCAAGCGGCGTGCTTGCCGCAGCCCACTTGCCAACGCTCACCGGTTGCCGTCGAGCAGATCGCCCAGCAGTTCGTCAAACGCGGCCTGCGCGTCTTCCAGCTCCTGCAACGCAGCGTCGAAAGTCTGCAGCGCGAATTGCGAAGGCTTGCCGTTGCCGGCCGGCGGGAATTGCGACTGCAACGACGCAAACGCCGTCTTCACGCGCAGTGTCGCGGTCAGTACGCGTTCCATCGCGGCGGTTTCTTCGGCCCGCGCCTTGTCGTGATCGAGGTTGTCCATGAGAACTCCGTGTTCGTCCGTGCGGCTTGCGCCGCGTGAAATGGCGTGACTATGCCATGTTCGGGCTCACAATAGCGGCAGGCCGCTGTCGGCCTTTACCTCGCGCAACGATAGCGCAGACTCCACCGAGGTCACGCCCGGCAGGCTGCGCATCTGGTCGCGCATGAAGGTGCCGTAGTCGTCGAGGTCGCGCGCGACCACTTGCAGGATGTAGTCGGCGCTGCCCGACACGTTGTGACAGGCGATGATCCGCGGAATTGCCTGCACCTCGCGCTCGAAGCGGTTGGCGAGATCCTTGTCGTGCACGGCAAAGCGCACCAGAACGAACGCGACCACGCCGAAGCCGAGCGCCGAACGCGCGAGCACGGCCCGATACTGGCCGATGTAGCCCTCATGCTCCAAGCGCTTGAGGCGCCGCGCGCAAGGCGTTTCGCTCAGGCCGACCAGTTCGGCGAGCTTTGCGTTCGACATGCGGCCGTCTTTTTGCAGCGCGGCGAGAATTGCGCGGTCGGTCTTATCGAGGTCGGTGGTCATAGTGGGCGGCGGCGATTTCTGCGCGGGTGGAAAGCTTGCGAGAATGTGCGCATGTTAGCGCATTCCTCCAATACGCGTGCCGCGAGGCCGGAAATTCGCCAACAAACCCTCCATCGACGATAGCAATATAGAGCCCTGAACAACGAGAGGCTCACATGATCTCCGCTCACCTGCTGGCCGTCTATATCGCGGCCCTACTGGTCGTCTACGCCGTGCCGGGCCCCGACATGGCGCTCATCCTGCAAACGAGTATTGGGCGCGGCGTGCGCAGCGGCTTCGCGGCCGCTGGCGGGCTCGGCGTGGCGCGCGCCACACACGTGACGCTGTCCGCCTGCGGCGCGGCCGCGCTGTTGCGCAATGCGCCGTGGCTATACGACGTGGTGCGCTATGGCGGCGCGGTTTATCTCGCGTGGATCGGCATTCAGATCTTCCGCTCGCCTGTCTTCGCGCTGCCCGACGCGGGCGCGGCGCGCGACGAGGCGGGCTCGCCGCAACCGGCTCGCGGCACCGGCATGTCCGAGTTGCGGGCTGCGTTCGTCAAGGGCTTGCTGACCAATCTGCTGAACCCGAAGGCGCTGCTGTTCTGCTCAGTGCTCCTGCCGCAGTTCGTGCGTCCGGAAGCGGGGCCGGTCGCGTTGCAGATGGTCGAATTGGGTTCGGTGCTGCTCGCGGTCGGCCTGTGCTTCGACGTTGCTTATGCAGTGGGCGCCGCGCGTATCGCACACTGGATGCGCGCGCATCCGCTTGCCCAGACCCTGCAGCGCTGGACGTTCTCAGCCGCGCTGATCGGCTTCGCGCTGCGGCTGTCGCTCGATTGAAGCTGCGCCGGGAATTAGCGGACGCTGCAGCCGACGTTTAGCGGGCGCTTTAATGGGCTTTTGAGCGGGCGGTTTAGCGGACACTTTAACGGCTGCTGCGACGGGTGCTATAAGGGGCGCTATAACGGGCGCTACAACGGTTGTATTGACAGGCGCTAATCTGCACTAACGGACATCAACGTGCTTCACGCTTCTCTCGAGACGCAACCGGCCTACCGGTTCAGCTTGCGCTCGCGACGCGAGCGGTCGTCGATAATCTTTTTGCGGTGCTTGTCTTTCATCTTCTTCCAGCTTTTGCATTCGTCGCGCGTGCGCAGGCAGCCGATGCAGTAGCCGGTTTCGCTGTCGAACTTGCAGATGTCGATGCAGGGCGATGCAGTGCTCATGTCGGGCAATGGTGGTGAATGGCGAAAAGGTGAGGCGACTTTCGCACGGCCCATGCTCGCGCGCCAAGTGATTGTGTTAATAAGACCGATAGCGCGCCGAAGCGCACATGCGCGAGCACGCCGCCTGCTGCTACGCGAATACACACCGCCTGTCGACGATGAAAACCCTGCTGCTTTACACGCTAACCGCCATAGCTGAAATTCTCGGCTGCTATCTGCCGTGGCGCTGGCTCAAAGAGGGCGGCTCTGTCTGGCTGCTCGTGCCCGGCGCGCTCAGTCTCGCGCTGTTCGCCTGGCTACTCACGCTGCACGGCACCGCCGCGGGTCGCGTGTATGCGGCCTACGGCGGGGTGTACGTGGCGGTGGCAATAGCCTGGCTCTGGTGCGTCGACAAGGTGCGGCCAACGCTGTGGGACGCAGCCGGCGTCGCGGTAACGCTGGCTGGCATGGCGATTATCGCCTTCCAGCCGCGCGTGTGAGACCTGCGCTTACTTCAGCGCGCCGAGATAGTCCAGCTTGCCGAGCTCCACGCCGTTATGGCGCAAGATGTCGTACGCCGTGGTCACGTGGAAGAAGAAGTTCGGCAGCACGAAACCAAGCAGATACGACTGGCCCGTGAACTCGATGGCGCCGTTACGCATTTTCAACGTGACGGCGCGCTCTTCCGAGCCGTCGATCTGTTGCGGGCTAAATTCCTTCAGATAGTCGATCGTTTTCTGGAGGCGCGCGTGCAGTTCGTCGAAAGTCTGTTCGACGTCCTCGTATCTGGGCGCTTCGACGCCGGCAAGACGCGCAGCGCAGCCCTTCGCGGTATCGCTCGCGATATACACCTGGCGCACGAGCGGCAACATGTCCGGCGCGAGGCGCGCGTTCGTGAATACCGACGGTTCGATCTGCTTTGCTGCGGCATGCGCCTGCGCCTTGCCGAGGATGGCCTGGAGATTGGTGAGGCCGCGAATCAGCACGGGCAGAGATGCTTGATACATCGAAATTGACATGGGGTTCCTCTGATTCTTCGATCGTGCGCGCCGACGCGCGCGAGGCAATGTAACGGCTTAATCGCCGCTGCAGCATCATAGCGGAGCGCAGTGCCGCGTGCATGGCACAGCCGTCGCATTAGCCGTTCGGCCGACTGCCGTGCACGCCGGAACTGTGTTCGAATGCATTGGTCCGAAGGTTTGCGAAGTCCTGCATGCAGCACCTTGTAACCGCTGTCGTCCGGCGGCGAGCGGATGGGGCGCACGTGCCGCTCCGTTGGCTTCTCGCAACCGGCGTCGTCATGCCACGAGGAGAATCGACACATGGCCACCAAGCAACCGCTGCCCGGAAGCGAGCGAACGGTAGAACAAGGCTCCAAACTGATCGGGGCCTGCGATCCAGCCGAGAAGCTCGAGGTTTTCGTCATGCTGCGCCGCCAGCAGCAGGCGCAATTCGACGCGCTGATGAGCCGCATCGAAGCGGGCGACCCCAACGTCAAGCCACTGTCGCGCGAGGCGCTGGCCAAAGACTATGGCGCGGCGCCGGAGGACCTCGCCAAAGTCAAGGCGTTTGCCGCCGCACACGGCCTCGCAGTGGAGCGCGAAGACCCGGCCGCCCGCTCGGTGCTGCTCTCGGGCACGGTTGCGCAATTCCAGAGCGCGTTCGAAGTCAAGCTGGACAAGTATCAGCACCATACGGCGGGAGAGTTTCGCGGGCGCACTGGCGCGGTCCATGTGCCGGACGATCTGCAAGACGTCGTGGAAGCGGTGCTCGGGCTCGACAACCGCCCGCAGGCGCGGCCGCACTTTCGCATCCGTCCACCGTTCCGGCCCGCGCGAACCCACCAGGCCTCGTTCACGCCACTGGAGCTCGCGTCGCTCTACAACTTTCCGCAAGGCGACGGCAAGGGCCAGTGCGTCGGCATCATAGAACTGGGCGGCGGCTACGATCCGGCAGATCTCAAAGCGTATTTCGCGAGCCTCGGCGTGCCTTCGCCCACGGTGAAATCGGTTAGCGTCGACCAGGCGCGCAACGAACCCACCGGCGACCCGAACGGCCCGGACGGCGAGGTGACGCTCGACATCGAGATCGTCGGCGCGATCGCGCCGGGCGCGACGATTGCGGTGTACTTCGCGCCGAACAGCGACGCCGGCTTTATCGATGCCGTGAGCCGGGCCGTGCACGATACGGTCAACAAGCCGTCGGTCATTTCGATCAGTTGGGGCGGGCCCGAGTCGGTCTGGACGAGCCAGTCGCTAAAGGCATTCAACAGCGTGCTGCAAACTGCCGCGGCGCTCGGCGTGACGGTTTGTGCGGCGTCGGGCGACAGCGGCTCGAGCGACGGCGCCGGTAGCGGAGACCAGGTCGACTTTCCGGCCGCAAGTCCGTATGTGCTCGCATGTGGCGGCACGAGCCTGAGCGCGTCGGGCACTGCGATCACGCACGAGGTAGTCTGGAACGACGGCCCGCAAGGCGGCGCGGGCGGCGGCGGAGTAAGCCGCGCATTTGCGCTGCCCGCGTGGCAGGAGGGGCTTTCGGTGGCGTTGACGGCGGGCGGCAAGAAGCCGCTCACGCGGCGCGGCGTTCCTGACGTGGCCGGCGACGCCTCCCCGCTCACCGGCTACACCGTACTCGTTGCAGGCACGCAAACGGTGGTGGGCGGCACGAGCGCCGTCGCGCCGCTGTGGGCCGGGCTGATTGCCCGCATCAATGCGGCGCAGGGTACGCCGGCTGGCTTCGTGAATCCGAAGCTGTACAAGGCAGCGGGCGTTTGCAACGACATCACGCAGGGCAACAACGGCAGCTTCGTGGCGTCCGGAGGGTGGGACGCCTGCACGGGACTCGGCAGTCCCAATGGTCAGAAAGTGGCTGCCGCACTATAGTCGGCAAACTGGTCGAGAAGTCGGCCAACTTGCCCGGCACATAACCGAAGCACCGGCACAAGACGTGAACGTACCCATGGAGCGATCATGACAAGCACAGAGCCAGCGTCCGTTAGTCCGCAGTCGCCGCAAGATTCAGAAGTCTCCGCCAAAGCCGCGGCGGGTGGCGGCAAGCACAAGGCGGGCGATCAGCCCTTCTTCGATCCGGTCGCATATGGCAACGGCCCCGACGATTCGGTCACGGCGACCGATGAGAATGCCGCGATCACGCATCACTCGGTCACGATAGACGGCAAGAAGATCAATTACACCGCGACGGTGGGGCATCTGGTGATTGTCGACCCGAGCAGCTCGGAACCCGCCGCGCGGATGTTCTACGTTGCGTTCACGCAGGACAACCAGAAGGAGGAAACCCGGCCGCTGACGTTCTTCTATAACGGCGGGCCAGGTTCTTCGGCGGTGTTCGTGCTGCTCGGCTCGTTCGGGCCGCGCCGCATCAAGACGTCGATGCCGAACTTCACGCCGCCCGCGCCCTATACGATTGAAGACAACCCCGACAGCCTGCTCGACAGAAGCGATCTGATTTTTATCAATCCGGTGGGTACCGGCTATTCGGCAGCCATTGCGCCAAAGAAGAACCGCGATTTTTGGGGCGTCGACCAGGACGCCGATTCAATCGCCCAGTTCATCAAGCGCTTTTTGACCAAGAACAACCGCTGGAATTCTCCTAAGTACCTGTTCGGCGAGTCGTACGGCACCGCGCGCAGCTGCGTGCTCGCATACCGGCTGCACGAAGGCGGAGTGGACCTGAACGGCATCACGCTGCAATCGTCGATTCTCGATTATGCGCAGGCCGGCAATCCTGTCGGCGTGCTGCCCACGGCCGCCGCCGACGCGTGGTATCACAAGAAGCTCGGCATCGCGCCGCGGCCGACCGATCTAGGCGAGTTCGCGGAGGAAGTCGCCCAGTTCGCGCGCACGGATTACCTCGCGGCACTGCGCAAATTTCCCACCACGGATGCGGCGACCGTCGAGAAGCTCGCCGAATACACCGGCATCGACAAGACCACCTTGCTCGCGTGGAGCCTCGACATTGCGTCATATGACAGCCGTGGCAATTCGCTCTTTCTGACCACGCTGCTCAAACCACAGGGGCTGGTGCTTGGCGCATACGACGGCCGCGTCACCGCTATCGGAACCGGCATTGCCGGAAAGATCGACCCGAACTCCGGCGGCAACGATCCGACCATGACGGCGGTATCGGGCGTCTACACGACGATGTGGAACGTCTATCTGAACGAGCAGTTGAAATACACGTCGAATTCGGCTTTCACCGATCTGAACGATCAGGCGTTCCAGTTCTGGGACTTTAGCCACATCGATCCGACCGGCGCGCAAAAGGGCGTGGACGACAAGGGCAACGTGATCCTTTACACGGCTGGCGACCTGGCCGCGGTCATGGCGCTGAATCCGGACCTGAAGGTACTGTCGGCGAACGGCTTCTACGATTTCGTCACGCCGTTCTATCAGACGGTGCTCGACTTGCAGCAAATGCCGCTGCTCAGTCAGCAGGTCCGGCAGAACCTGTCGGCGCGTTTCTATCCGTCGGGCCATATGATTTACCTCGACGGCGGCTCGCGCACGGCGCTGAAGGCCGACCTCGCGCAAATGTACGATGCGACGGTCGCCAACACCGAAGCGCTCAGCCGCATCCGCGCGCTGCAGGCGCGGGTCGCGCAATAGGGCAAGACGGCGCGATTTTCGCCGCGGCATCTGGCCGCTGCGCGTCGCGCCAGATAGTCCGAAACCCGTGCGGGAGAGCGCGCGAGGCTGGTCCGCGCGGGCTGCGATCGCGTGAGCTTTTTTACTTATGCACATCGAATGTGTTTTAATTGGCTTGCGAATTGAACTCTTGCGCGCCTCAGCCGGCGCGCCGACGGATGAAGGCAGGCATTGCAGACAGGCGTCGTAGCGGCAGTTGCGGCGACCCTAGCGGGACTATGTTTCCACCGCATTTACGTGCATCGGCGCCGTTGCGCGTGCGGCATGCGCGTGTCACGCTGATGCTCGGTCTGACCGCGCTGATCGCATTGCGAGCAGGAGTGGGGCATGCCCAGGACGCGAGCATGCTCGATCAGCGCGTCACGCAGCAGTCGATCGGCGAGACGATCTGCCGGCCAGGCTATGCCAGCGCGGTGGCGCCGCCATTCGACGAACTGATGGCGCGCAAGGACCGGATGCTCGCTGAGCGCGGCATCGACGCGGACGACGCCGCGGACTTCGCGCTGGACCGGCGCGTGCCGGTGGTGCTCGGCGGTTCGCCGGATGCGCCGTCCAACCTCGGTCTTCTGCCGTGGGCCGGGCGTCAGGGTGAACGGCGCAAGGCGCGCGCCGCGGTCATGCTCAAGCGCTGCGTCTGCGAAGGCAAGCTGAGTCTCGCGGAGGCGCAAGCGGCGATTGTCGGCGACTGGTCGGTGGTCTATTCGGGCTTCAGCCAGGAGTCGTGCAACATCAGCCGGCTCGACGTTGCTACGAGCGTCGACGGCGGGCGGAAAGGGGGACCTGGTTCGTCGCCGTAAGCTTGCTGGGTTGGCTTTCGAGGTCTTGTGCGGAGCCCGTTGCAGCGGTTGGCGAAAAGCAGAAGCCGCGGCTGGGGCTTTGCTATGGCTAGCTAGGGTTGCGGTTGCGGGCGGATTACGGCGATTGTTACTGCAACCGTTACGGCTACTGAAATGGCAATGGCGCTGTAACTGCGACGGCCACTGCGACTGCAACGGCCAGTGCGACTGCAACGGCCACAGCAACTGCAACGGCCAGTGCAACTGCAACGGCCAGTGCAACTGCAACGGCCACAGCAACTGCGACGGCCACAGCAACTGCGACGGCCATGGCGACTGCAGCGGCCTCAGCAACGGCTACTGTGAGGGCCGCAGCAATGGCTACTACGACAGCAATTGCAATCGCCACTGCCACTGCGTCGGCCACAGCGACCGCCACCACAACCGCAACGCGCGCCGGGCCAAACGATTCATCCCGTCAACGCGCCGTTGCCCCCGTCGCGCCGCAGGCGTGCTTTTATTTTTTCGTTCGGTTCGCAGACTCAACTCATTCCCGGAGAATCACCATGATCTTTTCACGTGTTGCCGCCGCGACGCTCGCCGCGCTGACCCTCGCCTGTGCCGCCGGCAGCTCAAACGCATTCGCCGCCGCGCCGATCGGTTGCGGCAAAGCCGACGCGCTGCAAATTCGCGGCGACGTGCCCGCCGCCATCTCCTTCGATGTGTATCGTCAACTGCGTCCGCTCAATGCGCAACGCATCGCGCTTTTTCAGTCGGCCGGTGAGGTGAAGCATCTTCCCGACGGCCTCGCTGTATGCGAAGTCGCAGACGACGGCGTCGACGATCCCTCCGCGGTCCTGGTCGAATTGCCGCACGGCAAGAACGCGTGGTGGGTGAGCGCGGCCAACGTGCAGGATCTGGGCGCGGACTGACATTGACTGGTTGCACCCGGTTTTCGGCGCGCCGACGGGCGCCATGCAGGCCGGCGTACGAGATGCGGCCCGCTTCTTGCGACTGGCGTCTGCATGAACAGAGGGTCCAGGTGCTGAGCAACGACGGTGCAAGCACTGAGGAGCGTCAAAGCGACGGCGCAGTGGCCGGACGAAAATCGGGCGCTTCAGGTAGAGTGCATTAAACGCGGTGATCGTTGCACGTCGCTGTCCCGGCGTCGCATTGCATCGCGTTGGCGAGCGCCCGTGGCCAGGCTGGCACAGGCGCCTCGTGAACCTGGCGAAATACCGGAGATTCGAATGATTGCCTTCTACCTTTCGTTGGCCGCGCTGGGCGCGGCGGGCTCCGCACTGATCCGCCAACTGGCCGCCGCGCAGGCCAGACAACGCGCGGCATTGCGCCCGGTGCGCGTGCGCGCCGACGGGCGCGGCAGCCGCGAGAGGTAGGCTGCATGAACCTGATCGTGCGCAACATCGCGCCGTCGTGCAGCGAACAGGAAGTGCGGGAATTCCTCGAGCGCGAACTCGGGCATTACGCTCGTCATGTCGAGGTGATCGACGCCGGCACGCCCGGCGCGTATGCCACTGTCGAACTCGACGCGCAGGTGCCGTATGTCGGCGAGGTCATTGCGCGGCAGATTCACGGCAAGCATCTGGGCGGCGTGGCGCTGGAGGCGAGCGCCGATCTTTTCACCGACGAACCGCCGCCCACGCAGTGAGCGTGAAGGCGGGGCCGCGCGTAGCCGACGCAGCTTGCGCCCGGCCTCGGTGTGTCCTTCCTGGGACCTCGATGCGGCCTTCGTGAAGCCTCGATGCGGCCTTCGTGAAGCCTCGGTGCGGCCTTCCTGAGGCATCGGTGCGGCCGTTCGCTAGGCCTCCACGAGGCCCGCGAACGGCCTTCGGCTGCCTGGCGGCGCAAGGCGCGTTGCCGCCTACGGTGCGCGCCTCATTGCCCGCTCTCGGGGGCCGGCCAGTCGAACGGCGTGTATGGCAGCGCCCGCTTGTGCCGCGTGACCGTGTAAAAACGCAAGATGACGTTGCGTGCCTCGTCGCTCACCGGTTTGCCTTCCAGGAAGTCGTCGATGGTCTCGTAAGGAACGCCGTACGCGTCTTCGTCGGGCCGTTGCGGGCGCAACGCTTCGAGGTCTGCGGTCGGCACCTTGTAGGCAAGCGCGTCCGAGGCTCCCAGCGCCTTTGCGACCGCTCGCACGCGGCGCTTGTTGAGACCCGCGAGCGGCAGCACGTCGGCGCCGCCGTCGCCGAACTTCGTAAAAAACCCCATTAGCGATTCCGCCGCGTGGTCCGTGCCGATCACGACGCCCGCACGTGTGCTGGCCACCGCGTACTGCGCGATCATTCTTTGCCGCGCCTTGATGTTGCCGTGGACGAAGTCTTCCTGCGCTTCGTCCGAAAACGGCAGGCCGCTTTGACGCAGCGACGCGAGCATCGCGTCGGCGGCTGGCTTGATGTCGATGGTCAACGTCTCGTCTGCGCGAATGAAGGCGAGGGCCTGCTGCGCGTCGGCCTCGTCTTTCTGCTCGCCGTGCGGCAGACGGATCGCGACAAAGCGCGCGTCGTAGCTGTCGCCGCGCAAGCGCTCCACGGCCAGCTGCGCGAGACGGCCTGCGGTCGTCGAATCGACCCCGCCGCTAATGCCCAGCACATAGGTCTTCAGGCCGTTGCTGCGCAGATAATCCGCGAGAAAAGAGACTCGACGCTCGATTTCCTCGTTGGCGTCGAAGCGGGCGGTCAAATGCATCTCCGCTGCGATGTCCTTCTGGACAGCGGCTGGATCGGTGTGCTTCATGGTTCTGCTCCTTGCTCGTGAACGCGATCTCTAACCAGCGACTGCCTTGGCCTGCGAGCACGTGGCGGACCCGCCGAAGCGCCATCGACAGAACTCGATGTGCTGCGTAACATCTCGGGTTCCGAGCGCCGCATCAACCTGCGAGCAGCAAATAATAAACACATCTGAGTGCGAACCCGCGATGAACTACTCCGAGCGGCCTCGCCCGCCTGAGCTGGAGCGCCCAGCTCTTTCACGAGTCGCTGCGCGCGTGAGCCGCAGGCTGCGGCGCGCGTTCCGTCTGCTGCGCCAACTGATATTGACGAGCGAAGCGCTGTGCCGCCCATCGGTCGCAGCAAAGCCACCACGCCGCGCCATGCGCGCGAGTGCCTCGGCGCTCGCGAGCTTTGCTTTGGCCGGCGCGCTCGCCGTTCCGACTTGTGCGAGCCGTGCGGCGACGCCGTCGGAGGCCGGCAACCGGGCGGCTGTTGCTGGTGTCGCGTCGTCGGCCACTGCGCGATCGGCCGCTGCGTCGTCGGCGGCGGTATCCAAGTCTGCTCGCGCGCAAGGTGCTGCGTCGTTGCCCGTGAAGCCGTCCGGCGTCCTGTCGGCGTCTGGCGAGTCAGGGGTTGCCGCCAGGTCGTCAGCGCGGTTGTCTGGCGCTGCGCCGTCGTCCGCCAGCTCGTCCGTCGTGCCGTCGGCGTCGGGCGGCTCAGCGGTCGCCGCGGGGGCGTCGGCGTCGTTAGCGGGGTCATCGGTTGCTGCGTCGCCGGCTGCCGGGGCGTCGTCCGAGAGGTCATCCGTCGCTGCATCGCGGCCCGCCGGGGCGTCTGTCGCCGTGCCCGATGCGGCCGGCGTCGTGGATCCGCGCCGCGCGTTGGCGTTGCGCGACCTGTTCGCGAGCCAGGTCACGCGCCGGCTCAACGTGCCGGCCGCCGAGCAGCGCGCCTACGCCGCGCGTCTGCAAGCGGCGTTGCGCGAACATGCGCTCGGCGAACTGTCGGGCGAATACGTCGTGATGGTGGACCGCAACGCGAACGCGCAGGCGCTCTTCATCTATTTTCGTGCGACGCCCGCCGACGCCTGGCAGATGATCGGCGCATCGCCGGTGTCCACCGGCCGGCCGGGCGAGTTCGATCATTTCGTGACGCCGCTCGGCGTGTTCGAACATACACCGTCCAACATGGACTTCCGCTCCGAGGGCACGGAGAACCAGAATCACATTCGCGGCTATGGCAAGCGCGACATGCGCATCTTCGATCTCGGCTGGGCGCAGGCCGAACGCGGCTGGGGCAAGGGCGGCGTGTCGCAGATGCGCTTCCAGATGCATGCCACCGATCCCGACCGGCTCGAGCCGCTGCTCGGCGTGCGTCATTCGAAGGGCTGCGTGCGCATTCCCGCGTCGCTCAATACGTTCCTCGATCACTACGGGATTCTCGATGCGGAATATGCGGCGCTCGTCGAGTCCGGCAAGTCGCTGTGGGTGTTGAAGAGCGACCGCCAGATCCTGCCGTGGGCGGGCCGTTACATCGTCGTCGTGGATTCGGAACGCAAGACGCGGCCCGCGTGGTCGCCGGCACCGGGCGCGAAGGCGCACGCAAGGGTGCCGGCCGGTTCGGATACGGCCGATTGATTTGCGGCGCAGTCAGACTGACGGGTTGCACATTGCCACGCCGCATCAACACATCACCGCATCAACAACATCGTCCCCGCGCCGAGAATCCCGCCGCACACCGCGCACGCCCACAAAAGCGCACGCGTGCGCCGATATTCGCGCCCGATCTCGACCAGCAGTTGAGCCTGCTGCCCCGGCGTGCGCGCGCGGTCGTGCTCGTGCTGCAGGTAGCGCACCGCGAGTTGCGGCACGCGCGGCAACATATGCGCGAGATGCGGCAGTTCGCGTGAAATGCGCTTGAGCCAACCGCGATGGTCGACGTCGCGCCGCGCGATTTCCGCAACGACGCGCCGCGCGATGCTCCACGTATCGACGCCCGGATGCAGCGCGCGCGCCAGCATCTCCGCTTGCTGGAACGAGCGTTGCGCGGTGGCGAGGCGGCCGGACACGGCGCCGTCGAAAGGATGCACCGCATGCAGCAGATGGTGAAACAGCGCGCCCGCCGAGCGCTCGCGCGGCGCGGCCGCGAAGTGCGCTTCGGCACGCGTGCGCAATTCGGCTTCGAGCATTTCGGCGCGTGTGTCGTGCGGCACGTGGCCCGCCTCGCGGTGCAGTTGCGCAAGCCGTCCGTAATCCTGCTCGAATAGCGCGCTGGCGCCGTGCACGAAGAACTCCCGCTCGCCGGTCGACAGGCTCGACATGATGGAAAACTCCGCGAGTACCAGCCGCCCCAGCGAATCCGCTTCGATGCTCACGCGAACCCGCCGTGCATCGAGCGTCGCATGAAAAAAGCCGTGCTCGAAGGCCTGCTCGGTCACCACTTCGACGATATGCGCGGCAAGCGGTGCGAGCTTCACGCCGTGTGCATGCAGGCCGCGCAGGTCGCTCGCCGGCAGTGTGTCGATGCGCTGCATGGTCAGCGTATGGTTCGTACACAGGTCCCAGATCACATTGGGCACGACAAGGCGCGAGTCGCCTTCGAAGTGATGGCCGGTCTGGCTCAGATTGGCAGCCTCCGCGCGCAGATCGAAGCGGCGCAGCAGGTCGTCGGTGAAGGTCTGTGCGAGCGCTCGCAGGCGCAGGCGGCGCGCCGTGCCCGAGAGTTTTTCGAGCCAGCGCGCGACCCAGCGCAGCAGCGCGAGCTCGTCGCCGATCTGTTGCAACTGGCCGGCGCGCAGCAGCTTGATCGCCACCTCGCGATGACCGTTGATCGGCGTGATGAGCCGCGCGATATGCGTCTGCTCGGCAAAACCGCTGCGCACGGGTATCAGATCGACCGCGCTGAAGAGAGTGGCGAGCGGCCGGCCGAACGCGCGGGCCAACGCTTCTTCGGACTCGCGCGGCGGCAGCGGTGCTTCCAGATGGTCGACGGCGTCGATGGCGTCGTGCAACGTGGCGCTTGCCAGCTCGGGACGCTCGAGCAGCGCCTTCGCGAAACGGCCGGCCAGCGGGCCGAGCGCCGGCAGCACGCCGTGAACGCTGCGCGCGCTGTCCGGCGACGCATGCACGCGGCCGACCAGTTCGATCATCCAGTGGAGCTTGCGGTCCGGCGGCGCGGCGAGCCAGATCAGGCGCGCGCCATAACGCAGCGCGTGGTAGAGCAGCAGTAAGCGGCGAAACAGTGGCGGCATCGGCGTTCGATCGGCGGCAATGCGGCGCGCGCGCAAGCGCGGCGCCGCTGAGCCAGGACGCTCAGATTATCAGGGATGCGCGCGCGCCGCCGCATTCGCGCCGAATTCTCTACGCGTCGATACGCCGCCGCAGGCTGTCGCCCGCCAGCGGCATGTCGCGCAGGCGCTGGCCGGTCGCGTCGAACAGCGCGTTGCCGAGGGCGCCCGCAGTCGGTCCCATCGACGCCTCCGCTGCGCCGAGGAACGGTGCGCCTGGCCGGTCGATCAGGTGCACGTTGATGCTGCGTGGCGCGGCGGAGAATCGCAGAATCGGATAGCTGCTCCAGTCGAAGCTGCGGATCCTGCTCGTGTCGAACTGCAGTGCTTCGTACAGCGTCCAGCTCGCCGACTGGATCACGCCGCCCTCTATCTGGTTGCGAATGCCGTCGGGATTCACGATCTGTCCCACGTCTACGGCTGCTTCGGCGTGTTCGAGAATCACCTGGCCGGTTTCCGGCACGACCGACACCTCGACAGCCACCGCCACGTAGGCCATCAGATTCTTGTACTTCGCGAAGCCAAAGCCGACACCGTGATTGCGTTTGCGCGGCGCGCGGGGCCAGCCGAATTTTTCTGCGGCGAGCCGGATCACGTCGCGCGCCCGCGGGTCCTGCATGTGCTTGAGCCGGAACGCGACTGGGTCCGCGCCAGCGGCGGCGGCCAGCTCGTCCATGAAAGTCTCGATGGAAAAGACGTTCATATGCGCGCCGAGCGAGCGCATTGCCGACGTATGCAGCGGCATGGTCGGCGAGAAGTTGTTCATCACCTGCATATTCGGCAGCGCATACAGCGGAATGCCGTTGCGGTCACCGCCGCCTTCGGGCTGCACCATCGGCACGGAAGGCGCGGGCGCAAACGGCCTGTCGAGCAACTGCGCCGGAATGAGCCGGCCCGCGTTGACGATCCGCTCGTTGTGCGAGCTGCTCCACAGCGCGTAGTTCCAGTCGACGATATTGCCGCCCGCATCCAGCGAAGCCTTCACCTCGGTGACCATGGCCGGCGTGTAGTGGTCCCACGTATGTTCCTGTTCGCGCATCCATTGCACGCGCACCGGCTGGCCTTCCATCTCGCGCGCGATCAGGGCGGCGTGCGCGGCGACGTCGTCCGCGCCGTTGTGTCCGTAGCAGCCGGAGCCTTCCACATGAATGCAGCGGATCGTGTCCTTGGGCATCGAGAGCATTTCCGCAAGGCCGTCGCGCAGCGGATATACGCCTTGCGAATGCGTCCATACGGTCATCGCGCCGTCCTTGAAAAGGCCGACCGCGCAGGACGGCCCAATCGAGCCGTGCATCATGTAGCGCTTCGTGTAGGTTGCGCCGAGCGTCTTCACAGCCGCGCCGCTCGCCGTGTGCGTATTGGCGATTTCAATATGCTCGGTGCAGAGCTTGCGCAAGTCGCTATGAACCGTGGCCGGATCGGGTAGCGCGCGGCCGGCGCTCCATTCGCTGCCTGCCGCGAGCGCGCGCTGCGCCTGCACGGCCTGCCATTCGCCTTTGGCGACCACCGCGAGCATGCTGCCGTTTTGCACCACCTTGAGTACGCCCGGCATCTTCAGGATCTCGGGCGTGTTGGTGCGCAGAAGCCGCGCCTCGTAGACAGGCGGCATGACCACGCGCGCGTGCACCATGCCGGGCATCAGCATGTCCTGCACGTAACTGACGCCGCCCGTCACCTTGCGCGGAATGTCCACGCGCGGCAACGAGGTGCCGATCACGCTAAAAGTGGCCGGATCCTTCAGCGGCGAAACAGGCGCTGCCATGCGATGCAGGTCGACGAAGCCGACGGCTTCGCCGTAGGTCATGCTGCGGCCGTCAGGCGCCTTGATGACCGAGTCGCGCGTGCCAAGCAGATTGCTTTGGATGCCGAAGCGTTTTGCCGCGGCCTCCACCAGCAGGGCCCGCACCTGCGCCGACGCGTTGAGCAGCGCGCTGCCGCTGTCGGCAATCGTATGGCTGCCGGCCGTGAGGCCCTCGTCGGGCGAGGCGCCGGTGTCGGCGGTGAGAAAGGTGATGAGCCCGGGCGCCATCGCGAGCTCTTCGGCGGCAATCTGCAACAGGGCAGTGCGCACGCCGGTGCCCAGTTCCACCTTGCCGGTGTACACGGTGACCTTGCCCGCGCGGTCGATCTTGATCCACGAATCGAGGTAAGGGTTGGTTTTAAGGCTGCCCGCCAGCGCCTGAGTCGCCTTGCCGATGTGCACGGCTGCGCCTTCGTCGGCAATCACTTCCTGCGCCAGCGCGTTGACGCCGGGAAACATGCTGAAGCTCACGAGAAGCGCGCTGCCCAGCATGAAGCGGCGGCGGCTTTCGTCGACGGGGTCGTCCACGTGCTGGCCCAGGCCGGGGACGGTACGCTGGTCGGTGTGTTCGTCGCTGCGGCTCATTGTGCGCCTCCGTGGCTTGCCGCAAGTTGCGCTTTGTCGTGCGAGGCGTCGGGCTTCGGCAGATGCGCAACTTCGCGGATCGCGGCAAGAATGCGTGTATGCGTGCCGCAACGGCACAGATTCGGCTCCATGTGCTCGAGCAATTCGCGCTCGGTAGGTCGCGGATTGCGCTCGAGCAGTGCCTGTGCGCGCATGATCATGCCGGCGATGCAGTAACCGCACTGAGCGGCCTGATGATCGATGAACGACTTCTGCAGCGGACCGGGATGCTCAGGGGTGCCGAGACTTTCGATGGTGCGCACCGCCTTGTTGCCGAGCGATGCCACCGGGACCAGGCACGAGAACACCGCTTCGCCGTCCACGATCACGGTGCAGGCGCCGCATTGGCCGAGGCCGCAGCCGAACTTCGCGCCGTGCAGTTGCAGATCGTTGCGCAGCGCGTAGAGCAGCGGTGTGGAAGGATCGATGTCGAGCGCGTGCTGCACGCCGTTGACGGTGAGATGGATCATCGCGCGTTGTTCTCCTTTCTGAGCCTGGTCACCGTCGCCTCGACGTCCGTCCACGGACCGCGCTGCGAATAGGCGGCGCGAATGTAGGAGGCCAGATCGGCAATCTGCTGGTCGTTGTAGATCTGCCCGAAAGCGGGCATGTAGTTCATGCTGTCTTCGCCGTGCCAGCCGTTGCCGCTCAGCATCATCTGGATTGCGTTGCGCGGCGTCGCGGCGTTCACCGCGGTACTGAACGCGAGCGTCGGGCGTTCGCCTATCGACTGCATGGGCGCAGCCGGTCCATGACATTGCGCGCAGGATGCGGCAAAGAGCGTCGCGCCGCGTTGCGCTTCGGCCGAGCGGGGGGCTTCGCGGGTGTTCGCTGTGCCGATAGTTGCCGCGGGCTGTGGCTTCTGGATCGACAGCAGATACGTGGCGATGGCCTGCACGTCGGCTTCCGGAACGGTGGCAAGGTCGCGCGTCACAGGCAGCATGGGGCCGGCGGCAGCGCCGTGTTCGCTGGCTCTGCCGGTGCGCAGATAGGCGACGAGCTGGTCCCTCGTCCAGGGACGCGGCGCTGCGCCGAGCGCGTTCAGCGCGGGCGCTTCCCATCCGTCGACGATGCCGCCGTCGAACGCATGGCCCGACTTTTCGCCGCCGATCGCATTGAGCGGCGAGTGACATGACGCGCAATGGCCGAGCCCGTCCACGAGCAGCTTGCCGCGGTTCCACTCGGCGTCTTTCGATGCATCGGGCTGCTGCGCGCCCGCATGCAGGAACAGCACGTTCCAGAAAGCAAGCAGCGGACGGAAATTCAGCGGGAACATCAACTGGTTGGCGGGCGCCGTCGCCTCCACCGGTTCGCGCGTCATCAGATACGCGTAGGCCGCGGCGATGTCGCCGTCGGACATGCGGGTGAAGTGGATGTACGGAAACGCGGGATAGAGCAGGTGCCCGTCGCGCGCCACGCCGTAGCGCAGCGCGCGCGTGAACGCTTCGAGCGACCAGTTGCCGATGCCCGTTTGCACGTCGGGCGTGATGTTGGTCGCGTAGATGGTGCCGAACGGCGTGGCAAGCGGCAGGCCGCCGGCGAACGGCTTGCCGCCTTTCGCCGTGTGGCACACGACGCAGTCGCCGAGCGCGACGACGCGCGCGCCCGCGAGCCGGGTGGCGGCGTCGAAAGCGTTGGGCGCGGGCGGGCTGATGGGCGCGAGCGCCGGCTTCCACATCAGGAGGAAAGCCGCCGCCAGCGCGGCCGCGATCGCCACGCCGCCTGCCGCCAGCCATCTGGACTTGCTAGTCATTCGCACACCTGTGATTTGCCGTGGAAGAAGCGGCGCGCAGCGCCGCAAGTGAAGGCGACGCGCCGCGTCATGCGTGGCCTGCGCGGGCCGGCAGTTCGCCAGCCGGCTCCGGCGTGCGGCTGCTCGCGCTGCCGTCGAACGGATAGTCGACGTAACCGGCGGCGTCGCCGCCATACCAGCCCGTGGTTCTCGGCGCGGCGAGCGGCGCGCCGTTGCCGATGCGCTCGACCAGATCGGGGTTCGCAATGTAAGCGCGGGCAAATGCGACGAGATCGGCTTGGCCGTCGCGGATCAGCGCCTCGGCAGCACTCACGGAAATCCCGCCGTTGACCATCAGCGTGCCCGGATACGCGCGGCGCAAGCGCTCGATAATGCGCGGCAAGTCCGGCTTGCCGCTCCAGCCGTTCGTGTCCGCCGCATGCACATAGGCCACGCCGAATTCGCCGAGCATTCTGCCGACGTAGTCGTAAGTGCCGTCCGGGTCCGCGTCTCTCACGTTGTTGTAGTGCGCGTAAGGCGAGATGCGCACGCCGACCCGATCGAGCGGCATCACCGAGCCGATTTGCTCGACGATGTCGCGCAGGAAATTCGCGCGGTTCGCCACCGAACCGCCGTACCGGTCCTCGCGCGTGTTGATGGTGGACGAGAGAAACTGATGCGGTAGATAACCGTTCGCCGCATGCACTTCGACGCCGTCGAAGCCCGCGGCCATCGCGTTTGCCGCGCCCTGGCGGAAGGCGTCGATCGTCAGCCGGATTTCGTCGAGCGACATGGCGCGCGAAGGCGTCGCGTGAATCTTTGTGTACTGGCCGTTGTGCAACTGGGCCCAGACCTGCAACTGTTCGAGGTCGTCGTTCACGCCCGAAGGCGAGAGCGGCGCCTCGCCGCCGAGCAGCGCGAAAGAACTGACGCGCCCGCTATGCCACAACTGCATGAAAATGCGCCCGCCCTCGGCGTGCACCTGGCTCGTGACCGTGCGCCAGCCTTCAATCTGCTCCGCCGTGAAAATGCCCGGCGTCAGGTCGAACGCCGCGGAGGCTGCGTTGACATTGGTCGCTTCGCTGACGATCAATCCCGCCGACGCGCGCTGCGCGTAGTAGCGCGCCATCAGTTCGGTGGGGCGTCCGCGCGAGGGCGCCCGTGAGCGCGTCATCGGCGCCATGGCGACGCGGTTCGGCAAGTGCAGCCCGCAGAGATCGTAACCGTCGAGCAAAGGGGAAAGTGAGGACATGGTGGTTGTTCCTTGGCGAGCAGTGGAGCGTCGTTCAGGCGGATGCACAATGCAGGCGAGCGTATCGCCAACGCGTCGACAATTCCTGAAGCCACGCTGAATTCTTGTTAATGAAGCCCTGATTGAAGCCCTGTTTGAAGCCCTGTTTGAAGCCCTGTTTGAAGCCCTGTTTGAAGCCCTGTTTGAAGCCCTTTTTAGCCGGGCGGCGCGCCGCCCGGTTGCAAGCGCACCGCGCAATCAGCCGTGACGCGCTGCATGCGGGCGGCCGATCATCAGGTAATGCGCGAGCGCGATCAGCGGAAAGGCCGTGGCGACCGCCGCCACGAGCGGCCAGCCGCCGTGTTCATAGAGCGGACTGGCGAGTGCGGAGCCCAATGCGCCGCCCGCGAAGATGCTGGTCATGTACAGCGCGTTCAGCCGGTTGCGGCTCGCCGCATGCAGCGCGTAGATCTCGCGCTGGCCGAGCACCATGTTCATCTGCACAGCGAAGTCCAGCACGATGCCGGTGACCACCAGCCCGACGACACCCCACGCCGGGTGGATCAACGCAGGCGTATAGGCGAGGGCGCCCACCACCAGTGCGATGAGCGTCGCGCGCACAGTGTGGCCCGCGTCGGCGAGCCGGCCTGCAACCGGAGCCGAGGTCGCGCCGATTGCACCGACCAGCGCGAAAATGCCGATCTGCGTTTGCGTGAGGCCGAAGTGGCGCGTCAGTTCGACGGGAATCGCAGTCCAGAACAGGCTGAACGAGGCGAACATCAATGCCTGGTAAAGCGAACGGTGCCGCAGTATCGGCATGGTGCGCAGCAGATGGCCGAGCGAGGCGATCAGTTCGAAGTACGTGGCCCGGTGATCGGGCTGGCGGCGCGGAATGGTCAACGCGAGAACGCTCGTGACGATTGCCATCAGCACGGCGGCACCGCCGAACACCGCGCGCCAGCCGAAGTGTCCGGCCACCACGCTCGAGACCGGACGCGCCAGCAGAATGCCGAGCAGCAGGCCGCTCATGATCGTGCCGACCACCTTGCCGCGCGATTCGTCCGGTGCCAGATGCGCCGCGAGCGGAATCAGGATCTGCACGGCCACCGAACTGAAGCCGACCAGCAGGGAAATGACGAGAAACGCGCTGGGCTGATGCGCGAACGCCGCGGCGGTGAGGCTGGCGATGGACACCAGCGCGGTGACGATCATCAGCTTGCGGTTTTCCAGCAGGTCGCCGAGGGGCACCAGGAAGAACAGTCCGAACGCATAGCCGATCTGCGTGAGCGAGACGATCAGGCTCGCCGTGCCGCCGGACATGTGGATGTCCGGCGCGATCAGTTCGGTGATCGGCTGCGCGTAATACAGGTTGGCGACGATAGCGCCACAGCAGAACGCAAACAGCGCGATCAGGCTTTGCGTCAGTTTGACGGGACTGCCGGCGCGGGTCGCGGCGGATGGCTGGGTTGACATGACAACTCCGTGAAGTAAAGAGGCAGAAACGGTGGTTCTATGCATGAAGCCCGGCGCGCGAGACCGCGTCGTTCACCTGCGCGTCCTGGTTCTTCGAGCGCGCCTGATGAAGCTTAAGCGTTGCGTGCAAGGCGTGGAATATGGCTAAAATGGAATCCGACGTTGCGTTTTGTGCAACGGAACAGCCAGTCGGGTCGTCAATGGACAAATTTCTCGCCGTCAAAACCTTGCTCGAAGTAGCCGATGCGGGCGGCTTTTCAAAGGCCGCGCAACGCCTTGGCGTCGCCACGTCGTCGGTCACGCGCCTGATGGATTCGCTCGAGGATTCGCTGGGCACCGCGCTGCTGACTCGCACGCCGCGCAAGGTCAGCCTGACCGACGCGGGCGTCGCCTACGTCGAACAGGTTTCGAAGGTGCTCGACGATCTTGCCGAGGCCGACGACAGCGTGTTCGACAGCGGCGCGTCGCCGGTCGGCGCGCTGCGCATCGCGGTGCCGTCCACTTACAGCCGGCTGTGCCTCGCGCCGCATCTGGCGGCGTTTCTGGCGGAGCATCCGCGCGTGTTTCTCGACGTGGTGGTGAGCGACCATTTCGTCGATCTCGCGGTGGAGCGGATCGACGTCGCGATGCGCATCGGCCTGGCCGAGCGCGACGCGAATCTGATCGTCAGAAAGCTCGCGGACAATCCGCGCCATGTCGTGGCGAGTCGTGAATACCTGCGCCGCCACGGCACACCCCGGACGCCCGCCGAACTCGCCGGCCACGAGTGCCTGCGTTTTGCTTACGGCGGCGGCTACCGCTCGCGCCAGGTGTGGAGTTTCCAGCGCGACGGCGAACCGCAGCCCGTGGAGGTGCGCGGGCGTCTGCTTTCGAACAGTCTCGACGTGCTCCTCGAAGCCGCGCTGGCCGGAAGCGGCATCGCACTGCTGCCGCAATGGCAGGTCGCAGCCGAGGTTCGCGCTGGACGCCTCACGCGCCTTTTCGAGCCGTTCGACGCGCGGCCTCAGGCGGGCGACGCCGTCGTGTACGCCGCGTATCTGCCCAATCGCCGTCAGTCGAGCAAGGTCCGTGCGCTCCTGCAGTTTCTCGAGCCGCGCTTGCGGGCCTCGTGCGAAGGTTGAACGCGGGCTTCGCGGGCCGCATGGCTGTGCGTGCGGCATGGCGCTACGCGATGTCCGCAGTGCCATGTTCCGCGCGCAAATCCAGTTTCTGCTTGAGCGACACGATCAGGTGATCCACAAATGTCTTGATCTTCGCGTCGACGAATTGCCGCGACGGATACACGACGAACACATTGGTTGCTTCGAGCGGGTAGTGCGCGAACAGCTGAACCAGCTTTCCTTCCTTGAGCTCGTCCTGGACCGAGTAAGCCGGCACCGCGCCGACGCCCGCGCCTTCGAGCAACGCAAGCCGCAGCGCCTGCATGTTGTTGACGACGAAGTGCCCGGCCTGCGCCGCGTCGCCTGCGGGCCACTCAGTAGGCGGATCGAACGACGACCTGCTTTGCATGAGCGTGTGATTCGGCAGATCGTCCACGCTGTGCACCGGATGCCGTGCGAGGTAGGAGGGCGCGGCAACCAGAATGCGTTGGCAACGCCCGATCAGCCGGCTCACGTTGCGGGAGTCGGGTAGCGACGCCGCCGAGATGATCGACACGTCGACCTCGTCTTCGATCAGGTTGGCCATGCGCGGCAGCAGCTTCAGGTCGATAGAGACGGCCGGAAACGCATGGCGATATTCGACGATGGTGGACGTCAACTGCTTCAGGCCAATGTCGGGCACCGCATGTACTCGCAGCGTGCCGCGCGGCAGCATGTGGGCGTTGCTCGCCTCGGCGTCGGCCTCGTCGATCTCGGCCAGGATCTTCTTGCAGCGACGGTAGTAGCGCTCGCCGCACTCGGTGAGCGAGACGCTGCGGGTCGTGCGCTGCAAAAGCCGCGTATGCAGATGCTCCTCCAGTGAGACCACAGCGCGCGAAATATTGCCGGCGCTGCAGTCCATGTGTTTCGCAACCGCGCTGAAGTTTCCGGTTTCCGCTACCCGCGAGAACACCCGCATGCTGAAGATTCTGTCCATGGCCGCTCCGATCTCCCGATTCCATTGAGCCCGACAACACTGCTTGACCGATGTGGAAACGATACGATTCGCGGCGCCGTAGCACCATCCCTACATAGGGCTCACGTGCTCACCTATGCATTCACGGCACTCATCCGTTCGTATAGGTTCGCAAAAGAAGAACCGCGTATGGCGGCGCACCGTCAGCCGGGCGTCGATGTTGCTCGGCGCAATGGCATGCGCGGCTTATCGTAGCGGCCGTCGTTCAGGTCTTTTAAGCCGTCGTTCAGGACTTCTTCGTGTCCGTCGCCTAGTTTGTGAGCGTTGCCGCGACGCTGGCGCGCTGTCGTGTTGCCGCCAATATGTGGCCGATATGTGGCTCGCTGCTCCTGTTCGCCGCATTGCCGCAGTGTTGCAGCTTGCCAACGGTGGCTTGCCTGCCTACTCGGCCGCAGTCTGCTAGTGTGAGCCAGTCGATCTCATCCACCGTGAAAAGGAGTCAAGCATGGCCAGCAACACGATTGCCAGTTACCTTGCCGCAACGCTCGCCGCAGCAGGTGTCGAACGGATCTGGGGCGTGACCGGGGACAGTCTGAACGGGCTCGCGTACAGCCTCGACCAGCTCGGTTCGATACGCTGGATGCACACACGTCACGAGGAAGCCGCCGCTTTTGCGGCCGGCGCCGACGCCGCCTCGAGCGGGCGCCTCGCGGTGTGCGCGGGCAGTTGCGGACCGGGCAACCTGCATCTGATCAACGGCCTGTTCGACTGCCATCGCAATCATCAACCGGTGCTGGCCATTGCGGCGCATATTCCGTCGACGGAAATCGGCCTCGGCTACTTTCAGGAAACGCATCCGCAGGAGCTCTTCAAGGAGTGCAGCCACTATGTGGAGGTGGTGTCGTCGGCGGCACAGTTTCCGCGCGTGCTGGCCCGCGCCATGCGCACGGCCATCGAGGAGCGGGGCGTCGCGGTGATCGTGCTGCCGGGCGACATTGCGCTGAGCGAGGGGCCGGCCGAAGCCCCTTCGTGGACAGAGAGCGCGCCAGCGCGCATCTTGCCCGCCGAAGAGGACCTTGACCGTCTGGCGGCGCTATTAAATGCGTCCGACGCGGTCACGATCATGTGCGGCAGCGGCACGCAGGGTGCGCACGACGAAGTGGTCGCACTGGCCGATACGCTCGGCGCGCCCATCGTGCACGCGTTGCGCGGCAAGCAGTTCATCGAATACGACAACCCGTACGATGTCGGCATGACCGGCCTGATCGGCTTCAGCTCGGGCTATCACGCGATGATGTCGTGCGACACGTTGTTGCTGTTGGGCTGCGATTTTCCGTACCGGCCGTTCTATCCGACCGACGCGAAAATCATTCAGGTCGACTGGAAGGGTTCGCAGCTCGGCCACCGCGCACCGCTCTCGCTCGGGCTCGTGGGCACCGTGAAGGAGACCGTCGCCGCCACGCTGCCGAAGCTGC
This sequence comes from Paraburkholderia phenoliruptrix, assembly GCF_019511605.1. Taxonomy (GTDB): domain Bacteria; phylum Pseudomonadota; class Gammaproteobacteria; order Burkholderiales; family Burkholderiaceae; genus Paraburkholderia; species Paraburkholderia phenoliruptrix_A. The sequence continues at coordinate 321,081 of NZ_JAEUAV010000001.1, read as the reverse complement.
AACGCAAGACCGATCGCGGCTTCATCGACAACGCGCGCAAGCACTATGCGTCGGCCCGCAAGGGACTCGACGACCTCGCGACGCCAGCCGGTCCCGGCCGCCCGATCCACCCGCAGTATCTCGCCAGGATGATCGACGAAGTCGCGAGCGATGACGCGATCTTCACCGCGGACGTCGGCACGCCCACGGTGTGGGCCGCGCGTTACCTGACGATGAACGGCAAGCGCCAGTTGCACGGCTCGTTCAATCACGGTTCGATGGCCAACGCGATGCCGCAGGCGCTCGGTGCGCAAGGGGCGCATCCGGGGCGGCAGGTGGTGTCGTTATCCGGCGATGGCGGCCTCTCCATGTTGCTTGGCGACCTGCTCACCGCGCGGCAACTCGACTTGCCGATCAAGGTGGTGGTGTTCAACAACAGCCTGCTCGGCTTCGTCTCGATGGAATTGAAGGCGGGCGGCTATCTGGATACCAACGTCGACCTCGCGAAGACCGACTTCGCGGCAATCGCGAAGGGCGCCGGCATTTTCAGCATTCGCGTCGAACAGTCGGAAGACGTGGCGGCCGCGCTCAAGCAGGCCTTCGATCATCCGGGCCCGGCGCTCGTCGACGTGGTCACGTCGAAGCACGAACTGGCGATGCCGCCCAAGATCCAGCTCGAGCAGGCAAAGGGCTTCAGCCTCTACATGATGCGCGCAATCCTCAACGGACGCGGCGACGAAATCGTCGAACTGGCGCGCACGAACTTGCGTTAGGAAGCGCGCAAGCCAGGCGACGCGCGCCGAGGCGCCTGCCATTGCGGGCGCCTTCTTTTTTGCGCGCGACGTCTCGCGTATGCGCAAAAACCGTGCTTTTGCGCAAAGGCGGCGGTCGCTTCTATCGCAGACTCATGACCGTACGCATAGCGCGGCATGCACGCGGCAGGACCGGCGGCCAGAGCGGCGGCCGAGCCACACGCAACTTCACATCGAACAAAACACGGGGAGCCTGATGACACTGCAAGCGGACGCGGCCACCGCAACCTTGCCCCGATGGCGCAGCGAGCTGAACACCTACTGGAGCGACGACGGCCCGCGCTTTCGCCATATCGCGAAGGTGGCCATTGCGATGACGCTCGCGATGTGGCTGTGCATGCGCCTCGAACTGCGCACGCCCGCTACCGCGATGGTCTCCTGCGTCATCGTGATGATGCATCAGCAAAGCGGCATGGTGATCGCGCGCGGCTTTTATCGCGGCCTCGGCATAGTGGGCGGCAGCTTCGCCGGCCTGGTGCTGATTGCGTTGTTTGCGCAGCAGCCGTGGTTCTTCCTCACCGCGCTGGCGGCGTGGATCGGCGTGTGCGTGTTCGGCGCGGCGTACTACCGCAATTTCCAGTCGTATGGATTCGTGCTGACGGGATACGGCACGGCGATTACCGCCATACCCGTCTGGTCGAATCCTTACGCCGTGTACGACAACGTGGTGTTCACGGTGAGCGAAGTGGTGATCGGCGTGGTCTGCGCGAGCGTGGTCAGTGCGGTGCTGCTGCCACGCCCAGTCGTGCCCGAGCTGTACGCATCGAGCCGGAAGAGCTTCACCAACCTGCTCAACGCAATGCACGCGTTGCTCGAGCGCACGGCAACGCTCGCGGACTTCGACACGTTTGTCGCGCTGATCCGCGAGCGTGTCGGCGTGGAGACTCTGCGCAGCGGCGCGGTGTTCGAAGATCCGTTGATCCGTTTGCGCAATCCCATCTATATGGCCTTCGACCGCGGCTTTCTGGATACCGTCGGCTGGATGCACGCGTTGCAGCAGTTGCAGGCGCGTGCGGCCGCACAGGCGCACCCGCGCGCGCTCGCCGCGGTGCAGGAACTGCTTGGCGGGCTGCTTGCGGTCGTGCCCAATCACGCACCGGCCGAACTCGTGACAATCGAACAGGTGAAGGCCACGGCGAGCCGCCTCGACGCATTCGAAGCGGCCTTGCCCGCGCACTTGGCCCGCCTGCTGCAATCGCTCGCGGACCTGCCGCCGCATGAGCGCCAGTTCGTCGCGGCCACCGGCGCGGCGCTGCTCTTTTCAATCGACGATCTGCGCAGGATGTGCGACAGCTATGTCGCCGCACGCAGCATTGTGCGGGCGCCGTGGTCACAGTCGGTGCTCGAGGCCGTCGCTCGCCTCGGCCGCGCTCGGGCGACGCGCGCGAGCGCCAACCGGGCTGCCGCGACCATTGCGGGTGCGCGCGCGGCCGTTGCGGTGCTGCTGGTCGGTGCAGCGTGGATGGCGTCCGGCTGGGTCGGCGGTGCGACGGCGATTGTCGCCGTGGCCATTACAAGTGCGCTGTTCGCGCTCGCACCGAATCCGATCGTGGCGAGCTGGCAGGTTTTCGGCGGCTGCCTCGCCGGCTGGATTGCGGGCTTCGGCTTTAACTTTTTCGTGCTGCCGCGCATCGGTACGTTCGAACTGCTCGCCGCGTCCATGGCGATCTTCGTGATGGTGGGCAGCTACGTGAACACCTTTGCAAAGACGGCCATTCTCGGGCTCGGCTTTAGCCTCTACTTCTGCTTTATCGTCGCAATTACGAACCCGACGGTCTATAACCCGAGCGGGTATCTCGACACGGGCTTTGCGCTCTTGTGCGGTATCGCGGTGGCTGCGGTCGCGTTTTCGGTTCTGGTGCCGCGCGCGGGCGAGTGGATCAACGCGAAGTACATCGGCCAGATTCGCGCCTTGATTGCAGAGGACGCGCGCGACGGCGAGCTCGACGACCTTCTGTATCGCTTCGAAGCGGGCGTGCGCGACTTCATGCTGGAGGTCGCACAGGCTCCGGTGGACCGGCACCTGGACCGCGAGCGCCTGATGGCCTGGGCGTTCGCCGCGCTCGAGATAGGGCGCTCGATGATCCTGGTGCGCATCCACACCGAGCAGCTTGCCGGGCCGCTGAGGCAAGCGCGGGGCGAAGGGCAGGGCCAACCAGGCGGCGAAAACCGCGCGCTATTGCCGCCAGGCTGGCGCGACGCGCAGCAGGCGTGGCTTGCGGCGCTCGCCGAGGCTTTCGTCGCCGCCACGCCGCAGGCCGTCGACAATGCGCGGGCAGCCACGCGGCGTGCGCTCGATCTGCTGCCGCCGGAACCGGGTATCGCCGTCGATGCCAGCATGCTCGCGCGCTACCGGATGCGCGCGTTGCTGCATCTCACCGAACTCACGCTGACCGACGACACGCTGAGCGTGTGGCGGCCCGCACCCGTCGACCCCGCGAAGCGGGCGCCCGCATGAAACAGCGTTTCGAGTCCTCGCCCTTCTCCTTGTATTCGTCCTCGTCGTGGTCCATGCACCGGCGCACGGCGTGGCGGCCGGCGACAGCCGCGCTTGCGAGCGCGCTGCTGCTTTGCGCATGCATCGGCGACGGCGGCATTCACACGCGCGAAGCGCCGCTCGACGCCGCGGCGCTCGATCCGGGCGTTGCGCTGCGCGCCACTGAGGCCGATGCGAAATGGCCCGCCGGCGGCTGGTGGCGCCAATGGAACGATCCACAACTGGACCAGTTGGTGACGGACGCCACCGCCGGCAATCCCGGCTTGCAGGCTATCGGGCAGCGTATCGAGGTGGCGCGTTATCAGGCGCAGATAGCGGGCGCGGCCGAACTGCCGCAACTGAATGCTAGCGGCAGCTTCGAGCGCCGGCGCTACGCGCGCTATACGACGCCAGCCCCGCCCGGCGGCACGACCGTGTGGAGCAACAGCATAGAAGCGGACCTTTCATTCGATCTGGATCTGTGGGGCAAGTCGCGCGCACTTCGCGAGGGCGCGCTCGACAATGTGCGGGCGGCGGCCGCCGACGCGCGTTTCGCTCAGGTGGAACTGCAGACCGCCGTGGTGCGCGGCTATGTGCAGTTGTCGCTGGCGTATGCGTTGCTCGACGTTCAGAGCGCCGTGCAAAGCCAGCAGCAACGCACGCTCGACATTGCGAAACGCCGCTTTCGCGCGGGCGTCGGCAGCGGGCTCGAGGTGAGCCAGGCCGAAAGCCAGCTTGCGATGAGCACCACGCGGTTGCAGCAGGCGCAGCACCAGATCGCGCTCGCGCGCATCGGCCTTGCCGGGCTGGCGGGCAAGGGGCCAGGCTATGGCGACACGCTGCGCCGTCCCGACCTCGCGCTCAGCGTGCCGGTCAAGCTGCCCGCCTCGCTGCCGGCGGAACTGCTCGGGCACCGCGCCGACGTGGTGGCCAACCGTTGGCGCGTGCAGGAAGCGGACAAGGGCATTGCCGCGGCGCACGCCGATTTCTATCCGGACATCAATCTGGTCGCGCTGGCGTCGCTAGGTTCCGCGGCGACTTTTGGCGGCTTTCTGAACTTCGTCGACAGCAATGGTGTAGGGCACGGCGTAGGCGCGGCGATCTCGCTGCCGGTTTTCGACGGCGGCCGGCGGCGCGGCAACTACGGCGTGGCGGTCGCCTCGCGCGACGCCGCCGTGGACGCCTACAACCAGAGCGTGGTCAACGCGCTGCAAGGCGTCGCGGCGCAGGTGGTGTCGCTGCGCTCGCTCGAAGAGCAGCAGGCTTCGGTGGAAAGCACGCTCGCATCGACGCGCAAGTCGTTCGAGCTGGCCGACGCCGGCTATCGCAGCGGCATCACCGAATTTCTCAATGTACTTGCCGCGCAGAACGCGCAACTCGAACAGCAGGAGAGCCTCGCGGCAATTCAGGCCAGGCGGCTCGACGCATGGGCGCTGCTGATGAAGGAACTGGGCGGCGGGTTCCAGGCCGACGAGCTACCGGAGTTGCCGGACTTGCCGCACGACGTGCCACAAGGAGTGGCGAATGCCCGGTGAAATCGACATCTTTTCGCTGCTCGTGCCGGGCTTGCTGCCGATTCTCGTCGGCTGCGCGCTGCTGTTCGTGGTTCTCGACCTCGTGCTGGCGAGATTCGGCTTTTATCGCTGCACGTGGCATCCGAGCCTTTTTCGGGTCGCGCTGTTTGCCGCGCTGTTTAGCGGCGCCTCGCTGCTGTTGTGGCAATGAACGGCCACGGCATCCGCCATTTTTCCACCACCGACTGCTCACGCTAACGCCAGGTCACTTCGATGAAAACGCAATCCATTCTGCGGGCGGCTTTCACGCTCACGCTGCTCGTCGTCGCGATCGTGCTGGTTCGCCTGCTCTGGCTCGAGTACATGTACTCGCCGTGGACCCGCGACGGCCGGGTTCGGGCCAAGGTCGTGCAGGTTGCCACCGACGTCTCAGGGCTGGTCAGCGAAGTGCGCGTCGCGGACAACCAGTGGGTGCGCAAGGGCGACATTCTGTTCGTGCTCGACCCGGCGCGCTTTCACTACGCGCTTGCCCAGGCCGACGCGGATCTGGCGCGTGCCCAGGCGCAGATGGCTCAGGCGAAGGCGCGCATGGCGGCAAGCGTCGCGGACCTGGCTATGAAGCGAGCCCAGGCCGCGCGCCGCGCCAATCTGGCCGGCGACGTAATCTCGGCCGAAAGCCGGCTGGATTCCGCGTCGCTCGCAAGCCAGGCCGCGTCCGACCATTCCGCCGACGTTGCCGCCTACAGCGCCGCCGAAGCCGCCGTCAAGGCAGCCGTGGTGGCGCAACAGACAGCCGCACTGAATCTGGCGCGCAGCGAAGTGCGCGCGCCCTCCGACGGCTTTATCACCAACCTCAATCTTTATCCCGGTGACTTCGCGACGGCGGGCAGCGCGCGCATGGCCCTGATCGACTCGAACTCGTTCTGGGTCTACGGCTATTTCGAGGAGACCAAGCTGCCGCGCGTGCACGTCGGCGATCGCGCGGTGGTGCGGCTCCTGTCGGGCGGCGCGGACATCGAGGGGCACGTGGACAGCCTCGCCTCGGGCATCGCCGACCGCGACAATCCGACCAGCAGCGGCGATCTGCTCGCCGACGTGAATCCAGTCTTCACGTGGGTCCGGCTCGCCCAGCGGGTGCCGGTGCGGGTTCACCTCGACCGTATTCCGGCCGGCGTCAGGCTCGCGACGGGCATGACCTGCACCGTTACGCTGCGGCCGCGAGGCGCGTCCTGAAGGCGTGTCCTGAAGGCATGTCCTGAAGGCATGCCCGGCGCGGCATCGTGCGAATCGAAAAACGCGCTCCGCGCAAAGCGTCCAAAGTAGCGTTCAGCGACGCCCGCCGCTCAAGGCAAAGCCGGGCGCCGCCGTGCAAACAGGCAATTCCATTCAACGCAATTTCTGGAGAAAACCATGATGAAGGCAAAGTGGGCAATCGTATTGATGACGGTGTCGGCATTGGGCGCGGTGAGCCAGCAGGCCAGCGCGCAGGTGGCGGGCGCGCAGCCCATCGGCATCAGCGTCGAACAGACGGCGCTCGTGGTGGAAGGCTGGAGCGTCAAGAAAAGCCTGCTCGGCAAGAGCATCTATAACGACGAAGGGCAGAAGGTGGGCGTGCTTCACGACATCATCATTGCGCCCGATAACGCCGTTTCGTTCGGTATCGTGGCGGCTCACCAGTTTCTGGGCGTGTCGCACCATGACGTGGCAATCCCGATGTCGCAACTGGACTACGTGAACGGCAAGCTCGTGTGGCCCGGCGCGACCCGCGAAGCGGTCAAAGCGATTCCCGCATTCCAGTATGCGAAAGTGCGCACGGTGCCTATCGCGCGCAAAGACTTCGGCCATCACTGAGCCCCGCATGGCGCGCCGCCGCGGCAGGCGGCGCGGTGAGCGCGGAGGCGCGGAGGCGCCGAACCGCCAAGGCACCAAGGCACCAAGGCACCAAGGCACCAAGGCACCAAGGCACCCAGGCACCAAGGCACCGAGTTGACCGTTCCCGAACGGCGGCGCGGCGTCCCGCGAGCAACTGGCAGCGGCTGGCAGCCGCCCGAAACCGTGCTCCCAGCGCCAGGCACTAGGCTTTTTTGAAGGCTTAAGGAAAAATAAGTAGGCGATTGGCGACGCCCGGTGCATGATCGCTTTCACCATGAAAGCTATCGCTCGCTGCCAGGTCCGGTGTGAGGTGCGCTGACAGCCACGCGGCTGTCGTTCGACGGACAGGCTGCGGTATTCGTCAACCAATGCCCGTTACCTACGCGATGTCCGTACTCAACCGCTCCGTCAAAATCCTGCCATGCGGCGCCCCGTCGACCCGCTGGTCGTGAAGACGTCCGTTCACCCCACGCTCGCGCTGCCGCTCGAGCGCAACGTGCTGCTGTCGCTGGCGGCCGTCATCTCAGTGTGCGTGTTCGTCCTCGACGCGCTGACTCCGCTCGACATCGCCGTCGCCGTGTTCTACGTGGTCGCGGTGCTGCTGGTCGCTTCGACCGGCGAGCGCTCGTCCACGGTCGCGGCCGCGTGGGGCTGCGTCGTGCTGACGTTGCTGGGCTTCGTGATCTCGCACGACGACAGCTATTCGAGCGGCGCGATCGCGCGCTGCGTGGTCAGCCTGCTGGCAATTGCGACCACCTCGATACTCGCTTTGCGAATCCAGGCCGCGACGGCGACGCTGCGCGAGCAGGTGGAACTACTCAACCTCGCGCACGACGCCATCGTCGTTCACGACATGAACGACCGCATCACGTTCTGGAATCACGGCGCCCAGGCCCTGTACGGCTGGAGTGCGCAGGAGGCGCTCGGGCAGTCGCTGCAGGAATTGACGCAGACCTCGTACCCCGTGCCCGACGAGCAGGTGCGCTCCGAATTGCTGCGCGCCGACCGCTGGCATGGCGAACTGCAGCGCGTGCGCAACGACGGCAGCGTAGTGGTCATCGCGAGCCGCGCCGCGCTGCTGCGCGACGAGAAAGGCAACCCGCGCGCGGTGCTCGCAACCAACAATGACATTACCGATCGCAAGCGGGCCGAGCAGGCGCTCGAACGCAGCGAGGCTTTTCTGCGCGACGCCCAGCAACTGAGCCGGACCGGCAGCATTGCGATGCGCTTTCCGGCCGGCGAGATGTGGTGGTCGGACGAAGCGTACCGAATCCTCGGGTACTCGCGGGACACGCGGCCCTCGATCGACGCGTTGCTCGCGCGCGTTCATCCCGACGATCTTGCGCTCGTGCGGGGCGCCTTCGAACACACCGTGGGTGCAGAGCCGCTGGTCGACATCGAACACCGGCTCACCATGCCCGACGGCAGCATGAAGCACGTTCACTGCGTGGCCCATCTCGCTGCAACGCGGTCCGGCCACAAGGAGTACGTGGCGGCGCTGATGGACATTACCGACATGAAGCGCGCCCAGGAAGCGCTCGCGCGCACCAACGACGAACTCGCCCACGTGACCCGGATCACGCTGTTGGGCGAGTTGGCCGCGTCCATTGCGCACGAGGTTGCGCAGCCTATCGCGGCAATCGCCGCCTGCGGCAGCGCGGCGTTGCGCTGGCTGAACCGGCCTACTCCGGAGCTGGAGGAAGCGGCGCAGTCGCTCAGGCAGATCGTGCGCGATGCCAAACGGGCGGACGACGTGATCCAGAAGATCCGTTCGATGGCGAGAAAACGCGAGCGCCGGCCCACGGCGGTGGACCTCGACGCGGTGATCGTCGAGTCGATCGAACTGGTACAGCGCGAATTGCAGCGCAACCGGATCGAGCCCGAGCTCGACCTGGCCGAACCGCCGCTTGCCGCCTGTTGCGACCGCGTGCAATTGCAGCAGGTCATGATCAACCTGATCATGAACGGCGTGCAGGCCATGGCGGAGGTGGCCGGGCCGCGCAGGCTGAGTATCGCGACCCGGCGGCTGGAGGATGCACAGGTGCATGTGATCGTGCAGGATTGCGGCACCGGCATCAGCGAAGAAAACGCCGCGCGGCTCTTCAACACGTTTTTCACGACCAAGCCGGAAGGCATGGGCATGGGTTTGTCGATCTGCCGCTCGATTGTCGAGGCGCACGGCGGGCGCATCTGGGCCGAGCCGCGCGCAGGCGGCGGTGCGGTATTCCAGTTCGTCCTGCCCATCGATAAAGGAGAATGTCATGAGCAGTAGTTCGCATGTCGAAGAGGGCGCCGGCGCCATGGTGTATGTGGTCGACGACGACGAATCGATGCGCGATGCCCTACGCACGCTGTTGCGCTCGGTCGGGCTCAACGTGCAGACCTTCGGTTCGGCCCAGGAATTTCTCAGCATCGACATGCCGGACGTGCCGAGCTGCCTGATTCTCGACGTGCGTCTGAAAGGGCAGAGCGGGCTCGCGGTGCAGGAGCAGATAACGGCGAGCCAACTCGGCCTGCCCATCGTCTTCATGACCGGACACGGCGACATCGCGATGACAGTGAAGGCGATGAAGGCGGGCGCCACCGACTTTCTCGCCAAGCCGTTTCGCGATCAGGACATGCTGGACGCCGTCGAGCAGGCGTTGGCGAGCGACGCGCAGCGTCGCGCGGCGAGCCGCTCCGTCGCCGACCTGCGCCGTTGCTACGAGTCGCTGACGCCGCGCGAGCGCGAGGTCATGGCCTTCGTCGCCGCTGGACTGATGAACAAGCAGATTGCGGGCGAGCTGAACCTGAGCGAGATCACGGTGAAGATTCACCGCGGCCAGGCCATGCGCAAGATGGGCGCGCGCTCGCTTGCCGATTTCGTGCGCAAAGCGGAGACGCTCGGGCTCGATCTGCCGCGACGTACCGAAGCGGCGGCGCGCAGGTCCGACGCCTGACGATGCGTGTGACGGACGGATCGAGCTAGCGCCGTTCGTCCCGTTAATGCCGTAATGTCGTCAGTGTCGCGAGTTCCGCTAAAGCCGTTAAGGCCGCTAAAACCGCTAAAACCGCTAAAGCCGCTAAAGCCGTTAAGGCCGCTAAAGCCGCTAACGCCGCTGACGCCGCGAATACCGCCAAAGCCCCAGCGCCGCTAATGCGCTGCTTGCCGGCACTGCGGTCGCACCACGCGGCTTGCCGACTCATACGAAGGTATGAGCGGTCCGCCGGTTTGCGCACGGAGTCGCGGCTGGCCGGGTCGTGACCAATCATCGCGCGCAAGACGGGGCCTGCGCCGCCGGGGCTGCGCTGAGCACCCCAGCGCGCTTCGCGGCATGGCTAAACCTGCGAATAGGACGCCTCAACCATAGGTCATTGAGACCACACCTAAGTAGGGCTGGCTGCACGACTTGCCGCGCGATACCTTCTCGTCAACGCAGCGCCATCGTGCTCCGGCACTGTGTCCCAACTAACCGGATGACCAGATCATGACCAGTTCGTCGACGTCGTATCCTGAACCCACGGTTGCATTCGCAAGGAGGAGCCAGCTGAGCCGGATAGGTGTCGAGCACCAGTGGCGCTGCCCTCGCGAAGACGCGCTCAACGCGCAAGAGCCGGGCGGCATACTGGTGTCGCGCTGGACCCGTCACGACGTGCAGCCCTCCGAGGTCGCCAACCCGGGAAGCACCACGCACCACTGCATTGCGATGAACCTCAAAGGCACGTCGCTCCAGTTCGTTCATGCCGGCCGCACGCTCGTACGCGGCAGAGTGACCGCGGGCGCCGTGCAGATCACCGCTCCAGAAGTGCCGTGCAGCGCGACCTTCGAGGCGCCCGGCGATGTATTGCACCTGTTCGTCTCGCAGCAGGTGCTGAGCGAATGTTTCGAGGACACCTTCGGCCGGCCGCATGGCGGCGAGATCCGCCTCGACGCGCCAGGCATCGTGTGCGATCCCGCGCTCGAGCGCCTCGCGCAGGCGCTCGCCGTTTCACAGTCCGACGACGCCGCACTCGGCAAGGTGTTCACGGACGGAGTGAGCCTCGCCATCGTGTCGCGCGTGATCGCGCGGCATTTCTCGCTGCCGCAACGGCAGCGTCGCGAGGCAAGTCCGCTGCCGCCATGGCGGCTTAGCCGCGCACTCGAATTCGTCGAGGCACATCTTGCCGAATCGATCGGGCTCGAGGACATTGCCAACAGCACCGGACTCACGCGCATGCACTTCGCGTCGCAGTTCCGTCGCGCGACCGGCATGCGTCCGCATGAATATTTGTTGCGCCGCCGGATCGAGCATGCGCAGCAGCTCCTGCGCGAATCGAAGCACAACGTGTTCGACGTTGCGCTCAGCTGCGGCTTTCGCTCACAGGCGCACTTCACGACGGTATTCAAGCGCTTCGTCGGGCAAACGCCGCATTGCTGGAAGATGAAAGCCAACGCCGGTCAGTGAGCGCATTTGCCGGCAACGCGTTCGCGCAAGCGCGGGCGCTGCACTGCGATGCAACGTATCTCTGCATCGTGACGATTAACGGACTCATCGGTATAAAGGGAGCGAAACAATGCTGACGAAAGCGGGTGGCAACGATCCGTGGCAACAGACGCTTGGGCTGTTGTCCACGCTCTCCGGCGGAGCAAGCCGAGGCGTCGGTGAAATCGCAGCGCCTTCGCAACGCGCCAGCCGCAGCGGCGCGCGGCTCACCGGGTTCAGCCACCGCTCCGACGTGCAGATTCAGGTGATCGACCGGCCGAGCAGAACGACGGCCACGGTGATATGGCGGGATTCCACGCATTGCTCTTACGGCGACCAGACGTGGCACGCAAGCCGCGCCCGCAACGCGGGCGTCTGCGCGATGAGCGGCCGCGCCATTCAGCGCGGCGACGCGATCTATAAGCCGAGGCCTTGCAGGCCGGCCCCGCTCAACGCGGGCGCGATGATTCTGGGCTCGGTGATGAACGAGGCAGCGCCTGCCTGATCTGAGCCGAGGGCCTGCACCTGCATGCGTCTGCGCGAATCTGCCTGCAGCCGCCCGCACCCGCCCGCACCCGTCTGCACCCGCCTACACCTTCAAGCCGCTACGACAGCGCCGCGCGCATCGCACGCACGGCGCTTTTCACCGCTCTTCTCACCCTTCCTGATGAGCCGCGGCTCCCACTTTGCCGCGGAAAATATAGTACTGGTACAGGTTATAGCCGATCATCACCGGAAAGATCAGGCCGATGCCGATCAGCATGAACACGAGCGTGGGCGTATCGGAGGCGGCCTCGATAACCTTGAGCTTGCCAGGCACGAAATACGGAAAGAGACTCACCGCGAGCCCGGCGAACGACAGCAGAAAGAGCGCGACGGAAGCGCGAAACGGCCCGTTCGAGCTGCCCAGATAAAGTGAGCCCATGATGAAGGCGAACGCCAGTGCCGCGGCCGCACCGAGGGCGCTCAGCAAATGGAACACGCCCGGTTGCGTCCAGCGGTCATGCCCGACCTCGCTGATGAACCATGTCGCCGCAGTCAGCACCACGGCCGCAGCGACCGTAATGAAAGCGCTGAGAAGGGCGAGCCTGCGCGACCATTGCTCGAGCGACCCTACCGTCTTTTTCGCGAGATAGGTGGCGCCGAGCAGCGCATAGCCCGCTACCACGCCGATTGCGGAAACGGCCACGAACACGCCGCTCATGGCGCCCGGCGCGAGCCCGGTAATGAGCTTGCCGAGTATCACGCCCTGCGCAAGGGCCGCAACCAGACTGCCGATGCCGAACACCTTGTCCCACAGCGGGCCGTGCGACACGCTATGACGGAACTCGATCGCCGCGCCGCGCATGATCAGACCTGCGATCAACAGCATCACCGGCAGGTACAGGTCCTGCAAAAGCAGCGCATAGGCAAGCGGAAATGCGCCGAACAACGCGCCGCCCAGCACGACGAGCCAGGTTTCGTTGGCGTCCCAGACGTGGCCGATGGTCTGCACCATCATGTCGTGATCCTCGCGACGTTTGCGCAGCAGACTGAGTATGCCGATGCCGAGGTCGAAGCCGTCGGTGATCACGTAAAACGCCAGCATCAGGCCGATCAGACCGAACCAGGTGATAGCGAGCATTGCATGTGTAGAGCTGTCCATAAACTTGCCTCGCAGCGTGAACGATCAATATTCGGTGACGGCCGCTTGCGCTTCGGCCTTGACCGGTGCGGGCGGATTGAGGGAAAGGTCGGGCCCCGCGCGCAGCCAGGCGCGCGCGAGCACGAAGAATGTGCCCAGCAGCACGACGTAGAACGCGAAAAACATTGCCATGCTGAACGTCACGGACGAAGCAGCCACGCTCGAAACCGCGTCCTGAGTGCGCAGCAGACCATACACGACCCACGGCTGGCGACCCACTTCGCGCACGATCCAGCCGGCTTCGACCGCCACATAAGGCAGTGGAATACACAGCACCCAGGCGATGAGAAGCTTGCGTTGTTCGAGGAGCCGCTCGAGGTTCGCGCGCGTCCTGCGCAAGACGAAGGCCGTCCAGAACGCGAGCAACATGAACGCGAAGCCGATCCCGGCCATCACGCGAAACGAGTAGTAGAGCAGAGGCAGCATCGGCGGCTGGTCCGCGGGCTTGAACTCGGACAGGCCCTTGACCTCGCCGTGCAGCGTATGCGTGGCGAGAATGCTCAGCATGCCGGGTACTTCGATCGACCAGTCGTTGCGCTGCTCTTTCTGATTGGGCCACGCGAGCAGCGACCACGAGGCGGCAGTGCCCGGCTTGTTGGTGGTCCAGTGCCCTTCGATGGCGGCGCCCTTCGCGGGCTGCGTGGCAAACACGCTGCCGCCGCTCGAATCGCCGAGCCAGATCTGGAGCGGGGTCACAAACACGAGCACCAGTAAGGCGATTTTGAACGAGCGCACGAAAAATTCCGGATGGCGCCGTTTGAGCATATTCCACGCTGAGATACCCGCGATCACGAACATGCCGGTTTCTATTGCCGCTACCCACATGTGCGTCACGCCCCACACCATGTCGGGGTTGAAGATCGCCGCCGCGTAGTCGGTCACGACGATCTTGCCGTTTTGCACGGTGATGCCCGCGGGCGTTTGCATCCACGAATTGGCGACCATGATCCAGAACGCCGAGATGCTCGAGCCGAGCGCCACCATGCAGGTCGCGAACAGGTGCACGCCGCGCGGCACGCGAGCCCACCCCAGCAGCATGACGCCGATGAAGCCGGCTTCGAGCATGAACGCCATCGCACCTTCGAAGCCGAGAATGTTGCCGAAGAACTCGCCGCTATAGCGCGAAAAGCCGGCCCAGTTGGTGCCGAACTGAAACTCCATCGGAATGCCGCTGACCACTCCCACCGCGAAGTTCAGCACCAGCAGCTTGCTCCAGAAGCGCGCGTGCCGGTAGTAGACGACGTTGCCGCTGCGCAGCCACAGCACTTCGATCAGCACGAGAAACGCCGACAGGCTGATCGTGAGAATCGGCCACAGGATATGGAAAATAGCCGTCATCGCAAACTGGGCGCGCGACAGATCGAGTACGTCATTCAGATGCATGTTGGGCTCCCGTGGCGGCGGCAGTGGCGGGCTTGCGAGGGGTGTCGGCCGCGGGCGTCGCGGCGCGTGCGATCTTCACCGGGACCGACTTGTACGAAGGCGTGCGGCTTTTCGGGTCGAACGCATAGAGCGGCACGAGCGGGTTAGCCTCCGGGTAGTAGGCGCCGCAGCAACCGTCAGGCAGCAAAAATTCGATGGCCTTGAAATTGCGAATCACGCGTTCCATGCCGTCGCTCGCGAGCGTATGAATGTCGACCCGGTCGCCCGCTTGCAGGCCGCGCTTGTGCAATTCGCGCGCGTTCATGAAGACCACGTCGCGCTGGCCGAACACGCCGCGATAGCGGTCCGAATGCGAATACAGCGTGGTGTTGTACTGATCGTGGCTGCGCATCGTGGTGAGCCACAGTGCATCGGGATCGTGTTCGTGCGGATCTTCGTCGAGTCCCTCGAACACGATGAAATTCGCGCGGCCTGTGGGCGTTGCCCACACGCGTTCGCGCGCGCTCGAAGCCAGATGAAAACCTCCCGGCACGCGAATGCGCTCGTTGTACGCGTCGAAGATCGGGTAGACGGTTTCTATCTTGTCGCGAATGCGGTCGTAGCTCGCGACAAGATGTTCCCAGTCGACCTGTGAACGGCTGCCGAGCGTCGCGCGCGCGATGCCGGCGACAATTGCCGGTTCGCTGCGCAAATGCGGCGACGCGGGCTCGTTGCGCCCGGCCGACGCGTGCACCATCGACATGGAGTCTTCCACGGTGATGGATTGCGGGCCGTCCGCCTGAATGTCGATTTCGGTGCGGCCGAGGCAGGGCAGAATCAGCGCGTTCTTGCCGTGCACGAGGTGGCTGCGGTTGAGCTTGGTGGCGATATGAACCGTCAGATCGAGCTTGCGCATGGCCGCCTGCACGCGAATCCAGTCCGGCACGGCCGCTGCAAAGTTGCCGCCGAGCGCGACAAACACCCTGGCCTCGCCGCGCATCATCGATTCGATCGTGGCGATCACGTCGTGGCCATGCGTGGCCGGCGGCCGGAAACCGAAGGCCCGCTCGATGCCGTCGATCAGCGCAGGCGAGGGCTTCTCCGTAATGCCGACGGTTCTGTTGCCCTGCACGTTCGAATGGCCGCGCACCGGGCACACGCCTGCGCCGGGCCGACCGATATTGCCGCGCAACAGCGCGAGATTGGCGACCTGCTGCACCGTTTCCGTGCCGCGGCGATGCTGCGTGAGCCCCATGCCGTACACGAGGATCGCGTTGTTTGCCTGCATGTAGAGTTTCGCCGCGTTTTCGATGTCCGCGCGCGCCAGTCCGCTTTGCCGCACGATCGCGTCCCAACTGGTCGCGCGCAAATCGGCGAACAGCGCTTCAATGCCGTGCGTATGGTCCTCGATGAACGCGGTATCGAGTACGCGCGGCCGGTTCGCGGCGAGGGCGGCGTCGTCCGCTTCCATCACGGCTTTCATCATGCCCTTGAGCACGGCGGCGTCGCCGCCCACGCGAACCTGGTAGAGAAACGAACTGATCTTCGTGGAGCCGAGCGTGGCCATCTCCACGGGGTCCTGCGGCGCTGCAAAGCGCTCCAGTGCCCGCTCGCGAAACGGGTTGAACGAGACGATGCTCGCGCCGCGCCGCGAGGCGCTATGCAGATCGCTCATCATGCGGGGGCTATTCGTGCCGGGGTTCTGGCCGAAGATGAAGATCGCGTCGGCTTGCGCGAAGTCTTCGAGCAGCACCGTGCCTTTGCCGACCCCAATGGATTCGGGCAGGCCGACGCTCGTCGCCTCGTGGCACATGTTCGAGCAGTCAGGGAAGTTGTTGGTGCCGAATTCGCGCACGAAAATCTGGTAGAGAAACGCCGCTTCGTTCGACGCGCGCCCCGACGTGTAGAAGTCCGCCTGGTCCGGACTCTCCAGAGCGTTCAGATGCGTTGCTATCAACGCGAATGCATCGTCCCAGCCGATTGGCACATAGCGATCGGATGCCGCGTCGTAAACCATTGGATGGGTGAGGCGACCGGCCATTTCGAGGTCGTAGTCGTCCCAGGCGGCTAGCTCGGAGACGCTATGCTGCGCAAAGAATTCAGGCGTGCAGCGATTGACGGTGGCCTCCCACGCCACGGCCTTCGCGCCGTTCTCACAGAACTCGAACGACGACGTGTGCTTCGGGTCGGGCCACGCGCAACCGGGGCAGTCGAAGCCTTCCGGCTGGTTCATGTGCAGCAGCGTCTTTGTGCCGGACACGGCCACGCCTTGCAGCGCGAGCGCCTCGCCGGTTGCCTTCAGCGCGCCCCAGCCGCCGGCGGGGTCGCTGTAGATGCGGATTGTCTTTTTGGCCATGAGCGTTTCCTGGCGTTTCGTTGGGAACATGCGCACAAGAATGCGTGACGCTCACGCGCAGCGTTTTTGCAATTGCCCGCCCGTTGCAAATTCGCACGCTGCATGCAGCAGGGCGCGGCCGTGCCCAACGCATGCGCCGTGCATGCCGTGCGTTTGCGAAAGCCCGAAGGCTTTCTGAAAAGACCGGCGCTGGCGTCCGGCCAATAATCGTTTTCATGCGGCGAGGCCCGTGCGAAGCGGGCGCAGCGGCACCGCGTTGCGCATGCCGCCGCGCGCCAACCCTGCTATCACTGGAGCACTCCTCATGCGATACCTGGACGAATCGCCTCGCGACATCAATCGCCGTGACTGGCGGCCCGTGCACGGCGCGGACATTTCCTATGCAACCGGCAGCGGCCTGTCGCGTGCTTCGGCTGCCGAGGTCGCGAAATCGCCGGTGCCTGGACGCTGGACGCGCCGCGTCGTGATTGCAACCGGAGTGTGGTCGGTGCTGGAACTGCCGTTCGAGCTGTGGATCAGCACCTCCGCGCGCGACGCGCTCGCCCTGGTCACCGCGAAGCTGCTGTGGCTCGCGCTGGTGGGTTTCGTGCTCGCGGGCCACCGCGTCGCGCGCATCGCCTACGGATTGCTTTGCACTATCGGTCTGATTGCGATGGCGTTCGCTTTGCCGGCCGAATACCGGCTGTTTCCGCTCGGCTTTGCACTCACCTCGGTGGAATGCTTGCTGAAGGCGACGGCGTTTGTGTGCCTGGTGTGCGCGGGCGTCGAGAGCGACGAAACATGACCTGTCGTGCATGGCAGGCTGTCCGTAGGCGCCTTCGGGCGCCTTTTCATTGTCCGCGCTTCGTGCATGTCGGATGCGCTAGCGGGTCGACACCAGCGGCTCGAGCGTTGGCCTGCGTGAATGGGGGCTCATACTTTAGTGTCATGCCGGGATGGCGGCCGCAAAGCCCGCGCACGCCTCGGGGGCCGCGTGCGCGGCGGGCGGCGCCGACCGCGTGCCGGTCAACGTATCCCTATGGATAATGGCTCGCCCCGGTCTTCCCAATTAATATGACTGTGAAGACACAGCGGATATGCCGCGTCGGCGCAATGAAAGCGCAATGGGAGTAGGGGCAGCTATGAGCTTTATTTGCATCGTCGACGATGACGCCTCGGTAAGGAACGGCATCGGCAATCTGCTGAAGTCGGTCGGATATACCACTATGCTGTTTTCGTCAGGCGAAGATTTTCTTGCGTCGCCGCTCGCGGACGATGCACTGTGCGTGTTGCTGGACGTTCGCATGCAGGGCATGCAGGGGCTGGAAGTGCAACGTCGACTGAAAGAGCAGCACAGGACAATACCGGTGGTTTTCATGTCCGCGCACGGCGAGGAAGAAACGGTGCGGCGAGCCCTGCGCGACGGCGCCGTGAGTTTTCTGCGCAAGCCGTTCGCGGAAGAAGCGTTGCTCGATTCGATCGAGCTCGCCGTCGAACAAAGGGGTAAGGCTGGTTGACGGCACAAGCTGGTTAAGCGCTTCTTTGCGTCGAGCAACCATCGCAAGGGCAATAGGTCCATGCCCGGCGGAACAGGCGGCATAGTGCGGCGTAAAATGTGCGTTGCAAGTGCATTTTACGACCTCACCGGAACAACCCCCAACATGAGCCAGAATGACAACAGGCAGGACGCGACGCGTGAAACGGAGGAGCAGTTCCGGATTCTTGTTCAGGGCGTGACCGACTACGCGATCTTCATGCTGTCGCCCGCGGGCGTGGTGACTAGTTGGAACGTCGGCGCGGAGCGGATCAAAGGGTATCGGCAGGCGGAAATCGTCGGCGAGCATTTCTCGCGCTTTTACTCGGACGAAGACAAGGCGGCCGGCGTGCCCGCGCTGATTCTCGCAACAGCGGCGAAAGAAGGCCGTGCCGAGCGCGAAGGCTGGCGCGTGCGCAAGGACGGTAGCCGCTTCTGGGCGCACGTGGTGGTGGATGCTATTCGCGACGAGGCCGGTTCGCTGGTCGGATTCGCCAAGGTGACACGCGACATTACAGAGCGCAAGCAGGCGGCCGCCGCGCTGGAGAAGGCCAATGCGGCGTTGTTCCAGGCGCAGAAAATGGAGGCCATCGGCCGCCTGACGGGCGGCGTCGCGCATGACTTCAACAATCTGCTGGCGGTGCTCTCCAATGGGCTCGAGGTGCTGGCCATCCAGTCGCGCACGCGGATCGAGCGAAAGATGATTGAAGGCATGCGCAGGGCGATCGACCGCGGCGCCTCGCTCACGCAGCAGTTGCTGTCGTTCGCGCGGCAGCAGCCATTGCAGGCGCAGGTACACGACCTCAACGCATTGATTCGCGAGTTCGCGCCCATGCTTTCGCGCGCGCGCAACCGCAACACGAAGGTCGAACTTGCGCTCCAGCCCGGCGATACCTTCGCACTGGTCGACGCAGCGCGTTTCGAGGCGGCGCTGCTCAATCTCGTCGTCAACGCGGTCGACGCAATGCCGACGGGCGGCACGGTGACGATCGGCACCGGCACCGTTCAGTCGGACGCCGACTTGCCGCCGGGCCTGGCGGGCGGCCGCTACGTGCGTATTTCGGTTGTGGATACCGGCACCGGCATGCCTGCCGACGTGCTGGCGCAGGCGTTCGAGCCGTTCTTCACCACCAAGCAGCCGGGCAAGGGGACAGGGCTCGGCCTGAGCCAGGTGTATGGCTTCATCGCTCAGTCGGGAGGCGACGTGCATCTCTCGAGTGAAGTGGGCAAGGGCACGAAAGTCGACCTGTATCTGCCGCTTGCGCAACCGGAGGCTGCGGTCAGCGCTCCGCAGGTTGCGAAGCACGAGACGGTTCTGCTCGTCGACGACGAGCCCGACGTGCTCGGCGTCGCGTCGGAACTGTTGATGAGCATCGGCTACGAAGTGGTGCCTGCGAGCAGCGCGTCCGAGGCGGCGCAGATTCTCAGGGAAAGAACCGACATCGCCGTTGTCTTCACCGACATCACGATGGCGCACGGTATCAGCGGGCTCGAACTCGCACGTCTGGTCCGCACCGAGTATCCGGCCATCAGGGTGGTGCTCACGTCAGGCTATTCGGCGGCTCCGCTGCGCGATGAACGCAACGGCCTGGGCGATGTGATCTTTGTGCAGAAGCCATACCGCCTGGCCGATCTGGCGAAGGCGCTGCGAGCCTGAGCGGCGAGTGGCGAGCGGTGGCCTTAAGGCCCGCAATTCGACCAGGGGCGGCGGCGCCGCTCAAAGCGCGGCCTCACGTCCGCATTCTTACGCGCGAAAGATGCGATGGGATCGCGATGCATGCGACCCGTCCACGTGCCTGAGCGCCGCCGCCTGAATGCAGGTCAGGATTTGTACTCGCTGCAATTTGCGCGCGCCTTTCCTATAAATAGAGCAGGCGGGCTGGAACAGGTGGGTTGCATTCGAACGCGCGAATGCACTGGAATGCCTCGGCCCCGTCACGCGCAAAAATATGTCTTCACAGTGCAAGGCATAAGGGAGGTGCGCTGTGTCCAAGCTGATCCAACCGGGCCGCTCGGTCCGGTCCATCCGCTCGATCCGCTCTCTGGCCGGGTTCTGCCTTGCCGTGCCCGCCGCATGTCTGACAGTAGGTCCGATCGCCAACGCAGCGGCAGTCGCCACGTCACCGGCGGCCGCTTCCGGCGTTGCGCCGCCCGCCGCTTCTCAATCGGGTCCTCCAGCGTCGTCGTGGCCGGCAGCTCCTGTTGCACCAGCAAGAGCGAAGCGCGCGACGAGCGCCGCGATGGCGGCGCCAATCGACTTTTCTGCGATCGTCGCGCGTTACGGGCCGGCCGTCGTGCATATCCGCGCGACAGTGCCGTTCAATGCTGCGGCGGGCGGCGCACCCGCTTCGGCGCTGAGCGCGGACGTGATAGAGCATGACGACCCCATCGTGCCGTTCTTCAGGCAGGCCGTGCCGCAATCGCAAGACAGTCAGGGCGTTATGCCGCGCGCGATGTCGGGCGTGGGATCGGGCTTTATCGTGAGCCCGGACGGTCTCATTCTGACGACCGCCCATGTGATCGGCGAGGCGGACGAAGCGAGCGTGCGCCTGACCGACAGGCGCGAGTTCAATGCGAAGGTTCTGGCCGTCGACCCGCAAAGCGACATCGCCATGCTGCAGATCGACGCGGCCAACCTGCCCACCGTCAGGCTCGGCGATGCAAGCCGCGTGCGCGTGGGTGAACAGGTGTTGACCATCGGTTCGCCGGACAGCTACCAGAACACGGTCACGGCGGGCATTGTCAGCGCGACTTCGCGCACGCTCGCCGACGGCAGCACCTTCCCGTTCTTTCAGACAGACGTGTCGCTGAATCCCGACAATTCGGGCGGCCCCGTGTTCAATCGCGCTGGTGAGGTGGTGGGCATTGACGTGCAGGTGTATGCGGACAGCGATCGCCTGCACAGCCTGACCTTCGCGATCCCGATCAACATGGCGGACAAGCTGCGCTCTCAGTTGCAGGAGCAGGCGCAACAGGTGCAACAGGCGCAACGGGTGGAAGAGAGCGAGGCCGCACCGCAAGGCGCGCAAGGTCCCGCACATGGCAATCTGGGCATACAGGCGCAGGACGTCGATGCGAATCTGGCAAGCGCGTTCGGTCTGCCCAGCGCGGCGGGCGCGCTCGTGACCGCGGTCGAGCCGGGCAGCCCGGCCGCGGCGAGCAACCTGAAAACTGGCGACGTAATCGTGCAGCTAGCGGACCGGCCTATCGACCACGCTGCTGATCTGAGCGCACACAACCTCGACTTGCAGAACCGCAAGAGCGTGCCGCTCAGGCTGATACGCGAGCGCAAACAGATGACAGTGATGGTGAATACGGGGCCTACGTCGCAACAGGTGAATGCAGCGGCGGGCGGCGTTGCCGGCCCGCGCTCGGAGGCGGGGTCGCGGCAGCGTCATGGGCTCGATCGTCTGGGCCTCGCAATGCATCCTCTGACCGATGACGAGCGGCGCACCTTGGACCTGCCTCAAGGTCTGATGGTGGACCAGGTATCGGGGACGGCTGCCGCTGTCGGCATCAAGCCGGGCGATGTCGTGCTGTCGTTAAACGGCACGCTGGTCGCGTCGCAGGACGAACTCGCGTCGCTCGCGGCAGGCGCGGGCAGGCAGGCCGCGTTGCTGGTGCAGCGCAATCATGCACGGCGCTTCGTCACGGTCGATCTCAGATAGGGCAAGCGAGCGCACAGAAGCGCGCGCTTCTGGCGGCTTGGCGCGCCGCGCTCACTGGCCGGCCGCCGCCTTCCACGCTCGCGGCACGCGGTGGAAGTTCCGGTCGAAGTAGATCAGGCTGTCGCCGTCGCTGCGCACCCTGATTTCGTGGGTTTCGACGAACATCACCGCGTGCGAACCGACATCTTTCGCCTCCACTATGGTGCCTTGCAAACTCGCGAGCGCGCCGCGCAAAACGGGCACGCCATTGTCGCCCTCGTCCCAGACCGGCAGCTGAAAGCGCTCTTCCATCGACAATCCGGTCATGCCTGCGAAGTGCCGTGCAATGTTCTCGAGGCTCGCCGGCAGTACGTTGACGCACACGTTGCGATTGCCGTCGAACACGGCATGCATCGCGCTCGAGCGGTTAAGACACACGAGCAGCGTCGGCGGCGTATCGGTCACGGAGCACACGGCACTTGCGGTGATGCCGCAGCGTCCGTGCACGCCCGCCGTGGTGATGACGTTCACCGCTGCGCCAAGATGCGCCATTGCCTGGCGGAACTGCTGACGCAAAGGATCGATTCCCGTGTGAACGGGCGTGGATTCAGTTGACATGATGATTGTGCCTCCGGACTTGATCAGTCATTCAGTAAGAGCGCGGTGTCGATCGCTACGCTCGTGCGCGACGTGCTTCAGGTGTGGGACGCGCCGCAGGAGCGCGCCGCATGAGCGCGGCGAATGAGCGCGGCGAATGAGCGGGGCCAATGAGCGCGGCCAATGAGCGGACCGTCCGTCACCTAGCGCATGAAAAGGCCGCCGTTGATATCCCAGCACGCGCCGTTGGCGAAATAGGCATCGGCGGATGCGAGCATCACGGCGACCTCCGCCACGTAGCTGGCCGAGCCGAGGCGCCCGACTGGAATGCCGGCAATGACGTTTTTCAGCCTATCCGGCGGCACGCTCTCATGCACGATGGGCAGATCGAGCGGGCCCGGCGAAATGGCATTCACCGTCACGCCGTGTGCGGCGAGGTCGCGCGCAAAAACCTTGGTGAGCGTGATGGCGCCGCCCTTGGCCGCGGCATAGTGCGCGCCGGTAGCGGAGCCGCCGTTCTGTCCCGCAAGCGATGCAATGTTCACGATGCGCCCCGCCCCCTGCGTCGCGAAGTACTGGCCGAACACCTGACAGCCGAACAGCACGCTGCGCAGATTGATGCCGATGACCTCGTCGAACTGCTCGGCGGTAATCTCCATGACGGGCACGACCTTCGATGCACCCGCATTGTTCACGAGCGCGTCGATAGCGCCCCAGCGCTCGAGCAGCGCATCGCGCGCGGCGCCGAAATCGGCCTTCGATGTAACGTCGAGCTTGATCGCAAATGCGCTCGAACCGTCGTGGCTCAGCTCACGCGCAAGCGCGTGCGCGGCATCCACGGCAATATCGCCAAGTGCGACTTTGTAGCCCGCGTCATGAAAGCGCCGTGCAACCGCTTCGCCCAAGCCGCGGGCGGCGCCCGTTACGAGCACAACTCTCTTTGCCATAGCGTCGAGTCCTCTTTACGCGTTCGAAGCGAGCATCGCTTCAATGTGAGCGGCGACGGCGCAAACCGTCTCGTCCTCGCCCTTGCGGCCGACAATCTGCAATCCCGCCTTCAGTGATGTGCCTTCGATCGAAACAGGCAGCGTCAACGCCGGATGTCCGCTGAGATTGAACGGGCGAATCAGCGACGACATGGCGATGACCGAGGTGCCCGCGCGTGCCGCCTCGATCGTGATCGGCACAGAGGGCATGGTCGGCAGGACCAGCACATCGGCGTGTTGCAGCACGCTATCCACTTCGTCTGTGAACGCGCGGCGAATGCGCTCGGCAGAGTCGAGATCGGACGCCGTGGTGTTCGCAGCGGCGCGCAAGCGGGCTTCGATGTCCGCGCCGAGTTTGCCGCTGTCGACGAGATGGCCGAACGCGCGCCACGTTTCCGCATTGA
The DNA here is from genome assembly GCF_019511605.1 of Paraburkholderia phenoliruptrix. GTDB lineage: Bacteria > Pseudomonadota > Gammaproteobacteria > Burkholderiales > Burkholderiaceae > Paraburkholderia > Paraburkholderia phenoliruptrix_A. The sequence goes on along the minus strand of NZ_JAEUAV010000001.1, from coordinate 297,437 downwards.
TGACGCCGAGCCCGGCCGTAAACGCATCGCGCATGGCTGCGAGCCTTACGTTGCGCGATGAAAGTCCGCTACGTACCACGGCAGCCGCGACCGCGTTTCTGATCGCGTCGTCTGCTTCGACATCGGGCATGGCAATGCGGAGGATCGCTGCATCGCCGCGCGCGCGGTTGTGCTGGAACGACGGGTCGATTGCCTGCATCACGTCGACGATGGTGTTCATGTCGCGGGCAAACGGCCCCACACAATCGAGTGTCGTGATACGTGGCGCCACGCCTTCACGCGAGACGCGCCCGAATGTCGGCTTCAGGCCGATCACGCCACAGCATGCGGCGGGGCCGCGCACCGAGCCGCCCGTATCGGTGCCGAGTGCCGCATCGACAAGACGCAATCCCACCGCGGATGCAGACCCGCTCGACGAGCCGCCCGGAATGCGTGCGGCATCCTGCGGATTGGGCGGTGTTCCGCAGAAATCGTTGATGCCTGTCATGCCGAACGCGAGCTCGTGCATGTTGGTCTTGCCGGTAATGCGCCAGCCCGCGTCGAGCAGGCGCTGCACGACATCCGCATGGCGCGTGGCGGGCGGGGCATCGGCAAGTGCGCGGCTCGCGGCAGTCGTCGCGTAGCCGGCTATGTCGATGCTGTCCTTGATCGCAATGGTCGGCGCGTCCGCTCGTGCATGCGCGACAAGGTCGAACTCTTGCAGAAAGGCGCTCATGCGCGAACTCCTTGGGCGGGATTGACGTGCCACGGCGCATCGAAGAGACGTTCGGTGCGAAAGTGTTGAATCAGCCAGACGTCTTCATCGCTCGACGACGGCCGGAAATCTATCTCGAGCCGCGCCGCGATAAGTTCGGCGCCCGCGTCCACATAAGCGGACGCTTGCAGCATGATCCAGCGGCCTTGCGCCGTATTGCCATGAACTTCGATGTGCTCGCTCGTCAGGAAATGCACGTTGGTCGAGAAGTGCCGCGTGGGCGGAAGGTATCGTTGCAGCATCGCGACGATATCGGACGGTCCCTGCAAGCGGCCGAACCTGTTTGCATATTGCGGGCCGATGCCTTCCCACACGGCGTCTTCGCTAAAGAGCGCCGCGAGCGATTCGCCTTCGAACATGCGGGCGGGCACGTCGCACAGCGCCATGTAGCGCGCGACGGTTTTGCGCACGGCGTTCTGCGCTTCCAGCAAACGCAGACGGGCCTGCAGGCGTTCGATGATCTCGTTGCTCATGGCTTCACGCATTCGCGACAGCGACAGGCGGAACCGTCAGCGCGCGACCCACGCGAGCCTCGATCTTGCCGTAACGCCAGAGGTTGTACTGACCCACGGGCGTGGTGCGATACAGATTGCAGACCGCAACTGCCGTGTCGAAATTGGCCACGTCGGCCATGATGTAGAAGGTCCACGGTGCACCGTCGGCGTTGCCGACGACGAGCCGGTCGTCATCCATTACGCCGAGCACGCGCACGTTGGGCATGGCTTCGATCGCATCGAGCATCTTGCCGTAGGCCTGCCACACCTCGCCAATCTGCTCGCGGGGCAGGTCGAAGAAATTCTGCGTGACGCCGCAGCAGAACAACACGCGCAAGGGCAGGTTTCGAGTATCTGTCATGATGCTTCTTCCTTGTTCGATCGGATGTGTTGGTCACAGATAGCCGGGAATGGGCTGAACGCCGACGAATACGGCACCCGCGCCGTCGTAGTTGCCCTCGCCGAGAAAAGCGTGCTGCGTGACGACCATCGCGTCGCGCACGAGCCGTTGCAGCGGATGATTGCGATAGATCGCCATCGTCCCGCCCAGCCGGTACGCCCGGTTCACCACGTCCGCGCCTTCACGGGCAATTTGCGTCGCACAGAGGCGCAGCAGGCTGACCTGCTCCGGCGTCACATCGTTGCCGGCGAGAATGGATTGCCATACGCTGTCGGTCGATTCATAGAAAAAGGCGCGTGCCGAACGCAATTGCGCTTCGGCTTTTGCAAGCTCGATGCGGTAATACGCGCGATCCGCGAGCTGTGGCGCGCCTGTGGTCGTTTTGCGGCCGCCCGCCATGTTGTTTGCGACGTCCAGCGCGGCGCGCGCAAGGCCGAGGTTCACGACGGCCAGCACTTGCGCGGCATATGCAATGGTCGGATAGCGGTAGAGCGGTTCGTGCACGGTTGGCGTGCCGCCGCGCACGAACGTCCATTCTTGCGGCACCCACTGGTTCTTCACACGCAGATCGTGGCTGCCAGTGCCTTGCATACCGACCACGTTCCAGTTCTCGACAATCTTCACCTGCTGCGGCCTGAACACCGCCGTGCGCGGCTTGCCCGGCGCCTCGCCCGGCGTGCCGCCTGCGCTGATTCCCACGCCGAGCCAGTCTGCGCCCTTGCAACCGCTCGCGAATTTCCACGTGCCGTCGACGCGATAGCCGTTCGCTTCGAGGGTCGCTTGTTGCACGGGAAAGAGGCCGCCCGCGAAGACCTGATCGGGCCCGTCTGCGTAGATCTCGGCTTGCGTGGCAAGCGGTAACGCAGCCAGATAAATATTTGCCGAGCCGAAACTCGCGACCCATGCCGCCGAGCCATCGGCGGTGGCAATGCGTTCGATGAGCGCGAGAAATTCGCCGGGCGCAAGCGCGTCGCCGCCAAAACGCTTCGGCGTTGCGGCGCGATAGATGCCGATCTGTTTGAGCTTTTCGATGACGTCGCGCGGAACATGCGACAGGCGCTCGAATTCCTCGCGACGTTGTGCGATTTCCTCGATCACGTCGTCGAAAGCGAACGGGCAATGCTGGGGCTCGAGGGTAGCGGCAAGCGACATGAACGTCTCCTTTCTGCTTCGATTACAGAAACATCGCGGCCCGGCATGGCGGACGCATCTCGGCGCAGCGTTCTGCAACAGGCGGGCTCGACTGCCGCTTTGCGTTGCCGCTGTTGTTGCCGTGACACTTGCCCTTGCCGTTGCGTGCCTGATTGCATGATGCGGCTATCCGGCTATCGGCCCAACGCGCGTGCGGTTTTGCCGCCGAGGCCAAAATCAGTGTTCGGAATGTCCTTGATCATCACGCGGGTCGACTCCAACGGCACATTGAGCACGGCAGCGCTCGTTTCGCTGAGGTGCGCGATCAACGCTTCCTTCTGCGCGTGCGTGCGGCCAGCAATCAGAATCGCGATGATGACGGGCAGCGCGGCAGGCGTGAGCTTTCCGCCCAGCCCAATGTTCGACGCGGGCAACTCCGAGAGCAGAATCCGCACGGATTCGGCAGGCGCGCCGATGGCGTCCACGGTTGCCTGCGTCAGGCCCTGAATGAGCGATGCCTTGCAATCGTCGGCGTGACCGTGAGGTAAATAGACTTCGAGTGTCGGCATGGTCGAAAGAAGAAGACGCATCGGCGCAATGCGTGCGCCGATGCGCGATTGAGCATCAAAGCAGGAAGCCGATCGCGTTCAGTGCTTCGGTGGAATTGATGAGTCGGATCACTTTCTCCACGAGACGCGGCTCGCCGTTCTCCATGCTGATCTTGTGCGTGAGATCGGCCGCGAAAATCGTCGACACGCCGCGTTTGTACGCGATGATGATTTGCGACGAGTTCACCTCGACGATATCCGCGCTGTCCGAAGAACGCGTGAAGCGCGACACCGTACGCACGGTGCGTGCGGCGTCGGATGCGGACGCGGAATAGCCGGAGGTCATGCGCTGCACCCGCAACTCGCGCATGTGGTGATCGTCGAACGCGTAGTTCAGTGTGGCTGCATAGTCGGTCGTGTTGGGATCGATCGGCACCACATACATGCCTTTGGAATCCCACAGGTCGAGCCACGCGCGATAATCGCGCCGGTCCAGAAGCTCGGCTTCGCGCCAGATGAATTCAATCGCGCGCGCGAAAGTCTGGTCGGACAAGAGTGCGTTACGGTCGTCCATCATGCTTGCTCCATCATGCCTGTTCCATCATTACGCGCCATTGCCTGTAGGCTTCGCGCATGCCGGTTTCGTCGGTCGCGTGAGCGGTCTTTTCGCCGTTCGCTGCGGTGGTTTCGCGGTTCAGGCCGCGGTTCACGAGAATCGGTACGTCGGGGCCCGCGTATGAGCCGCGTTGCACGCGTTCCCATGCCTCTGCATCGTCGGGGCTGCCGAAGCCGAACGGGCCTTGAAAGTGTTCGTGAATGCGCAGGCGCACGCGGTTCGCTTCGTCGGGGCCGCCGTCCATCGCCAGCGCGACATGGCGAATCTCGGTCTCTTCAGCCGATATGGGCCGCAAGACGCGGAAGAACGCCATCGAGAGCGCAAGGTTCGGAAACAGGTTCAGGTTGAAGCCGACACCCATCAGCGAGCGCACGATGCGCCGCACTTCCTGCGGCGTGTGTTTTTGCGCGAGTTGCGCGGCGAGTTCGCTAAAGCGCTCGGGCAGCGGCGCGCCGTCGTCCTGGTCCAGATCGACGATTTCCGGCATCAGCACCGCGAGGCTGTGACCATTGCCGAGCGAGCGGCAGAACGCGTCCTCGCTCGTCATGAAGCTGGTGATCGCGGCGGCCGTTTCTTCGTCGATGGACTTCATCCACGACTTATGCACGACCGGAAAGTGATAGAGGTCGGTTGTGTTTTCGAGCTGAATCTTCCAGTTGCCTTTGAACTTGAACTTGTGTTCGCCGTTGGCCTTGATCGGATAGCCCGCGCCTTGCTTCATGAAGAGATCGATCCACGGCTTTGCGCCGCCGAGAAAATCTTCGAGCGATTCGATGCTTTCGTTGAAGCTCGCGAAAATCAGGCCTTGATACACACCGACGCGCAGCTTCTTGAGCGGCAGATCGCTTTTCTCGCAGACGCCTTCGTAGCCGTCGCCGTAAGGCAGCGCGCGCAGCGTGCCGTCAAGCGCATAAGACCAGCTGTGATACGGGCATGTGAAGCCCTTCGCATTGCCCTTGTGCTCTTCGCACACCGTCGCGCCGCGGTGGCGGCAGCGATTTTGCAGCACGTTTACCGTGCCCGCCTTGTCGCGCACGACGATCACCGGTTGACGGCCAATGGTCGTGGTCACGAAATCGCCTGGCTTCGGCAATTCGCTTTCGTGCGCGACCCAGATCCACGTTTTGTAGAAGATGCGTTCAAGTTCTTCCTCGAACAACTGCGGATCGTAGTACAGCGAAGGCGCGATACGATCGGACCCGGCGCGCTTCGCGAGCGCGCTGGTGTCGATGGTTTGATAGGTCGGCGTACTCATCGTGTTCTGGGGGAGTAGTTGAATGGGCCTGGATGAGAAGGGCCATAAGACGGGCAATACCGCATTGGCGCATCCTCTCGTTGACATCAGTCTCGCTTTGCGGGGATCATGCGTCAAATCGATTAAAAACGGGTCCGCGGATAAGTGCGGCCGATGTTACGCGAGACACCCATGACCTCCATCGACCACATCGATCTCAACCTGCTGCGCGTGTTTCAGGCCATCGTTGAAGAGCGCAGCCTGACCCGCGCGGGCGAACGGCTCGCGTTATCGCAGCCCGCCGTGAGCTACTCGCTCGGGCGGCTTCGCACCTTGTTCGACGACACCCTGTTCATCCGCACGCGCGCGGGCATGCAGCCAACGCCTGTAGCGCTGGAACTGGCGGAAATCGTGGGACGTGCATTGGATACCGTGCGGCAGGCGCTGCGTTATGCGGAGCGTTTCGATCCGCTCACGAGCACGCGCACTTTCCGCCTGTCGCTTTCCGATGCGGGTGAAATGGCTTATTTGCCCGCGCTGTGCGCGGCGTTGCAGGACGCGGCACCGCGTGTGAAGCTGTTCGTCGAGCCGTTGCCCGTTGCAGAGATTGAAGAAGCGTTGCGCTCCAGCCGGCTCGACTTCGCGATCGGCAATCTGCCTTCTTTGCTGCCGCGCACGCGTCACAGCCTGCTGTTCGAGGAGTCGTACGTGTGCATGACGCGCAAGCGCCGCGACCTGCCTGCCGGAAACACACTGGAGCTGGAGCAGTTTCTCGCGGCTTCGCATGTGCAGGTACGCTCGCTCGAGCATAGCCATCATGCACTGGACGATGCGTTGCGCGCACAGGGCGTAGGCCGCAACATCTCGCTGGCGTTGCCGCATTTCGTCGCGCTGCCGGGTGTGCTCGCCGCGACGGACCTGCTTGCGACCCTGCCTGAACGGCTCGCGCATATCCTCAATCGGGGCAACGCGTTTCGCGTCTATTCGCTGCCGGTCCAACTGCCGAAGGCCGCCGTGACAATGCACTGGCACGAACACTTTCACGAGGACGAAGGCATTGCGTGGATGCGCGGTTTGATCTCCGGAATCCTCGCGGACTTCACGAAAGCCTGACGCCTACAGATCCAGCACGAGCACGGGCGTTCGCGAACGCGACACGCAGCAGCAGATCACACTGTTGCTTGCCCGTTCCGCCTTGCTCAGGCAATGATCGCGGTGCTCCGGCTCGCCGCTCACGACGTCGACCATGCAGGTGCCGCACACGCCTTCGCCGCATGACGTGTCCACTTCTATGCCGATCGACGCAAGTGCCTCGACGATAGAAGTCTTCGCATCCACGTGCACGGTCTGGCCTGTGCTCGCGAGTTGCACGTCGAAACTGTCGAGCGATGTTTCGGTGGCCGGTGCAGGCTCGGCCTTGAAGCGCTCCAGATGGATCGATTCGGCAGGCAGGCGTTTTTGCGCTGTTTCCACGACGAGGTCCATGAAAGGCGCCGGGCCGCACGTATAGACATGCGCGTTGTCGCTTGCGTCGCGCAGACACGCGGCGAGCGCGTCGGGAAGCGCGTCGCGTTCCACGCCGAAATGCAGCTTCACATGTGCATCGAACGGCGCGCGCGTGAAGAGGGTCATGAACGCCGCGTGGCTTTCGCTGCGGGCAAAGTAGTGCAGCGTGAAGTGCGCCTTGCGCGCGGCCAGCCGGTATGCCATCGAGAGCAGCGGCGTGATGCCGATGCCCGCGCCGATCAGCACGTGCTCGTCTGCGCCTTCTACGAGCCGGAACAGATTGCGCGGCGCGCCGACCGACAATTGCGTGCCTACGCCCACGTCTTCATGCAGCGAACGCGATCCGCCGCGTGACTGCTGTTCTTTTTTCACCGCGAAGGTTTGTGTATCGAGACATTCGGGATCGCCGCACAAAGAATATTGACGCGTGACGCCGGATGGACTCGTTACGTCGATGTGCGCGCCAGGCTCGTAGCGTTCGAAGGGCAGGCCATCGAGACGGGACACGCTGAAGGAGCGCACGCCGTGCGCTTCTTCGCGCACGGCGTCGACACGGACTTTGAGTACAGATGCTTCCATGATGCTTTCCGGGGACTTGGACAGGGACAATGCACCCAGATTAGCGCCGCATCGTGAATAAACAAAATAGATTAAAAAGCCTCGGCTACATCGATGAAACTGATTTGATGCGTCGTGTCCGTTTGCGCTGGAGCGCGCACTTGGAGGCTGGGATTTACTGCTGTCGGGTTTCGTGCGTGAATTTCAACGTCACGACGGTGACCAGGCCGAGCGCCATGAGGAACACCGCAACTGGCCAGTAAGCGTGATAGTGCGACAACAGCGCCGTCGCGATGAGCGGCGATAAGCCGCCCGCGAAGATGGACGCGACTTCATGCCCGAGCGCCACGCCCGAATAGCGTACTTCTGTGCTGAATAGTTCGCCGACGAGCGAGGGCAGTGTGCCGATCATCGCACCATGACATACGGCTGTTCCCAGTACGAGCGCAAGCCAGACGAGCGGCGTGGAATGCGTATTGAGCAGCCAGAAGAATGGGAATGCCATCGCCATTAGCGACACGGCGCCGATCATATATACAGGCTTGCGGCCGATCCGGTCGGAGAGCTTGCCCCAGCACAGCATCGCGATCATTTCGACGACCATCGCGAGCATGACCCCCGTCAGCATCGTCGAATTGGGAATGCCAGCATATTTGCCGTACACGAGCGAGAACGCGAGGAAGATATATGCGCCGCCGTTCTCGGCCACACGCAAGCCCATCGCCATGAGAATCTCTTTCGGGTGGCGTTTGATGACTTCGACCACCGGCATGTGCGATGTTCTGCCCGCCTTGTCTGCATTCTCGAAGTCGCGGCTCTCGGGCAGGTTGCGGCGGATATAAACGCCGAGCGCGAAAATCAGAATGCTGGCGAGAAAGGGCAGGCGCCATCCCCACGAAACGAACTGATCATGCGGCAACGCCTGCACCGCGAGAAACGCCGCGGACGACAACACGAAACCGCCGCCCACGCCGAGCTGACTCCACGCGGCGTAATAGCCGCGCTTCTCGGGCGGCGCGCTTTCGCTGATCATCAGTACGCCGCCGCCCCATTCGCCGCCCGAGGCAATGCCTTGCAACAGACGCAGCGCGACAAGCGCGGCTGGCGCCCAGAGGCCGACGTGATCGTAGGTCGGCAACAGGCCGATGCCAAACGTCGCGAAGCCCATGATAAGAAGCGTCCACACGAGCGACGCGCGGCGTCCGTAACGATCGCCGATATGGCCGAACACCACGCCGCCGAGCGGTCGCGCGACGAAGCCCATCGCGAACGCGGCGAAGGCGCCGAGCGTGCCGATCAGCGGGTCGGCATTGGCAGGAAAGAACAACTGGCCGAAGACCAGCGCGGCAGCCGTGCCATAGACGAAAAAGTCATACCATTCCATCGCATTGCCTGCCACGGAGGCAATGACGATGCGTTTGAGTGCGCGATCCGGCGTCGCCGTGTTGCGTTCGGCTGCCGGCGAGGTTTGGACCGTGGACATGTCAGCTCGCTTGAATGATGGGGGACGCGCGCCTTGATCAAGGCTTTGCATATGACGCAGTGTCGATTCGCCATTACGCTGCGTCAAATAGGCCGAAAAGAACGCCAGATATCAGCGCGGCAAATGTGCGGGCACGACTGGACGCGTCAGGACCAGGCCTCAGGTTCACGCTTCCGGCTGATGAAACAGCGCGACCAGCGACTGGCGCAGCCATGCGATGCCGGGATCGGCCGCGAACTGCGTGTGCGAATGCACCTTGATTTCGATAGGCGGCAACGAGAACGGCAAAGGCAGGACGCGAAACGCCTTGCTGCGATTGAAACGCCGCGCAATGCTCTCGGGAAAGATCACGGCAAGGTCGGTGTTCATCACAATCTCGGGGGCAACCACGAAATGCGGTAACCGCAGCACGACATCGCGCTTGAAGTCGAGCTCGTCGAGCCACTGCTCGACCATGCGATGACCCGTTGCGTTCGTGCTCGCGTAGACGTAGCGCAGCGCGGAGAGGTCCTCGCGCGTGGGCTTCGTCTTGCGCAAGGGGTGCCCGGCGCGCACGAGGCAAACGTGTTCGTCGACGAAAAGCGTCTGGCTCACGCAGCCTTCATCGAGACCCGGCACGTAGCCAAGCGCGAGATCGACCTCGCCTGCGCGCATGGCCGCACTTACGGATTCCACCGGCAGGTTCGCCACTTCTATATGGATGCCGCGCGCTTCGCGGTCGAGCATCGCAACCAGGGGCGGCAGGAAATAGAACTCCGACATGTCGGACATCGACACGCGAAACACGCGCTGGGCCGTGGCGGGATCGAATCTGGCGAGCTGCTGCATCGCGTCGTTGATGATCGCCAGAGCCTGTGCGAGCGGGGGATACAGGCGATAGGCGGCGTCGGTCGGCACCATGCCGCCGGGCGTGCGTAGAAACAGCGGGTCCTCGAAAAGATTGCGCAGACGGCGCAGCGCGTGACTGACGGCAGGCTGCGTCAGACCGAGCCTGTCGCCCGCGGCAGTCAGGCTGCGCAAATCCCAGATGGCGAGGAACACACGCAGCAGGTTCAGATCGGCGATGCCGGGATGCGGCTTGTTCATGCGCTTCGCTCGCGAACGAGGGCAGATCGCGCTCTCAAGCTTGGGCGCGACCGCCCGGTCAATGATGCTGATGCGCGAGAGTACCGTAGATGCTGCGCATTGCAAAATGCGATGTGGCGCCGGTATAAGGCGGCAACGCGTGAAAGTCGCGGCGCATTGCATCGCGCACGGGCGAGGCGAGGGCGCCGGCGAGCGAGCCCGGGTCGTCGAACACGACCTTGTTGCGTTGCATGGCGTTCGAGCGTGCGAAAGGCAAGCCGCTCGTGCAGTCGATGCGCGTGTACACCTCCAGTTCGCGCAGCCCGGGCAATTGCAGCATCAGCGGCGGATGATGTTGCAGGTAGTGCGTGAGCCACGCGTTGAAGTCCGTGGCGGCGCCTTCATAGGCGACCAGATAGGTGCATCGCTCAGGAACGGTTTCTGTCGACGCCTTAAGCGAACGCACGGCCATGACCTGCTGGCTAGATATGCGCGCCGCGCAGGCAGTCTGCAACGCGCGCTGGATCGCGCCGCCGCGCTCGCAGGCGGCTTCCAGCGGCGCAAGGTCCGCGAAATACCATTGCAGCACGCACGACGGCGTATCGGCGTCTTCCGCGATACGCGGATCGACCTGAGCGGCAATCGCTTCATGCACGATCAACTGCGCGAGGCCATCCACATTCGAAGCAGCATGCTGCAGGGTGCGGGCATCGAGCGGCGCATGCGTGCCGCTCTCGCCAATGAGAAAAAGACATACCTGCATGTCTTCGAACCTCGCTCAGGGGTAAGGCGTTACAGGCGGAATGCCGACGAATACAGCGCCCGAAGCGTCGTAGGTGCCTTCCCCGAGGAACGCGTGCTGCGTCACCACGATCGAATCGCGCACCAGCCGTTGCATGCGGCTTTCGCGGTAGATCGCGCCGATGCCGGCCATCTTGTATGCCTGCATGACGATGTCGGCGCAAGTGTGGGCCGCATGCGTGGCCGACAGGCGCAGCAGATTCGCTTGCGCGGGCAGGACCGGGTCGCCCGCGACTACCGTGCGCCACGACGCTTCGGCCGATTCGAAGAAGAACGCCCGCGCGCTGCGCAACTGCGCTTCGGCCTGGGCGAGACCCGAGCGATAGTACGCACGATCGGCAAGACGCGGCGCGCCGGTGGTGGTCTTCGTCACGCCGGACATGCTTGCGAGCAGGTCGAGCGCCGCGCGGGCGAGCCCCACGTTCACCGCTGCGTGCACCTGCGCCTGATACGCAACGGCGGGATAGCGATACAGCGGCTCGTCGATCACCGCCGTGCCGCCGCGAACAAAGGTCCATTGCTCGCCGACGAACTTGTCGTGCAGACGTAAATCGTGGCTACCAGTGCCCTGCATGCCGACCACGTTCCAGTTCTCGACGATCTCCACCTCGCTCGCCGGAAATACCGCGGTAAAGGGCTTGCCCGCATCTTTGCCAGCCTCGCTCGCAGGCGCTCCGCCAATGCCTACGCCGATCCAGTCAGCGCCCTTGCAGCCGCTCGCAAAGCGCCACTGCCCCGACACGAGAAAGCCGCCCGGCGCGCGCTGCGCAGTTTGTAGCGGATAGAGGCCGCCCGCGAACACCTGGTCCGGGCCCGACGCATAGATGCGCGCCTGCGTTTCCAACGGCAACGCCGCCAGATAGGTGTTCGCTGAGCCGAACGCCGCGACCCATGCGGTTGATCCGTCCGCGATGGCAATGCGCTCGAGAATCTCCAGGAAACGCGGCGGCGGCAGCGCGTCACCACCGAAACGTTTTGGCGTGCTGGCGCGGAAGATCCCTGCGCGCTTCATCTTGCCGACCATGTCGCGCGGCACGTGCGATATCGCATCGAACTCGTCGCGGCGGCGCTCTACTTCATCGATCAGCGTATCGAGCGACAAAGGTCCGGCGTACTCGGGATAATCGTTCTGCGAAGCGACGATGGAAGCAGTTTGAGTGGCTTCTTGCATGTGTGGTACCTCACGATTCAAAGGGTGTGTCGTGGTCATTCGGCCCGCTGACGCGCAGTGGCGCGCATGGCTCGTGGAAACGTTTCGCGTGCCAGCAAAGTGGCAATGACGGTAATGAGCCCGAGTACGCCGAGATAGATGGCGACCGGCGCGGCGCTGCGATAGTGGGCGAGCAGCGCGGTGGCGATCATCGGAGACAGACCGCCGCCGAGCACCGACGACACCTCGCGGCCAATGCCGAGTCCCGAGAACCGCAGATGCACCGGCAACATCTCGCTGATGAATGCGGGCTGCGCGCCTTCGAGAATACCGAGCGTGATGCTGTTGGCGAGAATCAGCGCGGCCAGAACCTTCCAGTACTCGCCTGAGCCGAGAAGCGCGAAGTACGGCCACGCAACCAGCACGATTGCAATCGCGCCGGCGAGATACACCGGCTTGCGTCCAACCTTGTCCGTGACGTGGCCGAAGAACAGCGAGACCGGAATCATCAGCAGCATCGAGATGGTCAATCCGCTGAGAACCCAGCTCGACTTGATGCCGAGAAACTGCGCATAGGCGATCGAGAATGCGAAGAAGATGTATGAGGCCGCGCCTTCGCCGAAGCGCAGGCCAAATACCGTGAGTACCTCGCGCGGGCATTGCTTGAGCACTTCGATCACCGGCATGCGGCTCTCGTGACGTGTCGCTTTCACTTCGGCGAATGCCGCGCTTTCGCCCACAGAGCGGCGCATCCACAAGCCGAGTATGACGAGCGCGGCGCTGCCGAGAAACGGCACACGCCAGCCCCAGCTCTGGAAAGCCGCGGGCGGCAGATTTTGCGCGAGCAGGAAAGCGCCCGTCGACAACACGAAACCAAGCGCCGCGCCGCACGGGCTCCAGGCGGCGAGTGCGCCGCGCCTCGACTGCGGCGCGTTTTCGTGGATGAGCAGGATGCTGCCGCTCCATTCGCCGCCTGCAGCGAGCCCCTGAAGAATGCGCAGCAGCACGAGCATGACTGGCGCCGCGATGCCGATCTGCTGGTACGTGGGCAGCACGCCCATCAGCACGGTGGCGCAGCCCATGGTGAGCAGCGTGAGCATCATCACCGTCTTGCGGCCATAGCGGTCGCCGATATGCCCGCACAGCACGCCGCCGATGGGCCGCGCGATAAAGCCGACGGTAAAGCCGCCGAATGCAGCGATGGTGCCCGTCAGCGGATCGCTTCCGACCGGAAAGAAGAGCTTGCCGAAGACGAGCGCCGCCGCGGTGCCGTAAAGAAAAAAGTCATACCACTCGAGGATCTGCCCGAGCACGGCGGTGGTGACCGCGCGGCGCAGGCCGCTCTGGTTGCGAGACACTGGCCTCGCGGAAATGGGCGGTGCACTCAGGTTGGGATTCACTGCGTCAGGGTTCATGGCGTTCAGAGCATGAAGGAGGGTATTCCCGCATCGATGAAACTGAGCAGCGGGGCGCGTTGAATCGACATCGTCATGACATGGCCCGAACAATATGAGCCGCGAAAAAGCCGGTCAAATTCGGGCCAAAAATGCCGGATATGAATTGCCTGCATGAGCCCCGGGTGAAAACCCTCGTATTTGTCGCGCTTATCGGACCTCCTGCTTCTGGCTGATTTGCGCGGTGATGCGAGCCGGCAACTTCTGATCTGCGAAGTCGATCGCGTCGGCCCTGCAAACGCCCTGCGTTTGCAGGGCTTTTCTGTTTGCGCGGAGCAATGGTGCTTTATCAGTGAGATAGATGCAGCGACGCACATTTGATCTATTTGACCAATCTTTCAGCGTTCTCTACCTTGGAGTCCACAGCCCAAGCCACGGCTAGGAACTCAATCACTCGATTCCTCATGACTACAGCGACGATCGAACGCATCGAAACCTCTCTTGTCGATCTACCCACCATTCGCCCTCACAAGCTCTCTGTCGCCACCATGAATGGGCAGACCCTCATGCTGGTGAAGGTGTTTTGCAGCGATGGGGTGTTCGGCATAGGCGAAGGCACGACCATCGCAGGCATGGCGTATGGCCCCGAAAGCCCCGAGTCGATGAAACTCGCGATCGACGCGTATCTTGGGCCGGCCGCGCTCGGCAGGGACGCAACGCGCGTTCAGGAGTTGATGGCGCATCTCGGCAAGCTGGTCAAGGTGAATCACTTTGCAAAGAGCGCGCTTGAAACGGCCTTGCTCGATGCACACGGCAAGCGCCTCGGCGTTCCGCTGAGTGAGTTGCTTGGCGGGATCAGGCGCGAGCGTTTGCCGGTTGCGTGGACACTCGCGTCGGGCGATACCGCGAAGGACATCGCAGAAGCGGAGCGCATGCTGGACATGCGCCGGCACAAGGTATTCAAGCTGAAGATCGGTGCGAGGGAACCCCGGGTCGATATCGCGCACGTTGCACAGATCAAGCGTGAGCTTGGCGATCGGGGCGCGGTGCGCGTCGACGTGAACATGGCGTGGAGCGAAACGCAGGCAGCGTGGGCCATTGCCGCGCTCGCCGATGCAGGTTGCGAACTGGTCGAGCAACCCGTGGCGTCTGCCGCGGCGCTTGCCCGCCTGACACGGCGTTTTCCAATCGCCTTGATGGCCGATGAAATCCTGCAAGGCCCAGAAAGCGCATTCGAAATCGCGAAAAGCAATGGCGCCGATGTCTTCGCGATCAAGATCGAACAGAGCGGCGGCCTGTTCGCGGCTCAGCGCGTGGCGGCGATTGCAGACGCGGCGGGTATCGAACTGTACGGCGGCACGATGCTCGAAGGCGCGGTCAGCACCGTTGCATCGGCACATCTTTTTGCCAGCTTTGCGAATCTGCAATGGGGAACCGAGCTATTCGGGCCTTTGCTGATCACAGAACAGATCCTGACGCGACCGCTCGACTACAGCGAGTTCGAATTGACGGTACCCAAGGGCCCGGGTCTCGGCATAGAACTCGACGAAGAAATGGTCAAACGCTTTACGCGCGATGGCCTGAAGAAAGTCACCCGTTAAAAACAATCAGGAGGCCGACGATGCTTTTTCACGTCCGAATGGATGTCAACCTCCCGCCCGATATGCCGGCTCATATCGCCGACGAAATCAGATCGCGGGAGAAAGCCTATGCGCAGGAGCTTCAGAAGAGCGGCAAGTGGCGTCATATCTGGCGCGTCGCGGGCGAATACGCTAACTACAGCATCTTCGACGTCGAGAGCAATGCGCAACTGCACGACATTCTCGTTGGGTTGCCTCTCTTTGCGTACATGAAGATTTCGGTGACGCCGTTGTGCCGCCACGCGTCGTCCATTCGCGATGGCGACATGTGAATGCGAGCCTTGAATAACCCCCAATACAGACGGAGACAGAAACCATGAGCGTCAAAGTGTTTGCAACCCAGGAAGTGCAGGACTTGCTCAAGGCCGCCTCGAACATTGGCAGCGACAGCGGCAATGCGCGAGCAAAAGAGATTACGCAGCGCTTGCTGAGCGATTTGTTCAAGGCCATTGAAGATCTCGACATGACGCCCGATGAGATCTGGGCCGGTGTCAATTACTTCAACAAGCTCGGTCAGGACGGGGAGGCTGCTTTACTCGCCGCTGGGCTTGGACTTGAAAAGTACCTGGACATCCGCATGGATGCCGCGGACAGGCAGGCTGAAATAGAGGGCGGCACGCCGCGAACCATTGAGGGGCCTCTGTATGTGGAAGGCGCACCGGTGCGCGATCGCATGTCGAAAATCGACCTTGACGCCGACGCAGACGCCGGCCCGCTCGTGATTCGCGGCACGGTGAGGGGACCGGACGGCAAGCCGGTTGCGGGCGCGGTTGTCGAATGCTGGCATGCCAATTCGAAGGGCTTTTACTCGCACTTCGATCCTACCGGCGCACAAAGCGAGTTCAACCTGCGCGGCGCGGTTCGCACGGGCGAAGACGGAACGTATGAGTTCCGCACGCTCATGCCGGTGGGCTACGGGTGCCCGCCGCACGGCGCGACACAACAGTTGCTCAACATGCTGGCCCGGCATGGCAACCGCCCGGCGCATGTGCATTTCTTCGCGACCGCCAACGGTCTGCGCAAGCTGACCACGCAGATCAACATAGAAGGCGATCCGCTGATCTGGGATGACTTTGCGTACGCCACGCGCGAAGATCTCATACCGCACGTGGTCGAGAAGACAGGCGGTGCGGCGCTCGGGCTGAAGGCGGATGCGTATAAGGAAATCGAGTTCGATATTGCACTGACGGGGTTCGTCAAGGGCAGGGACAATCAGGTCGTCAATCGTCTGCGCGCGTCGGTTGCGGTTTGAGGTGGGAGGCGGCGGCGTGCGAATGCTGCCGCTTCATTGATGGAGTTCAGCACTGCTTGCGCGTGGCAAATTTCCCGACTGCAGCAGCCACGGGGCGTCGACGATGCCTGCGCGTGCGACGCACCCCGTGCTGCGCTGGCAGGCCGAGCACTAACGAGCGGCGCGCTAGAACTGATACAAGACCGAAGCCAAGCCATTCAGATCGAGACGCCGCTCTGTGATCGGACTACCGGCAGCGGACTTCTGCAAACGCCCGATCACAGCGGCAACGTTCGCCGACCAGTGTGAATCGAATTTATAGAGCGCGTTCACGTTGAAGTGCACGTCGCGTAAGCCTGAATGCGTCGCGTACCGGGGCAGGCCCGACGCTGCGCTTTCCTGAGCGTTCACGCCGAAAAACGTCTGCGTGTACGTCGCGTTCGCCCACGTCACGCCAGGTCCTGCGGACAGCAGTAATTTGCCGAGCGGCGCGGAGACGAACAGGTCCGCCATCGCGGTCAGGCCTTGCCCGGTTCCGGCGATGTCCCGGTACACCGCGGCCGAGCCAGTGAAGGCCCACCAGGTGTAGTCGGCGAAAAGCCGCAGCTTCGGTCCGTAGTGCACATCGGGCAAGCCTTTGAGCCGCGCATCGTCCGAACTGCTTCGCGACTGAAAATCGAAACTCAGCGACGCCCCGGCATGGTAGTTCTCGCCCGCGAGCACATTGACGCCCAGCACGTCCGGACCTTGGGAGAAGAACCGGTCCTTCCACGAAATGTCCTGAACGGGAAACGGCAGCACCTGAATCTGCGAAGAGCCCGGATATTTCGGAAACACATACAAGCCTGGCCCAACCGATATTTTCCAGTCGCTTGCTGCTTGCGGTTCGTCGGCGAGGGCCGCGCCGGCAACAGCTACCAGCGCGAAGCCGCACACTGCGGCGAGCATTGGCGTGCGCTTCATGCTTTTCTCGCCACAGTCGCCAGTTGCCGCAGGCGGCGCGCAAGCGCTCGAGAAACCACCGGCGCCGGGTTATGGCTGGACACCGTCGCGGCCACGCTTTCGCGCAGAAAGAGCGCACATTCGCGCGCCACGACTTCGCGCTCGTTGTCGGAAGTGATCATGTGATAAGAGTCGTCAAGCCAGATGGTTCGCAAGAACGAAGCGCCGATGTTGGTCCCCACGAAGCGCGCGTTATGCGGGCTCGAGGTCTCGTCGTCGATAGCGTGAATAATCAGGCAATCGGTTCCGATGCCCTTGAGCTTCTTCTTTACCGATGCCGCGAGGCGGCCGGCTTCGTGCAGCGCCGGCATGCCGATGAATGCAGGGCCGACTTCGCTGATGTCGTTCTTCTGCATGGCTCGCGCGATCTTCGAGCGCAACGCTTCGTTGCGCAACCCGTAGGGTTCCTGTTCACGATAGCGATAACGTGAGCGAAGCGGCGTGTAGTACGCGTAGTCCAGCAAGAAGCGATACCACGGAAGCGACCAGCCGTCGTAGTTCAGCGTGATGGATAGCAGCAGCAGCGCGCGGGCGGCGGGCCGCTCGTGCGCGACGGCAGCCGCGAGCGTCGCGCCCATCGACAGGCCGCATATCGAGACGTGCTGATACTGCGCGGCGAGTTTGTCGAACTCCGCGATGGCCGCGTCGATCCATTGCTCCATCGGCAGGTGTCCCGTGCCAGCGCTGTAGCCGGGCAATTCCGGCGTATGGGTGGCAAAGCCTTCGTCGGCAAGCAGTCGTGCGAGAAAGCGCAGCTCGAGCGGCGAGCTCGAGAGGCCGTGCAACAACAGCACGACGTGATCGCTGCCGTCAGTGCTTGAAAATGGTGTGGCGTTCATGTCAGTCATCTGCGCGCAAAACCAGAAATTCACCGGACGACGTGGTGAAGCGGTCGCACGCGCACTCAACCGGCCGCCAGTCGTCGCGGGCAGCGGAGAGAAAACGCATGCGGTGACGCCCCGGCGTCAGATGGACGCTCACGTGCGCGAGGTCCTCCTCGTGCACTTGCGTATGCTTCGCGCAATAGGCAATGCCCGCGTGCAACGATGCGTCGCCCACGAGAGCATCGGGTGTTGCGGCGGCGGCCGCGGCCACGAAGCTGCCTGGGGGCAAGCTGTTGGCCGGATCGAGCGCCTTGATGAGGATCAGCGAGCGGTTGTACTGAGCGATATGACGCAGCATGCGATGCATTTCATCGGTAGCGCGGCGGGCAATCAGCCGCTCGTTGTCATGGCGCAGCAGCATCTCGTAGCGCGACTGCGCAACGGCCGCGAGCAGTTCGGCGCGATACTGCGCGCGTCGCAAACGTTCAACGAGGCTAATGACGAAAATCGTGATCAGAGGGTACGAGATCAGCAGATGCAGATCCGACGCGTCAATCACGTCGATGTGACCATAAGGCGGCACGAAAAGATAATCGGCGAGGCAAAGCCCGAGCAGCATCACGCATAACGCGGGCGCGAGGCCGCAGTAGTACTCGACGAGCACGGCGGCGATAAGAAAAGCACTGCCGGGCATGAACGGCCCGAGCAGCGGATGCAAGATCACCCGGATGATTGCGGCGGCAACGAGTGCCGCTACCGCGGCGATCCACCTGTTGCGGCCACGTGGCGCCCACCGTTTTGAATTTTTGACTTCCATGCACTCGATACAAACATAAAAACCTTTCTTTTTGTTAACGGCGATATAGAAGAAAGGTTTAGCAGCTAACTCCTTCGATGTACCAAGCTTTGAGCGGGACGACCGAACGCGCCGCCAAAGTTTAATACAAGGTCGATGGCCGCGCGAGTTCATGGACTGGGGCGTACAGCCGCGCCGGTCGTCGCCTCCGCGGAATGCAGGAAATCGATAAAGGAGCGCTCATCGACTACGCGATCCAATGACTCGCGTAAGCCGTTCAGATTCTTTTCTATTGGGTTACCGCTCGTCTTTCACCGCCGAAAGCAATTAATTCACTGCGACTGTCGGCGAGGAAGGCGAGGCGGTGGAATAGCCGTTCCTGACTGGATTGAAGCACTTCCACCGCTATGCGCTCGCCCGCAGCCGCCTTTGAACGGCGGCGGACGAGACTGCATCAAGCACCCGATGTCACAGTGGGACTCGCCGGCTGCGCCGTGGCCCAGCGGAGCTTTCGTTCCATGACGCGCAGATTGATGTGATCCGACGCGAGGCGTCCCAGCGTAGTCAGTGCGTCGCGCTGCGAATCCAGCAGCCGGCGCGGCGTGCGGTCGATCACGCAGAGTGAGCCCAGCCGGTAGCCCTGAACGTCGCAAATGTTGACCCCGGCATAGAAGCGGATGTGAGGATCGCCCGTCACCAGAGGGTTGCTGGCAAATCGCAGGTCGATGGTTGCGTCCTCAACGACGAAAACGCCATCCTGCAGGATCGTGAAGTTGCAGAACGCCCATGACCGCGGCGTTTCTGCGGCCTCAAGCCCCCAATGGGATTTGAACCATTGCCTGTCAGGCGTGAGAAGCGTCAGCAGAGCAATTGGTGCCTCGAGAATGGTGGCGGCAAGGCGTGTGATTTCATCGAACGATTCTTCGGCAGGGCTATCCACGAGGCCGGAAGCCGCGACGGCGATCAGCCTTTGCGCTTCGTTACCTGCGGGGTCACCGCTCAACGGTTCAAGCGCAGGCCGCGTCAACGGCCCACCGTCGCCAAGCAGCCGACGGACCGTCGACTGGAGCGGGCCCGCCGATCTCGTGGAAGCCACAACATGCACGCGCCGGCCGGCGTTCGGCAATGCCGACAGGTCGGTGCCACCCACATCGCCCGCTATGACCACATTGGTGTGGCCGAGGGCGGGGTGCGCAAGAATCGCCTCGACGAGACGCATGCAAGCGGAGCGGTCGGCGTCGAAGTCGAGCACGATCACCGATGGCAGAAGATGGCCCGCACTCAGCAAGGTCTGATCGACTTCGGAGCTTGCGTGCACGGCGCACTCGGGCATGGCGCTGAACATCTCTACAAAGCGCTGAGCCTTGTGACGGGGCGCATGCACGAGCACCCGCGCAGGCCCATGAATTCTTTCCGCGGCAAGCCTCGCCTTGAGTTCCATCACAGCGCTGCGGCGGACACGACGGTGACCACCGGGCGTTTTCCAGGAGTCGAGCGTATTCGTCTCGATCCAGGTCTGTGCGGTGCGGGTCGACACCCCGAGAAGTTCCGCCGCTTCCCGGGTCGTGATGATGGGGTCTTCCATGTGATTCCTGTTGTATTGCTCGCAGCATACTCGATCTAGGGGTATACGGCATTAGGGAATACAAAAATGGAAAATTCGGAAATTTACTTTAGGATAGATCCCGCAACAGCCCTCGACCTGACCCGCCACCCCGACGGGAAAGGATTTATGAAACCGGCCTCCGGCCGGTTTTTTTTCGCCTGAATGCGCGAAACAGGAGAGGTTTCATGGAAAACCGGATTGATCGGGGCGCCGACGGCCGCAGCCTTCTCGCAGTTTGGTAGTAACTGCCTAATTCGGAAAAATCGGCAAAATAAAGTTTAAGAATCGCTTACAGCTGCCGTTAATGCTGTCAGAGCTCCGCGCAGCGCGCGCCGGGGCGGGGCCACCAAGGACGCGAAAAACGGAGGAGCAAACTCATGAGTCACGCCTGGCAGGGGACACTGACCGAGGCCGCCACGACGTTCGTTGCACGCCAACCCATCGTCGACAGGGGCGGGCGCATGGTCGCCTATGAACTGCTCTTCAGGGACGGCGACACTGCGGCGGCCAACATAGCCGATGGCTTTGGCTGCACCGCGCATGTCGTCGAGCGCACAGTTGGCGCGTTGGGGCTGGACACCGTTTTGACCGGCCTCGATGGGTATCTGAATTGCACCGTGCACTTCCTGCACTCAGGGGTGCCCCAGATCCTGACTGGTGGGCGATTCGTGCTCGAAGTTCTCGAATCATGCGAGCTGGACGGGGCGCTGAGAAAGCGCTGCAACGCATTGCGCGCGGCAGGTTTGCGCGTCGCGCTCGATGATGTGGTGGCGCTGAGTCCAGAGATCGAAGCCTTTCTGCCGGCAGTCGACATCGTCAAGCTCGAATGGCCGGCCCTGGATGCAACCACTGCGCGAGCGATGGTCGAGCAACTCAAGCGCGCGGGGAAAATTGTGGTGGCCGAGAAGGTGGACGACCGTGAGCAATGGCAGAACGCGATTAACTGGGGTTGCGACATGGTGCAGGGGTTTTACTTCAGCCGGCCGCAGATCATGGAGGCGCGGCGTCTGGTGCCCGACCTCGGGCAACTGCTGGAACTGCTGAACCTGTTGATCAACGATGCTTGTGATCATCGCATCATCCGCGCGTTGTCGGACATGCCGGTGCTCGTCACGCAGGTGCTGAGACTCGCCAACTGTTCGGGTAACGCAAATCCCAAGCGGACTGCGATTGCGTCGCTACATCAGGCGCTCGCGACGATCGGGACGACGCGGCTGTTCCAGTGGTGCAGTCTGTTGCTCTACAACCATTCGGACCCCGACGCGGTCTGTCGCGATCCGCTGCTCGCGCTCGCGAGGCAACGCGCGTCGTTCATGCTGCAGGCTGCTCTGGCGGAGAACCCTCGCGAAACGGCCTTTGCACAGACCGCTTACCTGACAGGCATGCTCTCGCTGCTGCATGTCATCTACGGGCGAAACGAGGATGAGTTCGTGGAGACGCTTCCGCTCGATCCTGGCATGAAGGCCGCCCTCGTCGGTCGCTACGGCAGGCTCGGGGAGCTGCTGACGTGCGCCGAAATCTTCGAGGGCACGCGGCGCTTGTCAGAAACAGATCACGCTCGCCACGATGCGCAAACGCACGCCCGTTCTGCCGAGCCGGCCGGTACCGGGCAGGAGAATGGCGCGCTGGACGAGGCTTTGCCTGTTTGTTGAGTCGGGCAGGCGGGCCCGCAGACAGTACACCGTACACCCAATAAACGACCGCAACAGCAACCTTGAGATGCTTTTCTAGTCCCGGACCATTCCGGCTGGCAGAGCGAAACCGTTAAGCAGAATTTGAAACTGGAGGTACAAATGAAATACTTAGGTAACCTACGAATTGGCACCCGCCTGCGAATCGGCTTCGGCATCACACTGCTACTGCTGATGATGACGGGCGGACTGGCGATGTTGCAGGCGTCGAGAATCTATGCAGGAACCGAGGAGATCGCCGACAACTGGCTTGCCAGCGTTCAGACGTTGGGCGAGATCAGGGCGCTCGCTAACGGCGTGCGCCGCGCGAGCCTGCGATCCGTGATGGAGAGCGAGGCTACGGCGAAGCAGAGCCAGCGCGCGCAGCACGACGCCGCGCTGTCATCCTTCAAGACCGCTATGGCAAGCTATGAGAAGCTCGTGTCATCGCCCGAGGAGCGGCAGATTTTCGACAATTTGACTAAAGCCTGGGCCGCATTCGAGACTTCCGACACGAAGCTGCTCCAGCTATCGGAATCAGGCGATACTGGATTTGCCGCTGCCAGATCGCTTGCGACAGGCGAGTCCGCAACGCTGTTCACACAGGCGCTGCAGCTCGTCGAGCAGGACGTGAAACTGAATCGCGCGGGCGCGGCCGCCGCCAGGACCGATGCAGCCGGCAATTATCACGCGACGCTCGTGCTGACCGGTGTGCTCTGCGGCGCGGCGCTGCTGCTGTCTGTCGTCGTGGCATGGCTGATTACCCGTTCCATCGTCACTCCGCTCGAGCGGGCAGTCGGCATTGCCGAGACGGTCGCGCGCGGCGACCTCACGTCCGAAATCGAAGTGTCCGGTCGTGACGAGACGAGCCAGCTTCTGCTCGCGCTGCGCAACATGAACGCACGGCTGCTGGATGTGGTGAGCCGCGTGCGCTCGAGCAGCGAAAGCATCGCCACCGGTTCCGCACAGATCGCCGCGGGCAACACTGACCTGAGCCAGCGTACCGAGGAGCAGGCGGCATCGCTCGAGGAAACGGCGGCCAGCATGGAGCAGTTGACGGCGACGGTCAAACAGAACACGGACAACGCCCGCCAGGGCAACACGCTCGCCAGCAATGCATCAGAGGTGGCAGCCAGAGGTGGGCAGGTTGTTGCCGAGGTGGTCGACACCATGCACGACATCTCCGACAGCTCGGCAAAGGTGGCAGAGATCATTGCCGTCATCGAGGGCATTGCCTTCCAGACGAACATACTCGCGCTGAATGCTGCTGTCGAGGCTGCGCGGGCGGGCGAAGAAGGCCGCGGCTTTGCCGTAGTGGCGAGTGAAGTGCGTGGGCTGGCGCAGCGCAGCGCTTCTGCTGCGCGCGAGATCAAGGAGCTGATCAACCAGTCGGTGGCCAAAGTGGAGGCGGGCACGTTGCTCGTCGACAATGCGGGCGCCACCATGAAGGAAGTGGTCGACTCGGTCAAGCGTGTCACGGACCTCATGGGCGAAATTGCTTCGGCCTCGGTCGAGCAACATACCGGCATCGAACAGGTCAATCAGGCCGTCATGCAGATGGACGAGGTCACACAACAGAATGCGGCGCTCGTGGAGGAGGCTTCGGCGGCGGCACAGTCGATGGCATCGCAGTCGAGCACGCTTCGCGAACTGGTCTCGGTTTTCCGGCTGCCCGACTCTTTCTCCGTGTCGGCGAGTGTCTCGGAGCGTGCCACCGTCGCGCCTACGGTTGCAAAGCAGAAGAACCGTATGCCGCGGAAAGCGCCTGTGGCAGCAGATAGCAACGCAGGCAATGGGGACTGGCAGAACTTCTAGCTGGCGGCTTGAGAAGCTCCGGCGGTGAGGCCCGCGGCCTTGGGCGGCGGTCGCCTGCGGAGCCTTGCATGCCGGAGGCACCATACACGAGCGGACAGACATCCACATGCTCAATCAATCCAATCCGACGGCGTGCCGTGATCGCACTTCATGGAAAGCGGCACAGCTCGCCGAACTGCACAGCCTCGTCGACGCAATCTGCAGCGTGATTGCCATGATCGAGATGAAGCAGAACGAGATCGACGCGCTGCGCAAGGTCGTCAGCGAATCGGCGCGCGTGGCGAGTCGAACACAGCCCCACTTCATGGAGCTCTCTGAGGCTATTGAAACCGTTTTCGCGGCAACATCGCCGTACCACCTGCGCACGGCCGGACGCGTCGCGCTCAAGCTGAAGCAAATGCTTGCGCAAGCCATCGCATCGCTGAGCGAGCTACCGGAGTCAGTGACTGACGGGCAGACGCCACCCCGGATCCTCGCGGAGACGACCGAGGAAGCGCTTGTTCACGTGCGTGAAACGACAGGCGTCCTGTTGCGTGTGAT
Source organism: Paraburkholderia phenoliruptrix (assembly GCF_019511605.1). GTDB lineage: Bacteria > Pseudomonadota > Gammaproteobacteria > Burkholderiales > Burkholderiaceae > Paraburkholderia > Paraburkholderia phenoliruptrix_A. The sequence continues at coordinate 273,179 of NZ_JAEUAV010000001.1, read as the reverse complement.
GGCTCATGCCGACGAGGAAGTGCAGACTCTTCAGGCCGCATTCCTTGCGATATCGGTGGCGCAGCCGCGCACTGGTTTGTGACGTGTGCCCGAATATGCAGATCGACTCGCGAACTTCGCTCAGCTTCACTCTCTCCCATTTCAGCGGCGAGATGCCGCGTCTGCCCGCCAGGGGCAGATATGGGCCGGCGCACGACCTGGGCGCGATGTTGAGGGTCTGCCCACCCTTCAGGCACCACCCGGACCGACCGTAAACAAAAGAAAAGATGGTCTAACACGGTCTGGGAGCCGCAATGAAAAAATGAAAGTGTCTACCCGCCTGATAAGTGGGTTCGGGTTGTTGACAGCGCTATTGTTTGCAGTAGCAGCGGTGGCGTTTTACGGGTTGTCGCAGTTGAACGGACAGCTGGACGCGATTGCACGCGTGAATAACAGCGAAGCACGGCTGGCTAACCAGCTGCGCTCATCGATACAGGATCGCGCGATTGCGGTGCGCAATCTGGCGTTGCTTACCGACGCTCAGGATATGGCGAAGGAAGCTGAGCGCATCAGCAAGCAGGAGCAGGTCTATGCCGACGCATACCAGAAGCTCTCGCGGATGTTCGCGGACGAACCGGGCACCACTGAGCGCGAGAGGATACTCATCGCGCAGATCAGACAGGATGAAGTCGCAGCGACGGCGCCATTGCAGAAAGCGGCCAAGCTGAGCCTGTCCAATGACATGGCGGGTGCCACCAAGGAGCTACTGGAGAATGCCAGACCACCGCAGCGGGTATGGCTTGCGCATGCGGTCGAGCTGGCGGATTTCAAGGATCAGCTTAACGTAGAGGCTCAGCAGGAAGCAGTTGCCACTTACTCGAGAGTTCGGATACTGATCTCGGTCATCGTTGCGTGCTCCCTGTTTCTGGGGGCCGCGACAGCGATCCTCATTACTCGCAGATTCTGCAACAGCTTGGCGGTGAACCCGCGCTCGCCCAGTCCGTGGCGTCGGAGATCGCCAATGGCAACCTGATGGTGGAGCTGCACTTGACTCCCGGTAATTCGGGAAGCCTGATGGCCTCATTGGGAGGCGATGCGCGCAAGACTCACGTCTATCGTGCACGGGATTAAAACGTCGGCCGAGTCCATATCGGTTGCCGCAAAGGAGGTCGCGCAGGCAATGTCGACCTCTCGCAACGCACCGAGGAGCAGGCCGCATCGCTCGAAGAGACCGCTGCCAGCATGGAAGAGCTGACCTCGGCGGTGAAGCAGAACACCGACAACGCCCGTCAGGGAAGCACCCTCGCGGTAGCGGCTTCGCAGACCGCTCTGTCCGGCGGTGAAGTCGTCAGGAAGGTGGTCGGCACCATGGAGGACATAACATCGAGCTCCCAGAAGGTTGCCGAGATCATTTCAGTTATCGAGGGCATCGCCTTCCAGACAAATATTCTGGCGCTCAACGCGGCGGTCGAGGCAGCGCGGCGAGTGGGCAACGTTCTGAGGCAGATGCAGGCGGCAGTCCATCAATGGGTAAACAATCGGTAAGCGACGGCGGTAGCGACTGGCGGTAGTAATTAAGCGCACGGGCTTTGCGCGACCGGTGAGCGATGCCGGATCTGCAGGCCGGATCCGGTCTCGCAGCATACGGCTCGCCGGAAGCGGCCAGTAAAGTTTGGCCATCCCGGAGGCGGCGATCAGAAGCTGCGAGCTGCGATGCAGCGAAGTGCATGGCCCCAATCGCATGTGTGCGCGGCCGGGCGGTCTAAAAAGCGTCAGCACGGGCTTCGACGATTGCTATCAAGAAAGCCTGTACCAGGCCGTAAAGCATCGGAGATGGTCAAATCCCGGAAGCAAAAATGAAAATTTCGATTCGCTTACGCCTCGCTGTTGCAATGGGCCTGTTGTCTGCACTGTTGTTGTTGATCGGTGGGGTCGGCCTTGCCGGCATGACCGACAGCAACGCGGCCAATCGCGACACCTATAGCGTCAAGCTGCCGGGTGCGACGTCGATCGGCGACGCGGAAATCAGCCTTATGCGCGAGCGGGCAGCATTGTTCCGGGCCGCGCTCAATCCGCAGGACCCCGGCTTAGGCGGCATCATCACCCATTCCAGAGATTATCGAACTGAGGCTGCTGCATGGCTCGACCGGTATAAGGCGCTGCCTCATTCGCCGGCTGAAGAACAACTGGCGCAAGACCTCTATCAACGCCGGGACGCAATGACGAAGGGTCTCGACGACTTCGCGGACGCGCTGCGCACCGGTGACAGCGCCACGGTGACGAAGGCCGCGCTTCGAAACAACGAGTTGTACGCCGCCTATCACGACAGCAGCGCCAAGCTGCGTAAGTTCCAGTACGCGGCGGCGCACGACAGCTTCGCCGCCCAGCAGCGCTCCTTCGGCGTGTTTCGCGCAATTTGCATTGCGGCGATCACGGCCGGTTTGTTGACGGCGCTGATCGCCTACTTCAACCTCCGCCGCGCGATCGGCGGGCCGTTGCACACCGCCCTTGCGCACTTCGAACGCATGGCGGAGGGCGACCTCACGCACCCGGTCAACGCAGTCTCCCGCGACGAGATGGGGCAGTTGCTCGACGGCATCGGGACGATGCAGACGAAGCTGTTGAAGACGGTACAAACGGTGCTTCGCGGCAGTGAATCGATCGCAACGGCGACGCGCGAGGTGGCAGCGGGCAACACGGATCTGTCGTCGCGCACGGAAGAGCAGGCCGCCGCGTTACAGCAAACGGCCGCGAGCATGGAAGAGCTCACTGCCACAGTGAAGCAGAACGCCGAAAGCGCACAGCAGGCGAGCGAACTCGCGTTCACCGCCCATCAGATATCGGGCCAGGGGGACGAACTGATGCGCGACGTCATCGGCACGATGACGGAAATCGGCGACAGCTCTGGCAAGATCGCCGAAATCACCGGAATTATTGAAAGCATCGCGTTCCAGACCAATATCCTTGCGCTCAATGCTGCGGTCGAAGCCGCGCGCGCCGGGGAGAACGGGCGCGGCTTTGCGGTGGTCGCTTCCGAAGTGCGTTCTCTCGCGCAGCGTTCCAGCTCGGCGGCGCGGGAAATCAAGGAGCTGATCGCCACATCCACTGACCGCGTGCGTGTGGGCGCCGAGCTCGTCACCAAGGCTGGCGAGACGATTGAAAGCATCACGCAGTCGGTGAGCCGGGTGCATGACATCGTCGGGGAAATCGCGGCGGCGTCAAGCGAGCAGAGCCGTGGCATCGAGCAGGTCAACCAGGCCATCTCCCAGATGGATGAAGTGACGCAGCAGAACGCGGCGCTCGTCGAACAGGCTGCTGCTGCCGCTGCGTCGCTGCAGGATCAGGCGGATGGTCTGCGTGCTGCCGTGACGCAGTTCAAAGTGCAGCATGACCCGACGCGCGAGACGCGCGCCCCCTCGGCAACCCGGGCACTTGCCGCGGTCGTGCCGGCGCCCGTGTCAGCCGCGAAGGTGAGCCACCAGAACCTGCGTAGAGCCGACGCACGCCCGGTGCCAAAGCGCGCGGCCGTCGCTCAGGGAGTGACGAGCGTCGCGGATGCGCCGTTGCCGGCGCACGCTTTCGTTCGGCAACCCGTCGGTGCGTCGGACGGAGATTGGGCGACTTTCTGATTTGGTCGGTCCGGGATGCGCTTCGCGCATGGCACGGCTCTGTTCGCGGGCCGACGCTACGTCGCGTCATGCTGGCAGAACATCTGCCCCTGTCGGATGGGATTGATTGTGATGCGTGAGACCGCCTTCGGCAGAGTACGATTGCGTGGCAGAAGATTTGCTTCACAGTCCGCCACCTTCGTCCGCTGATGATCTTTCATGCCGAGACCGTCGTTTTCCTCCCAGCTTCTCACGCTCTGGATTTTGATCGCCGTGCTCTGCGGCCTGCTGAGTGTCGCGGTATGGCTCATGTTGTCGTCGGCACTCAGCGAGCGCGTCGTGGCCGCGAAGCAGCAAGCGGAAGCCGCCTGCACGGCGGTCGCGTCGCGTTACGACTTGTCGATGCAGCGCTCCGGCGAAACCAACGTCGACCTGATGCACGCGGTGCTGGATATCGTACTGATCCAGACCGAAGGCATTGAAGGCGGCTTCTGGTCCCGCAGCGAGCCAGCGTCGAAGACGGTAAACGGTTTCATCGCGTACGCATTTCCTACCTACGGAGGCAGCGGCGTCAAACGCGACGTTCCAGAGGCTGAGACACCGCTTATTGTGCGTGCGCTGAGAAGCACATCGAGCAGCGGACAGTTGCAGGCCGAAGTCGTGACGAGCGGAACGGACGCTGTGCTCACGGTAGCCTGCCCCGTGCCGCATCACGCGGATCTTCTCGCATGGACCCTCACGCGCGCGCGCCCTCCGCTCGGCCAGTACGGCGAGCGCGCCACGGCCATTCTTGCGAGCGTGCTCGCCGTCATCGTCGTGCTCGCCCTGTTTCTCGCGCTGACACTCAAGCGCTGGAAACGGAACCTCATGCGGCTTGAACAGGCGCTCGCGCCCGACGGTGAATTCGAGCAGGGCAAGCGACTGGAGCGCCTCGGCGAGCGCGATCTGGACCAGATTGTCGATGCGCTGAACCGTTATGGCGAGCGCGCCGAGCGGCTAAAGCGTGTTGCCAATGCACTGGACCGGCAACTTGCACAGGCAGAACGGTTCAGCACCTTAGGAAAGATGGCGGCGCAAATCGCGCATGAAATCCGCAACCCGGCGGGCGCGATGCGACTCAAGGCAGAAAACGCGCTGGCAGGCGATGGCGCGCGTCGGGAAGCCGCCTTGAGGACGATCATCGAGCAGGTGGGGCGCATCGAATCGCAGGTAACGAGCCTGCTTGCACTCACGCAATCGGTGACTGTCCAGGCACGCGAGGTCGACCTGCAAGCGTGGCTCGACGATATCGCTCATACGCATGAATCGCGGGCCGAAAGCAGGCATGTCACACTCGGCGTGGAAGTCGCGCCGCACGCGACGCAGCCTGTATTTGACCCCGCTCAGCTTGCGCGCGCGCTCGACAACCTTCTCGTGAACGCGCTCAGGCACGCGCCGTCAGGCGGGATCGTGACGGTTCGCGCGTACTGTGCAGTAACGGAAGAAGGAGAATGGCTCAGGCTCGAAGTCATCGATAATGGTTCTGGCGTGAGCCCGGCCGACCGCGAGCGGATATTTGAGCCGTTCGTGACGGGCCGCCCCGACGGATCGGGCCTCGGTCTTGCCGTCGTGCGTGAGATCGCGTCGGCGCATGGCGGCCGCGCTAATCTTGCGGAAGATCCGAACATGACGCGCTTTGTGATCGACATACCATGGCGACCATCCTGATTATCGACGACGACGACGCCTTTCGCGAAGGTCTTGCGGAAACGGTGCAAGATCTCGGTTACTCGCCGTTTGAAGCACGTTCCGGCGATGAGGCGTTCGAGCAATTGCGCGGGCGTTCTGCGCCCGACTGCATCTTTCTCGACTTCCGCTTGCCAGGCGCGGATGGCCTCGCGGTGCTGGAAACGCTGCGCAAGACGCCAGGGCTACAGACAGTACCCGTCGTGATGCTCACTGCACACGCGACGAGCGACAACACCATTGGCGCGATGCGGCTCGGCGCCTTCGAGCATCTCACCAAGCCGGTCGGACGTGAGCAGATCGCCGCATTGCTCGAGCGCATTCTGTCGGCGCGACGCGAGACTCCCGTGCCGCGCGTGTTCGCCGACGAGGCCACGTCGCATGAGCCGCGACTGCTCGGCGTGAGCGAAGCCATGCGTGAGGTGCAGAAGCGGCTTGGCCGCGCGGCCATCGGGAACTCGACTGTACTCATCACGGGCGAAACCGGAACTGGAAAGGAAATCGCGGCGCGGGTGCTGCATCGCGCGTCGGCGCGTGCGGGGGGGCCGTTCGTCGCGGTCAACTGCGCGGCTATTCCGGACGAATTGCTGGAGAGCGAGCTCTTCGGGCATGCCAAGGGGGCGTTCACCGGCGCGCAGACCGATCGGCGAGGGCGAGTCGAAGAAGCGCATGGCGGCACGCTCTTTCTCGACGAAGTCGGCGACATGCCGCTTCCCATGCAAGCGAAGCTGCTGCGCGTGCTTCAGGAGCGACAAGTCACGCCCCTCGGCACGAACCGGGTCGTGACGGTCGATGTGCGGGTGGTCGCTGCCACGCACCGCGATCTCGCTTCGATGGTCGAAGCAGGAACGTTTCGGCAAGACCTGCTGTTTCGTCTGAACGTGATTCCGCTGCATATGCCGCCGCTGCGCGACCGCGTGGCCGACATCCTGCCGCTTGCCGAGCATTTCCTTGCAAGCACATCGTCCGGGGTCGCACGCAAACATCTTTCGGCCGATGCCCAGCGCCTGCTCGCCACGTTCGCCTGGCCGGGCAATGTCCGGGAGCTTGCCAACGCGATCGAAAGGGCAAGCGCGCTTGCGCCCGCACAGGTGCTGACCCGCGAAGACTTCGCGTTTCTGACCGCAACGCGAGACAGCTCGGATGACGCGATTCCCCGAGCACTGCTCGAACTGCCCCTGCCGCAAGCGGTGGCGCAACTCGAGCGTGCGCTGATCGCTCATGCGCTTTCCGCGTCCAGCGGCAATCGGACCGAGGCGGCTCGGCGGCTCGGCATCAGCCGACAGTCGCTCTACACGCGCATGGCGGCGCTCGATATGTCCGAGGCGTCCGCGTGAGCCTGAAACCGTCAACGAATCGGACACGTGGTGTCGGATGTCTTGACACCGTCACACCCCTCGAGCGCGCAATGCGTTGAGCCGTCGGCGTTTTCCGGATGGCATAGCCTTTGCAGATGACTCCTCGTTACGCACAAGGAGTGAATCATGCAATCGATCAGATGCCGCAATTTACGAATCGCTGTGCTCGCGGCCTTGTTCGCCGCGAGCGCTGGTTGCGCAGCGCAGCCCGGTGTCACGCCTCCACCGGCTCCCGTCGCTGGATCGCCGCAGCCTTCGCCGCGACCCGCTCCACCACCTTCGGGCGCTGAGCCGGATCGGCTTGCCGAAGCGGCTTCAATCGCGACCGCGCAGGGCACCGTCGCGCGCTTTCTGACCAATCCGGATGGCGATGTCGACGGCTTCCTGACCGACGACGGGACGCTCGTGCGCTTTCCTCCGCATATGGGCGTACAAGTGGCCACGTCGCTTCGTCGCGGTGACCTCGTAGAGATGAACGGCATGCGCGAGGAAGCGGGCGCCTTCGCGGCACAACGCATCACCGATACGCGCACTGGCCGACAAATAATCGACGCGCCTCCGCCGCGCGGCCCATCACCGTTACCGCGCACCCTGCGCGGAGCGGGTCTCTCGCGCCTGAGCGCACAAGGGCAGGTAGCCCGTGTCACCACGGCGCCGCATGGCGAGCCCGATGGCGTGATCCTCTCAGACGGCACAGTCATCAAACTCACTCCACCCATGGCCCAGCAGTTCGCAACGTTGGTACGGACGGGCGCGACGGTATCGGCCCAAGGCTATGGCACGCGTAATGAATACGGCACAGCGCTTCAGGCGACTGCGTTCGGCTCTCCGGGCAACCTGACTCCGCTCTACGACCGCAACGCGCCGCTGCCTTGAGGTAGCGCCGTCTACACATTCAAGCTCACACTCATTCAGGACACCAAACATGCATTGGATCGATCCCATCAGCCTTCCTGAAACGCGCGGCAAAGTCACGCGTTTCTTATTGAACCCTCACGGTGAACTCGACGGCCTCGTCCTCGGTGCGCGTCAGGTGCACTTTCCGCCGCATCTTTCGAAACAACTCGCGCGTCACGTCGCACCTGGCGACGAAGTACGCGTACGCGGCGTCAAGCCTCGCGATGCCGACATGATCGCCGCCGTTTCGCTGACGAGCGCAAGCGGCGTTCTGATTCTCGACGAAGGCCCGCATCACAACGGCGAGAAGCACCACAAGCCGCATGTCGAACGCAAGTCAATGGAGGCGTCTGGCGAAGTGGTGCTTTCGCTGTTCGGCCCGAAAGGCGAATTGCGCGGGGCACTGCTGGACGATGGCACCTCGCTGCGCATGGCGCCTCATGCCGCAGCGGAGCTGGCCGCCTATCTGACCCGGGGCGCGCACGTTCAGGCGTGGGGCCACGGGGTGAAGAACCGGCATGGGCGAACGATCGAGGTCGATGAAATCGCCGAACTCGTCGACGAATCGTAGCGGGCCTGACGAAGCTGCATCAGCAGGCTACGCGGACACACACGTTAGACGCCGCTCCGCGCGCGGCACCGTTGCACGCCGTCGGACCGTGCGCGGAGCACGGCATCGTCGGCTCGCAGCCTGCGCTCGACAAGAACGGACGCCATTGGTGAACCATGAATCCTCGGTACGCACTCGAAGCACTGAATTTTTTTATGGCCGATGTGCAGGCGGGCATCGGGCCGTTTCTTGGCGTCTTTCTGCAGGCGCATGGCTGGCGTCCTGACGCGATCGGCACGGTCATGACAGTGGGCGGTATTGCGGGCATGCTCGCGACTTCTCCGGCGGGCGCTCTTGTCGATGCGACGCATCACAGGCGCGCTGTCATCGTGATCGCGGGGTGTATGACTACATTGGCATCGCTCGTGCTGTGGGTGTCGCACACTTACTGGACAGTCGTTGTTTCGCAAATCTTCACGGCCGTGACGGGCGCAGCGCTGGGTCCGGCCGTGGCCGGCGTGACGCTTGGCATCGTGCGCGAACATGGCTTTGATCGGCAATTCGGCCGCAATCAGGTGGCTAACCACGCGGGTAACGTGGTCGGCGCCGCGCTCTCAGGCTGGCTCGGATGGCGCTATGGATTCGGCGCTGTATTCGTGCTCGCCGGTGTATTCGGATTCCTGACTGTCGCCTCGACGCTGCTCATCCGGCGCGACGCGATCGACCACGACAGCGCGCGCGGTCTGGGCAGATCCGCGTCGGGTGAGCCGAACCCTGCGCATAAGCAGGCGAGCGGGTTGAGCGTCTTGCTCACCTGTCGCCCATTGCTGGTGCTTGCCGCGTCGCTCGCGCTGTTTCACCTGGGCAATGCGGCTATGCTGCCGCTTTATGGACTGGCGGTCGTCGGGGCGCATCAGGGCGATCCGAGCGCCTTTACCGCCCAGACGATAGTGATCGCGCAACTCGTGATGGTGGTCGCGGCGTGGTGCGCGAACCGGCTGATTCGGCGAATCGGCTACTGGGGCGTGATACTGATCACTTTCCTCGCGCTGCCGCTGCGCGGATTGCTCGCCGCAATGTTCGTCACAGCATGGGGCGTATGGCCGGTTCAGGCGCTGGACGGAATCGGCGTGGGATTGCAGAGCGTCGCTGTCCCCGCGCTCGTGGTGCGGCTGCTGCGCGGTACGGGACGGGTGAATGCCGGGCAAGGCATCGTCATGACCGTGCAGGGCGCAGGCGCTGCGCTGAGTCCTGCGCTGGGCGGCGTGCTCGCTCAGCATTTCGGATACGCGAGTGCTTTTCTCGTGCTGGGCGCTGTCTCGACGGGATCGCTCGCGCTGTGGCTGCTGTTCGGCGCTGCGCTAAAGAAAGCGTGCGACCTTCGTCGCGACGTGATTAACGATGTGCCCCAGGCAACGTGAAGCCGGTTTTCATCTTGTGATGCATTGCGCTCGCCGCCGCTGCCGGCGATATCCTGCGGCTTTTTCGCTGGCTAGAAGCGATCTGGGCCAAGCTTCGGCAGCCATGCCGCTTGCGTCAAGTCGCAGCGAAAGCGTGCTGACAGCTTCTTTTTATTTTTTATTTCCTTCGCCCACGCCCGTCGAAAGTTAAGGAACTGCTAAGTGACTATGCGAAAATGCACTACACCCATCCTGGAGCGAGCATGGCCCAATTGCACTCCTCACCGCTGTCGTCGGCGGCTGAAGCCGACTGCGCGCGAGAACCCATCCATATTCCAGGCGGTATCCAACCGCACGGGTTCCTGTTTAGCGTTGCTGCGGATGGAACGTTGTTGCAAGTCAGCGCCAATATCGCCACGTTGACGGGCTCATCTGCGGAAAGCGCGCTGGGCCGTCCCATTGCTCATGTTCTCGGCGACGAATGGAGCGCGCGCATCATCAGCGGGCTCGCCTCACACGAAGCCGAAGGCGTTCCGCTGTACATCGGTTCGATGGGCGACCCGCGCGGCGACACATCGGGTGCGCCAATCGGGCCTTTTGCCGTGGTCGTGCACCGCTATCAGGGCGTTCTGTTTGTCGAACTCGAACCGGCGCTCGGCACTGAGGACGTTTTCTCTTCGATGTACCCGTTGGTGCGAACTTTCATCAATCGTCTCGAAGAGGCGAACAGTATGCCGCGCCTCGCACAGCTTGCTGCCGATGAAGTACGCCGTATCACCGGATACGGCCGCACGCTCGTCTATAACTTCGATGAAGCCGGTGTCGGTCATGTGATCGCCGAAAACATTCAGCCGGGATACGCGTCTTACATCGACCAGCACTTTCCGGGCTCCGACATTCCGGCTCAAGCCCGTGAACTGTATGTGCGCAACCGGATTCGTCTAATCGCCGACGCCGCTTATCAGGCCTCGCCGCTCGTACCGTCTCTGCATCCTTCCACGGGCCGGCCGACCGATCTCACGTACGCCTCGTTGCGCAGCGTGTCGCCCGTGCATGTGCAATACATGAAGAATATGGACACGTTGTCTTCGATGTCCATGTCGATCGTGGTCAGGGGCAAGTTGTGGGGCCTCATTTCGTGCCATCACGCTAGCGGACGCGTGCCGCCATTCGAAGTGCGCATGGCGTGCGAACACATCGCACAAGTGCTGTCGCTGCAGATCGAATCGAAGGAAGATCATGCGCAGGCCGAATACCGGCTCAAACTGCGCCGCACACTGACGCGGCTTCTCGGCGTCATGGCCGATGCAGACAGTTTTACTGAAACGCTCGCGAGCGACCCCACCGATCTTCTTGCGCTGACCGCCGCAGACGGCGCAGCCATTGTGTTCGACGGCCGCATCCAGTTGATCGGCGCAGCGCCGTCCGAAGAAGAAGTGGGCAAACTGGTCGAATGGCTCGATTCGAAAAGCGAGGAGACGTTCGCCACCGATGCACTCGGCTTCACCTGCCCGGTGCTGCCGGCCAACCCGAACTACGCGGGTCTGCTGGCCATATCTATTTCGACGTTGTTCAAGAATTACGTGCTGTGGTTCCGCAAGGAGGCCATTCAGACAATCAAATGGGCGGGCGATCCGCGGGAGAAACTGGCGAACCTGGCGCCCGCGCTGTCGCCGCGCCAGAGCTTCGAGGTCTGGACCGACACCGTGCGGGACCGGTCGCTTGCCTGGAGTCCCGCCGAAGTTGAAATCGCGGCGGACTTTCGTACTGCTTTGCTCGGCATCGTGCTGCGCCGCGCCGAAGAATTGGCGCAACTCGCGCAGGAACTCGGGCGCGCCAACGAAGAACTCGAAGGTTTCTCATACACCGTATCGCACGATTTGCGCGCGCCGTTGCGGCACATCGCGAGTTTCGCGGACCTGCTGCGTCAGATGGAGAACGATGCACTGTCCGAGCGTGGCCAACACTTTCTGGAGCGGATCATCTCGTCGGCGAAGTTCGGCGGCGAACTGGTTGACGATCTTCTCGCCTTCTCGCAGATGAGTCGCGCGGCATTGCGTCCGCAACTGGTCGACGTGAATGCGCTGGTCGAGTCGCTGATCGCCGACGAAGCCAAGCATACGGCTCACCGCCATATCGAGTGGCATGTCGACGATCTCGGCGAGGTCACGGCCGACGCAACGCTGATTCACATCGTCCTGCGCAATCTGATCGAGAATGCCGTAAAATTTACGGCTACCCGTGATGTAGCCATCATCCACATCGGCCGTTACGCGGGCACGGGCCAACTTGCCGACCAGGAAGTTTTCTTCGTGAAGGACAACGGCGTGGGCTTCGACATGCTTTATGTCGACAAGCTGTTCGAGGTCTTTCAACGCCTGCATCGTATGGAGGAATTCGGCGGCACGGGCATTGGGCTTGCAAGCGTCAAACGGATCGTCGAACGTCACGGCGGCAAGGCGTGGGCCGAGGGCGAAGTGGAGAAGGGCGCAACCGTGAGCTTTTCTTTGCCTCATTCCCTTCACGTGGCGGCGAGCCAGGGCGATGAATCGTCGGCTATCTCAACCGCACGGTCGAGCGCATTGCTGACAGGCAAGCGCATGCGAGTCGTGCCGAAAAGCTGAAAAGGCTGAAAAGGCTGGAAATGGTGAACCGGAATGGAGGAAAAGCGCGTGCTGAAACCAATTCTGCTGGTTGAAGACAATCCCAATGACATCGAACTCACGCTGATCGCGCTGGAAAAAACGCGGCTCGCGAATCCCGTCGTGTCGTTGCGCGACGGAGAAGAAGCCTTGCAATGGCTGCGCCGCGAAGGGCGCTGGGCAGACCGCAGCGAGGGAAGTCCGGCCGTTATCCTGCTGGACAAGAAGCTGCCCAAGGTGGACGGGCACGAGGTGTTGAAGTCGGTTCGCGAAGACGAGGAGCTTCGGCGCATTCCAGTGGTGATGCTCACTTCTTCGCGCGAGGAAAGCGACTTGCTGCGTAGTTACGACCTTGGAGTGAACGCCTACGTGGTGAAGCCGGTTCAGTTCGACGACTTCATGGACGCCATTAAAGACCTCGGCGTTTTCTGGGCCGTACTCAACGAACCGCCGCCGCACCCGCGTACATGAATGCGTATGCCGGTGCTAGCGGTACAGGGGCAGTCTGACACGGAAGGTCGCGCCATGCCCCAGGCCCGCACTTTCCGCGACAATCGTACCGTTGTGCAGGTCCACCAGATTCTTCACAAGCCACAAGCCTAAGCCGAGCCCGGCAACACGTCCGGAGCCGTGCGCCGTGAACTGCTGGAAGCGTTCGAAAATGCGTTCGAGCGATTGGTCGTCGAGACCGACGCCCGTGTCTCGCACAGCCAGTTCCACGTGCTCAGTGTCGGCTTTCACCCACAACTCGATCGATCCCGTCGTGCAGAACTTGCGCGCATTGGACAACAGATTCCACACCACCTGCTTCATGCGGCTTTCGTCGGCCAGAACGGTAACCGAAGCGAGGTCGTCGGCAATCAGGCGCAAGCCTTTCGCTTCCACGTCAATTCGCACGTCTTCAGCGACATTGCCCGCCAGTGCCCCCAGATCCACCGGACTCAGGTTGACCGACAGCTTTCCGGTGACAATCGCACCGCTGTCGAGCAGATCGTCGACCATGTGCGCGAGCTGACGTGCGTTGCGGCTGATCACGCTGGCAGCACGCGGCGCGACCTGTGACGGCTCGCTCGCGCGTTCCAGCAGATGTGTCCAGGAAATGATGGCCGAGAGCGGCGAGCGCAGTTCGTGACTGACGGTCGTGACGAAGTGGTCCATTGCGGTAGCAAGCCGTTCGCTCTGCTCGCGCGCCCGTTTCTCCGACAATGCGATCTGCTGCTGTTCCAGTTCCGCTTCTTTACGCGTGGTGATGTCCAGTGTAAAGCCGATGACCGAATTGAGCGTACCGTCCGGCAGAAAGCGGCCAACGCCGCGCACGAGAATCCAGCGGATCGATCCGGTAGCCCAGCCTACCCGGAAGTCCACCTCGAAATGATCGCGGCTCGCAACGGCTATGTTCATCGCATCGCGCAAACGGCCACTGTCTTCCGGATGCGCGATCTCGCCGAACAGGCGCTGCTCGGTAATTACCGACGTACTCCCAAGACCTAGATTGGCCTTGCACTGATCCGTACAATTGATGAGGCGGGTGCGCGGGTCCAATTCCCAGGCGCCCAGTTGTGAAAACTCGAGCGCGAGCTGGAAGCGCTCCTCGTTTTCGCGCAACTGTTCTTTGGCTTCCTGTGCAACCACCAGACGAAGCTGCGCCTGCGAGCGCAGCTTGGCCCGCTCACGCTGTTGACGTTCGTATTCGTCGACGCGGTCGGTGACTTCGCTCACACGCAGTGCGATATACGCGTTGCCATCGTGCGCCGAAGCGAGCAGCGTCGCTTTGACTCGCCAGTAACGCACGGCAAGCTGCGGGGCGGATGCTTCGGGATCGGACGTCGGTTCACGCGCTGCGGCCGTGGCGCGCGGCGGCGTTTCATAGCGGAACAGTGTCGACCATTTCGACTCGCCGGGGACGAGGTCGGCTAGCGCGCTGTCGAGCCACGAGCGCCGGGCGTCGCGTTGTTCGCGCGGACCGAACTGGTTGATGTCGAAAATCGATTTGCCAAGCACGTCGCTCGACGACTGATCCACCAGGCTGCGGTAGCTCGCGTTTGCATGCAGTACCCTGAACTGCCGATCGAGAATCAGATAAGCATCCGGTAGCAAGTCGAAGGCCGCCGCCGCATCGAGCGGGTGCGACGGCGCTGAACTGTCCTCATGGCAGCGATTCATAGCGTGGTCGCCCGGAGATTAGTCGGCATTTTTGCCGCAAGCGAGAGCGGAACAGGGCACGAGTTCGATCAGATGTGCGAAGGCGTCTGAAGCACCGCGGCACGCTTCCTGGATCTTCGCTTCGGTGTCCAGGCCGGCGCACATCGCTTGAACGAAAGCAGGCCAACGTTTGCCAGGCGCCCCGCGACCGAGTGCGAGATAGTCGAGAGGATGGGGCGCAAGGCGTTCTTTCAGCCGGTCATAGAGCACCGCACCGCCTAGCTGTGAACCCTCGATCACATAGCACACGCCCCACCGATAAGCGGCGCTTTCACTGCGACTTCGCCAATTGGGTTGTTCGGAATTGGGGTATTCATTAGCCGGTGGCATCGCGATGCGTTCTTGCGCGCTCACACAAGGGTGCGATAGATCCGCCTCGATCAATGCAAGGCGGTTCAGCGGCGACACGACGTGGGCTGCCTGCGGCCCGTCGCTGAAATGCTGCAACCATGCTTCGAGTTGCCCAAGCCATTCGCGAAGAATGCCGAGATGCGCAACGTAGTCGCCACGCGAGACGGTATTCACGGACAGCGGCATGAGTTGATGCGTGAACTCGTGTTGTTGTGAAGTCGCTGCGCGCAATGCGGCGAGCACGCGTTGTTTGTCACTGCTCGGGCCAGTGGGTTCTCTGGCGATATCGGTTTGGTCGGTCAACGTGCGAATAGAACCTGGAAGTTGCGAAGTCAGACAAAGAGGCGAAACATAAAAGCACGAATGACGCGGCGAGGTTGCTGCCGGATATTGCTGAGCAACTGCTTGGCAATTGCTCAGCACGACCGTGCAGTCATTCTAAATCAACATGCCGGGACGTAGAACCCGGCAATAGATGGGAAGCAAAAATGTGCGTTGCGCGGGTACTCCGCTTCGTGTCGTTCGGCACAGATAGACGCGCTATGAGCCCGGACGCGAACGGAGCGTGACTCGCTTCGTAGAATCAAAAAAGATATTGGCAGTAGCACGCAAGAATTTCCGATTGTCCGGTTGCGAGTCGGCATCGGTAATTCGTGCACTCCTATTTCCATTGAAGAGATGCAACACGTATAACACGACATCTCATTCAATGCATGGCATTCGATGTAGCCGGATAGCGGTTGACCTGAGTCAATCGCAGATTGCCAACGCGGGACTATGGTTCTCGCATCCGTTGTCGTATGCGCTCACAACCACGACCTGGATCGCGCACTACGAACTGCGGACAGCGAGCCCCACAGCGGCAGGAGATTTGGATGAAAACAGATCAGGAACTCAAGCATGACGTCGATCAGGAGCTGCTTTGGGATCCCGCACTCGACGCGAGAAACGTTACCGCGACGGTGCTCAACCGTATCGTCACTCTCGAGGGCTCCGTAAATAGTTGTGCGCAAAAACTTGCTTTGCAGAAAGCCGTGCAGCGCGTAGCAGGCAGTCGTGCGGTCGTGCTTGATGTCGTCGTTCGTGCGCCGTCTCCGCTAAGGCAATCGGATGAAGATCTGGCCGCCGCAATCGTCTCAGCCCTCCAATGGCAGGAAGGACTTCCGCGCGACGCAATACGCGCAGTGGTTGAACACGGTTGCGTCACGCTCACGGGTGAGGTGGAGTACGGCTTCCAGCGTCAGATGGCCGAAACGCTGGTAACCCGCATGCGCGGGGTAGTGGGCGTTGCCAATCAGATCGAGGTGCGAGCCAACCCAGTGGCGGCAGACATAAGCAAACAGATTGCCGATGCCTTGCAACGGCGCTCGCGGCACAAGTCAGAGGGTGTTTCGGTCGACGTGCGCGATGGCGTTGTCAGGCTGACCGGCGTGGTTGATTCGCTGCTCGACAAGCGGGTCGCGTGCGGCGTGGCATGGGGCACTAAAGGAGTCCGGTGGGTGGTGGATCAACTGACCGTTGCCTGAGCCGTGACGGCGGACGCGATATGCATACCGCGCGGTGGTCCGACCATTCTTGCGGAACATCCTATCCATCCAGCGCTGCAGCGGCGGAACGGCCCAATGCGCGCCGTGCCGCTTTGCTGGTTGCCAGGTTATCGTGTTGCAGCGAAGGCCGTCACACTTCGGGTTCGAGTCAGTGTCGGGAATAGGAGTCGGGATCGTGAAAGATGCGTACGAGCGACGCGCATTGCTGCTTCATCTCGGCGATGTACTGGAAGCGGTCAATCGTCTCATGAATTGCAGCAGCGGTGAACAAACCGTCCGCGAAGCGCTGGCCGCGACCGACTCGCTCAAGGGTCTACCTCTTCTGACGCACGTTTCGTCTTCTATGACCACGCGGGATTTTGTCAGCCATGCTGTAGCTGCCTTTCGTTCGTGGCCTAAGGAATTGCTGGAGTTGGAACTAGATCGCGAGCAATTGGCGCGCGAGGTCCAGCGAGCGTTGTTCGTCGGCAATGCGCCCGGATGGCACGCTTATGTCGCGACGCTCCGCGAGGAGGTTGCGTGGTTCGGCACTGGCCTGGAAGCCGTTGAGCAGAGTAAGGCGGACCTCGCTGCCGCAGGCGAGGATGCGCTAGAGCCGAATCCACTTACCGGCGAGACAGCGGGCGCCCGCGCGGACTCCAGCGATATCGAGAGCGATGATCATGCCCACGCACGGAAGTCGCGAGAAAGCGTGGAAAGCGTGGAAAGCGTGGAAAGCGTGGAAAGCGTGGAAAGCGTGGAAAGCGTGGAAAGCGTGGAAAGCGTGGAAAGCGTGGAAAGCGTGGAAAGCGTGGAAAGTGTGGAAAGTGTGGAAAGTGTGGAGAGCGACCCGCGCTTTTACCCTTCATGGCCTTGGAAATCGGAAGTCTGATTATTCCGGACAACCCGACCTGGTGAATTGGCTTTGGCCACATAAGACATTCGAACGAGCGCTAAGCATAGAGGCGAGCAAGTGAATTCCCCGGGGTTTCCCATAACACCTTCGTGGAGATAGCCGGGGATTGATCGACATCAAGCCCAATGGCAGGCCATCGCGGATGCTTGAGTGTGTCCTGGTCGCGACGATGGAGAGCCCGATGAAACCCGCTGAATTGCTCGATGAGGCGCCACGAAACAGCGCGGCTGTGGGCAAGCCCGCGGCGCATGGCTGCTATCGCAGACTGCTGGTGGTGGTGCGCGAAGGCAGCGCCTTACCGGTAATGGCCGTCGATTACGTTAGTGCGTGGGCCACACCGGACGCCGTTGCGGAAGTCGCCAGCTTGCCCGGCAGCGAGTCTTCATGCGACGGCACGCCGCGAAGCCCGCGCGGTGTTTCCTCTGCTGACGTCGCGACGGCCGATGCAGTACGTTGTGCGCTGCTTGCACGCGGCGTCGATGCGATCGAGTCGGGCACGCTGAAACTAGCCGCCGGCGCAAATGCGGCGCAGTCGATCGGCGAAGTGGCGCACCGCTGGGGCGCGGACATCGTGCTTTGCGACGACCGCTCCGTTGCGCATCTGGCTCAGGCCGCCGCTTGCAACGTACTCTTCCTCCCAACGGATGGTTCACACCGGTTCCACGTCCCGCCGCGCCGGATCTTCGTTGCAAGCGACGAGAGTGCGAGCGCGCTCGTCGCTGTCGCCGAGGCCCAGCGAGTCGCCGGGAACAACGCCGAATTGCGGCGAGCGTACGTCTCGTTTGAAGCGGACGGTGCAAGCGCTTCCGATCCCGCGTCCACCGTGCTCGCTGCCGCGCATCACGGCGACAACCTTGCTCACGCAATCGTGCAGGCCGCTAGGGAGTGGGGCGCCGACCTGCTGGTGCTGGGCACACATGGCGCGACGCCGCGAGCCGTGTGGCGCTATGGCAGCGTGGCCGCCGCGGTTGCGCTGGTGGCGGACGTGCCGCTTCTGCTCGTCCCCGCTCAATCATGAAGCCAATTCAGCGTTCTTCTCGAGGCCCGCGCAAATCCGCTCGCTGGTCCGACGCGACGACCATCGCCTTCACGCTCTTTTTCTTCCTGCTGGCCGCGCTGCAGTTTCTGATGTTCCAAAGCCCCACGACCGAAGTCGCCTATAGCGATTTTCAGAAACTGGTTGCGGCAAGGCAGGTGGAAAATCTGGAGGTGACGCCGACGCAGATTCGCGGCACGCTCAGAATGCCGGGCGCCGCGTCGCTCCTGCCGGCTTCGGATGCGACTGCCGCGAAGAATCACGGCGAACCGTGGCGCTTTACTACAACTCGCGTTGCTGACGACAAACTCGTTGAAAGCCTTTCCGCCGCCGGCATTCGCTACACCGGCGACGTCGACAGCGCATGGCCCGGCATGCTGCTTTCATGGGCGCTGCCGCTCCTCGCTCTCTTCTTCGTTTGGAACCTGCTGTGGCGGCGTTCCGGCGGTTTGCAGCAATACACACAGATGGGCAAGACCAATGCGCACATTCTCGTGCAGGACGAAACCGGCATTACCTTCGACGATATCGCCGGAATCGACGAAGCCAAGGCCGAGCTCCGTCAGCTTGTTGCCTTTCTGCGCGATGCGGAGCGCTATCGACGGCTTGGCGGCAAGATCCCGAAGGGCGTGTTGATCGTCGGCGCGCCGGGAACCGGCAAGACGCTGCTGGCGAAAGCGGTGGCGGGCGAAGCCAGCGTGCCATTTTTTTCTGTGAGCGGCGCGGCTTTCGTCGAAATGTTCGTGGGCGTCGGGGCGGCGCGGGTGCGCGACCTGTTTGAACAGGCGCAGGCCGAAGCTCCATGCATTATCTTTATCGACGAACTGGATGCGCTCGGCAAGGTGCGCGGCGCGGGCCTGACTTCCAGTAACGACGAGCGGGAACAGACGCTCAACCAGTTGCTGATCGAGATGGATGGCTTCAAATCCAATTCCGGCGTCATCATCCTGGCGGCGACTAATCGCCCGGAAACGCTCGATCCGGCGCTGTTGCGTCCCGGGCGTTTCGACAGGCACATTGCAATCGACCGACCCGACCTGATCGGCCGGCGCCAGATTCTCGCCGTACACACCCGGCATGTGAAGATCGCGCCCGAGGTGGATCTCAACGAGCTGGCGTCGCGTACACCGGGCTTCGTTGGCGCGGATCTGGCCAACGTGGTCAACGAGGCTGCGCTGCATGCAGCCGAAGCAGACAAACCGGCCGTGGACATGTCAGATTTCGACGAAGCCATCGACCGCGCCATGACAGGTATGGAGCGCAAAAGCCGGGTGATGAACGCGCAGGAGAAAATCACGATTGCGTATCACGAAGCAGGCCATGCGCTCGTTGCGTACAGCCGCAAGCATTGCGATCCAGTCAAGAAAGTCTCCATCATTCCGCGTGGGGTCGCGGCGCTCGGTTACACGCAGCAGGTACCGACCGAAGACCGCTACGTGCTGCGGTATGGCGAGCTGCTCGACCGGCTCGATGCTCTGCTTGGCGGCCGCGTCGCGGAGGAACTTATCTTCGGCGATGTATCGACGGGTGCGGAAAACGATCTCGAGCGCGCTACCGCCATGGCGCGCCATATGGTCACGCGATATGGCATGAGCAAGCGTATCGGGCTTGCGACGGTTGGCGGCTCTCCGGAGCAGATGGCATCGCAGGGTCTGGACCGCTGGCGCGGTTCGTTCTGTAGCGACGACACGGCGCGCCTTGTCGACGAAGTGATCCGGACCATGCTGGACGATGCACATACGCGCGTTAGCGCGACGCTTGCTACCCAGCGGTCGACGCTCGAGCGAATCGCGCGGCTACTGCTCGAGCGGGAAGTGCTCGACCAGCAGATGTTGCAAGAAGCCATACGCGGCGTATCGACTGAACGCGCGCCTGAGACGGCGGCCGGCTGAGCAGGCGGCGCGCCTCTGTCTTGCCTGAACGCGGCGCGGACCTGCCATCTTTCACCTGGCAATTATCGACGCGTGAGAAACCCGCTGCGGTCGGAGTTCGGTGCGACCGCGCTCATGTCGCTCTGGTTATTTAGCCACATGGCCAGTTGTACCAAACTCCATCCAGAAACACATCCAAAATCCAGAAAGCATAATGCCGCCATTCGCACAATGCGACTTCTTCAAGAAAGACGCATCAATGCGATTTAGATCCGTCGTCTCCGGCACATTTGCCCGAGATTAAATGCGTTCGGCGGACCACGTTTTATCTTCGGTTCCGGCCAACACCTCCCGATATGACGACTGCCGTAGAGAAGGCAAGGTTCTTTCAAATAAGCTGCGTTCTCGTCGACGCGGCCCTCGTTCAGATAGCGAGTGACTCTTCGAGCTTACGTTCTGACGAATAAGCCTCCGATTATTAACGTTTCAGGACGGCACCAGAGCGAGGCCACAGAAGGGCCTTACCAGGCTGCGTCGACGTGCGGAATCCAGGGTCTCCGTCGAGGAAATTACAATGAATGTAAAGAGCTTTACGTCACTACGGGGCGTCGCGTGTGTTGCGGTAGTGGGCACGCACGTATGGACAATTTTCGATCTTCGTCGCCTGATCGTAGAACGGTATGGCGCAGGTTCGCTTGAAGAGTTCATATCGATCCTGGTTGACAGAACGTTGAACGGACAGGCCGCCGTCGAACTTTTCTTTGTTCTGAGTGGTTGCGTACTCGCGTTGTCCTTGCAAACTGCCTCCGGCTCCACCGACAGGTCGTGGATCAAGGCATTCTACGTGAAGCGGTTCTTCCGTATTTATCCCGCACTGTGGGTATCCATCGCGTTGACGCTGTGCCTGTGGCCGCTGATCAGAATGGGACTCGCCTCGCCTGCTTACAGTACCTGGGCACTCGACGCTTATCCTTCAGAGATCACTGCAAGGTCTGTCATGCTGTCGTTGGCCGCCATTTATGTGCATTTGAACTGGCCAATGTGGACATTGCGCGTGGAGCTGTTCTATTCGATTCTGTTCCCGGTCATTTTTCTCATGGTGACGAACGAGCGCACGCGCGGGCCGTTTATGATCCTAATCGCGTTGCTTGCTTTTCTACCGATCCCACGCAATCTCTCGCTCCATTATTCATTAGCCTTCGGTCTCGGGGCCTTGATTCCTTCATCGCGCGGGATCGGGAATGCTCGTTACCGACTGATTGGCCTTGGTCTGATACCGGTCCTGATGTACTTCAGAGTCGCTCTCGAAAGCAGCGTGGGTCTAAAGAACATTGAAACGCTCGAGATCCTGATTGCGGCTGTAATCGTCTATTGCCTGTACCACAACAAGAAAAGAATGCCGCTTCTCGATGGTCGCTTTTTCGGCTACATCGGCAAGATCTCATACAGCGTATACGTTCTTCATTTCCCGATAGTGTTTGGGATTGCCGCAGCCATGGTGGCCGTGTTCGGAACCGCCGCGATTCAACACAATCCTTTGCTCATGGCCTCATTGCTGGGTGTGCTGACTCTGCTTCTCACGGCCCCGCTGTCAATGGTAGCCAACAGGTTCGTCGAAGACGGAGGCAACGCTCTCGGAAAACGGCTCGCAACCTGGAAGTATGGGCGCTCGCCGGAACGCATTAGCGCTGACCCTGGGCTGCAAAGATGACGGCTCTTGCACTCCAGGCGCGTCTATTCCTTCCTGGCGATGATGCGACGGATCACCTTACCTGACGAAGGACTCACCACTTGCTCGTCCAGAACGATCGCTGCGTTGGATAAGGCGTGGAGAACCAACGAAGGATCAAAGG
Source organism: Paraburkholderia phenoliruptrix (assembly GCF_019511605.1). Taxonomy (GTDB): domain Bacteria; phylum Pseudomonadota; class Gammaproteobacteria; order Burkholderiales; family Burkholderiaceae; genus Paraburkholderia; species Paraburkholderia phenoliruptrix_A. The sequence goes on along the minus strand of NZ_JAEUAV010000001.1, from coordinate 251,265 downwards.
CCGCATAGAGCCGTCCATGTTCGTCGCGCCGGTCGCTGCCTTCGGTGACTCGCCAGCTCAGATACAAAGTTCCTCCCGGTTCGGTGATGTCGAGGAGCTTGCGTACCGAAGGCCCAATCAGTTCTGCCTCCAGATGCATGATGACGGTTTCGCACAGCACGTTCTGGAAACTGGCGTCAGCAATGCCCTCCAGCTCTGGTAGTGCGGCGAGCTGAAACTGGACGTCAGGATGGCGCCGTCGGGCTTCGTTCAGCAAACCCTTCGAAGGCTCCAGGCCCACGGTCGGGAAACCGTTCGAACACAACCAGGCAGCATCGCGTCCGCTGCCGCAGCCGACGTCCGCCGTGCGTCCGGGACGGAAGTACTTCCGTACGAGCGCGTGCAAATCTGTCGCCGGAGGCTGCTCATCCCAGTCTTTGGCGAATGAGGCCGAATTGTGGTCGTAGGCGCTAAGAGTTCTGATGTCCATGGAGTTTTCTATAGGTTGTGCCTGGGTTGGGTCGACGCGGGAGCATAACGACTCAATATCCATCGGAGTCTGCGAATGTCCGACCAAACGTGTCCCAACATTTTCCTGACCGTTGGTTGAGAGCTTGGCATCCGATTCGCAAGGAGACATCGACCAGCTGAAATCCTCGGCGATTCAGAGCGTTTGGTCAAAGGCTATTTTGGGCCCGAACCGTCTATAGGATCATCGAAAGCTAATCGTCAAAGGCGCGTGAAACGCAAAGCTAGCGCAGCAACGTGTCTTGGTGAATTCGACACGCCGCACATCTGCCCGCGAAAACTTTGCGCCCACCGTGTCCCACGGCGAGTCTCATAGATTGGGCGGCCGGGCAGCGCCAGTACCCCCAGGAGCACGTCCACGACTGAGTAGCCGGCGCCGGCTGGCAACGGACAGCGGAAACTTGTTTTTCTTCCCATGACGGCACCTATCAGGAGTAGCCGACGTCCGAGCGAAACGCTCAGGGCCGACCAGACGGTATGCAACGATGCGCGGCTGAAGTCCTGCTGACCCTCGAACGCACAGGCATAGGTTTTGCGCAGTTACAGGGGATGCCGACAGGAGGAACATGATGAGCAAGCGGGAAGTACCGGGCGTTGGCCCGTACGGAGGTCCGGCCGGCGGCTGGGGCGCTTTGCAGGCGGTGGCGCGTGCCGTGCGTCAGCAAATGGGCGTGGCGCGCGAGGCCACGATGCTGCTGAAGGTCAATCAGCCGTCCGGCTTCGACTGCCCCGGATGTGCATGGCCGGACCCGCGCAGCACGTCATCGTTCGAGTTCTGCGAGAACGGCGCGAAGGCGGTGTCCTGGGAGGCGACCAGCAAGCGCACGACGCCCGAATTCTTCGCCCGGCACACTGTCAGCGAACTGTGGAAATGGAGCGATTTTGCGCTCGAAGACGAAGGGCGCCTCACGCATCCCATGCGTTACGACGCGGCCACCGACCGTTACATGCCTATCGAGTGGGACGCCGCTTTCGAACGCATTGGCGCCGCGCTACGCGCGTTGCCCGACCCGGACATGGCCGAGTTTTATACGTCGGGCCGGGCGTCGAACGAGGCGGCATTCCTCTTCCAACTGCTTGCCCGCAGGTTCGGCACGAACAACTTTCCTGACTGTTCGAACATGTGCCACGAACCTACCAGCGTGGGCCTGCCGGAATCCATCGGCGTCGGCAAGGGCACGGTCACGCTTGCCGACTTCGACCATTGCGATGCGATATTCAGCATCGGACACAATCCCGGCACCAACCATCCCCGCATGCTTGCGACGCTGCGCGCAGCCGCGCGGCGCGGCGCAAAAATCGTGGTGCTCAATCCGCTGCGCGAACGGGGACTCGAACGCTTCGCGTCGCCGCAAGACCCTGTCGAAATGGTGACGGGACGCTCCACGCCGATTGCCACCGACTACGTGCAAGTCAAGGTCGGCGGCGATGTGGCGGTTTTGAAGGGAATGATGAAAACGCTGCTCCAGATGGATCGCGAGAGCCGTGAACAGAGCGGCGACGGTGTGCTGGACCGCGCGTTCATCGACGAGCACACCATCGGTTTCGACGAGCTGGTGCGCGATCTGGAAGCCACGCCGTGGGACGATGTCGTATCCACCTCGGGCGTTGCGCGGGAAGAAATTGAAAAGCTTGCGCGGATTTACGCGGAAGCTCGTGCGGTGATTGCCTGCTATGGCATGGGCATTACCCAGCATCGCAGCGGGACTGCGAACGTCCAGCAGATCGCCAACCTGTTGCTCATGCGCGGAAACATCGGCCGCGACGGCGCGGGCATCTGCCCGTTGCGCGGGCACTCGAACGTGCAGGGCGATCGCACGGTGGGTATCACGGAAGTGCCGCCGCCCGCGTTCCTCGATTCGCTCAAGCGTGTTTTCGGCTTTGAGCCTCCCCGCGCACACGGGCACGGCGCGATTGTCGCCATGCAGGCCATGCGCGACGGACGCGCAAAGGCGCTCATCTGTCTTGGCGGCAATCTGCCGGTCGCGATGTCCGACCCGCGCGTGTGCTTCGACGCCGTCCGCAAGCTGGATCTCGCCGTGCATATCGCCACGAAGCTGAACCGCTCTCACTTGCTGACCGCCGGCGAAACGCTGCTGCTGCCTTGTCTTGGGCGCACGGAACTCGACGTGCAGGCAACTGGGCCGCAGTCCGTCACCGTGGAAGATTCGATGTCGATGGTGCATGCGTCACAAGGTTCGTTGACGCCGGCGTCAGAGCATCTGCGGTCAGAGCCGGCGATCATCGCGGGCATTGCCAAAGCATCGCTCGATGACGCGACGCTCGACTGGGACGGCTGGGCCGCCGATTACAGCCGCATCCGCGACCTCATAGAAGCCGTGTTCCCGCAGTTCGAGCGCTACAACGAGCGCATTCGCGAACCGGGCGGTTTCCGGCTTTATAACGCTGCGTCTGCGCGCCGTTGGGATACGCCTGATGGCCGCGCACGTTTCATTGCTCATCGGGGCGTGATGGAGGACCCGCGCGTCAATCGCAGCGACGCGCTGCTGCTCGCGACGATACGCAGTCACGATCAGTACAACACGACCATTTACGGCTACAACGATCGCTATCGCGGCATATCGGGGCGGCGCGACGTGGTTTTCGTCAACGAGCAGGATCTCGACGCGCGCGGACTTCAGCATGGCGATCTGGTCGACGTCGAGGCGATCGAAGACACAGTAAGTCTTGGCGGATCGCGCCGCTTGTGCGGCGTGACAGCCGTCGCTTACGACATTCCACGCGGATCGATGGCCGCTTATTATCCCGAGGCCAACGGCCTCCTCGCACTGGACGACTGCGATGCTCGCAGCGGGACGCCCTCGTACAAGTCGATCCCCGTGCTGCTCTCGCTTAGCAACGGCGATTGCCTGCCGGACGACGACGTGTCTTCGTGGCAGCGCGGCGATGTGCGCAACGACCGCACGGGCGCCTCCATCGCAAGCGAAGAGCCGCACCGTCCGAACAACGGGGCGACGCCAATGTAAGTTATCGTGCCCGGATCATCGGCCTCGCGGCCGTCGCAGGTTTGCTCGCGGACAAGCGGCCCGAACCGCCACCTACGAAACTTCGGTTTGATTTATTGAACGGTTAGTCATAATATCGGTTGGATGAAACCAACCGGTCAACCTCATTCGTCGCCGAAGAAAGCGGGGGAAATGTGTCCGCGCGGACGGCCGCGCGAGTTCGACACGAATGCCGTGCTCGCCAGCGCGAGCCAGGTGTTCTGGAACCACGGCTACCACGCCACCTCTATCGACGACCTTTGCAAGGCTACCGGCCTGCTGCGCGGCAGCCTGTACGGCGTGTTCGGCGACAAGCACGGCATCATGCTTGCCGCGCTGGACCATTACGCCGAGGGTTCAGTGGCCCGGCTCGCCGAGCGGCTGAATGCGCCGGTGCCGCCGCAAGAGGCTCTGCGCGATGCCCTGCTCCATTACGCGCGCGTTGCCTGCGCGCTCTCCGGCGAGCGCAGCTGCTTCATCACCAACACTACCCTGGAAATGCAACCCGGCGACGACGAACTGCGCAGCCGCGTCGCCGCCATCCAGCGCCGTATGGCGACGTTGCTTGCAGCCTCGGTGATTCGCGGCCAGGCAAGCGGCGCATTCAGCTCTACACTCGACGAAAAAGCCGCCGGCGATTTTCTGCTGTGCGTCATGCAAGGTTTGCGCGTGCTGGGGCGCGTCGCGCACAAGGAAGACGCGCTGACCGGCATCGTCGAGGTTGCGATGCGGGCGCTCATCTAATTTTTTTATCTATTTATTGAACGATCAGTCATGAAATCTGAGCCGATCAAGTCGTCGTCGACGGCATGCGCCGAGGCCGATGGCGTGGCAGCCGCGCGAGGCGCCGCCGCCGCAGGCGTTGCCGTCTGCCCCGGACCTGTCGCGGCGAGCGCCGCGGCACAAAGCGCGACGGCCACCGCAAGACATCGCATGGCCAACACCGGCAGTCCCAGCAGGCACCCGGCACAGCCCGCGTCGTTGGTCGACCAACCCGCGCCCGCTTTTGCGCGTCAGGGGCTGGCTCTAGCCGTGCTGTTTATCGGCGCTTTTCTCGCGCCGCTCGACTATTTCATCGTCAATCTCGCGCTGCCGTCCATTCGCAGCGGCCTGAACGCGACCGACGCGCAACTGCAGCTCGTCGTATCGGCTTACTCCTCGGTGTACGCGGTGCTGCTGATTACCGGTGGCCGGCTCGGCGACCTGTTCGGCCGGCGCCGCATTTTCATGGCGGGCATGGCTGGGTTCGTGGTCGCCTCGGCCTTATGCGGCTTCGCGACGAGCGGCCACATGCTGGTGATCTCGCGCATCGTTCAGGGCATGGCGGCGGCAATCATGGCGCCACAGGTGCTGGCGACCATCCGCGCCGTCGTGCCGCTGCATCAGCAAACCCGCGTGATGAGTCTTTACGGCTTTGTGTTCGGCCTCTCGTCGATCGTCGGGCAGCTTGGCGGCGGCGCGCTGATTACCTATCACCCGTTCGGGCTCGACTGGCGCATCATCTTCCTCATCAATATTCCAATTGGCATCGTGGCGTTTCTCGGCACGTGGAGGTTCGTGCCCGAGAACCAGCCGGCTACGCGCACCAGCCTCGATATGAAGGGCGTCGCGTTGCTGTGCGCGGTGCTGCTGCTCGTGATCTACCCGATGACGCACGGCCGCGAAGCCGGCTGGCCGGCATGGACTTTCGCGATGTTCGCGCTCGCGGTGCCCGCGTTGGCGCTTTTTGTCGCCACCGAAAAGCGGGTGGAGCAGGGCGGCGGGCATCCGCTCGTCGATCTGCAGTTGTTTCGCAATCCCGCGTTTGCGCTGGGTCTCGCGCTCGCGTTTCTGTTCTATTGCAACAGCGCGTTCTTCCTGACCTACGGCATCTTTCTGCAGACCGGCTTGCACTGGACGCCGCTCGCCTCGGGCGTCGCCATCATGCCGTTCGCGGTCGGCTTCGTGATCGGGCCGCTGACCTCGCCGGCGGTCGTCGCGCGCATTGGCGCCCACGTGCTCACGCTCGGCTTTTCGCTGATGACGCTCGGTTTCGCGGTGACCGGCTGGGCCGCGACCGAGGCCGCAACGCCGGACCTCGCGTTCTATGCCGGTCTCGTGTGCGCGGGCGTCGGCCATGGTCTGCTGTTGCCCAACATCATGCGTATTGCGCTGCAGGAGGTCGCGCCTGAAAAAGCGGGGCTCGCGTCGGGCGTGGTGTCGTCGACCTTGCAGATCGGCTCGGCATTCGGCACGGCTGCGATCAGCGGCGCGTTCTTCGGCGCACTCGGCGCGGCGCATGCGACGGGTATGAGCAGCGGCCATGCTGCAAGCGCGACGCCCGCCGCGTATGCGCAAGCATTCCAGTTGAGTCTTGCGATCAACGCAGTGCTGATGTTCGCTTGCATCGGCCTGAGCGTGCTGCTGGTGCGGCATCAGCAACTCGCGTTGCGCCGCGCTGCGCGCACGCTTTAAAAGTGCGGCGCGGTAATCGTTTTCATGGCTGTGGCAGCGTAAAAATCATTAACGCTTTTCACACGGATTTCATTTAATTCGCCAGGCCATTTAGGGATGATTGCGTCATTCATAGGTAATCCGCAATGCGTGCTAAATGGCAGCAACCCTATGCCGATTCAACGGTGTTTCAGATTTGAAGCATTTTGCCGTGCACTATCTACTGCGCGGGCCGGCAGGGCCAGTAATTCTTGCGTTCTGTGCGCTCGCGCACGCTCGGCCTGCAACGCCTTGCGGGTGGCGACTCCGGTGTAACCCGCAATTGCACTGCGGCAAAGTGTCTTTCTCAGGCTTATTAGCGCGTTATTAATGAAAAGCGCTTGCCGACTTCATTTTCGATTGTTAATCTGAACGCGTTCTAGAGGCATCCCTCAGTTGGTCGTAGTCGATACACGGCGCAATGACTTGAATACTGCAAAAGTTCCGTAGAGGATTGAAAATGCTGACCGCTACCATTGACGCACTCACACCGCTTCCCGCCCGCTTCAGCACTGGCGACGTCGTCACGTTGAAAGATGGAGGCCCGCGCATGACGGTGACGTACGCAGGCCCGGTGGCGCTCAATCCTGGCGAATGGCTGGTGTGCGAGTGGTTCGACGAGCAGGGCGAATTGCGCCGCGAAATGTTTGCGCCTTCCAGCGTGCGTGCCGAGCCGCGTTCCATTCCGGCCGGATCGGTGCGGTGGAACCGCATGAGCCGCGCCGCATGAAGGCAGGGGTTAGCGCACGCTTATTTCTGCGGGCGATCTCGCGTCGTTTCGCGCCGCTGAACGCGCACCAGTAGCGCGGACGAAAACGCGCGCATGCTCACCAGTTTCCGTTTCTCCACCACTTCGCCCGCGAGATCCTTCGGCGGGTTCGGCTGCAACGACCAGTAGAGCGCGAGCAGCCAGCCAAGCACAGTCCATCCCAGGCACGCATTGAAGAGTGCAAGCGTCAGCACGTCGACGCGCTTGCGTCGATCGGCCAGAATCGCCGGCAGAAAATACAGCGCCAGCGCGATCACCACGGCGATGATCTGAATGGCAACGCGCTCATTCATATGCCGTCTCCCGAAACCTGAGTCGCCGCACGGCGGGTCGCCGCGTCACCGGCCTTGCGGGCGCGGCTCCTGTGCAAGGCCCGCGCAATGCGTGGGGCGTTGCGGCTCATCTACCGATTGTCGCGCGATTGTCGGCCGCGTGCAGCGTGGGTGAAAGCTTTCCAGTGCATCTCGGCAATTGGTTCGATGCAGCGCCGCGATTCCTGCGCAGCCGCAGAGGGTGAATGCCATTACGCACGCGCTGCACTCCTGTGCTGTGCCTTGCCGTGCGCTGCAATGCCGTATGCGCCCGTGGGGCGGGCCGTGGCATCGGCGCCAGGCTCGGAACACTTCAGCGCGGGCCGCATCAGGACTATCATGTCCGTTTCGAGTGAACGAAACCGTTACGGACTGCCATCATGATCTCCGACGATACGACCCAAGAGGCTCAGCGCCTGAACCCCGACACGCTGCGCGAATTCGTGGACCGCAAGTGGAACGACGAGATAGTGCCCGCGCTGACCGACTACATCGCGGTGCCCGCAAAGAGTCCCGCGTTCGACCCCGAGTGGGTGCAGCATGGCTACCTGGAGCGCGTCATTACCGACGCCGCGCAATGGGTCGAGCAGCAGCCGGTGCGTGGCCTCACGCTCGAGATCGTGCGCTTGCCGGGCCGCACGCCGGTGATTTTTTTCGAGACCCCGGCCACCCGTTCCGGCAGCGACGAAACCATCGTGCTCTACGGCCACCTCGACAAGCAGCCCGAGTTCGACGGCTGGCGCAGCGACCTCGGTCCGTGGACGCCGAAGCTGGAAAACGACAAGCTCTACGGACGCGGCGGCGCTGACGACGGCTATGCGATCTACGCGAGCATTACCGCGCTCGCCGCGCTGGACGCGCAAGGCGTCGAGCGGCCGCGCTGCGTCGGTCTGATTGAAACGTGCGAGGAGTCGGGCAGCTACGACCTGCTGCCGTATGTCGACGCATTGCGCGAGCGGCTCGGCAAGGTTGGTCTCGTGGTGTGCCTCGATTCGGGCGCCGGCAATTACGATCAGTTGTGGCTCACCACGTCGCTGCGCGGACTGGTCGCCGGCGATCTGGAAGTTCAGGTGCTCGACGAAGGCATTCACTCGGGCGGCTACGGCGGCATTGCGCCGTCGAGCTTTCGCATCATGCGGCAACTGTTCGACCGGCTCGAGGACGCGGCCAACGGCACGCTGCTGCCAAAGGGCTTTCACTGCCCGATTCCCGCCGAGCGTTTGCGCGAAGCCGAGGCCACCGCGCACATTCTCGGCGACGACGTGTGGAAAAAGTTGCCGTGGGCGTGCGGCCAGGACGGCCGCCAGGTGCTGCCTACCACGACCGACCCGAAAGAGGCCTTGCTCAACTCGACGTGGCGTCCGTCGCTTTCCGTGACCGGCGCGGCCGGCTTGCCCGCACTTGCCGACGCCGGCAACGTGCTGCGTCCGCGCACCGCGTTCAAGTTGTCGCTGCGCCTGCCGCCGCTGATCGAAGCGGAAAAGGCCGTCGCGGAACTGAAGGCGCTGCTCGAACTCGACCCGCCGTACAACGCCAGGGTCACCTTCAAGCCGGACGCCGGCGCGGCGAGCGGCTGGAGCGCGCCCGAACTCGCGCCGTGGCTCGCCACTGCGCTAAACGACGCCTCGCGCGCGCATTACGGCGCGGACGTCGCGTACATAGGGCAGGGCGGCACGATTCCGCTGATGAACGTGTTGAAGGCCGGCTTTCCGCAGTCGCAGTTCATGGTATGCGGTGTGTTGGGGCCGAAGTCCAATGCACACGGGCCCAATGAGTTCCTGCACGTGCCGTACGGCAAGAAGCTGACGGCGGCGGTCGCCCAGGTGATTGCAGCAGCGCCCTGATCGGGCGGCGCGCGGCTCGTCGGGCGTGGCGAGCCGGCGCGCCCGCGCGCAGCCTCGCCAGCAATCCGAGCCGCGCCCGCAGAAAAATGCAACGGCGCGACGGGAAGGCCGGCAAGAGACATCGGCACTCTCAACCGGGAACGCCGGGTTAGGTGAATCCGGCTGGACACTTACCTCGAAAATTCGTCTTTCAGCGCCGCGTAGATCCTGCGATACCGCGCGAGCCGGTCCTCGGTCACGGTCCGGTGCGCTGCGTCGGGTTCGCATATCTCGATCGTTGCGGGAGACGTGCACACCTCGTTGATGTTCTCTTTCGTGACGGCCAACCGCGCAAGCCGTGCAGCGCCCAAAGCGGCGCCCACATCTCCGCCATGATGGCGGCGCATTGCAACGCCTGTGGCCGTTGCGCAGAGCTTCGCCCAGAAACGGCTACGCGAGCCGCCTCCGATGAAAGACGCCGTGTCCAGCGCCGTCCCGGCGCTTTGTAGCGCTGCGTAGCCGTCGGCCATCGCGAACGCCACGCCTTCCATAACGCTGTATGCAAGGTCGGCCTCACTGTGAGCGCCCGTCAGCCCCCAGAACACACCCTTCGCATTCGCGTCATTGTGAGGCGTACGCTCGCCGCTCAGGTACGGCAGGAAGAGCGGTGCGCCCCGCGCGTCGGCCTGCTCGGCCAGGCCGGCAGCCTCGACGACGTCCTTCTTGAGCACGCCGGACAGCCACGCGAGACTCGAAGCCGCCGACAGAATGACGCTCATCTGGTGCCAGCGGTCCGGCAGGCAATGGCAGAACGCGTGCACCGCCTGGGCGGGATTCGGCGCAAACCGGTCGGTCCCGGCAAACAGCACGCCAGACGTGCCCAATGACAGAAACGCGCTACCGGCGTCGACGACGCCCATGCCGATCGCGCTTGCTGCGTTATCGCCCGCACCGCCGCAAAGCAGCACTGGGCTCGCAATGCCCCATTCGCGCCGCAATGTATCGTTCAATTGAGCCGCAGCCTCGCTGCCTTCTACCAGCCTCGGCATGTGCTCACGCGAAAGCCCGGTCGCGGCGAGCATCCTGTCCGACCAGTCGCGCTTCGCGACGTCGAGCCACAGTGTGCCCGACGCATCGGACATCTCGGAGACGAACTCACCGGTGAGCCGCCACGCCACGTAGTCCTTGGGCAACAGGACCTTGTGCGCTGCGCGGAACACCGCCGGTTCATATTTGGACAGCCAGAGCAGTTTCGGCGCGGTGAAACCCGGCATCGCAAGGTTGCCGGTAATCGAGCGCGACTCGGGGACTAGCGCTTCGAGTTCCACACATTCGGCAAACGCCCTGGTGTCGTTCCACAGGATCGCCGGGCGTAACACCTGACCGGCGCGATCAAGCAGGGTCGCGCCGTGCATCTGTCCAGATAACCCGATACCGCGTAGCGCCGAAAAGCCTGCGGGATTGGCCGCCCGCACCTGCGCGATTGCATCAAGCGTGGCGTGCCACCACGCCTGCGGGCTCTGTTCGGACCAGTGGGGGTGAATATGCTCGACTTCGAGTCGTGCACCGCCGGTGGCGATCGTGTGCGATTCGTCGTCTGTGAGCAGCGTTTTTACCTCGGAGGTCCCGAGGTCGATTCCAAGGAATGTCAAGAGTGTCGTCCCGGTTTTGCGGCCGGCTCGCCTTGCCGAAGCAAAACGTCAAGCCGCGATCATGTGTTCGTTAAGCTGATGCAGCGCGCGAAACTTCGATGGCGGCATCGCCTTCGTTGCAAGGAATTGACGATTGAAGTTCGACAGATTGTTAAAGCCGACGCGATAGCAGATCTCCGTCACGCTGAGCGTCGAACACATAAGCAGCTCACACGCTTCGTTGATCCGCAGCCGGTTCTGGTACTGCACGAACGTACACCCGGTATGTCGCCGGAAAAAGCGTGTGAAGGTGCTCACGCTCATGCCGGCAAGCTCGGCGACATCGGCTTCGCGCAATGTGCCCGGCAGGTTCTGCTGAATGTACGAGAGCACCTGATTGATCGTGGACTGCATGTAGCGATGCGCGTTGACATCGTATGCGGGTCCCGCGAGTAATCTGCGCTCGGTGCACGACGACAACCTGTCAAAGATCGACATCAACAATTCGACGCGCCGACAACCGTGCGAAACAGCAAGCTCGAGCATCATCGGCGCAATCGCCAAGCCCACCGCGTCAGGAAACTGTATTCCCCGCGCTGCATCGTCGATCAGGCCGACTATCGAGTGCAATTCCGGGAAGGCGGCCACCATGCGTTCGACCGCGTCGCGCGAAAACTGGAGAACCACGTCGCGTGACGGCACGGTTTCGCGCTCGCCGACTTCGCTGATCCAGTTGTGCGGTAAATTCGGCCCGGTGATCACCAGGTTGCCTGGCGCGAAGTCACCAATGAAATCACCGACAAAAAACTTGCCGGTGGACGCCCGGATCACGTGAATTTCATACTCGGGATGAAAGTGCCATTTCGCTACCGTATGCGGATAGTCGTGCGCCCAGGCACGGAACGACTCGTCCCGTCGCGTGTGCACCAACTCCAGGTCTGGATTCATACCGCTTCTCCTCCTCGGCCGTCTGGACGCCGCGTCTTCTTCTGTTAATGCAAAGCCGCTCCCTGTACTCCCGCATCCTGATGTGACGAAGCTGCGTGCGTTGTTCCGGTGCTCTCAGCAACAGGCAACGAGACGTTCTGCTCCGTCTGCGCGTCGAAAACGTGCAGGTCGGCTACCTTGAACTGAAACGTTACCACGCTATTCAGCTCGGGTAGCTCGTCCGCCGGCACCAGCGCGGCCAGGCGTTCGCCGCCGGATTCGAAGGTGACGAGCGCCTCTGCGCCCAGCAGTTCGATCAGTTCCACTTTGCCGCGAAGCCTCAGCGAGCCGGACTCGTCGTCTGCGGATGCCACCTTCAGATAATTTGGCCGGATCGCCAGTTTCACCGCCTGGCGGTCCTGCAGTCCTGCGAAACGCGGCCCGGGTAGCGCCCAGCGCTGCCCCTGCACCTGCACGAAGCACGTTTCACCTGTCCGTTCGATCGTCCCGGATATGACATTAATGGCGGGTGTGCCGATGAACCCGGCGGCGAACAGCGTTCGCGGGAAATGGTAGAGATCGGATGGCGTGCCGGCCTGCTCAATACGCCCGCCGCGCATCAGAATCACCCGGTCGGCGAGCGTCATGGCCTCCAATTGGTCATGCGTCACATACACTGTCGTGGTTCTCAGGCGCTGGTGTAGCCGCTTGATGTCGCCTCGCAACTGGGCTCGCAGTTTCGCGTCGAGGTTGGACAGCGGCTCATCGAAAAGGAACACCTCTGGCGTCTTGATCATTGCCCGGGCGATCGCAGCGCGCTGCTGCTGGCCGCCCGACATTGCGCGCGGTTTGCGATCGAGCAACGCGTCGAGGTTCAGCATCGCAGCGACTTCCCGCACGCGACGGTCGATCTCTGCAGCCGGCACCTTGAGCCGGCGCAGGCCAAACGCGACGTTGTCATACACAGTCATGTGCGGATATAGCGCGTAGTTCTGAAACACCATTGCGACGTTACGCTCGCGCGCCGGCAAGTCGTTCACGACGGTGTCACCAATTGCGAGTTCTCCGCCCGTGATAGCTTCGAGACCTGCAATCATGCGAAGCATCGTGGACTTGCCACATCCGGATGGCCCGAGCAACACCACGAACTCGCTGTCGCGGATCTCCATATCGAGCGGATGCAGCACTGGCGGCCCGCCGTCGTAACGTTTCGTGAGGCCCCTGCAGACGATTTTGGCCATGGCTTAGTCCATCTCGATCTGGATCTTGACGTTGTCCGGGCGCCCGGCTGCCGCCTCTTCAAACGCGCTCAGGCTGTCGGCGAACGCGAACTTGCGCGAGATGAACGGCTTCACGTCGATCATTCCCGAGCTGATGAGCGCGAGCGCGCGCGGAAACATGTTCGCGTAGCGAAACACCGATTCAAGTCGCGCTTCTTTCGCCTGCATGGCGACGACGTCAAGCGGCACGCGGTCGACCGGCATCCCGACCAGGACCGCGCAGCCACCGGGACAAAGCAGATCGAACAGGTCGTCGAATACCTTCGCGTTGCCACTCGCTTCGAACACGACGTCGGCACCCCAGCCTGTGGTGACTTCCCGAACCACATCGGCCAGCCGTTGCTGCGCCACATTGACTGTCGTCACTGCCCGATTGTCGGCGAAGAGAGCCAGCTTTTCCTTGACCACATCGGCCAGAATCACGCGCGACGCGCCGCCTGCCAGTGCGGCGAGGGCGGTCATCGCGCCGATTGTCCCCGCGCCGATGACGACGGCGACATCGCCGGGTTTCATCGCAGCCTTCTTGGCGGCCTGTAGCCCGATAGACAGTGGCTCGACGATCGCGCCCTCGGCGAACGAGACATTGTCGGGAAGCCGGAAGGTGAATGCCGCGGGATGCACGACATAAGGCGTGAGGCAACCGTGAATGGGCGGCGTTGCCCAGAAACGAACCGCAGGGTCCAGGTTGTACAGGCCGCGCATCGTCGCGGGCGAATCGAACGAAGGAATGCCCGGCTCCATGCAAACGCGGTCGCCCATCCGCAGGTGCGTGACCTCGCGGCCGGTTTCGACCACCGTTCCCGACGCTTCGTGGCCCAGCACCATCGGTGCTTCGACCTTGAATGGTCCGATGCGTCCGTGCGTGTAGTAATGGACGTCGCTACCGCAAACGCCAACCGTATGAATCTTGATCTTGACGTCGCGAGGACCGACTTCGAGCGGCAGGTCGATATCGCGCAGCGCGAGTTGGCGCGCTTCTTCGAGTACGAGGGCTTTCAAAACGATCTCCTTACTTGCCTTTGAGCATTGAATTCAACAGCCGGCTCAGCACGCCGACAAAAATGATCGGAGGAAGAGCGAGCAGGACGGTGGATGCATTGATCACGCCCCACGGCACCTCCTGCCCGAGCGAAGTGAATGCGGACGCAACGACCGGCAGCGTCGCGCTTCTCGACGATGTCAACGCGAGTGCGATCATCAGTTCGTTCCAGACCAGTACGAAGCTGAACACGATGCCGCCCATCAGCGTGGTTGCGCTGATCGGCAGTGCAATGCGCCAGAACACGCCGTACGGGCCGTAACCGTCCAACGTGGCGGCTTCTTCCACCTCGCGAGGCAGGCGCTGAAATACCGGAATGGACAGCCATGTAATGGTCGACAACGTGACCAGCAGATACGTGACCACCATCGAGAACTTCGTGTCGTAAAGTCCCAGGTCGACCCAGATAGCGATCAACGGTATGGCGACCGCGACCGGCGGCAGGAATCGCAGCGACAACAGGAAGAACTGGATGTCGCGCTTGCCCGGCACGTGATAGCGCGCGATGACATAGGCAGCCGGAACGCCAAGCAGCGCGCCGAGCACGACAGCAAGACCTACGATGGAAAGGCTGTTTGCCAGTCCGATCAGAACCTCGGGGCTCGACACGACCTGTCGGTAGTTCTCGAGCGTCGGCGAAAAAATGAAACGCGGCGTCGGCGTGACGATGTCGAGCAGATTCTTCAGCGAATTGAGGAACGCCCAAAATATCGGAAACACGGCGACCACTGCGAGCACAAGGCCAAATGACCATGCGGTACTGCGCGAGATCAGTCTTCCCATTTGTTCACCCGCTTCCAGATGAAGGTGAAAATCACCGTGGTCGCAACCATCATCAGCACGGCCATACTCGACGCATAGGAGACCTTTCCGGACAAGCCGATACCTTGCGAATACGCATACATGTCGAGGGTTTCCGTGGTGATGCCCGGTCCGCCTTTCGTCATTACGTAGACCAGATCGAACGAGCGCAGCGATTCCACCATCTTGATGAACACCAGACTCATGATCGGCACCTTCAGCATCGGCAATGCGATATACGCGTAGACCTGCCAGGTGCGCGCATAGTCGAGTCGGGCGGCCTCGAGCGGCTCGGGCGGCAGCGTCTCGAGCAGTTTCAGTACGACGACCGCGAAGAACAAGCCCCACTGCCAGATGTCGACGAGTGCCACCGCGTACAGCGCCAGGTGCGGATCGGACAGAAACGCCGTGTTTCCGATTCCGAGCAGGCCAAGAAACCAGCCAAGAATGCCTGTAAGAGGCGAATACATGAACTTCCAGATGAAGGCCGCCGACACTCGCGGTAGAAGCACCGGCACAATCAGCAACAGCGAAATGACACTGCGCATCCGGCCATGAATCTGCTCGAACAGATAGATTGCAACCAGAACGCCGACCACGACCGAGCCGACGACCGTGGCAATTTCCCAGATCGCCGATACCTCGATGGAATTGAGGAACCGTCTATCCGAAAAGAGCCGCAGGAAATTGCGCAGCCAGACGTACTCGCTGTCCGGGTAGCGCAGCACGCGATTTTTCAGCGCGAGGTTGATTGCGGCCACGGTAGGAACCAGACCGAGGACCGCCATCAACGCGAGAGGCGGTCCGAGAAATACGAACGGAAGGCTTGTTTTGCCCCGATTGAACATTGACTTCTCCAACAGCGTAAAGTCCGCGAACTCAGTGTTCCCGTGAGACCACGACCGGATCTGCAGTGCCCCTTGCGACGCAACGCGTGCGGCAAGCAAGGGGCGCCCACGTTACTTCTTCACGCCATGTTCCATTGCGTCGCGAGCGTACTGAACAGCGTCGTTCAAGGTGGCCTGAACGTCCGGCTGCGTACCCGTGAACACCTCCTCCAGCGCGATACCGAGGTTGTCGCCGATATCCGGCCACTGCGGGCTTGACCAGATCGTGACCTTCGTCACCGGATTGGTATCGTTCAGGCCGGCGAGAATCTGCGGCTTGACGTGCTTCTGGAAGTAATCGCTCTTTATCGTGCTCGAGCGGTTGTAGTCGCTAAAGACGTTGTCGCGAAGGCGGGCCTGCTCCTGATCCTTGCCTGTCGCCCAGGCAATGAACTTGCCTGCCGCCTGACGCGTGCATTCGTCCTTCGCGCCGACAGAAGAAATTGCGAGGCCATGACCATAGGCTGCCGACGGCAACGGTGCTGGCGGCCTGACGTATCCCACCTTGTCCGCCACGCTGGATTTGGTCGGATCTTCCATCCAGTCGGCAAACGGCGTCGATTCGATCATGAACGCGACCTTGCCGGAGCGGAACGCTTCGAGCGCGTTGCTCCAGTCGTACGTCGAAGAACCCGGGGGCGCGTATTTGAAGAGATCCCGGTAGAGTTGCGTCGCCTTCACCGCGCCTGGCGAATTGAAGGATGGAGCCTGATTCCTGTCGGTCCAGGTCCCGCCCTCGGCGAGCATGAATGGCGCCCAGCGCCACACGTTCATGCCGGACCCGCGTTGCCCGCGTGCAACCCAACCGTACATGTTAGGCGGGGCATTGAGCTTCTTGATGTCCGCGACGAGCTCGTCGAGCGTTTTCGGCACCGGGAGATGCGCTTTCTCGAGAATGTCGCGACGGTAGAACAGGAAATCGCCCCCGCCGATCAGCGGAGCAAAATACGCGACACCCTTATAGCTTGCTACCGCGCGCCGGCCTGGCAGGAAGTCGTCGTAGTCGGCGTCTTTCGGGTAGTACTTCAGCAGCGGCACGATCCAACCCGCTGATGCGAATTCGGCGACGTTCGCCTCGTCAACGTAATAGATCTGGTAGGAACCCGCGCCCGTTGACGCGTCGAGTCGCGATTTCGAACGGCGGTCGTTTTCGCCAAAGTAGTTGATTTCAATCCGGGTGCCGCTGCGCTTTTGATAGTCCGGCAGCGACTTCTCCATGACTGACAGGCCGAGACTCTTCTGGGCGAGCATCTTGAGCACGGGAACGTTGCAGGTCTGTGCTGTCGCGAGCATGGGAACGCTTGCGCCCAGAAACGCGCAAGCTGTGAGCAATGGGATGGGTTTCACTCTCGTCTCCGCTTTTGGAATGTTCTTTGGCATCGCCATACGGGTGCTGCGATTCAGAGCAGACCAGGCGTACGGTGACGAGAACTGTAGTGGCCGCGGCCAATGTCCAGCCACTGCAAAAGACGGAAGCCGCCGATACTTTTTGCTCGCACTTTGGGTGCGCTGCACAAAATGTGTCAGTGACCGGAGCTCAGGTAGCCTGCGAGCGGATATGCGCAGGAAAGAACAGCGTGCAGTGTTCCTATTTGATGGCGATTTCTGTGTGCCGCGCTTCGCGTCAGTCGATGGGCGGTACCGCACCTTCGAGCAAGGTCTTGATGAGCCGCGCACGACGCTTTTCGAGGTCCGCGATTTGCCGCTCGATAGCTTGGAGCCTCATTCGCTGGGCGTCGGTGATCTGGTCGCAGGAGCGGGCGCCTTCGATCAGAAGCATGCAGTCCGGAAAGCCACGAATATCGTCGATAGTGAAACCGGTCGCGATCATGCGCTGAATCTGCTTGACCTGCGTGACTGCTTTCTCTGGGAACATGCGGTAGCCGTTACTCGCACGTACCGAGGCGAGCAGACCATGTTCGTCGTAGTGCCGGATGGACCGCACGCTCGCGCCGGTGAGTTGCGAGAGTTGTCCGATCGTGAGCAGTTCGCGTGAAGGCGTGTTTTTCATGAGGAGCACACTAGCACAATTTGCTTGACTCTCACATCAGTGTGAGGGTTGACACTGCGCTCACTGGTACTCTTTCAGGAAAGACAATGAGCTTGCGAGCGTTCTCTCACTTTTTGATCCCGGCGTTGTGTGCGGCGACCCTGCTTGCGTCTGCATCCAACGCGATAGCGGCGCCTACCAGCTATATGGTCACATCGGCGGATGGGGTGAAGCTGGCGGTTCAGGAAAGCGGTGATCCGAACGGCCCGCCTATCATCCTGGTGCATGGGCTGCTCGGCAGCCGCCTGAACTGGGACGCGCAGGTGCAGAGCCCCGCATTGCGCCAATACCGGATCATTACGTACGATCTGCGCGGCCACGGTCTGTCGGATAAGCCGTCGGGCCGGGAGCCGTATCACGACGGAAGCCGTTGGGGAGACGACCTCGCAGCGGTGGTGCAGGGCTCACACGCGCGCAAGCCCGTTTTGGTCGGCTGGTCGCTCGGCGGCGTGGTGATATCGAACTACCTCGCAAAGTATGGCGATCGGGCGATTGCGGGTGCTGTGTATGTCGACGGCGTGGTCGAGCTTGCGCCGGGTCAGATTGTCGACCATCCCGACGTTTACCGGGACATGAATTCGCCGGATCTGAAGACGCATCTGGACGGCGAGCGCACCTTCGTCGGACTGTGTTTCAACCATCGGCCCGACGCCGATACATTCGACCGGCTGCTCGCGAACGCCGCGATGGCATCGTGGGACATGCAAAAAGAAGTGCCGACGATGACGGTGTTCGCTGCAGAAGGGCTCGGCAAAGCCCGCGTACCGCTGCTTTTCATCTACGGCGCCGAGGACGCGCTGGTCAATACGCGGGCCACGTTGGCTCGCGCGACCGCACTGAATCCCCGCGTCGTCAGCAAGGTGTACACGGACTCGGGTCATGCGCCGTTCATCGAGGAAGCCGAGCGCTTCAATCGCGATCTGGCCGAGTTCGTCAGGTCGGCGTCGCAGCAATGAAGCCGCGTTTTACGAGGAGATGAGCATGGCGCATGGAGTTGGGCACGACTTCTTCCCGGGCTTCGACAGGCTTGATCTGGAAGCAGGCGATGTCTCGTTTCGCGGCAGGATCGGCGGGAGCGGGTCGCCGGTTCTGCTTTTGCATGGCTACCCGCAAACGCACATTGCGTGGCGATTCATTGCGCCGACGCTCGCCAGGTCGCACACCGTCATCGTGCCGGATCTGCCGGGGTACGGCGACAGCCGGACCCGCAACGATCAGCCGCGTTGGACCAAACGTCGTGTAGCCGGCGCGCTCGTCGCGCTGATGGACCGGCTCGGGCACGAACGCTTCGCCGTGGTCGGACATGACCGGGGCGCGCGGGCCGGATACCGGCTTGCGCTCGACCACCCTCGACGCGTCGCGGCGTATGCGTCGCTGACCGTGATACCGACGCTCGATGCATTTGCAACTATCGACAAGACATTCGCGCTGAACGCCTGGCACTGGTTCTTCCTGGCGCAGCCGGGCGATCTCCCGGAGCGAATGCTTGCGGCCGACCCGGACGCTTATCTCGACACTGCACTGGCGAAGATGGCCGGCGGTCTCGAGCGGATCGATCCGTTGGTCCTCGATGTCTATCGAAACGCGTTCAGGAATCCGCACGTGCGCCACGCCATCTGCGAAGACTATCGGGCCGCTGCTTCCGAGGACCTGGAGCACGATGCAAGCGACGCAGCTGCGGGACGCAAACTCGCTTGTCCGGTTCTTGTACTGTGGAGCGAGAGAGAGCAGAGGGCTGCAAGCATGCCGCCCCTCGATGCATGGTCTCGATGGGCAGCGAACGTGACGGGCAGGGCGGTGCCCGGCGGCCATCTGCTGCCGGAGGATGCGCCGGATGTGGTGTTGTCGTCCCTTCAGAGTTTTCTGGCCGGACAGTAAAATCGTGGCGGACGCAGGATCGGACACGCCCGTGTCCGATCCTGTGCATTGTGTTGTGCGGCTTAGCACATGCCGCCATTCGCGCGCACGATCTGGCCGTTGATCCAGCCCCCTTGCGAGCCCACCAGGAACGCGACCACGCTCGCGATGTCTTCGGTCTGCCCGAGCCGCTCCAGCGGATTCATTTTCGCCATGCGGTCGATGAGTTCGGGGCTTTTGCCGGCGAGGAACAGATCCGTAGCAACGGGCCCGGGCGCCACGGCGTTCACAGTGATGCCACGCCCGCGCATTTCCTGTGCGAGAACCTGCGTGAGTCCTTCGACGGCGCACTTCGTGGCGATATAAACCGCATACGTCGGCAGGCGTACACCGGTCACGCTCGTCGTGAGATTCACGATGCGCCCGCCGTCACGCACCCGGCGCGCGGCTTCGCGCGACACGTTGAACGCACCCTTGAAATTGATGGCCACAGTTCGATCGAACGTGGCGTCGTCGAAATCCACGATCTTTGCCTGCTTCATGATACCGGCGCTGTTGACGACGACGTCGATTCCGCCATACGCTTTTTGCGCGGCGTCGAACAGGGCGACGGTAGCGGCCGGATCGGCAATGTCTGCTTTGACGGGCAAGGCGTCGCCACCCGCCTCGCGAATCTTAGCGGCGACTTCCTCTGCGGGACGTGCCTCGTTCGCGTAGTTGACGACCACCCGGAATCCGTCTTGTGCGAGGCGAATGGCGATTTCGGCGCCAATGCCGCGCGAAGAACCGGTGACGATGGCAACCTTGCCAGACGTTGAGGACATAACGCGCTCCTTGAGATGAGTGCCCGGTCGCGGTCGACGCGCGTCGCACGACCCGTACCGGGCGGTTGAGTGAATGGTTTATAGAGAGATGGCATCGCGCCGCGCCGCAGAGTCGGCACGCGCGCCGACGCCGCGTGCCGGTTCAGGTGGGAACGTGGACTTGCGGCACGAGCAGATCGCCTAGCCCCACCCGATGCAGCATCTCGGCCCGCAGCCGGTCCAGAACGGTAAAGCCCACATTCGCACCGTCTTCCGCAGGGTCGATATGCACGCGAAACGGCCGCTTGCCGAAAGGTGCGTCCACCACCTTCACGATAGCGTCGGCGACGAGGCTCGCGTCGGCGTCCGGTGGGACGATGGCGGCGAAGGCTTCCTGAACCTCCTTGCCGAAGCCGGCGTACGGTCCCGTTTCGTACTCCGCGGCGCGAGCCTGATCGGCGGGCAGCCCTGCGTGCGGGAAGTGGTTGGTGCCGTGTGTGAAAGCACCCGGCACGATGATCGACGTTTCGATGCCCCAGCGCGACAGCTCGCGCGCGTAGAGCACGGCGATGGCGTCCATTGCAGCCTTCGCGCCGAAGTAGGGCGCAAGATACGGCGGCGTGCCGCCCGCCGCGCTGCTGCTCGATACCCAGACCACGAGCCCTCGCTTCTGGCGGCGCAGGTGCGGCAGCACCGCACGGTTCACGCGCTGCGTGCTCACCACATTGACGTCGTAGAGTTGCGCGTACTGTTCCGGCGTGAACGCTTCGGCCGGACCGAATGCCATGTGACCAGCGTTGTGGATCAGCACGTCGATACGGCCGGCATCGGCGATGACTTTCGCGACTGCGGCTTCCACCGACGCTTGCGACGACACGTCGAGTTCCACCGTGCGCAGGTCGGTGCCGGCTTCACGCGCGAGGGCCGCCATTTCTTCGGCCACCGATGCATTGCGGCCGTGTGTGTCGCGCATCGACGCATAGACGGTGTAGCCGGCTTTCGCCAGCGCTTCGGCAGTCAGGCGCCCGAAGCCGCTAGAGGCGCCGGTGATGAGAACGACTTGGTTCATGATCGAATTTCCTTGAACGGTTGAATGGAGTGAAACGCGGGTCAATGGACGACCCATGAAGTCATGCGTCGTGCTCGTCGCGGACAGCGGGTTGCGGAACGACGGACCATCGCTCTTCGATGCGTCCGAACTTCCATATCGCGGCCGATACGGCCCACGTCGCCACGAAAAGTCCGACGATGGCGTAGCCCGCTTCGTTGAGATCGACGCTCGCGGTCCATGCCTGAAAGACGCCGTGCTTGCCTGCTGCGCCGAGCGCGGCGTCAAGCAGGCCGAGCACTTCGATGGTCGCGATGCCCACCGCAACACTGGTGGAAAGACCGGTCACGACGAGGTTGTAGTAGATCTTGCGCACGGGCTTGTCGAGCGCCCATCGGTAGGCATAGCTCATGAACGAGCCGTCGATGGTGTCGAACAGCAGCATGCCCGCCGCGAACAGCACGGGCAGGCAGAGGATCGCGTACCACGGCAGCCCCGATGCCGCGCCCGAGCCCGTCAGCACGAGCAGCGCGATTTCCGTGGCGGTATCGAAACCGAGGCCGAACAGCAGACCGACCAAATACATCTGCGCGGGCTTGCTCACGATGCGCATGAGCGGCGCGAGCACGCGGTTCACGAGGCCGCGCGATTCCAGGCGCTGCGCGAGATACGCGTCGTCGTAGCGGCCGCTCTTCATTTGCCGGAAAACGCGGTAGATGTCACGGAACGCAGCCACGTTCAGCAGCGCGATCACAAAGAGAAAGCCGCTCGAAATGACCGCGCCCAGCACGCCCGTCACTGTGCGCAGCGTCGAGCCGCTGTCGACCAACTGACTCGACACTGAACGCATGCTCACCGCGATCAGCAAAGAGAGGCCGAACACGATGCTCGAATGACCGAAAGAAAACCAGAATCCGACCGACAGACAAGGCTTGCCTTCGCCCACGAGCTTGCGCGTGGTGTTGTCGATGGCGGCGATATGGTCGGCGTCGAACGCGTGGCGCATGCCGAGCGCGTAGGCAGCAATGCCCGCGCCGATACCCAATGCCGTGGCGGTCCCGCCGCGATGCAGCGGCGCGACGAGAGCGAGCAGCGTGCCCCAGCCGACAAGGTGGAGGAGCGCGATGAAACCGCCCATCGCGGCAACAGGACGTGTAGACATGGCGGACCGATCAATAGAGGGGAAGCGGGTTGGTACGACGGAGCGGCACGCCCGGCGGCGCGCGGCTTGCGCGGCCGGGCGTCGCAATGTCATGCGACGGCTTTGGGCACGTACGGAAACGTGGACGAAGGTTTCGACGTGACCGACTCCTTGCCGATGCCGAGACTGATCGGCGTGTTCGCGGCCATCGTGAACATCACGTCGGGCGCGTTGTCCGTCATGGTCCGGCCGTTCCACAGCGCGACGCCGAACACGGCAGGCGTGCCCACCGAGTACGGCAGGATGTTGGGCAGAAAGCGGTGCGCCACGGCCGTGGCATAGCCCTCTGGGTCTTCGCTAGTGCCGTTGGCCCGCACGGCCCCGGCAATGGACTGGATGAGTTGCGCGCCATACGTCTTGAAGTCGTCGGCGGGACGGCCGGCATTCAGACGGTCGCCAAGGTCTTCGTTGTACTGCGTGAAGAGTGGATGAATCATGGGCAGGCCCACGCGGTTGATGGACCGCCAGCCGCCTGCGTCCGTGGCGAGCGTCGCAACTGCCCATACACCGATCTTGCGGTTGGCACCGGCTGTTGCGAGCAGCTCGGCGTCCGGTATCTCCAGCACGATCGAGTACACAGTGTGCCCCGCGAAGAGGTTGCGCGCGTCGGCGGGTTGCCAGTTGCCGAGATCGAGCGGTGTGCCGTCCTGAAACGCATGGCCTACCGCATGGAGGACGTCCGGTTCGATCCAGAAAGGGTCCCCTGCAAGGCCCGCCCACACGCGCAGACCAGAAGGCGTTGTCACTGTTTCGTCCGTGCCGCCGCGCGCTACCACGTCGCCCTGCGCATGCGGGTCCGTTGCTTGGGCGCCGGCAATGCGGCGCACGACGAAGCGCTGTTTTCCCTGCGCGTCGCGTTCGTGGAACGCAATGCGATAAGTCACGTCCTCGATGGCGTCGTCATCGAGATCGATCTTGAATTCGTAGAAGCCTTCGGGATGGTAGCCGGGCGTGCGTCCTTCCCCCGCTATCGAGTGGCACACGTTGATCACCAACGCGGTGCCGGTTTCGCCGCGAAAGCAGTAGAGATCCGTGATGTCGAGGCGCACGTCCTGGCGGGCGAGCGGGGAGTCGAGATGGTGAGACATGATTCGATCCTTTCCGTAAGGTCAACGACGATGGAGCGGCGCCGCATCGCGTGCGCCGGTTGCCGCGCATTGCGCTGGACGACGGAAAGGAGTGTCGCGCGCGAGGGGGGCGCGCGCTGTCGGCAAACGTGAGGGCCTTGCGGATTTGCACGACGACGTCGCGCTCGCACGCGACTACTCGCCTGGCTACGCGTTGGCAGCAGGGCCTTGCGTGCCCGCGGCGTTCGGCACCCGCAACAGGTGAAGGGCGATCAACGTGGCGGCGGCGGACGCGCACACGTACCACCCGGCGGCGGTCTGCGAGCCGCTCCATGAGGCGACGCAGGCAACGACGAACGGCGTCGTGCCGCCGAACAGCGCGACGCCCGTGGCATAGACGACGGACATGGCAAGCGCCCGCCCGCGTGCCGGAAACATTTCGAGGATCACGACGATGGACGGTCCGCCTGCGAGCGCGGAGAGCCCCGCGAACAGCGCGACGACGCAAAACAGCGCGCCGGGTTGCGGATGCGAGGCCGCGTAGTGGAACGAGGGGACCGCGGACAGCATCGTCAGCGCGCGGGCGAACGCGATGGTGCGCAACTGGCCGATGCGGTCCGCGAGCCAGCCGCCCGCTACCGAAAGCGCCAGCGTCACCATGCCGACCGCGGCGGTGGTTGCGAACGAGGCGTACGCGGACGGCGACGCACCTGCCACGCCGAACGTGGTCGCGTAGGTGGCCACGTAGGTGGGCACAGTGCCGCCGAAGATCAGCACGACGGCGAGCAGCCATTGCCAGCGCAAGCGGACCAGCCTGCCGCGGAACTGTTGCCCGTCATGCGGCGGCTGCCACGTCTCGGCAATATGACGGCGCAGATAGATCTGCACGGGAATGAGTGCTGCTGCGAGCGCGAAGGGCACGCGCCAACCCCAGCGCCCGATCTGCTCCGGGGTGAGGAGGTCGTGCAGCACGATGCCGCAGGCGCCCGCCGCGACGAGCGCGAGCCCTTGCCCCGCCATCAGCCAGCCGGCGTACAGGCTCTTTTGGCCGGCCGGGCAATGTTCGATCAGCAAGGCTCCCGACGAGCCCATCTCTCCGCCCACGGCCAGACCTTGCAGGATCCGGCAAAGCAACACCGCTATCGGCGCCAATATGCCGAGCGTCGCATAACCCGGCGTGAGTGCCACGCCGAGCGAGCCGGCGGTGACGAGTGCCGCCGTCAGCAACAACGCCGGCTTGCGCCCGGCCGTGTCCGCCTGTGTACCGATGACAAGCGCACCGACAGGCCGCGACAGGAATCCGGCCGCGAACGTGCCGAGCGAGAGCAGCGTTGCGCAAGCGCCCACGGCGTGCGGAAAGAACGCACGCGCGATGAACGCGGCGAAGACCGTGTAGCAGAAGTAGTCGAAGAATTCGATCGCGTTCGCGAGCACGATCGTGGCCAACGTCCCTGGTGCGAGACGGTGCGAAGCCGTTGCGTCGGCGTGGTCGTAGCCGGGGGAGCGGTGCATGCGGCTCGCGCTGCCTTCAGAGCAAGCCGCCGTTGCTGTTCGCGGCCGCTCGCGTTGCATGCGCGACGGGGCTGCGTGGGCCGTGCGCGCGAGCGGAACAGGGCAGCGTGAAGCAGAACCGCGTGCCAGAGGCGCCCGTGTCCGCCACCCAAATCGCGCCGCCGTGCGCTTCGACAATCGACCTCGAGATGGGCAGCCCCATGCCCATGCCGTCGCTCTTGGTGCTGGAGAGCGGTTGAAAGATCGCATCGGGCTGCAAGGCCTGGATGCCGCCACCGGTATCCACCACCTCGAAGAGCGTCTGCGAGTCGTTATAGCGGCGGGCCCGCACGGTGAGCAGCGGCTCCCGGCCTTCGGCGCTCACGGCGGCAATCGCGTGAATGCCGTTGATCAGGAGGTTGGTCAGCACCTGCTGGAGCTGGATGCGATCCGCGTATGCGGTCACTGCGGGTTCGATCTCCTTTGCCAGCGTGATCGCATGCGCGTTCGCTTCCGACGCGATCAGCAGCATCGAGGAATCCACAATCTCGGCGCAGTCCAGTTGCTCTGCCTCTACCGGCGCGCCCGTCAGAAAGCCGCGCAGACGCCGGCAAATGCCTGCAATGTCGTCGGTCCATCGCGACGCATGGCGGAACGCGGCGAGCGCTTCGGCCACATTGGGCTCCGACCGATCCAGCCAGCGCACCGCCGCGTCCAGTCCCGTGCGTACCGCGCCGAGCGGTTGGCCGATTTCGTGCGTGATGGATGCCACGAGTTGCCCGACCATCGAGACGCGCGCCGTGTGCGCTATCTGCGCGCGCAGCGCCTGCAGCCGGTCGGTGTTTTCCTTGTGCTCGGTGACGTCGAACGCGTAGAAATGCAGGCGCCGGTATTGAGCGATGTCCTTTGGCAGCGAACAGCGCCAGACGATCGGCACTTTTCGGCCGGTCAGAGTGGTGAGAATGCGCTCGCCCTGGCACGACGCGTGACCTTCGAACATCGCGCGCAGTACCTGCGAGTTGCTGAACCGGTTCGCCGGCAGCAACTGGCGCGACCACTCGAAAAAGACTTCCTTCGACGTGGCATCGAAGAGCGCAAGTGTCGCGTCGTTGGCATCGACGAACGCGTGCAGTTCGCGCAGCTTCTGAATCACCTCGGGATGCTCGTCGAGCCAGGCATCGAGATCGTCGACGCCGCTGTTTCTGAGCGAGTCGACCCACGCTTTGATCCCCGACCAGTCTTCGATCAGAATCGGAATAGGCGCATCGCGGAACAGGGCGTCTGTTTCGACAAGCGCCTCGTTCGCAAAATGCGGGGATGCGTCCAGCGGTTTCTGTATCGGCACGGCAATCGCCCTGGTATGTGGCTCGTTCATGCGGCAGGTCCCGATACGGGCGTATGGCAACTTTCCTTGAACAGCGCGGCGGGAAGTCGCGAGAAGAAAGGTGCGGCGATTATACAAAACCAAAACGCCGCGAAAATAGCCTTGGAAGGCTTTTATAGTGCCTCGGCAGCCACATCGCATTCGTTCGCCGCGTCGATTTTCGCAGTGGCTGCATTGCAGCGTCTGCATGTGTCAGCTTGATGAGCAGGTAAATCTCAAAACGCCGTCTCGAGTGCGGCGCGCATAGTGGGATACGCACCGGGCAGTCCGATGCCTCATCAGACTCAAATAGCTGAAATGTCTGGGAGTGGAAAGCTGTCGGCATGCCGCGCCTTGGGCACGCCGCACGCCATGCTCGATGCACCCACGCGGCAGTGCCCGACTAAACCTTCGTATGACCCGGTCACACTATCGGCGGGCGTGAGCTACCGTTTCATGGCTTTGGACAATCTCTTTGTACGGCTGGTTTGGCGCACCGCGTTTCGATACCTTGTCGTCACCGCGCTGCAGGCCCCGCGCGCAACGCTTCACGACTCCAGGTAGCCAGTCATGAATCTCTCGTCACCGAAGCTTTCCGAACCCGCCGCCGCGGCTGCCGATGCCGTGGCACTTGCCGGCTCCCGGCCGGTGTCCAGTCCGATCAGTGCCGAGCGCGTGTGGCGCGATCCCGGCGCGGCCGCCCGTGACGCCGACGCCGACATCGCGCTGTCGCGCTGGACCCGCAATGCGGCGCAACCGCTCGAACTGGTCAATCACGGCTGCTCGCGCTGGCATTGCATCGGCATCAATCTCAAGTGCACCACGCTGACGTTCTCGCATGCCGGGCGCACGCTCGTGCAAGGGCGCGTGACGGCCGGCGCTGCGCAGATCACGGCGCCCGGCGTGGCGTGCCGCGCGGTATTCGACGCGCCGAGCGACGTGCTGCATCTGTTCGCGTCGCAAGCGGTGTTTGCCGAGTGCTACGAAGACCTATTCGGCCATCCGTATGCAGGCGATATCGTGATCGACGACCCGCGCCTCGTCTGCGACCCCGCACTCGAACGGCTCGGCCAGGCGCTTGCCGTGTCGCATACGCAGGACGCCACGCTCGGCAAGGTATTCGCCGACAGCGTGAGCCTTGCGATCGTATCGCGCATCGTCGCGCGGCGCTTCGCACCCGACGAACGCGACGAACGCGACACTCGCAGCGCAGCCGCTCTACCTCCGTGGCGCATGCGTCGCACGGTCGAATACATCGACGCACACCTGGCTGATGCCATCGGCCTCGCCGACATGGCGCAGAGCGCCGGCCTCACGCGCATGCACTTCGCGGCCCAGTTTCGCCGCGCAACCGGACTGCGGCCGCACGAATATCTGATGCGGCGGCGTATCGAGCACGCGCAGCAGTTGTTACTCGATACGCGCCACGGAGTACTCGACGTCGCGCTCAATTGCGGCTTTCGCTCGCAGGCGCACTTCACGGCTGTGTTCAAACGCTTTGTCGGCGAAACCCCTTCCTGCTGGAGGATGAAGGCCCATGTCAATCGATGATCAGATTCCCACGTTCCTCGCGATCAGCGAGGCCTTTCTGCGGGCAGCCGGTAGCGTTTTGCCGGCGAAGCTTGCGTGGCCGGCGGCCGGACCGTCTGAGGATATCCGCATGTCGTGCTGTGGCTTGCGCGCACACGACGCCAACCGGGCGACGCGCACCGGGAGCGACGACACGTTCGCCGCGCCGCGCGTCTGAACGATCCAATCTATCGACACAACGAGGACAGCAATGGACTTTGCGACGAACATGACCCCGGTGGACCCGTGGACGCAGACACTTGCTCTGCTTTCCCAACTGTGCGGCGGCGATGTGCGGCCTGCGGCACGCGAGCGCCAGACGCAGGTCGCTCGCATGGCGATTTCAGCAAGCGCATCGGCAGAGGCGTCACCCGTGCGTGCGCAGCCGGGCAATGCGATGCGCCGCTCGTTCTCGCTCAGCGTATTGGATCGTCCCACTTCGACCTCCGTGACCATCGCATGGCGCGATTCCACGCACTGCTCGTACGGCGACCAGTTGTGGCTGGCCGCCCGCGCACGCAGCAGCGGCATCTGCGCCATGAGCGGGCGCGCGATCCGGCGTGGCGACCTCGTCTACCAGCCGCGGCGCAGCCGACCCAGGCCGCTCAACGACGGCGCAATGATTCTTGCGTCGGTGCTGCGCGAAGTGGAAGCAGACTGAAGGTTGATCGCGCGCAGCGCATCACTCGCCGGCTTGCGCCGCGCCCACCGTCTTCGTCGCCAGGTACGCGACACCGGGCAACGTACGACTTTGTCACGACGCTGATTGCGTCGACGACATTTGGTGGTGCGCATCCAGATGCTTGCTGACAACGCGAAGGCGGCGTTTCATTCAATCAGCACATCGCGGTCCAACGTGCTGTCGTGACGAGGCGTGCGGCACACTCGCGGGCCAGCTCGGCTCCTCGTCCTGTTCTTTCCGATCCGCGTTCGACGTCACTGAGCCCCGGCCCCGTGCGCGTCAGATCCGCACGTCGCGGTGGGTGCACTGGCACTCGGCGTGGGGGCAACCTGCGTTCACTCAGGTCCAGTACTTCGAGTCGCTGACCGAGTGCCGGTAGCCCGGCGCTAAAGGCGATGTGCGATGTGCCGCGCGCGGTCGCAGCGCGTCTTTCGAACTCGTCAGTTGCGTTGCACTCGTCGCGGGCGCGGGTGTCTCAACGCGCGGCGCTCCACGCGTTGACGGTTCGGACGCGTCCGGCGCATCGGTTGCCATGCGCTCCAGCGGCATTTGCATGTCGGTGCCGACACCGCGGACTGCGTCGATAAACGCCGGCAACCCGATGACGTGCGTTACCGCCGCGGCCACGACGGTCAGCGCGACGAGGCGCAGAGGCTTCACGGATCTCAATGCGATGGGCTTCATGACAACACTCCGTGCGAAAGGAACCGCGCGCCGGAAGCAACCGACGCAAACCGGCGCGGGATGACGGCTCAAGAGTTGCCCGCTTGCGTTAGCGGCACGCTTCGGCGAGAAACCAGGCACGCCGCTGCGCTTCGTCTATCCAGTTTTCGAGCAGGCTTGCCGTGGCGACATCACGATGGCTCTCGCACACCTCGTGTGCATCCAGCATGAACGCGGCCAGTTGCAGGTTGTCTTCGCGCAGTTCGTTGAGCATCGCTTGGGCGCGCAGTCCGCTTGCATCGTTGTCCGCGATGCGCTGACGTCGCGCCACGTCGCCGATGGAACGCAGCGTCGTGCCGCCAATCTTGCGCACGCGCTCCGCGATGTCGTCGGCAATCGCGAAGATTTGCGCGCCTTGCTCATCGAGCATCAGGTGGTAGTCGCGGAAATGCGCGCCCAGCATGTGCCAGTGGAAGTTCTTCGTTTTCAGGTAGAGCGCAAACACGTCGGCTAACAGCGGGTTCAGCGCGTCGGAGATTGCGCCGATGGCGCGCTCGTCGAAGCCATACGAGGTGTGTGCGGCGGTGGTGTGACTGACGTTTGACATGGTGAGACTCCTTTTCGATGGGGTGAATGACGGGACCGCGGGCGGCGGCTCGGCAAACGGCGTGGCTGCAATCAGGTAGACGATTAGGTCGACGATCAGGTGGACAATCAGGGCGCTCGCATCCGCCCGCCACCGCATGCAGTTCAAGCTGCGCAACGATCGAGCGAAGTACTGAGCCCTTGCTGACGAAGAGCATGCGAAGCCAGCTTTCGTGGTTTCTGATGATCATTCTCGTCGCGCAGACATCGCTGCGTGATAAGGCGCCAACGGCGCGGGGCGCCTGGTAAAGGGCAAATGACACGTTCATGACCCGATGTTGAGCGTTCGCGTGCCCCGGGGCTTTCGAATTCGCCCGCCGTGCAGCCGATTTGCACGACGGCTGGCGGACCAATGCCGCGATACGCCCCTATACGTACATATGGTTTTCGCGGCGGGGCGTCTTCATTAAGATCGGTTCGACGCAGCAGGCAGTCCCGCCCGCTGTCAGCGTCAATTCGGACGAGGACCCGTCGTTTTGCACATGAATCCGATAGTTTCGATTGTCGACGATGACGAGTCCGTGCGTATCGCAACGTCGAGCCTCGTTCGCTCGCTTGGCTGGGGGGCAAGGCTCTATGCATCCGCGGAGCAGTTCTTCGCAAGCGACGAAATACATGACGTGACCTGCATCATCTCCGACGTGCAGATGCCCGGCATTTCCGGGCTGCAGATGTATTGGCGTCTTCTTGAGAGCGGCGTCAGGCTGCCTGTCGTTTTCATTTCGGCGTTCGCGTCGGATCTGGTTTGCCGACAGGCGCTCGAGACCGGCGCGCTCTGTGTGCTGAGCAAGCCTGTCGACGCGGTCGAGCTTTCGCGTCATCTGGAAACGGTGAAAGCGGGGCGCACTAATTCGTGGCGTTGAACGCGCGGAGATGCCGCTTTTCTGTTTCCTGAGGAGGTATGTAGCGGGATGGCGATGACGCGGAAGCTGGGCCCAGGCAAACTCTGGCTTGAGTGCAGGACCTCGCCGAATGCGGTTGGGTTGCAATAGTTAAATTTTCCCGCTGCGTGCTCAATCGCGCATTCAGTCGCGCATTCAGACGTTGCCCGTTAGCCGGTTCTCGCGATCGACGAGGCCCAATGCGTCGGCCTTCAGCACGAGATCCGCGAGCGACGGCGACTCCATCTTCTTCATCGCCTGGGCGCGGTGCAGTTTCACCGTGATCTCGCTGAGATTCAGTTCAGCAGCGATCTGCTTGTTCAGCATACCGTTCACAACTCTCGTCATGACGGCGCGCTCGCGCGGTGTCAACAGCTCATAGCAGGCGCGCAACACGGCCGTGGAGCGCTCCGCTGCGCGCCGCTTGCGGTCGGCCTCCAGCGCGTGGCCAATCGCATCGATCATGTCCTGAGCCCGGAACGGCTTCGCAAAGAAATCGGTCGCTCCGGCCTTCATGGCCTGCACCGACATGGCAATGTCGCCATGCGCGGTTATCAAGATCACGGGAATGTGCAGCGTGTGCGCAATGTGCCTTTGCACCGCAAGTCCGCTTTGCCCTTTGAGCCTGACGTCGAGCACCACGCAACTGGGTACGTCAGGTAAATCGAGCGCGAGAAACGCCTGTGCCGAGGCAAACAGCCTGACGTTCAAGCCCACCGAGTCCAGCAACGAATGGAGGGCCTGGCGCATCGCGCTGTCGTCATCTATCACGAAGACGGTCGGCTCGTTTGCGCCGCCTGTCACTGCGGTCATAACCCGTATCGTCCATCCCGCCCGAAACGAACGGCGCTTGCGGCCGGCACGCTCGACTTGGCCGCTCTGCGCACCGAAAGAATGGCGTGACGGCCAGAGTCGGCGCGCAACTCGGTGGCGAGTTTGCGCGCGCGACCGGTTGCGCGGCTCGTGGCTGAGGCGGTTTGCGTCATCAGGGCTGCTCCGAGCGGCAGAATTGCGAGCGAGAACACGAGCTTCATGGTCATAGTCCCGGGATTGGAGCGACCTAGTGTGCTCGGTGAAGCCGCCGCGCGCTTCTGTCAAATGACCAGTCTGACGACCTGCGGGCGCTCAAGCAGCCGGGTCCTCGGGTTTGGCCACAATGGAACCCAGCGAAGACCGTGACGTGATGCCGGTTTTCGCAAAAATGTGACGCAGGTGATAGCCCACGGTGCGGTGAGAGAGGTAGAGCCTGACGCCGATCTCCTTGTTCGACAGCCCTTCGGCCGCGAGTTGCGCGATGTGAAGTTCTTGTGGCGTGAGCGTTTGCCACGCGCGCTCCGTGCGCCGTCGGCTTGCTTCGCCCGAGGCGCGCAGCTCCTCCCGTGCACGGTTGCCCCAAGGCGTCGCCCCGAGTGCATCGAAAATATCGCGCGCTTCTCTCAAGGGCGCTCTTGCGTTCGCCGATCTGCGCTGCCGGCGCAGCCATTCGCCGTAAGCGAGCAGTAGCCGCGCTCGCAGGAAAGGCCAGTTTTTGGCGCATGGCCCGAGGCCTTGCAGAAAAAAGCGCTCGGCTTCGGCAGGCGCCGCGAGCAGCGCCTTGCCGTAATTCAGCATGGTTTCGACCCACGGCACGGGCTTCGGCGCCGCGATACGTCCGGCTTCTTCGATCACGCCACGCACGGCCTCCGCGTTGCCCGATAACACGCCGGCTTCCACGTAATCCGCGAGTCCAAAAAACTGAAGACCAGCATTGAAGGCTGGATCCGAAGGCGTAAAAACGCGCCGCAGATGTTCGTACGCCTCCCAATGCCGGCCCGCGCCAATAGCCGATATGCCGCGCGCTACCTGCAACATGGCGAGCAGAAAGCTGGCGCCGATGGAGAGCGCGAGGCGTTCGGCCTGTGCCGCGAAGGCCTCCGATTGCTCGATGTCGCCCTGCATGCCGGCCAGCCGCGCTTTCACAATGGTGGCTGCGGCGATCCACGGCGTGCCGCCCGTCTCCTCGGCGAAGCGGAGGGCTTCTTCGGCCTCTCTCATCGCGCTTGTCCAGCGGCCGACTTCCACCTCGGCCCACGCCTGCGCGAACAGCACGCGCGCGAGGTCGCTGAGCCGCCCCTGTTCCCGCAGCGCGGCGCTTGATTCCGAAAGAAAGCCGACACCAAGGTCGAAGGCACCGATGACATTGGCCGTGCTGCCCAGGATACGCGCGACGGCAGGATCGCCGTGCCGCGCTTCGGAAAGCTGTTGCAGCCGCGCGTGGAGATCGCCGCCCAGACGAAGCGGCTCGACGTAAGCCGATATGGCGATGAGGCGCGGGTCGGTCTGCGGCAGACCGAGCCGGTTTGCGGCGGTCAGCAGCCGCGTGCGTAGTTCTTCGTTTGCGCTGCTCCACCAGCAGCGTTGGGCGGCGCGCCACATGAGATTGCTGGCCAGATCTTTCGCACCGGCCGCGTCCGCCTGAGCCGCGAAGTGGATGAGCGCGGGAATCTTCGCGGGATTGCTGATGGCGGGAGGCTGGATGATCTCGCGGCACCAGCCCACTCGCGCCGACGCAAGCTGATCGCACTCGTTTACGTGGGCCTGACGCAGCAGACGCTCAAGCAGCTCAGGTTGGCCCAGGTCGGCCGCCAGTTCCGCTGCGCGCAAGAGCCGGTCGGTCCGCCCGCTTGCCGTGCTGCTCAAGCGCGCCGCCCTTTCCAGCACCTCGATGGCCATGGCCACGGCGCCTCGACGCAGTGCGCGCGCCGCCATGCGGTCGTAGTCGTCGGCGAGTGCGTCGTCGGTGCCGATGGTAGCTGCCGCGCGATGCCACAGCCGACGATCGAGCTGGTCCTGAATGATCGCCGCGAGCGCCGCGTGAATTTTCTGCCGGGTGGCCGGGTCCGCCGCCTGATGCATGGCGGAGCGCACGAGCGGGTGCCGGAAGCGCACCTCTGTCCCGTCGATCTGGATCAGCCCGGCGGCAATGGCGGGCGACAAGGCATCCAGGCTCGACCGTTCGCCGAGCACCGCTTCGCCGGCCGAGAGGATTTCGTGCAGCGACGTGCCGTCGTTTTCCGCCGCCACGAACAGCAGCGTTCGAGTCGCACCCGGGAGATCCGACAAACGGCTCGAGAAAGCGCGCTCCAGCCGCTCTGTCAGCGGCAGCCACGGCGCGTCCGGCGCCTGCGCGGCGCGCTCGCCACGCGGCAGTTCCAGCAGCGCCAGTGGATTGCCCGCTGCCTCTTTGAGAAAACGGCTGCGTATGTCGGCGGGCAGGTTCGGGGCGCGGCTGTCCAGCAGACGCCCCGCATCAGCGTCATCGAGTCCTGAAAGCCGCAGCCGCAAGGCGGACGTGTCCCCGAAGGAGCGGTTGAAGTCGTCGCGCATGGCGACAAGCAGAACGGCAGAGTCCGCACCCAACCTGCGCGAGACGAACGCCAGCACGTCGTAGGTTTCCTGATCGAGCCACTGTGCGTCGTCCGCGACGAGCAGCACCGCCTCGCTGGTTGCGGTGAGTAACGTCAGCGTTGCGAGAGCCACCAGAAAGATGTCCGGTGGCCCAGCGTCGTCGCAAACACCGAACGCCGTGAGCAAGGCGGACCGCTGGCGCGGCACGAGACTCGCGGCGCGCTTCATAAGCGGGCGCAGCGCGAGTTCGAGCGCCGCGAACGGCAAATGGACTTCGGCTCGAACGCCGGTCATCGTCAGTACTGCAATGCCTCGCTCGGCCGCCCGATGTTTGGCGACTTCGAGAAGAGCGGATTTGCCGATGCCGGGCTCGCCGCTGATGACGAGCGTTGCGCTGCTCTCGTCGATCCGGTCGATCAGATGATTGATCAGCGCAACGTCGTGCTCCCTGCCTTGCAGCACGGGAGGCATTAATTGCTCTATTTCCGTGCACTCGTTCATCGACGGTACGGATGCATTGTCAGTCGGGTTGGTCATCGCACAACTATCGGAGAGGTGTCGGACAGGTGTCGCCGGACGTCGGCCAATCGCTTCTGGCACGCCGTGCCAGGTTTGAGAGAAGGCACTGCTCAGCCCGGTGAACGGCTCATCGTACCGTTATTGGGTAAGAACGACGACAGGCAGTTCGTGGCACCAGTGTTGATCGGCCCGAGCCGTGCGCCTCGTTTCGTGCGATCGCGGCCGCGCATTTGGAACGGTGCTAGCGGCGGTAGTTTACCCGTCCGCAAACTGACCGAAAACCTTCAAGGATGAGGAGTGGTGGCTGCATGGTGCTGTCCGCGTGTCGCGCGGCACCCGTGCCCGTGCCCCTCTCGACATTTATGTGGCAGGTGGGCAGATGGTCGTAGCCATTGCGGTGAATGGTGCATGAGACCTGCGCAAACCAATCGGCCCACGATTCTCAGTGCGGTTCAGAACGGTTTTCAATGCTGTGGGCTCGTCCTTGGAGGACCGTGCGGCGGGGCATCTTGCCCATCGCGCCCATGCCGGATCGTTTGCCGAGTGTAATTGAATCAGCGTGCCTAGAAGCTGCCGACAACACGGACCCACATCGGGTCCGGCTGTCGGCTTCGTGTCGTGACATCGGCGGCACAAACTAACAGTTGACGCTGAAAGCTCCGCAACATTCGCCGATGCAATCGCCGGCATCACCAGCATTGCAAGCGGCCTTTAGCTCGAAACGCTGCCTCAGGGCCTGACGTCGATGCGGCCATACACGCCGCTCGTCGGTGTCGGGCCCGCTGCGAAGAACAGCGTATTGAGCGGCTGGTTCGCAGCGTTGTTACCGAACGAAAGGCCCCAGATGCCCGGCTGTTTGAAGGTGGTGCCGTCGGTATTGGTGAGCGCGCCCTTGAACTCGCCCGAGCCCGGATCGAACGCGTCGATCGTGCCGTCGCCGAAGTTGCCCACCAGCAGTTGGTTGCTCGCGGCACCGAAGTTCGCCGGCGCAATCACGACACCCCAAGGCGAATTCAGCGTAGCCGACGTCGCGATGCGCTTGACGAAGTTGCCCGCGGTATCGAAGGCATCCACTACGCCATTGCCCGCACCGTTCACTTGCGTACGGCCGTCGGGACCGAGCAGCGCGTAGGTCACATACACGGTGTTGCCGATAGCCGCAATGCCGAACGGCGAGAAGCCGGCGGGAAGAGTTGGATCGACGAACTTGCCGGGAAGCTGGATCTTGTTGAACGACTTGTCGAACACGTCCACTTTGCGGTTGTGGAAGTCCGTTGCAAACAGCAGATTGGCGCCGGCGTTCGAACCAATCGCGAGACCCTTGTAGACGGCGCCGCCCGCACCGTCGTCGAATGCATTGACCGCCTGTGTCGGCAAGACTTTCGGCGACCATGCCGCGATCGTACCCGCGTCGGTTGCCCACAAGAACACCGCGTTGGACACGGCTTGACCATTGGCGCTGATCTGGAAGTCCGTGGTCTTGTTAAAGACAATGCCGGTTGGCCCGGCCGCCTTGCCCGCGGCGTTGGGCGGGAGCGTCACCACCAGCGGCTGCACCACGCCGTTGCCGTCATAAAGCGTCGACTTTTTCGTGTTGTTGTCCGACACCCACATTACACCAGTGGGATTGAACGCTATGCCCCAGCCGTTCTTCAGGTTCGGATCGACATTGGCCGCGTTGGCGCTGCCATCGGATACGAGAGTCGTAGCCTTGAATTGCGGGGCGATCGTCGGCGTCTGATTGGCGCTGTTGTCGCTACTGCCGCAAGCGGCGAGCGCGACAGCGGTGAGGCCGAGTAGTCCAGCAAGCACTGCGTCTCTATGCAGCTTCATTTTGGATTCCTATGAATGGTTTGGTTGGTACTAACCTGGTCGTCCACACCGGACGGTCCACGCGGTTGTGCATGCGACGACAGGCGGGCAGCGGCCGCCGATTCGACGGCAAATGCCGCGAATCGTTGAATCGTCCCTACCGAGAACGTGCGATGACGTACATTATTCCGTCGCGCCGGTGCGAAATTTTTCGAGCGTTTTTCGCTGCATTCAGCGTGAGGTGGAATAGCAGTGCGGTATCGGCTGTTATGGGTGGGCGGCCATGATCGACCGGAAAAGCGGACGGCAGCCGCGCTTTCTCCACACTTACGGTGACTGTCATGCTCAATTCACTTATTTCTCGCCGCCGTCTGATTGCAGCCGGGTCGCTGGCTTCTATCGGTGCCGGTCTCTCGCGCTTTGCTTTCGGCGACACGCGGCAAGAATCGTCCACGCGCTCGGCAAGCGCTGAAAAGCCAACGCTTTCTGTCGTTCCCGCCTATCTCGGGGCTTCTCCGCAGACACTGCCGCCGTTGCCCTATGCACAGGATGCTCTTGAGCCGACCATTTCGTCACGTACGATTGGCATTCACTACGGCAAACATCACCGTGCGTACTTTGACAATCTGCACAAACTGCTGGCCGGCACGCCGCTGGAGCAGGCCACGCTTGAACAGATCATCATGCAGTCACACGATCAACCCGCGCTTGCCGACGTATTCAACAACGCTGCGCAGGCGTGGAATCACAACTTCTACTGGAACTCATTGAGCCCGGCGTCTGCGGCGACAGCGCCCAGCGCGAAGCTTCAGGCAGCGATAGAACGCAAGTTCGGTTCTGTCGAAGCGCTTTCAAAAGCGCTGGTGGCCACGTCGGCGTCGCAATTCGGCAGCGGCTGGGGCTGGTTGGTCGTGGATCGCGGCGAACTCGCGGTAGTCAAGACGAGCAATGCAGAAACGCCGTTCACGCGCGGTCTTGCGCCGCTGCTTACCGTCGACGTGTGGGAGCATGCGTACTATCTGGACTATCAGAATCGGCGTCCTGACTATCTGGTGGCGGCCGTCTCGCATCATTTGAACTGGGCGTTCGCATCGGCTAACCTGGAGCGCGTTTGACCGTGCGTGCGGTCCTCGCGAGTGCTTAACCGTTCATTCAAGGCCCAAAATGTCGACGAAATACCTACAGTCAACTGCCATGGTCGCCCTTACCGTGAGCGTCCTGGCACTGGGCGCTTGCGCGCTCGCGCCGGCCGCTCCTGCGGCGGCGTCGATCGATCCGCCGCAGGGTCAACCCATCATGACGCTGACCGCCTCGGGCATACAGATCTATTCATGCGAGTTCGATGCGCAGCATCGGCTCGGATGGGTGTTTCAGAGTCCGCAAGCCACACTGTTCGACCGCAGCGGTCATGCGGCGGTCCGTCATGCGGCGGGGCCGTCGTGGGAAGCGGAAGACGGCAGCCGGATCGTCGGACGTGTGCTAAGCCAGCGCCCCAGCGACAACCAGGCGAGCGTGCCGCAACTGTTGCTTCAGACGCATTCCACTGCGGGCAGCGGCGTGCTGTCGGCGGTGCGGTATGTACAGCGAATTCATACCGTTGGAGGCGTGATGCCGGCGGGAGCATGCACTACTCAAGGACAGGTCGGCAGTTCGCCGTATCTCGCGGATTACGTGTTCTATCAGTAGTGGTGCCGCTTCTCAGCGCGCGGCCGGTGGGCGTTCAGGTAGCCGCGCTGCTCACTCGCGCATCACGGCCTCAATCATTCGCGATGATTGCGGCCTCCTTATGCATCCGGCAGCGTAACCGTCACGATGGTCGAACCTCGCAGACGATCGGCGAGATCGACATGAACGGGGCGCTCGCCCCACCAGCGCGCGAGCCCCCTCTGCAAGCGGTGTCCAATCACGACGATATCCGGCGGCGAAGAGGCCGCGTGGCGGAAAATGGCATCCGCCTTGCACCCGACTGACAGATATCCATGCGCCGTCACCCCGTGCTGTATCAATTCGTCTACCGCGGTGGACAGCGTGCGGCGACCGAGCTCTTCAAGATACGCGTAAGCAAGCTCGCTGAGCATGCCTGCACACGTCGCGTTTGCACTGTCCGGATCGACGACCGACACGACATCTACATGTGCCTTCAATGCGAGCGAGAGCTGCTTGCAGCGGCTGAGCGCAGCTTGCGATTCGGCCGTTCCATCGTACAGGAGCAGCATATGCGAAAGGGTCGTCATGATCTGGTGGTGGCAAGGCAGAAGTAGCCGACACGGGGCCGTAGTTCAAAGCAAAGGGTCAATGCGTTGTTGCGCGCGACAATGCGATTCGCCCTACAGCGTGGCCGGTGCATCCTGCACAACACGTGGGCGGCGCGGGTTATAACTGACCGGGCTATCGCGAGCGGACAGAGGTGATTGCATCGCACAGTCGTCGGCACCTTAAGTGCGAATCCGAAGCTCCTGCACGCCGCGCAGGTTATTTCGCGCATGCCATCTCAACTGGTCCAGCTGTGTCGGTTGCATGTACGGAAAGCGGGCGAGCAGACTGCCTATCGCCACTTCCAGTTCGAGCAATGCGAGCCGTGCGCCGAGACAATGATGAATGCCGGCACCAAACGAGAGCGAGGGCACGTTGGCGCCGCGAGCAAAGTCGAGTCGATCCGGGTGAGAAAAGACCGAGGGGTCGCGATTAGCCGCGCCGATCAGCATGAAAACTATGCTTCCGGCTGGCAGCGTGACGTCTTTCACGACCACTTCTTCGAAGGCCGTGCGTACCACCATTTGCACAGCGCCGTCGTAGCGCATGCATTCGGCGACAGCCTTTGGAACCAGTGTGCTATCGCGCTTGAGCATTTCCAGTTGCGGCGGATGGCGGAATAACGCGACCATCGCATTGCCGATCATGTTCGACGTGGTCTCGTGACCGGCAATGAACAGCAGGATTACGTTCGAGACGATCTCGTCGTCGGTCAGTTTCGTGCCTTCGTCTTCCACACTCGCGAGCGACGAGATGATGTCGTCGCCGGGATCCGCGCGCCGCTGTTCGACCACATCGAGGAAGTACCGCTCCAGTGTGAGCGCTGCTTCATTTGCCGCGCCGAGCGCTGCTTCGTCGAGCGGAGCGAGGTCGAACGCGGCCACGAGACGGCTCGCAGCTTCGCCCAGTTCAGTGCCGTGCGAAGACGGGATGGCGAGGAGACGACAGATAATCTCGACCGGCAACGGCAGCGCGTATTCGCTCACCAGATCGAATTCGGCCTTTGAACCGATACGGTCGAGAAGGGCGCCGCTGGTTGCCTCGACAATATCTTTCAGCTTTTCGATTTGCCTTGCGTTGAAGGCCTTCATAAGAAGCGTGCGAAGCTTCGTATGAGATGGCGGGTTCATCATCAGGAACGTGCGGCTGAGCGCCTGGAACACCGGGTAGTGCGTCGCGGCATCGCCATAACGTGCACGCACGCTTTGCAGATAGCTCTTGCCCATGCGCCGGTCGCGCAGCAGCGCGTCGATTATTTCAAAGCGGCCCGTGACGAGCGCGGAAGGGCCCGCGGTGAGCAGCGGCCCTGCTTCGCGCACCTTTTCATAGAGGGGATAAGGGTCGGCGAAAAAAGCAGGTGACGAGAAGGTGGCAAAATTCATCTTGTAGGGGTTCCGGGAATGCGATTGACGGCCCGTTAAGCCGGTTGCAACTGAGAACAGCCGACGAGCCGCTTTATTCCGATCCCATCCGATCCGCCTGCCATCGCGGTGGCCACACTTGCTGCTCCACACAGTCGTCTCGCCACGGTTATTGCGTGGCAGATTGTTGTGGCGTCATCTAGTCTCTCGCTTCGCGTTTGCCGATATGCAAAATGACTACGGTTTTATGAAAGACCTCTTCGTCATATTCGCCAGAAACGAACTGAAGACACTGGAGGAAAGCCTCAAGCGATAGAGCGTCTAATCCGGCTTTATTGTTTTTCTTTCAGATTTGCAAGGCGCATGTTCTCTCGCCGGCTCAGCCTGCCTATGCGACGACGGCGCGCAATTTCGTCCTATTTCGCGCATCTTCCTCGCGCAAGCGTTTGCGCGGTAGCGCACGTGCGCGTCTTGACAGGCGCTGCGGGGATGCCCGCTCTGCAAGGATTCGTAGGTTCGTTGCATTGATCTGTTGGTTATCCCGCTCCCATCGTATTCCGGTCTGTTTTAGGCTGGCATTGCAATGTCAGTGTTTAACCTTAAAGGACCGCTCAAATGAATCTACAAAACCATCACGCCTGCCGCCCGTTCCTCGAAGCCGGCAATCTGTCGCAAATCTCGGCCTATTACGAAGAAGGCCGCAATGTCATGTGGATGATGCTGCGCGCGCAGCCGCGTCCCTGTTTCAACCTCGATCTGGTCCACGACATTCTCGGGCTCGCCCAGGCGGCGCGCGAGTCGGGGCTGCCAATCGACTTCTGGGTGACGGGTTCGCTGATCCCGAACATCTACAACGTGGGCGGCGACCTGAATTTCTTCGCCGACGCAATCCGCTCCGGCAAGCGCCAGGCGCTCATGGCTTACGCGCGCGCCTGCGTCGACTGCGTGCACGCAGCGGCGCGCGGCTTCGATACCGGCGCGATTTCCATTGCGATGGTGGAGGGCACGGCGCTCGGCGGCGGCTTCGAGGCGGCGCTCGCGCATCATTTTCTGCTGGCTCAGTCGGACGCGCGGATGGGCTTTCCCGAGATCGCGTTCAATCTGTTTCCCGGTATGGGCGGCTATTCGCTCGTGGCACGCAAGGCGGGCATGC
Source organism: Paraburkholderia phenoliruptrix (assembly GCF_019511605.1). Lineage (GTDB taxonomy): Bacteria > Pseudomonadota > Gammaproteobacteria > Burkholderiales > Burkholderiaceae > Paraburkholderia > Paraburkholderia phenoliruptrix_A. The sequence goes on along the minus strand of NZ_JAEUAV010000001.1, from coordinate 210,008 downwards.
GCCTCGCCGAGGAACTGATCGGCGCGGGCGAATCGCATACCGCGGAGTGGCATAGAGAAAAGGGTCTCGTCGATCAACTGTTCGAGCCCGGCGACGCCTATGTGGCGACCCGCACTTTCATCGACACGCTCAAGCCGAAAATGAACGGCATTCGCGCGATGCTGCGGGCACGCCAGCGCGTGCTGCAACTGCCGCGCGCGGAACTGATGGAGATTACCGAGGACTGGGTGGACGCCGCCTTCATGATAGAAGAGAAAGATCTCGCCTTTATGGAGCGGCTCGTGATGCTGCAAAACCGCCGCACTTCCAACCTGCGGCAGACGGCTGCGAGCGCAGCCAATTTCGGCTGAATCATGCCGGCGCGGCCAGCGCGCGGGGTGCCGCTCGCAAGCTCAGGCGATCAGCCTGAGCTTCTGCCGGTCCTGCAGCCAGCGCTCGAAATCCGCGGCGGGCATAGGGTGCGCGTACAGATAACCCTGCACGTATTCGACATCCAGCCCCTTCATGAACGCCTCTTCGGACTCCGTTTCGATACCTTCGGCGACTACCTTGAAACCCAGTTCCTGCGCGACCACGACCATCGAGCGCACCAGCGCTTGCGCTTTGGAGTCGGTGTTGATGGAACGCACGAAACTGCGATCGAGCTTGATTACGTCAAGCGGAATGCGGCCCAATTGCGAGAGCGACGAATAGCCGGTCCCGAAGTCGTCCAGATGCACCTGCGCGCCGATCTGGCGAAACTGCTTGATGAGGTCGATTGCGGCGGCTTCGTCCTCGATCAGACAGCTCTCGGTCAGTTCCACATCGACAAGACAGGGGTCGAGTCTCGCCTCGGCAAGCGCTTCGGTGAAATGCCGGACCACGGCCGTGTCCACCAGTTGCCGCGCCGACACATTGATCGCAATACGGAGGTTGTAACCGTCGGCTTTCCATTTGGCGGCCTGTTTGGCGGCCGTTTGCATGACCCAGCGGCCGAGCACGCCGATCAGACCTGATTCTTCGGCATAACGAATGAACTCGGCCGGCATGATCTGCCCGCGTTCCGGCGAATTCCAGCGTACCAGCGCTTCCACGCCTTGCACCGCGCCGGTCGAAAGCAGCAGCTTCGGCTGATAGTGCAGCGTCAGCTGGCCTTCTTCGAGCCCGCGCCGCAGGTTCGTGTCGAGCCACATGTACTCGGCAACCTTGCGGTTCATTTCCGGCGAGAACACGCGGTGCGTGCGCTTGCCTGCGTCTTTCGCGACGTACATTGCGGTATCGGCCGAGCGGATCAGCGACTCGAGATTGTCGCCGTGTTCCGGATAACGCGCGATGCCGATCGAGCAGCCCGTATACACCTCGACAAGCCCGAGGCTGAAGGGCGTACGCATGCGCTCGAGTATGCGCTGCGCGGTGGCTTCCAGTTCCTGCGCCGTGCCCTTGGCCGCGAGCACGATGAACTCGTCGCCGCCGAGCCGCGCGAGCGTGTCGCCTTCGTTCAGGCACGCGCCGATTGCCGCGGACACGTCGCGAATCAGACGGTCGCCGAACACATGGCCGTAGTGGTCGTTGACCTTCTTGAAGTTGTCCAGATCGAGAAACAGCACGCCGACCGATTCGCCGGTAGCGGCTTCTTCTATCGCGCTGCGGATCTTGTCCTGAATCGCATTGCGATTGGCGAGTCCGGTAAGCGAATCCGTGTTCGCAAGCTGCGTGAGACGCTCCTGCGCGAGGCGTTCCTCGGTGATGTCGGTGCCCGAGCAGATCAGGTATTGCTCGTCCACGCCGCTGCCGCTTTGCACGAACTTGTTGCGAAACAGAAAGAGCCGTTCGCCCTGCAGCGTTTTCACGCGCCGTTCCACTTCATACGACACGCCGCGATTGAAGAAGCCCGTAATGTTCTGGCTCGACGCGGCGCCGTCTTCGGAGGACATGAAAAGCGCCCATACATTGCGCCCGACAATGTTCTCTTCCTTCACGCCGGTGAGTTCTTCTGCGAGCCGGTTAAAGCGCTGGATACGCCCGTGCCGGTCGACGATCACCACGACCGAATTGACTTCGGACACCACCTGTTCCGCGAACGACAGACCGTGCATCAGATCGCGCGCGACAGATTCGGTGTCGTCATAAGCGGAGGCGGTGCCGGCCCAGTTGCTGCTGTTGATCTTTCTGCCCACCAGATGCAGCCGCAGCGGCTCGCCGAACATTCGCACGTCGAGAACCAGGTGCGACGTGATACCCGTGAGGCAGCGGATCTGCGCTGCCTGCTGGGGATTCAGCGGAATGGCCACGTTGGCTGGCACGTCGCCCGTGACTGGCGTCAGTTCGAGCGCATTGCTGTCGCTCGACAGACGCCAGCAAGGGCTGCTTGTGCCGAACTGCGCATAAAGCACCTGCTCGTGTTGGTCGTCATTCATGGGATCCCCGGGCGGTGTGCCGTTTCGGCCCTGACGGCGGATAGCGGCAGACAGTCTTCATCATACTTAAAGACGGGCTCATTGTAGCGAAGCCACTGAAATTCGGGACATAAACGTGAATGACGCGGCTCGCGCGGCGCACGCCTTAATCGGTAAAAGAGGCACTCCGAACGATGTCGGATGAGGCATTCTCTACACGCCGCGCGTACTGCGCAGATCGCGTCTAGAACCGGCGCGTGAGAAAACTGCGCGCGCGCTCGCGTTCGAGCGGGTCGGCCTCGACGGACGCGTCGAACCAGAATGCACCCGCCGCGAGTGTGGCGACGACAATGCCGTCGCGATACAGCACGCGGTTGCCGGCCACCGCCGGCACGCGTTCGCCCACCAGCAGCGTGCCGGCGAGATTCAACGGATCGGTGCCGGCGACGCACACAAAAGCACTATCGTTCGCATGTCTGCGTACTTCGCGCAGCAAGGGTATTGCTTCGGGCAATGCGAACTGCTCGCCGGCCAGTCCGTTGACGAAGCGTCCGCCGCGAATCACGCCGCGCGCTTCGAGCCGCTGATACACCCGCAGCAGATCGCGCCACGGCGGCAGCCAGTCGGCTTCGCGCGCAAGCAGCCGCCAGAACACGACGCCGTAGCGCCGCAGCAACGTCATCGCGACATGTTCGAGAATCTCGGGCGGCAACTGGCGGGGCGTTTGTGCGGGCCGCTGCGTGTCTTTTGCCACGTCGCCGGATTGCGCGCTTGCGGCCATCGAGCCGCGTCGGTTCACGAGCGCCCAGCGCCCGGCGTCGTCCATTCCGCCGATCAGCGCCGTCGAGCGCGCGCGGCGGCTACCCGCGTACGCATTGCGTTTGGCGGCCGGCTTGAGCAGTGCGCGCAGGCCCGCGAAACTGTCCGAGTTCACGAGACCGGCCGCCACCAGTTCACCCAGGGCGTTGTCCAGTTCGATACGCAGTATGCGAAGTTCGTGCAGCAGTTCGTCGAAGAACATCGCGCCGTGTTCGGCCAGCGCGTCGTGAACCGATTGCGCGCGCGCAGAGAGTTCGGGCTGACGCGCCGGATCGATCAGCGCGCTCCACACGCGCACCTGGGCGCGCGGCAACAGGACGATTGGGGTGCCGCGCACAGGAGCCGCGGCGCTGCGCGAACGTTCGGTCAGACGCGTCCAGACAATCTTGCCCGCCCGGCATAGTTCGTCGAGCGAATTATTCGAATAGGCCTTCACGCGCGCGGGCAGGATGTCTTCCTCCCAGGCGCTGGCCGCGGCTTCGAAGCCTTCCAGCTGTTGCAGCACGGCCGCAAGCGCGTCGCGGCCTTCGCTGCGCGTGTCCGGCGTCAGGTGCTGCCACTCGAACAGAAAGCGCATGAAGTCGTGGCGTTCCACCGGTTCGATCTCGCGGCGCAGGCGCTTGACGGTATAGCGGTGAATCCGCGCCAGCAGGTGCCGCTCGCACCATTCGTCGTCGGTGGTTTGCGCAGTGAAACGGCCGCGCATCACGTAGCCTTCCGCTTCGAGGCGCACAAGCGCTTCGTCCACGGCTGTCTGCGGTAGCCTCAACGCGTCTGCAATCGCGCTGGCCGGCAACGGGCCGAAGCCTGTCAGCCGCGCGCGGAGCACATCGAGCAGCGCGTCCTCTGCGCTCCATTCGTTCGTGTAGCCCTTCGGCGCGGCGAGCGGCGGCGCAAAGCGCGCGCCGTTCGTGTCCGGATACAGTGCGGCGAAGCAGGTCAGGCGCTCGACGGGCAGCCACAGCGCCGCATCGGCCGCAATGGCGAGGCGCGTCGCGCGGCCCGATTGCGCAAGCGCGGCGAGCCATTCCAGCCAACCCCCGTTGTCGCGCGCCTCGGCTTCGGTCACGCACGCGAGGCCCGTGAGCGCCTCGTGCATTTCGTCGACACTGCGTGCCTGCGGCCACGCTTCGTCGCGCACGCTGGCAATCGCGTCGGGGTCGAGCGCACCGAGGTCGTCGGCGCTTGACGGATCGCTCCAGCGGCGGTTCAGCACCGCCTGCGTACGGCGCTCTTCAATCGGCGCGTCGTCGAGATAAGCGTAGGGCTTCGCGTTGAGGATTTCGGCGGCGAGCGGCGAGGGCGCCGGCAGATCGCGCGCGACGAGTCGTACGTCACCGCTTTCGATACGGCGCAGCAGCGCGAGCCAGCGTTCGCTGTCCATCGCGTCGTGCAGGCAGTCGTCGACGGTCTGATCGACCAGCGGGTGACGCGGCAGTTCGCGCTCGCCGACCACGTTCTCCAGACACGCGGCCTGCTCGGGGAACACGCTCGTCAGCAGATCCTCGCTGCGCATGCGCTGCAATTGCGGTGCCGTTTTGCGCCCGCCGGTATAGCGCGGCAGGCCGAGCGCGGTGGTCGCGTTCCAGCGCCAGCGCACGCCGAACAGCGGCGCGTCGAGCAGCGCCTGGATCAGCAGCCGTTCGGCGCTCGCGGAATGCAGATAGCGCCACACTTCGTCGAGCACGAACGAGTGGCTGCCGGTCAGCGACAGCACGATTGCATCCTCGGTGGCGGCCGCTTGCAGTTCGAAGTTGAACTGACGGCAAAAGCGCTTGCGCAGCGCGAGGCCCCACGCGCGGTTCACGCGACTGCCGAACGGAGCGTGAATGACGAGCTGCGTGCCGCCGGATTCGTCGAAAAAACGCTCCATGACGAGCGTGTCCTGCGTCGGCAGCACGCCGAGCGCCGCGCGGGCGCGCGCAAGATACTCGACGATCTGACGCGCCGCGGCTTCGTCGAGCCCGAGTTCGGCGACGAGCCAGTCGATCGCGCGTTCGAGACGCGCGGGCAGGGCGGCGGGAAGCGGGGAGTTGTCCGGACTGGCTGGATCGGCGCCGTGGGCAGCACCGGCCGCATTGCCGAGATCGCCGCTATCACCATCCAGCAACCGCCCGATTTGCGCCCGCAGCCGCGCCACCCCGAACGACAACTCGTCGCTTCGGCCCGGCGCCTCGCCGAGCCAGAACGGGATGTTGGGCGGCTGGCCCTGTGCATCCTCCACACGCACCCGGCCGCTTTCGATCCGCAGAATGCGGTACGACGCGTTGCCGAGCTGGAACACGTCGCCCGCGAGACTTTCCACCGCGAAGTCTTCGTTGACGGTGCCAATGTTGATCGCCTGAGGCTCGAGCACGACCGCGTAGTCGGCGTTCTCGGGAATCGTGCCGCCTGAGGTGACCGCTACCAGCTTGCCGCCGCGCCGGCCGCGCAGCGTGCCGCTCACCACATCGCGATGGATATAGGCGGCGCGCGGGCCGTTGCGGCTCGTGTAGCCTTCGGCGAGCATGCGCAGCACGGCGTCGTATTGCTCGCGCGCGAGCTCCGCGTAGGGCGCCGCGCGGCGCACCAGCTCGAACAGCGCGTCTTCGCTCCACTCGGCGCAGGACACCTCCGCAACGATCTGTTGCGCGAGCACGTCGAGCGGCGCGCGCGGAATGCGCAGCGCGTCGAGTTCGCCACGCCGCACGCAATCGAGCAGCGCCGCGCATTCGATCAGGTCGTCGCGCGAAGTGGGAAAGAGCCGGCCTTTCGGCATGCCGCCGACATGGTGGCCCGAACGCCCGACGCGTTGCAGGAACGGCGCGATCGCGCGCGGCGAACCCATCTGGCAGACCAGATCGACGTCGCCGATATCAATGCCGAGTTCAAGCGACGCAGTGGCGATCAGCACCCGCAGTTCGCCGCGCTTGAGCCGCTGCTCCGCGTCGAAACGATGCTCGCGCGCAAGGCTGCCGTGATGCGCGGCGACGGCTTCCTTGCCGAGCCGCTCCGTCAGATGTCGCGCGCCGCGTTCGGCCATGCGGCGTGTGTTGACGAAAACGAGTGTCGTGCGATGCAGCGCGACCAGTTCCGCCAGCCGGTCGTAGACGCGCTCCCACACTTCGTTCGGCATGACGGCTTCAAGCGGCACCGGCGGAATTTCGAGCGCGAGGTCGCGCGCGCGGATGTGGCCCACGTCGACAATCGCGCAGTCGGCCGCAATTTCGCTGTCGACGCTCGCGCCTCCTACGAGAAATCGTGCAACCGCGCTCACCGGTTTTTGCGTCGCGGACAGGCCGATGCGGGGCAGACGCCGCCCGCACAACGCGTCGAGCCGCTCCAGGCTGAGCACGAGATGGCTGCCGCGCTTGCTGCCGGCAAGCGCATGAATTTCGTCGACGATCACCGTGCGCACCGTGGCCAGCATGCGCCGGCCAGAGTCCGAGCCGAGCAGCACGTACAGCGATTCGGGCGTGGTGACGAGAATATGCGGCGCGCGCTTTTTGAGCGCGTTGCGCTCCTGCTGCGTGGTGTCGCCAGTGCGAACGGCCGTGCGGATGTCGAGCGGCGGCAGCCCGCGCGCCGCGAGTTCCGCGGCGATGCCTTGCAGCGGCACCTGCAGATTGAGCCGGATGTCGTTGGACAGCGCCTTGAGCGGCGACACATAGACCACCAGCGTTTCGTCGGGCAAGGCGCCATTGCTGGCGAGACCTTGCTGGACCAGATCGTCGAGTGCCGACAGAAACGCGGTGAGCGTTTTACCGGAACCCGTGGGCGCGGCGACGAGCGTCGAGCGCCCCTGACGGATGGACGGCCATGCGGCGGTTTGGGCGTCGGTGGGCGCGGGGAAAGTGTTCAGGAACCAGCCGGCCACGGCGGGGTGGAAGTTCGCCAGGGCGGCGTGCGAGTTCTGCGCGGCGGGCAGAGCAGGCACGGCTGGCGTATCGGGCACGGCGGTCGTGGCAGGCACGGTGGGTGTGGCGGGCACGGCGGGCGTGGCAGGCACGGCGGGTGTGGCGGGTGTAGCCGGCACGGCGAGCGAGGCGGTTGTGGCAGGTGCATTAGGCACGGCGGCCGTGGCAGGACCGGCGGCAGCAGCAGGCCCAACTGCAGGCGTGGCGGCAGCGGCGGGTGTATTCGGCGTGGCAGACGGGCCGCGCACGGCGGCGCTGTCCGTCCCCGAGTCCGGGGCGGGGCAGGCGGCGGATGCGGTCCTGGCGGCGGTTGAAGTCATGGGAGCTTAGTTGGGGGCGCGACGCCCGATATCCAGCGACGCAATCCCCGTGCGCCGACAGCGTAGCCCGGCGAGGCCGGGAAATCAGTCTCGCAGGTTTTCCCGGCATTTGCCAAATGCCGCGCTGATCGCGTCACCCCAGGCAGCCGCGTCGCCGAATGCGCGGCCACGGCGTCCATGGTCCGCGCGGAGTACACCATCGCCGCGCCGACGTTGGTGGCGACCGCCACGCCGAGCGCCTAGGCGATTTCGCCACGCATGGCGCCATGCTTCAGCGCTTCGGCGGTATGCACGCTGATACAGCCGTCGCAGCGCGACCTGAGGGCGAGCGCCAGCGAAATCAGTTCGCGCGTTTTCGCGCCGGGCAGATCGGTTTTCTGTTCCGCACCCGACAGCGCCTGGTAGCCCTTCACCATATCCGGCGACAGCTTGCCGATTTCGCCGATGCGTCCAACCAGCTTCTTGCGGTACTCGATCCAGTTCGCGCCGGCGGTTGCCCGCGTAGTTGGACAAAGTATTGCGCCCGGCGGCGATATCCTGAATACTCGCCTCGCTCAACTTTTAGCGCGGGAGTCTCATGGACACGCTTAGCCGATTGCTGGACCTCGCCCGGCCGCAGGCCAGCCTCGATCTGCGCTGCCTGCTGAGCGGCGCATTCGACGTAGACCACGCGCCGATGGAGGCGGGCATCGCGCCGTTTCATCTGGTGCTGGAAGGCGAGTGCGTGATCGAGACGGCAGACGGTGGGCCAGTGCCGCTGCGCGCCGGCGATTTCGTGCTGTTCCCGCGCGGCACCGCGCACCGCGTGCGAGATACGAAGCGCGGCACGAGCACTGCGCCACTCGTGACGGGCCACGACGGTCTGCTGCCGATCAAGAGCAACCACGCCGCCGCAGCCGGCCAACCTCCGGCCGGCGAACTGTTGAACGGCGCCGACCTCGACCTGCTGTGCGGCCGCTTCGTCTACACGCCAGGTTCTTCGGCCTTGCTGCTGAACGCGCTGCCCGATCCGTTTCGCGTGTCGCTCGGCGGAGCGCACGCGCTCGGCCCGTTACAGGCGCTCATCGGTCTCATGCGCGACGAAGCCGGACAACGCCGGCCCGGCGCGCTTGCCATCGTCACCGCATTGAGCCAGGCGCTCTTCACCATGGCGCTGCGCGTGCATGGCGATGAGGCCGGTTCAGCCCCCGGCATGCTCGCACTGCTTGCCGACGCGCGTCTTGCTGCGTCGGTGCAAGGCATGTTGGCGGCGCCAGAGCGGCCCTGGACCATCGCCGAACTCGGCGAGCTTGCGGCGATGTCGCGCGCCACTTACGCCCGGCGTTTCAACGAACGCGCCGGCATGACCGTGATGGATTTCCTCACGCAGATTCGCATGACGATCGCTTGCGATCTGCTGCGCCGGACCCAACGAAGCGCGGCGGAAGTCGGCGAGGCGGTGGGTTATCAATCTGAAGCGGCATTCGGCAAGGCGTTCCAGCAGCACGTCGGCGTGACGCCGGGGCGCTACCGGCGGTTGCCGCACAACGGCGCGCCGGCCGCTGCGGCATGAAGCGACGCGCGGCCTAACGCGTGTCGCGGTCGGCGCCCGACCAGTGCTTTTCCGCGACCGAGATCAGCCACGCCACGAGCAGCGCGCACACCGTGCCGAGCGTGACTTCGCCAAGGCGCAGCAATGCCTTGTCCCATGCCGGGCCGATGCCCGGCACCAGCAGCATGATGGTCGCGGTAATGCCGCCCAGCCGCGCCGCGCTGCCCACGTTGACGACCCAGCAGATCACGATAGCCGCCGCCACCGTCGCCGCATACGCTGCGAAATAGCCATGACCGAGGGTCGCGCCCGCGAGTCCGCACACGCCGCCCACCATCGCGCCGATGAACTGGTCGCGCGACAGCTTGCGGGTGTCGATATAGCTGTGCTGGCTCACGGCAATCGCGGTGATCGCGGCCCAGAACGCCTGCTCGGTGTGCAGCATGCGGCCGATGCCGAACGCGAGGCTTGCGCCCGCCACGGCCTGGAAGGCCATCAAACTGCCTTCGGCGAGCCGCTCGGCGAACGGCAGTGACTTCAGGAAGGCGAACAGTGATTCGCCGGCGCTTCTGCGCCTTGTGTGCGCTGGGTCGGAAGAGGTCATCGGCAAGCGAAGTGGCAAAGGCCCCTCGCGAAGCAGCAAGGCGGTTCGCGCAAGCGGCGCAAGGGCGCTCGTATTCTACCGTTCGCGACGGCGCAGCCGCCGGTAACGGTTCATGAGCGGCGTCGAAGACACGCCGTGAATCACGACAGAAGCGGTGACGACCGCCAGCGCGAGCGGCACCAGCGGTGTGATGTCGGCGACCGGTCCGTGTTCGAGCGCATACGCGAGGTAATAGAACGAGCCCACGCCGCGAATGCCGAACCAGCTCATCAGGCGCCGTTGCGTCGGCGAAGCGGCCGAGCCGAACAGCGACAACTCCACCGACGCGGGCCGCACCGCGAAGAACAGCGCAACGATGAGCGCGAGCGCGGACCAGGTGAAGATCGGCGCGTTCAGCGTGGAAAGCACGTTGCCGACCATCGCCATGATGACGACTTCCGCGATGCGCTCCAGCTCGATCGTGAAGCCGAGCACGGACTCGGTCATGAACGCGTGGGCCTTGTCGGGGTCGGACGCGGTCGCTTCCACATCCGCCGAGTCGATGGTGCCGATTGCTTCGCGCGGCGAGGTGCCGCCGCTCGCGCGATGTTCGACTCGGCGCATCGACACCCCCGCCGCGAACACGGCGAGAAAGCCGTAGGTTTGCGCGAGCTGCGCGGCGCCGAACGAGAGGCCGATCAGGCCCAGCGCAAAAAATCCCTCGAGCCCGAGTGCATGCGCGTGGCGCGTGCGCAGCCACGCGACCGCGTGCGTCGTCCCCCAGCCGAGCAGACCGCCAATTGCGAGCGCACCCAGCACGCCCCATGCGGCAGTGCCCGCGAGCTTCAGATTCAGCACGTCGCCAGCGCCGGCTCCCGGCAGCGCGCAGAACGCAAGGCCGATCATCGCGAACGGCAACGCAATGCCGTCGTTCAGGCCGCCTTCGCCGGAGAGCGCAAAGCGCAGCAAATCGTGGTCGCCGGGGTCGTGCACCTGCACGTCGTGAGCGAGCACCGGATCGGTGGGCGCGAGAATCGCGGCGAGCAGGATCGCGGGCCCCCAGCCCAGGTGAAGCACATACACGCAGAAAAGCGCGAGCAGCGGCACGGTGGCGAGCATCGCCAGAAAGCCCAGGCGCAGCGGCACGGTCCACAGCCGGTCCAGGATGCCCACGCGCAAACGCAGGCCGATCGCGAACAGCGAAACCAGCAGCGCGACTTCGGTGAGCATGCGCAGCAGGTGGGCGTCGGCGATCATGTCGAGGTGCAGCAGATCAAGGCCCGGCGGCCCGAGTCCGTAGCCGACCGCGACATAAACCATCGCGGCGCTCACGGGGAGGCGGCGCAATGTCGTCGCGGCTATGCCCATGAAGACCAACACCGCGCCGACGATCAGAAACCAGTATGTTTCGTGCATGTGCATCCGGTCGAGGCCGGCCGTGCGAGCTGTGCACGGCAGGCCGGGTGAAGGGGCGCCGCCCCGAACGCGTCACGCGAACGCTGGCAGGCGCATGGCTCGCGTCAGGGCGTACATGAAGCTGCACGCGACTGCACTGAGTGAATGGCGGCGGGCGAGTGCGGAACCCGATGCGAGCGGATGCAATCACATGCAACCGGATGCAACCGTGCAACTGCATGCGACGGAATGCAACCGTATGCACCCGCGTGCACCCGACAACACCTTACGGCGCGCGTCCAAATGCTTCGCGCAGTTTGCGCTTGGCTTGCTCCAACGTTGCGCGGCGAGTCTTCGGCAGGTTTCGGCCCGCGCGGTTGATGTAGAAGTTGAGCATCGACATTGCCGATTGAAACGGTGTGCCTTTGCGTCGCCGGCTTTTCGTCGACGACTGTTTGAGCGACTGTGCAATTTCTTCAGCGTTCGCGTTCTTGAAGATGTCGGGCTGTAGGTCCATCGCGTCGCTCGTTTCCATCACATGATGCGACCACTTGCGCGGGCGTTTGCCGCCGCCGGTACTTGCCGCCTTGCGTTGTTGCGCGGCATGCGCCTGCGCATGGCGCTGTCGCGGCGGTCGTCCGGACTTGCCGCGCGCCTGCGGGCGCTTAGCTTTACTGGTGGTTTTGCTGGTGGCCATGAGAGCCGCCTCCCTTTCGGGTGCCGGGTGGCCCGGCTGTGCCCGCTCGCCTCTTGTGGCTCACGAGGCTGCTGGTAATAGAAGTCAGCGCGCCGGTCGCCGCGCGGGGCGGCCGGCGCCGTGTCGGCAAGCAGCGCGAAGCGCGCATCCAGGTAGAACCTAAACCGGCAGAACCGAGACGGAATTCGCTTCACGCACTCGCCGCGGATTGCGAATTACAGCTTGACTCCGCCGGCTTCGGGCGCGTCCGACGAGCCCGCCGGAATGTCGCCGATGCGCGTGTCGTCGCGCAGGTCGAAGCGGTCGCGGCTCCAGTACGGCTCGCTGCCGTAGTACTGGTGTACCGAGGTGGCCCACGTTTCATCCGCCATCGACGGCCAGTGGTCCTTGTCGAACCCCGGCGCGTTCTTCACGCTTTCGGCCGGCATGTTCAGCACGAAGCACTTCTGTTCAGTGTCGAGCGTGAGCGCTTGCCACGGAATGGCGAGCAGCTTGTCGCCGATGCCGAGGAAGCCGCCGCTCGAAAGCACCGCATACGCAATGCGGCCCGAGCGCACGTCGAGCATGATGTCCTTGATCTTGCCGATGTCCTCGCCGTCGCTGCTGAGGACGCGGTTGTCGTCGAGCGTGTCTGCGGCCATGACGTCCGGGCCGGGGCCTTCCGCCGTTGCACTGCCTTTACCGACGATACGTGCTCCTTGCATGCGTTGCGTCTGACTTTGCATGACCATGATTTGCCTCCTTCGCAGGTTAAGGGTGATGACGGTGAAGCAACGCGCGTTCCTCGTGGACTGCCGCGCGGCTTTACAACAACGTGCACGCACGTGTGCGCGCAGGCGTGCTGCCGCCCCGGCGGCGCGCGGTGGTGACAGCGGCTCAGCCTGCAGCCGGTTTGTCCGCGGCCGGCGCGGCAGCGGCGCGCCGCGAACTGCGTGCGCGAGCCTTGATTCCCGCTTCGGCTTCGCCTTGCACGCCGGCTTTCGCGGCGGCTTTGCCACGGCCCTGGCGGGCGGTTTTCGCGCCTGCCTTCAGCGCCGCCTTGTTCGCTTCCTTGCGGATCGCACGCGACTTCTGCAGCAAGGTCGAAATGGAGCCGTTGATGCTGTCCGCCTCTTGTGCTTCGCGCAGCTTGCGCCCTTTCGCGCCCGCCTGACGTGCGAGTTTCGCCGCGCGTTTTTCCGCGTGCGCGAGTAATGCGGCAAACGCCACTTCGTCCACTTTCAGGCCACGTCTGGACTGGCCAGGAGGCAGGCTCTGCAATTCGTCCGCCTCGAAGGCGCTGATCACAGCAGGGTGGATATAGCAGCGCCGGCATACGGCTGGCGTGTTGCGCAGCAGGCCCGCTACCTCCTTGACGGTGGCCACGATATGGCGCCGCGCTTCAGCGGCGCTCTCGCAGACGAGGCGCCGCAGCGTGGCGAGCGCGTAGACGCTGCCTGCCCATGTCCGGTAGTCCTTCGCGGTGAAATCAGCGCCGCTTGCGCGGCGCAGATAATCGTTGATGTCGGCGGAGCCGACGGTACGGCGGTTGCCTTCGTCATCGAGATACTGGAACAGGTCGTGCCCCGGCAGTTCCGCGCAACGTCGCACGATGCGCTTGACGCGCGCGTCGTCGACGGTGACGTCATGCTCAATGCCGCTTTTGCCGCGAAACTTGAAGCGCACTTGTCCCGCTTCGACCTTCACGTGTTTTTTGCGCAGCGTCGTCAATCCGTAGGACTGATTCTCGCGCGCGTACTCGACGCTGCCGATGCGCACGAGCGTCGTGTCCAGCAGCCGCACCACGGCGGCCATCACCTTGTCGCAAGGCATGCCGGGCAGTTCGAGATCGCGCGCCACGCGCGCGCGAATCTTCGGCAATGCGCGGCCGAACTCCCGCATGCGTTCGTATTTGTCCGCGTCGCGCGTTTCGCGCCAGCGCGGGTGATAACGGTATTGCTTGCGGCCGCGCGTATCGCGGCCGGTTGCCTGAATGTGGCCGCGCGGGTCGGGGCAGATCCACACGTCTTCATAGGCGGGCGGAATCGCGAGCGAATTGATGCGCTGGATTTCCGCTTCGTCTTCTATGCGCTTTCCTTCGACGTCGAAATACGCGAAGCCGTCTTTCTCGCGCTTGCGCGTGTAGCCGGGCTTGCTGTCGTCCGCGTGGCGCAAGCCGGGCGGCATCGTCGTCGCGGCGGCCTGCTTCGCGGCGTCGTCGGCCGGCGCGTGAGCGTTGGGTGTCGTGCTGTTGGTCGTAGGCATCTTCGCAGGTAGAACTTTCAAGCGTGAAGCGCGTTGCGCCAGTGATGGCCCGGAGCAAGGGCGGTGCCTGGCCGCTGCATCGCCGCAAGGCCGCGACGTGCGCGCGCGGAACAGTCCTTGCGATCAACCTCACGTATCCATCCGCCCATCAACCAACACAGGAGAGCGCCATGAGCAGCACGCTGAATCCCGATGAAGAGCCGCAACAGGTCGTGAAGCAAACCTCCGGCACGACGGGCACGTTGGGACCGAGCGATTCGTCCGATAGCGGCAGCGACGTCGCGGGCCAGAAGCGCCATGAGTTCGACGTCGATACGGAACTCGACAATCACGCGCTGGAAACCGGTGAGCTTGAACTCGCGAGCGACACCGACCGCGCCGGGACCGGCGAACGCGCCGCGGCCGACGGCGATTCGACGCTCGACCCGGATCGCGACATCGAACCGGATCGCGTCGTGAACCCGCCGGAAGCGGCGGACGACGACGGTCTCGACGAGGACCCGAGCGGCCTCTAGACCGTTCGCGTCGCCGCTGTGCGGTCGGCTTCGCATTGCGCTGCGGCCGGCGCCTGGCGCGTCATAGGGCCGACACCAGGGCGCGACACCAGGGCGCGACACCAACAACGTGCGGGGCAGGCACATGCCTTGCTCCACCCGGATTGATGAACAGCTAACGACGAGGGCTCGCGTCCCGCACGCAGCCCCGCGTTTCAATGAAGGAGAGAACAGATGGCTAACAGCCTCGACGGTCTGAAAGTAGCGGTACTCGCAGTGGATGGTTTCGAGCAGGCAGAACTGGTCGAACCCAAACGCGCGTTGGCTGAAGCCGGCGCAACCGTGCACGTGATTTCGGAGAAGCCCGGCAAGATCCAGGGCTTCAAGCACGTCGACAAGGGCGACGCGGTCGAAGTCGACACCACTTTCGACAAAGCCACCGCCGCCGACTACGACGCGGTGGTGTTGCCCGGCGGCGTGGTGAACGGCGATGCGATCCGTCTACTGCCGCAGGCGCAGGCTTTCGTGAAGGCCGCCGACAGCGCGCACAAGCCGATCGCGGTGATCTGCCACGGCACCTGGCTGCCGGTGTCGGCGGGCATCATCAAGGGCCGCACGGTGACGAGCTGGCCGAGTCTGCAGGACGACATTCGCAATGCGGGTGGCACGTGGGTCGACCAGGAAGTGGTGGAAGACAACAACCTGATTTCGAGCCGCAAGCCCGACGACATTCCCGCTTTCAACAAGGCGCTGATCGGGCAACTGTCGAAACGCAAGGCAGCATGAGCGGCACGACGCGCGTCGCGCTGTGCGCAAGCGTAGCGATGGGTGTGGTCGGGCAGCGCCGCTGACTCCGTAAGCAAGGGAGAAAAGCATGAAACTACGGTATTCCCTCCAGGTAACGGCGCTCGCGCTGGGCCTTGGCGTGGCGTCGGCCGGCGCAGCGTATGCGCAGGCAAGCGACGCCCCGGCGAGCGCGGCGCCCGCGGGCGGCACCAGCCTCTCTCCGGCGGACCAGCAGTTCATTCAGGACGCCTCGCAATCCGACGCTACCGAAATTGCCGCAAGCAAGGTCGCGCTAAAGAATTCGCGCGATCCGCGTGTGAAGAAGTTCGCGCAGCAGATGATCACGGACCACACCAAACTCGCGCGCAGCATGGCCGCGATCACGGCGAAAAAGCGCGTGCCTGCGGCGCCGGCGGCCGATTCGGCGCTCGTCGGCAAGTTGCAAACGCTCAAGGGGCAGCAGTTCGACGAAGCGTATGTCGAGCAGATCGGCGTGGAGGCGCATCAGCGGGCGGTCGATCTGTTCCAACAACAAAGCCAGAGCGGCACCGACTCGCAACTGAAGGCGGCAGCCGCGCGCGCGTTGCCGATCATCCAGCATCATCTCGAGATGGCGAAGCAGCTTGCCGGCACCATGAAGGGCTCTTCATCATGAACGCAATTCTGCCGCGGCCTGCCTATGAGGACTCTCTTATGCAGATCACTTTTCCCGACGACAAGCCGACCTTCGACGGCGCGAACCTGACCGTTCGCTTCATGGCGCGCGTGGAAGGCGAACCGGTTGTGTGCGCAATTACCGTCGAGGCGCTCGAGGATCATTTCGGCGCCGAGTCTCCACTCGAAAGCGCGTTGATGGAAGCCTTCGAAAAAGGCCGTAACCGGATCCGTTCGGTGTGCGCCGAGGCGCTTGACCAGAACAACGGCGAGGGCGTCATCTTGCACAGCGGACTGTTCAGGGTGGAAGGCATGGAATCCGATCGCGGCACTGCCGCCTAGCCCGGGCACTCGCGCGGGTACTCGCGTCACCACTGAGCGGCCCGCTCGCTGCTCATTGGCGCGACCGCAACCCGCCGCTCATCGCGAGAAGGCGCACCGTAGTTTGCGAGCGTCGTCCGCAAAAACGCTATCACGATGCAAGGAGGCCTTATGTCACTCATCGTCGCAGCACGCTTTACGACTTTCCCAGCCGCTGAGGAAGCGGCGCAAAAACTCTTCAACGCAGGCTTCGTCGAAGAAGACGTGACGCTTTTCTTCGTCAATCCCCGCGGCCAGCACGCGCGTTTTCCGATTGGCGGCGATACGCACACCGACGCGGGAGCGAAGGGCGCGCCCAAGGGCGCAGGTCTTGGCGTGACGATCGGCGCGGTGGTGGGCGCCATAGTGGGCGTCGGCATTTTCGCGGCGTTTTCGGCACCGTTGCTGGTGTCGGCGATTGCGGCAGGCGTCGGCGCGTACATCGGGTCGCTGGCCGGCGCGATGTGGCGCACACGGCAGGGCGCCGAGGCCGGGCACCGAACGCCGTTTCATGAAGAGACGCGCGATTCCGGCGTGCTCGTCGCCGTGCACGTGTCGACGGACAACCAGCTCGAGGCGGCGCGCGTGTTGCGCGATGCGGGCGGCGTATCCATTGAACGCGCGACCGGTCGTTGGCAACAAGGCCGCTGGGCCGACTTCGACCCGCTCAAGCAGCCCGTGCCGCTTAACGAATTCAACGAAAAGCGTGCTTAGGGCGCGCGTTGCGTGAGCGAATGCCTGAGTAAAACGTAGAGGGCTCGACGGTTGTCGGGCCCTTCGTCTTTTGATGGCCGGGCGTTTAGCCGCGTGCTCGTGTGATGCTTGCCCGGCCTTGGGTCGTTCCAGGCGTTTGCGCTACAGCTATACCCAGATGCGGGCAGCGCCACGCTGCGGCGGCGCGTGCTCCGCAGGACGTTGCTCACGCGCAGCTTCGCATGACGCGGGAATGACGCCGTCACGCGCGCGCTCGCAAGACGAAGGCGCTACCTCGACGCTTTGCGGCGCGCTCGTCGCGAGGTTCTCATCGGGTTGAGCGTGCTGCCGAAGCTGCAGTACCGCGGCCGACGAGACTATCGCCACGGTGGCAAGAAACTCTGCGCTGCTGATCTTCATGATGTGCTTCTCCCTGTCGTCGTTGCTCGCCCCGTCTTTTCAATTTGTCTGTACGTCGTGCAGATTTTCCCTTGATTCGCTGCATGACAGTGCGAAGGGCCAACCCAATAAGCAACGCCTATGCCACCGGTAAAAGCCTTGCGCGGCGGGGCGCGCGCGGCGCTCATCGAACGTCGCGCCACGCAACATTTACGCAGCGCTGGCAGGAACAACCCGGGCGCGATAGCAGCACGGCTGCAAGTGCGTCACGCAAGGCGCCGGGCACGCGCCATGCGGGTATGAAACGAACCCCGTTGCTCATGCAGTTGATGACATGGCCGACGGCGCGTGTGCGTAACGCATGCGTGCAGGCCGGCGACGGATTTCGCGATCAACGAAACCCTTGGAGGTAATGAATGGCTACGAACGTTGTTTCCGTGCTGAACGATCTGATCGAAACTTCGAAGGACGGAGAAAAGGGCTTTCGCAAGGCCGCCGAAGATGCGCGCGACGCCCAGTTGAAGACGTTGTTCCTCACGCGGGCCGAAGACTGCGCGCGCGGCGCACGCGAACTGCAGGACGTGGTGCAGCGTCTGGGCGGCAAGCCCGAGACCGGCGGCAGCGTAAGCGGCGCGTTGCATCGCGGCTGGGTCGACGTGAAGTCGGCGGTCACGGACCGCAGCGACCACCAGATACTCGTCGAGGTGGAGAAGGGCGAGGACGTCGCGAAGAAGAACTACCACGACGCGCTGGAAAAAGAATTGCCGGCCGACGTGCGTGCGATTGTCGAACGTCAGTATCAGGGCGTGCTGCAAAACCACGACCGCGTTCGTGATCTGCGCGACCAGTATGCCGCGAGGAGCTAACGCGGCCGGGGCGTGAGCTCAGGCGTCACGTAAAAAAGCCGTCCGCATGCGGACGGCTTTTTGTTTGCCCGGCTCGGAGCGCACATCGTTCAGAGAGTGCGCGAGGCGCCGGGCGCGCCTGAGCGGACTTATTCGGCCGCGATCTTCAGGCGGTTCTTCACGCTGCTCACGCCCTTCACGCCTTCCACGACTTCCTGGGCGGCGAGCTTGTCGTCGGCGGAAGGCACGGTGCCCGTGAGCCAGACCACGCCCTTACGCGTCTTCACGTGGATGTGCGTGGATTTCACATTCTTCGCGCCCAGCAATTCTGCCTTGACCTTGGTGGTGATGGTGCCGTCGTCGATATGCTGGCCGAGGCTTTCGGATGCAGCGGGCGGTGCCGAGGCACTGGTTTGCGCAGTCGCGTTCAATGCGAATGCAACACACGCGATGGTGCCGGCGGTCTTGAGCATCTGGATGGTCTTCATGGTTTCTCCTTCGGGTGTTGATGAAAATTGCGGTCTTGTTGCCTGCGGTCGATCGCGGCGAAGGCCGCCGATGACTCGCGTGGGGTCGTTGCCGCTACGGTTCCGTCAGGGCCCGTTATCGACACCGGCCGGGTCCCCGCAGTCGTTGCGCGATTCGCGCGGGATGGGGGGATACGCGTCCGTCCACGCCAAGCGTGTCGCAAAGTGCATGCCCAACAGTTCGCTTACGGCGGCAAGACGTGAAGCGAGCCGGGCCGTGCGTATGAATTCCGCTGAAGAATCGGCCCAAGCACGAACCCAGGCATCGGCCAAAGCCGCATGGCGATAGCGTTTGGCGGCCATCCCGAAGCAGCCCGGATTTGCCGCCCCGCTTGTAAAAATGGCGCCGCGCGAGGCCGCAAACGGCGCGCCCGAAAAAACAAAGGCTAGGAAAAACAGTGTGTTGCAAAAGCTGGTACAGCAGTTGCTCTATTGAGGATGCTCTCTACTTCAGCTATTAACGGGACCTCAATACGATGCCTTCAATTGAACTTCGCACAAGGCAGTCTCTTGCACTCACGCCGCGGTTGCAGCAGTCCGTGCGTCTGTTGCAGCTATCGTCTCTGGAGTTCCAGCAGGAATTGCGAACCGCGCTCGACACCAATCCGTTCCTCGAATATGACTCGTCGGATACGGAAGACGTTGCGCTCGCAACCCCGACCCCCGGCGACGAATCCGGCGCGCTGCCCGCCACCGATGCCGTCGCGGCAGCCGAGCCCGACGCGCTGCCCGCAGAAGCAGTCACGAGCGAAACACTCGACAGCGGCGGCCCGGACGATATGCCCGGCGACTTCTCCGGCGACTACAGCAGCCGTAGCTCGGCCCGTCAGAACGGCGATTCGGACGGCAGCGATCCCGCGGAATGGGCACGTTCGCAGCCGACCTTGCGCGAGCAGTTGCACGACGCACTGCGCCTGTACAGGCTGGACGACCGCGATCGCGCCGTGGCGCGCTTCATCATCGAGGCGCTCGACGACGACGGTTATCTACGCCAGAACCTCGCGGATCTCGCCGACAGCGTCGATCTCGAGCCCGAGTTGACGGAAGAAGAGCTGCTGGTCGCGCTGCGCCTCGTGCAGTCGCTCGATCGACCCGGCCTCGGCGCGCGTTCGCTGTCCGAATGCCTGCTGCTGCAACTGAACGCGTTGCCTGCCGAAACGCCGGGGCGCGAGGTCGCGCGCCAGATCGTCGAGCATCATCTGGAGCGACTCGCGCGCCGCGAGCAGGCGGAATTGCAGAAGCAGATTGGCTGCAGCGCCGAGGAACTGCGTGTGGCCTGCGCGCTCGTGCGCAAGCTCGACCCGAAGCCGGGCAACTGCTATGGCCGCACCGAGGACAACTACGTCGTACCGGACGTGATCGTGCGCCAGGTCCGCAACAAGTGGGTCGTGACGATCAACCCGGCCGTGCAGCCGCGCGCCCGCATTCACCGCATGTATGCAGAGCTCTTTGCGCAGTCCGCGGGGGCGAGCCGTTCGCCGCTTGCGCAGCAGCTTCAGGAAGCCCGCTGGTTGATCAGGAATGCACAGCAACGCTTCGATACGATTCAGCGTGTGGCCGAATGCATTGTCGCGCATCAGAAGGCCTTCTTCCAGTACGGCGAAATCGCGTTGAAGCCGATGGTGTTGCGCGATGTCGCCGACGAGCTCGGCCTGCATGAATCGACCATCTCGCGCGCAACCGGCAACAAATATATGGCCACGCCGCGCGGCATCTTCGAGTTCAAGCACTTCTTCCCGCGCGAACTCGGCACGGAAAGCGGCGGTACCTGTTCCGCGGCCGCGGTGCGGGCGCTGCTGAAGGAAATGATCGCGGCGGAAAACGCCCGCGATCCGCTCTCCGACGTAACGCTGGCGAAAATGCTGGCGGACCAGGGCGTGCTGGTCGCGCGCCGTACGGTCGCCAAATATCGTCATTTGATGAAGGTGCCGCCGGCGGAGTTGCGCCGCCAGGTCTGATCTGCCTGCTCCCTGCACGCGGGGACCGGAGAAGCTGAAGCGCCGCGCGAGGCTGTCCGCCCGCGCGGCGCTTTTTCGTATCTGGACGTTTCGCGCCGGCCCCATTACATTGGCGGGTCAAAATCGGAATGGATGAGCGCGATGAAGTATTCGAGTCGGGTGGAGGGTTTGCAAGGCAGGCGCACGTCGGCATGGGAAATTCATCGTGTCGCGCAGCAGGCCGCCGCCAATGGCGAAGACGTGATCGTGCTGAGCGTGGGAGACCCCGACTTCGCGACGCCCGCGCCGATCGTCGAGCGCGCGATCGAAGCGCTGCGCGGCGGCGACACGCACTACAGCGCGGTGTCCGGGCGCGATCCGTTGCGTGCGGCAATTGCGGCCGAACAGTCGCGCATGAGCGGTTGCAGCATCACGGCGGCTAATGCGATCCTCACGGCCGGTGCGCAAAACGGCGTATTCGCCGCGTCTTTGTGTCTGCTCGAAGCCGGCGACGAGGCCATCGTTCCCGAACCGATGTACCTGACCTACGAAGCCTGCGTTCGCGCAGCCGGCGCGACGCTCGTGCCGGTGCCGGTCGACCCCGCGCGCGCCTTCCACCTGAACTGCGATGCACTCGAAAATGCCGTCACTTCGCGCACCAAGGCCATTTTCTTCGCCACGCCGTGCAATCCCACGGGCGTCGTCACGCCGCGCGCGGACCTGGAGCGGATCGCGCGGCTCGCGTGCAAGCACGATCTATGGGTGCTCTCGGACGAGGTGTACGCCGACCTCACATTCGAACGCGAGCATGTGAGCATCATGGCGCTACCTGGCATGGCCGGGCGCACCGTTACGCTCGGCAGTCTGTCGAAATCGCATGCAATGGCGGGCTGGCGCGTAGGCTGGGCAATCGGCCCGACGCAGCTCATCGAACACATGGGGCGGCTCGCGCTCGCCATGCTGTATGGCTTGCCGGGCTTCATCCAGCAGGCCGCGCTGACGGCGCTGCACGACAAGGCGCGCATCGTTGCCGAGATGCGGGAAATTTATCGGCGGCGCCGCGACGTCGTATTCGAGCATTTGAGCCGCATTCCGCGCTTGCGCTGCCTGCTGCCCGAAGCGGGCATGTTCATGATGGTCGACGTGAGCGGCACAGGTCTGGATACGGTGGATTTCACGTGGCGGCTCTTTCGTGCGCAAGGCGTGTCGGTGCTGGACGCGAGCGCTTTCGGCGAGACGGCGAACGGCTTCGTGAGATTGGGCTTCGTGGTCGACGAAGCGCGGCTTGCCGAGGCGTGCAAGCGCATTGCGGCGTTCGTGGCGACGCTATAATTCATGCGCCGCGCGCACGGTTTGCGCGCGCCGATCCCACGCCCTGAACCGAACAATCCGGCTTTGTCAGCCGCAGCTTATGCACTTTCGCCCGATCCAGTCCTTCACGCGCAAACGGCTTTCCGACGTGGTTGCCGATCAGATCAAGCAATTGATCTCGGACGGCACGCTGATGCCAGGCGACCGTTTGCCGGCTGAGCGCGATCTGGCCACGCAACTGGCCGTGTCGCGGCCTTCGTTGCGCGAGGCATTGATCCGGCTGGAATCGGACGGCTATATCGCCACTTCGGGGCGGGGCGGCTTTACCGTGGTCGACCTGACCGCACCGATCATTTCGCGGCCGCTTGCCGAGTTGCTTCTGCAGAACCCGCGTACCAGTGCCGACATTCTGGAGCTTCGCCAGGGGCTCGAATCCATTTCCACTGTGTATGCCGCCGAGCGCGCCACCGCAGCCGACCTTCGCAAGATCAGGACGGCGTTCGAGGCCTTGAAGGCGGCGTCGCAGTCGCAAGACCGCGTGAATCTCGCCGAACTGGACGCCGCGTTTCATCTTGCGATTGCCGACTCCACGCATAACATAGCGCTCGCCCATGTGATGCACGGGATCCATACGCTGATTGGCGAAGGCATGCGGCAGTACCATCGCCTGATCGACTACGACGAGGCGATGGAAAAGCAACTGATGAGCCAGCATCAAGCCATCTACGACGCGGTCATGGCGCGCGACGCGCAAAAAGCGCGCAAGGCCGCCGAGCGGCATCTCGCGTTTGTCCGCGAGATTTATCAGGAGGATGCGGCGAAGCTGTAGCCCTCGCACGCGCCTTTCGTTTCTGCTTTACCACTTACGGATGCCATTGGCCGCGCGTGGCGCGCGGCCAATGGCATGGTCACGCCCGCCGCGAGCCGCCATGTTCGAATTGACAGTTACCGGCGACTTCCTTATATTTTGGTCTGACCAAGCTGACCGGCCTTGCCGACGGGCTGGCGGCATCCCCGCACGCGTCCCACAGGTTCATCGGTAAATCGGACAATCGGTTAATCGGTTAATCGGTTAATCGGACAAGCGGTCCATGAGCCCGCCCGTCCACACGTCGCTTCCCTCGTCAATTCATGAACACATGAAAGTCGCACTATTTATCCCGTGCTTTATCGATGCGTTCTATCCCGAAGTCGGCATCGCCACGCTCGAGTTGCTCGAGCGCTTCGGCATCGAGGTCGACTATCCGCAAGAGCAGACCTGTTGCGGCCAGCCGATGGCCAATAGCGGCGCGCACGCCGACGCTGCCGGGGCCGAGCGCGTGTTTGCGCGCAATTTCGCGGGCTACGACTACATCGTCGGGCCCTCCGCAAGCTGCATACACCACGTGCGTGAGCATCTCACTGCAATCGAGCAGACCGACGAAGTGAGGAAGGTGCGAGCAAGCGCGTACGAACTGGTCGAGTTTCTGCACGACGTGGTGGGCGCGCGCGAATTCCCGTGGGCCGAGTTTCCGTATCGGGTCGGCCTGCACAACAGTTGCAGCGCGTTGCGGCATCTGAAGGAGGCGTCGATGTCGGAAGTGGCGGGGCAGCCGTTTTCGAAACCGCGCACTTTGCTGGAGGGCGTAAAGAGCATCGAATTCGTCAAGCCGTTGCGTCCGGACGAATGCTGCGGCTTTGGCGGCACCTTCTCGGTGACCGAAGAGCCGGTCTCCGTGCGCATGGGGCAGGACAAGGTGCGCGATCATCTGAACGCGGGCGCGCAATACATCGTGTCGGGCGACATGTCGTGCCTCATGCACCAGCAAGGCTGTGCGGAACGCATGAAGGCGGACGCGCGCTTTATTCACATCGCGCAAGTGCTCAACGGGGCGCGCGCATGAGCCGCATCGACCACGCAAAGGCAGCCGGCGACTTCATCAAAAAGACGGAGCACGTTGCGTTTCACGACAGACGTCTATGGGATTTGCGGCAAAAGCGCGACGCGCAGGCGCAGGCAATTGCCGAATGGGAGACGCTGCGCGAGCTGGCGTCAGGCATCAAGGAACATACGCTGTCGCATTTGTCGCAGTACCTCGAACAGTTTGCGGCGGCGGCCGAGGCGAACGGTGTTGTAGTGCATTGGGCTGCGACTGCCGAAGAGCACAACGCGCTCGTGCACAAGATCATGTCGGAGCGCGGCATGACCACGCTCGTCAAAAGCAAGTCGATGCTCACCGACGAATGCCGGATGCGCGAATATCTCGAGCCGCGCGGCATAACGGTGATGGAAACGGATCTGGGCGAACGCATCCAGCAGCTCGATCATCAGGACCCGAGTCATATGGTCGTGCCCGCGGTTCATAAACTACGTGCCGATGTCGCGCAACTGTTCGGCCGGACCATCGGCACCGATCCGCACAACAGCGACATTCACTACCTCGCGGAAAGCCAGCGCATGAACACGCGGCCGTACTTCGTGCGCGAGAAAACAGCGGGTATGACCGGCTGCAATTTCGCGGTGGCGGAAACCGGCACCGTCGTCGTGTGCACGAACGAGGGCAACGCGGATCTTTCGGCAAACGTGCCGCCGTTGCACATTGCGTCGATCGGCATCGAGAAGCTGATTCCCAAGGTCGCCGATCTCGGCGTGTTCATTCGTATGCTGTCACGCAGTGCTCTCGGTTCGCCGGTGACGCAGTACACGTCGCATTTCCGCGCGCCGCGTCCGGGGGCGGAGATGCATTTCATCCTCGTCGATCATGGCCGCTCGGAACGGCTTGCGATGGAGGACTTCTGGTACTCGCTCAAATGCATCCGCTGCGGCGCGTGCATGAATACCTGTCCGGTGTACCGGCGCAGCGGCGGGCTCTCGTATGGCGGCACGTACTCGGGTCCGATCGGCGCGATCATCAACCCGACCTTCGACCTCAAACGCTATAGCGCGTTGCCGTTCGCCTCCACACTCAACGGCAGCTGCACGAACGTGTGTCCGGTGAAGATCAACATTCACGAGCAGATCTACAAATGGCGCACGGTGATTGCCGAGCGACACGAAGTGCCCTTCGTGAAGCAGGAAGTGTTGAAGATGGCAGGGCGTCTGCTGGCGAGCCCGACCCTGTATCGCGCGACGGTCGCGTCGATGAGCGGCGCATTGCGGCGGCTGCCCAACTTCGTGCTGTACAACCCGCTGAACATCTGGGGCAGACAACGCGAGTTGCCCGAGCCGCCGAAACAGACTTTCCATGCCTGGTACAAGAAAAACCGCGGAGGTGGCGATGGCAACGCGTGAGGCTTTTCTCGCCAGAGTGCGCGAGGCGCAACCGGCCGCGCGGCCCCGTCCCGAGGTGCCGCTGTTCAATCCGGTAGGCGGCGACCTGCGCGCGCGCTTTACGGCTGCGTTGGAAACGATGGGCGGTACATGTGTCGAGGCGCAGAGCGCATCCAGCGTGACCGGGCTGATTCGTGAGCGTTTCGGTGCGGCCGTGTCCATCGTATCGGCTACCGCTCAAGTGCCCGGCACGCGCGCGCTGACCGCCGACACGCAGCCTGCATCGTTGCAGGACATCGACGTTGGCGTGGTGCGCGCGCGTTTCGGCGTCGCGGAGACGGGTTCGGTGTGGTTCAGCGAACGCGAGTACGTGGTGAATGCGTTGGGCTATATCGTGCAGCATCTGGTGGTGCTGCTCGATCCGGCGCAACTGGTGGACGGCTTGCAAGACGTCTACCGGCGCGACGACTTCCGCGACGCTCGCTATGCGGTGCTGGTCACGGGGCCTTCCGCAACTGCGGACATAGAAGGCGTACTCATCCGCGGCGCGCAGGGCGTGCGTTCTCTGACGGTCGTCTGGCTGGCGGCCGGCGCTTAGCGCCAACGGAGTTTGCTATCATCACTGTATATACATACAGGTCGTGCAAACTCCGTGGCAACCGATGCTACGCCGGATTCCCCCGCCGGCGTTCCCTACTATCTGCTGAACTTCGAGCGGGCTCTCGCATGGCTCGCGCAACGTTACGACGACCTGCTCGATGCAGACGAGCGCGCTTTTTTCAGCGCGTTCGCGCTGCTGCCGCAGGCTTCGCGGGCCTTGCTGGTGCGTATGCTGATGCGCAAGGGCACGCTGTTTCGCGCGAGCCGCCTTGCTTATGACGAGATCGGCTGCCCGTTGCAAGCGGCCGCGCCGATCAGCGCGCTGGGCTGGCTGGACCCTGCGCCGCACCTGACGCTCGACGATCTGTTCGCGCTCACCACGCGCGCCGAACTGCTCGATATTTTCGCGGACGCACTGGCGTTGATTCCCGGCGCGCGCGGCTTGCGCAAGCCGGAGTTGCTGGAGGCGTTGCGTCCGTTTCATGCGCAGGGGGATGATGAGGACGGCAACGGCAAGAACAGCGGCAACTACACAGGCAACAACCCAGGCAACAACGCCGGCTACACCGCGCGCCCACTATCGGCATGGAATCCTCATTCTAGCGATCGCGTGTTTCGCGTAGACGTCGCGCCGTTGTGCGAGCGTCTGCGGCTGATGTTCTTCGGCAATCTGCAACAGGACTGGTCCGAGTTCGTGCTCGCGGATCTTGGCGTGTTCCAGTACGAGAAGGTCGCGTTCGGGCCGTCATCGCGTGCATTCCAGCGGCGCGCGGACGTCGACGTATATCTTGCGTTGCACGCATGTCGCGAGGAACTGGCGTCGATAGAGTCGTTCGGATCGCTGCTCGATCGCGAAGCGGAAGAGGCGGTGATGGGTGAGATCGTCGCGCGCGTTCGGGCAGTTGAAGTTCCTGATTCATGGCTCGAAATGCGGCGCGCGAAGCTGCTGTTTCGCATCGGCCAGCATTGCGAACGGCGGCAACTGTGGGCTAGTGCAATGGTGGTGTACGAGCTATGCAAGTGGCCCGGCGCGCGCCACCGGCGCATTCGCGTGCTCGAGCGCAGCGAGCGCTTCGACGCGGCGGTTGCGCTGGCGTTGCAGGCCGCGGCGTCGCCTGAAAGCGAGGAAGAGCAGCAGCGCGTCGCGCGCATGTTGCCGCGCTTGAGGCGCAAGCTCGGTGAGCCGGCGGTCCGTGTGCGTGCCGAGCGCGCCGCTGAACGCAGCACGTTGATTTTGCCGAGGCCGCAAGCATCCGCATCGCAGTATGCGCCCTCGCCCCAAGCGACGCATGCGCCGCCGTCGGTTGAATACCTCGTACGCGATCATCTGACCTGTGAAGCTGCGCCGGTCTATTACGTCGAGAATGCGCTGATCAACTCGCTATTTGGCCTGCTCTGCTGGAAACCCGTGTTCGCGGCGTTGCCCGGTGCGTTTTTCCATCCGTTTCAGCGCGGTCCGGCCGATCTTCACGCGCCGGATTTCCATGCGCGCCGTGCGGCGCAGTTCGCGGCGTGCCTCGAGCAGCTCGATAGCGGCGCTTATCGCGAGACAATCTTGCGGCATCTGCGTGACAAGGCGGGCGTGCAGTCGCCGTTCGTCTTCTGGGGGCTGCTCACGCCCGAACTCGTCACGATGGCGCTCGACTGTCTGCCGGCCGCTCATCTGAAGCTGTGGTTCGAGCGTTTGCTGCGGGACGTGCGCGCCAATCGCTCGGGTCTTCCGGACCTGATTCGCTTCTGGCCCGCCGAGCGGCGTTATGAGCTGATAGAAGTGAAAGGGCCGGGCGACCGTCTGCAGGACAACCAGATCCGCTGGCTCACGTACTGTGTGCAGCACGGCATGCCAGTGCGTGTGTTGGACGTGCGTTGGGCCGACGAAGCGCAGAGCGATGCGTGCGCCGATGCAGCCGCCGCTAAAGTCACCAATGCCGCCGCCAATGCAGCCGCCAATGCAGCCATCAATGCAGCCACCGGTGCCGCCACCAGTGCCGCCACCGCTAAGGCCGCCACAGCTAAGGCCGCGACCGCTAAGGCCGCCAATGCCGCCGCCGCTAAGGCCGCCAATGCCGCCACCGCTAAGGCCGCCAATGCCGCCGCCGCTACGGCCGCTGATGCAGCCGCAGTCGCAGCCACCAATGCCACCAATGCCGCCACAGCCGCGGGAGCCACAGCCGCGCCTGCCGCGACCCTGGCGGAGCGCATCACATGACCTACGTCGTTGCAGTGCGAGCGATGTGCGAGTTCACCGCAAGACGCGGGGACCTCGATTTGCGCTTCACGCCGGCGCCCACATCGCTGGAGGGCATGGCGGGCCACGTGACCGTCGCGGGCCGCCGCGCGAGCGGCTACGAAAGCGAGATCGCTCTGACGCGCACACATCGCAACCTCACGGTGCGGGGCCGCGCGGACGGCTACGACCCGGTCGCGAATCGTCTCGAAGAGATCAAGACGCATCGCGGCGACCTCGAACGCATGCCCGCCAATCATCGCACGCTGCATTGGGCGCAGGCGCTGGTGTACGGCCATCTGCTGTGCCGCGCGCGCGGGCTTGCCGAGTTGAGCGTTGCTCTGGTTTACTTCAATGTCGGTAGCCAGAAGGAAACGGTGCTCACGCAACTGCATACGGCCCGCGAGCTGGAGGTTTTTTTCGTCGATCAGTGCGAGCGTTTTCTCGATTGGGCGGTGCAGGAGGAAGCGCATCGCGCTGCGCGCAACGCCGCGTTGAGCGCATTGCAGTTTCCGCATGCGCAGTTTCGCAGCGGGCAAAGGGAACTGGCGGTATCCGTCTATCGTGCTGCACGCGACGGTAAAGCGCTGATGGCGCAGGCGCCCACCGGCATCGGTAAAACGCTTGCCACGATCTTTCCGTTGCTCAAGGCATGCGCGGCGCAGCAGATAGACCGGGTGTTCTTCCTCACGGCAAAAACGCCGGGCCGTGCACTGGCGCTGGACGCAATCGACACGCTGCACAAGAGCACCGCGCCGTTGCCTTTGCGAACGCTCGAACTGGTCGCCCGCGATAAAGCCTGCGAGCATCCCGACAAAGCATGCAATGGCGAGTCATGTCCGCTTGCTCGCGGCTTTTACGACCGGCTCGACGCCGCTCGCAGCGCGGCACTCGCGGTGTCGCGCATGGACCGCGCGGCGGTGCGCGAAGCAGCGCTCGCCCATGACGTCTGCCCGTACTACCTCGCGCAGGAGCTTGCGCGTTGGGCCGACGTGGTGGTGGGCGACTACAACTACTACTACGACAGCAGCGCGATGCTGTACGCGGTCACGCAGATCAACCAGTGGCGCGTCGGCGTGCTGGTGGACGAGGCGCACAACCTGCTGGACCGCGCGCGCCGCATGTACACGGCGTCGCTGGATCAGGCGGCGTTGCGGCTCGCGCGCAAGACCGCGCCGCTCACGTTGCGCAAGCCGCTCGAACGTTTGCAGCGCGAATGGAATGCAGTCAGGCGCGCGCAGCAAGCGTCGTATCAGGTCTATGCCGAGGTGCCGGGCAAGCTGCTCGCAGCCGCGCAAAATCTGATCGGCGCAGTAACGGATCAGCTTGCCGAGGCGCCGCTTTCAATCGACGAGGCAGCGCTGCGTTTTTTCTTCGACGCCATGCATTTTGTCGCGCTGGCCGAGCAGTTTGGCGAACATTCTATTTTCGACATCACGCTGACCACGGACAGGCACGCCCCCCGCGATAAGAGCAGCTGCGTGCTGTGCGTGCGCAACGTGATTCCCGCACCGTTTCTTGCGCCGCGTTATGCGGCGGCGCGCACCACCGTGCTGTTCTCCGGCACGCTCACACCGCATCATTTCTATCGGGACACCCTCGGGCTCGCAGAAGACACCCAATGGCTCGACGTAGAAGGGCCGTTTCGCGCGGAACAGTTGCGCGTGCGGGTGGCAGGCAACGTATCCACACGTTGGCGCGATCGCAACCGTTCGCTCGAGCCGATTGTCGATCTGATCGCGGCGCAGTATCTGGCGAAGCCTGGCAATTACCTGGGGTTCCTGAGCAGTTTCGAATATTTGCAGCAAGTGGTTGCGTTGATGCGCGAGCGCCATCCCGGCTTGCCCGTGTGGGCGCAGGAGCCGCGCATGGACGAGGCGGCCCGCGACGCCTTCCTCGCGCGCTTTCGCACCGCGAATCAGGGCGTCGGCTTTGCGGTGCTCGGCGGCGCGTTTTCAGAAGGCGTCGACCTGGTCGGGCAGCAGTTGATCGGCGCCTTTATCGCGACGCTCGGCTTGCCGCAAATGAACGAAGTGAACGAGCAGATGCGCCGCACGATGGAGGCGCGCTTCGGCAACGGCTACGAATATATGTATCTGTACCCCGGTTTGCAGAAGGTCGTGCAGGCGGCGGGGCGCGTGATTCGCACGGAGCACGACGAGGGCGTCGTGCATCTGATCGACGACCGTTACAGGCGGTCTGAAGTGCGCCGCCTGTTGCCCCGCTGGTGGCAGGTTCAGTAGTGCGTGGGCGCCCGGCGAGCGTCATTCATGCGCCGAGCGTCATTCATGCGGCGAGGCCTGTCCAGGATTGGCGGGCGTGCCCGGGCCGCCTGCGGGTTTGGGGTCCACCGGAATCTGATCCTGCACCGGCGCGTCGCCTTTCGAAGCGCCATCGGAAGAAGCGCCGTCGGCGGACGAACGGGCTGATGGCGCCTGGGTTGCTCCTGCCGCTTCTGGTGTCGCTTCTGATGTCGTTTGTGGCGGCCGCTGCGACTCCTGCTCAGGCGGCTCGGCCGCTTCGACGCGTGGCGCAACGCTTTGCGGGTCCCACGTCAGCAGGTTGCGCTGCGGGTTTGCGATTTCGATGCCGCGTTCGCGGAACTGGTCGAGAATGCGCCGGTTGAATTCACGCTGCACGCCCCAGCGCGCCGAGTCGCGGCATTGCATCTGGCCGGCGAGCGTCACCGCCGAGCCGTCCACTGCGTCGACACCCCAGAAGCTGAAGTCGGACAGAATGCCGTCCTTGAACTTGTCTTCCTCGCGCAGCGCGGCGCCGATTTCCTTGAGCGTTTCGATTGCCAGATCCACGTCCTGGCCGAACACGATGTTCACGCGCACCGCCGCATTGCCGATGCCGCGATTCGTATTGTTCACCGTCGACACGGAACTGAACGGCACGGTGAACAGCGAACCGTCGCTGCCGCGCAAGCGTACCGTGCGGATAGACAGATACTCGACGGTGCCGGACACGCCCGCAACCGTCACCCAGTCGCCCACCTGCATGGCGTTTTCCATCAACAGGAAAATGCCGGTAATGAAGTCCTGCACCAGCTTTTGCGAGCCGAAGCCAAGCGCCACGCCGAAGATACTCGCGCCCGCCAGCAGCGGCCCGATGTTCACGCCAAGCTCGCTCAGGCCGGTCAGCACGACAACGAGCGCGATGGCGCAAAAGAGTGCGGTACGCAGCATCGGCAGCAGCGTGCGCAGACGCGCGGCGCGCACGAGATCGCCGCTCGTGGTCCAGCGCTCGAGGCGCCGTTCCACCGACACGTTCACGCTTTCCCACACGAGCAGCGCGATCACGGCCGCCACGCCAATGGTGACGAGAGCCGACGCGAGCCGGTGACCGATGCTGCCGTCGCGGAACAGCTCGCCGACATCGACGCCCCACACCGCCAGCAACGCCAGCGCGGTCGCGATGCCGATAATCCACGAGACCACCCGCCGCAGCAGCGGGTAGTAGCGGTACGCGTGCTGGTGCACGAGCGACTGGTCGGCGTCTTCGCGGCCGTTGAAAAGCCGCGCCAGTCCGCCGAAAATCACGATGGCGAGCACGCGCGCGCCCACCAGCACCGCGAGCGACATGCCGCCCAACTGCAGCAACGCGTGGTAGCCGTTTTGCACGTCGAGCGCCCAGATGAACCACAGCGCCATCACCACGAACACCGCAAGCCATGCCCATGCGTCGGCGAGCGCATTGCCGGCCAGTTCGAGCGACTTACGCGCGGCGGCGCGCTGCCGGATCAGCTCGCCCACGGGTTTCGCGCATTGCAGGATCAGGATGGAGAGCATCACATGGCCGGCGAGCGCGACGACCTTCATCAACGCGAGGTGCGCGGCCTCGTTCAGGCCGAGCGACCTGGCAATTTCCGCCACCGCCGAACCGACGCCGATCACGCTGACAATGCGGATCACCCAGCGATGCACGAAGACGGACCACGCATCGCTCATGCGCAACAGACGCAGACGCGGCGCGGCCGGCTGCAGGAAGAAACCGCTGACGATCACAACCAGCCGGCACAGCACATAAATGTCGACGAGCGAGTCGAGTGCGCGGTCTTGCGGGGTGTTGTCGTCGGTAAAGAGCGACATGAGAGCGCTCGAGGCGCCGACGAACACGGCCAGCGGCACGAGCCGCAGCACCGTGACCAGCAGCGCGCGGGGCAGGCGCTGCAGGAGTGTCCAGTGGTGCGTCGCGTTCTGCTTGCCTTTCGCCTCGGCGGCCTTGCCGGTGGCGGCGGACGGCGCGGGCGTGGGAGTCACCGGCGGCTCGCCGGTGGCGGGCGTCGCTGCCGAGCTCGCTGCGGCTGCCGCTGTGGCCTGCTTTGCGGCTGCCTCAGCTTCCGCGTTGGCCCGCGCCTCGGCGACCGGCGGAGCAGGCAAGGGCGGCGCGGCGTTCGGCGCGTCGGCAGGTTGGGGTACCACGTCGACCGGCAGGTCGGTGCGCGGCGCGTCCGTGAGGTCGCCATGTTCACGGCGCGCGGCGAGCGCGCGATAGGCGCGGCGCAACAGACGCCGCGCGAGCCATTCGAGCGCGAGCGCCGGCAACAGCGCGGCCAGCAACGACCACGCGACGTGCGCGAGGACGGAGCGGGCCTGCGGGCTGGTCAATTGCCAGTTCCACCACGCGCGCACCGACGCCACGTCGAGCAGGGCCGTCACCGAGTTGCGCAGCGACGTACCGAGATGCACGGCCCAGTGTGCGCCCTGCCGCGCGAGTTGCGAGGCCAGTCCATTGGACTTGAACGCGGCGGGCACGAGCGCGGCAGCGCCGCTTGCGGGGGCGGGGGCGGAGGCCGGCGCCGCGGTCGATGCCGGGGCGCTGAGCGCGCCGGCGGCGGCAATGGCCTGCAAGGTATCGGCAACCTGCGCGCGGCGCTTGGGGTCGTTGAGTACCGACAGTGCCTGGCGCGCCTGGTCCGGTGTCAGTGTGACGGCGGTGCCCGAGGCCGCCGACGCGGGCGTGGCCGGCGTCACCGCGGCAAGGACGGGCGGTGCGCCGAGAATGAGCAGAGCGACGAAGCAGGCGTGTAGTAGTTTGCGCATAAGGTATAAGACGGGCCGCGGGGTGCGACGGCATCGCAGGATGCAGGGGCCGGTCTGGCGATTTTCGGCTTGGCCTTGACCGACACGGCATGGGCGGCACAAGTTCCTGAGTCGTCAAGCTTGCGTCCTGCGGCGGGCCTTGCCGGGTCACGAATGCCCGCTCGCGAAAGGCGTGCGGCGCTGGCGAGAGGCGGTAGCAAGTTGCTTGCCTGTGCGTCGCGGGAGCGGTGAGGCTGGTGGCGAGCCGGGGGCGTCGGCTGCCATGAGGTGGGCC
This sequence comes from Paraburkholderia phenoliruptrix, assembly GCF_019511605.1. Taxonomy (GTDB): domain Bacteria; phylum Pseudomonadota; class Gammaproteobacteria; order Burkholderiales; family Burkholderiaceae; genus Paraburkholderia; species Paraburkholderia phenoliruptrix_A. Next base: position 176,743 of record NZ_JAEUAV010000001.1, on the reverse strand, counting down.
CGCGCAGAAAGATGTCGACTGGAAGCCGGGCTTGATGTGGGCGAACGCGCGTGGGTGGGCCGGGGGGCACAGCCCACAGCGGCGCCAACGGGTCCAACCGCGCTTTTTCCGATCATGCGCACACGCCGGCTCTGGGCGCCCGCCGCTCGGCCTGTCGAACTGCAATCCCGCACTCAGTCGCGTCTCGGCCCGCTGCGTGCAAGCGGCGCGGGCCACTGCCCCGCCGCTTGCCGAACCGAAACCGAAAACGCGCCGCAAACCGCAACGCGCTTCGCTCGCTGCGTTATAAGGACCCTACGCCGAGGCCGCCGACATCAACGATGGCGAGCGCCTCTCCGATTCGCCGTCGTCGTCCGCGTGCGGAGTGCGGTTCGAGCCACCGCTTGCACCGTTCGCACCGCTTGCACCGTTCCCGCCGCCGTTCGACCCATGCCCACCCGCGGGCTCCTGGTGTAGACGGTCCGCGTGCATGAGCCGGTACAGCGTGGCGCGAGAAATCCCAAGCTCGGCCGCCGCTTCCGACAACCTATAGCCATGCCGCTGCAGTGCATGTTCTATTGCGTCTTTTTCCGCCTTGCTGCGGATTTCCGCGAGCGTGACGGGCGGCCCGTTGTCCGTAGCGGGCAGGCCCAGGTCGCCTGCAGTGAGAAAACGACCCTCGCTCATCACCACGGCGCGGCGCACGCAGTTGATGAGTTCGCGCACATTGCCCGGCCACGCGTAGTTCGACATGGCGACGATCGCGTCGCTGGACAGCCCCCGCAGCTTGCGCGCGCCGTCCTGCCGGTACATGCCGAGCGCATAGTTCGCGAGCAGCCTGATGTCGCCGCCGCGCTCGCGCAGCGGCGGCTCGACAAGACGCAGCACGCACAACCGGTGATACAGGTCGGCGCGAAAGCGCCCGTCCTCCACGGCCTTGTCGAGGTCGACATGGGTCGCGGAAATAACGCGCACGTCGACGTGAATCGGGCCGTTGCCGCCTAGCCGCTCGATCGTGCCTTCCTGCAAGAAGCGCAGCAGCACGGCCTGGCATTCGTGCGGCATGTCGCCGATCTCGTCGAGAAACAGCGTGCCTTCATGCGCGCTTTCTATCCGGCCGATCTTGCGCTGAAGCGCGCCGGTGAACGCGCCGCGTTCATGCCCGAAGAGTTCCGCCTGCAGCAGGGTCGGCGGGATCGCCGCGCAATTGATCGCGACGAACTGGCGGCCGGCGCGCGGCGAACGCTCGTGGATGGCGCGTGCGGTCAGCTCCTTGCCCGTGCCCGATTCGCCGGCGATGAACACTGGCGCCTCCGTTGGGCCGCATTTGTCGATGCGCCGGTACAACTGCTGCATCGCCTCGCACTGACCGACCATGCCGTGTCGTCCGAGCGACGGTTCCGGCGCCACCTGCACATGCCGCAGCGCCGAGAGCCCATGCGCGTGGCCGAGCGCGAACACGAGCCGCTCGTTCAGCCACGGCCGCGTGACAAAGTCGAAGCAGTAATCGAGGATAAAGCGGCTGACCAGTTCGTTATCCGCCTGGCCCGGCGCGATTTGCGCGACCCAGTTGGTTTCCGGGCGGCGCATGCACGCGGCGAGCGCGGACAACTGCTGCGACGTGCAGTCTTCTGGCAGTTCGACGAGACCGACCTTGATGTTCTCGCGCTCTATCATGCGTTCCGCGCTTGCAGTCGTTTTCGCGTGAACAGCGTGCCAGCCCGACGCGGCGAGAAAGTCGGCGAGTTTCTGATCGGGCGAGTTCGATACGTAAAGAACGGTGCGTCCGATCTCCGCAGATGCGAAAGTCATTTCCATTACCCCCGATTCCGTGCTGGCTGAAGACTGCTGTTCGTCGTTGTTCATGACCGGCAAGGCCGCAAGGCCTCCGGATTAAGCGAGCCGGCCGGCCTGTGTGGTAGGTCCGGCGCGAAGCCCAATGCCAGCAGCGCGCTCTGTTGTGAGCGCGGCCAATGGCCGGTTCAACAGTCGACGTTCTAGCCGGGCAGGCGAGGTACGGCGCGAGCCGCGAGGTGCCGCATGTCTGCGACAGGCGGGAGCATGATTGATGTTGCAACCGCCGCACTGTTCATCCCCGAATCACTTGTACCGCTTCTTGACCAGCACGCCATTTTTTATCGCGCTCTGTCCGGCGCGTGACTTAAACATAAGCGAAAGCGCTTTGGAATGCTATACAAACAAATCAGTAGCGGAAAAGTTTGTTGATTGATTCACGGTTATTCAGTAGTTGCCTGATATGGCGGACATTGCGCGGCTAATCACATGCCGTTTCAAATGCGTTGCGTCAAGCCCTGTTGTGAGGGTTGGAGTACGCAGCACGTGTACGAGCGTGACCCGCACATGCTCGCGCCATGAATGCTCATGTTTCACACCTGCAACAAAATCGACTTCATCCGTTTGCGGCCTATTCGCACCGTTTCAATGCACGGCGATAGCACAATATTGACCGGCGCATTCCCGCCAGGCGCGAAGGCATGCGGGGCTGCGGGATAGAACGCTTATACGATGCGCGAATTCCATGCGTTCAATCCGTATGTCGCGCACCTTTGCGAGGCCGCAGCGCGTCTCGTATACGAATCACTCGGCGTCACCTCATGCGGCGGCCGCCCGAGCGGTTGCCGCGCAATCTACGAGATGCCTTGTGCGACAGCACCTGCGCGCACATGGCATAACCATTGCAATAAGCAAGTCACAGCGAATGTGTTGCTGCCCGTCAGCCGAGGAATACGAGGCCGAAGCGAGGGGAAAGCCGGAACGATCGGCAGCAACAGAACGACTTCGTGGACGCGGCCGGGGAGCGCCAATGCGTCATACGAGGCTGCGGCGGGGCCATGACAGACGGACGTCCAACAACAAGGGCCGAACAACCGATGCGAAGCGGTGGTTCGTGAACCGACGACGCAAAGCTCTGACCTCGCCGGTTTTTTTCGTCTGTGAAGGGTGAAAGTGCTGGACATATAACGACAGGTACCTCGCGCGGCAACGTTTGCGCGAGCGACGTGCATACAAGGGAAAGGGGCAGCGTACGGTCTTGGCCAACCGGCGCGACGAAGCGGGGAGAAGGCCAGAGAGCCTCCATAGAGAGGCGGAGTTGCGAGTGGACCGGGCGCCGTGTTCGCGCATTCGCGTGAGCACGGCGGACCTGGAACGCTGCAACGGAGCCATCAGCAGATGAGCGTATCAGCGTGTCATTCGTACGGGGGATGTCATGAAAACGCAAATTTCCGGGCCGGCCTGCGCGCCGCGCCACGATCAATCAGCTACGTCAGTCACTCGGTCCGCGGCCAGGGCGCCGCGCCTGCGTTATCGGGCTCACGTCGGCGCAAAGCGCGCGTGGTTCTTCGCGGCGCCCGTGGATCTGACGGCACTCGTGATTGCCGAGGCCATCAAGCGCCGCGCACAGGCGGAGCTTCAACGGCCGGCATTGCGCGACGCATATGAGCTGCCTGTTCCGCACGAAAGGACCGACGCTCGCGATGCGAGCATCCGCCCGCCCGAATCCGGCGACGCCGACTGAAGACTGACGCCCGGCCGCGGGCAGGCCGCTCGCCGATCAGCGCGAGCGGCGCGAGCGGCGCATGGCCGCGCCCGGCAGTCGCCCGCCGCGCGCGGCATGCTCGTGGCATCATGTAAAGCCAGCCACTGTCAGCGAGCCGAGCGCGGAGTTTCTTCATGATCAACGAGTCCAGCGGTCCGGGCGGCGTGCGCGCGTTCCTTGCGAATCCCATCCTCAACACGGATTCGTACAAGGCGTCGCATTATCTGCAGTACCCGCCAGAAGCGTCGGCGATGTTCTCTTACATCGAATCGCGCGGCGGGCGCTACGACCGTACGCTCTTCTTCGGCCTGCAGATGCTCATCAAGGAGTATCTGTGCCGCCCCATTACGGCGTCGATGATCGACGAGGCCAAAGCGTTTTTCATCGCGCACGGCGAGCCGTTTAACGAAGCGGGCTGGCGTCATATCGTCGAGCATTACGGCGGTTATCTGCCGGTGCGTATTCGTGCGGTGCCCGAGGGGTCCGTGGTGCCCACGCACAATGCGCTGGTTACCGTGGAATGCGACGATCCGCAGGTGTTCTGGCTCGCTTCGTATCTGGAGACCATGCTGCTGCGCGTGTGGTATCCGGTCACGGTCGCGACGCAAAGCTGGCATCTGCGCCAGACCATTCGCGCGTATCTGCACAAGACCAGCGACGATCTCACGCAACTGCCGTTCAAGCTGCACGACTTCGGTGCGCGCGGCGTGTCGAGTGCCGAATCGGCGGCGATAGGCGGCGCCGCGCATCTGGTGAGCTTCATGGGATCGGACACGGTGCTCGGCGTGGTGGCTGCGAATCACTACTACAACGAGAGCATGGCCGCCTTTTCGGTGCCCGCCGCGGAACACAGCACGATCACGTCATGGGGACGCGAGCGCGAGACCGACGCGTATCGCAACATGATCGCGAAGTTTGCAAAGCCGGGCGCCATCGTTTCCGTCGTGTCGGACTCGTACGACCTGTTCGCTGCATTGAAGGTTTGGGGCACTGAACTGAGGCAGGCGGTGCTCGATTCCGGCGGCATGCTGGTGATTCGCCCGGATTCGGGCGATCCGCGCAGCATCGTCTTGCAGACACTGCACGCGCTCGAAGCGTCGTTTGGGTCCAGCGTGAACAGCAAGGGCTGGCGCGTGCTGCGCAATGTGCGTGTGATTCAGGGCGACGGCGTGAACGCGGACTCGCTGGAAGCCATTCTCGCCGCAATGGAGCACGCGGGTTTCGCGGCGGATAACATCGTGTTCGGTATGGGCGGGGCGCTATTGCAACAGATCAATCGCGACACACAGCGCTTTGCGATGAAGTGTTCGGCGATCCGCCTCGGCGACCAATGGCATGACGTTTCGAAAGACCCGGTGACCGACGCCAGCAAGCGCTCGATGAAAGGCCGGCTCACGCTGCTCGTGAATCGCCGCACGGGCGAGTACCGCACGGCAACGCTGCCGCTCGCGCCACACGAACACACCGGCGCTGCAAATGCCGAGTGGCAGGACGCGATGGCAACGGTATTCGATTCCGGCAAACTGCTGGTCGACGTTTCGCTCGCCGAGATCCGCGATCGCGCTCATGCGCATGAGGGCTAGCCTGCGCGGCTTCAGGGACACGCGCGCCGATTCGATACAATCCGCGTTCCCACACGCCTGAAGCCGCGGACCTGCTCAGCGGCTCGCATCACGGCAAACCGAGCTACGAGAACAAATGAGACATCCGAACATCGAACTGATCGAGCGCTTCTATACGGCGTTCCAGCGGCGCGACGCCGACACCATGATCGCCTGCTACGCCGACGACGTCGTATTCAGCGATCCCGCATTCGGCGAACTGCACGGCGACGAAGTGCGCGACATGTGGCGCATGCTCGTCACGCGCGCGCAGGATTTCACGCTGACCTTCGACAGCGTGGAAGCCGACGATCACGCCGGCCGCGCGCACTGGACAGCGGGCTATGTGTTCAGTCAGACGGGCCGGCCGGTGGTGAACCAGATCGACGCACGCTTTGCGTTTCGCGACGGACTGATCGTCGAGCATCGCGACAGTTTCGATTTGTGGGCGTGGCTGCGCCAGGCACTCGGCGCGCGGGGCGCGCTGCTCGGATGGTCGCCGCTCGTGCAGCGCTCCATCCGCGCGCGGGCGCGCAAAGGGCTCGCCATTTATCGGCGCCAGGACCATCAGAGCTGAACGGAGGCGCTGGCCCATGCACTATGCTTGTTCTATCCAACAGCGGGGAAAGGTATGCCGGTAGTGGATGCCGCATGGCAGGAATGGCTGCGCACCAACGCAGCACGCGGCTGCACGATGGAGTCGATGATCGAGGCCATGGTGCAGGCCGGTTTTGCCTCCGACGCGGCCGGCGAAGCGGTGCGCGGCGCATTCGGCGCGACTGCGTTGGACGCGTTGCCCCTGGCGGCGTCTGCGGGCGGCGTTCAAGCCGCCTTGCCGCAGGAGCTGCAAGGCTCGCAGAACGCGCAGGCAGCGTACGAATACGACCCAGGCCCCGTCGCGCGCGGCAATACGATTCGCGCGTTCGACCGCGACGTGCAGGTGTTGATGCGCTGTGAACGGCCGCAGGTAATCGTATTCGGCAACGTGCTTTCGCCGGACGAGTGCGCCGAGATGATCGAGCGTTCGCGGCATCGGCTCAAACGCTCGACCATCGTCGATCCGGCGACCGGCCGCGAAGATGTGATCCGCAACCGCACCAGCGAAGGCATCTGGTATCAGCGCGGAGAAGACGCGTTGATCGAGCGGCTCGACCAGCGGATCGCCAGCCTGATGAACTGGCCGCTCGAGAATGGCGAAGGCTTGCAAATCCTTCACTATGGCCCGAGCGGCGAATACCGGCCGCATTTCGACTATTTCCCGCCCGACCAGCCCGGCAGCGCGGTGCACACCGCGCGCGGCGGCCAACGCGTGGCGACGCTCGTCGTCTATCTGAACGACGTGCCTGAGGGCGGCGAAACCATCTTTCCCGAAGCGGGCTTGTCGGTAGCGGCGCAGCAGGGCGGCGCCGTGTATTTCCGCTACATGAACGGCCGGCGTCAACTCGATCCGCTGACCTTGCACGGCGGCGCGCCGGTGCTCTCCGGCGACAAGTGGATCATGACGAAGTGGGTGCGCGAGCGCCCATACGTCTGACCAACGCCGCGGCGCGCGTTGCGGCCCGCGTTGGTGCGCGTGTCGTGGCCGCGCCGGGGCGGTCAGGCGCTGGTGTAGACGTCGGGGTTGTGCACTTCCATGAAAAGCGCGGGGTTCGACAAAGCCTTGAAGCCATGCGGCCGGTAGACGTGATGCGCGTCGGTTGTCGCCAGCATGATTCTTCTGAGACCTTGCAGCGAGTCGCTCGCAAGCAACTGCGTCAGCAACGCGTGCGCATAACCTTTGCCGCGATGCTCCGGCAGCACGAAGACATCGCACAGGTAGGCAAAGGTCGCATGGTCGGTGACGACGCGCGCGAACGCCACCTGCCTGCCGTCGACATAACCGCCAAAACATAGCGACCCCGCGATCGCGCGTTCCAGCGTTTCGCGCGGCATGCCCTTCGCCCATGGCGTCTGCTGCGAGAGGAACGCGTGCACGATGTCGAGGTCAAGCTCGCTGTTGTCGCTCGAGATTTTCAGATCATTGGAAGTCGTCACTTTGTCTCCTGCTGTCTGCTGGTTTGGCTCAGCCCTTCGCGGGATCTTCTGCGCCCCGCGAGCCGCCGCCGATGCTTTGGCCCGCGTCGCGTGAAAGACCCATGTAGCCAATCACCGACAGCAGCGTCAGCACGCCTGCGAGCAGGAAAGCGAGCCGGAAGTCGTCGAGCGTGAAGGCGTGGCCCGAGGTCTCGCCGTTGAAGAACGCAGCCGCACGCAGCGACACCGCGCCGAACGCAATGCCGAGCCCGATTGTCATTTGCGCGGCGGCGCTCCATAGCGTGCTGGCCGCGCTCATCTGCGGCTGGGCTACGTCGGCGTAGGCGAGCGTGGCGAGCGTCGAGAACTGCATGGAGCGCGCGACGCCGTACACGAACACCACGATCAGCACGAGCGCAAGCGGAACCTCAGGCGTAAGCAGACCGCACGCGATGATGAAGATGCCCGCCACCGTCACGTCGACAATCGACACCATGCGAAAGCCGAAGCGCTGCAGGATGCGCGTGGTCAGCGCCTTCATACCCAGATTGCCGAGCGCGCTCGCGAGCAGCAGCAGCCCTGACTTGAACGCAGACAGCCCAAAGCCGACCTGAAACAGCAGCGGCATCAGATAAGGCACGGCGCCAATGCCGATGCGTGTAAACGAGCCCGTCACCACGGTCACGGAAAAGGTTGGAATCTTCAGCGTGGAGACGTCGATGAGCGGATGCGGATGCCGCTTCGCGTGCTGGAACGCGACCACGCCGACCAGCAGGCCCGCCGCGATGATCGCGCCCGCCACCCACGGATTCTCGGCTGGCTGGCTCGCCAGTTCGGCGCCGTACAGGATCGCCGTGAGCGCGGTGCCGCTCAGCAGGAGGCCCACCACGTCGAGCGGCCTGCGTTCGCTGCCGCGCAGGTTCGGCACCATGGCCAGCGCCACGGCCATGGCCGCGAGGCCGAACGGCACGTTGAGCAGGAAGATCCAGCGCCACGACGCGTAGGTCGTGATGAAGCCGCCTATCGGCGGGCCGACCACGGGCGCGGCGATGGCCGGCCAGGTGATGGTGGAAATGGCCTGCATCATGCGCGACTTCTCGGTGCTGCGAACCACGATCAGCCGGCCCACCGGCACCATCATCGCCCCGCCGATGCCTTGCAGCAGACGCGCGGCGGTGAACTCGGCGACGTTCTGCGAGAGTCCGCACAAGATCGAAGCCACCGTGAACACGCCGATTGCGCTGAAGAACACGGTGCGCGAGCCGCAGCGGTCGGCCACCCAGCCGCTCGCGGGAATGAAGATCGCCAGCGCCAGCATGTAGGCCGTCATGCCGAGGCTGATGCTGTTCGGCCCCACGCCGAACGAGTGCGCCATCTGCGGCAGCGCGGTCGCGATCACCGTGGTGTCGAGATATTCCATGAAAAACGTGGCCGCGACGATGTAGGGCAGCCAGCCCACGTGCTTGTGAGGCGCGTGCGTCGCGCTCATCGCGTGGCTCCGGGGAGGTTGCGGGGGACCGCGCGTCGGAGCGCGCCGGGAGCGTGCGGGCCACGCTCGCACGCCGGGCGGGGCAAGAGCGATGTGATGGGCTTCATTTTATTGACTACCTTTCTCGAATGCGTGTTGGTGCCGTGCAGGTCAGCCGGGCCTGCGGGAGCCGCTGCGACTGGCGCAACCGTGCCGATCACGCCGCGCGGCGCGTGGTCCCCGCGGTCCCCGTGGTCCCCGTTGTCCCCGTCGTGCGGCGACATGGCAAGGCCATGTCCGCGCCTCGACCTTGTCGACATGGGCTGCGGGAGCCGCCTCTGCATACTGTGCGTACCTGCGGCACCCGTCGCCGCTGCAGCTGGGCGCGGTACTCGCCGGGTTTACGGGCCGGCCCTGAATCCTAGCGCAATCGGGCTAATCGGGCTTGCCGTATCGGCGAGCCATGCAAGGCGGCTGTGAGTTCGCAGCCGATTCTCGCGGCAGCACGGTGCATGCCGTGCCGGGTGCGACGGCCACACGTTTCGAGCAATACGCGCCGCTCAGTCTTTCGCCGCGTATTCGCGGTCGAGCCGGTCGTACAGCGGCTTGTTGACCAGACGCTGGCGCTCGCTGAACGGCGCGACCAGCGACGCGTCTTCGTCGAGGCGGCCATTGGTCTTGAGCGTGCCGAGCGCGCGCTGCATGCCGAGCACCGCGCCTTGTAGCGCCGCATTGGCGTAAAGCACGATGCCGTAGCCGAGCTTCGCCAGCGCCTCGCGCGACTGCACCGGCGTTTTGCCGCCGATCACGATGTTGATCAGCTGCGGCTTGTCGAACAGCGACGGCAGGCGTTCGATGTCGGCGAGCGATTCGGTCGCCTCGATGAACAGGATGTCGGCGCCCGCCTCGATGAAGCGATGGCCGCGCTCGATCGCGTCTTCTATGCCGTGGACGGCCGCGGCGTCGGTGCGCGCCATGATCTGCAGATTGCCGTCCTCGCGGGCGTCGACGGCCGCGCGGATCTTGCCGACCATCTCGCTCGTGCTGATCACTTCCTTACCCGAAAAGTGACCGCACTTCTTCGGCATGATCTGGTCTTCGAACTGGATCACGTCCGCGCCGCTGCGCTCCAGCACGCGCACGGTCTGGCGTACGTTCAACGCGTTGCCGAAGCCTGTGTCGGCGTCCACGATCAGCGGCAGTGCGACCGCGTCGCGAATCCGCGCGGTGTGCTCCGCGACCTCGGCAAGACCGATGAAGCCGAGGTCGGGCAAGCCGAGCGACATGTTCGTGACGCCCGCGCCCGTGATGTAGACAGCCTCAAAGCCGGCGTCCTCGATCACGCGGGCGCTCATCGCGTTGAACGCGCCGGGCACCAGCAGGCCCTCGCGTTGGTTGACCTTCGCACGGAAGGCGGCGCGGCGGGTGGCGGAAGTGCTCATGACGGTTTCTCCGGAAAGTTGACGAGTGGTAGAAGTGGCCTGTAGGGCAGAAACTGTGCCATTGCTGGCACATACGCGTTTCTCGCGTCCCATCAAGGACTTGCGATACGTCGCGGGACCAGAGCGTTTCATGGCAGAATTCGCGAACGTTCCACTGAGTGTTTCATGGAACGTTTCAGATGCGTCCATTGCCGCCCTCAGCGGTTACCGGGAGTTCGCCGTGTCCACTTTTGCACCGTCCTTCAGCAACGCGGACCGCGGCCGGCCGGGTGTCGCTCTCGTCAGTATCAGCCGCCTGCAGTCGCTTTGCGAGACTATCGCGCCGCGCTACGCCGAGCGCGCCAGATTTTTTCCGGTGCGCGAAGGTTACGGCGCCGCCGTCACGGCGCTGCAGCGCTACGTGGATGCGGGTTCCGTCGACGTGGTTCTGGCGGCCGGCTCCAACGGCGCCTATTTGCGCGACCACCTGAGCGTGCCGGTCGTCATGGTCAAGGTGAACGGCTTCGACGTGTTGAGCGCGATCACGCACGCCACCAGTACGTGGCCCGGCGCGCCGATTGGCCTCGTGCTGCATGAAACCGTCGCGCACGAACTAGCCCAACTGGATGGCTGGCTGAACGTGCGCCTGACCCAGCGCGCGTACCGCTCGGCCGACGAGGTCAGAACCGCCGTGAACAACCTTGCCGATGCGGGCTGCCGCGTCATTATCGGCCCCGGCATGGCCTGTGATCTGGCGCAGCAGGCGGGGCTCGCGAGCGTGTTCCTCTATTCGCTCGGCGCGGTGGAAGAAGCGTTCGAGCGTTCGGTCGAACTTGCGCGCGTGAGCCGGCAAAAGGAATCGAAGCGGGTGCGCCTGAACACGATCGTCGCGCATTTGCGCGACGGCGTAGCCGCGTTCGACGACGCCGGCCAGCTCGAAGCCGTCAATCCGGCGATGCTCGACCTGCTGGGTCTGCAGCGCGAGCGCGACGTGTCCGCGGGGCTCGTGCGAACGGTCGGCCCGTGGCTGCGCGAAGCGTTGGAACGCGGCGGCGCCGTCGACGAACGCATCCAGCAGATCGGCGAACGCTCGCTGATTGTCAATTGCGTGCCGATTCTCGAGCAGGGCGTGCGTTCCGGCTCCGTCGTGACGGTGCAGGACGCGCTCGTCGCGCAGCGGATCGACCGCTCGCTGCGCACCAGCCAGCGGCCGAAGCATCTGGTGGCCCGGCACCGGCTGGAGGATCTGGTCGGCGAGTCGGCGGCTCTGCAACGCGTGCGGCGGCTCGCGCGCGCAGCGGCGGCGCACGACGTCACCGTTCTGCTGAGCGGCGAGAGCGGCACCGGCAAGGAGCTGGTCGCCCAAGGCATTCACAACGCGAGCCGGCGGCGCGGCAATCCGTTCGTCGCGTTCAATTGTGCGGCGCTGCCCGAAGGCTTGATCGAAAGCGAGCTGTTCGGCCATGAAGAGGGTGCGTTCACCGGCGCGCGGCGCGGCGGCAAGCCGGGCCTGTTCGAGATTGCCCATACAGGCACCATTTTCCTCGACGAAATCGGCGAGATGCCCGCCGCATTGCAAAGCCGGCTCTTGCGCGTGCTGCAGGAGCGCGAGGTCATGAAGCTCGGCTCGGGCCGCGCGACGCCGGTGGATGTGCGGGTGATCGCCGCCACGCATCGCGACCTGCATGCGCTCGTCGAGCAGGGCGCGTTTCGCGCGGACCTGTATTTCCGTCTGAATCTGCTTCAGATAGAATTGCCGCCGCTGCGCGAGCGGCGCGCCGACGCGGTTGCGCTGGCTCGCCACTTGTTAAGCCGCAGTGCGCTGCAATATAAGTTGTCGGACGCGGCGCACGAGCGGGTGCTCGCGTTTCTGGCGCCGCTCTTCGACGGTTATGCGTGGCCTGGCAATGTGCGGGAGCTGGAAAACCTGCTGGCGCGCGCGGCGATTTACCTGGACGCCGCCGGAGGCGACGCAGCCGCCGCTGACGGCGCTGTGCGCACTGACGACGACAGCGGCGCCGATCTGCGGGCGCTTTTCCCCGAGTTCGAGCGCATGACGCGGGCTGAAGGGCGCCACACGCTGGCGAATACTGCCGCTGACGAAGCGGTGGCCACGCGGCTCAACGCGCCGCCGGTTGCAGCCGTGACCGGACCTGTGCCCGTGGCCTCGCGTCAAGCCGCACTGACGGCAACTGGCTCTGCCGCCTCCGTACCGCGCGCCGCTCCGAGCCGCCAACAGGTACTGAGCGCACTGGAGCAGTGCCAAGGCAACCGGGCGGCGGCCAGCCGGATGCTTGGGATAGGCCGGACCACGCTCTGGCGGCTTCTCAAGGCAGACGGGAACCGATAGCCTAAAGGGTCGATAGGCGAGAGGGTCCGATAGCCCAAAGGGTCGAATCGGATAGATTCAATCTATCAACAGAATTAAAACAATCCACTTTACCTATTAAGCGCAGTCTGACATACTGACTCCACTTTCCAACCACTCAGAAAGAGGACTCAGCAAATGCCGATCATCAACAGTCAAGTCAAACCGTTCAAGGCACAGGCTTATCACAACGGCGATTTCGTGACCGTCACTGAAGAAAGCCTGAAGGGCAAGTGGTCGGTTTTCGTTTTCTATCCGGCCGACTTCACGTTTGTGTGCCCGACCGAACTGGGTGACCTGGCCGATCGCTACGCCGATTTCCAGAAGCTCGGCGTGGAAATCTACAGCGTGTCGACCGATACGCACTTCACGCACAAGGCCTGGCACGACACGTCGGACACGATCCAGAAGATCAAGTACCCGATGCTGGCCGACCCGACGCTGGCTATCTCGCGCAACTTCGACGTGCTGATCGAAGAAGAAGGTCTGGCACTGCGCGGCACGTTCGTGATCAACCCGGAAGGCGAGATCAAGCTGTGCGAAATTCACGACAACGGCATTGGCCGTGACGCCGGCGAACTGCTGCGCAAGGTTCAGGCTGCGCAATACATCGCGGCTCACCCGGGTGAAGTGTGCCCCGCCAAGTGGACGCCGGGCGCAGAAACGCTGACGCCGTCGCTCGACCTGATCGGCAAGATCTAAGGTTTCACAGGCCTGGAAGCGTCGGTCAGCTTCAAGGCAATCTGCTTTACAGCTTCAGGCAGTAGCGCCTTCGCGGCGCATCAAACGTGCGGTCCGCTTCATGCAGCGGTTCGCACGTCCCCGGGCCGCACGCGTCCTACCGGCACGCGTGCGGCGCCGGGAACCCAACACCCATCGTCACGGAATCGAATAGCCATGCTTGATGCCAATCTCAAGACTCAGTTGAAAACGTACCTCGAAAAGGTTAGCAGGCCTATCGAGATCGTCGCGTCGCTGGACGACAGCGCGAAATCGCAAGAGCTGCTGGCATTGCTGAACGATATCGCGACGTTGTCGGAACGCGTGAGCGTGGTGGAGCGTCGCGACGACAGCGAACGCAAGCCGTCGTTTTCGATCGGCGAGCCGGGCAAGGACATCGGCATCCGCTTCGCTGGCATTCCGATGGGGCATGAATTCACGTCGCTCGTGCTGGCATTGCTGCAGGTGGGCGGCCATCCGGTCAAACTCGACGACGCGGTAATCGAACAGATCCGCAGTCTCGACGGCGACTATCAATTCGAAACGTATTTCTCGCTGTCGTGCCAGAACTGCCCGGAAGTCGTGCAGGCGCTCAATGTGATGGCGCTCATCAACCCGCGCATTCGTCACGTGGCAATTGACGGCGCGCTGTTCCAGAACGAAGTCGAAGCGCGCCAGATCATGGCTGTGCCGACCATGTTCCTGAACGGCGAAGTGTTCGGCCAGGGCCGCAGCGGCGTGAAGGAAATTCTCGCGAAGCTTGATACCAACGCCGGTGCGCGTGCCGCGAAAGAACTGGAAAAGAAGCCGGTGTTCGACACGCTCATCGTCGGCGGCGGGCCTGCTGGTGCGGCGGCGGCAATCTATTCGGCGCGCAAGGGCATTGTCACCGGCGTGGTGGCGGAACGCTTCGGCGGCCAGGTGCTCGACACGCTCGCCATCGAAAACTTTGTGTCGGTCACCGAAACGGAAGGCCCAAAGTTCGCCACGGCGCTCGAGCAACACGTGAAGACGTACGAAGTCGACATCATGGACGTGCAGCGCGCCGAAGCGTTGATTCCCGGCCGCATCAACGAGGTGCGTCTTGCGAACGGCGCGGTGCTGAAAGCGAAGACGATCATTCTCGCAACCGGTGCGCGCTGGCGCGAAATCAACGTGCCGGGCGAGCGCGAGTATCGCAATCACGGCGTGGCGTACTGCCCGCACTGCGACGGGCCGCTCTTCAAGGGCAAGCGCGTCGCGGTGATCGGCGGCGGCAACTCGGGCGTGGAGGCCGCAATCGACCTCGCGGGTATTGTGAGCGAAGTGACGCTGTTCGAATTCGGCGCCAACCTGCGTGCGGACGAAGTGTTGCAACGCAAGCTGCGCAGCCTCGCCAACGTCACGATCGTCACGCAGGCGCAGACCACCGAAATCACCGGCGACGGCAAGAAGGTGAACGGGCTCGTCTACAAAGACCTGCGTTCGGGCGAAGTGAAGAAGGTGGAACTGGAAGGCGTATTCGTGCAGATCGGTCTGGTGCCGAACACCGAGTGGCTCAAGGGCACGGTCGAGTTGTCGAAGCACGGCGAGATTGTCGTCGACGCACGCGGCGCGACGTCGGTGCCGGGCGTGTTCGCCGCAGGCGACGTGACCACGGTGCCGTTCAAGCAGATCGTGATTGCAGTGGGCGAGGGCGCGAAGGCATCGCTCAGCGCGTTCGATCACCTGATCCGCAACAGCGAAGAAACCGAAGCGGTCAGCGAGGTGGAAGCGGAAGCGGCGGTTTGACGATCACCCGCAACCAGTAGCGAACAACGGCGGCCCGCGGGCCGCCGTTTTCATTTGCTGATCGAGCAGCAGTCATACGGTGCTCATGACATCCCGGGTAGAAGTACGGGAACGTTGCACCGGTATCAGCCATCAGGCAACACGCGCGTGTAAAAAAGCCGCCCGGCGCAAACCGGGCGGCTCTCAACTACGAATGAGCTTATGACGCGGTAGCACCGCTCAAGCCCACAACTCCGACACCTCGATGTTGCGCAGGTCGAACACCAGCACCTCGGCGTCGTGACCTTGCGTGAAGGTCAGCGCTTCTTCGCCGCGCACGCGTGCGCCGTCGCCTTCGCCGAGTTCGACGCCGTTCACCGTCACGCTGCCGCGCGCGACGTGCACATACGCGTAGCGGTTGCTAGCCAGCTCGAGTCGCGCCGTTTCGTCGCCGTTGAAGAGCCCGGCATAAACGCGGGCGTCCTGCTGCAACGTCAGAGAACCGTTCGCACCGTCCGGCGACAGAACGAGGCGCAGCACGCCGCGCTTGTCCTGCTCGCTGAAATGCTGTTGCTGATAGCGCGGTGCCGTGCCCTTTTGCGCCGGCGCGATCCAGATTTGCAGAAAGTGCACCGGTTCGCTCTTCGAATGGTTGTACTCGCTGTGCGCAACGCCGGTTCCCGCGCTCATCAACTGAATGTCGCCGGGCACGATCACGGAGCCGGTGCCCATCGTGTCCTTATGTTCCAGTGCGCCCTCCAGCACGTACGAAAAGATTTCCATATCGCGATGCGGGTGCTTGCCGAAGCCTTGGGCCGGCGCGACACGGTCGTCGTTGATGACGAGCAGGTCGGAGAAGCCATTCTGCTTCGGATCGTGGTAATGCGCGAACGAAAACGTGTGACGCGAGCTAAGCCAGCCGTGCTCCGCGCGGCCACGTTGATTGGCATGTCTGATTTCGAGCATTTTTTCTCCTGTGGAGGCACGCTTGACGCGTCGCGCTCCTCGTTGGATGCAACTTTCGTTGCGGGGTGATCGGCACTAACGTTGTCTGCGATCCGTGAATTGAAGTTTAGGTCAACTGGAGTGGGTATAATTGCCAACAAACCGGAAAGACTGTCTTATTTAAGTGGACAATGCCGATGCAACTGGACGACATGCGCATCTTCGTGGCGACTGTCGACGCCCATAACTTCACGGCCGCCGCAAGGCGCATGTCGCTGTCGAAGCAATTCGTCAGCCGCCGCGTCATGGCGTTGGAAGAAGCGCTCGGCGTGCCGCTTCTCGTGCGCAATACGCGCAAGCTCGCCGTCACTGAACTCGGCCAGGAGTTCTACGAGCGCGCCAGGCGCATTCTGAGCGAGGTGGAGGAGGCCGAGCAGGCCATGTCGCTGCGGCGCGCGGGCCCGCGCGGGCTGCTGAGGGTGAGCGCGCCGATGTCGTTCGGCATGACGCATCTGTCGCCTCTCGTCGCGGACTTCTTGCGCGAGCACCGCGACGTGCGGTTCGACATGGAATTGAGCGATCGCACTGTCGACGTGGTCGGCGAGGGCTTCGACATGGCGGTGCGGATCGGCGTCCTGCCGGATTCCACGCTGATCGCGCAGAAACTCGTAGACGTGAATTTCGTCGCATGCTGCAGCCCGGGGTATCTGCGGCGCCGCGGCAGGCCCGCGACGCCTGCGGACCTCGCGGGCCATTCATGCCTGCTCTACGGGCACGGGGGCGTGGTGACCTGGGAGTTTGCCGTGAACGGCGCAATGAAGAGCTTTGAAGTGCACGGGCCGCTGCGCGCCAACAATGGCGATCTGATTCGCGACGCCGCGGTAGCCGGGTTGGGAATAGTTCGGCTTCCTCATTTTATTGTTACCGACGCACTGCGGGACGGCCGGCTCGTCACGGTGCTCGACGATTTCATGCCGGGCTCGACCGGCGTGTATGCGGTATATCCGCAGCATCGGCAGAGCTCGCTGACCATCCGCGCTTTCGTGGACTTCTTGCGCAAGCACCTGAAAAAACGCCTGACGGTATGAGCGTGAGAGCCTCGCGGCCCGAGCGTCAAAGAGGCGCCTGGGCCGTTGTATTACCGTGTGCTCAGCCGTCGCGGAAAATAAAACTGTAGCCGTTCAAGGCGGGCACGCCGCCAAGATGCGCATAGAGCACGCGCGAGCCTTGCGGAAACTCGCCGTTGCGCACCATCTCGATCATACCGTGCATCGACTTGCCTTCGTACACCGGATCGGTCAGCACCCCTTCAAGGCGCGCGCACAAGCGGATCGCCTCCAGCGTGCCTGCATTGGGCAGGCCATATTCCGGGCCGCCGAAGCGCTCGTCCAGCACCACGTCCTTTTGCGTGATGTCCCGCCCGAGGCCCACTTTCTCCGCAGTTTGCCGGGCGATTCGCGTGATCTGCTCGCGGGTCTGCGCGGGCTTGGCCGATGCGTCGATGCCGATCACCCGATCCGCACGACCGTCGGCGGCAAAGCCCACCACCATGCCGGCTTGCGTGCTGCCCGTCACCGAACACACCACGATATAGTCGAATTTGAAGCCGAGCTCTGCCTCCTGCTGGCGCACTTCCTCGGCAAAGCCGACAAAGCCGAGGCCGCCTAGCGGATGGTCCGAGCAGCCGGCAGGAATCGCGTAAGGCTTGCCGCCCGCGGCGCGCACGCTTTCGAGCGCGTCTTCCCAGCTTTTGCGAAAGCCTATGTCAAAGCCGTCCGGGACGAGGCGCACATCGGCGCCCAGTATGCGCGACATCTGAATGTTACCGACGCGGTCGTACACCGCGTCCGAATAGTTGACCCAGTTTTCCTGCACCAGCACGCACTTCATGCCGAGATGCGCGGCGACCGCCGCGACCTGGCGCGTCTGATTCGACTGAATGCCGCCAATCGACACCAGCGTGTCGCAGCCTTGCGCAAGCGCCTCGGGAATCAGGTATTCGAGCTTGCGAGTCTTGTTGCCGCCGAACGCAAAGCCGCTGTTGCAGTCCTCCCGCTTCGCATACAACTGCACGTTGCCGCCCAGGTGATCGCTCAAGCGCTTGAGCGGCTGGATGGGTGTCGGTCCAAAAGTGAGCGGGTAGCGGGGAAAGCGTTGCAGGTTCATGGCATCTCCATGGTCGATGTGGGGCGCGGGCAGGGGCGGCCGCGTTCAACACATGGTAGGAAAAACGGTGAGAAATGAGCTTGCGAAGAAAATGCTTCGGACGTAATTTGCGTAATATGTACACCAATCCCGGTCCTGTTTATTTCTCTATGAAGCCTTCGGACAAAACAAAAGTGCGTGGGGCATCGGCAACCCCGGCTGCCGCTCGCGGCGCTGAATCCGCCTCTCTCGAGTCGTTGGACCGCATCGACCGCGCGATCCTGCGCCAGTTGCAAACGGACGCGTCCATCTCCAACGTCGCCCTCGCGGCCAAAGTCAAACTTAGTGCACCGGCGTGCCTGCGGCGGGTGGAGCGTTTGAAGGAATCGGGCCTGATTCGCGGCGTGGTCGCGTTGATCGACCCGAAGTCGGCGGGTGCGGGCATGCTGGTAATCATCGGCGTGGTGCTCGACCGCTCGACGCCGGAGTCGTTTGCCGACTTCGAAAAAGCCGCGCAGAAAGTGCCCGGCTGCATGGAGTGCCACGTCGTAACGGGCGAGTTCGATTACTTCATGACCATTCGCACGCGCGACAGCGACAGCTTCAACCGTCTGCACGCCGAGCAGTTGCTGTATTTACCGGGCGTACGGCAGATCCGCTCGTTCATGGTGCTCAAGGAAATTCTCTCGACCACGCGCTTTCCGCTGTGACATCCTGCTGCGCACGTTGCACCGGCCAGCGCGAAGTGAAACGCAAAGCAAACGCAAAGCGGAAAAGTCGCGCATGCTGTCATGACTGGGGCGTTCGCACGACCAACGTCTGGGGCCGTTCGCCACGGCAAACGGTATCGCTCTCATCAAGATGCAATCAGGACGGACATCATGAATATCGGCAAGCGTATCGACAGCAGGCACCGCGGCTCGCGCTCGGCGCGCCGCCTTCCCGGCGGCGTGGGCGCAGTTGCGCTGCTACTCGGGCTCTTTCTCGCGCAACGCGTCGCGTTTTCGGCGGAGCAGGCAGTGCCAATTGCGCCGCCCGCACTGGACGAGCCGGTGGCAGCGGCATCCGCTCACGAAGAGAGCGCGGTGTTCGCGGGCGGCTGCTTCTGGGGCGTGCAGGGCGTGTTCCAGCATGTGCGAGGCGTGAAGCAGGCTGTCTCCGGCTATTCGGGCGGCGGGCGCGAGACCGCGCATTACGAAACGGTAAGCGGCGGCGCCACTGGCCACGCGGAGGCGGTGCAGGTCGCGTTCGATCCGGCTCAGGTCACCTACGGGCAGTTGCTCCAGGTGTACTTTTCTGTGATTCACGACCCGACTCAACTCGATCGTCAAGGGCCAGACAGCGGCCCGCAATACCGGTCGGCGGTGTTCCCGTTGAACGACACGCAGCGGCGCGTCGCGCAAAGCTATATCGCGCAGCTCGATAAAGCGCAGGCCTTTCCGGCGCCCATCGTGACGAAGGTAGAGGCGTTCAAGGGCTTTTATCCGGCCGAGTTCTATCACCAGAATTACCTGACGCAGCACCCCAACTCCGCCTACATCGCGCTCAATGACATGCCCAAGGTCGCCAACCTGAAGCGGCTATTCCCCAATTTGTACCGCGACAAGGCGGTGCTCGTTCCGCAAGCGCAGTAAATCCGCCAGCTTTTGCGGCAATCGCCTTTGACCCGAGGCGTATCGCACGGCGAAGCTCGCTTGGCTGCCGTGGGAGGTGCTCTAGGAAGCGCTATATCGAGCGATGGAGGCCCGCCTCGACGCCGTAGGCCCGTATTTTGCACTAGCAGGTCCGTCGGCAAAACTTGCTTTTCTTATGTCCCGACGAATACCGCTGTGCATGGCCTGGTGCATTGCCGCAAGCCAACGGGGAGCAGCTGGCGCTTTGCCGTGCAACGCATGTCGTAGCTGAAAAAATTACATGCTGCGCGTAGTAACGCGGCGCTCGCCCATTGTCTGCGCGAGACGCCGGAAGCACGCGAGAAACGTAACCCTCATCGCGATAAGCGAGATCGGAGGCATTGGTGTTGAACAGCCGTAGAAAGTGGATCGGGAAGATCCGCAATAAACAAACAGGCATCGCGGCGACTTCCTTGACGGCGCTCGCTGTTGGCGGCATCGCCGCTCTACCGGGGACGGCGCTCGCGCAAACCCCTTCGCCGCTGGGCGAATGGCAGTACTCGGTCGGCATCCCGCTGCAGAAGATGTGGCAGCCGACCGTTCCCGACTGGCAGTTGCGCATTGGCGCTGCCACTTCGTTTCAGCCGCGCTATGAAGGCTCGGACCGCTATCACCTGATGGCTGGACCAAGCGTCGACGTGCGCTATAAGGATCTGTTCTTCTTCTCGAGCGGCGAAGGTCTGGGGGTCAACTTCGCACAAGGGCAGAACTGGCGCGCGAGCCTCGCAGCGGTCTACGACCTGGGGCGGCGCGGCCACGACGATCCACAGGAGCTGAACGGGCTTGGCAACATCAACCCCGCACCTGGCCTCAAGCTGTCGGGTGAATACGTGGTCTCAAAGGACTTTCCGCTGGTATTGCGCGCGGACGTGCGCCGCTATTTTGGCGGCTCCAACGGATGGATCGGCGATTTAGGCGCGTATATGCCCATGCCCGGCAGCTCGAAGAAGTTCTTCTGGTTCGCGGGTCCGAACGTAACGCTCGCCGACTCCACTTATATGAATAGCTGGTTTGGCGTCAACCAGAACCAGGCGGCGCGTTCCGGGTATCGGCAATATCACGCAAGCGCAGGCTTCAAGTCGGTAGGCTTCGGCATTAGCGCCGTGTGGCTGTTCGACAAGCACTGGTTTGCCACTGCCGACGGCGCGTTCCAGCAGCTCGTCGGCAGTGCGGGGAATAGTCCGATCACGCACCGCAAGGCCAACGGTGTGGCCGACATATCCATCAACTACCGGTTCTGAGCGGGGCATCACGCGAGGCGCAATCGCCCCGGTTACGCAAAGAGTGCGCAGCGCTTGCGTAACCGCGGCGATTACGGATTCACGCGCATGCCTTGCAGCCGGTGCGTATTTTTCGGTGCGGCTGCGGCAGACGCTGCAGCCGCCGAGACGCCCGCTGGGCCTGCGGGAATATCGCTCGGGCGCGAACTGCTGACGGCTTGCGGATAAAGCGCGAGCAACGTGCGCAACACGCCGTTGGTCCAGCCGAACCCGTCCTGCAACGGATATTCGCCGCCGCCCGCGGCCACGCCGGGCGCAGCGGCTTCCACATCGTATTTCTCGACCAGCTTTCCGGTGTGCTGGTAGTAGGAGACGTTGGTTCTGATCCAGCGCGTTGCGATGGTTTGCGCGAGCGCAGCTTCGCTGTAGCGGCGCAAGCCGATCACCGCGAGATATTGCAGCGGCGCCCAGCCGTTCGGCGCGTCCCACTGCTGGCCGCTTGCGACCCGCGTCGTAACGAGGCCGCCAGGGCGCAGCATTTCACGCTGCAAGGTCACCGCGACGGCCTTTGCCTGCTGCCGGCTCGCCACCCCCGTATAGAGCGGATAAACCGTTGCGGCAGTCAGCTTGTGTGTGAGCGTGCGATGCACGAAGTCGTAGTCGCCGAAGGCCTGCAATTGCGGGTCCCACAGCACACGGCGAATGGTGTCTGCGCGCGTTGCGGCTCGCTGCGCCATGTTCTCTGCGTGCGTGACGTCGCCGCGCATGCGGTACGCCTTGGCAAGCGCGCGCTCCAGATCCACCAGCAGGCAATTCAGGTCCACCGGCGCGAGCGATGTGACGTCGACGGTGGCGAGCGTCTTGCCGTCGGCGAACCAGCGTGAGCTGAAATCCCAGCCTGTTTCGCCGCCCGCGCGCAGATTGCGCCACAGGTCTTCTGGATTGCGCTGCGGCGTTTGCTGCGAGCTGGCCACGTCTTCGCGATACGACTCGTCGCGCGGCGCCGCTCGCTCGTCCCAGTAGCGGTTGAGCAGCGTGCCGTCCGCGAGGCGCACGACATGGCGGCTCGCGTGGCCGGCGGCAAGGCCCTCGCTGCCGTTCATCCAGTATGCGTACTCGCGTCGCAACTGCGGCAGGTATTGCGCATACACGGCGTCGCCGTCCTTGTCGGCCACGAGCCGCACCATCTGCGCAAAGAACGGCGGCTGTGAGCGGCTCAGGTAGTAGGTGCGGTTGCCGTTGGGAATGTGGCCATAACGATCGATCAGGGCTGCGAAGTTCTTCAGGGCATCGACCACCATGGCGTGGCGCCCGCTCGCTTCGAGTCCGAGCATGATGAAGTACGAGTCCCAGTAGTAGATTTCGTCGAAGCGGTCGCCCGGCACGATGTACGGATCGGGCAGGGGCAGCAGCGACGACCAGCGGCTTGCAGTGGAGTCGGGCTCGCGCCGCAGCACGGTCCACAGCGTGTCGATATGGCTCACTACGTCCTGGTTCGGATCGGACACATAGCTCTTCGATTCCCTTGCAGGCAGCGCGAAGTTACGCTTGACGAAGTCGCCGAGATTGAAGCCCGGCTGCTGCTTCGCGCTCGTGTAATTCGCGGCGATCTGCGATGGCGGCTCGAGCGGCACCATGTCGGCGAAAGTCTTGCTGTCGGGAAAGAGGTGGGCCAGCTCAACGTCGCGATAGAGCTCAGGGTACTGCTCGGAGGGCGGCACGGGCACAACCGGGGACGCCTGCGCAGGCGGTTCTACATGCAGCGCGACCTGGGTGATGGCGCCGCTGTTAGTTGTCGCAGCGTCATTTTGCGGCTGGGTGCCAGGGGCAATAGCAGCGGCGCTCGCGAAACACGCATGCAGTACGAGCGCGGCAACGAGCGCATTGCAAAGTCGCAGACCGCGCAAACGGCGCAGACGGGTGACAGCGTAGGCGTTATCGGTCATCGGTTGAACAGGTCGGGAAGGGATGATTGGCTTGCGTTGTCCGCATGATTGACCGCAGCCGGTCGGCCAAAGTTGCGTGCGTGCTTCGCGCCTTGTGCGGTGAGGCAAAACGGCGCTCGTATGCGCCATAACGAGGACCCGTCAGGTATGATTAAGCGCTTGCCTAACCACGCGAGAACCCACGCGGGATCCCCGAAAAATATTCCGGATCGCAACGACCCGTCTTGCTGAATATAGAAAAAATGACCGCATCCCAGGTTGTCGACGAACGCTACTTTCGCGGCATCATCCGCCGGAACATCGCATTGCCGTTATTGGTCGGCCTGATCACGATAGCCGTATTCGTGGGGCTGATTGTCTACCTCGTTTCCACCACGAATCTCGCGGAGCACTCAGAGCGCGTGATCGGCAAGGCAAATCAGATGCTGCGTCTCGCGGTGGAGCGCGAATCGTCAATGCGCGGGTTCCTCATTACGGGTGACGAAAGCTTTCTCGGCCAATACGACAGCGGCGGCCCGCAGTTCAAAGCGCAAATGGAGGAACTGCAGGCTCTCGTTTCCGACAACCCGATGCAGGTCGAAAAGCTCAAGCAGATCGCTACGATTCAGGAGCGCTGGAACCGCTTTGCCGAAAACATGATCGACTCGCGCCGCAGAATGCAGGACGTGGCGAGCATCGTGACGAGCGGGCGCGGCAAGATGGAATTCGACGCCATACGAAAGGAGTTCGACGACTTCCTCGACGTGGAACTGCGCTTGCGCCAGGAACGCAGCGAGGCGTCGCGGCGCCTCACCGGCGTGCTGGTCACGGTGTTTCTGATCTTCAGCATCGGCATAAACAGCCTGCTTGCTTGGATGGGCCGCCGGGAATTACTGAACCTGGCCGGTGCGTACGACAAGGCGCTGCGTCAGCAGGCGGAACAGACCCAGGCGCTGGAGCGGCAGGTGTGGCTGCGCTCCGGGCAGCGCATGCTCGCCGAGCGCGTGGTCGGGCAGGCCACGCCGCAACTGGTCGGCACCGCAATGCTGGATTGCCTCGCGCAGTACCTGGATGCGGTAGTTGCCGCTCTGTACGTGCGCGACAAGCGGCACGGCACGCTGCGCCGCATCGCGACCTACGGGTTTAGCCGCGAGGGCGAGCAGGCCGCCGCGCGCGACTTCGGCCAGGCGGACACGCTGGTGGGCCAGGCGGCCGTGTCGCGCCGGATGGTCGTGATGCGCGACGTACCCGACAATTACATCCAGGTTGTTTCGGCAACCGGCAAAAGCGCGCCGAAGAACCTGATCATCATGCCAGTAGCAAGCGAAGGCGAGGTCAATGGCGTGGTGGAACTCGGCTTCATGCGCCCGCTCGCGCCGCGCGACGAAGAGTTCATCGAGCTCGTCAGCAACAGCATGGGCGACTTCATCGAGGCGGCGCTCTATCGCGAACGCTTGCAGGACGCGCTGATCGAAACGCAGCAGTTGAACGAAGAGCTGCAGGTGCAGCAGGAAGAACTGCGCGTTTCCAACGAAGGTCTGGAGGAACGCGGCCGCGCGCTGCTCGACACGCAAACGCGGCTACAGGCGCAGCAGGCGGAACTCGAACAGACCAACGTGCAGCTCGAAGAGTATGCGCACCGGCTCGAGCGGCAAAAAGCAGAGCTGCTGCGCGCCCAGGACGACCTTGCCGCGAATGCGGAGCGTCTCGAGCAATCGAGCCGCTACAAGTCCGAGTTCCTCGCCAACATGTCGCATGAACTGCGCACGCCGCTCAACAGTTCGCTGATTCTCGCCAAGCTCCTGCAACAGAACCGCACTGGCAACCTCACCGAAGAGCAGGTGCGTTACGCGGAAACCATTCACGCATCGAATAGCGATCTGCTGGTGCTGATCAACGACATCCTCGATCTCTCCAAGGTCGAGGCGGGGCAAGTGAGCGTCGAACTGGAAACCGTTTCGATCGACGCGACGCTGCAGTCGCTCGAAGAGCTTTTCAAGCCGATGGCGGGCGCCAAGCATCTGAGCCTGGTGTTCGACCGTTTGCCCGGTGCGCCCGAAACTATTGTCAGCGACGGGCAGCGCGTCACGCAGATTCTGCGCAATCTGCTGTCGAACGCGGTGAAGTTCACGGAGCGCGGCGAGGTCGCGCTCTCCGTCGCCCCGGCGGACGACGGCATGCTGCGCATCGACGTGCGCGATTCCGGCATCGGCATTGCGGCCGACAAGCTGGAAATGATCTTCGAAGCGTTCCAGCAGGCGGACGGATCGACGAGTCGCCAGTACGGCGGCAGCGGCCTTGGGTTGTCCATTTCTCGCGAATTTGCCCGCTTGCTGGGCGGCCGGATCACCGTTGCAAGCGAGCTCGGCAAGGGCAGCGTGTTCACGCTATGGCTGCCGCTCGACGCACGCGCGGCGCTGGCCGCGGGCGGCGAAAGCGCAACTGCGGCCGCGCAGCAAGCCACGCCCGCAATTGCAACCGGCACGAACGGCAACGCGGATCAGGCACTGGTCGCGCCCGTGTCGTGGAGCGATGCGGCAGCGTCGGTCATCACTCCGGCCAACGGTTTGCTGGCGGCGCGGCCCGCTTCTGCAGAGGGTGCCGGCAGTGCCGCGCAGGCAGGCGGCGCGCAGGAGAGCGGCCTTGCGGCCATTGCGGATGACCGCGAGCACCGCACACGCGCCGGCCGTCTGATCGTGGCGGTCGAAGACGACCTCGCGTTTGCCGAGATTCTGCGCGACCTGGTGCACGAGCTCGACTTCGACTTCGTGCATGCGAGCAACGCGGCAAGCGGGCTTGCGCTCGTGCGCGACATGCGCCCGGCGGCCGTGCTGCTCGACGTAGGCTTGCCGGACCGCTCGGGCCTCACCGTGCTGGAGTGGCTGAAGAACGACCCGCTCACACGCCACATTCCGATTCACATCGTGTCGGCCACGGACCACGCCGACAAGGCGCTGCATCTCGGCGCCATTGGCTATACGCTCAAGCCAACCGCGCGCTCCACGATGGAAGCCGCGATCCGCCGTCTCGAAGCGCGCCTGCAACAGCGTCTGAAGCGCGTGCTGGTGATCGAGGACGACACGCCGATGCGCGAAAGCATTCGCGCGCTGCTGCAAAGCGAAAACACCGAGATTGTTGCGGTCGCAACGTTGTCGGAGGCGCTCGAGCACCTCGGGAAACTGTCGTTCGATTGCGTCGTGACCGACCTCGCGCTGCCGGACGGCACTGGCTACGACCTGCTCGAGCGCCTCGCGGGCAATCCGGAACATGCGGCGTTGCCGGTGATCGTCTACACCGGGCGCATGCTGTCCGACGAAGAAGAGCACCGCCTGCGCCGCTATTCGAAGTCGATCATCATCAAGGGTGCGAAGTCTCCGGAGCGCCTGCTCGACGAAGTGACGCTGTTTCTGCACAGCGTGGAGTCGTCGCTTGCGCCCGAGCAGCAGCGCATGCTGCGCACCGTACGGCAGCGCGATAATGCATTCGAGGGGCGCACGATCCTGCTCGCCGAAGACGACGTGCGCAACATCTTCGCGCTTTCGCATGTGATCGAGCCGCTCGGCGCAAAGCTGCAGATCGCGCGCAATGGCCGCGAAGCACTGGAGGCGCTGGAAAACGGCCCCGAAGTGGATCTGATCCTGATGGACATCATGATGCCGGAGATGGACGGTCTGACTGCAATGGGCGAGATCCGGCGCAATCCGCGTTTCGCGCATTTGCCGATCATTGCGCTAACGGCGAAGGCCATGGCGAACGACCGTTTGCGTTGCCTCGAAGCGGGCGCGGACGATTACGTGTCCAAACCCATCGACGTGGACAAGCTGGTTGCGCTGTGCCGTGTCTGGCTGCGCCAGCGGTAATGACGAACACAACGCAGGTGACGCAGTGGTGCAAGCGGGCGATACGGGCAACGCAATGAGCCAATCCGAACTGGACGCACGGCAACGCATGAGCGATTTCGACATCGAGTTGAAATTGCTGCTGGAGGCCATTTACCTCAAGTACCAGCACGATTTTCGTCACTACGCGATGTCGTCGCTGCGCCGCCGCCTGTCGCAGGCGCTTGAAGAGTTCGGCCTTGTTACGCTGTCGCAATTGCAGGACCGCATCATGCGCAACGGCGACGAATTCTCGCGGCTGTTCCAGTATCTCACCGTGCAGGTGAGCGACATGTTTCGCGATCCTGCCTATTTCCTCGCGCTGCGCGAACACGTGTTGCCGCGTCTTCGCACGTATCCGTCCATCAAGGTGTGGGTGGCCGGTTGCAGTACGGGGGAAGAGCTTTGGTCGCTAAAGATTTTGTTCGACGAAGAAGGCTTGACCGAACGCACGCTGTTTTACGCGACAGACATCAATCCCGACGCACTGGCGCGCGCCGAGGCCGGCATTTATGCGCTAGACCGGATTCAGGGCTTCACGCAAAACTATCTGGCGGCGGGCGGCACGCGCTCGCTTTCCGATTATTATCACGCGGCATATAACGGCGCGCGTTTCGCGGGCTCCCTGAAGGGCCGCGTGGTGTTCGCCGATCACAGTCTTTCTACCGACGAGGTTTTTCTCGAAGCGCACCTCGTGTCGTGCCGCAATGTGCTGATCTATTTCGACCGCGGCTTGCAGGATCGCGCGCTCGGGTTGTTCGAAAACGCGCTGGTGCGGCGCGGCTTTCTCGGCCTCGGCAGCAAGGAAACGCTGCGTTTTTCGCGTCATTACGAAGCCTTCGACGAATTCCGTCCCGGCGAACGCATTTACCAGAAGCGCTGATACCAACGTGACCACGCGCTCAATCACTCGGCCCGAAGCCCGCGCAACGCGCAGCGCGCAGGATGCGCGCGCCTGCGAGCTCGTCGTGATCGGCGGTTCGGCGGGCGGCATGGAGGTCATCAATCTGCTGCTCGACGCGTTGCCCGCCACCTTCGCACCAGCCGTGATGATCGTCATGCATCTGCCGCCCGATCCGCCGAGCTATCTCGTGCACGCGCTGGCGCACCGTTGCGTCCTGCCTGTGGTCGAACCGGACGCCGGCGAGCAGATCACGCCGGGGCGCGTGCACGTCGCGCCGCCTGGCTATCACATGCTGGTCGAGGTGGACCGTACCGTTGCGCTTTCAACCGATGCGGCCGTGCGCTTTTCGCGGCCATCCATCGACGTGCTGTTCGAGTCCGCGGCCACGGTGTATCGCGAGCATTTGCTGGCGTTGCTGCTGTCCGGCGCGAACGACGACGGCGCGCAAGGCCTGCAGCGCGTGCGCGCATTGGGCGGCGTGACATGGGTGCAGGACCCGGGCACTGCCTCTTCGCCCGACATGCCGCGTACCGCGATAGAACGCGGTGCGGCTGATTTCATCTATTCTCCCGAAACCATGGCCCGGCGGCTCGCAGCATGGCCGGCCTCTCTTTGACCCGATGCCATGTCGAACCCACCCGTAAATATTCTTATCGTCGACGACATCGCTCACAACATCACCGCGCTCAAGGCATTGTTGACGCGTCCCGATGTTGCCGTGCTGGTGGCCGATTCGGGCACGGCCGCGCTCGATCTGCTGCTCAAGCACGAAGTGGCGCTCGCCATTCTCGACGTCAACATGCCCGGCATGAACGGTTTCGAACTGGCAGCGCTGATGCGGGGCAGTCCGCGCACGTCGCATGTACCCATCATCTTCCTGACTGCTACCGCTCAGGATGCGTCGCGCACGTTTCGCGGCTACGAAGCGGGCGCGGTGGATTTCCTCTACAAGCCGTTCGATCCGCGCATTCTGCAATCGAAAGTGGACGTGTTCGTTCAGCTCGAGCAGCAGAAGCGCCAGCTCGCCGCGCAACTCGTCACTACCCAGCAGATGCTGGAAGCGAACGAGATGCTGATGGCCGTGCTCAGCCACGACCTGCGCACGCCGCTCGGCGCGGTGCTCGCGTCCGCCGAATATCTGATGCGCACCGCCGCCGACCAGCAGTCCGCGACAGTGGCGGCACGCGTAAAAAACAGCTCGCTGCGCATGGCGCGCATGGTCGATCAACTGCTCAATCTCGCGCGTCTGCAAGGTGGACGCCTGCCGTTGCAGCCGCGCTCAATCGAACTGGCGTCGCTGTGCCGCTCGGTGATCGACGAATTCACGTCGCGCGAGAACGGCAAGCGCATTGTGTTCACGAGCCACGGCAACACTGCGGGCGCGTGGGACACGGATCTGGTGTGGCAAGCGGTGTCGAACCTTGTCAGCAATGCGCTGCACCACGGCGCGGAGGGCGGCGACGTCAGCGTGGAAGTGGATGGCGCAGCGGACGAATTCGTGCGGCTGAAGGTGGCCAACCGCGGCGTGATTCCGCCTGAAGTGTTCCCGCATCTCTTTAAGGCATTCGGGCCCAACAACGGCGGCTCGCGCTCGCGCCAGGGGCTTGGTCTCGGCCTGCACATCGTGCACGAAATCGCGCGTATGCACGGGGGCAGTGTCAGCGTGAAATCCGACGAATCCGCCGGCACTGTCTTCACTATCGAACTGCCGCGAATGGTCACGCTGCAGCGCGGCTCGTTTTCCGGCAAATGAGCGCGGCAACTCGCATATCGGCCCCGTTCTAGCCGCGTTTTACTCGCGCATGCGCCTGCATGTCGCGATCCCAGCGCTTCAGCCACGGCAGCAGGAAGTCAGCGAAGCCGGCAGCGGGCGGTGACAGCGCTCGCTCTGTGGAGCGATACAGACATACCTCGCGGATCGTTTCCGGCTCGACGATCCGTTTCATCACCAGCCCGAAAGTGCGCGCGAGCGGCGCCACGTAAGCCGGGGCGAGCGTCACTGCAAGGCCTCGCGAGGCGATACCGAAAGCAGTGGTGACGTTGTCCACGACGTCGACAGGAACAATGCGCGCCTCGACGGGCAGAACCGCGAGCATCTGGTCGACCGCGCGTTCGTGGTCGCGCCCCGTCGCGACAATCGGGATATTGCGCAACTGCTGCCACTGCACGCGCCTGCGCTCGCCGAGCGGATGCGAAGGCGCACACCACATGACCCACGGACTCGCGAACGCGGTGTCCCGCTGCACGCGCGCACCGCTTGGGCGATCGGGCCCAATGGCGAGATCGACGTCCGCGCTTTCTACACGCTCGACCAGTTGCTCCACCACCGTGTCGCAAATGCGCACGACTACCTTGGGCTTGTCGCGCGCGTAGTCGGCAATCGCCGCGGGCAGCGCGGTGGATGCAAGCACCAGCGGCGCGCCGATGCGCACGATGCCGGCGGCGCGGTTGCGGATATCGTCAGCGGATTGAGCGGCGGCGCGCACATGGCGCAACACGGATTCAGCCGAGGCGAGAAAGTCGTGCCCTGCGCTCGACAGATTCACGCGCCGCGTGGTCCTGTCGAACAGGCGAAAGCCGAGTTCCGCTTCGAGTTCGGCGAGCAGTTGACTGACCGCGGACGAAGTGAGCCCGAGCCGCCCGGCCGCTGCGCCGATGCTCTGAAGATCCACAATGGCGAGAAACGCCTCGAACTGACGGATGGTCACGCGGGTAAGAGCCATCCCGCGATTATAAAGAGCAACTTACGAATCGTGAAAAATCGGTTGATTGTGAATAGTCATGTGCTGATCGACACTTGTCCCAATCGACGCGAGTCCGCAAAGGCGCTTAGACTTTCCGTCTCGCCCCGCGGTGCGACGCCATGCAAAGCTCGGCGGGCTCCAATCAAGGAAATGCCATGTTCGAACATATTCCCGCCTATCCAGGCGACCCCATTCTCAGCCTGAACGAAGACTTCCAGCTCGATCCGCGCCCGAACAAAGTCAATCTGAGCATTGGCATTTATTTCGACGACGCCGGCAAGCTGCCCGTCATGGACGCCGTGCGCCGCGCGGAAACGGCTTTGCTCGATGCAATCGGCCCGCGTTCCTATCTGCCCATGGCGGGCCTGCCGCTCTACCGCGAAACGGCGCAGGCGCTCGTCTTCGGCGCGCACAGCGAAGCGCGCGCAGCCGGCCGCATTGCGACATTGCAGACCATCGGCGGCTCGGGCGCGCTGAAGGTCGGGGCGGACTTCCTGCGGCGTTATTTTCCCGCTTCGCAAATCTGGATCAGCGACCCAAGCTGGGAGAATCACCGCGTCGTGTTCGAAGGCGCGGGTCTAACCGTCAATACCTATCCTTACTACGACGAGGCGACGGGCGGGCTGCGTTTCGCCGATATGATCGACACGATCGACCGGCTGCCCGAGCGCAGCGTCGTGCTGTTGCACGCCTGCTGCCACAACCCGACGGGCGTCGATCTGAGCGCCGCGCAATGGGCCGAGCTCGTGCCGGTATTGCAGCGTCGCAAGCTGATCGCGTTCGTCGATATGGCTTATCAAGGTTTCGGCGCGGGCCTCGAGGAAGACGCCGCTTGTGTGCGCATGCTGGCGGAGGCCGGCATTCCGCTCATGGCAGCCAATTCGTTTTCGAAGAATTTCTCGCTGTATGGCGAGCGTTGCGGTGCGCTGAGCGTGGTGTGCAACAACGCTGACGAAGCGGGCCGCGTGCTTGGCCAGTTGATGTCCACCGTGCGCGCGAACTACAGCAATCCGCCCACGCATGGCGCGCGGCTGGTTGCGAACGTGCTGTCGGATGCGTCGCTGCGCGCTTCGTGGGAAGCGGAGCTGGCCACCATGCGCGAGCGCATTCTCGCGATGCGCGGCACGATTCACGCGGGACTTGCGGGCCGTGTCGACGAAGTCATGCGCGCGCGTTACGTCGCGCAACGCGGCATGTTCACCTACACGGGCCTGAGCGAGAGCCAGGTCGAGCGGCTGCGCAACGAGCACGCAGTGTACGTGCTGCGCTCCGGCCGCATGTGCGTGGCGGGCCTGAATGCGCGCAACGCGGACTACGTGGCGTCGTCGATTGCAGCGGTGGTGGCCGACGCATAGCGGCGCTGCGACGCGAGCCGCTCTCGCCCGCGCGCGCAGCGGCAGGCGGGCGAAGCGCACAGCCAACGGATAACCCTGGAGACGTCGATGACGACACTTGATATCGCAGCGGCGAGTGCGCCGAAAAACGCCGCTATGCACCCCGACGAACGGCAGGCTCGCGTGCAACTGGCTGCCTGTTACCGCATTTTCGACATGCTCGGCTGGACCGAGATGATCTACAACCACATCACGTTGCGCGTGCCGGACAGCGTGAGCGGCGGTGAGCGGCAGTTCCTCATCAATCCCTTCGGCTTGCACTACAGCGAGGTGACCGCAAGCAATCTGGTGAAAATCGACGCGCAGGGGCGCGTGCTCGACGGCTCGCAGTATCCGGTGAATCCCGCTGGTTTCGTCGTGCACGCGGCAATCCATCAAGGCGTGCCGGGCGCGCATTGCGTGATGCACACGCATACCACGGCGGGCGTTGCGGTGGCCTGTCTGGAAGAGGGCTTGCAGCAAACCAACTTCTACAGCGCGCAATTGCACGAGCGCATTGCGTATCACGACTTCGAGGGGATCACCGTGCATGCGGAAGAGGGGCCGCGGCTCGTCGAACATATCGGCGACAGGCAGGCGGTGATTCTGCGCAATCACGGCCTGCTTGCATGGGGCGCCACCTTACCGCAGACTTTCGCGATTCTCTGGACGCTGAACCGCGCGTGCGAGATTCAGATGGCGACATTCTCGATGGGCCGGGCGCGACCGGTGCCGCAAGAGGTCGCGATCCGCTGCTCGCGCGACGCGCTCCAGTTCGATCCCCGCCACGGCGCGGGGCAGGACGTGTTCGACGCACTCGTGCGGCGTGTCGAGCGTATCGACGCCAGTTACAAGGACTGAATTCATGAAGGCAGCAATTTACGGCGCAGGCGCCATTGGCGGTTGGATCGGCGTGAAGCTCGCGCAAGCGGGTCACGAGGTTGGCGTGATTGCACGCGGTGCGACCCTTGCCGCCGTGCGTGAACACGGCTTGCGCCTGATCGAAGGCGGCAGCACGCATACAGTGGAAGTTCAAGCCGACGAGCATCCAGCCGCGCTCGGCGTCCAGGATCTGGTGGTAATCGCGGTCAAGGGGCCTGCGATGGCTTCGGTGGCCGCGCAGATCGCGCCGCTGCTCGGCCCGCAAACCATCGTGCTGACCGCCATGAACGGCGTGCCGTGGTGGTTTTGCGAGGGACTCGGCAGCGCTTTCACGGGCAAGCGGCTCAAGAGCATCGACCCCGACGGTGCCATTGCCGCCGCCATTCCCACTGAGCAGACAGTGGGCTGCGTGGTGCATGCCAGTTGCCTCGTCGAGGCGCCTGGCGTGATCCGCCATCATCAGGGCAATGGGCTGATTATCGGCGAGGCGGCGGGGCGTTCCGGCGAACGCGTGAACGCGCTGGCAGGCACGCTGGCCGCGGCGGGTTTCAATGCGTCGGTGTCGGAGCAGATTCAGCGCGACGTCTGGTACAAGCTGTGGGGCAACATGACGATGAACCCCATCAGCGCGATCACCGGCGCCACTACAGATCGCATTCTCAGCGACGAGCTGGTGCGCGGCTTTGTCACGAGCATCATGCTGGAGGCCAAGGAGATCGGCGCGCGTTTTGGCATTCCGATCGACCAGCATCCGGAAGACCGGCATGCGGTCACGCTGAAACTCGGCGCGATGAAAACGTCGATGCTGCAGGACGTGCAGGCCGGCAAGGCAGTCGAACTCGACGCATTGGTGAGCGCGGTTCGCGAGCTCGGGCAACTAACCGGCGTCGACACGCCCTACACGGATGCGCTGCTCGGGCTCGCGCGTCTGCATGCACGCACGCTGGGCCTGTATTGAGGGCGGTGTGCCGGCCAGCAGCGAGCCGGCCGGTTACTCCGCAGCACCGGCGACATGTGAATGCTCGCGCGAGTGCAGCACGGAAGCGGCCACCTGGCATTCCTCGATCATCGCGCGGAACGTAGGGGCACAATGCGCTGCGGCGGTCGCGCCCATTGCTGCGTCGTGCCCGTTTTCTGCGGTGCCGCCCACGCCGACCACGAGCGTTGCCCGTGGCCGCCATTCGCGCGTGCGCCGCAGCATGTTGCGCAGATAGGGCGGCGACTCCGGAGCGTCCAGCGTCACGATGCAGATGATCGGCGCATTCCTGAAGCTCGGTTCGTCGGCGCGCGCGCTGCGGTAGCCGGAGTGCGTCGCCATGATTGGCGCGAAGCCGAGGCGGCCGAGCAGTTGCACCGCGATCGCGGTCGTCACTTCGTCGAACGCGCCGCGCCCCGGCACGCATAGCACCGCGGTTCTCTCGCCGCCGTTGTGCGAGGACGAATGAGCGCGCGCATGAGTGGCGTTTCGCTCGGACAGATCCGCCGACGTAGCCGCGTGCAGCGCCAGCGTGTCGTGCGGTTCCGGGCGCGCGAGGCGGTCCGGCAAACCCTCCGCAATTTCGAGGTTTTCGACGATGTCCACCAGCGCTTCGTTCACGCGCGCCAACTGGTCGGGCATCAGCACACCGCGCATTGCATCGTTGCGCGCGAGTTTGAGCCCTTCGAGCGCGACCTTGTCGTAGTAGTCGATCAACGACATCTCGCGCAACAGGCGCTCGGCCTGCACGATCGCTTCGTGCGGATCGTCGGCGAGCAGCCGTTGATAGAAAGTTTGCGCGGGCGTGAGCGCTGGCTGGTCGCCGAGGAGCACCGTCAGAAAGTTCAGGCGGTCGGCGTAACGCCCGAGCGTTACCAGGCACAGAGTGAGCGGCGTGGAAAGCACGAGGCCAATCGGCCCCCACAGCCAGCTCCAGAAAATAGCGGCCACCACCACCGCAAGCGGCGAGAGCCCGGAACGGTGCCCATATAGCAGCGGCTCCGCAATCTGCCCGGCCACGACGTCCACGACGATAAACAGAATCAGCGTGTACACCGCCATCGTCCATTGCGGCTGGATAGCGGCGGCGAGGAACACCGCGAGCAGCGCCGCGATCCAGATGCCGATATATGGCACGAAGCGCAGCAGCGCCGCAATCACGCCGAACAGCAGCGCACCCGGCACGCCGATGATCGCAAGACCAATCGCGATCACGCCGCCCGCGCTCAGGTTCACGCCCAATTGCGCGACGAAGTAGCGGCTCAGACGCACGGCAGCGTCGTTGATCGCGGTGGTCGTGCGATGCAGGTCGCGCGAGCCGAACAGGCTGATCAGGCGGTCGCGCAAGTCCTCGCGTTGCAGCAGGATGAAGATTGTCACCACCAGCACGATGAACGTGGTTTCAATCGGCGCGATGGCCGGCGACAGTGCGCGCTGCGCGAGTTGCAGCGGCGTGGGCGACGGCTCGTGCACTTCGACGGGCGTGGGCACGGCCGGCGCATTGCGCGCCGCGCGGCCGGTAGGCCGTGGCGGCGGCGGCTTCGAGGGCGCCACGCGTTGCAGCGTGGCGGCCGCTCGGGTCATCAACGAATCGGCGCGGCCGATCGTTTTCTCCTGCACGGTCTCGATCTTCTGCTCGATGGCCACCTGATACTGCGGCAAGTCGCTCGCGAGTTGCACGAGCTGCGCGCCGATCAGCGCGCCGATCGCAAGCAGCGCCGCAAGTGCGAACAGCACGGCAATGAAAATAGACGGCAATTGCCCCATATGCAGGCGCCTTAGCGTCTGCACGAGCGGCGCGAGCAGAAAGCTCAGCAACACGGAGAGCGTGATCGGAATCAGCACCGCGCGGCCGAAGTAAAGCGCGCAAACCACCACGACGCCGGTAATGACCGACGCAAGGCCATGCAAGCCGGGCGCGCCGGGAGGATAAACGCGGTTCGGGCGCCCGTGCGGCGGTAGGGATATTTTCATGAGCACACTGTCCGATTGTGCGGCGCGGTCGCTTTCAGATCCTGCACGCGATGAACGCGGCGCAGGATCGGGCCATAGAGCCATGGGCCATAGGGCCACTGCGACGGAGCAAACCTTATGCCCGAATTGTATGCGTTCTGCGCTGCGATGCGATACAGGCGCGCTAGCCGAACTGCACGCGCAACAACTCGAATAGTTGCGAACTCACATAAAGCAGCAAGCCGATAAAGCCGCCCACCACCGTACCGTTGATGCGGATATATTGCAGATCGCGGCCGATGTTGAGCTCGATTTGCCGCGACATGTCCTCTGCGTTCCAGTTCTTCACGGTATCGCTGATATGTCGTGTGAGGAAACGCGCAAACTCCGGCGCCATCGCGCGTGCGGCTTCTTCCAGGTGGTCGTTGAGCGACTGGCGCAGCGCCGCGTCGTTCGCGAGCTCGCGGCCTACCCATTGTCCGGCCGCGACGACTCGCGCGTGCAATGCCGAGTCGCTGCTTTGCAGATCGCGTTTGAGCCACGCGCGCAATTCGCCCCACATGTCCTTCACGTAGGAGGCGAGCGCTTCGCCTTCCACGAGATAACGCTTCAGTTCCTCGCCTTTTTGCAGGAACGCGGGATCGTTCTTGAGCTTGACGATCAACTTGTGTGCGGCGTCATCGAATTTCTGGCGCAACTGGTGCGTGGGGTTTTCGCTAATCTGTTCGAGCATCCGGTTCACGGCGCTGGCTATCGCCTCGGCGCCTTTCTCGCCGAGCCACGCGGACGGCAGAATCTTCTCCATCTTCGGGTACTCGCTCTTCACCCAATCGACGATACGTTCCGCGATAAACTCCCGCGCCTCTACCTGGCGCAGCAGCGCGAGAACCTGCTCGATGCCGGCGTCGAGCAGTTCCTGATGGCGGCCGTCCTTCGTGAGCGTGTCGAGAATCGAGCCCATCGACTGTGACAGATCGACTTTGCCGAGCACGTCGCGCAGCGCGTCCTTGATGAACGCCTGAATGCGCACGTCGTCAGTGAGATCGAGCATGCCGCCCGTCACCTTCACCACGTAATCGGCAATACGTGCGCTGTTCGCAGGCGCCGAGAGCCAGCGCGTGATGCTCTGCGCCGGGTCGTGCTTCTTGATCAGCCCGACGAGCGACGGCACGTCGAGAAACTTGTCCTGCACGAAGACGGCCAGGTTGTCGGCAATCTTGTGCTTGTTGCGCGGAATGATCGCCGTGTGTGCGGAGACAATCGGAATCGGCACGCGCCGGAACAGCGCGGCGACAGCGAACCAGTCGGCGAGCGCGCCCACCATCGCCGCCTCGGCCACCGCCTTGATACCGTCGATCCACACGCCGCGCGGCAGCAACGCCGTCGCGACAAAGACGCAGGCCGCGGCGGCGAGCAGCAGCAAGGGCGTGCGTTTGGCTTTCTTCAGTTCGAGTGCTTTGTTCATCGGCGCGAGAGCCCGGGTCTGGAACCGCGAGTTTAGCGCCGTGCGCGGCACGCGGCGAACGTATCGGGTGCAAAGCGGGCGACGCACGGTGCGCTTTGCCGCTTGTTGCCGCTTGTGCCCACTTTTTGCCGCTTGCGCGCGGTAACATGTACGGTTGAACTGTCGCGACGATGGCTGCCCCGTGAGCCCGGCCAGGTGGCTCACGTCGCGCGGCAACGCAAATGAATGCGAGTACATGCAACGCAATGGAGGCACAGTGATCAGGTTTCTGCACACGGCGGACTGGCAGATCGGCACGCAGTTCGGCCAGTTCGAGCCGGACGAGGCAGCGCATCTCGCGCAGGCGCGTTTCGACACGGTACGCCGCATCGCCGAAGAAGCCGCCGCGCGCAAGGTCGACGCGGTGCTCGTGGCCGGCGATGTGTTCGATCTGCAAACGGTGTCCGACACGGTGATCCGGCGTCTCTTTGCCGCGCTGCAAGCGTTCACCGGTCCGTGGATCATGCTGCCGGGCAATCACGACGCGGCGCTCGTCGAAAGCGTATGGACGCGCGCGCAGCGCCTGAATTGCGTGCCGCCGAACGTGCGCGTGGTACTCGAGCCAGGCGTCGTGGTGCTCGACGCATGCCGGTTGGCTCTGCTGTGCGCGCCGCTCACGCAGCGCATCACTTATGACGACACCACCGGTTTCTTCGACCTGGCGGACACCCCGCCAGGCTATCACCGCGTCGGCCTCGCGCACGGCAGCGTGAGCGGCATTCTGCAGGAAGGCATCGACTCGTCAAATCCGATTGCGCCGACGCGCGCAGCGAGCGCACGTCTGGACTATCTCGCGCTCGGCGACTGGCATGGCCACCTGCGCGTCGACGACCGCACGTGGTACGCCGGCACGCACGAGCAGGACCGTTTTCGCGCGAACGATCCGGGCTTCGTGCTCGAAGTGGGCCTGAGCGAGCCGGGCGCGGTGCCGGTGGTGCAGCCGCTGCGCGTCGGCCAATACCAATGGCATCGCTGGGACGAAACGATTGCTGTGCCGACCGACGTGGACGCGCTGAGAACGCGTCTTGCGACCTTGGGCCGCAACGACGTGCTGCGCCTCACGGTGAGCGGCACCGCAGCGCTGGCCGAGGCCGAAGCGCTGCGCGTCGCGGTCGACGAAGCACGCGCCCGCGTGCGCGCATTGCGCGTCGACCTGAGCGCGCTTCACGTGCTGCCCACCACCGAAGACCTGGCCGAGCTCGGCGCGCAAAGCGGCTATCTGGCGAAAGTGGTGGCGCGTCTGCGCGCCATGCAGGAGGACCCGCAGTCCAATCCGCAACAGGTCAAACGCGCTGCCGAAGCATTGCTGCTGCTGGCGCGTTTTCAACGTGAACTGCCGCGTGAGGCGAGGTCCGCATGAAGCTTCAAAGCATCGCAATACAGGAATTCAAGCAGTTCACCGGGCGGCTTTTCATTGACGACCTGCAGCCCGGACTCAATCTTTTCGTCGGGCCGAACGAAGCCGGCAAGAGCACGATTGCCGAGGCGGTGCGCGCGGTGTTCCTCGAGCGCTACAAGGCCTCGCATCTGAAAGATCTGCTGCCATGGGGCAAGGCAAGCGGGCAGCCTTCGGTGGAAGTGAGCTTCGATCTCGACGGCGTGGCCTGCCGCCTGTCGAAGCAGTTCGTCACGCGTCAGCGCTGCGAATTGAAAATCGGCCAGAACGTGTTCGGCGAGGACGAAGCGGAAGACCGGCTCGCCGCCTTGCTCGGTTTCTCGCGCGCCGCGCGCGGACCGCTGAAGGCGGAGAACGCAGGCGTGCCCGGCCTGCTGTGGGTGCAGCAGGGCGGCACCCAGGACATGCGCGATTCGACGGGACATGCGGCGCAGTATCTGCGCGATGCTTTGTCGCAACTGTCGGGCAGCCGCGAAGCGGCGGGAGAAGACGCGTTGATCGCCGTCGTGCAGCGCGAGCTGCGGCAACTGCTGACCGCGCGCACGCAGAAATCCACGGGAGCGCTTGCGGAAGCGGAAGCGGCGTTAAGCGCGCTAAGCGCCGAGCGCGACGACCTCGTGCGGCAGCGCGAGCAGTTCGACGAAAACATCACGCGACTCGCCTCACTGCAGGAAGCATTCGACGACGCGCAACGCAAGAGCCCCTGGTCGCTGCACGAAGAGAAGGCCGCGCTCGCACAACAGCGCGCGGATGCTGCCGCCGACCTCGAGCGCAACGTAGAGGGGCTCGTGCAGGCGCTCAAAGTCAGCGAAGCGGAACTTGCACTGTCGTTGCAGCGGGAACAGGCCGCTGTCGAACTTGAAACGGCCGTCGCCCGTGAGCGGCAGCAGCTCGACGCGGCGCGCGCCAACGTGGCGGCAGCCGAAACCGACCATGCGCAAGCGGCAAGCCGCGTCGCGCAACTGGAGCAGGCCGCCGCCGACGCCAATCGTGCGCTCGAACTCGCCAATGCAGCGGTGAGCGCAGCGGATTTGCGTAACCAGCTAGGCATGCATCGCGCGGAACTCGAACGGTTGCAGGCGGCGATTGGCGCCGCGAGCGAAGCGCATGACGCGCTCGTCGAGGCCACGCGTGCTGCGGCGTCGCTGGAAATAGACGAGGGCAAGCTCAAACAGCTCGCGGCACTGGATGCGTCGTTGACCGTGCTGCGCGCGCGCACGGAAGCGGCGATGACGCGCGTCGAATATCGGCTGAACGGCACCATCACGGTGGATGACGAGCCTGTCAGCGGCGCAGGCGTGCTGCGTGTGGACGAAGAAAAACGCATCGCGCTTGGTGAGCTTGGCGAATTGCGCGTGGTGCCGGGCGTTTCGGATTTGCCCGCGCGTCTGTCCGAACTGGCCGCGCTCGAAGCGCAGCACGCGCAGTTGTTGCAGGCGCTCGGCGTGAGCTCGCTCGCCGAAGCGGAATTCAGGCGCGAGCAATGGAAAGCGCTGCTCGCGCAACAGAAGAGCCACGCGAACGTGCTGCAAGCACATGCGCCGCAAGGCATCGACGCGCTGCGCGCGGCGTCCGCTTCGGCCAGTGCCCGTTTGCAGGCTGCCAGCGAACGGCTGACGGGCCTGCCCGACGTGTCCGCCGCGCTGCCGCTCGACGAAGCGCGACGCCGCGCCGACCTCGCACACGCGGCGCTGGAAAGCGCGCGCAAACTGTTGAGCGACGCAGCGGAGAAACGCTCGACCGGCATCGCCACAGCGGAATCGCTCGCGCTCCAGGTGCAGCGCAAGGAAGCGCAGTTGAGCGACGCGGCGTTTAGCCGCGAGCGCGCGCAGTGGCAGGCGAAGATCGTTGAACAGCGTGTGCAGGTCGAGGCGCTCGCGAGGCAGCGCGAAGGCCGCGAGCGTGAACTACAAGCCGTGCGTCTGGACGATCCGGCGGCCGAGGCCAGGCGCTATCGGGCGTCGGCGGAACTGGCGCGTCAGGAGCAGCATGAGCGGCAGGTCCGCATTGCGCATTTGCGCAGTCAACTGGAGACCGTCGGCGCATCGGGGCTCGGCGAGCGGCTCGCCGCGCTCGAGGCGAAGATCGAGCAGGCCACGCGCCGCAAGGAAGAACTGAGTTTGCGCGCGGGGGCGTTGAGTCTGCTGGACGAAGTACTCGTGGCCGAGCGCGATGCGGCCGTTGCGCAATTGCGCGCGCCGTTGACCGAGCGCCTCGGCCACTATCTGAAGCGGATTTTCCCGCAATCCACGCTTGCGCTCGGCGACGACCTGAGTCCCGCGACGCTGGACCGTTATGGCCGCGCCGACACGCTGGAGGCGCTCAGCTTCGGCACGCGCGAACAGCTTGGCATTCTCACGCGGCTTGCCTACGCGGATCTGCTGAAGGCGGCGGGCCGGCCCACCTTGCTGATGCTCGACGATGCGGCGGTGCATACCGACGCGGCACGGCGCGACGCCATCAAGCGGGCGCTGCTCGACGCCGCCACCCGGCATCAGATACTCGTGTTCACCTGCCACCCTGAACTGTGGGACGACCTGGGCGTGAGGCAGCGCGCCATCGACGATATCAAGGCAGCGGCCTGAGCGTTCGCGCTCTACGCGCCGCGCTTCATGTGTACCAGCGCGGCGTGTAGACCCACTGCGCGCCTTTGGTGAACTGCCGCGTGGTCGACGAGCCCACGATCACCATTGTGCGCATGTCCACGTCGGTTGAACGCAGTTCGGCGAGCGTCAGCGTGCGCAGTGTCGCGCCCGGCCTGCCGATGTCGCGCCCGAGCACCACCTGAGTGGTGGGCGCGCGGTATTCGCGCACGATGTCGAGCGCCTTGTCCAGTTGCCACGGCCGCGCGCGCGAGATCGGGTTGTAGAACGCCATGACGAGGTCGGCTTGCGCTGCATGCCGCAGGCGTTGCTCGATGATGCTCCACGGCTTCAGATTGTCCGACAGCGAGAGCATGCAGAAGTCGTGGCCGAGCGGCGCGCCGGCTTGCGCAGCGGTGGCCATCGCCGCGGAGACGCCGGGCAGGATGCGCAGGTCGACGGCGGCCCACGCGGGGTCGCCGGAGGTGTCGAGCGCTTCGAGCACGGCCGCGGCCATCGCGAACACGCCAGGGTCGCCGGACGACACCATGACCACCGAGCGTCCTTCACTCGCGAGTTCGAACGCGTGGCGTGCGCGCTGCATCTCCTCGCGGTTGTCCGTGCCGTGCACACGCTGATCGGCGCGCAGCGGCCCGGCCATTTTCACGTAGGTCTCGTAGCCGAGAATGTCGGAGGCTTCGTCGAGCGCGCGGCGCGCGGCGGGCACCATCAACGCGGCGCTGCCGGGGCCGAGGCCGATCACGGTCAGCCGGCCGCGCGCGCGGCCTATCGTGTCGGGGTCGATCGCAACAGGCGAAAGGGCGAGCGCGACGCCTTTGTCGTGCGCGTCGTGCTTGTCGTGCTTGTCGTGCTCGCGGGGCAGCGTTTCGTAAGGGATGCGCAGCGCGGCTTGCAACAGGCTTGTTGGTGAACTGCTGTATTCCATATGAGCTTGAGCGGCCCGCGGTTCGGCCTGTCTTTGGGCCCCGCTTTCGGCCGGTGCTTCGGCCGGTGCTTCGGCCTGGCTTTCGGCCCGGCTTGCGACCTCGCTTTTGGCTCGGCCTTCGGCAAAGCGTCCAGCAAACCGTCCGGCAAAGCGCAGCGGCACGCCTAGACTTGCTGCGGCGTCGGCGAGCGCCGCGTTCGTCATCTCTTCCGGCGCTGCCAGCAACGCGGCGAGCGACAGCGTGGCAAGGCCGTGCGCGTCCAGTGAGGCGCGCACGCGGTCCGCGATCGAGGAAGCGCTGCACGCCTCTCCGGTTTGCAGGATCACCGCTGCAACCACGCTGCGCGGGTGAATCACGAGCTCGTCCTCGCGCCCGTCCCACGCGCGCGGCGTGATGCGAATCGCGAGCCGTGCGCGGGCCGAGCGGGGCAGTTGCGCGTCGTCGAGCCAGGGCGCGTCGCCTTCGATCCGCGTGCTCGCGCCCGCCAGCAGGTCCGACACGAAGCGCTTGCCCTGACCGATGTCCGCGAGCGCGTAACCCGGCGGCGGATTGAGCACACAGGTGCCGAACCTGAGCTCACCGCTCGTCGTAATGGCCGGTGCGACGGCGAGCGCGGCGGCAATTTCGCGAGCCATCACGTTCACGCCAGCGAGGCCGCCGAGCAGCGGCACCACCGCGCTGCCGTCTTCGGCGACGGCCAGCACAGCCGGTTCCGCGCCCTTGTTCGACAGCAGCGGCGCGACGCAGCGGATCACGATGCCGGCCGCGCACAACGCGACGATCGGCGTGCCGCGCGCATACAGCTCGCGCAGGTGCGCGCCGAGTTCGCTATAGGCGACATCGACCGTTTCGGCCTGCACGCGCTCGCGCAGCGCGTGCACCTGCGAGCCTGGATACAGCGCCTGGATGCGCCGCGCGGTAGCGAGCGCGCCCGCGCCCAGAATCACGACGGCGGGCGGCGTCATCCTTGCCATTTTTCCCCCGGCACCACGAGCAGCGAGAAATACGGCGACGCCATCGGGTCGACTTCGGCAAGCGGCACGATGCGTTGATTGCCCATCGTCGCGCGCTCCACATACAACGCACGATGCGCGAGGCCAAGCTCGACCAGCACGCGCCGCACCTTGTCGAAATTGCGGCCGAGCTTCATGACGACGGCGGCGTCGGCATCGGCGAGACGGCGCCGCAGTTCGTCTTCGGGCAGCACGCCCGACAGCACCGACAGGCTCTGGTTGCGATACACGAGAGGCGCGCCCAGCACGGCCGCGCCGCCGAGCATCGAGCACACGCCCGGCACCACATCGGTTTCGTAGCGCTCGGCGAGCCGGTCGTGCAGATACATATACGAGCCGTAGAAGAACGGGTCGCCCTCGCAGATCACGGCCACGTCGCGGCCCGCATCGAGATGTGCGCCGACGATCTGCGCCGCGGTGTCGTAGAAGTCCGCGATGATCGCTTCATACGAAAGCGGCGGCTCGAGCGCCTCGGTCGTCACGGGGTAGACGAGTGGCAGGCGCTGCTGGCCGTCGTGCAAATGGGCCTCGATAATGCTGAACGCGTTGCCCTTCTTGCCTTTCGCGACGAAGTACGCGACCACCGGCGCGGCCTTCAGCAGACGCAGCGCCTTGAGCGTGATGAGTTCGGGGTCGCCGGGACCGACGCCCAGTCCGAAGAGACGCCCGCCGGGTTGCCGCGCGCCTGTCATTCGGCCTCCGTCGCGAGTGCGTTGACCGCTGCCGCAGCCATCGCGCTGCCGCCTCGCCGGCCGTGCACGACGACATACGGCACGCCGCGGCTGTCGGCTGCGAGCAGCGCTTTCGATTCCGCCGCGCCGACGAATCCCACCGGAAAGCCGAGAATCAGCGCGGGCTGCGGCGCGCCCGCATCGAGCATGTCGAGCAGATGGAACAGCGCCGTCGGCGCATTGCCGATCACGACGACGCTGCCGGCGAGGCGCGGGCGCCACAATTCGAGCGCCGCAGCCGAGCGCGTATTGCCGAGCGTGCGAGCGAGTTCGGGCACCCGTTCGTCCGTGAGCGTGCAGATCACGTCGTTGTTTGCGGGCAGCCGTGCGCGCGTGATGCCCTGCGCGACCATGCCGGCGTCGCAAAGAATCGGCGCG
Organism: Paraburkholderia phenoliruptrix; assembly: GCF_019511605.1. Taxonomy (GTDB): domain Bacteria; phylum Pseudomonadota; class Gammaproteobacteria; order Burkholderiales; family Burkholderiaceae; genus Paraburkholderia; species Paraburkholderia phenoliruptrix_A. Next base: position 132,696 of record NZ_JAEUAV010000001.1, on the reverse strand, counting down.
CCTTGTGCAAGCGCCAGACGGCCCGCTGTGCCGGCCTGCGGCGAGAACGCGAGATCGTCGATCACGTCGACCATTCCGCATGCGTGGATCACACGCACGGCGAGCTTCTCCAGGTCGGCGGGGATGCGCGACAGGTCCGCTTCGGCGCGGATCGTCGCGAAAGACTGGCGGTAGATCTCCGCGCCGTCGCGTATGTAGTCAAGCATTGGTGTTACTCATCTGGGTCATGCCTCGGTTCACTGCTGGCGAGCGGCGCAAGCGCGTCGGCGGCCTGCTCGATAGTCAGTCGGCGCGCGACGCATTCGCCGAAGCCCGGCTGTGCGTTGCGTCGATATAGGTCGTAAATGCCTGGTGCCACCGCGAGCAGTGTGAACGGCGCGCGATGCGCGGCGGCGCAGGAGCGCGGGCAACCGCTCAGGTGCACCTGGGCGGCGGCGGGCAGGCGCCTCGCGAGCGTGAGCGCATCCGTCTTGGTGTCGGCGAGGCTTCTCGCGCAACCGCTCGAACCGGCACACGCAATAAGCCGTGCGGCCGGGTCGCTGGCATCGCAAGCGAAGCCCAGCCTGGTCAGTGCGGCAAGCACGGCAGGCACCGCCTGTGTGCCGATGTCGGGCAGCAGCACGCTTTGCCACGGCGTAATGTGCAGCGTCGCGTTGCCGTGTTGCCGCGCGAGCGCGGCGAGGCGCTGCAACGTGCTTGCGTCAATGCGGCCGAGAAACGGCTGGCCGCCCACATGCCAGGTTCCCGCGTCGCGTTGTGCATGGGCGCCGACGCGCAAGGCGGGCTCGGCGGCGGTGCTGCGTTGCCATTGCGCGAGGGCTGCGTCGCGCTGCAAAGGGAAGTCGACGTAGCGTTGCGCATGCTGCAAGACGGCGTCGACGCAATGCGTGGTGAGAAGATGCCGCATGCGTGTGGCGTCGGCGGCGGCAAGGTCGAGAAACGTGTGCAGCAGCGCGCGCACGAGCGCCGCAACCTGCGCAGGCCGCACTGAAGACAACGCGCCTGCCTGGCCGGTTGCGTTGACGGGCGGGCAACCCGCGAGGCCGAACACGAAGCGGATCTCGCCGCAAGCATCCTGCGATGCCGCGAGCCACACGTCATGTGGATGATCGAGCCGCGCAAGCCGCTCACCGCCGTCCACCAGCAGCGCGAATTTCGGCGACAGCGCCGCGAACCGTGCGTCGCTTTGCAGCAGCCCGAGCAATGCCGCGCAAAGCGGTCGGGTGTCGAAGAGAGCGGACGGGTCGCGGCCCGCCGTGGGGCTGATCATCACGTTGCGGATGTCGTCGGCGGCGCTGGGGGTGAGAGCGGTGGGGGCGGGTAGGGTGCTCATGGTGCTTGCGGCACCTGCTTCACCCGCAGTACTCACAGCACTCGCGGCACTCGCGGCACTCGCTGCACCCGCTGCACCCGCAGCACTCACGCCGCCCAAGTCGGGAAACGAAGCGGCCCCAGCATCGGCACCGCCGTCGAAACCGGCTGTGGCCATCGGCCCGAGACCCGCCTCGACCAACGCCGCGGTCAGCGCCGCTTCGTCGCCGCCGCGAACTCCGCGCAGTTGCAGATTGGCCCGATTCGTCAGCTCGATCACACCCGCCGCATGCCGCGCGCTCGCGTGCGCAATCGCTTCTGCCTGCGCCGCGCCCAGTTCGCCGCCCGGCAGCTTGATCCGGCAGATGCCGCCGTCGCGCGCGGCGACGATCCGCACGAGCCCCGGGCATGCCGAGGGCCGCAGCGCAAGGGCCGCGTCGGGCAGGACAGCAGAGGAGCAGACTGGATTCAAGACGGACACCGCGGTTAGCGTCGCGCGACGGCCCGAGCAAGCCATGAAGCGGCCTGGCTGCGGCATCGGTACACCCCGCCCGATGTTGGCTGGCACGAACAGTCTCGCCGGCAGGTCTCCTGGCTCGCAGGTCGTCGTCCGTCGCGGCCTTCCCGGTTAAACCAGTGGCGTTGAGCGCAGGCGGACTCGCTGCATACAGTTGCGGGGGCAGCCACAGCGCAATCTGTTCTGCGCTGTGTTCCCTGTTAGGCCCCGAAGGGCACCGGCGGCTGTATTATGCCTTTTTTCGGATGGCACAACGAGGCTGGACGCTTTGACCGGCGTGGCGCAGCGCATTGTTTGAGATACCACATGAGGAAGGATGCATGCCGGCGTGGCTGACGGTAGTGGGCATAGGCGACGACGGCTTCGCCGGTTTGGGACGGCCCGCGCGGCGTGCGTTGCTCGAGGCGTCGGTGATTTACGGCGGCGAGCGTCATCTGTCGATGTTGCCGGCGCGGCTTGCCGCACGCCGCGCCGCGTGGCCGCGGCCGTTCGATCTCGCGCCGCTGCTTGCACAGCGGGGCCGCCCGGTGTGCGTGCTCGCAAGCGGCGATCCGATGCTGTTCGGCGTCGGCGCAACGCTCACGCGGCAGTTGCCGGCTGACGAACTGCGCGTGCTGCCGGCGCCTTCGTCGCTGTCGCTCGCCGCTGCGCGCCTCGGCTGGCCGTTGCAGGAGGTGGCCACGGTGTCGCTGGTCGGCCGGCCTTTATCGGCTGTGAATGCTCAGTTGCACGACGGCGCCCGCATGTTCGTATTGAGCGCGGACGGTGGCACGCCGGCAGCCCTTGCGGCCTTGCTGAGCGCGCGCGGCTTCGGCGCGACGCGCATGACCGTGCTCGAACATCTGGGCGGCGACGCCGAGCGACGCATCGACGGCCGCGCGGATCAATGGTCCACAGAGCAGAGCGCCGCGCTCAACCTGATCGCGCTCGAATGCCGCGCGACGGAAGGCGCGCCGCGTCTGCCGCTCACCTGCGGCTTACCCGACGACGCCTTTCGTCACGACGGCCAGTTGACCAAACGCGACGTGCGCGCCATCACGCTCGCGCGTCTCGCCCCGGCGCCCGGCGAATTGCTATGGGACGTGGGCGCGGGCAGCGGCTCCATCGGCATCGAATGGATGCGCGCGCATCCGGCCTGCCGCGCGATTGCCGTGGAAGCCCATGCGGAGCGGCAGCGCTTCATCGAACACAATCGCGACGCGTTGGGCGTGCCCGGTCTGCAACTCGTCGCGGGCCGCGCGCCGCAAGCGCTGGCAGGGCTGCCCGCGCCGGACGCGATTTTCATCGGCGGCGGCGTGACGGCGCCCGGTGTGCTCGAAGCATGCTGGGCGAGTCTGCGCGACGGCGGCCGGCTGGTTGCGAATGCGGTCACGTTGCAGGGCGAGGCCGCGCTCGCTGCGTGGCGCGAGCGCCACGGCGGCACGCTCACGCGCATCGCGCTGGCCGACGCGCAACCGCTCGGCGGGTTCGATACGTGGCGGCAGGCGTTGCCGATCACGTTGCTGGAGGTGGTGAAACCTCGCGACGCTGCGGGTGCGGCAAGCGACCCATCGCGCAATCCCTGCGCTTGACTGCGATGCGCGACGAGACCCCCGAACAACCCGCGCCGCTGCGCAGCGGCTACACGACCGGCAGTTGCGCCACCGCGACCTCGCTGGCGGCGGCGCGTCTGCTGCTCGCGGGCGTGGGGAGCGAGGTCGCCGAGATCGTGCTGCCGAAGGGGCAGCACGTACCCATGCCGCTCGTGTTCTGCCGCCTGACCGATGACGGCGCCGAAGCCGGCACGATCAAGGACGCCGGCGACGATCCCGACGTCACGCATGGCGCGCTGGTGTTCGCGCGGGTTCGGCTCGTTCCAGGGCCGGGGGTGGTGTTTCGCGCAGGGCCGGGCGTCGGCACGGTGACGCGCGCGGGCCTCACGCTCGCGGTCGGCGAGCCGGCCATCAACCCGGTGCCGCGCAAGATGATGACCGAGCACCTCGCGGAACTGGCAGCCGAGCACGGCTATCGCGGCGGTTTCGACGTGACGATCGGCGTGGAGGGCGGTGAAGCGCTCGCGCAGAAAACCATGAACCCGCGGCTCGGCATTCTCGGCGGGCTCTCGATACTGGGCACGACGGGTATCGTGCGGCCGTTTTCGTGCTCCGCCTATATCGCGTCGATTCATCAGGGTATCGACGTCGCGCGCGCCAATGGCTATATGCATCTGGCCGCCTGCACCGGCAACGCGAGCGAAGATGCAATGCGCGCGCACTACGGCTTGCCGGACATAGCGCTGATCGAAATGGGCGATTTTGTCGGCGCAGTGTTAAAGCACATGAAACGCGCGCCGGTCGAGCGCCTCAGTATTTGCGGCGGCTTCGGCAAGCTCAGCAAGCTCGCGGCCGGGCATCTGGACCTGCATAGCCGCAGTTCGAGCATCGACCTCGCATGCCTCGCGAGCTGGGCCGCCGAACACGGCGCCGACGCGACGCTGCAAGCCGCTATTCGCGCGGCCAATACCAGTCAGCAGGCGGTAGCGCTCGCGCATGCGCAGCAGGTGCCGCTCGCCGACATCGTCTGTCAGCATGCGCTGCACGTGGCGCGCGAAATCGTGCCGCCGCAGGTGCAGGTCGAAATGTTCGCCATTGACCGGCAAGGCAATCTGATCGGAGCCGCGCGATGACGCGGGTGCTGCTGCTGGGCGGCACCGGCGACGCGTTGCGGATCGCGCGGCACTTGTCTGCCCGCGACGTGTACAGTCTCGCCGGGCTCGGCAAGGTGCCCGACGATCTGCGCTGCACGGTGCGCGTGGGCGGCTTTGGCGGCGCAGAGGGCTTGCAGCGCTACATCGAACAGGAAGCGATTGGCCTTGTGATCGACGCCACGCACCCGTACGCGGCGCAAATGAGCGCCAACGCGGCGTTGGCGGCGCGCGCCGCTCGCGTGCCCTGCTGGGCTTTGCGCCGGCCCGCATGGCAGCCGCAACCGGGCGACGACTGGCGCATGGTCGGCAACTGGGACGAACTCACGGCGGCACTGGCTGCGTTCAGACGCCCGCTCTTCACGCTCGGGCGCGAGCCGCTCGCACATCTGGACGAAATTCCCGCGCATCAGTTCTGGTTCGTGCGCTGCCTCGACTCGCATGCCGATACGCCGCGTGCCCGCATTCTTGCGGCGCGCGGGCCGTTCACGCTGGAAGGCGAGCGCGCGCTCTTCGCGCTGCAAGGCTTCGACGTGCTCATCAGCAAGAATAGCGGCGGCAGCGCGACTGAAGCGAAGCTCGAAGTCGCACGCGAGCGCGGCTTGCCCGTCGTGATGCTGCGCCGGCCTGCGTTGCCAGCGGTGGAGCGCGAATTCCCCAGCACGACGGATCTGCTCGCGGCGCTCGGTCTGCCGGACTGAACGGTCAGCATCAATCATGGAGTCTTGAATGACGGTGTTTTTTATCGGCGCGGGTCCTGGGGACCCCGAACTGATTACGGTGAAGGGGCAGCGCCTCGTGCGCAGCTGCCCGGTGATTCTTTATGCGGGGTCTCTGGTGCCGGCAGCGGTGCTCGAAGGACATTCGGCGCTCGAAGTGGTGAACACCGCCGAACTCGACCTCGAGCAGATCGTGGCCTTGCTCGAGCGCGCGCACAGGAACGGCCAGGACGTGGCGCGCGTGCATTCCGGCGACCCGTCGTTGTATGGCGCGATCGGCGAACAGATTCGCAGACTGCGCGAGCTCGCGATACCGTATGAAATCGTGCCGGGCGTAACCGCCACGGCTGCATGCGCGGCGACGCTCGGCTGCGAGCTTACGTTGCCCGGCATTTCGCAAACGCTCATTCTCACGCGTTACGCGACCCGAACCGCCATGCCCGAAGGCGAGCAACTCGCCGACCTCGCGCGGCATCGGGCGACGATGGCGATTCACCTCGGCGTGCGGCACCTCGCGCGTATCGTCGACGAGTTACGGCCACATTACGGCGGCGCGTGTCCCGTTGCGGTGGTGTATCGCGCGAGCTGGCCGGACGAGGAAAAGATCACCGGCACGCTCGACGATATTCTCGGCAAGATTCAGTCGACGCAGATAGAACGCACGGCGTTGATTCTGGTTGGAGACGTGCTGGCCGCCGAGGGCTTTGCCAACTCCACGCTGTACGCCAAAAGCTGACAGGGTGCTCGCAGCGCCTGCAACTCGCTCACACCTTGGTGGCGGCGATCACGGCGCTGGCGTCTGAACGGCTCAGTCTTCGAGCGGCGCGAGCGCTTCTAGCGGCATCTTTTTCTCGCCGCCAATGTTGATGGCCGGCACCAGCGCGAGCAGCACGACGACGAAAATCGCAATCGCGAAGAGCGACACGAAGGTCAGGTGCAGCGACTGATGCAGCACCGTGCGCACGGCCTCGCTGCCGGCGAAGTTCGCCGCCTGGTTCTGCAGCAGGCTCTTCAGTTGATCGGAGGTCACCACCGCGCTGCCTTGCGAATGGCTCAGACCGAAGTTCAGCACCGCGCCGAAAAGGGTCGCGCCAAGCGTACTGCCGAGGTTGCGCGAGAACAGGTTCGACGCGGTCGCGCTGCCGCGTTCGTCCATCTTCACGATCTCCTGGATCAGCATGAGGCAACTGACGCTCGAAATGCCCATGCCGAAGCCCATGACGAGCGAACCCAGGCCCGCGACCACCGGCGAGCCGCCCGGTGCGAGAAAGAGCAGCAGCACCGCGCCGACGGGAATGAACGCGCTGCCGCCAATCAGCATGCGCCGCAAGCCGATACGGTGAAACGCCTTCGCCGCGAGCGTGGCGCCGGTCGGCCAGCCGACCATCATCATCGTGAGCGCGAGGCCGGCAATCACGGGCGAGCGGTTCAGCACGCCTTGCACGTACATCGGCAGAAACGTGGTCGAGCCCATCAGGATCATGCCGGAGAGCAACGTCGCGCCGTTGCACGCGGCGATCGGGCGGCGGCTCCACAGCGCGAACGAGATCATCGGCTCGCTCGCGCGGCGCTCCTGCAGCACGAACAGCAGCAGACACACGACGAATGCACCCGCAGCCATCGATGCATGCGCGAGGTCGTCGTCGCCCGCGTAGGTGAGCGCGGTCATCAACGCGGCGATGGCGGCCATGAAAAGCGCGGCGCCCGCGAAGTCGATGGAAGGGCGCGCGTGCCGCTCGGACTCGCGCAGGAACGCAATGAAGCCTGCCGCCGATGCGAGGCCGATCGGCACGTTCATCCAGAAGATCCACGCCCACGACATGTTGTGGATGATGAAGCCGCCGACCATCGGCCCGATAACCGCGGCAATCGCCCAGACGCTCGCGAGATAGCCCTGCACCTTGCCGCGTTCGCGTGCGGGGTAAAGGTCCGCGACAATGGTGAGCGTAACCGGCTGGATCGCGCCTGCGCCAATGCCCTGAATCAGACGGAACGCGATCATCGCCGGCATGGACCAGGCAAAGCCAGCGAGCACCGAGCCGAGCAGAAAGATGGCGATGCCGGCCAGTGCGATCGGCTTGCGGCCGTATAGATCAGCGAGCTTGCCGAACACCACGGTCATGGCCGTTTGAGCGAGCAGAAACGACGAGAAGACCCAGCTATACAGATGCAGATCGCCGAGTTGCGCGACGATCTGCGGCATGGCGGTGGAGACAATGGTGGCTTCAATGGCGACCATCGCCATGGATGCCATTACAGCGGCAATGACCAGAGGGCGTGACGATTGCGGATTGCGGGACATGGGGTGGAGTTGGTATCAGAATAGTAGGTGCGCGGGCGAGGCGGCGCATCGGCCGCGGCCGACTCCGAGTATGCACCTTGCGCGCGATCCGCGCAGTCTGTCGCACGCGGGCAGGCGGCGTGGCGGCGTGGCACGGCGCTTGCGACTGACGACATTCTTTCGACACATGGAGGGTCATTATGAGGATCGAATTCACCGGACGCCGTGAAGTGGTGGCGGCCGCGCGCGTCGCCTTCGAAGCCAATGTCGATGGAAAGGACGTCTGGTGCAGCGTCTCGCTCGACGCGCTGAACGACCATTTCGGCAACGGCGGACCGTCGGCTCACGACCTGGTGGGCACTTTCGAGGCGAACCGCGCGCAGATTGAGAAGGCCGCGACGCGCGTGCTCGAAAAGAACGGCGGGCAATCCGTGGAACTGGAAACGCGCGACTTCGACAAGACAGGCCCTTGACGACGGGTTTTGCCGGTCCGCCGGTCCGCCGGCATGCCGCCGACATGCCGCCGGCATGCCGCCGCGGCACGCGCGGACCTGACTGACACGGCAGACACGCGGCGGCATGAGGGACGCACCTGACCTGGGCGCCGCAACGCGGTATAGTCGCGCGAACCGCCCGCGGCCGCCGCAGGCGCCAGCATGCACAAGCTGGCTGAACGGGGCGCGCCGCGTAACTTCGACTATCTGGAGAACATCGTGCAGGAAATCATCGAGGGCTTGATCCGCTTTCAACGCGAAGTGTTTCCGCAGCAAAGCGCCTTGTTCAAGCGCCTGTCCACCGCGCAAAGCCCGAGCACGCTTTTCGTGACCTGCTCGGACAGCCGCGTGGTTCCTGAACTGCTGACGCAGGCAGAGCCGGGCGCGCTTTTCGTGATTCGTAATGCGGGCAACATCGTGCCTTCGTATGGTCCCGAGCCCGGCGGCGTGTCGGCGACGGTCGAATATGCGGTCGCGGTGCTTGGCGTGCGCGACATCGTGATATGCGGGCACTCGAACTGCGGCGCGATGACCGCGATCACGGCCAACACCAACCTGGAGCGCCTGCCGGCAGTGGCGGGCTGGCTGCGCCACGCGGATGCCGCGAAGGCCATCAACGCGTCGCGCAGCTACGAGTCGCCCGCGCAACGGCTCGACGCGCTGGTCAAGGACAACGTGGTCGCGCAGTTGGCGAACATTCGGACGCATCCTTCCGTTGCGGTCGGGCTCGCGAACAAGACCCTGCAGCTGCACGGCTGGATTTTCGACATCGAGAGCGGGGTGATGCTCGCACTCGACGGCCGCACCGGTCAATTCGTGCCCTTGCTCGAGAATCCGGACATTTTTGCCGTGTGAGCCGTGCGCCAATGCCCGGTTAGTCGCGCGGACCGTTGTAGCAGCGAAACGCGAGGCTGATGCGCGGCCCGACGCTTTCCACGAGCTTGGGAATGCCGTGGTCGTGCGTGAATTGCGACGCGTAGCTCATGACAAGGCAACTGCCCGGCTCCAGTTCCACATGCACGGCGCGGCCGGGACCTTTTTTCGGGCGGATTGTCATGCGCCGCGCGGCGCCGAGCGACACGATCGCAATCGGCGCGCCGCGCACCAGGTTGGCGGTTTTGTCGTTGTGCGGCGCGACGCTGTCATGTTCGTCCCGGTACAGGTTGAGCCCCACGCGGTTAAACGGCGCGCCGACGAGCGAGCGCACCGCCTCGAACGCCGCGCCAAGCGGCGCGGGCAGGTCCGCCGATTCGCGTAGGAACGTGGCGATCAGCCGGGGCACCGCCACTTCGCGCTCATACATCATGCGCTGATGGCTGCTCCAGCCAATGCTGTTCAGCAACTCGACAAACCACTGCTGCGCAATATCCGGCGCGATGGACTCGGGCAGGTAACGGATTCCGCCTTCACGGTCACTGAACAGGCTGACCGGTTCCGGGGCAAAGAGTCCTTGCTGGGACGCCATGATCGAACGCCGGGCGGGCACGGGCCCGCCGGGAAATGACTGGTTCATACGAGTCATTATACTGTGTTTTTGTACAGTATTGCGGACGCTCGCCCGGACTCGCCTTCCTCCAAGCGTGGTCTCCTCGCGCCGCCCGTGCCCGCCCGGCGCGCGCTGCCGTCTGGCTTATTCGCCCGGACTGTACAGGTCGAGCAGTTTCAGCGTCACGCCATTGGTCCAGCCAAAGCCGTCCTGAAGCGGATATTCGCCTCCGCCGCCACCGCCGGTGCCTGCGCCTTCCACTACGTACTTCTCCACCAGCTTTTTATCGGTCGCATAAACGCCCTTTACGTCGGCGAGAAAACGTGTGCCGATCTGTTGCGCGAGCGCGTCCTGACCATAGCGCTTCAAGCCCTGAATGGCGACCCAATGCAGCGGCGCCCAGCCGTTCGGTGCATCCCACTGTTGCGTGGTGTTGTAGGTCGTCGTGACAAGGCCGCCCGGTTGCAGCAACGTCGATTGCACCTGCTGCGCGGTCTTTTTCGCGCGATCCGGCCATGCAGCGCCGACGAACAGCGGAAACACCATGGCCGCCGTCTTGTTGTCGCGTGGTTTGCCGAGCTGCCAGTCGTAGTCGCCGTAGTAGCCGTTCGAATTCCACAGGTAGCGGTTGATGCCGAGCGCGCGCTTCGCTGCGCGTGCCGTGAATTCGCCGACACAGCGGAAATCGCGCGTCTCGCCGCAGCCTTTCGCAATGCTGATCTCCAGGTGGAACATCAGGCTGTTCAGATCGACCGGAACGATCGACGTGGTGCGCACCGTCGCGAGCGTCATGTTGTCGCCGAACCAGCGCGAACTGAAGTCCCAACCGCTTTCGGCGGTGGCGCGCAATTCGCGGTACACGTCGTTCGGATTGCGGCCGGTCGCCTTTTGCGCGGTCTGTATGTCCTCCAGATACGATTCGTCGCGCGGCGTGTCCAGCTCGTCCCAATAGCGGTTCAGGACAGTGCGGTCAGGCATCACGACCACGTTGCGCGTGGCCGAGCCGGCCGACGTCGAGCTTTCGCCCTGCATCCAGTAGCCGTATTCCTTGCGCAGCGCAGGCAGGTACTTCTGATAGACGCCGTGGCCTTCCACTTTGGACGCGAGCTCCACCATGTGCGAGAAGAAGGGCGGCTGCGAGCGGTCGAGGTAATACGTGCGATTGCCGTTCGGAATATGGCCGAACTTGTCGATCATGTATGCGAAGTTGTCGAGCATGTTGTCGACCAGGTCTTCGCGGCCGGCTTCCTGCAAGCCGAGCATCGTGAAGTAGGTGTCCCAGTAGTAGCCTTCGCGAAAGCGTCCGCCGGGCACTACGTAGGGCTTCGGCAACGGGATCAGCGAACTGTTAGGCGGCGCGCTCGTGGTCGTGCGCGTGAGAGCGGGCCACAGCCAGTTGATGTGCTCGCGCAGCGTCTGGTTCGCGGGCGGGGTGATTACCGGCTCGCTCGGCGGCGTGAAATACTGGTTCACGAAGTTCGCGAGCGAAAACCCCGGATTGTTCTTCTGCTGCTGATAAAGCTGCACGATGACGGCGGGGTCCGCATTAGGCGTTGCGTCGACGAAGGTCTTCTGGTCCGGATAGATCTGTGCCGTTTGCACGGCAACGAACAGCTCGCCATACAGTATGTCCGGTGCGGGCGGCAACGTGCCGCCGACCTGCGTGTCCGCATGACAAAGCGATGAAAGACCAAAGAGGAAGGCAAAGCCCGAAACGGCGGCCGCGCGCTGCAGATACTTCAGGCGGGCGCCGGGAGGCAAAGGCCGCGGTAAACCGTTGGGACAGCCAGGCATGCCGGGCGCGCGGCCGGCACAGCGAATGCTGCGCGCTTGCAATGACACAATCATGTCTCCTCCTGAAGGAATGGACAACAGGATTGGTCTGCCTCTCACACCCTCTCGTTCGATGACCTGCCGTGCCCTGCGTTTGGGGCGTGGCTAGCATCGCATAAAAGCGGGCTCGCTTCAAACTATGCTGCGTGAATCGCAAGAGCCTGGCTCTGGCAAGGGAGTGCGATGTAGCGATCGCGACGAGGCGTGATTAATTCGGATGGCGAAGCATTGTGGCGGGCGAAACCGCGTTGTGGATTGCCGATCTCTGCTGCAATAGCGGTGGCCCTCCACGCATCTGCGCGATGCTCATGTGCTGCGCACGCGCTCTTCCTGTGCGCACGCGACGCCGTGCCCAACGCTCACACGCCCAGCCAGCGCGCCATCACAGGCATCAGCACGGGAACCACAAAAGCGGTAAACACGCCATTGAGCCCCATGCCGAGCCCGGCGAACGCGCCCATCTGCTCGCTCACCTGAAATGCGCGTGCGGTGCCGATGCCGTGCGACGCAATGCCGAGTGCGAAGCCGCGCACCTCGGGCTCGGCGATTCGCAATACGTTGAGAATGGCGCGCGCGAACACGGCGCCGAACACTCCCGTCGATATGACGAGCACCGCGGTAAGCGACGGAATGCCGCCGATTTGCGACGCCACCGCCATCGCAATCGGCGTAGTCGCGGATTTGGGCGCGAGCGACGCGAGCGTCTGATGCGAGGCGCCGAACAGCGCGGCCACGCCGATGGCCGAGACAATCGCCGTCAACGAGCCGGCGACAAGTCCGCCAATGAGCGGCAACGCATAGCGGCGCAGCTTCGGCCACTGGCGATAAAGCGGCAACGCGAGTGCAACGGTCGCCGGACCGAGCAGAAAGTGGACGAACTGCGCGCCTTCGAAATACGTTGCGTATGGCGTGCCGGTCAGTTCGAGCACTGCGACGAGCAGCGCGACCGCGATCAGCACCGGATTGGCGAGCGGATTGAAACGCGCCTTTGCATACAGGGCCTGCGCAATCAGATACGCGATCAACGTGATGGTGAGACCGAGCAGCGGACTTGCCGCCAGATAGACCCAGATCGCGCCGAGCTTCGGTAAAGCGGTCATTGTGCGGCCTCCGTGTCGGCGCGGTTGTCCGGTCCGCTGCGCTGCTGCCGGCGCATCAACGCACGCGTGACGAGCGCGGCAACCGCAATTGCAAGCGTGGTGCTGACGGCGATCGAAACGATCACGGCAATCGCATCGCCGCGAATGCGGCTGGCCGACACCATGATGCCGACGCCCGCGGGCACGAAAAGCAACGACAGATGCCGTAGCAATTCGAGCGCGGTGGGCTCGATGGCGTCCGCTGTTTGCGGGCGCATCATCACAAAGCCGAACAGCAGCAGCATGCCGATCACCGGGCCCGGCACCGGTAAGCGGAACACGTAAGACACGCCTTCTCCAAGGCATTGAAAGGTGAGCAGGGCGGCCAGCGCTCCCAGCATGTCGATCTCCAGCGCACGAAACGAAACAGCGCGCATTGTGTACCATGCCGGTAGTTTTGTGGATCATGCGAGCCGATTGCCGCGAACGGCGCGCTGCAAACTGCGCTCGATCGACTACTCCACCGTGGACGACGCCCATGCAAATCCAGCCGTTTCATATCGCCGTGCCTGAGCACGACATCGACGATCTGCGTCGACGGATACTCGCAACGCGCTGGGCGCCCGCCACGCCGTCGCCCGCATGGCAACAGGGCATGGACGCAGCATGGCTGCGCGAGCTCGCCGCGTATTGGGCCGGGCAGTTCGACTGGCGCGCCGCTGAAGAGCGCCTGAACCGGCAGCCGCAGTTCATGGCCGACGTAGAGGGACAGCGCGTGCACTTCGTGCATCGGCGCGGCGCGGGCCCGGCGCCTTATCCACTGGTTGTCACGCATGGCTGGCCGGGTTCGTTCGTCGAGTTCGAAGCGCTGCTGGAACGGCTGTGCGACCCCGGCGCGTTCGGCGGCGAACCTGCGGATTCGTTCGACGTGGTCGTGCCTTCGCTGCCCGGCTTCGCGTTTTCCGCGGCGCCTGCGCGGCCCGGCATGTCGGCGTTTCAGGTCGCGGATCTATGGGCGTCGCTGATGCACGGCCTCGGTTACCCGCGCTTCGGCGCGCAAGGCGGCGACCTGGGCGCGGGCGTCTCCATTGCACTTGCGACGCGGCATCCCGAGGTGGTCGACGGCATTCATTTGAACTTCCTGCCGGGTTCCTACGAGCCCGCGATCGGCGCGACGCAACAAGCGTTGAGCGCGGAAGAAGAGCGCTTTTTGCGCGACAGGAACGAGTGGGCCGCGCTCGAAGGCGGCTACTCGCATCTGCACATGACGAAGCCGCTTACGCTCGCGGCGTCGCTGAACGATTCGCCTGTGGGGCTCGCCGCATGGATAGCTGAAAAATTCCGCGCGTGGAGCGATTGCGAAGGGGACGTGGAGCGCGTTTTTTCAAAAGACGAGTTGCTGACCAACATCTCGCTTTACTGGTACACGCAGAGCATTGGGCCGGCGATGCAGATGTACTGGGAAAACCGTCTTCAGCCGATGCGTTTCGCGCAAGCTGAACGCGTCGTGCCGCCCGTCGGCTTTGCGCGTTTTCCGAAGGAGATCAGTCATCCGCCGCGCAGCTGGCTTGAAAGAACCTTCAATGTGACGCAGTGGACCGACATGCCAGGCGGCGGCCATTTCGCCGCAATGGAAAAGCCTGACCTGCTGGCGGCCGAAATTCGCAGCTTCTTCAGACCGCTGCGGACCGGGCGCCGCTGACCTGGTGCGAGACGCCGACGCCGCGATTTGCCAAGCGGTTGCGTGCGGCAAGTGCGTCCCGAACTCAATGCAAAGTAAAGCGCGAGTCGCCGGTTTCTCTCGGCGACTCGCGCTTTCGCTTTATCACATCCGGCAATTAGAAAATAAAAAATTTTCCGTAGTCCCGTCCGGGAAATCACGTATTTAGAGTATCGACTCAGGTAAATCGGCGCGGCCATTCGGTTTGCATACGTGGCGCTCGAAACCAGGAAAGTTTGTGAAAGGAAGTTGACACGATAACGTTTGCCAAACTAGGCTACGCACTGGCGTCAAAACCGAGCCACGTTTATCGCGTTTCTCCGGAAAGCGCGCTGCATGCGCTTTTCCGTGAATCGGAGCGGCGTCGTAAATGTCTGTTCTGAAAGCTTTGTAATAAAAAGATCTGTAACTTTAAAAATCAGCCGTTAGTGCTGAGGGCGTAACACGTCCATATATTCTCGCTAGCAAATCGGTGCTGGTGCGGGAGACCTTTTTCGCTGAAAAAAGAGAAACACGGCTGAAGTGACTCAACGCACCTTGTTTATACCGATATTGTCAGTCGAGGATTAAAATGCGCATAAATTTCCGATTGCAGATTCAGTGCCTGGCGCTAGCCGGAATAATGGCCCTGGCCGGTTGCGGAGGAGGAGACGGCTCGGCTTCGCTCACGAGCAAATCTGCCCAAGGCCCGGCGAGCGCCTCCGATACGCCGGTCGTGCCGGCGAGCGCGGCGGTCGCGGACACGTCGATCGACAAGACCGTGCAGCCAGTTGAACTGCCCAACACGGTAACGCCCGTCAACTACAAGCTGTGGTTCAGGCCCAACCCGGCGCTGTCGTCGTTCGACGGCCGCGCCGACGTGCAGATCAAGGTGCTCAAGGCGGTTAACGCGATCACGATCGCGGGGCATCGCATCAAGTTCACCAACGGCACGATCATGCTTCAGCCGGGCAACATCGCGCTGATCGCCACGCCGCAGGACGACGGCGACTTCTACCAGTTGCGGCCCGTCAGCGGTCAGATCGCCGCGGGCAACTACTCGCTGCACATGGAGTGGAGCGGCATCATCAACTTCAAGAGCTACGACGACCCGGTGACGAAAACCGGCGGAAGTTGCGGCGACGATCCGTATCCTGGCTGTTCCGCGGCGGAGGGCGTTTTCCGCGTCGACCTGAAGGCGACCGACGGTTCGACGAGCGGCGCGATTCTTACCCAGGGAGAGTCGAATCTCGCGCGGCAGTGGTTCCCCGGCTGGGACGAGCCGGCGTTCCGGCCGACCTATGAGGTGAGCGCGGAAGTGCCGCAAAACTGGAACGTCGTGTCGAACGCGGCCGAAAAGCCGGCGGTGAACGTTGGCGGCGGCTATAAGCTGGTGTCGTTCGAAAAAACCCCGCCCATGCCTTCGTATCTGCTGTTCTTCGGCGGCGGTCAGTTCGACATTCTCGAAGACGACTTCACGAGCCCGCTGCCCGACGGCAAAGGCCTGCATCTGCGCATTTTCACGCCGCCCGGCATGCGTGACTGGGCCAAGCCCGCCATGCAGCAGACCAAGCAGGCACTCGACTACTACTATCGCTACACGGGCATCCCGTTGCCGCTCACCAAGTTCGACACGATTGCGGCGAACGACGCGTTCAAGGAACAGAAGGACCTGAACTTCGGCGGCATGGAGAACTGGGGTGCGATTCTGGAATTCGCCGACGATATCCTGCCGGCGCCAGGCACGAGCATGTCCGACTATGGCGTGACGGTGCTCACGCACGAGGCGGCGCATCAATGGTTCGGCGACCTCGTTACGCTCGACTGGTGGGACGACGTCTGGCTGAACGAATCGTTTGCCACGTTCTTCGAGAACAAGACGAAAGTGCGCTTCTTCCCGGACCGCTTCAGCTGGGTCGACGACGTGAAGAACAAGTACGCGGTCATCAACGCGGACCTCAAGTCCACGGCGTTCCCGGTGCAGCCGAACTTCAATGGCTGGGCGTCCAACGACTTCGTGCTGAGCGCGAGCGCCTTCACGTATGACAAGGGCGGTCACGTGTTGAAGATGCTGGAGAACTATCTCGGCGAAGAAACGATGCGCAAGGGGCTGCAGCAGTACCTGGCCGACTACGCGCTCGGCAACGTCACGCCCAAGCGTCTATGGGACGAGCTCACGAAGGCAAGCGGTCAGCCGATGGGCGCGATTGGCGACAGCTTCGTGCGGCAAACCGGCGTGCCGCTGATCTCACTCGACACCCAATGCGACCTGACCACGAACCAGACCATCGTGACGCTCAAACAGGCGCCGTTCCCCAACCAGAACCAGTATCCCGGAACGCAATGGACCATTCCGCTCACGCTCGCTTATGGCGATGGACTCACTTCGCGCAAGACGGTCGCCATGAAGGACCTGCAAACGCAGGTGCGGCTGAACGGCTGCTCCGCGGTGCTCGCCGATCCGAGCGGCCTCGACTACTACGTGACGAACTACAGCAACAACGCGTGGAGCCAGTTGCTCGCACAGAGCAATGCGCTGACCGACCCTGTGCTGCTGACGAGCCTGCAACTCGAGGCAAAACTGCTGGTTGCTCACGGACTCGCCGACCCGTCGCGTGAAACGACCATCGGCTCGCTCACTTCCGCCAACACCATGGTGGCCCGCCAACTGCTGAAAGCCCCGGCACCGACGACGCAGTCGCTGCGTCCGACCATCCGCTATCAGGGCAAGCTGCGGCAGAAGGCGCAGACGCAGTAAGACCACTCAGGGCCTGGCCGGCGACGTTTGCACGTTGGCGGCCACCCTGGAGCTGCGTTGCAAGCAGCACCCTGCGGCCGCTGGGCGTAAATGCCCCGCGGCCGCAGTCATGCCTGACGTGCAGGGCTGAAAAACGCTCGCTGAACCAGCGCGCGGTAGCGGCTGCTCTGCGCGACGCCAACATGCCGCTGCGTTGCCATTCGTCGGTTCTGCCATCGCGCTTTTGTGCCGAAACCTCGGCGAAATGCGCCATTCATGGCCGCGGCTCGGGAACGCGGCAGCGTCCACGATCGAATCGCTTCGGCCAGCAGATTCCTCCTTCCCGCTGCGCGCGCCACCGCGCGAAATATCCTCAATTTGGTGGATCACGCAACCAATTCTCGCGGTCACACGTGCGTTTGAAGCGTCCGCCCGCGCCTACTGTCCAGATCCGCCACACAGGCGCGCTTATTGCGTGGACTTAGGCCCCTCGTACGGTGCGAGGCTTCGCCTTCACACGTGGCGGGCCTTTGCAGCGGGCTTGGCCGACTCGCGGCGCCGCGAGTTTGTCGCGCATGCATGGCCGCCTTGAAGGTTTTACCTGGTTTTGCAGGCTCAAATGCGATCTGCCGAACAGACGTTTGAAGCAGAGCCGGTCGTGTTGTGACTATCGAATGAGAGAGTTACATTCTTCGGGCAGCGTTTGCATCGACCGTGCAGACTGTGTGAACCGGGCCTGACGGAGCGTCAGACGGAAGAATTGCGGAGCGTACTACGATGTACAACGATCCTGACTTGCCTCATGTTCGCGCGGACCATGACGATGACGGCCTCGACCCGAGAACTGCGCAGGCAACGGACATGACACCCCGCTTCGGGCGACTGGCGCTGTGCGTGGCGGCGGCGAGCGCGCTTGCGTTTGGCGTGGTCGGCACCGTCGCTTACGGGGTGTGGTTCAACAGCGATCAGCAGACCTACGCGGAAGCCATTGCCCGCGCGCGCCAGGCTTTGCGCATGCCCGCGCCGAACCATACGGCGTCCATGCTGGCGACAGCGTCGGAGCGAAGCGGCAGTTTGCCTGCAACGGCCGCGCAGACAGCGCCGGCCACTGTCGCGACAACCCCAGGGCCGCCCGTGATGCCGGCGCCGGGTGCTCCGGCGCGCAGTCCGACAGCGCCGGCCACTGTCGCGACGACCGCCGGGCCGCTCGGAATGCCGGCGCCCGATGCTCTCGCACGCAGTCCTGCCGTCGCGACGAGTTCACCCGCCGACGCCATCGCGCTACTCGACTTGCCGGCAATCCCCGCGCAATCTTCGGCGGCGACGGTGGACGAGCGCCGCAAGCCGTCCACATGGGCCGGTGAGATCTCGCGTCCTCAGGACGAGGCGGTGCTCGCGGACGCCGCCGCCGATGCGCGCTCGAGCCTGGCCGCCGCGCCCGCGATCGCGCCTCGCGCGACGCAAGCTGCCGCAACCGCTGCGCCAGCCGCAGTGCCTCAGCTTGCATCGACGCGCCCCGCGCGGGAAGCGAAATCCGCCCAGCAGGAGCGGCGTGCGTCGGCCAGCAACGCGCGCCGCAAGGGCAATCTCTTCGCGCGCATGGGTTCCTTCTTTCGACGAGTCAGCTATCGACAACATGGCAGCGGAAGCCAGCAAGACCTCTACTCGCATCCCTGAGCCGCTCTTCGCGTGGCGCCCGGGGCCGCTGCGCGTCAACGGCCGGCCGCTCACGCCCGGACCCGCCACGCTCGCCGTGGCTTCGCTGCTGTGTCTGCTGATCGGCCTGCTGTACCTCGCCTTGCAGATCAGAACCGTGTTCTCCGATCAGGTCAAACAGGAATACGCGAGCCTCGTGCTGGAGGCCGTCGAGCAAGCCGGAACGGCACGCGCGCGGGTCGGCGCGTGGGAACAGGTGCCGGGCGCGCACGACGCCGCGGCCAACGGCTATCGCGACGCGCGTGCCGAACTGACGCGCCGCCTCGCGTCGCTCGCCGCGCTGATCAATGCCAGCCCCGCAGGCGCGCCGCGCATGCCTTCGTCCGTGTTGTTGCCCGATGCGACGCTCGCAGAAATGGACGCGCTGCTCAGCAACGCGTCGTCCTACTGGCACGCACAGCGCGATGCCTATAGTGCCGACATCCGCAAACGCATCACGCTCGTCTCGCGCATGCTGATTGCGCTTGCAGCGCTGCTGTTCTGCATGCTGATCACGGCGCTTGGCATGTACGCCAGGCGCAACCGTCTACTGGCCGGCCAGTCGCACGAATTCGAGCACGCTGCGCTGCACGATCCGATGACCGGCCTCGCGAACCGGCGCAAGCTGGTTGCCGAATTGCAGGAGGCGGCAATGCAGGCGTCAGCGGACGCGAGCGCGCGCAAGATGGCTGTGTTGTACGTGGATCTGGACGGCTTCAAGCAGGTCAACGATTCACTCGGTCATCGGGTAGGCGACGAGTTTCTGATCGAAGTCTCAAAGCGCTTTCGCGAGTCGGTGCGCAAGGAAGACCTGGTTGCACGAATCGGAGGCGATGAATTTGCTGTGCTGGTTCGCCAGTTTTCCGCGCAGGACGAACTGCGTCAGATCGCGCAGCGCCTGATTGGCTGCGTGGCACACACCGATAAACAGATGGGCATGGGCATGGTTCGCGCGAGCATCGGCATTGCGAGCTATCCGGATCTGGTGGACGATTATCGCCGGCTCGTCGCTGCCGCCGACGAAGCAATGTACGAGGTCAAGCGCGGCGGCAAGGACGGCTACGCGTTTGCATCGCGCGCAGCACGGTGAGCGGCGGATTCACTGGGTTGAGTGGATGACCGATGGACGCAGGCGCGCAGCGCGTGTGCTTTGCGTGCGTGAGCGCACGCGAGTGCGCGATGGGGCCGGCGCGGTGGACGGAGTACGGCGCAGGGCGGGCGCAAGCCAGTGCGTACAGGCTGCGCCGCAGCGTTACGCTTAGTCGCTGCCCCCAGTCACCACGCGCGATTATTACGCGCTCCGAACCATTTCACCGACTCCCGCGCCGAACGCCTCATCGCGGTGAACCTGCCGCGCTGCTGCAGAGCCCGCGGTTCTCGCGCGGCCGGGCGTTTTGCGAACGCGCGTGTCGCGCAGTGCGGGACGGGCATCGACGAGATCAGCGTACAGCGCGAGATAGCTCGAAGTGGACGCTTCCCAGCTCGAATCGCGGCTCATCGCATTGCGCTGCAACGCATGCCACGACGACGGCCGCATGAATGCCGCCAGCGCGCGGCCCAGGGCCTGCACCACATCGTAAGTATCTTCGCCGTCGAACAGGAAACCAGTCGCGCAATCTTCGCCGCGCGCGCACTCCGGCGCATAGTCGACAATGGTGTCGGCGAGACCGCCCACGCGTGAGGCCACCGGAATCGTGCCGTAGCGCATTGCATACAGCTGCGTGAGTCCGCAAGGCTCGAAGCGGCTGCCGTGCAGCAGAATATCCGCGCCCGCATGCAGCATGTGCGCGCGCCGCTCGTCATAACCGATCTGCACGCCCACGCGGCCGGGCCATGCGGCAGCCAGTTCCTGCATCGCATGTTCGAGCGCCCGCTCGCCCTGGCCGAGAATCGCGAATTGCAAACGCGGATGTCGTTCGAGCAATACCGGAAGCGCGCGTATCACCACGTCCGCGAGCTTCTGTTCCGTCAGGCGGCTGCCAATCGCGACAAGCGGCGCAAACGGGTCGCGCGTCAAGCCGCACGCCTGTTGCAGTTCGCGCTTGCACGCCTGCTTGCCCGCCGTGTCGTCGACGGAATAGGGGCGGGCGATATAGGCGTCGGTGGCCGGATTCCATACGGACGTGTCGATTCCGTTGACGATGCCCGACAGCTTCGCCGCCTGCGCTTGCAGCACGCCTTCCATGCCGTGGCCGAAGCGCGGCGTGAGAATTTCGCGTGCATAACGCTGACTGACGGTCGTTACGCGGTCCGCGTGCACGATGCCGGCCTTCATCATGCTGAGCGATCCGTAGAACTCGATGCTGCGTTCGTCGGTGAGCGCGGGCACCAGCAGTTCGGGCGGCACGCCGATCCAGCCGCCCATCGCGAGCGGATGGTTGCCCTGGAAGGCGAGGTTGTGGATCGTGAATACGCTTTTTGCGGCGACGCCGGCAAGCCGCATATAAAGCGGCGTGAGCCCTGCATGCCAATCGTGCGCGTGCACGATGTCGGGGCGCTTCAGGTTGCGAACGCCGCGCGCGACGCGCGTCGCCGCTGCGGCGAGCGAGGCAAAGCGCGTGAGATTGTCCAGGTAGTCGCGTCCCTGAGGGTCGCGGTACAAGCCTTCCCGCGCGAACAGGTGGTCCATTTGCAGCAGCAACACCGTCACGCCGCTGTCGGGCATGCGCCCGCGCAGCAGTCGCGCGTCGCCGCCGGGCAAGCCGGTCATGCGGGCAACGGGCGCGACGTCGACGGCCTTCTCCAGCGCAGCCGGATAGGCGGGCATCAGGATGGAAACGTCGACGCCTGCGTCGCGCAAGGCGCTGGCATAGGCGCTGACCATGTCGCCGAGTCCGCCGGATTTGGCGAGAGGAAGGGCTTCGGAAGCGACAAGTAGAACGTTAAGCGGCAAGATGGCCCCCAGAGGACGCGTTTTGCACTTGTGCAGTGCGGCGGAAACACAGGGCCAAAAAACAGCAAGCGCTATGCCTGGGACAACCTCTGTGATCGACCTGGCGCAAATCGATGTGTTTCAGCGGTAACCATCGGTTACTGCGCCGCCTTGCATCCGCGCCGGGCGGGCGTTTTTGCACTCGTATGTAGTTTTGACGCGCCGTGCGGGCGCGGGGCTCAAAGAAAAAGCCGTCGCATTACGACGGCTTTCAAGCTGCGCACTGCGGGAATCAATGTGCCGACGCTTGTGCCTGCTGAACGCGTCCGCCTTGCGTCATTGCGCTGACGATTACGAAGACGATCACGTTCACGGCCAGCGCGACAAAGCCAATGTTTACGTCTTTGAGCGCGTCGGGCAGAAAGGGCATGAGTTGCGCGATCGTCAGATGCATCGTCGTGGTGATGGCCACCACTGCGACGCCCGCGACAATCCCGCAGAACGCGCCTTGCCTCGTCGCCCGATTGTGCGGAAACAGGCTGCACACCACCGCGGGAAAAAGCTGCGTGACAAAGCTGTAGCCCATCAACAGCAACGCGACGATGGTTTCGCCGCCGTGCAGCGTGAACGCCACGGCAACCAAAGCGACAACGGGCACCAGAATGCGCGCAAGCTTCGCGACCGACGCGTCCGATGCATTGCGGTTCACCATGCCGCGATAGACGTCGTTGGCGAGCAGCGTGGAGGCCGACGTGAGGATCATCGAGCCTGGCACCAGCGCGGTCAGAATGCCGGCCGCGCCGATCACGCCGACGAACCACGGGTCGAAGGTCTGCAACGACAGGCGGAACAGCGACAGGTCGATATCGCCGCCTTTGAGCCCCGGCACCTTCAGCGTCGCCGCGAAGCCCACGAAGAACACGAACAGCAGGATCAACTGGTAGAGCGGAAGCACGATTGCATTGCGGCGGAAAATGCGCTCGTCCTTCGCGGTGAAGATCGAGCCGAACGTATGCGGCCACATGAAAAACCCAAGCGCCGTGAGCAGCACCGTGGACTGGAACCAGGTCACGCTGGAGCCTTTTGCCGGGAACGTGAGGAAGCCGGGGCGGGCGGCGTCGATTGCATGGAACATCTCGCCGAGACTGCCGTAATAATGCAGCGGCAGATAAATGCCGAGGAACAGCACGATCGCGAGAATCAGCAGGTCTTTGACGACCGAGTTCCACGCCGAGCCGCGCACGCCCGACACGATCACATAGGCCGTGACCACAGCGGCGCCGATCCAGATTGCGGCGGTCGAAGAAATCGCGCCATACGAAGCCGTGGCCACGATAATGCCGAGTCCCTTCAATTGCAAAACGAGGTAGGGAATCAGCGCGGCCACGCCGACCAGCGCGACGAGCGTACCGAGCGCGGGGCTCTCGTATTTGCGGGTGAAGAAGTGCGGCTGGGACACGAGACGCTGCTGCTTGGCGAAGCGCCAGATGGGCGGCAGCATCCAGTACGACAGGATGTAGGCGAGCGTGCCGTACGCGAGAATGTAATAGACGGCCGCGCCTTTCCCATATGCGAAGCCGCTGCCGCCGAGGAACGTGAACGTGGTGTAGATTTCGCCGGCCATCAGCAGGAACACGAAGGCAGTGCCGAAGCTGCGGCCGCCTACGGTCCATTGTTCGAGGCTCATGTCGTGGCCATGCTTTGCCCGTACGCCGAGGAAAAGCGCAAACAGCGTGATCGCTGCAATGATGACGAGCGCGCTCATGGGCGGACCTCCTCGCTGTCGGCGGCAATCTGCCGATTCGACCGATCGAGGCGGTAGACAATCGCCATGATGACCGAACTCAGCACCACCCACGCGACAATCCAGCCCAGCACGAACGGCATGCCGAGCACGAGCGGCTCGACGCGGTTCACGAACGGAACGCCAAGCAGAATGCCGATGAACGGCAGCGCGGCGAGTACACGAAGCAACATGGGGCAACTCCTCGAACTGTGAGTACGTCTCATTGAAAGTGCAGCTTCGCTGGCGACTGTATGCCCGATGCTTGCGTCCCGTAAAGCAGTTCAAAAAACTGTAGGCTGGTTGAAAGTTGCGTGCGCATCGATCGGCGCTTTGCCTGCCTGCGCCTGCTGCATTGCAATCCGCGAGGCCGACGCCCGGCGCGCGCAGAGCCATGCCCGGCAACCCGGTGCTTTTTTACGGATTTATATCGCGCCGCGATATGATTCCGGCCACGCAGGGCGCGCAGGCTGCTAAGACGCGGCGCCTCCAGTTCAACCACACGGCGCGGCGCGGTCCCCGCAGGCAGTCGGCTTGCCGGAGCGCCGCCCGACACGGATCGCATATGGTCGAAAGTCTGATCGCGGACATTCTGTTCGGCTTCACGGGGCTGATCAGCATCATCAACCCAATTGGCGTGGCTTTTGTTTTTCTCGACCGTACCGCTTCGTTGACGACTGACGAGCGCACGGCGCTTGCGCGCAAGATCGCGATCAATGTCGTCTGCGTGCTGCTGGTGGCGTTTTTCATCGGTACGCCGATTCTGCATTTCTTCGGCATTTCAATGGAGGCGTTGCGCATAGGCGGCGGGCTGGCCGTCGCGGTGGGCGGCTGGCAAATGCTGAATGCGCCCGATACGCAGCCCGCCGAACAGCCGGGAGTCAAGCGGGTGGACGCGGAAAACGCGAAGTCAAGGGCGTTCTTCCCGCTGACCATTCCATTGACTACTGGGCCGGGTTCCATTGCCACCGCGATTGCGCTGACCGCGAACCGTACGCATAAGCTCTCCGAGTTCGTGCTGTCGGGTATCGCGTCGGTGGTGATCTCGCTCGCCGTGGCGCTGACCGTCTATCTGGTATACAGCCGCTCGGTCGTGTTCGCACGATACCTCGGCGCGGAAGGCACCAAAGTGGCCATGCGCGTTTCGTCGTTTCTGCTGTTGTGCATCGGCGTGCAGATCATGCTGACTGGCTTCTCCGAATTCCTGATTCCCATTGCGACGATGCAGCCGGTGCCGGGCCGGTGAAGGACAACTCGCGCGTCAGGCCGACGTGCGTGCACGCCTCGCAAGAATCTATTGCGCAAAACGGATAGTGGGTGGGCGGCGCATCGCCTATAGTTCGGCGGCAATGCGTGGAGTTCGCCTTGCGCCTGCTGTGCCCATACCGCGCCGGAAGAAAGCGCATAACAAACGTCACAAGAACGGATGGCGAGACAATGAGACTACCTACGAAGCTGGTCGCCGCACTGGCGCTGGCAAGCCCCCTGGCCTATGGGCAAACGAGCGTGACGCTCTATGGCCGCCTCGATGCCGGCATCGAGTACATGAATCACATCGACAACGGCACGGGCGCAAGTTCGAGCCGCTGGCGCGCCGAAGGCGGCGACTGGGGCACGAGCATGCTCGGCCTGAAGGGCGCCGAGGACCTGGGCGGCGGCCTGAAGGCAATCTTCAACCTGGAGACCGGCTTGCAGGTCATGGACGGCACCACGAGCGGCGGACGGCTCTGGTCGCGCCGCGCGTTCGTCGGCCTCAGCAGCCAGCAATGGGGCACGCTGCAAGCGGGCCGCAATCTGTTTATCGACAGCGACGGCGTGTGGGAATTCGACCCGTTCGTGCAGCAGGCGTTTTCGTCCGCGTCGCTCGTGCGCGGTCGCAACTGGCAGCAGACCAGCAACAACGTTGAATATCACAGCCCGGTGTTCTGGGGCTTCGACGTGCAGGCGCAATACGCGTTCGGCAACCAGCCCGGCGCGTTCAACAGCGGCGCGAGCGGCGAGTTCGGCCGCTCGGACGGCATCATGCTGACCTATCATTCACAGCTCTTCGACGTTCGCGGCATTTACGACGAACTACGCGATAGCAATGGGCGTTTCTCGAACATCTTCCAGAGTTCGCGTGAATACTTTGTGGGCGCGAACGTGCATTTCGATGCGGTGAAGATTCAGGGCGCCTATACCCATTACTCCGCGCCGGATTCTCCGGCTGGCGTTGCCGATACTGCGGACCACTATTGGCTCGGCGCTACCTACAATTTCCAGCCGCGCTGGGCCGTGACCGCCGGCGGCTACTACGTGAAGGTCGGCGACGGTGCGGGCGACAGCGCGCATGACCCTTCCGGTCACGCAATGATGTACGTGCTTGGCACCACTTATAACCTGTCGAAGCGCACCTTCCTTTACGGCACCGTCGGCTACGTGCGCAACAGCGGCAACGCGAACTTCTCTCTGCAGGCGTCGCCGCGCGATGCGACGAACAACACGAACCCGCTGGTGGGTGAGTCGCAGACCGGCGCTTACGTCGGCATGCTGCATCAGTTCTGATTCGCGAGGCGCGGCTTCACGCGGCGATTGCAACTGCATCCGATTGCGATTGCATCAGATCGGAATTGAGAGCGCCAATTGAGAGCGTCGTGTGCGCGCCGAGCGCGTATCGCTCCGCTCGAGTTTCGTGCGGGTTGCGCTTCAGTGCCGCACACGCCGCAGCGCATGCACTGGCGGCGGGGTTGCGGGCGGATCGCCTTCGGGCGCACCGGGCGGCGCGCCGCCCGGGTCGTCGTCGGGAGCGGGCGGTGGATCCGGATCGATGTTGGGGGCCGGCGGCGCTTCAGGGTCGATCTCCGGCGGCGTCGGCGTGTGCATCACACGTGCCGCTGCGTCGTACGTGTTTGACAGGGTCATCGTTATCTCCACTTTTTGTGTTCCTGCTGCGTTTTCCTGCGCGCAATGCGCATGCCCTTTGATCCCGCTTTGATCCCGCTTTGATCCCTCCATCGCCTTTCGCGTAGCGGCTTTCGCACGTGGAACGGCCGTTGCTGCCTTCGCTCACGCGCAATGCACATGGCATGGCGCGAAAGAGCGTGAGGTGCCTGTTCGGGCACCGGAAATACAGGCACAGGGAAACACGAAATGGCGCGACACAAGGCCGACGTTGCTGACGACGAGTTTGAGATTTTCGCCAGCTATCACGGAACAGGCGACGGCCGTTATGTAGGTGGGCTGAAGGTCCTCCGCAAAGCGGACAGGAGGATTCTTTTTCCATTCGACGGTGCGCCGGAAATCGGCCCCTATGAAACCGCCGACGAAGCGCGGCGCGCCGCCATCGAGTACGGCAAGCAGATCGTGGCGGCCGACCGCGCTTCGCCGGAAAAGTGACCGTAGCGCGCTCGCCATCAGCAAGCGGCGCGCTCGTGCGGCAGCTCATTCGGCAATCAGGGGCCGCGCTTTGCGCTCAGGGCATACCGCCAAGCGAAGGCGAAATCGTACTGCCGCGATTGGGGTCGTCAGGGTGTTCGTCCGGCACAGTGGGCCGTGCCGACAGAGGCGGATGGCTGCGATAGCAGGTGTCGATCGAATCGTTCACTACGCACTGCGCGAATGCGTCCGCATCGCTCTTTTGCGCGAACGTGTAAAGGGTTCGTTCGACCTGGACTTCCGTATCGGACACGCGAATGGTCGTGATTGGCATGAGGCGCTCCTTTTTACAAAGATGAATCCGAAGCTTCAGCGTTGAGTACGCAATGGGCGTGCCCAATGGATGCGCGATGGGTGCGCGCAGCACGCTTGTCGAGTGCGCGAATGAATGCGTCGCTCCTGCGTGAAGGGGCTAGGGGACGGGCGAAGCATGCGCAAATGGAGGCGTGAGCGCAGCCGCTGCGAGACCGCGGAGCGGGGCTTGCTGGCGGCGCCCTTTGGTCGGGTTACGGTCAAGGTGCCGTTGGGGTCCATATGTTGCTCCGACGCAGGTGTAGCCGATAAAAGGAGAGAGCCATGCAGCCCGGAACGCAGCCGGAATCGCACGCCGACACGAAGCCCGGCACAACGCCCAACGCAAAGCCCGAAACAATGCCCGAAACAATGCCCGAAACAATGCCCGACATCACGCCCGACACGCGCACCGATGCACAGCGCGACACCCAACCGGACATGCAGTCCGGCACTTCACGCGCGAATGCCAGTGCTGCCGAACCGTCGCCGGAAGTGAAAGCGCGCAACCAGCCAAGCGGCACGCATTATGTAGAGCCAAGCCCGCTCGGCATCGAGCCGGTCGTGCAGACCGGCGTCGACCGACAGACGAACCCGCCGCGCTCGAACCAGCATCCCGAGCAGACCGCCGAGGTTCCGCTCGGAACAGGCGCGCATGGCGAGCCCGCGGGCGGCGGTGGCCGTGCGTCGCACAAGAACTGACTACGTGCAAACAAACGGAGAGACACATGCAACAGGACAACGAACCCCTGAACCCCGGCGATGAAGCGCCCCCCGACGCCCCCGGCGTTGGCGAAGACATTTGCCGCGCCTGCCACGGCACGGGCAAGGTGGAAGGAAAGCAGTGCACCGTATGCGGCGGCACGGGGAAGGTGCTGCAGGGCATCGGCGGCGGCTGAGCATTTCTCGTATGCGCGCAAGGCGTCGACCTGGCTGCGCGGCGTGCCGCCGCGCAGCGAGCCTGATTGCTTTCTAACTGGCCAACAGCGGGGCCGACAGCGGAGCCAACAGGCGGCCAACGGCGGGCCACTAGCGCGGCCAGAGGCGCGGCCCAGAGGCGCGGCCCAAAGGCGCGGCCACAAGCGGCCACAAGCGGCCACAAGCGGCCCTAAGCGCGGCCACCCAGCGCCGTCACAAGCGCAGCCACCCAGCGCAGCCACCCAGCGCGGCCAGACACGCAGCCACCCGGGCGCCCCAAGCGCAGCCAAAAGCGCAGCCCCAACCCGGGCAGGCGCGCTTTATGCGGCGGTGCAAGATCGCCGGTTGCCGTTTCGCGCATGCGGCACCCGCGCCCCACGCACAGGAGCCAGAGATGCAGGAAAAATCGACGCACGCATTCGATGCAATGCAGACCGAGTACGAAGCCTTCATGCTCGAACCGCACGATTGGGTACCGAATAATCGCAAGCTGCCGGTCGTGGTTTACCGGCAGGCTGTCGACCCCGCCATCGGCGACGTGGCCGCCGCATTCGAAGTGCTGTTCGCGCGCAATCAATGGCCGCCGCAATGGCGCGACGGCATTTTCGACTATCACCATTTCCACTCGACTGCGCACGAGGTGCTCGGCGTGAGCGAGGGTTCCGCGGAAGTGATCGTTGGCGGTCCAGGCGGCAAGGTGGTGAGCGTCTCTGTTGGGGACGTGCTGCTTTTGCCAGCCGGCACTGGCCATTGCCTACAGTCGTTCGAGGGCCGCTTTCGCGTGGTGGGGGGCTATCCGGCGGGTCAGCAGTGGGACATTCGTCGCGAAGCGCTCACGCCGCAGGAGCTCGCGGCCATGCAAGCCGTGCCGTTTCCGCGAATGGACCCCGTCGACGGCGAGCATGGCCCGCTGTGCGAGCACTGGTTGAACGCGGCCTGATAGCGCCTGCTGTCGCTCGCCTGTCGCTCGCCTGTCGCTCGCCTGTCGCTCGCCTGTCGCTCGCCTTCGCCTTCCGGTTACTCCGTGTGCGTTGGCGCACAGAAGAGCAGTTCGCTCGCCTCCTACACAATGTCACGCTGCGTGCAGAGTTGCGCGCATCGGCGCATTATCGTGAAGGCTTGTCGGGTTGTTCATCTGTTGTGTCCCGCGAACACCGTTTGACTACCGTTGAATACCGTTTTGAACACAGCCTTCGCCGCAGCGCGCGGGGGCAATGTGGCTGACGGCCGAACAAGGAGTGTCTCATGCAAAACGATCCCGCCCTCGATCAGTTGTGCATCAATACCATCCGCACCCTGTCGATGGACGCTGTTCAGAAGGCCAATTCCGGCCACCCAGGCACGCCGATGGCGCTCGCGCCGGTTGCCTACCATCTGTGGCAGAACCATCTGCGCTACGACCCCGAAGAGCCGTTGTGGCCCAATCGCGACCGCTTCGTGCTGTCGGTCGGGCACGCGTCGATGCTGCTGTATTCGCTGCTGCATCTCGCGAACGTGAAGGCTGTCGACGAAGACGGCAAGCCCACCGGCCAGCCCGCGGTGTCGCTCGCGGATATCGAGCGCTTCCGGCAGATAGACAGCAAGACGCCTGGCCACCCGGAGTACCGGATGACGACGGGTGTCGAAACCACCACGGGCCCGCTCGGCCAGGGCCTCGGCAACAGTGTCGGCATGGCAATGGCGGCGCGCTGGTACGAGAGCCGCTTCAACAAGCCGGATGCGCCGCTCTTCGACTATCGCGTCTATGCGCTTTGTGGCGACGGCGACATGATGGAAGGCATTTCGCACGAAGCCGCGTCGCTTGCGGGGCATCTGAAGCTCTCGAACCTCATCTGGATCTACGACAGCAATCGCGTGACGATCGAAGGGCACACCGATCTCGCCTATAGCGACGACGTGGAGAGCCGTTTTCGCGGCTACCGCTGGCACACGCTGCATGTGGACGACGCAAACGACGCGGCCGCGCTCGAAGCCGCCCTCGTCGAGGCAAAGAGCGTGACGGACCGGCCGACGCTGATCGTGGTCAACAGCGTTATTGGCTGGGGTGCGCCGAACAAGCAGGACACCGCCGCAGCACACGGCGAAGCGCTCGGTGTGGAGGAAGTGGCGCTCACCAAGAAGTTCTACGGCTGGCCCGAGGACAAATTTTTCTACGTGCCCGACGGCGTGCACGAGCGCTTTGCCGCCGGCATCGGCGCGCGCGGCAAGGCGGCACGCGAGGAATGGCAGGCCAGGTACGACGCCTATAGCAAGCAGTATCCGGAACTCTCGCGCGAATTCGCACTGATCGAAGCGCATGACTTGCCGGTGGGCTGGGACAACGACATTCCCACTTTCGACGCGGACCCGAAAGGCATGGCCTCGCGCGACTCGTCGGGCAAGGTGCTGAACGCGATTGCCGCGCGCGTGCCCTGGATAATCGGCGGCGCGGCCGATCTCGCGCCGTCCACGAAAACGAACCTGAAATTCGAGGGCGCGGGCAGCTTCGAATATGACAACTACGGTGGCCGCAATCTGCACTTCGGCATTCGCGAACACGGCATGGGCGCGGTGGTCAACGGTCTCGCGTTGTCGAACCTGCGGCCCTACGGCTCCACGTTCCTGATTTTCAGTGACTACATGAAGCCGCCGATTCGTCTGTCGGCAATCATGGAGGTCGAGGCGGTCTACGTGTTCACGCACGATTCGATCGGTGTCGGCGAAGACGGGCCGACGCACCAGCCGATCGAGCAGCTCGCGTCGCTGCGCGGTGTGCCCGGGCTCACGGTGCTGCGTCCCGGCGATGCGAACGAAGTGGCGCAGGCATGGCGCGTCGCGCTTGCGCAAAAGCGGCGTCCGGCGTGCATTGTCGTGTCGCGGCAGCCGCTGCCTACTTTGGACCGCAGCCGCTATGCGTCCGCCGAGGGCGTGAAGAAGGGCGCCTATGTGCTCGCGGATGCACCCGACGGACAGAAGCCGCAGGTCATTCTGCTCGCCACCGGCAGTGAGCTTTCTATCTGCGTCGACGTGTACGAGAAGCTAAAGGCCGAGGGCATTGCGGCGCGCGTGGTGTCCATGCCGTCATGGGATCTGTTCGAGCGGCAGGACGAAGCGTATCGCGACAGCGTGTTGCCGCCCGACATCGACGCGCGCGTGGCCGTCGAGCAGGCCGCGTCGCTCGGCTGGGACCGCTACGTCGGCAGGCAAGGTGCGCAGGTGGTGATGCACACGTTTGGCGCTTCCGCGCCGCTTGCGGATCTGAAGAAAAAGTTCGGCTTCACGCCCGAGCACGTGTATGAAGCGGCCAAACAGCAGATTGCGCGTGTGCAGGCAAAGGGCGCCGGCCAGTAAGGCGACCCGTGCCGCATTGATCGCATCGTTCAGTTCGCCGGGATCGTCACGACAGGTGCCTTGTTGCTCGTGTCGGCCTCGGCGAGCGCCATCAGGTTCTGCACGACCGTGAATGCGTATTTCGAGTCGAAGTCGTTGCGCTCCACCCAGTAAGCCGACGCACCATACGGGATCGTCACGTACGCATTGTCGGGCGCTGTCTTGCCGGAGTGCACGATGATGGTCGGCCTCGTCTCGCCGCCGATCAGGCCGACGGTCGGCTTTGTCGAGCCGTCGCTGATGCGCTCGGTCGGCACCTGCACCTGCGCGCCCAGATCGGTCAGGATGCCGAGCACGGAGCGCGTGACCATCGGTATCTTGTCGGCCTTGTGCCACGCGGACGAAGGCCCGTACACGATTTCGTAGCTGCGCGTATTCGATGAGAGATGCAGCAGCTTGCGCACGCGCGCGACATCGGCGCTGATTTGTGGCGAGTCGCCGCTGGTGGTGGCGCCCATGACGAGGAACACGCTCATCTGGTCGTTCTTCTCGCCCACCTTGCGCGACTCCACGTTCAGCTCGCCCGCGAGTTGCAAGCGCCGCAGGGCGCGCAGCAATTCGAAAAAGCCCGGCGCGCCGGCACTGTTTTCTCCGCCGAGCGCATTGCCGTTCTGCAAGCCGCCTACGGATTGCGCGGTAATGCGCAACAGCAGGTCGATCGGAATGCCGCCCTCGGCGAGCGGCAGCACGAGTGCGGGCGCGAGCGGCCGGATGTAGGCGGAGGCGAACGCTTCGCCGGTAGTCGGCGTGAACGTGAAGGTAGGGTGGTTCGAATACGACACGCTGCCCGTGGCAAGCGCATAGTTGGGCTGGCTGCCAGAGCCTGCGTTGGCGGTCGCGCCGCCGCTTGCATCGAAGGTATAGGCCGCGATGATGCTGCTGACGGTCAGAAAGGCGGGCGCGTCGCCATAGCGCAGGCCGACCACGGCTGCGAGGATCTCGCGCTTTTTCGCGTCGCCCAGTGCGCGAGCGTAATCGACCTGATCGGCTTTCAGGCGCGAAGGTCCGATATGCACGCAGGCAGAAGAAAGACAAGCCGCGCAAAGCGCGGCCGCGAGCGAAGCAGTTCTGATCATCGTGAGAGGGGCGGGTGCTAATCCGCTGAAGATTGACTCGTCTGCACGGCGGTAGCACGGTGCATTCCTGCTTCAGCGGCGAGTGCACACCCGACGCCTGATCTTGCGCCTGGACTCGCGTTAGCTCTCACTCCTGCTGGGCATCGGCTGTGCGAGCGCATCGTCGAGTGTATTGCGGTACGCGCGCGATTCCATTTCCGCGAGGCGGCTCAGCGTCCTCGACAGATCGTGTGCACCTTCGAGACCGCGCAATGCAGCGTGAATCGGCTGGTCCGACGCAATGAAGAGCGCACGCTTGCGATCGTAGAGAATATCGACGAGCCACACGAGCCGCTGCAGCGTATGCGATCGGGTCAGCCACCCGGTATGCACGTTATCGACAATGAAGCCGTGCCAGCGCTCGGCCAGGTCCAGGTAGTCCAGGTGCGAGCGGCTCTCCACGCACAGCGTTTCGAAGTCGGCCCACAGCATGGCGGCACCCACCGCGCGCGCAATCAGCGGACGGCCCGCGGCGCTGACCTTGGTCGCTTCCAGTGCGCCGCTGCTCTCATGGCGCAGGAAGACGTCACGCAGGGCATTGCCGGTGGCTGCGTCGAGCGGCGAGAAAAAGCGCGGCGAAGGATGCGCCTCGCCGCCGAAACGATAGTCGCGCGCGCCGTCGAAATGAATCACGCAAAAGTGCTGCTTGATCTGCTCGATGGTGGGCACGAAACGCTCATGAAACTCGGGGTCGGAAAGCAGGCTGTCCGGCGCATAGTTGGATGTGAGCATGATGCGCGTGCCGAGCTTGATAGCCGTGTCGAGAAAACGGCCCATCAGAAAAGCATCGGCAATGTCGTGCACGTGGAATTCGTCGAAGCACAACAGCTCGATACCGTCGAGCCATTGTTTGGACACCGAGCCGAGCCGGTCGTCGCCGCGCGGCTCGTTCACGAGGCGCTGGTTCATCTCGCGCAGAAACTCGTGAAAGTGCAGCCGCCGCTTGCGGCCTTCCACGAGGTCGAACACGGTGTCGACCACGAGGCTCTTGCCGCGCCCCGGCAATCCGTGGCAATAAACTCCCTGATAGCGCGAGTCTCTGCCGCCGCGAGGCGTAACGAACAGTGCGACGAGCGCCGCGATTGCAGCGCGTTGCCTGGCATCGGGAACGAGACCACGCTCGGCGAGTTTGCCTGCGACCAGCGCTTCGTCAAGCATACGCTGCGGCCCTCTGCAAACAGTGGGAGACGTGAGTGCGCTGAACGATGCTCATTGTGCGGTCCTGTGGCGTGCCGCAGGGGCACGATGCGCGCCATGTTACCGCAGCCGGTTGCAACCGCGGGATCCGCTGCGCTCGGCGCCTGCGGGCCGCGCGCGCTGCTCGCAGGGCTCAGCCGGTCTTGATGGGCTGCTTCGGCGCGCCTTGCGGCTCGAGCCCGAAGCGCTCGTATTGCGCGATTACCTGCGCACCGAACAGCAGCAATGTCGCAAGCCATTCCAGGCTGAACAGAATGACGATTGCCATGGTGAGCGACCCGTAAACCACGCTGACTTGCGAAAGCGTGGCGAAGTACCACACGAGCACGTGCCGCGTGATCTCCCACAACACGGCGGCCACAATGCCGCCAAATAGCGCGTGCCTGATCGATGGCCGCCCGACCGGCATCACCATATAGATCGACGTCAAGACGAAAATCTCGCCGGCCAGACCGAGCAGGTACAGCAGCACGCGCGAAGGGCCTTGCAGCGAAACGTATGTACCGAAGAAATCGAAGCCTTCTGCGCCTACCGCCTCGAGTCCGCTCGACACGACGGTAACAATCAGCGCGCCGACGCCGAGAAACAGAATGTAGCAATATGGCAGCAGCGCAGAAAGCAGGAAATGGCGCCGCCTGATGGCCACGCGATGAACGAAGATCAACGACATCGCGTTTTCCAGCACCGTGAAGGCGAGCGAACTGAAGAACAGCATCGTGACGAACAGCACCCAACCGATCACCGCGCGATGGGCGAGAAAATTGGCCAATTCCTGCACGAGCGCGCGCGACTGGCCAGGCACGAGCCACTGCAACAGGTGCCCCAGGGCGGGCAGCAAAAGGTGCTGCGGCACGACGCGCGACAGTGCGATGACGATCAGTATCATCAGCGGCACGATGGAGAGCAGCGCGTAATAGGCCACCGCGCCGGCGAGCAGCAGCCCCTGGTTCGCGCGGAAAGCCTTCAGCGTTTCAAGCGTGAAGCGGCCGGGATGTTGTGCGACGTAAAGCGTGCGCCGATCGATGATGAAGGGCATGGGTCCTCGCCACGCGCGCGTCTCGGGCCGCCGACGGGCGGCGCATACGGACGCGCTTTGTATGCGGGTAAGCAAGAATGCCGCCATGCCCTAAGGGGCCTTGTTCATACTGTTCGCGAAGGGGGCGGTCGTGACCTCTCGCGTATTGCTCGCCGCCAGTGCAGGCAGTGCAGGCACCGCCGGGAATAGGCTTTGCTTCTGTTGTGCAACATGGCATTCGAACCAGCATCGACTATCGCGGCGGACCATGCCGGCCCCGGGGACCTCGTCATTGCACGGCCCGAGGGTTTGTATTGTCCGCCGGGCGATTTCTATATCGATCCGTGGCAGCCTGTTGAGCGCGCCGTGATTACGCATGCCCATTCGGATCACGCGCGCTTCGGCCATCGGCACTATCTCGGCTCGCGCGCGGGGGCGAACGTGCTGCTCTCGCGCCTGCCTGACATCTCGCTGCAAACGCTTGCATACGGCGAGCGGCTCGACATCAACGGCGTGACCGTATCGCTGCATCCGGCGGGACATGTACTGGGTTCCGCGCAATTGCGCATCGAGCATCGTGGCCGCGTGTGGGTCGCTTCCGGCGACTACAAGCTGGACCCCGATCCCACGTGCGATGCATTCGAGCCCGTGCGTTGCGACACGTTTATCACCGAATCCACTTTCGGTTTGCCGATCTACCGGTGGGACCCGCCGCAAAGCGTGTTCGACGGCGTGGATTCATGGTGGCGTCACAACGCCGCCCAAGGTCGCGCGTCGGTGCTGTTCTGCTATTCGTTCGGCAAGGCGCAGCGGGTTCTCGCGAGCGTCGACGCGGCCATCGGGCCGATCTTCTGTCATGGCGCTGTGGAGCCCCTGAATCGCGCGTATCGCGAGGCCGGCGTGCGGTTGCCGCCGATACGGCTCGTCAGCGAAATTGCGCCGAAAGACAAGGCCGTGTTCAAAGAGGCGCTGATCGTCGCGCCGCCCTCGGCGCAGGGCAGCGCGTGGCTCAGACGCTTTGGCGACTATAGCGACGCATTCGCGTCGGGCTGGATGCGCTTGCGCGGCGCGCGCCGCAGACGCGGCGTCGACCGCGGCTTCGTGCTTTCCGATCATGCGGATTGGCCCGCGCTGCAAACGGCGATTCACGCGAGCGGCGCAGAGCGGGTGATCGTCACGCATGGCTCTGTCGAGCCGATGGTGCGCTGGCTGCGCGAGCAGGGCCTCGAGGCCGGCGCTTTCGCGACGCAATATGGCGACGACACTGTCGAAGCCGATGCGCTGGGCGGCGCGGAAACCGTTGCACAAGAGCCCGCTGGACAAGACGCCGTTGCACAAGACAGCCTTGCGCCTGAGCCCAGCAACGAAGGCTCCGCTGCCGAGCTGGGCGACACCGCGAGCCGTTCATGAAGCGCTTCGCTGCTCTCTACACCGCGCTCGACGCGACCACCTCCACGCATGACAAACTGGAGGCGCTGACCAGCTATTTCTCCATTGCCGAGCCTGAAGACGCAGCATGGGCGTCGTACTTTCTGGCGGGCGGCAAGCCGCGGCAATCGGTGCCTACACGCCTGCTCACGGAGTTCGCGCGGGAACGCGCGGGCTTGCCCGCGTGGCTTTTCGAGGAGTCGTATCACGCAGTGGGCGATCTTGCGGAGACTATTGCGCATATTCTGCCGCCCGCACAACGTAGCTCCGAGCTCGGACTGACACAGTGGATCGAGCAGCGCGTGCTGCCCTTGCGGGGTCTCGCGCCCGAAGAGCTGCGCACGCGTCTTTTCAGCTATTGGGACGAACTCGACTGGAGCGGTCGCTTTCTGCTCACCAAGCTGATTGGCGGCGGCTTTCGCGTGGGCGTCGCGCGGCAACTGGTGGTGCGCGCGCTGGCCGAGGTAGCCGGCATCGACCACAAGCGCATTGCGCAGCGCATGGTCGGATGGACCGATTCCCGGCAAAAGCCGGACGCCGCGCGCTATTTGCGGCTCATTGCGCCCGAGGCGACCGATGTTGCGGGAGACGACGCGCAGCACGCGATAGAGCGGCACGACAGCGATCTGGGCCTGCCGTATCCATTTTTTCTCGCGCATCCGTTGCAGACCGAACCGGGCACGCTGGGCGATCCGTCACGCTGGCTGATCGAATGGAAGTGGGATGGCATTCGCGCGCAACTCGTCAAGCGTGCGGGACGCGTGTGGTTGTGGTCGCGCGGCGAGGACCTGATTACCGATCGCTTTCCGGAAGTCGCCGCGCTCGGCGAGGCGTTGCCGGACGGGTTCGTGATCGACGGTGAAATTCTCGCGTGGGAGCCGGGCGCCGCCGCGCCGTTGCCGTTCGCGCGTCTGCAACCGCGCATCGCGCGCAAGACGCTGACCAAAAAGGTTCTCACTGATTCGCCGGCCGCATTGCTTGCCTACGATCTGCTGGAAGCACATGGCGAGGACTTGCGCATGGCGCCGCTCATTGAGCGGCGCGCGCGTCTGGACTCGCTTGCCGTGTCGCTCGAGAACCCGCTCGCGCGCGATCTGCTGCGCGTTTCCCCGCTTGTTTGCGGTGCCGACTGGCAGGCACTTGCCGCGCTGCGTGAAGAGAGCCGCGCGCGCGGCGTCGAAGGGTTGATGCTGAAAGAGCGCGAGTCGCTGTACGGCGTGGGCCGCACGAAAGCTTCCGGCACATGGTGGAAATGGAAGATCGATCCTTATGCGGTAGACGCAGTACTGGTTTATGCACAACGCGGACACGGCCGCCGCGCAAGCCTGTACACCGATTTCACGTTCGCAGTGTGGGACGAAGCCAACGGAGTCCGAACGCTAGTACCCTTCGCGAAAGCCTATTCGGGTCTTACCGATGAGGAAATGCGCCAGGTTGACGCAATCGTGCGCAAGACTACGATCGAGAAGTTCGGACCGGTGCGCAGTGTCACGCCGACACTCGTGTTCGAAATCGGCTTCGAGGGCATTCAGGCGAGCCCGCGCCACAAGTCGGGCGTGGCCGTGCGCTTTCCGCGCATGCTGCGCTGGCGCACGGACAAGCATATCGACGACGCCGACACGCTCGCGATGCTGAAGGGTTTCATCGACGATCGGGCGGCTTGAACCTCGCTGCCACTCAGAATGCATGTAATCAACCACGCGGTGCAGCGCGGGAGCGAATCTTGCGGCCGTGTGCCGGATGCCGCGACGCGGCAAGCAGCGACCAGGGAGGCAAGGGTGACGCTCGATAACCGACTCGACGACAGCGAAGACGTGGTTGTATGGCGGCCTATCCAGTATGCGATGGCTTCACATCGCCGCGTGCTGGTGGTGGACGACTATCGCGAGGCGGCGGACGCGCTGCAGATGCTGTTGAACGCGGACGGATTCGAATGCCGCGCACTTGAAAATCCGCACGAGGTATGCGACATGGCGTGCGCGTGGCAGCCGTTTGCCGTGGTGCTGGACATCAAGATGCCGGGACTCGACGGTTTCGAGCTTGCGCGGCGCTTGCGTGCGCATCCGGCCACGGCGCACATGTTGCTCGTCGCATGCACCGCCTTTGCGTCGCGTGACGACCGCGCTCGCGCGCGCGCAGTCGGTTTCGACGCGCATTGCGCAAAGCCGCTCACGCCGGAGCGGCTGCTGCGCGTGCTCGAATCGGCTGCGGCTCTGCACGCGGCAGGGCCGCCGTAAAGCCTGCGCGAGCTTTGAAAAAACTGCGATTGGCGGGTTGCCGCACGGTGTTGGGTGGTGGGCGTTCCGCGTTGTACGTTCCATGCACGCACCCGGCTGTCTCCTGAATCGCCGTTGAGCCACCCACAAGCTCACCTCTCTTCATGCTTCATTTCCGGGCTTTTTGCGTCGACACGCACTGTGGGCGTCACGCATGCACCGCCATCTCGCACGCCACGCTGGCCCGCCGGTTGCTGATTCGGCAATGATGCCGTGCGCTTTGCACGCCGCACATGTTAATCAGCATTCTGGAGGATCGTATGAGCGACACAGAACGTCCTACACCGCCGTTCGAAGGGCAACAGCAGGATCAGACGCCGGGCCGCACAGCGCCCATGCAACCGCAGCCCGATCACGGCGAGAAGTCATATAAGGGCTCGGGCCGGCTTGCAGGCAAGGCGGCGATCATCACGGGAGGCGACAGCGGAATTGGCCGCGCAGTGGCCATTGCGTTCGCGCGCGAAGGCGCGGACGTGCTGATCGCCTACCTGAACGAAGACGACGATGCGCGCGAAACCGCGCGCTGGGTCGAAAAAGCAGGCCGCAAGGCGGTGCTGATGCCGGGCGACATTACGGACCGCGCGCATTGCAACGCGATTGTCGACAAAGCGGTGCAGGAATTCGGCCGGCTCGATGTGGTCGTGAACAACGCTGCGTATCAGATGACCTACCCGTCTCTCGACGCGATCACCGACGAAGAGTGGGACAAGACCTTCGATACCAATATCGGCGCGATGTTCAGGATTACGCGCGCGGCCGTCAAGCACATGAAGCCGGGCGGCGCGATTGTAAACACTACCTCGATCAACGCGGACCATCCGAATCCGGGCTTGCTCGCCTACGCGACCACCAAGGGCGCGATCCAGAATTTCACCGGCGGGCTTGCGCAACTGCTGGCCGAGAAGGGCATTCGCGTGAATTGCGTGGCGCCTGGGCCGATCTGGACACCGCTCATTCCGTCGACCATGCCGCCGGAAAAAGTCGAAAAATTCGGCCAGCAGGTGCCGATGAAACGGCCGGGCCAACCCGCCGAACTCGCACCGGCTTACGTCATGCTCGCCTCCGACGAAGCCAGTTATATCTCTGGCGCGACTATCGCCGTGACGGGCGGCTCGCCGATTATTTAGGCATATTGATCAATCCGCGGGCGGCGCTGTCTGCGCACTCGGGCGGGCGGGGGCTTTTCGTCACACCGCCCGTTCGTATCGAGACCTGTATTCCTGCCGGGCACAGCGATTGCGCACGTGAGTAGTTCGTTCTTAGCGCTCCCTGTGCGTGACCCATCGTCAGGAGAAACCCCCCATGAATACAACCACTGCGGAAATGCCGCTGGACGTCGTGCCAGACGACGTGCAGCGCGTACCAGTGAGCTTCGAGATCAACGGTAAGCGGCATGAATTCCAGTTGCAAGCCTGGACGTCGCTGCTCGATCTGCTGCGTGAACACTGCCATCTGACCGGCACCAAGAAAGGCTGCGATCACGGCCAATGCGGCGCGTGCACCGCGATTGTGAACGGTCAGCGCATCAACACCTGCCTCGCGCTCGCGGTCGTGTACGACGGAGCCTCGATTACGACAATCGAAGGACTGGCGAACGGCGAAGCGTTACACCCTGTGCAACAGGCGTTTATCGATCACGATGCCTTTCAATGCGGTTACTGCACGCCGGGTCAGATCTGCTCGGCCGTCGCGATGCTGCAGGAGGGCCACGCGAAAACCGCCGACGAGGTGCGCGAACTGATGAGCGGCAACCTGTGCCGCTGCGGCGCTTATACCAACATCGTCGCTGCGATTCTGGATGCAGCCGACAAGACCGATGCAGGAGCGCGGCCATGAACCGTTTCTCCTACGCACGCGCGAGCGAAGTGCGTCAAGCCATCCAGCAGCACCGCGAGAATGGCGCCGCTGCGTTTATCGCGGGCGGCACGAATCTGGTCGACTTATGGCGCGAGGACGTCGTGCATCCGCAGTTCGTGGTCGACATCAACCGCCTGCCGCTCAAGCAGATCGAACCGACCACCGGTGGCGGACTGAAAATCGGCGCGCTCGTGACCAACAGCGCAGCTGCTTACGACGCCACGGTGAACGCGCGCTACCCGTTGCTCGCAAAGGCGATTCTGGCGGGCGCGTCGCCGCAGATCCGCAACGTGGCGAGTGTCGGCGGCAATCTGTTGCAACGCACGCGCTGCCTCTATTTCTACGATGTCGGCACGCGCTGCAACAAGCGCGAGCCAGGCACCGGCTGCCCGGCAATGGAAGGCGTGAACCGCATGCACGCGATTCTGGGCGCAAGCGAACACTGTATCGCCGTGCATCCCTCGGATATGTGCGTGGCGCTCGCCGCGCTCGACGCCACGGTGCACGTGTCCGGTCCCGAGGGCTCGCGCGTGCTGCCGTTCGCGGACTTTCACCGCTTGCCTGGCGACACGCCCCATATCGACACGAACCTGGGCGACGACGAGCTGATCACCGCGGTGGAGCTGCCAAAGCAGGGCTTCGCGGCACATCACGCTTACGTGAAAGTGCGCGACAGGGCGTCGTATGCGTTCGCGCTGGTCTCGGTGGCGCTCGGCCTCGAACTGGACGGCGACACGATTGTCGACGCGCACTGCGCGCTCGGCGGCGTCGCGCACAAGCCGTGGCGCGATGGGAATGCGGAAGCGTCGCTGCGCGGCAAGCCGCTGAATGCGGACACGGTGCGCAGTTTCGCCACCGACTTGCTGCGCGACGCGCGCGGCCGCCGCGGCAATGCGTTCAAGATCGAGCTGACGGCGCGCGCTATCGAGCGCGCTTTCGCGCTGGCAGCGCAACGTTCACTGGAGGAACCGGCGCCATGAACCGTATCGAGACTTTGCCTGCACTGCGCGCGAGCGGCGTGCCGCACAAACGCGTGGACGGCAGGCTGAAAGTGACCGGCGCCGCGCAGTATGCGGCCGACTTCACGGCCAACCGACTCACGTATGGCTTCGTCGTGTCGAGCACGATTGCGGCGGGAAGAATCGTGTCGATCGATTCGTCGGCTGCACTGGCGTTGCCCGGCGTGCTGCATGTGATGACGTACCAGAACCGCCCGGAGTTGCCTCGCGAGGACAAGCCGTACAAGGACATGGTGGCGCCCGGCGGAAGCCCGCTCAGGCCGCTCTGGGACGACCGCGTGTGGTACAGCGGCCAGCCGGTGGCGCTGGTGCTCGCAGAGTCGCTGGAGCTCGCGCGCCATGCGGCTTCGCTGGTGGACGTGCGCTATGAATCCGCCCCGCATCAGACCGATATGGGCGAGGTGCTGATGAATGCCGAGCCGCCGTCCACTGAAAAGGGCGGCTTCGATCCGCCGCCCGCGCCGCGCGGCGATGCCGACACCGCATTGGCAAGCGCCGTGGCGCGCGTCGATGCGTTCTACAGCACGCCTGCCGAATATCACAACCCGATGGAAATGCATGGCTGCACGGTGGTGCCGGACGAGAATGGCCACCTGACCGTGTATGAAAAGACTCAGGGCGTGATGAACACCAAGTCGTATCTGACGGCCGTGTTCGGACTGAAGGACGACGAGTTGCAGGTGGTGTCGCCGTTTGTCGGCGGGGCGTTCGGTTCGGGTCTGCGGCCGCAGTATCATCTCGCGCTCGCGGTCATGGCGGCGCTCGAGCTGAAGCGGCCCGTGCGGCTCACGCTCACGCGCCAACAGATGTTCACGTTCGCGCATCGGCCGCAATCCATTCAGCGCGTCGCGCTTGGCGCCGCGGCCGACGGCCGCTTGCAGGCGGTGATTCACGAAGCAGTGTCCGAGACCTCGCAGTACGAGGACTATTGCGATGTGGTAGTGAACTGGGCGGGCCAGCTTTATCAATGCGATAACGTGACGCTCGGCTACAAGGTCGCGAGGCTCGACGTGCCCACGCCCGCCGACATGCGCGCGCCGGGCGCGGCGCAAGGACTGTTTCCGCTCGAAGTTGCAATGGACGAACTGGCCGAAGCGTTGCAGATGGACCCGCTCGAATTGCGCCTCATCAACTACGCGGAGCGCGACGCGAACAAGAACCTGCCGTTTTCCAGCAAGGCGCTGCGCGACTGCTATCGCGAAGGCGCCGCGCGATTCGGCTGGGACCAGCGGCCTCTCGCGCCGCGCGCACGGCGCGAGGGCAACGAGTTGATCGGTTGGGGCATGGCGACCGGTGCGTGGGACGCGATGCAAAACGAAGCATCGGCGCGCGCCGTGCTCACGCGCGACGCACGGGTGACGGTTTCCAGCTCGACCGCCGACATCGGCACCGGCACTTACACCGCGATGACGCAGATCGCGGCGGATGCGCTCGGCGTGCCGCTTCACGACGTCGTGTTCGAACTCGGCGATACGCGCTTGCCGAAGGCGCCGTTAGAAGGCGGCTCGTGGACGGTGTCCTCGGTGGGCAGTGCGGTCGATGCGGCATGCAGGCGCCTGCACAACCGGCTTGTCGAATTGGCGCGGCAGTATGGCGGCGCGCGTTTCGCGGCTGCCGCACGCGAGGACATACGGCGCATGGGCAAGCGGCTCGTATGCGGCTCAGGCGCCGACGACGCAATCGACATCGACACGCTGCTCGCGCGCGCCGGCCTCGAGACGCTCGAGGAACAGGCGAGCGTCAAGCCGCATGAAAAGCAGCAGGCTTACTCGATGGGCACGCATTCGGCGATCTTTGCCGAAGTACGCGTGGACGAAGCGCTCGGCACCGTGCGGGTGACGCGCGTGGTGAGCGCGGTCGCCGCCGGGCACATCGTCAATCCGAAGACCGCGGCAAACCAGGTGGCGGGCGGCGTGGTGTGGGGCATCAGCATGGCGCTGCACGAGGAGGGGCAGTTCGACCACGACATCGGCCGTCAGATGAATCACAACCTCGCCGAGTATCATCTACCGGTCAACGCGGATATTCACGAGATCGACGTGCTGTTCGTCGAGGAGCATGACGATATCGTCAATCCGCTCGGTGTGAAGGGGGTGGGCGAAATCGGCGTGGTAGGCGTGGCCGCGGCCGTGTGCAACGCGATCTGGCACGCGACGGGCAAGCGCGTGCGCGAACTGCCGATTACGCTGGACAAGCTGTTTGCGTGAGCCAGGGCTGTAGCGCGGCCGACTGTTGCAAGGCCGCGCTACAGCTTAGTGGGTTCCTGCCGACATGGGGCGTCGGCTGTTGCCTGAGGGCGGCAGGGCTTGCCGGCGTGTGCGTGTCCGTCATGCACGCCACCCACAGACTTGCAGGGGCTGCGGGCCCCAGCGCGCTATTTTCTTCAATCTGCGTACTTGAATTCCGGCAGCGCTTCGAGCGACTTTTTGGTTGCCTCCGGTAAAACCACTCGGCGATTGGTGATCTGCAGGTCGTTAAAAGGCACCGCGACGAGATGCTTGCCCATGCCGAGGAATCCGCCCACCGACAGAATCGCGTAGGTGCTGCGATCGCCGCCGGGGGACACGATCAGATCGTCGACGGTGCCGATGGTGTCCTTGTTCTTGTTGAAAACGTCTGCTCCCGTGAGCTTGGACGCGCGGTAACCGCTCGCCAGCTGCACGACGTCGGTGCGTCTTTCGGTGATGGATTGCGGCGCGCCTTGCGCGTGGACATTCAGTGTGCACGCTAACGTGCCGGCAAAGAGCGCTGCTGCGAGCAGCGTGCAAGATTGCAGGTTCCGCATGATGGTT
Source organism: Paraburkholderia phenoliruptrix (assembly GCF_019511605.1). Lineage (GTDB taxonomy): Bacteria > Pseudomonadota > Gammaproteobacteria > Burkholderiales > Burkholderiaceae > Paraburkholderia > Paraburkholderia phenoliruptrix_A. The sequence continues at coordinate 88,816 of NZ_JAEUAV010000001.1, read as the reverse complement.
TCTCCTTGTTATGTGGCGCCGCTGGTGCGGCGAGTCTGCTTTCAAGGGCGTCGCTGCAAATTTCATACCCCGGCACGCCAGGCGGCGTCATCGCCGGGCCCGCGGATTGCTACAGGAGCGAGCCAGTTTATTCATATTGCCTACACTGAACGCGCGCCAGCGCCCCCGCTTCCACAGGAACCTCTATGTCAACTCCCGCCAGTAACTTGACGCGCATCGCGGAAGGCACTCCGTTTCCACTCGGCGCGACGTGGAACGGAACCGGCGTGAACTTCGCACTCTTCTCGGCGCACGCGACCAAAGTCGAACTGTGTCTGTTCGACGAGACCGGGCAGAATGAAATCGAGCGCATCGAACTGCCCGAATATACCGACGAGGTGTGGCACGTGTTCGTGCCGAATCTGAAGCCCGGTGCGATCTACGGCTACCGCGTGCATGGTCCCTATGAGCCGGAGAAAGGCCACCGCTTTAATCCGAACAAACTGCTGCTCGATCCGTACGCGAAGGCGCATATCGGCGAACTGAAGTGGGCGCCCGAAATTTTCGGCTATACGCTCGACTCCGAAGAGGGCGACCTGTCGTTTGACGAGCGCGACAGCGCGCCATTCGTGCCGAAATGCAAGGTGGTGGACGCCACCTTTTCGTGGACGCATCCCGAGCGCAATCCGCTGCCGTGGGACCGCGTGATTTTCTACGAGACGCATGTGCGCGGCTTCACGAAGCGTCATCCGCAGGTGCCTGAGAATCTGCGCGGCACCTTCGCGGGAATGGGGCAAAAGGCGGTGATCGAGTACATCCGCAGTCTGGGCGTCACCTCGGTCGAACTCATGCCGATTCAGACCTTCGTCAACGACAGCTATCTGCTGGAGAAAGGTCTCACGAACTACTGGGGCTACAACACCATCGGCTTTTTCGCGGCCGACCCGCGTTTCTTTGCTTCGTCGACGGAATCAGTCGGCGAGTTCAAGGGAATGGTGGATGCCTTTCACAACGCGGGTCTGGAAGTGATTCTCGACGTGGTGTACAACCACACCGCGGAGGGCAACGAACGCGGCCCGACGCTCTCGTTCAAGGGCATCGACAATGCGTCGTACTATCGCCTCATGCCTGACGAGCCGCGCTATTACATCAACGACACGGGCACCGGCAACACGCTCAATCTCTCGCATCCGCGCGTGCTGCAGATGGTGACTGACAGCCTGCGTTACTGGGTAACGGAAATGAAGGTGGACGGTTTCCGCTTCGATCTCGCGACTATTCTCGGTCGCGAGCCGCACGGATTCGACGAAGGCGGCGGCTTTCTCGACAGTTGCCGGCAAGACCCGGTTCTCTCGAGCGTGCGGTTGGTCGCGGAGCCGTGGGATTGCGGTCCGGGCGGCTATCAGGTGGGCGGCTTTCCGCCTGGCTGGGCCGAATGGAACGACCGCTTTCGCGACACCGTGCGCGCGTACTGGAAGGGCGACGAAGGCATGGTCCCCGATCTCGCCACACGCATGACAGGCTCGGGCGACAAGTTCAATCGTCGCGGCCGGCGCCCGTGGGCGAGCGTGAACTTCATTGCGGCGCACGACGGCTTCACGCTGAACGATCTGGTTTCGTACAACGACAAGCATAACGAAGCGAACGGCGAGGACAACAACGACGGTCACTCGGACAACCGCTCGTGGAATATGGGTGTCGAAGGTCCCACCGACGACCCCGAAATACGTCAGCAGCGCGAGCGGCAAAAGCGCAATCTGCTCGCCACGTTGCTGCTCTCGCAGGGCACGCCGATGCTGCTCGCGGGCGACGAATTCGGCCGCACGCAGAAGGGCAACAACAACGCGTATTGCCAGGACAACGAGATCAGCTGGGTGGACTGGGAAGGCATCGACGAGGACGGCCAGGCGCTCACCGAGTTCGTCAGGAAACTGACGACGCTCAGGCACCGTTTGCCGGTGCTGCGCCGCAGCCGCTTTCTCACGGGCGAGTACAACGAAGCGCTCGACGTAACCGACGCGCGCTGGCTCGCCCCGGACGGCACCGACCTCACGCCCGAGCAATGGGCGGACCCTGCGATGCGCTGCTTCGGCCTTGTGATCGACGGCCGCGCGCAGGCGAGCGGCATTCGCCGTCCCGCGTCGGACGCGACGCTGCTGCTGGTGTTGAACGCGCATCACGACGTCGTGAATTTCCAGTTGCCCGACGTGCCGGAGGGCGAGCGCTGGACCTGCCTGCTCGATACCAACATGCCGGTGCGTGCAGAGTTGCCGCAGTTCAGCGCGGGCGACGAGTATCAGGTCACGGCGCGCTCACTGCTGCTGTTCGCCCTGGAGGCGCCGAGCCGGGCGACGCAGCGCGTGTTCGACAAGCTCGAGGAGCAGCTCACCTCGGACGAAACCGAAGCCCCGCCTGCCGCCTGAGCGGGAATATCACTTGCTCCCATGACGATAGCCACGCGCATTCATCACGATGATGCGCGGGGCTTCGCCATGCCGGCATTCGCGAGACCCCATTCGTGAGACCCGATGCGTGAGACCCCATTCATGAGACCCATTTACCCGTAGGTGATCATATGGAACAGGACGAGACCTCTCAGGAAGACCAGATCCGCACGCGTGCATACTACCTGTGGGAACACGCGCCCGAACCCAAGGGCACGCCTGACGAGTACTGGGAACAGGCGCGCAGCGAGATCGAGAAGGAAGCGCCGCCAGTAGAAAACGGGCCGATTGCAGAAGAGCCCAAAAAATAACGATATGACAGGGAGCATCACAATAACGGGCCACGTGCTGCACGTAGCGCCATGAAGGACATTCCCGAAGCGCCGCGCGGCAGGCCCGCGACGCGCATCGACGCGCCGCCTGCCGCGTTCGGTCTCGACGCGCTGATAGCGCTCGCCGTCGGCGCCGGACTGGTCGCGTGCCTGTATTTTGCGCGGGCCGTGCTGATCCCGATGACGCTCGCGATTCTGCTGAGCTTTCTGGTCGCGCCGCTCGTCAAATGGTTGGGGCGCCTGAAGCTCGGCCACGTTGCGTCGGTGTTCGCGGCCGTGGTGATCTCCGTTTCTGTGATCGGCGTACTCGGTGCGGTGATCGCGATGCAGTTGACGGAGCTCGCCGCGGGCATGCCGCGTTATCAGGCGACGATCGAGCGCAAGATGGAGGCCGCGCACACGCTGACCGTCGGCAAGCTGGACCGCTTTGCAAAAGCGGCTGGCCAGGCGCTGCAACGTGCGACGGTCGAGCCGTCGCAACCAGCGCCGCGGCGCGATGCATCTTCCGCCGACGGTCGCGCGCCCGCAGCCGTGCCGGTCGAAGTGCGCGAGCCCGTGCCGACTCCGCTGGAAGTCGCGCGCCGCGTGTTGTCGCCGGCTATCAGTCCGCTCGAGACGGCGTTCATCGTGTTCGTCGTGATGGTGGTAATCCTGTTGCAACGCGACGACCTGCGCGACCGCGCGATTCGTCTGTTCGGCTCGCGCGACCTGCACCGCACGACCATGGTGATGGACGAAGCGGCGCGGCGCCTGAGCCGCTACTTCGTTTCGCAGCTGGGCCTGAACGCGGCGCTTGGCGTAGCCATAGGCGCGGGGCTCTTTTTTATCGGCGTGCCCAGTCCGATTCTGTGGGGCATACTCGCGGCCCTGCTGCGGCTCGTGCCATACGTCGGCATCTGGATAGCGGGCGGGCTCGCCACCGCGCTGGCCGCCGCAGTGAGCCCCGGTTGGGACATGGCGGTATGGTGCATTGCGCTTTTCGTGACCGTCGAACTGCTGGTGGGGCAGGTGGTGGAGCCGCTGCTATATGGACGCAGCACCGGACTGTCGCCGTTCTCGGTGGTCGTTGCGGCGATTTTCTGGAGCTGGATCTGGGGGCCGATTGGCCTCATTCTTTCTACGCCGTTGACCCTGTGTCTGCTCGTGCTTGGCCGGCATATCCGGCGGCTCGAATTTCTCGACGTGATGCTCGGCGATCAGCCCGCGCTCACGCCGGTCGAAAACTTCTATCAGCGCGCACTCGCGGGCGACCCCGATGAAGCCATTGCACAAGCCGAGGCGCTGCTGCGCGAACGTTCATTATCGGCTTACTACGACGAGGTGACGATCAAGGGCCTGCAACTGGCCGCCAACGACGTGGTGCGCGGCAGCGTTACGACGGCGCAGCTTGCGCGCATCGAGTCCACCACCAACGATCTCGTCGACGGCCTCGATAGTTATCCCGACGAGCCGCCGCCGCGCGCCGCGGCCGCACAGCCGGATGCGGAGTTGGGGCCCGTCGCGCCGTCGCGCGACGCACTGCCTGCATCCATGCCGGCACACAGGCTGTTCGCGAATCATGCGGCGCGCGGCGATGCCGAAGAACTGCCGGACAATGTCAGTGATGCCGTCGCTGAACGCGAACCCCAGCGGATCGCCGAGCGCGGCGCGCAGAATTCGCCCGCCGCTCCGCGCGCAACCAGTCAGCGCGTGTTGTGCATTCCAGGCCGCGGGCCGCTTGATCCTCTCGCCACCACGATCATGCTGCAATTGCTTGGCAAACATGGCTTCACGGCGCGCGGGCTGCCGCATGAAGCGGCGTCGCGTGCGTCGATCGACCAGCTGGATGCCGACGACGTCGGTATCGTTTGCGTGGTTTACCTGCAGATAGACGGCATTCCTTCGCATTTGCGCTACATGGTCCGGCGCATTCGCGCGCGGCTGCCGAACGTGTCGATCATCGTCGGACTATGGTCGGCCGAAGATCTGGAAAAGTGGAGCGTCGACCTGCAAAACGCAATGGGCGCTGACGCCTATGTGACTTCATTGCAGGAAATGCTGGCCGTCTGCCACTCGCGCGGCGACAGCACGAGCGACGCGCCAGTCGCGGTAGCCAGCGCATAACGAACGACGCGCTCGCGAGCTGCAATCAGGACGCAAATAAAGAAACGCCCGGCGCTTGCGCGTCCGGGCGTCTTTTTGCCGACACCGACAGGCGGAGCCTATTTACCGGTGGCTTCGTCTTCCGAAGACGTGTCTTCGTCGTCGGTCACGATCTTGGTCGTGCCGCCCGTCGAGGGCGGATCGCTCGCCGGAAAAGTGTCTTCGACTTCCTTGTCGATCTGCTTTTCCGTCTTATCGGCGTTCGGATGTTGTTCCTTGGTTTCTGGCATGGCGCTTCTCCTTTAGCTAACAAACATGATGCGCAAATTCACTCGCGATTCGCGCGGCCTTCGTTCTGTGCTTTTTGCTGTGCTTTTTACATGAGCATGTAGAGTTGAACGGTCAGCAGGCATCGTGCGGAACGCGGCTTTGCTCAAGCTGTACCGCACGAGTCGCGCCCGACAATGCGCAGTGCCTGTTCACGCGTGAGCTCGCTCTCGCGCATCGCCTCGATCAGTTGCGCGGTTTGTGTGTCGCGGTTACAGGCAAGCACGGCGGCAACCTTGTCGTTCTTTACATACAGCGCGGCAAAATCGTGACGTTCGAGTTCGCCGTCGACGACAAGCTCGTCCCATTCGCTCGCATGGCCGAGGTACTCGAAGTTCTTGCCGAAGTGATAGGTCCAGAAAAACGGCACACCGTCATAGCGGTTGCGCGCGCCGCACATGTTCTGAGCCGCGATGCGCGCATGCTGCTGCGCAACGCGCCAGTGTTCGATGCGCAGCGGCTCCTCGTTCTCATACAGCGGAAAAACGGCGATATCTCCAGCGGCGTAAAGACCAGGGGCGGCCTGCATGCCCGCGTTCACGATCACGCCGCCATCGTGTTGCAGCGGCAGTCCTTCGACGAAACCGGTGGCAGGTGCAACACCCGTGCCGAGCAGCACCACGTCGGCGGCAATATGTTCGCCGCTTTCGAGCATCACTTCATGCACGTTGCCTTCTTCACCTTCGAGCGAGGCTACCTTGGCCTGAAGATGAAACTGCACGCCGTGGCGTTCGTGCAGCTCGCGAAACATCGCGCCCACGCGCTCGCCGAACTGCTTTGCGAACGGCTCCTTGTCCGGCGAAATAACCGCGACCTGCGCGCCGCGCTTGCGCAGCGCCGCAGCAGTTTCGAGCCCGATGAAACTGCTGCCGAGAATCGCCACCCGTGTGGACGCCGTGTCGCGCGTCAACCCGTCGGTATCGCTGTTGGCGAGCGCCTCGACGAGTGCGGCGGCGTCGTCCAGATGACGCAGCACGTGCACGCCGGCGAGTTCACAGCCCGAGATTCGCGGCACGGTGGGCGTACTGCCGGTGGCCAGCAACGCGGTATCGTAAGTGAGCTCGCCGCCGCTTTCGAGGTGGATCGTGCGGGCGGGCACGTCAAGACGCGCCACCTTCGCGACCAACCGCTCCACGCCGTGCTGCTCGTACCAGTCGGTCGGCAGCAGCGGCGCAACGTCGCCAGGAGGCATCTCGTTGGAAGGAACAAACTTGCTGAGTGACGTGCGGTCGTAGGGCGCGTGAGGTTCGTCGCCAATCAAGGTCACGCGGCCGGTAAAGCCATATTCGCGCAACGCCGCGCACGCGGCGGCGCCCGCCGCCCCTGCGCCGATCACCACGAAATGCGGCTCCTGGGTGCGTGCCAGTTCTGTTTCGCCGGGCAGCTTTTGTGGCGTGACCAGCACGTTGTCGCCGTCGACTATCACTGCATACCTTTCGAGCGGCACGAGCGGCGGCGGCTCCAGCACTTTGCCGGTGGCGGCGTCGAACGTGCCTTTATGCCACGGGCAAACAATTCTGCCGCGACAGAGTGCGCCTTCCTCCAGTGGTCCGCCCGCATGCGGACAGTCGGCCGAATAGGCTCGCACCGTGTCGCCGTCGCGGACCAGCAGAATCTTCTCGTCATCCACGACGACGCGCTGCGCCCGGTCTTCGCGCAACTGCGAAAACTGGGCGACGTGTCGGGCAGTGATGGGCATGCGTGTCTCGGGATCGTCGGCAAGAAGGAAGCAGGATCGGGCAGGCGTAAGCAGGGTCAGCGGGCGGCAATGCACGCCTGCAAAGTTGCACCGCGTTTTCTTGCGGGCGAGCAATTGCTGTGCCCGATGCCTCAGTCGCGCCAACATTCAAGTCGCTCCGCACAGCGCTATGTGCATGGCGGAAAAGTGCGGTAGATTCCAGCTAAGGGAATTAGCGCACGACCACCCGGGGCACGATACGTGCGGGTAATTCTCCTACTTGTATGACCTTTGAGTGGAGCGTGGCCGTGCAGCGTGCGGAGCGAGTCGCAGTCGATTTTCCTATGCCTTCGCGCAATTTCACGGCGACGCGGCGGGTGCTTCTTGTCGTGCTGGCAGTTTCGATTCTGTTTCCGCTCGCCTGTCTCGCCGGCTACGGCTATTTCGATTACCAGCGCCGTATCGCCGATTCGAATGACATGATCGACCGGCTCGTGCGCGTGGCGGAAGAGCAGGCCGTCAAGGTGCTGGACCTGAATCAGCAAATGGCTTCACGCATCGTCGAGTTGATCGGCACCGAAGACGACGCCCAGATTCGCGCCCGCGAGCGTCAACTGAACCAGCAGTTGCGCGAGATCGGCGGAGACTTTCCACAAGTGGCGTCCATCTATCTGATCGGTGCGCACGGCGACCTGCTGGTATCCACTCGCGCCTATCCCGCTCCGCCCGTGTCGGTCAGTCAACGCGAAGACTTCGTCGCTGCGCGCGCCATGCGCCCGCACTTTTACTTTTCGCTGCCGATGCATGGCGCGCTGTCGCAGACCAACGTGTTCAGCACCGCGATAGGACGTATCGGCGCGGAGGGTGCGTTCCTCGGCGTGGTGTCGGTTGCGTTGCGCACCGAGTACTTTTCACGCTTTTACCGCGAGTTGACCAATGGAGACCCGTCGCTCGCGCTGGCCCTGTACCGCCAGGACGGCAATCTGCTGGTCCGCTATCCACCGTGGCCCGGAGGCGCGAAGCCGCCGGCCTCGGACGCATTTGCCGCCGCATTGCGCGACAAGCAGTTGTCCGGGCATGTGCGCGTGAAGTCGCCGGTGGACGGCGTGGAGCGGCTCGTCACGTTCCGGCGGGTCGGCGACTACCCGCTCTATGTGACGAGCGCTTATGCAAGAGCTTCGATTGTCGACGCGTGGCGTCAGCACTTCCTCGTGATTGCCGCGCTGACGGCGGTGCCCTGCATCGCCATCTGGATTCTGGTGATTTACTCGCTGCGCCAACTGGAAGCCGAGCGCGTCGCATGGGAACGCTGGCAGGGCGAGGTCGCGATGCGGCTCTCCGCGGAGGCGTCGAGCCGGCAATTGCAGCGCATGGGCGCGCTCGGCAATCTGGTGGCGAACGTGGCGCACGACTTCAACAATCTGTTGATGGTGGTATCCGCCAATATCGACTTGGCGCGCCTGAAGCGCTACAACAATCTGGAAAAGGAAATGAACGCGGTGCAGCGCGCCACCGCGACGGCCGAATCGCTGACGCGGCGGCTCCTGAGCGTCGCGAAGAAACAGCCGCTCAAACAGGAGCCGATCGACCTGAAGAAGTGGATGCCGGGCGCGGCGCCGCTCCTCGAGGCGGCGCTCGGCGATCATATCGAACTGGCGTTCAACATTGTCGACGATGTCTGGCAGGTGCTGGCCGATCCGACCGACCTGGAACTCGCGATCATGAACCTGGCGGTGAATGCCCGCGATGCGATGCCGCGCGGCGGACGCTTCGTGATCCGATGCCAGAACAACCGGCTGGTCGGCAGCGACACGCTGCTGCCCGACGGCGAGTATGTGCTGATCGCCTGTTCCGACGATGGCGAAGGCATGCCGGAGTCGGTCGCGCGGCGCGCGTTCGAACCGCTTTTCACCACCAAGCTGAGCGGCTCCGGCGCGGGCCTGGGTCTCGCACAGGTGCTGTCGATGTGCGAGCAGGCCGGCGGCACCGCGAAGATCGACAGCGTGCAGGGCAGCGGCACGACGGTGCGCCTGTATCTGCCGCGCCATCGCGAACGCCGCCCGACGAACGACGTGCCGCAACAGGCGGTAGAACAGCCGGCGCTGCGGCACGCCGGCCTGGTGCTGCTCGTGGAAGACAACGAAGATGTCGCGGCAGGCGTCGCGGCGGTGCTCGAAACGTTTGGTTGCGAAGTGCGGCACGAGCCGACCGCCGACCAGGCGTTCGACGTGCTCACCGGCGGCGAGCGTTTCGAACTCGTGCTGTCGGACATTCAGATGCCGGGCAAGCTCAACGGCATCGACCTCGCAGAGAAAGTGCGCAATGCCTGGCCTTCGCAGAAAATCGCGCTGATGACGGGCTATGCCGACGAACTGGAACGCGCACGCCGTTTGGGCGTGGCCATCCTCGCCAAGCCGTTCAACATCGAGGAACTGCACGCGCTGGTCGCTTGCGAATCCTGAACGATGCGGCATGCCGCCGCGCGGCACATCCCTTGCTGAACTCCTGACGAGGCATGCGCATGCTTGCCGGCGTGCGCAATCGGCTTCCATTGCGCTTTCATTCCGACAGGAGAACACTCATGATGATCAAGAAGGCATTGCTTGTTACCACACTGCTCGCGGCTTCGTCACTGGCGATCGCGCAAGGCGCGGGCGGCTCCGGCGGTGGTGCCGGCGGCGGTCCGGCCGGCAACGACCCGAGCACGAGCGCCGGTGCGAATGCATCGTCCCGCGAAGGCGGCGACATGCAGGGATCGGGGACCTCGCATTCGAAGATGAAGAAGCACTCGTCAAAGTCGTCGAAGAAAATGAAGCCCGCCACCGACACCACCAACATGCCGGGCGCCAACGCGAGCAGCGACACGAAGGGACAATAACGGCGCGGTTGCGTGAGTGAAGCGGAACAGGACGGCATTAGAGCAGGAATAAGGCTTCACTCACGCGCCACGCGCGGCGTGGCTAATCCGCGGACGATCCACGCGCAATCAACCGAAACGGGGGACGCTGTGGATATCGCGCGGAGAAGCCACGGGCAAACCGCGGAGATGCCACGGACGAGCCAAGGACAACCCACGCCCCAACCAAACAGCCTGCTTTCGCGTCAGCAAACGCCAGTCTGCTAGTCCTGATTTTCCTGCGCTGCGTCGTACTTGCCGAGTGCCGCGGCGCTGTTCAGACGCGCGCGTTTCAGGAGCGCCTGCTGTGCTTCCTTCACCTGAGCCGCAGCGCCTTTCCACGCCTGCAACGGCGGTTCCTGCAACGCACGTCCATACGAGAAGCTCAGGTTCCAGGGCAGCGGTCCGAGGCGATTCATTGCGTCGAGATTGGCAGTCGCTTCCTCCGGCGTTTGTCCGCCCGAAAGAAACACGATGCCGGGCACGGCCGCCGGCACGGTGCGTTTCAGAACCCGCAGCGTGTGAGCCGCAATCTCCGCAGTAGACGAGGGCCGCGCGCTTTCCGAACCGGCGAGCACCATGCTCGGCTTGAGCAGAATATGCTCGAGCACCACGCGGTGCCGGTGCAGCGCATGAAACACCTCGTGCAGCACTGCTTCGGTCACTTCCGCGCTGCGCTCGATGGTGTGGTCGCCGTCCATCAGCACCTCGGGCTCGACAATCGGCACGATGCCCGCTTCCTGCGAGATCGCCGCATAGCGTGCAAGCGAGTCTGCATTGGCTTCGATCGCGAGACGGCTCGGCAGATTAGCCGCGATGTTGTAGACCGCGCGCCACTTCGCAAAGCGCGCGCCTTGCTGTTTGTAATCGACGAAGCGCCGCGCGAGGCCGTCCAGCCCCTCGGTGATTTCGTCGCCCGGAGCGTGGGCAAGCGCAACCTTGCCGAGGTCGACCTTGATGCCAGGCACGATGCCGTTTCTCGCGGCGAGCTCCGCGAACGGTGTTCCGTCGTCGGCTTTCTGGCCGAGCGTTTCCTGGTAAAGAATGACGCCGCTCACATACTCGCCGAGGCCCGGCGTGCTGAGCAGCAGGTTGCGATACGCGCGGCGGTTTTCTTCCGTCGACTCGATGCCGATGGTCTTGAAGCGTTTGGCGATGGTCGGGCCGCTTTCGTCGGCGGCAAGCAGCCCCTTGCCTGGCTGAACCATGGCCTCGACGGTGGCTTGCAGTTCGCTGCGGGTGTCCATGAGATGTGCTCCCTTTGTTCCGGTTGCTAAAAAAATCTGGTGGTCGCGGCCCGTGGCTGAGCGCTGCGTTTCGGCTTATTTGCCGATCACTTGCCGCTCACTTGCCGATTACTCGCCGATCAGATGCAACACGATGTCGCGATGCTGCGTATGACGCCGATGCTCGAACAGATACAGCCCTTGCCATGTGCCGAGCACCATCTGCCCATGCTCGACGGGTACGCTCAACTGCACCTGCGTCAATGCCGTGCGCAGATGCGCGGGCATGTCGTCCGGGCCTTCGGCGTCGTGCTCGTAGCGTTGCTCGTCTTCAGGCGCGAGGCTCGCGAAGTAGCGCTCCAGATCGCGCTGTACCGACGGGTCCGCGTTTTCCTGGATCAACAACGATGCCGACGTATGACGGCAAAAGAGCGTCAGCAGCCCGGTCTGAATCTGCTGCGCCGCGACAAAACGGCGGGCTTCGGCGGTGAACTCGACGAGCCCGCGAGTGCGTGCCTTGACGCTCAGGTGATGAATGGCCTGCCTCATGATGAACGCGTTCTGCTCCGTTAAAGCGACGCGAATGCGTCCGAAATCTGCTCGACGCTGGTGGGGCGCACGATGCGCGCGACTTCGGCGCCGTCGCGCATGAAGATCAGCGTGGGCCACAGCTTGACCTTGAACGAGCGGCCGAGCGGGCGGCCCGGGCCGTCTTCGATTTTCATGTGTCTCACGCCGGCATGCGCTTCGAAAGCCTTGGCAATGGAAGGCTGCGCTCCCTGGCAGTAGCCGCACCAGTCCGTGCCGAATTCGATTACGGTCGCACCCGGCAACGCGTCGATTTCGGCTCTGGTGGGGGCGTGGGTGGAATAGGGTTTCCGGGTTGCCATGCATGCTCCGCTGCGGATTGAGTGATGCGCCGTGAACGTTTCGAGGGCGACACTGCGCCGCCCTCGACACGCGCTGCACGTTGTTTGATAAGAGTACCAGCTATTGGTTCGAGAGAGCCTGGCGGCGGACACGAGCCGCGCCGCGCGTGTCGCAGTCTTGTTCCGGTTCACGCTCACATCGGCCGGCAGGCGCACGCTGCAAATTTGGGATACACCCCGACGCCTTTACGCGCCCACAGGAGCGGTCGATAATGCCCCGTTCATTCCCGCCACGAAGCTTGCCCGGCGCGCCGCACTTCGCCTCGCAGGCTTGCCTCTCCAGAGCACACCGCCGCCCGTGTTGAAAAACTCGCGTTTCCTTGGTCTGCTGCACATTCCCGGCTTTAAGCCACTTGCTGCCGCCACGCTGATGCTCGGCGTGGCCATGTCGTTCACTGCGCCGTATCTGTCGTTATTCGGCGTGGAGCGTGCCGGCATGACGCCGTTCCGGCTCGGCGTTTTCATGACGCTGATCGCGGCGAGCGGCGTGCTCGCCAGCACCTTCGCGGGCCGCTCGTGCGATGCAAGTGGACGCCATCGGCCCATGTTGCTGCTCGCGCTGGTGCTCGCCGCGCTCGGCTACCTGTGCTTATGCGTGGTGCGTGACTACCGCCTGTTGCTGATTGTCGGCGTTGTGTTCATCGGCGCAGGCGGCTCGGCCATTTCGATGGTGTTCTCCTTCAGCCGCGCCGCGTTGCCCGTGCCCGACGCGGCCGAGCGTGCATTTGCCAGCGCGACGCTGCGCACGATCCTCTCGGCGGCCTGGGTATTTGGTCCGTCCGTAGGCGCGCTCGTGCTCGCGGCGAGCAGTTTTACCGGGCTCTTTCTATTCGCCGCCGCGAGCTTCGCGGCGTGCGCGGCGATCGTCTGGCGCATGCGGGAGCCGCAGGGACATCTCGGCGACCACACGGTGGAGGACACCGCGTCGGAGCCGTCGGCCTCCATCACCGTGCCGCCGCTCACGGAGCCCGGCCCGGATGCGCACGAGGACCTGCCCGGCGTTGCATCGGCAAACGACATTGGCCGTGCCGTCGCCGCGCTGACCTTGCTCGGGCTTGCCGCGAACGCCACGATGATCGTGTTGCCGCTCTATATCGTGCATGGTCTGCAAGGCACGCATCTCGACGTATCCGTCATGCTCGGCCTCGGCGCATTGACGGAGATTCCAATGATGCTTGCGCTCGGCGCGAAATCTTCGCGGCTGCACAAGCCGAACTGGTTGGCGGCATGCGCGGCGGTTCACGCGGCGTATTTCGTCGGCATGTCGCTCGCGGGGAATGTGCAGGTGCTGATTCCGATGCAGATTCTCAACGCGTTCGTGGTCGCCGTGACTTCGTGCCTCGGCATGACCTACGTGCAGGACCTGATGCCGCTTGCGCCCGGCCGCGCCACGGCGCTCTTCTTCAATGCGGCGCGGGTCGGCTCGATTCTGTCGGGCGTGCTGTCCGGCTTGCTGGTGCAGGCGTTCGGCTATCGCGGCACGTTTCTCTTTTGCGGACTGCTCGCGTTGTGCGCGCTGGTGCTGTTTGCGGTGCCGGGGTATCGCTATCCGCTCATGTGGCGGGCAGTGCGGCGCTTCGCGCGCATGCAGTACGACGCGTTCAGGGCAAGGCGTTCGGTGCGCCGCGGGCGCGAGCTTTGAGCGCGGCGAAGGGAACTTTACGCCGCTCACAACCTCTGCAATGAGGCGTATCGTAGCCGGAGCACCGGCGCTGAGACAGGGTCGATCAGGCCATGCCGCGCGCGCAACGGATTCACGTCTCGCAGACAACGCAACAAGCAAAGAACTGGCATAAGCAAACAACTGCCACAAGCAAACACGCAGCGGACGAACACGCAACAGGCGAACAACGCAACAGGCGAACAACGCAACAGGCGAACAACGCAGCAGGCGAACAGCCGCCACATCGGCATCTGACTAAAACCACGCAGCATCGCAAGGCACTTTCGGGAGCGGTGAAATGCAGCTAGGCATGATCGGATTGGGACGCATGGGGGCCGACATGGTGCGGCGCCTCACGCAGGGCGCGCAGCAGTGCATTGTCTACGACGTGCAGCCCGCCGCCGTCGAGCGGCTCGTGCAGGAAGGCGTAAGCGGCGCGTCGTCGCTGGAAGACCTGGTGGCGAGGCTCGACAAGCCGCGCGCCGTGTGGCTGATGGTGCCCGCCGCAGTGGTCGACGGCACGCTGGAAAAGCTGGTGCCGCTGCTCGATCCGGGCGACATCGTGATAGACGGCGGCAACTCCTATTATCACGACGACATTCGCCGCGGCGCCGAGCTCGCCGCGCGCCAGTTGCATTACGTGGATGTCGGCACGAGCGGCGGCGTGGCGGGCCGCGAGCGCGGCTATTGCCTGATGATCGGCGGCGAAGCGCAGGTGGTGGCGCGGCTCGAGCCGATCTTTGCGGCGCTCGCGCCGGGCGCGGCCGCCGCGCCCGCCACGCCAGGGCGCACGCCAGGCAGCAGTACGGCGGAGCAGGGCTTCCTACATTGCGGTCCGCTCGGCGCGGGGCACTTCGTCAAGATGGTCCACAACGGCATAGAGTACGGTCTGATGGCCGCTTATGCCGAGGGCCTCAACATTCTGCGTCACGCCGACGCCGGCAAGCACGCGCGCGAGGCGGACGCCGAAACCTCGCCGCTGCGCCGCCCCGAGTTTTATCAGTACGATCTGAATCTGGCCGATATCGCCGAAGTATGGCGGCGCGGCAGTGTGATCGGCTCGTGGTTGCTCGACCTGATCGCGGGAACGCTCGCCGGCGACGCCGATCTGCAACGCTACGCGGGCCGCGTCTCCGATTCCGGCGAAGGGCGCTGGACTATGGCGGCGGCCATCGACGAAGGCGTGCCGGCACCGGTGCTCAGCGCCGCGCTCTTCGCGCGTTTCAGCTCGCGCGGCGAAGCGGACTTCGCCAACCGCGTGCTGTCCGCCATGCGCCATGACTTCGGCGGCCACCTCGAAAAGCCCGCCGAGCCGCCGCAAAACCCGCAGGGCTGAGCATTTACCAGCTCACCGCAACAGCACCATTCACCGGAGCCGCACATGCCAGCCGCACAAGTCACCAGCAGCACGGCCGCGAGAAGCGCGCCGCACGAGGTCGTGTTCCTGTTCGATTGCGACAACACCTTGCTCGACAACGATCACGTGCTCTCGGACCTGCGCGCCCACATGATGCGCGAGTTCGGCACCGACAACAGCACGCGCTACTGGGAAATCTTCGAGCAGTTGCGCAGCGAACTCGGCTACGCCGACTATCTCGGCGCGCTGCAGCGCTACCGCACCGAGCATCCGCGGGACACGCGGCTGTTGCTGATGTCGTCATTCCTGATCGACTATCCGTTTGCGAACCGGCTCTATCCCGGCGCGCTCGATGCGTTGCGCCACGTCGGCCAGTATGGACCCACGGTGATCCTCTCTGACGGGGACGTGGTTTTCCAGCCGCGCAAGGTCGCGCGCTCGGGCTTGTGGGAGGAAGTCGAGGGCCGGGTGCTGATCTACATTCACAAGGAACTGATGCTCGACCAGGTGATGGAGTGCTACCCGGCGCGCCACTATGTGATGGTCGACGACAAACTGCGCATTCTTACCGCCATGAAGAAAGCCTGGGGCGGCAGGCTCACGACGGTGTTTCCGCGCCAGGGCCATTACGCGCTGGACCCGAAGGAGATACTGAGCAATCCCCAGGCAGATGTCACCGTCGAGCGGATCGGCGATCTTGCCCAGCTTGACGTTAAGACGCTGCTGGCCGGTAAGAGCTAGCTGCTGCCCAACTTCGCCTGTGCGTCGGCGGCGCCCATTCTGCGCGCGGCGTCCAGCGCGCTCGCGCCGCTTGCGTCGCGAGCGTCCGGATTCGCGCCGTGTGCGATCAGCAGGTCCATGATCGCAGTGCGATTGAACATGGCCGCCACCATCAGCGCGGTGCGGCCGTCCGGCGAAGCGCCTTCCACGTCCGCGCCATGCGCGAGCAGCGTCTGCACCACACCCTCGAAGCCCTTGAACGCCGCGCCTGCAAGAGGCGTCTGGCCGTTGTTGTTGCGCAGGTCCGGGTCGGCGCCGCGTTCGAGCAGCGTACGCACCGCGTCCATGTGTCCGTGATAGCTTGCGAGCATCACCAGACTGTCGCCGTTGTCGTTGCGCAAATTCGGCGGCACGCCTTTTTCGATCACGGCGGCGAGCATCGCGGCGTCGCCACGGCGCGCGAGGTCGAACACCTGCTGCGCGAGCTCGATCAGTTGCGGGTCGACAGGTTGACCCGAAGGCGAAGAGGAGTCGGCCGGATTCGTCAATGAAAGCTCCTTGCAGGAATGCCGCGCGGCTTCGCGCGTGAACACCGGCAGCATACACAGTTTGGGCCGCCGGCGCGCTGTGCGTGCCGGCTAACAGGTTTCAGAGGTGGCCGAACAGCTTCACCAGCAGGCCGAACACGCCGACCAGCACGGCCACGCCCGCGCACAGCAGAACGAGCGTGAGAAGAAGAACGAGCGGTGCTTTCAGACGGTTGGATGTCGGCATGATGAATGTGTATGGTTAAGGACGAGCAACACGATACCCCGTAGCCCCGTTGCACAGCTTAAGCGTTTCGCCGGATCTCTGCAGTTTGCCTGGCGCAGGACTTGCGGCGCGGCGCCCGGTCCGCCCGCTTTGAGCACGATCAAACTTTGCGCCGGCTTTTCACGAACCATGATGTACGCATCCGGTCACACGGCTGACGACCGACGCTTAACGGCACGAGCCGCTGCATCGAGTGTTTCGCTCCACACGCCTGTCATGTCCCGTGCATGACGCTCTTCGGCACAGCTTCGAATGCCCGCCAACCTGCCTGACAGTCCTTACGAGGAGTGACGCCATGGCTGAAGCAGTCTTCCATCCCACCCCGTCGCAAACGCTGGACCCCGAAACGCTGCGCAACATGGATCGCTACTGGCGCGCATGCAATTACCTGTCCGCCGGCATGATCTACCTGCGCGACAATCCGTTGCTGCGCGAGCCGCTTGCGCCCGAGCACATCAAGAATCGCCTGTTGGGACATTGGGGCTCGGACCCTGGACAGAGCTTCCTGCTCGTGCACCTGAACCGGCTCATCAAGAAGCTCGATCTCAACATGATCTACGTGTCGGGCCCCGGACATGGTGCGCCGGCCACGCTCGCGAACTGCTATCTCGAGGGGCATTACTCGGAAATCTACCCTGACCGCAGCGAAGATGAAGCCGGCATGCGGCGCTTTTTCCGGCAATTCTCGTTTCCGGGCGGCATCGGTTCGCACTGCACGCCGGAAACGCCGGGCTCCATTCACGAAGGCGGCGAGCTGGGCTACAGCCTGTCGCACGGCTATGGCGCGGCTTTCGACAATCCCGACTTGATCGTCACGGTGATGATCGGCGACGGCGAGGCCGAAACCGGTCCGCTCGCCACCTCGTGGCATTCGAACAAGTTCCTCAACCCGGTACGCGACGGCGCCGTGCTGCCGGTGCTGCATCTGAACGGCTACAAGATCGCCAACCCCACAGTGCTGGCGCGCATTCCGCGTGAGGAACTGGAGGCGCTTCTCACCGGTTACGGCCATAAACCGTATTTTGTCGAAGGCGACGAACCAGAGTCGATGCATCAGCAGATGGCGGCCACGCTCGAAAAATGCATCGGCGAGATCCGGGCGATCCAGCAGCATGCGCGCGCGAACAACGACGCCACGCGCCCGCGCTGGCCGATGATCGTGCTGCGCTCGCCCAAAGGCTGGACCGGCCCCAAGGAAGTGGACGGCCACAAGGTGGAAGGCTCATGGCGCGCGCACCAGGTGCCGATTGCCGACCCGGCGACCAACCCCGCGAGCCTCGCACTGGTCGAGGCGTGGCTGCGCAGTTATGAGCCCGAGTCGCTGTTCGACGAAACCGGGCGGCTTGTCGAGGAGTTGCGCGAACTCGCGCCAAAGGGCGCACGCCGCATCAGCGCGAATCCGCATGCGAACGGCGGGGTGCTGTGCAAGATGCTGGACATGCCCGCGTTTCGCGACTATGCGGTCGAGGTGAAGCGGCCGGCGTCCACATACTCGTCGCCGACCCAGGTGCTGGGCACGTTCTTGCGCGACGTGATGCGCAGGAACATGAACAACTTCCGTGTCTTCGGGCCCGACGAGACGGCAAGCAACAAGCTCACGGCCATCTACGAAGCCTCGGACAAGACCTGGCTGGCCGACTCGCAGCCGAACGACGCCGACGGCGGCGCGCTGTCGCCCGACGGCCGCGTGATGGAAATGCTGAGCGAACACACGCTGGAAGGCTGGTTCGAAGGTTACGTGCTGACCGGCCGGCACGGCCTTTTTGCCACTTACGAGGCCTTCGTGCACGTGATCGATTCGATGTTCAACCAGCACGCCAAGTGGCTCGAAAAAGCCAAGCGCGAACTGGGTTGGCGCCAGCCCGTGCCGTCGATCAACCTGCTGATCACGTCGCTTGTCTGGCGTCAGGACCACAACGGTTTCACGCATCAGGACCCCGGTTTTCTCGACGTGGTGACCAACAAAAGCCCCGACGTAGTGCGTATTTATCTGCCGCCCGACGCGAACTGCCTGTTGAGCGTGGCCGATCACTGCCTGCGCTCGCGCGACTACGTGAACGTGATCGTGTCGGACAAGCAGCCGCATTTGCAGTATCTCGACATGGAGTCGGCCGTCACGCATTGCACCAAGGGCATCGGCATCTGGGAGTGGGCGTCCACCGACCAGGGCGCCGAGCCGGACGTGGTGATCGCCTGCGCGGGCGACATTGCGACCATGGAAGCGCTCGCCGCCGTGCAGATTCTCAAGCAGCACTTTGGCAACCTGAAGATCCGCTTTGTCAATGTGGTGGACCTGTTCCGCTTGATGCCCGAGCATGCGCATCCGCATGGACTGTCGAGCCGCGACTTCGATTCGCTGTTCACCACCAGCAAGCCGGTGATTTTCAATTTCCATTCGTATGCGTCGCTGGTTCACAAGCTGACCTATAACCGCACTAATCACGACAATCTGCATGTGCATGGCTATCACGAGAAGGGCAACATCAATACGCCGCTCGAACTCGCGATCATCAACCAGGTGGACCGCTTTTCTCTGGCTATCGACGTGATCGACCGCGTGCCGAAGCTGCGCGGTGTCGGCGATCACACGAAGGAGTGGCTGCGCGGACAGATCATCGAGCATCTCGCCTATGCGCATGCCGAGGGCATCGACAAGGAAGAGATCCGCAACTGGACGTGGACTGACTGAGCGAGGCGCGTGATGAATCCGGACAACGGCGCGCATGGAGGCGCTCGCAATGGCGCCCACGAAGGCGCTACCAACGGCACGCACGGAGGCGCTTTGGGGCAAACCATTCTGGTGTTGAACAGCGGCTCGTCGTCGTTGAAGTTTGGCCTGTTCGCGTACGCGGACGGCGACGAGTCGCTGCTGCTCGAAGGCAGCGCGCAAGGCATCGGCCGCGGCGACGGCAGCTTGCGAATCTCGGCGCCCGACGGCCGTGTGCTCGTGCGCGAGGAGCATGTGCTCGAGTCGCAAACGGATGCGTTGCAAAAGCTCTCGGCCGTGCTGGCCGGGCAGCACCATGCGCAACCGGTGGCGGTCGGCCACCGGGTCGTGCACGGCGGGCCGCATCTGAGAACGCATCAGCGGCTCACGCCCGAGGTGCGCCGCCGCCTCGCCGATGCTATACATTTCGCGCCTTTGCATATTCCGCCGGCACTCGCGTTGATCGACGAAGCGCAAAAGATTTTCGGCGGCGCGGCCCACTTTGCCTGCTTCGACACGGCGTTTCATGCGACGCTGCCGCCGCGTGCGGCGCAGCTCCCATTGCCGCGGCGCTATGGGCAAGCCGGCGTGATTCGCTATGGGTTTCACGGCCTCTCGTATGAATCGCTCGTCACGCAGTTGGGCGCGGCGTTGCCGCCTCGCGCCGTGTTCGCTCATCTCGGCAACGGTTCGAGCGTGTGCGCATTGCAGGACGGCAAGTCGGTCGATACGTCGATGGGCATGACGCCCACGGGCGGCGTACCGATGGGCACGCGCTGCGGCGACCTCGATCCTGGCGTTTTGCTGTATCTGCTGCGAGTCGAGAAGCTCGACGCCGATGCGCTCGAAACGCTGCTCAACCGCCATAGCGGCCTCGCCGGCTACGCCGATGGCGAGAGCGACATGCAGGCGCTCGAACAACGCGCAGCGGCAGGGGACGCGCATGCGGCGCTGGCGCTCGATGCGTTCGCGGCCGCGGTGCGTAAGACCATTGGCGGATATGCGGCCTTGCTGGGCGGCATCGATCTACTGGTGTTGACCGGCGGCATTGGCGAGCACAGCGCAGGCATGCGCAAACGGATTTGCGAGGGGCTGGCGTTTCTCGGTCTTCGCGAGGACGACCCGGCGGGCAGGGTGAGGGTGCTGCATACGGAAGAGGAGAAACAGATCGCGAGGCATTGCCGCGCGTTGATGCGTGGGTGAGTGAGGTTGGCAGCGGGCGTGAGGTCCGCGGTCCGACGCCGAGGCTAGCGGCTAGAGGCTCGACGCCCGATACCCGATACCCGCCCTCAGCCCGCTTTCACCACCAACCGATCGCACACGCCGCTCACGCCGAACAGGCGCGCTACGTCCTCGAGCGCCGCGAGCTTTTGCGCAAGCCGTTCCAGTTCACCGTAAAGCGTCACGCGGCCGTCACGCACGTCGACTTCGACCGTGCGCGGGGGCACAGCGGCGTCCCATGCGAGACGCCTCGTTGCCTCCGCGGCGATCGTGGCGTCGCTCAGGCGCGCGCCGTTGGCGTCGTCGGAGTCTTCATCGTGCGGCGTGGCAAAGCGCGAACGGGTCATGGCGGTCGAATAAAGCAGTCGCGGGTCCACGGTGGCGGACATGCCGCGACGATAGCACGCGGACAGATCCCGCACACTGCGTTGCCGCGGTCTCACGCGTGCTGTGTGATGCGCAGCATCGAAGTATCGTAGCCAAGTGCACGCACGCGCTCGATCAGCGCCTCTTTCAGGCTGGCGGCCGGTCTGGCTTCGCGCGTGAGAATCCACAGGTAGCGTCCGCCCGGTGCGCCGACTATCGACCAACTGTAGTCGTCCGCGTGATCGAGCACCCAGTAATCGCCGAAGAAGAACGGCCCGAAGAACGAAACCTTCAGCTTCGCGTTGCCCGAGCCGGCCACGACCTTCGCGCGCCCCCTGGAGACGTCGAGTGGTCCCTCAATACCGCCTTTGCGGCAACTATTGGTGACGTCGATCAGGCCGTCTTCGCGAGCGGCGTAGTCGGCGGTTACGGCCTCGCAGTTCTTTTCGAAGCGGTTGTCATAGCGCGCGAACTCGTACCAGCGGCCCAGGTAGCGCGCGAGGTCGACTGGTTTGGCCGGCTCCGGCACCCGCGCATTGCCGCTCTTGCCGGCGGGGCTGAGCGCGCAGGCGCCAAGCAGGCAGACAGCGCCCACCGCGAGCGAGATAGCGCTTGCGCGCAGGACTAATCGGGAAGAACGCATAGGTATTGAACACTCCATGTCGACAAACAGCGGACAGGCAAGCAGGCAATATGCCCAGCGGCGTGGTGTTCGGCCATCGCGATCAGCGGCCTTGCCCACCACCCGCGCGGGGCAAGGGGTCCTGCGGCACACCTTCGGCGCGTGCGCCGCCTCCTCGATTCACGCCGCCAGCCCGCAGCCGTTTATCATAGTGCCCACAACCAGAAACCCGCCGCCTCGCTGTGCAATGGTAAGGCGTTTCATTGACCACCATAGCGGCCTGTCCGCTACATCAGATGAATTCGACTCCCGACGTTCCCTCGCGCCCCTCTATCCGTGCGTTGACCCTGCTCGAAGGGCGCGTGCTCGGCGTGCTCGTCGAAAAACAGCACACCGTGCCCGACAGTTACCCGCTTTCGCTCAACGCGCTGACCTTGGGCTGCAATCAGAAGACCGGCCGCTCGCCGGTCATGAACGCGACCGAAGCCGAAGTGCTCACGGCGCTCGACGGCCTGAAGCGGCTAAGCCTCGTCATGGAAGGCAGCAGCAGTCGCGTACCGCGTTTCGAACACAACATGAACCGCGTGCTCGGTCTGCCGAGCCAATCCGCGGCGCTGCTCACCACCTTGCTGCTGCGCGGCCCGCAGACGGCGGCCGAGTTGCGTTTGAACAGCGCGCGCCTGCATGGCTTTGCCGACATTTCGTCGGTCGAGGCGTTTCTCGATGAACTCGCCGCCAACGAACCGCCGCGCGTCGTCAAGCTGCCTCGCACGCCAGGCGAGCGCGAGCATCGGTGGATGCATCTGCTGTGCGGCGAAGTGAGCGCGAGCGAGTTCGCGCAGTCCGCCGCGAGTGCGGACGAAAGCGTGCCGCTCTCCGCGTTCGAGGCCTTGAAGGCCGAGCAGAAACGACTCGCCGACGAAGTCAGCCGGCTTCAGGCAGTAGTGCGGCGCATGGCCGCCGAACTGGGTATCGACGCGAACGATCTCGATGTGTGAGCGACGCCGCTCACGCATCGGTGCTGCGCCGCGGATCGGTGGATAACGCGCGCTGTGTGCGGTAGAAGTTGCGCGGCGGCACATTCGGCGAGTCTTGCGCGAGCCGGTCCAGCTCTTCGCGTATCGCGCTCAGGTAGTGGCCGTTGAGCGCATCCGCATCGCCGGCGAACACCGCTTCGAGCCGCCGCCGCACCGCGCCGTAGCGCGCGCCTGCGGCCCGATGTTTTTCCGCGCGTTCCGCATAACGCAGATAGGTTTGCAGCGCCGAAGAGACAGCGGCGACCACGCTCACGAGGCCGACCAGCAGCCTGATTTCGAACGACACGCCGCTCGTGTTCAGTGAAGCGAACACGGCCGTCCCCACGAACGCGGCCAGCACGGTGACGAGCCAGCCCATCTGACGGTCGCGCGCCGACAGCAGGTCGGCCATGTCGTAGTGACTCATCTGGGATTCGCGGGCGCGGCGGATCCACTTCAGCAGCAACTGCTGTTCGTCGACGGGCGGTTCGTAGGCTGGCAGATTTTTCATGGGGCTCGTCAGGGCAGGCGTGCCGCGCGCGATGCGCGTGCACTGACGTTACTGTGCCACATGAAGGCGCGGCCCGAAGTCTGCTGATTCAGGCAGCCACGGCCGCCGTGCGCGCTACGCCGAAGCGCTCGTTGTGCGGATTGCCGTTCAGATAGAAGTCGCCAATGGCGGCCTCGCGAATAATGGCCGGATTGTGCGACGCGAGCACCCGCGCGTTGCGCCAGTAACGGTCGAAGCGCCGTGTTTCGCTGGTGGCCGAAGCGCCGCCTGCTTCAAAGAGCAGCGTGGCGGCCTGCAAAGTCTGCTCGATGACGATCTGCTGCGCCTGAAAGGTCTGAATGTCGAGGCGAAAATATGTCTCTTCCGTTGTGCGGCCCTGCTGCCGTGTGACCACTACGTCGTCAATCGCGCGCGCGAGCGAAGCCGTGATGCTTTGCGTCGAATAGGCGAGGCTTGCGAGTCTGCCTATCACGCGTTGCACGAGCGGATTGTCGCGCGGACTGGATTCGCCTGGGATACCGAAGGTTCTCGTTTTACCCCGCGTAAATGCGACCGCGTCGCGCAGCGCGGCCCGGCTAATGCCGGCGAGATTCGCCACGTGCAGCGCCTGATAGTAGGAGGTGAGCACGCTGTTGCGACGCGGCGCGGACGCGTCGTAGCGCCGGTATATGTTTTCGGCCGTCACCGGCACGTGCGTGAAGCGCGCGGTGCCGCTGCCTGTCAGGCGCTGACCGAATCCGTCCCAGTCGTCGATACGTTCGAGGCCTGGCGCATCCGTGCGCACGAGCACGCGCACGTCGCTCTGTCCATCGTGCGCGGCGACGTCCACCCAGTCCGCATAGAGCGTGCCGGTGGTGTAGTACTTTTCTCCGTCCAGATGCCACGCGCCGCCGCTCTGGGTCAGACGCACGCTATTGCTCGTGACGGCGGTGCGCTCGGCCACGGCGCCGCCGATTATCTGTCCTTGCGCGATGCGCGTGAACCAGCGCTCGCGCAGCGCGTCGTCGCCATATTCGAGCAGCGATTCGATGAAACCGCCGTGCACGCGCAGAATCTGCGGCAGGTTCGAGTCCGCTTCGCCGAGGCGTGTGACGAGGGCGAGGAACTCGCTGAGCGAGACGCCTTCGCCGCCGTACTCGACGGGCACGCGCAGCTTCGTATAGCCGGCCTCGCGCAGCCACTCGACCGGCGCGTAGGCCAGCTCGCGGTGCCGTTCGCGATGCACCGCGCCCTGGGCAATGCGCTCGAAGACGGGTGCGAAACGGCGCGTGAGGGGACTGTCGTCGAAAAGCTGCGCGGCGTCGGCAATGCCAGCCACATGCGGCGCAGCGTCATGCGAGATAGGTGCGGACATGGGTTCTCCATTGAGGCGCGCAATGCGCAATCCGGCAACGGTACGGCATACGGCACGCCCGGAGCAACGAAGCATTTGGCCGATTCTTAGCAGTAGAAGCGAAATGGTCGCGGGCGGCGGGCGGTGCTCAGGGCTTGTCGCGGGTTAGGTATTGAGGGTGGGCGACATCCTCGTCCGTGCACCCTCTACAGTCGCCTCTCGCCCGTCGCTCATTGCGAATTGCCTGCCGCTCATCGCTCGTCCCGCATTACCCGTCCCGCATTCCCATCGCTCGTTGCGCGTCACGCATCACACAGTGCCCATTGTCCAGGCCATTGCCCATGACCATCGCTCGTCCCGCATGAGCAGCCAAGCGTGCGGCCGCGCACACACGCCGCCACGCGCGAGGTGCATGCTCGTCGTCAGCTTTGCGCGAAGTCGCGCCGGCAAGCGGACGCTGCCGGTGCGCAGCCATGCCGCGCACGCTGAGCGCCCGAGAAAGCGGCGAGCGCGCCCGCACCCTGTGAGATGGTATGAACAAGACAACGCCTCGCGCACGCCGCTACGACGTGATCACCGACGAAGCGCAATTTCGCGCGCTACAGCCCGAATGGGACAGACTGTGGACGCGCGCGCAAGGCCACTACTATCAATCGTTCAGCTATTGCTGGCTGGCATGGCAGCATGTGTCGAAGCCGCACGGACGTCTGCTCCGATGCATCGTCGGCCGCGAGGCCGGGCAACTGGTCGTGGTCTGGCCGCTCGAAGCCGTCAAGCGCGCGTTCTGGACCTACGTCGTGCCGCTCGGACCGGAAGGCGGCGACTATACGAGCGTGCTCGTTGCCGACGACCCGTCGGCCACGGCGCTCATAGAAGGCGCCTGGAACACTGCGCGCCGGCGCTGCGGCGCGGACTTCATCCATCTGCCTTACGTGCGCGAGAGGCTCCACCTGCACACGCTAATCTCGCGCGCGCGGCACGTGCTCTTTACCGAGGCACATCAGGCGTCGGCCGCGCGATTGCGCGGGCAGGGCGCGTGGGACGACTATTGCCGCTCGCTTGGCACCCTGTTCGGCAAGCGGCCCGGCACGTTCGCCAAACGTCTGTCGAAGGAAGGCACGGTCGCGGTGCGCGTGCTCGATCCCGCCGAGGAGCGCGAGACGGCCTCGCTCATCGAATGGATGTTCAACTGCAAGCGCAACTGGAGCGACCGCGTCGGCAAACGCAGTGTATGGCTCGACTCGAGTGCGTTCGAACTGTTTCTCGGCAAGCTGATTCATTCGGGCGAGGTGCCGTCGATCGCGCGCCTCATCGTCGTGACGCTGAACGACGCGCCGGTTGCGGGGATTATCGTCAGCCTGGGCAACCCGTGGGCGAGCGCGATTTTCGCCGGCTACGATCCCTATTACGGACGCTGTTGCCCGGGCCTCATCGCGGTCGAGCAATGCGTGAAGTGGGCGTTCGACAACGGCTACGACCTCGACTTCGGCGTCGGGGCCGAGCGCTTCAAGGCGTATTGGGCGCACGGAGAAGCGTCGCGCGCGTGGACCACGCAGATCGTCAACTCGAGCTGGGGACTGCTCGCGATCCACGCACGGCGCTTCGTCCGCGCGCTCGCGTCTGGCGCGCGCAGGCTCACGCAGCGCGCTACGAGCGGTCGCGATTGCGCGCTCGCGTCGCGCCGGTGATCACCGCGATGCCGAACAGAATCACAGCCACGATCGCGATGACATGCTGCGCGACATGAAGCGCCATCAATCCCCAAGCCACGCCGCCGATAAAAATGATCCATCCGACCAGGTAGATAAGCAGGGTCATCGTTGTTCTCCTTGTGATTTCGGCTCCTGGCGCCGGCAGCCTGCTGTGAAGAAATTACCGTGCGCCCCGATGGGCCGCCGATCGCGTCACGGTGCCGTCGCGCATACGTCGCGCGCCGCTACCGCAAGACGTCAGCGGGCCTATCTTTAAGCACATTGCGCGCCTGAGCCTGCTGTCGCCACGAGCGCGTGGCCGGAACGACGTTTGCTTGCCGTCGTTATCCTCACGATCCATTCACGAGCGAGAAGCGCAACGCGACGAATCATGGCCACTACCCGGCGCACAGCCAAAAGCACGCCAGCGGCAGAAGGTGAAACCGCCGCGAGCCCCGAGGTCCATCCCGACCAGCAACCCGCAACGCTCGACGCTTGCCGCCGCTGCGCGTTGTGGGCCAATGCGACGCAGGGCGTGCCCGGCGCGGGTCCAAAACGCGCGCCGATCATGATGGTCGGCGAGCAGCCCGGCGACAAGGAGGACTTGGCGGGCCTGCCGTTTGTCGGACCGGCCGGCGCATTGCTCGACGATGCGCTTGCCGAGGCAGGCGTTGCACGCAAGGAAGTGTATGTGACCAACGCCGTGAAGCACTTCAAGTGGACGCCACGCGGCAAGCGCCGCATGCATAAAACACCGGCGCAACGCGAGGTGGACGCGTGCCACTACTGGCTGGAGCGGGAGCTCGAAAACGTGGGCGCCCATGTGATCGTGGCGTTGGGCGCCACTGCGTTGAAGGCGGTGCTCGAAGATCCGAAGTCGCGCTTGCAGGATTCGATCGGCACGGTCATTGAACATGGCGACCGTCTGGTGGTCGCGACTTATCACCCGTCGTTTGCTCTGCGGGCGCCGGACCCCGAAACGCGCCAGCGTGCCTACGCGGCGATTGTCGCCGCACTGCAGGACGCCAAAAAGCTTGCGCAGCGGCACAAAAAATAGCCGAGGCCCGACCGGCTGTCAGGCCGCTGCTTCGTGCGCGTGCAATCCAAGGCGCTCCATCAATCTTTGCGCGTCGAAGGGCGCGTTCGTCTTTGCGTCGTTGTCGAAGTAGCAGTACACATCACGCGTTTGCGCGCGAGGCGGCTGCAGTTGCGGCGCGGCAAGACGCGCATCGGCGGGTTGCGCGCCGCGGCTCCATGCCTCTATCCTGCGCGCCCAGCGTTCGAGCGATGCATCGGAGTACTCGCCTGAGTATTTGGTTTCGGTGCCGTGCAGCCGTATGTAGACGAAGCCTGCGCTCAGATCCTCGAACTGCGGCCACGCTTCAGTCGAATCCGACACGACGAGCGCAACCTTGTGGCGACGCAGCAGCCTGACGAATGCCGGATCGACGAAGCTCTCGTGACGCACTTCCACCGCGTGCAGCAGCTTGCGCTTGCGGTCGATCTGCAGATACGGCGTCTTCACGCGCTGATCGTGCTGCTGTGCTAGCGCGAGCGCAGCTTCCGTGTCGCGCGGCAGCAGGCTCAGAAACCGCTCCATGTGCTCAGGGTCGAAGCGCAGCGATGGTGGAAACTGCCACAGTATCGGCCCCAGCTTGTCCTTCAGCGCAAGCAGCCCTTGCGCGAAGAAATTCGCGCATGCGACGGTGGCTGTTTCGTCGCGAAAGCGCAGCAGGTGCGTCAGGTAGCGCGCGCCCTTCACGCTGAACACGAAACCCGGCGGCGTTTGCGCATACCAGTGCTGCCAACTGTCGAGCGATTGCAGGCTGTAGTGCGTGCCGTTGATTTCGATTGTCTGCATGAGGCCCGCCGCGTACTGCAGCTCGTTGGCCTGCTTCAGGCCCTTCGGATAGAACGTTCCGCGCCACCCTTTGTAGCGCCAGCCTGAAATGCCGATGTGAATCCCGCCTGATGTGCTTTTCACGTCCCTGTCCGAATGGTCTTGGAATCGAGGTGTGGACCACGAGGGCAGCAATGCGCGTGCCATCGCACGGCACACGCGTTGCTGCAACGGCGTAATAGGACCATGCACGCGCACACGGCTGATCGCACGACCTAAGGGGCGATGCATGGCTTCACGCACGGCTTCACGCGGCGCGCAACCGCCTCGCGCAATGCATGGCGCGCAAACACTCTGGAGGTACGCATGGCAGGCACGGATATTCGCAGCACGGACCTGGAGACGCACAGCGACGGCACGATGCGCGTCAAGCATCGCGGCGTGGACATCGTGGTCAGCGCCAAGCAGAACGACCGCGGCGCGTGGATAGCGCTAATCGAGGCGTCGGTGGATGGCCAACCGTTCCCGCTGCCCGACGTGGAACCGGTCACGCCGGAATGGACCACGCACGCCGAGGCCCTGCGCGACGGTGTGGAGCGCGGCTGTTATCTGGTCGAGCGAAGGGCCGGGCACGGCCTCGAAGATTCCGCGCACGGTTCGGGAGCAAGCTGATGAACCACCTCGTCAACCTCATCTGCCGTGCGACGGTGTCGGGCACTGCGGCGGGCGGCGCCGCAGCCGTCACGGCGGGCGCGCGGGCGCGCGCCGACGGCAGCACGCCTTACGCGCCGCTCAACGCAGTCACCCATTGCCTATGGCCGCGCCGCGCATTCAGCGAGACGGGTCCAAGCGCGCGCTTCACGCTGACGGGGCTCGCAATCCACCAGGCGTCGGCGATTTTCTGGGGCGTGCTGTTTGAAGGACTGCTGGAGCGCTGGCAATGCCGCGTGAGGCGCCGCGCGGGCGTGGCGGAAATCGCCGCGACCGCTGCGACCACCGCGGCAATCGCCTATACCGTCGACTATCACGCGGTGCCGAGCCGCCTCACGCCCGGCTTCGAGGCGCATCTGTCGAAGCGCTCGATGTTTTATGTGTACGCCGCGCTTGCGGCCGGTTTCGCGGCAGCCGCGCTTTATCGCAGCAACGACAGCGACTGAACCGCGCGCGCAACGGGACCGGCGCGGGTAGCAGGATCTCACGCCGGTGCCCGGCTTGGCGCCGAAGTTCAGGCCAGAAGTTCAGGCCCGAAGTTCAGGCGTGAAGTTCGGGCCAGAAGTTCAGACCGCTTCCGCCTTGCGCGCATCCGCCGCGCGCTCCACCAGAATCACGAACGGCTCGCCTTCGTGCAGCTCATAGCGGCGAATCTGCGCGACCTGGTCGGCGGACAGCACCTTGCCCTTGGTCATCAGCAGCGTGCCGCGCGAGGTGCGCAGGTCGTCGGCGAGTTTCATGCCTTCCCTCAGGTGTGAGGCGTCGACGCGGTCGGGCACGCCTTCGGGCGTCAATTCGGCGTGCTTCGTCAGCAGCTCGATGTATTTCTCCGCGATCGCGGGATCGTAGCGAATTCCGCTTTGCGCGCGCACGGTGGAGATAATCTGCGCGTCGCTCATCTTTTGCGGGGCGATCACGCCGATGCGCAGATCTTCCGCGTCGCGCGCGAGCGCCAGCACGCGCGCGCCGAGCGGAATCAGTCCGCCGATCAGGCCATCCGGCGTGCCGCGCCCGTCGTAACGTTCGTACTGGTGACGGATCATGGTCTGCACGCCGCTCAGTTGCGACACGGGCGTGAGCGCCATCTGCCCGTGCAGAGGATGAAGCTGATACAGCTTCGCCTCCTGCGGTTGCAGCTTCGCGATAGGCGTTTTCAGCAACGCATCGGGCAGAAACAGTTTGCCGATGCCGTGCAGCAAACCGGCCATCAGCAGTTCGTTGCACGCGTAGTCGCTCAAGCCGAGCGCGGCGCCCAGCTGTCGGGCCGTTTCGCCGATGCGCGCGGAATGGCCGGGCAAGCCGCAGCGCATTTCGACCATGTTCGCGCACACCTTCACCATCGTCAGAAAGTTGCTTTTCAGGTCCTGCTGCGCGCCTTCGAGAAACATCACAGTCTGACGTATTTCCTCGGTGCGTGCGTGGACCTCGCGCTCCAGTTCCATGTTGAACGACGCCAGCTTGCCGTTCTGCTCCTGCAGCAGCGCGGTGAGCCGCTCGGCCTTGCGGTGCAGCGCGAGCTGTTCGAGCGCGCGCTGGATGGTCAGCAGCAGGTCCTGGTCGTCCCAGGGCTTGTGCAGGTAGTGATAGACGTGGCCTTCGTTGACTGCGCGCACCACGGCATCCACTTCGGAATAGCCGGTAAGCAGAATGCGAATCGCGTCGGGCGTCATGGTGCGCGAGCGCGCGAGGAACTCGGCGCCGTCCATGTTCGGCATGCGCATGTCGGAGATGATCACGTCGACTTGCGCCGATTCGAGCAGCGCGAGCGCTTCCGCGCCGCTGTTCGCGCTCAGCACCTCGTACTTCAATGGGCGCAGCAGGCGTTTGAGCGACGAGATCACACCGGGCTCGTCGTCCACCAGCAGCAGGGTGGGAACCGGTGCGGCATCTGTATCGGCGGCAGCGGGCGACACAGGCTCCGCCAGTTCGACGTTGCCGGGCGCGCCCGGCGTAGCGCTTGCCAGAAGTTCAGACATGATTAACCTCGTGATTGATTTCGCGCGACAGCGCCTGTTGCATCAGCTCGCATGAGCGCAGCCTCACAGCGCCTCGAGAAAGTGGTCGAGCGCTTCCTTCATTCCGCGGATCGCCGCATCGGGCAACAGCAGCACCATGCGCGCGCCGAAGCCGCCTTCCTCGAGTGTGAAGTGAATCTCCAGCAGCAGCGCAACGTCCCAGCGCCCGCCGGGCAGCAGGGCGTCCTGCTTCTTGCCCGCGAGCGGCAACAGCGTCGGTTGCGAGAAGCAGATGTGCCGCCCCAACTGCTCGAACACGCTTTGCACGCACGCGCCGACCAGCAGGTTGGTGATGTCGCACAACACTTCGACCTCGGTGTCCGGCGCGCTCACGTCATGGCCCATCAGCTGTTGCAGTTCGCGCTGGCCGTCCTTGCCGACCAGCACGATAGCCTCGCCGGATATGTCGGACTGGAACGCCTGGCGCACGGGCCGCAATTGGCCTTCGTCCTGCGCGCCGAGCGCGGTGCGCAACTGTTCGACGCCGACCAGACGGATGTCGGGCACCGAAAGCGTGACGAATGCGCCCAGCAGTTTGGCCAACGCCGCGGCGGCCTTGCCCATGCCTACGTTGCAGATTTCCTGCAAGGCGTCGCGCTGGTCTTCGTTCAGAGACTGTTCATTCATGGAGACCGTACTCCGCGAGAATCGGCCGGATTGCTTCGGGCGAGACCGGCTTGGAAATGAAGCCGATCGCACCGAGGGCCTTCGCACGCTCGACGGCGCCGCACTGCACGTCCGCCGAGACGACGATCACAAATGTATTCAGGCCTTCGTGCTGGATTGCTTCGAGCACCTGAAAGCCGTTCATGACGGGCATCGTCAGATCGAGAAAGATCACGGCGCCCTTGCCGGCGCGATACAGCTCGAGCGCGCTGGCGCCGTCCGATGCCTGGGTGATCTCGACGTCCCATTCCTCCGGCAGGGAGCGGATCAAGAGTTTTCGGGCGAGTGTCGAATCGTCGACAACCAGTACGGGCAATGGCATAGGTCTACCTCATATGGCTGCCGGCGACTGCGCCGGCAACGCGATTGCATCCAGCGAGCCGTTTGGCGCGAGCGCTTCGGTTCTGCTGGTTTCTTCAAACTGGGTTGCGTCGACAGGCAGCGTGACGCGGAACGTCGTACCTTTGCCGACGGTGCTGTCCACGGAAATCGTGCCGCGGTGCGCGTTGACGATTCCATAGGTCACCGACAAACCGAGGCCGGTGCCCTGGCCGACCGGCTTCGTCGTGAAGAACGGGTCGAAGATACGTTTCAGGTGCTCGGGCGGAATGCCGCAGCCGGCATCGGCGATTTCAAACCACACGTGTAACGGATCGGCGGCGTCCATGCCGGTACGCACGGTGATGGTGCCGCGCGGCGCGCCGTGCTGCTCGTGGTTGGCGCCATACGCCTGCGCCGCGTTGACGACCAGATTCAGCACGACCTGGCTGATCTGCGAGGGGATGCAGCGCACGAGCGGTATTTCGGCGTAGTCGCGCACGAGATGCGCGCAGTACTTCACCTCGTTGTGCACGATGTTCAGCGTGGACTCGATGCAGCGATGAATGTCCGCAAGCTCCCACACATGGGTGCTGTCCACGCGCGAGAAGTCGCGCAGATCGACCACGATGGTGCGCACGCGCGCGAGTCCTTCCTTCGATTCGTTCACGAGCGTGGGGGCGTCGCCGACCAGATACTCGAGGTCGGCCTGTTCGGCGAGCGCCTCAATGTCCTTCTTCAGTGCGGGCGTGGCCTCGCTCACCATGCGTTCCACGTCGGCGGCATAGCGGATCAGCGTCTTCACGTAGTTGTCGAGCGTGTTCAGATTCGACAGCACGAACCCAACGGGATTGTTGATCTCATGCGCGACGCCCGCGGCAAGCTGCCCGATCGCGGCCAGCTTTTCCGATTGCAGCAACTGCTGATGCGCGTGCGCAAGCGCTTCGTTAAGCGAAGTCAGCTGCTCGTTACGCACGGTCAGTTCGGCGAGCGCGCTGGTCACCGCTTTCTCCCGGTCCTGAAGCTCGCCGTAGGCGATGCAGACGTCGGTGGTGTCGACAATCGTGACGCCGACCGCGAACACCTCGCCTTGATCGTCCTCGATTGGAATGAAGCTGCAGTTCTGACGCATTGCGTCGATCGTGCCGGTGATGGGCCGCGAATGCTCGAAGCGAAACAGATACGGGCGGTGTTCCCACGACGAGTACGCCGGTGTGCCAAGCACGAACACGCCCTCGATCTTGCGGCTCAGCCACTGCCGCGGCAACTCGGGAAACGCGTCGAGCAGGTTTTGCCCGACTACGGACTCGGCCGACCGTCCGCTGTGAGAGTGCATGAAGCGATTCCACGTGAGAATGCGCAGCGAGCGATCCACCGTGAAGACCCCGCAATTCACCCGCTCGACAATAGCTTCCGACAGTTTGGTTTTCACCGAAATGGCCCGTGAAATGACAAAGCAGGCAGCGCTCTCATCGCCCGGCCTGTGAGTGTTGCTGCGTGGTGGCCCGGCGTCGCCGCCATGAATCAATTAACGGAGCACAAGGGCTTGGCACGGAGCGGTACTTACCCTGGTTCAGAACGCATGAGTACGAGCGCACGGGCGCGCGTGCACTCACAGCCGCGGCCGACGCTGCCGCGCAAGCGGCCCGCGACCAGGGGTTTTCCGTCATGCGCGGCGTATCAAGCAGGCCGCGAATCCGCCGTAAACAGCATGAAGAGGGACATCTCGCCGCGCACAATCCGGTTGCCTCTACCGGCCGCGAGGCCCATCGTCCGGCAACGTTCAGGAGGAGTCATGCATTCACGCGTTGCGCTCATAGTCACGCTGCTCGTGCTGTGCGGCCTGGGCATGCGCCCCGCATGCGCGCAGAATGCGCCACAGCGCGCCGGTCGCGCGGCAGGGGCCGCGCAGCTCGATCTCGCCGCGATGCAGCGCGCCGTGGATAGCGCGAGCGAGCCGGCGTCGCGCTGGAGCGGGCCGAGGTCGGGCCCGGCGGCAGTGCGCGGCGCAACGATTGCAATCATCAGCGAGGACTTGCGCAACGGCGGCGTGCTGGGCGTCGCCAAAGGCATCAAGGAAGCCGCCAACGCGATCGGCTGGAACACCCGCGTCTACGACGCGCGCGGAACTGCCGCGGGCCGCAGCAAGGCCGCAACGGCTGCGCTCGCGTTGCAGCCGGACGGCGTGATTCTCGTCGGCGTGGACGCAGCCGACATGAAGCCGGATTTGCTGCCGTTCGCCGCGCGCAAGGTTCCGCTCGTCGGCTGGCACGTCGGCCCGGTTGCGGGCGCCATGACGAACGCTCCGGTGGCGATGAACGTATCCACCAATCCGCTGGATGTTGCGCGTATCACCGCAATGGCAGCCGTGATCCAGTCAGGCGGGCGCGCGGGCGTGGTGGTGTTTACCGACGGCAATTTCCAGATCGCGCGAGCCAAGACCGATGCCATGCTCGACGTGATTCGCGCATGCCGCGATTGCCGGCTGCTCGCGGTGCACGATGTGGCGATTTCGAAAAGCGCCGAGCAGATGCCCGCGCTCACCGACGAACTGCTCGCGCAATACGGCAAGCGCTGGAACTATGCACTCGCGATCAACGATATCTACTTCGACTACGCTGCGCCCGCGCTGACCCGGGCCGGCGAACGCAACCCGGGCCTGAGCATGCTGTCGGCGGGCGACGGCAGCGCGGCGGCATTCCTGCGCATCCAGGCGGGCACGTTCCAGACCGGCACGGTCGCGGAGCCGCTCAATCTGCAGGGCTGGCAACTGGTCGACGAACTGAATCGCCTGCTCGCGCATCAGCCGGTTACGGGCTATGTGTCGCCGGTTCATCTGGTGACGGCGGCGAACATTCGCTTCGACGGCGGCTTGCAAGGCCAGTTCGATCCCGACAACGGCTATCGCGACATCTACCGCGGCATCTGGAAGCGGTGACGGCGATGAACAACTCCGCAGGAACGGGCACATGCGCCTAGCGCTCACACGCCTCGCGCGATTGCCGCGCTCGTTGCGCTGGCAATTCACGCTCGCGACCGTCGTGCTCACACTGCTGATCGCGACGGGCGGCCTCACGGCCGTCTACACGCTGCGTGTGACGACGAACGAGACGCGCCTGCTCGCCACCGGCGAGCTCACCCGCATGCAGGCCGCGGACACGCTCGTGCAGCACACGTTGCTGATCGAGCGTGAAGCATCGCGGCTGGCGAGCGCCGGCTCGCTCGACGCGATGCGTGCGAGCTATGCCGACATCCTCAGGCAACTGGAGACTTTCGACCGCCTGTCGGATCGGCTGGCCGCCGCTAATGACGACCTCAGCGTGCTCGACCTTCATCAGGCGAGCCAGTTGTTCCGCAACACGGTGAACATCGTCGCGCAGTTGCGCGAGAGCGAACTGCGCGCGGCCATTCAGCCCGCGCCGCGTGCGGCGGCAGGGCAGAGCGGCGCAGGCGCGCGCGCTGCTTCGCGGCCGCCTGCATCGCGCGATACCTTCAGCGACCGTCTGAGCCAGCAGGCGAGCGCAATGGTGGCGTCGGCGCAGCTTCAGTCGGATCGATGCACGCAGGAGTTCCAGCAGGCCGTGCAGCAGCTCGCCGGGGCATCCGCGCGAAACGAGCGCTGGATTACGGGCCTCGTTGCAGTGAGCCTGCTGTTCGCATGGCTCGTCGCGCATGCGTTTCTCGGCAAGCATGTGCTCGCGCGGCTCGAAGTGGTCAGCAGCAATCTGCGTAGCGGCGAAGCGGCGCAAGAGGCCCGCGCCGCGCGCGTCCTGACGGACCGCGACGAGATCGGGGACATGGCGCGCGCCGTCGAGCAGTTCCAGCAGGACAGACGCGAACTGGCCCGCGCATATGCCGCGCTGCGCGAAGAAAAAATCCGCCAGGAGGCGCTCATCGACGAACTCGCGCAGGCGCACAGTCAGTTGTTGCAGTCGGAGAAACTCGCTTCGATCGGGCAGCTCGCGGCGGGCGTCGCGCATGAAATCAACAATCCGGTTGGCTTCGTGAACGCCAATCTCGGCACGCTGCAACGCTATGTAGCGGACCTCCTGACCGCGCTTGCCGCTTACGAGCGCACCGAGGCCGAACTGATTGCCGAATCGCGCGCCACGCTCGCCGCATTGAAACGCGAGATCGACATCGACTATCTGCGCACCGATATTCCCGCGCTGCTGTCCGAGTCCGTGGAAGGCTTGCAGCGGGTCAAGCGCATCGTGCAGGGCCTGAAGGACTTCTCGCATGTCGACAAGGCGGAAAAGCAGTGGGCCAATCTCGAAAGCAATCTGGATACGACCATCGACGTCGTCTGGAACGAGTTGAAGTACAAGGCGGAGCTCGAGCGCGAGTTCGGCGCGATTCCCGAGCTGGAATGCATTCCGTCGCAGTTGAACCAGGTGTTCATGAACCTGCTGATGAACGCGGCGCAATCCATTGAAGGGCACGGCCGTATTACCGTGCGCACCGGTCATGACGAGAGCACCGTGTGGGTCGAGATAGAGGACACCGGCCAGGGCATCAAGCCGGAACATCGCGACCGCATCTTCGACCCGTTCTTTACCACGAGGCCGGTCGGCACCGGGGCTGGGCTCGGCCTGTCGATCTCCTACGGCATTGTCCGCAAGCAGGGCGGGCGCATCGAGGTGCGCTCGCAGGTCGGACAGGGCTCGACCTTCCGCGTGATACTGCCGAAAAGCCCCGCAGAGGCGCTCACGTCAAGCGGCGTCTAGCCGTCAGATCGAGGCGATCAACGCCTCGGCGGGCGCCAGACGGTTCATGCCGTTGACGAGCCGCTGGCCGTCGCGGCCTGGCAGCGTCGATAACAGCACGATGCCTGCGGGCGACTGCACTTGCGCATCCGCTGCACCCATGTTCAGCGCAATCCACAAACGTTGGTTGCGGTAATGCCGCTCGTAAGTAAGCACGTCGCCATAGGCGGCGACATGCTCGATCGAGCCTTGCACGAGCGCCGCATTGCTGCGCCGCAACTCCAGCAGCCGGCGATACAGCGACAACATGCTCGACGCGTCGCCGTCCTGGGTTTGCACGCTGGTTTCGGTCGCGACTGGTAACCATGACCTGCCGGTTGTAAAACCGGCATTGGGCAGCGCCGCGTCCCATTGCATCGGCGTGCGCTCCGGGTCGCGCCCTTGGCCGATGCCTGGCTGACGCAGTTCGGCCGGGTCCTGCACCTGATCCGGCGAGATCACGCCGTCCGTCATACCTAGCTCGTCGCCGTAGTAGAGCGTCGGCGTGCCGCGCAACGTCAGGAGCAGCACGGCGGCTACGCGTGCCTGCGCGGCGCCCACGCGCGAGGCGACGCGCGGATTGTCGTGGTTGCCGAGCACCCAGTTGGGCCATGCGTGTTCGGGCAGCGCGCTGTCGTAATCGGCGATCATGCGGGCGATGTCGCCTGCATGCCATGTCGCGTTGAGCAACTGGAAATTGAACGGCATGTCGGCGCCGTCGCCGTTCGCGCCGTAATAACGAACCAGTTGCGGCACCGGCAGGTAGATTTCGCCGATCAGCACGCGCTCGCCGTAGGCGTCGAGCGTGGCGCGCATCGAGCGCACGATCTCGTGCACCTCAGGCTGGTCTTCGGTGTAGCGCTGCACTTGCAGGTGATGGTCCGGCTGGCCGGGCTCATACGCCGGGTTGGGCGGGTTGTCGCGGAACTGCGCGTCCTTGATGAGCAGCCACAGCACGTCGACGCGAAAGCCGTCCACCCCGCGATCCAGCCAGAAGCGCAGCACGTCGTCCATCGCGCGGCGCACCTGCGGATTGCGCCAGTTCAGGTCCGGCTGTTCGCGCAGGAACGCGTGGTAGTAGTACTGGCCGGTTCGCGCGTCCCATTCCCACGCCGAACCGCCCATGCGGCTTAGCCAGTTGTTGGGCGGGCCGCCGTCGGGCGCCGGATCGCGCCACAGATACCAGTCGCGCTTCGGATTGTCCCGCGAGGCGCGGCTTTCCTCGAACCAGGGGTGGCGGTCCGACGAATGGTTGGGCACGAAATCGAGCAGCACCTTGAGCCCCAGGTCGTGGGCCCGGTCCACTAATTGCTTGAAGTCGGCAAGCGTACCGAACATCGGGTCGATGTTGCAGTAGTCCGCGACGTCGTAGCCGAAGTCGGCCATGGGCGACGGATAGATGGGGGAAATCCATACGGCGTTCACGCCCAGCTCGGCGAGATACGAAAGACGCGAGGTGATGCCCGCGAGATCGCCGATGCCGTCGCCGTTGCTGTCCTGAAACGAGCGCGGATAGATCTGGTAGATCACGCCGCGTTGCCACCATGCCAGTTCCGACATTGCAAGTCCTCTCAACGATCGATTGTCAAGGCGCGAGGCGCGGATCGCATGCTCAATGACCTCTGGTACAAGAACGCCATTGTCTACTGCCTCTCGGTAGGCACGTTCATGGACGCCGATGGCGACGGCGTGGGCGACTTCAGGGGCCTGTTGCGCCGCCTCGACTACCTGCAAGGCCTCGGCGTGACGACGATCTGGCTCATGCCGTTCCAGCCTTCGCCGGGCCGCGACAACGGCTACGACATTTGCGACTATTACAACGTCGACCCGAAATACGGCACGCTCGGCGACTTCTCCGAATTCACGCATGCGTGCCGCGAACGCGGCCTGCGTGTGATGATCGATCTGGTCGTCAATCACACGTCCGATCAGCACCCCTGGTTCAGGCAAGCACGCAGCGATCCCGGCTCGCAGTATCGCGACTGGTACGTGTGGTCCGACCGCCAGCCGCCCAATGCAAAAGACGGCGTGGTGTTTCCCGGCGTGCAGAAGTCCACATGGACTTTCGACAAGCAGGCAAAGCGCTGGTATTTCCACCGCTTCTACGACTTCCAGCCCGACCTGAACACCAGCAACCCATACGTGCAGGCCGAATTGCTGAAGATCATGGGCTTCTGGATCCAGCTCGGCGTGTCGGGGTTCCGCATGGACGCCGTACCCTTCGTGATCGCGACGAAAGGCCCCAAGGTGCGCAAGCCGGTCGAGCAATACGACATGTTGCGCGCGTTTCGCGAGTTTTTGCAGTGGCGTCAGGGCGACGCGATCATCCTCGCCGAGGCCAACGTACTGCCCAATACGGACCTCGACTATTTCGGCGACGCGGGCGAGCGTCTGCAGATGATGTTCAATTTCCAGCTCAACCAGAACACCTTCTACACGCTTGCAACCGGCGATACGGCACCCTTGAAGAAAGCACTGACGGCAACGAGGCCGCGTCCGCCGACTGCCCAATGGGGCGTGTTCCTGCGCAACCACGACGAGCTCGATCTGGGCCGCCTGACGCCCGAGCAGCGCGAGGCCGTGTTCGCCGCGTTCGCGCCGGAGCCGGACATGCAGCTCTACGAGCGCGGCATCCGCCGCCGCCTCGCGCCGATGCTCGCCGGCGACAGACGCCGGCTCGAGCTCGCATACAGCCTGATGCTGACCTTGCCCGGCACGCCGGTCTTCCGTTACGGCGACGAAATCGGCATGGGCGACGACCTCAGCCTGCCCGAGCGCGAATGCGCGCGCACGCCGATGCAATGGTCGACGGAGCCGCACGGCGGCTTCACCAAGAACCCCAAGCCGCCGTGCCGCGTGATAACAGGCGGCGCTTATGGCTTTGAGAGAATCAACGTGGCGACCCAGCGGCGCGATCCAAATTCCATGCTGAACTGGATGGAGCGCATGATCCGCATGCGCCGCGAAGTGCCGGAGATCAGTTGGGGCGACTTCGAGGTGTTGCGCGTATCGCGCGGCGATGTGCTCGCGCTTCGTTACGACTGGCGCAACAACTCGGTGCTGTGCCTGCATAACTTCGGCGCCGAGGCCTGCACGGTGCGCTTTCGCTCGGGCTGCACGGAGCCTGGCCAGAACCGGCTCATCAACCTTCTCTCGGACGATCACAGCGAGGAGAACGACGACGGCCGCCATGCGGTGGTGCTCGAGCCTTATGGAT
This sequence comes from Paraburkholderia phenoliruptrix, assembly GCF_019511605.1. GTDB lineage: Bacteria > Pseudomonadota > Gammaproteobacteria > Burkholderiales > Burkholderiaceae > Paraburkholderia > Paraburkholderia phenoliruptrix_A. The sequence goes on along the minus strand of NZ_JAEUAV010000001.1, from coordinate 49,391 downwards.
ACCGCTGGTATCGCGTGGGCGGGCTCGACTATCTGCTAAGACGCAGCGAAATCTGAACAAGCCCGTGAATTTGCCAACCTGCGAGACCATGCAATGAACAAGCTTTACGCCGGATTGCGCGAGGCGCGCGTGGGCGCCGTAGCGGTGCTGTTCGCGCTCAGCCTCACGGCCTGCGCGTCGACTGCCGAAGATATCGGCGACACCGGGCTCGGCCCCCACCCCGAACTGCCGGCGCCGCAAACTTCGCTACTGCCGACCATCAACATAGCGCCCGTGCAGAAGCGCGCGAGCGAGAACATGCCGACAGCTCCGGAAGGCTTCACGGTGAGCGCCTTCGCTACCGGTCTCGAGCATCCGCGCTGGCTCTACGCGCTGCCGAACGGCGATCTGCTGGTGGCCGAAAGCAATGCGCCAGCGCAGCACGACGAGCACCAGGGCATCGTCGGCTGGTTTCGCAAGCAGGTAATGAAGCTCGTGATGAAGCGCGCCGGCGCGGGCGTGCCGAGCCCCGACAGGATCGTGCTGCTGCGCGGCGCCGGCAGCAGCGCGCAAAGCCGCAGCGTGCTGATTGCGGGCCTTCACTCGCCGTTCGGCATGGCGCTCGTCGGCGACTCGCTGTACGTTGCCGATACCGACGCGTTGCTGCGCTTTCCGTATCGTCCCGGCGACACGCAGATCACGGCGGCCGGCGAGAAGGTCGCCGATCTGCCGGCAGGGCCCATCAATCATCACTGGACCAAGAACGTGGTGGCGAGCCGCGACGGGCAGCGCCTGTATGTGACGGTGGGCTCGAACAGCAACGTCGGCGAAAACGGTCTCGAGCAGGAAGAGGGCCGCGCGCTGATTCTCGAATACACGCTCGCGACCGGGCGCTCGCGCGTGTTCGCCTCGGGACTGCGCAATCCGAACGGCATGGACTGGCAACCCGAGAGCGGCGCATTGTGGGCCGCCGTCAACGAGCGCGACGAACTGGGCGACAACCTCGTGCCCGACTACATGACCGCGGTGAAAGACGGCGGTTTCTACGGCTTTCCCTATAGCTATTACGGGCAGCACGTCGACACGCGCGTGAAGGCGCAGCAGCCCGACAAGGTGGCGAGCGCGCTCACGCCGGACTATGCGCTCGGCAATCACACTGCGTCGCTCGGACTCGCGTTCTATACCGGCAGGAGCTTTCCGCAGCACTACTGGGGCGGCGCGTTTGTCGGCCAGCACGGCTCGTGGAATCGCAAGGAACCGAGCGGCTACAAGGTCATTTTCGTGCCGTTCGCTCAAGGGCGACCCGTCGGCATGCCGGAGACTTTCCTGAGCGGTTTTCTGAGCCCCGACGGGCATGCATGGGGGCGGCCCGTGGGCGTCGTGGTCGACAGGGCGGGCGCGCTGTATGTGGCCGACGACGTGGGCAACGTCGTATGGAAAGTCGTCTACGGCGGCAAGTGAAGACGCGCGCTGTCGGTGCTCGCGCGCGCGGCGCGACGCGCCGCCGCGAGCCCGCGGAATTGCCCGGTAAAATACCTGCCACTCACGACGGCGCGGAAGGCTCGGTTCCCGCCTGCTTACTTTGAATCTCGAGGCGTTCATGTCCATGGAAACAGACACCGTCACCGACGAACGGGTGGCTCAAATAGCGGACCGCATGGCCGGCGAAGGCAAGAAGGTGTCCGCGCTGGCGATCTGGGGGGAAGTCCGCAGCGGTTCGATCGTCGCGGTGTCCGCGGCACTGGAGCGCTGGCGGCAGGCACGGCAGCCCGCTTCGGCGCAGGCGCCTGAGTCGGTCATGACCAGCTTGCCGGACGACGTCGCGCAAACCATGCTGAGCGCCGCCGGCGCGCTGTGGGCGAGCGCGCGCGAGGAAGCCGAGCGCGTCGTCAATCAGCGGCTTGCGCTGGCGGGCGGCCACGCGGATGCGCTTGCCGCCGAGCGCGACGAGGCGCTGGCCGAATACCAGAACACGCTCGCCGAAGCCGAGTTGGCGCGCGAGCGTGTCGCCACGCTCACGAACGCGCTGAGCATTTCGGAAGAAGCCCTGAATCGCCTCGCGAACGAGCAGCCGGCGCTGCGCGACCGCGCGAAGGCCGCCGAGGACCGTGTTGCGGAGCTCGAGGAACGCGCGGCGGCAGCCGAGTCGCGCGTCGCGCAAACCGAGGAGCGGGATGCCGCGAGCGAGGCGCGCATTGCCGAGGCCGAGGAGCGGGCGGCGACTGCACAGGCGCGGGTCGCGGAGTTCGAGCAACGGGCGTTGGCTGCCGAGGCGCGCGTGACGGAGTTGGAGGAACGCGCAGGGAGTGCGGAAAGCCGCGTTGCGGAGTTCGAGCAGCGGGCGTTGTCCGCTGAAGCGCGCGTGACGGAACTGGAGGAACGCGCAGCGAGTGCAGAAAGCCGCGGCGCGGAGTTCGAGCAACGGGCGTTGTCCGCTGAAGCGCGCGTGACGGAGCTGGAGGAACGCGCAGCGAGTGCGGAAAGCCGCGTTGCGGAATTCGAGCAACGGGCGTTGTCCGCCGAAGCGCGCGTGACGGAACTGGAGGAACGCGCAGCGACTGCAGAAGGCCGCGGCGCGGAGTTCGAGCAACGGGCGCTGGCTGCTGAAGCTCGCGTGACGGAGTTCGAGGAACGCGCAGCGACTGCCGATGCCCGCGTTGCCGAGTTCGAGCAACGCGCGACGGCCGCCGAAGCGCGCATTGCCGCAGCCGACGAGCGCGCGTCCGCTGCCGAAGCCCGGCTGCAAGCCGCTGAAGCCGCGTCGGCTGAAGACAGTCAGGCGCGCGAAGCGTTGAGCACCGCGGCCATTGCCAAAGACGAAGAGATCGCGCGCCTCGTCGAGGAACGCGACGCCGCGCGGCAACAGGCCACGGCGCTCGGCGAGGCCGGTCAAGCGCACGCGCGCGAAGTGCAACGCTGGGCCGAGGAGTCGAGCGCGGCGTCGTCGCGTGCCCAGGACGCCGCAATGCAGGCCAGCGAAAACCTCGCGCAGCTCGCCGCGTTGCAAACCGAGTTGGACCAGGCTCGCGCGGAACTGGCGGCCGAACGCGACGCGCATGCGGCTCGCGGCGACGAAGCCTCCGCTTCGCGCGCCGAACTCGAACGCGTGCAGCACGAACTGGCCGGCGCGCGCGAACAGCTTACGCAGATGAGCGAAGCGAACGCGGCCGCCACTGCTGAGACCACCCGCCTCGCGCAAGATGCAGCGGCGGCTGCAAGTCGTGCGCAGACGGCTGAACAACGCGTGGCGGAGCTCGAGCGTCGGCTTGCCGAAACCGAAAGCACGCATGCGCAGCGGCTACAGGAGCTTCAGCAACAGAGCGCGTCGGTGGAGACGCCGTCTCCCGAGCAGGAGTCGAAGGAAGCCGCGATGGCCGAGGAACTTGCGTCGCTGCGCCGTCAGATGGCCAGTCAGGCGAAGGCGCACGAAAAGGCCTACGCCGAATTGCGCACGCTTGCCGAGCAATGGATCGCGCATGCGAAGGAATTGAAGCAGCGGCTTGGCGCGACCAATCAGAAAGTGACGTTCCTCGACGCGCGCAGCGCGGCCGAGGTCGCGCTTTTGCGCAGGCTCTCGTCGGAACTGGAACGGCTCAAACCCGACCACGATCTGATCTCGCGCGACGCGCAGCAAAAGCTCATTAGCGCGACGCTCGCGGAACGTCTGGAGCAGAAAGGGTATCGGTACGATCCGGCCACTGCGGTGATGTCGAAGATCGACGCCTGACGGCTTCGCAGGTCTGCGGGTTTGCCGCTTTGCCGGGCAGGCGCAAGCCGCCGGTGTTCAGAGCGGCTTCGGCGGCGAGCCCGCATCGTCCACGCTATGGCTGCCGGCGCCGGGCGCAGAGCTTGGGTCGCGCAATTGGGTCTCTTTGGAATCCTTCGGCACGACCTTGTCGGCGTCTTTTTCGTCGATGGCGTCGAGCTGGTTGCCGCCCGGCGTGCGCGGCGTGCCCGGCGCGGGCGAAGGGATCGGCTGCGGCTGGGCAGGCCCCGGGCCCGACAAGCCTTCACGCGAGGGCGTGGACGGCGAGGGCGGCGCGGCAGGCTCCGGGGTCGCGTTGGAACTCGGGTTGGAAGCCGGGCTGGAAGAGGTGTTTTGCTGCTCGGTCATGAGTTATCTCCTGGCTGGGGGCGGTAGCGAACGGCATTTCGCGCGCGAACTGTCGGGCATATGCGGTACGCGCGGTACACCCGCTACACGAGGCGTACATAGCGCACGCGGCGCATCCCACATACTCAGCACGCGCCGTTCCAACATTGCCGTCCCCGCGTTCAGGTATGGCTACATGACAGCCAAACCCGCAGAACGAACCGGCAAACCGCGCCTCTAGCGCAGCACACGCGCGACGAGCGGCAGATGATCCGATGCAATGCGCGCCGGCCGGCTTTTATCCACCTGGATATCGACGAGCCGTGCGGCCGGATGCACCCACACGCGGTCGAGCGCAAAGGTCGGAAACCGCGACGGAAAGGTGCGCGGCGCCGCGACCCGGCCAAAACGCGTGAGCAATGCCCGCATCGGCCAACCCCAGACAAACCATTCGTTCAGATCGCCAAGCAGGATCACCGGAAGCTCGGGCGTGTCGAACGCTTCGAGCAGCAGCCTCACCTGCGCGCGGCGTTCGCGCGCCGACAGTCCGAGGTGCGTCGCGACAATCCGCATCAGGCCGTTGCCGGTGTCGATATCCACGTCGAGCGCCCCGCGCGCCTCGCGGCTGCCGAACGAAAGATCCAGCGTGCGGATGGCGCGCACCGGCAGGTTGGTGAGCACCGCATTGCCGAAGCGCCGGTCCGGGCCGTCGAGCGTCGGGCCGGGCACCGCATGCATGCCCGTCAGGTCCTGCAATTCGCGCAGTATGTCGATGCTCGCGGCACCGCCCAACGGCACTTCCTGCAACGCCACCACGTCCGCGTTCAGGGCCGAGATCACCTCGGCGATGCGCGCCCCTGAGCGCTTGCCGTCCGTGCCCACCGCGCCATGAATGTTGTACGTGACGATGCGCAGCGGCTCGCCCGCATGGCTCGCGTGTGCCGGCCGCGTCTGCACGCGCGGCGCGGGTTGCGCTTCTTCGAGGGCGACGGTTTCGTTCGCGCGCCCGCTCATTGCCGCCTCATCAGCATGCGCCGCAACACGAGCGACATCGACACCAGCGCCACGCCGATAACAGCGACGAGCAGCAGCGAAAGCGGCGTCGGATGGCGCACCGCGCTTACCAGCTGGCGCGCGAAAGAGGTCGCGAGCACCACGCCCGGCGTCATGCCGATAGCCGTGCCCGCCATGAAGTCCCTGAAGCGGATATGCGAGGCGCCCGCCGCGAGATTGACAATCGAAAACGGCGCGACCGGCACCAGCCGCAACAGGATCACGGCAACCAGTCCCTTGCTGCGCAGGCGCTCGCTCAACTGGTTCAGGCGCGCGCCGGCCAGCTCGCGCACGGCGTCGCGGCCGAGCCAGGCGCCCGCGGCCCAGCCCGCCGCCGCGGCGATCAGCGTGCCGGCGAGCGCATAGGCGGCGCCCGCTACCGCGCCGAACACCAGACCCGTTACGGCGATCAGCAAGGTCACGGGCACCGAGAGCAGCGCGGCGAGCGCGTACATCGCCACCACCGCAAGCGGGCCGAAATGCGTGGCGGCGAGCCGCTGCGTTTCGGCGGTGAGCTTCGCGAAGCTCAGTTCGTGGCCGAACGGCGTGAAACGCCACGCAATGGTCAGGGCGACGACGCCGAGCGCGAGCGCGCCGAGCACCAGCAGTTTGGCGATCACCGGGCGGTGCGTGGGCTCGGGCAGAAACTGCGCGAGCAGTTCGTTGGCCGCAATCGGCGCTTCTGGATCGAGCACGTGAACGCTGTCGGCAATGTCGCGCAGTTCGGGCGGCACCTCGGGCGTCAACGGTTGCAGCGTGCGCGCGGAGTTGCCCTTCAGGCTCGCAATCGCCGCGTTCAGCCGGCCATGTCGGGCGAGCGCCTGTTCGACGTCGGTCTCGCTCGAATCCAGGTGTTCTGCGAGCAGGCGATTGCGAATGCGTGCAATCGCGGCCTGGCGCTGCGGATTGTCGCGCCCGTCGATCACGATGCAGCACTCCGAATCGAGCACCATCGAGCGATTGTTCAGATTGGCGCTGCCGATCACGAGCAGGCGCTCGTCGACGATCATGATCTTGCTGTGCACGTTGATGTACCGCCCGTTCGGCGCGTCCACGGCAGGGGCGTACATCGCATAGCGGCCGTTGCTGTCGGCCGCCGCGAGCAGCTTGTGCAGACGGGCGCGCAACACGCCCATCGTCGCCTCCTGGAGCCAGCCGCTCTGGCGGTAAGGGCACACCACGGCGAGATCGGGGCCGTCCGGCTCCGCAATACGTTTTTGCAGCGCCGAGCCGACCGAATTCGCGGTGAAGTACTGGTTCTCGATATAGATGTTGCGGCGCGCGGCGGCCACGGCGGCCAGATGCAGCGCCTTCACCTGCTGGATGGCCGGCCTGCCGTCGTAGGCGGGTTCGGTGAGCGAAATGCCGAGGTCGACGTCGACGAAATCCGGTTCGATGTCCGCCGGCCACAAATCGGTGCGCGGCGGCGGCTTGCCGTTGAACGGCCGGCCAGCCTTGCCGCTGCGGCGCGAGCGGCGCCAGCGCTCGCGCGCCAGATGCGCGATGGCGGCGGCGGCCGGGCCGTCGAACATCAACTGGGCGTCGTGCATCGGCTCGTAGCTCGTCTTGCCCAGGTTCTTGCGCAGCGGATCGTCGGGCCGATGCTCCGGCGTGTCCCAGCGCGAACCGGTGAGGTCGATGCCGCCGGTGAACGCGAGGCTGTCGTCGATCACGACGATTTTCTGATGATGCGACGCGCCAAGCGGATGCCGTCCATCGAGCCGGAACCACAGACGCCGGTGCGCGTGCCAGGCCGGCTTGTAGGAAGGCAGCCACTCGCGCTCGAACGCGTAGAGCATTGCGAAATCCCAGCCGAGCAGGTAGATGCGCAGGTGCGGATTTTCGTCGAGCACCGCGCAGAGGAATTCGGAGAGCTTGGCTGGAAAACCGTCATCGACGCCGCCCGGCACCAGTTCGATACGGCTGTCGATATCCCAGCCGAGTATGAAGACGGAATGCCGCGCGCGCGGAATCATCTTGCGCAGCACCTCGTAATACGAGGCCGCGTCGATCAGCACGCTCGCACGATGCGCCTTCAGGATCCATTCGCAAGTGGAGCTCGTGTCCATCACCTCGCCGTCGTGAACGACGGGCGGCGCGTCGGCGGTGTCGCGCGACGGCGGATCGAGCAGGGCGGGTTGCATGGGGTCGGGTTCACGCATATCGATTCGGCAGAAGTCAGTGGCAACCGGCATGCAAATGCCGTTCCACGGACCGCCGCAACCCCGCGTCGCGTGGCGCGTGACAGCGCTTGTCGCTTGGTCACGCGCCGCGCGGCGTGTATTTGCTCTACGCCGGTTGAAATTTTTCGCCGACGTAACGCCGCAATCGTCAGACGATGCGAGCTACGTCGGCGTGAGGCGCTACGCCCTCAAGGCGTGCCCGCCTGGTAGCACGCCTGCGTGCCGCCCGTCTGGTAGATGAGCCGGAAGCCGCTTGTGGAACTCGCGTTGGCGTGCTTCGAGGCGAGCGTCAGCCAGCCCTTGCGAGTCGGCGGCAAAGGCTTGATCACGTAGTCGGCCAGATGCGGGTCGCTCGCGACCTGATCCGCACCGACGATGCGGCGCACGTGCGACAGGCGCTCCGCATACCAGCCGAGGAAGGGCCGATACGCAGGACCGGCGTAGTGACTGTCGATGATCATCCACGGATCGTGCCCTGGCTGACCCAGGTTGGCTGCGGTGTCGGTCGGGCCGAGTAGCGCGAGGAAGTCGCCGCCCAGGCGCGAATCCGGCTGGCCTATGCGGCTCAGGTCGTACTTCGCGCGGTCCGCGCCCGCCTGCAGGTCGCTAAAGCGCTTGCCGGTCCACGTAATCACGTGCGCGAGCTTGTAGTCGGCGGCGAAGCTGCCGCTGCCCACCGTGTCTTTTTGCGTGATGTAGAGCAGGTCGCCCGGCAGCAGGTATTGCTCCATGCTCGACAGATTGCCGCGATTGATGTCGAGCAGCACGCCCGTCAGCGGGTCGGTGCCCGAAGCCGGCGTGCTGCATGCCTGCACCCCGATTGCGCCGGACAACTGATTGGTTGCGAGCCCCGCGAAGTTGTACACCCACGACGTGAAGTTCGAGCAGTCCGCGCCGTTCCACATGAGCGCCGTGCCGATCACAGCCGGCGTTTGCGCGGTGGAGGTCTGCACGCTTTGTGAACCGTCGGCGCCGCGCTGCGCGGTGCAGGTCATTTTCGGCGAATGCGGGTCGGACGAGCCGCCGCTCGTGCTGCCCGCCGACGAATCGCGATAGTCCGTGCTCGCGGTGTTTTCCGGCGGCGTCCAGCCCGGTATGTGGTGGTGGCAGTAGTTGAGATTCTGGTCGACCCAGTAGTTCTCGATCGCCATCACGAGTTCGCGCCGGAACGTGTCGAGATTCGTGCAGGCCGACGGCGCCGAGATCGTGCCATAGATCGCCGCATGCGGGCCCCACGTGCTGGTGGTCGGATAGGTCGACCAGTTGCTGCTCGTCATGCCCGGTACGAGCGACGCCTGCACGCTGTTCTTGCGGCCCTCGAAAAGCCAGCGGTTCTGCTCGAGCAGGGCGACGCGGTCGCCGCAGGCATTGGCCGACGCGCTTGCCGTCTGCGGGCCGGATGCCGCGGTGGTGCCGAGCATGGAAAGCGTCGTGACGCCCGAGCGGTTAAGCGGATTCGCCGCGAAGTTCGCAGCGCCGCTGCTGATATGACAGGTGTCGTCGGCGGGAGCGGCGAGCGAGCCGTCCGCGGCAACGTCGCCCGCGCCCGCGTGACAGGCGGCGAGCGTGTCGCCTTTTGCGGCCTGCGCGACGATATATTGGACGCTGGCCGCGACGCTTGTGTCGTTGTCGGCCCGGCTTTGCGACTCCGCGCCAAGCGCGAGCGCCATGCGGTTGCCATCCGTGAGCGCACCGGCAGTGGCGCCGGGCGCGACGAACGCGGGCGCCGTCTGCTGCGGATCGATGCCGCCGAGGAACGCGGACACGCGCGCCGATGCTGCTGCCACGTTCGACGCGGTGAGGCCGCCGGCTGCCATCGCGTCGGTGACGACGGCGGTGGAATAGGGCGTGATGACCATGCTCGACGGTTCGCGGACATATACCGCCGTCAACTCAGTCTGGCCGGCAGAGGCGCTCGCGCCGGTCGCTTCCTCGGTGTAGCTGCCGCCGCTCGCGCGCACCAGCAGCGGCCAGTGCAGCGCGCGCGGCAACACGAAGTGACCATTGGCGTCCGTGACGATGGTGGCAACGGGCGTCGCCGCAGCGTGTCCGTTCGCGTCGATCGCATAGGCCGCGACGTTCGCGCCCGCAACCGGCCCGAGATAGACGCTGCCGCTAATGGAAGGCTGCTGGTTGGCTGCACCGCCGCAGCCGGCAAGGGTAATCGGCAACACGGCGAGAAAGGCGGTAAAAGCGCCCGGTGCGCGCAGAAAGTGCATGGTTGTCTCTGTAGGTTCGCGTGAATCTGTCCTGGAACATCGACAAGATTAACGGCAGCTTACATAACAACTTGATGCGGAAAAACGAGCGCGGCACACATTATGCGAAATCACGGTGACGAAGCATTTTTCACCGGCAAGGAGATGAATATGGCTCAGCATCCCGCTCGCTCGCAGAACCACCGCCACCCCGACGAACCGCGTCCGGACGAAATCGCGCGTGCGCTGGAAGGCGCGCAGTTTCCGACCACGCGCGACAAGCTGGTCGAACTCGCGCAACGCAACGGCGCGGACGGCGAAGTGCTCGCCGTGCTCAAACGCATGGGCGACCGGAACTTCGACAGCGTGTCGGCTGTCGTGCGCGAAGCGTCGAACGCGGAGTAGCGCGCATCGCGCAAATCGGACATGCCGCATGTAGGGCACGTATGGCACGTATGGCACGTATGGCACGTATGGCGCAGGACGCGGCGGGGGGCCGCGAAGTTCGCTGAACCGGGCGCACAGGGCGGCGCGCGCAGCCGTCCTGTCCGTTCAGAACCGCGAAAAATCGCTGGCATTGAGCAGTAGCGCGAGCGCGCCGACCACAATGAAACTGCAGGCCCACACCGTGTCCAGATTGAACCAGCTGCGCGACACGAATCTGAGCCCCAGATAACGGTAGACCAGCCACGCAATGACGCCGCCCGCCAGCATCATCGTGGCGGCATGCACGCCCGACACGGCGAGCGCCATGCCGAGCCGCGACTGCATCAGAGCCTGCGCAGCCTGGTGCGCGCGGTCAAGCTGCTCGCCCCGGCAAAGGCCGAGGTAGATCGGCACCAGCATGAGTCCGGCGCCGTGCGCGAGCGCAATCGCGAACGACCACAGCGCAAGCCGCGACGGCGCAATGCGCGCGAGCACCCGCGGGTGACGCCGCCACAGCAGCAGAAGAACGCCGAAGCCGATAACGAGCAAACTCGCACCCGCCTGGATTTCGCGCTGCCACGCGAGCAGCATGCCAAGCAGCGCGAACGGCAGCATCATCAGTACGATGGCGAGCAGATGCCCCGCAGCGAGCCAGCAAAGCGCACTCAGCAGCGCGGACGCTTTCCTCTGCAACAGCGCGTTCGATACGGCGAGCGGCCAGCCCATCGCCGGATTGACACCGTGATAGCAACCGCTTGCCGCGACCGCGAGCCACAGTCCCGCCTGCGACCACCCTGCGCTCAAACGCCCACCGATGGGTAGCAGAACGAATCGGTCGAGCAGTCGCCGCCTTCCAGGCGAATCTGGTGCGCGCGATAGCCGTCGGGGAACTTGACCCAGAAATCGTCGGCAAGCGTGAGACCGCCGGCCGGGTCCGCATGCGCCATTACCTGTGCGGCGGGCACGCCGTTCGGATAGAACTGGTTGTCCCAGGTCGAGTAGAGGGAATTGGTCCAGTAGACACGCTTGCCGTCGCGGCTGATTTCCACCATCTGCGGGCCGCCCGCGAACGACTCGCCGTTCGGATGCGGCGTACGCCGCACGATCCCGCCAATATGCACCGAGCCGACGAGCTTCGGCTTGCGCGGCTCCGTCACGTCGTATTGGCGCATTTCGCCGGTGCCCCAGCAGGCGACATAAAGGAATTTGTCGTCGATCGACAGATCGATGTCCGTGACGAGCGGCGGCACCGCGCCGAAGCCTTGCAGCAACGGCGGCAGTTGCGCGGGGTCGGCGGGCTCGGGCGCAATGGTCGCCGTCTTCTCGATATGGAACTGTCTGCCTTCGCGCCACCACGTCCAGATCGAGCCTTCCAGGTTGGTCGTGTCGACCACCACGCCGATAAAGCCATACTCGCGGCTCGGATCGTGCGCGGGCCGCACCTCCAGCGCCATCTGGTGATTCGCGCCGAGATCTATCGTCTGCACGTTGCGCCGCGCGCGCAGGTCCCAGAAGTGCACCGCGTGTCCGTATTTGTTCGCCAGCAGGTCCTCGGCCACGATACCGTTCTCGAATTGCGGCGGCAGCGCCCATTCGCTCGACACCATGTAGTCGCGCGGCAGGTTCCACCAGAAGTCGTAGTGCTTCTGCTGCGGACCCCGGTCGATCTCCCAGCGGCCGAGCACCTCGAACGTTTCGCAGTCCATGATGAAGATGCCCGGCGGCCCGTCGGTGCCGTCCGGCCCCGCGCCGCCGAGTGTGCTGACGTATATGCCTTCTGGTCCGCAATGCACCGTGTGCGGACGCGAATAGCCCGTCTTGCGGAAAATTTCCTCGGGCTCGATGATCTTGTGGATCTTCGCCTCGGTGGGATGCGGCTTCGTATCCACGATGTAAATGCGCGACGAGCGCATGCCGGGAATGATCAGATAGCGTCGCTCCAGAAAGGCGTGGCCCGTGAGCGGCGAGAGCGCCGACGAACACGCATTCCAGCCGAAGTGGTGGAATTCGTCGCCCTTGTTCGGCACCGGCACGGTGTGAACCACCTGGCTGTAGGTCGGCGAGCCGGGCTTCACGTCGATCACGGCGAGCGCGTCCGGCTGCGAGAAATCGGGGCTGAGCAACAGCGTGTACGCGTATTCTTCCGCCGGTGCGTCCATAGCGAGCCGGGGCGACGCATGGAAGGTGGGATCGGGGCGCATACCCATGACGGTGTCTCCTTTTGTGTGGCCGGGGCGCGGCCCTCGCGAGCCAGGCCGCGCTGAACGCACCGCACGCGCCCCGGCTTTAGATGTAGTTCACGGCTCTTCCGAGAGCAACCCGAGGTTTCTCGGGCCTTTCATTGACACGGCTGCCGCGCGTTAGATGCAACGCGCTTTTAAGCGCCAGCCGCATGATTCGCGGCTGGCCGCAGCACGGACCCGGCGGTGCTCGAATTCCGCCGCTCAGGCCAGATTCGGCGGTCCGGCCCGCAGCACGTCCACGTGTTTCGGGATTAGACCGAGGTCGAGAAACGCGTCCGCAATCTGCTGCTGTTCGCCGAGAATGGCGCGCGTAATGCGCTCCGTGCCGAACCGCTGGCGCGCCACCGCGGCATCCACCACGCCTTTGGGCAGGCCCCACAGCTGCGCCAGTTCGCTCGACAGCTGATCCTTGTTGCGGCTGCCCCACTGGTCGATCTTTTCGATTTCCTCGATCACGATGCCAATCACGTCGGGATTCTTCGCCACATAGCTCTGCGACGAGAAGTAGTAGCCGCGATTGCCCACCACGCCGCTCGCGTCCGCGAGCAGGCGTGCGCCGAGCGTCTTCTGCGCGGCCGCAAGGAACGGGTCCCAGATCACCCATGCGTCGACAGAGGCGCGCTCGAACGCGGCGCGCGCGTCGGCGGGCGCGAGAAAGACGGTTTTCACGTCGGCGTATTGCAGGCCGTGCTGCTGGAGCAGCTTGACCAGAAAGTAGTGGACGTTGCTGCCCCGGTTTAGAACGATCTTCTTGCCCTTCAGATCCGCCACCGTCTGGATGGGCGAGCCCGGCGGCACCAGCACGGCTTCGGATTGCGGGCGCGGCACCGTGGCCGCGACATAGGCGAGCGGCGCACCGGCAGCCTGCGCGAAAATGGGCGGCGCTTCGCCCACATCGCCGAAATCAATCGAGCCGACGTTCAGCGCCTCGAGTTGCACCGGGCCCGCGGCAAACTCCGTCCAGCTTACCGAAACGTTGAGCGGCGCAAGCCGCTTCTCAAGCGTGCCGCGACCCTTCAGCAGATTCAGATAACCCTTCTGATTTCCGATGCGCAACGAGCGCGCGGCGCCTTTCGACGGCGTCTGCGCGAAGGCGAGCGGCGTGGCGGCGACGGCTGCCGCAGCCGCGGCGCCCAGCGAAAGTTGGATGAACGAGCGGCGGTGGTTCGGCGTTTTGATCGTGGACATGGCAGGCGGAAAAGTGGGGAACGCATACGCCGGGCCATCGTACCTGCGGGCGCGGACTGGACGAACCGATCTTTTGCCGTAAGCAAATCTGCGCAGATGGAATAGGCAATACCGGACGGAAAATAGCGCACCGCGCTTCGCATGGGCGCGCCCCGGTTCGCGCGAAGCGCGCGTCGCGCGCAATGCTCGCGGCAAGATGAGGGCCCCATTCGCAATGCGCGTTCTCATGGCAACGCTGATTCTTTCCTCCTTCCGGCCGGGTGATCGCGTCGACGCGCGCGCTTTGCGCGGGCGTTGCGCATCGCGCGTGCATGCGTATGCCGCCGGGATCGCGCTCGCCTGCGCAGCGAGCGCCGCCACGCCCGCGCGGGCAAACTGTTTCGACGATGCCGCCGCCTATCAGCACGTCAACCCGCTGATACTGCGCGCGATCGCGTGGCAGGAGTCGCGCAACCAGCCGGGGGCGACGCATGCAAACGCGAACGGCTCGACGGATTACGGCGTCATGCAGATCAACTCGATTCATCTTGCCGCGCTGTCGCGCTACGGCATTACACGGGCCGAACTGATGGCGCCGTGCAAGAACATCTACATCGCCGCCTGGCAATTGCGCCGGATGATCGTCAAGTACGGCAACACGTGGGCGGCGGTGGGCGCCTACCATTCGGCGACGCCCGCACTGCGCGACCGCTACGCGCGGCAGATCGCGGCGATCCTGCGGTCGTGGAACGTGCTGCCCGAGCAGGGCACAGGTGCTGGCGGAATTGAACGCGTGTCCGCGTCAAGGAATGTGCAACGCTGAGCGCAGCATGCGGGCGGCGTCGCGATGTGCAAGCGATGCCTCCGGAATCATGCCGCCCATCGAGAAAAAACCGTGAATCATGCCCGGGTAATAGACAACGCTTGCTTCGTTGCCATAGCGCCTGAGCTTGTCGACGTAACGCGCGTGCTCGTCCTGCAGCGGGTCGTATTGCGCCGAGACGAGCCACGCGGGCGCGAGTGAGCTCCAGTCGCGCGGCGCGTCGCGCTCGCCGTCGAGCGGCGCGAAGCGCCAGTCGTGACGGTCGTCGGCGTCGGCGAGGTAATGCCGCTGAATCCAGCGGATGATGTCGAGCGACAGGAAATAGCCATCGCCGTAGCGGCGATGCGCGGGCGTCTCCATTCCCGCCGACAGCGCCGGATAGACCAGCAGTTGTAGCGCGAGGCGAATGCCGCTGTCACGCGCGTGGACCGCGCAGACCGCCGCGAGCGTGGCTCCCGAGCTTTCGCCGCCGACGGCAAGCCGGGTGCCGTCGACGGCGAGCGAAGCCGCGTTGCGATGCAGCCAGTGGAGCGCGTCGAGCGCATCGTCGACGGCGCGGGGGAAGCGATTTTCCGGCGCCAGCCGATAGCCGACCGAGACCACTGCGCAACCGGCTTCGTCGGCAAGCGTGCGGCACAGGGCGTCGGCGGTCGCGATGCTGCCGACCACATAGCCGCCCGAATGAAAGAACAGCAGCGCCGGTTGCGGATCGGCCCAGCATGGCGGCGCGGGGTAGTAGATGCGCGCGTCGAGCCGGGCATGGTCGCGCGCCTCGATGCTGAGGTCCTCGACGGCTGCGAGCGCGCGCGGCGGGACATCGCCAAGCGGCGTGTAGTAAGCAAAGCGCTGCCGCGCGTGGGCCACCTCGAAGGCGTCGAAGCGTTGCGCGCCGGCGCTCGCGCGTCGCAGGAGAAATTGTTGCACGCTGGGAGCAAGCGCCATGGCTGCGTCCGATTGGGGTTGACCCGATCGAGCGTAAAAATCCGTCCATGCAGCAAGCTTGCAGGCGCGAAACGGTTTGCGGGCAAGCGAAGTGGGGCAGTGGGCTCAGCGATGCCCGTCGTTGCCGGTCCCCTCGGGTCCGGCCGGCCATCCGCGCGAAGGGCGTGCGCCCAAGCCGCTGTCGTCAGTGACGGTCGACCATCCCGCAGGCGGCGACGTGGGCCTGGGCGGAGCCGGCGGGCGCATTGCCGGCGGCTCGCTGTTGGCAGCGGGGTGTTGCGCCCAGCCGGCGCCCGTTGCCGATGGAGGTGCCGCAGTAGGGTACGCCGGCGGCTGCGGCGCGAACGGCGGCCCCCAGCCAAATGACGATGCCGGGTTCGGCTGTTGCCACGAGCCGCCCTGCGTTCCCGCGGGAGGCGAGGTTTGTGCCGCGGCGTTCGATGGCCAACCCGTGGGTTGCGAACCCGTGTCTTGCCAACCCGTCGGCCCGGCATGCGGAGGCGAAAACGGAGGAGCAAACGGAGGGGAATATGGAGGCGCATACGGAGGCGCATACGGCGCCGGGCCCGGCGCGCCCGCATACGGCGCCTGCGGTCCTCCTTGCCACGGCGAGGCGTACGGACCCGTCTGCTGCCCAGGTTGCGCCCAACGCCCGGCGAACTGGCCCGCGCCGCGGCTGCCGCGAAACAGCAGCATGCCGAGCAGGCCCATTTCCGCGATCGAACCGAGGCCGAAGATCGCACCGTAGGACATGCCGCCGCCCATCATGCCGAGCGGCAACAACAAAGGTATCGTCATCACGCTCGCTACCATCGCCCATCGCTTCAGATTCGTACTGCTTTGCCACGATGGCGTCAGGCTTGGCCCAGGCGCCTGGTAGTTCGGTGCCTTCTGCGCGGTTTGTGCGTTCCGCGGAGGAGACGCATATGACGCATATGACGCATGAGGTGGATAGGGTGGATAAGGTGGATAAGGCGGCGGCGCACGATGCGGCTGTCCTGCGGCGCCGGATTCATATGCGCCGGCCCCGCCAGCAGATGGCCCGCCAGCGGCGGCGGGCCTGCCGGCGCTAGCAGGACCGCCATTCGCGCCCATACCCCATTGCACCCTGTGCGCGCCACCTGCGGCCCGCCCGCTTTGCGCACGTGGCAGGCCGTCAATCGGCGAATGGGAGCCCGGCTGGGCCTGCGCCCCACCCGCTGACTTTGCACCGGGCGACGAACGGCCATCTTCAGATTCTGGCGGACCATATTGCCCATGCTCGATGCGCGGATCGGGCGCTTGCGCACTGCCGCCAACCGGAGTCGACATGATTCCTCCTGTGCCGCCAAACGGCTCAATCAGTCGATTGTCGTATGTTGGAAGCGCAGCGGCGCCCGATCATGCGAACCCCGCGCCACACGCACGAAGCGCAACGGTGCTTACCGATCCAACGTCTCGAGCACCGCGAACGGCACGCCCTCGGTCACGATTTCGCGATCGCCGAGCGCGCCGGTGCGCGTCGTCAGTTGCAGCATGACGTTTGGCCCGAAGCTGCGGGCGCTCGCGTTGCGCTCCTTCACCTTCAGTTCAGTGGCCATCCACGTGGCCGGGTCGTCGAGAATGCGCGCGTTGGCTTGGGCGATCTCTGCCTGCAGCCGTGGGTCGCCGTCAGCCTGGGCGAGCGCCGCATGATTGGCGTCGAGTCGCAGCGCCGCGTGCCGGCGCAGCCGGTAGCGCTGCACATAGGTCAGATTGGGGCGCTGGTTTCTGCGCACGTTCGCCAGATGCTCGTCTATGCGCTCGGCGGCTTGCGCCTCGGGGGTAGGCGCATGAGGCGCATGAGGGGTATGGGGCGCATGACGCGCATCATGCGCCAGCCGCCGCGCGCCCGCTGCCTCGTTGCGCTGATTCCGCGCGACGGCCTCCGCCGCAAAAAGCGTAATCAGTTCGCCGCGTGCCGCGTCGACGGCGCGCGTGTAGGTACGCGCGTCCTGATACTCGATATCCAGAATCGAGCCGCGATGATTGAGCCGGCCGTCCTCGCGCACCAGCAGCAGCTTGGCGGAGCGGTTGCGTTCGCGCAGCGCCACGGTCGCGGCGGGCGCGTCGATCGAAAAAAGCCCCACGGTGTGGCGGCCCTCGGCATTGAGCGGATGAGAAAAGCCCGGCGCGATGCCGCCGCGCAACTGCCAGTGACTGCCTATCCCGACGCGGTGCTCCTCGACCTGCACGCGGCCGCTCCTCTCGACCACTTCCGCACTCTGGCGCGAGCGCTGCCAGCCGCCGCCCGCCGACGGCCCGGTGCGTACCGACAACGCACGCGCTCGCTCGCCGCTATGCGGGTCCACCAGCGTTTCGCCGCCAAAGGTCGCTACCTTGACTGTGGCGTTTGCGTCGAGGGTGACGCCGCGTCGCCGAACCAGCGTGTGCGCATCCGTCCAGCTCACCGACACATCCGGGTCGTCCCAGTAGCGTGACGCAAGGCGGTTCCAGACGCCCTCGGGCCCGTCGCCGTGCGCTGCACCGGACTCGTCGAACAGATGCTCGACGACGCCCGCAAGCTTCGCGCGCAGCGTCGCGTCGTCGTAGCCGCTGCCGTCGGGCAATGGTCGGCGTGCAACGCGCAGCGTGACGCCGCGCGGCTCGCTCAGTTCGCGCGCATGCAGCGTGGCGTTCGCGACGAGGCCGGCGCGCAGCGCCGTCAATGCGGTGCTCACGTCATAGCCGATGAGAAGCCCCGCGCCGACGTGGCGCATGCTGGACCTGGCAGTGCCGATGAAAATCGCCGCGCCATGCGTCGAGCGGCTGATGTCCACCACCGCCTCGCGCGTGCGCGACGCGCGCAAATCGAGGCGCGGCGAAACCGGCACGCCGTGGCCGCGCAGGACGGTTTCCACGGTCAGGTTCAGACCGCGCGTGCTGATGCCTTGCCTGCCGCCGTCCGTGAGCCGCAGACGCTGCCCCGATTGCAGGTTCGCGGCCACGTCGAGCAGCGTCTCGCGCACGTCGTCGACATTGTTGGCGGCGCGTGCGTCCTGCTCGTGCCGTGTGGCCGTGCGCAGTTCGTTCACCGTGTGCCAGAACGGCGCGTCGTGCGGCAGGCCGGCGACTTTGCCCCACACGGCGAGCCGCTCGACGGTGAACGGCCGCTTCGCAATCGAGCGAAACGGTCTGGTGCGCGCGAGTTGTTGCGGCGGCATCGCGAGCCAGTTGACGGTCGCCTCGCGAGCCCGCGCGCGTACACGCCGCGGCACGTCGACGTGTGCCGCGGCGGCTGCGCCATGCTGGTCGGCAGACCGCGGCAGCAGTGCTTCTTCGCACAGCGCATGCGCGCGCTGGGCGATCGCGCGCAGTGCGTCGTCGTCCAGGCGGCCGGGCGGAAAGCCGCCGCGTTCGAGCCACACGCACAGCGCGGCGAGTTCTGCGAGCGAGGCCTCCGGACGCGCGTGAGCGAGCGCGGCACGCGGGCTCAGCGCCGGGCTTTGCAGCAATTGCGGTAACGCTGCCTGCAGATGTTTGCGCACCTTTGCCTGTTCGGCGGCAATGGTTTTGCGCGGCACGCCCTGCGTGCCCAAGCGCAGCGCCGACAGCGGCGAGCCGTGCCGGCCGCGGAACATGCGCGGCAACAAGGTCTTCCAGCGTTTTTCGCCGACGCGCGGGATGGTGTTGCCGACGAAGCGGGCGAGGCGTTGCCTTGTTTGCGAGAGCTCGCTATGGCGGCTGTCTTCGCCGAACGACTGGCGCCACGCGAACAGCGCGCCGTGCTGATCGGCGCTTAACGCGTCGCGTCCGAATGCGAGCAGGGTGGACGCGGCATCGAAGGCGCGGGCGGCGAGCGGGGCGCACGCCGGGTCGCTGGCCGCGAGCGGGTCGTCGATAGCAACCGGCTCGAGTGCATTGGCGCTGGTGAGGAGAACCTCGATGCCAAAGCGCTGCAATTCATCGCGGTACGGATTGAGCGTTGCCGTGCGCAGTGCCGCGAGTATCTCGCGGCCTTCGCCGGAGCGCGCGAGCACACGCGCCGCGCGCCATGCGTCGCGTTCCGCGCTGCTTTCCGAGCGACGCTGGTTCGGCGCGGCGAAGTCGAGCATGCCGATGCGCTCGATCGTCAGATGTGCTGCCCGGCAATCGGCCGCGCCTGCACGGGCGAGCGCGTCGGCGAGCAGTGCGCCGCGCAGCGCTGCCTGGGCGTCGTCGGCATGCCCGGCGTCGGCATGCGCGGCGTCGTTGCCCGGAGGCGCAGCAGTGTTGATAGGCCTAGCAGTGGCGCATAGTCGGTACAGACGGTCAGCGAGGGCTGCTGCATCGATGGTCTGATCGGGGCGGGCATTGAAGCGCCTGTGCACATAGGCCGCGAGATCCGCTCGTGTCACGACAGCATCCAGGCACGGCCCCAGCGATGCCGCTGCATCATGTTCGCCGCTTTCACGCGCAGCCGGCAGGCCGTGTGCGTTGCCGCCAGACTTCGCGTCGACGCCGAACCCGGCCCCAAGCACACTTGGAGCCGAAGCCGAAGCCGAAGCCGAAGCCGAAGCCGAAGCCGAAGCCGATGCCGACGCGGCGCGCGCGGCCAACAGCCCTGTGTCCGCGAGTGGGCCGGGTTCGCGCCGCGCATGTCGCGCGGTGTGGGCCGGCGGGAAGCGGCGCTCGCCCGGCACGTGATGTTCGGGCCCGGACGCGCCGCCATGCGTGCTGTGCTGAAACAGCGCTGTGCTCAACTCGACGCGCCGCGCGCCGACGATTCGCGCGGGCCGCGCGAGCGAAGCGCGGATCCACTCAGGCATGCGCCGCTGCGTCGGCTGCACCGGCGCGGGCGCTTCGTGCGGTTGCCCCGCGCTGGGTGAGTTGTCCAGCAGGTTGTCGGTGGACGAAACATCGAGCGGACGATAGCGGAACATGTCGACGCGGCAGAGGTGGACCGCGTTGCACTATGTCCTCGCTATGTGACAGCCAGGTTGATGCAGCGCCGCGCGATGCGAAGCGCGGCGTCGATTCACGAAGCAGCGATTTGCGGACCCTTCGCGTGACCATGCGCGAGTGCATGCGCATGCGAGGCAGTGTCGATGCCGCCCGGCTCGAAGTCGGCGTCGAGCGCCGTGTATTCGGCGAGCCAGCGTGTGGCGGGCGTGTCGTCGGGCGCCTGCAACGGGCGCGTCATCGCGTAGAGATAGCTGTCGCCGGCGAGCACGCCGAGATTCGGCCGGCATTCGTAATTGGTCAGCTTTGCTTCGAGCGTGAAACCGAGTTTTTCCATGCTGCTGTGCGCGTCTCCGTCCACGGCGCAATACGCGTAGATGCGTAGAATCGGCGGCTGCGCGAGCATCCACGCAAGCAGCTTGCGCAGTGCATGCAGCCCCGCGCGCCGGCGGCGCGCACCGCCGCGCCGGCTGATCATCACGCCCACTTCGACGCGCGGCGGATGCGGCCGCAGTTCGATCATGCCGGTGAGGCGGCCGCTTGCGCGGTCCTCTAGAACCCAGCGGATCAGTTCACCGCTGCGCCAGCCGTGGGTGGAATCGTCGATGAACGCGAGGGTTTCGTCCAACTGCGTGTGGCGTTTGAAACTGAGATGGCGCGTCGTCTCGACGTCGCCGAGCATTTCGTCGAACAGCGCTTGGGCGTCGCGCGGCTCGGGCGGCCGCATCAACAGGTCGGCGGATTCGATCAGGGCTGGAAAGCGGAATGGCGACATCGGCAACCTCCACGCACGGCATGTGATGCGATTGTCGATGCGCGGGCCGAGCGCGCAGCGGCCCGCGCGAAGGTGCGCGCGCCTATGCGAAGGTGTCGGCGCAGGCCGAGGCGTGCATCGCCTTTAACGCCAGTGCGGAATGGGGCGGGCGCGGCGTGCGGTTGCTGCCACTGCCTGCAGCGCGCAGCCCACGGCTCGCAGCCGCAACCGCGGCCATGGCCTTCAGCCACGGCCACGGCCCACAGCCATAGCCACAGCCACAAGCCACAAGGCACAAGGCACAAGGCACAAGGCACAAGGCACAAGGCACAAGGCACAAGGCACAAGGCACAAGGCACAAGGCACAAGGCACAAGGCGCCAGCCACTGCCACTGCTACCAGCCGGCCTAACCCCAAAGAAAGGCATCCGCACAAACATCCCAACGCAATGCTCAAGCTTCGCATCGCCTGTTCCCTTTTCGCGCGACGGGAAACGCGGCGCGCCAGCGAGCGCTAAGGTGCGTCGATGGCGGCACACGTCGGTTTGCCGCGCCGAACCTGGGAGACTGTGACCGTGAACAGCAAAGCCATTGCCGGATGGTCGGCGGCGAGCGTGGGCGGTATGGAAGGCACGCACAACCGCGCGACGCACGAGAAAGCCGCCAGCCGCGCAGCGCTCGTGCCGACGAGCACGAAGCTCGCTGGGGAACTCGTGCCGCTGCGCGACATACCGCCGCCGCAGGGCCCGGTCAAATTCAGCCTATCGCGCAAGGAGGCCGACAGGCTGCCCGTTCTGCGCAAGTCGAGCGTCGTGGTGATCGGGCCGGGCGCCGCGCGCGAGCGCGACGACGTTGCGTCATGGGCGCGGACGTTGCCGGTTCCGCCTGTGCAAACGCGATTCTCCGAGGCACCGCCAGCCGGCGACAGCGCCTTCGACGCGGCGGCAGCGCGCCAACTGCTCGACAATCTTCAGGCGCTGGTCGAATTTACCAAGCACGTCGGCCACGTCATTCATGGCGCGACCTGAGTCGACTGCGGCGCCGCGGCGCTGCCACGGCGCTGCAGTCAGCAGTCCAGGTGCCACATGGCGCGGGTTCGCTCGTGCACGCCCGCCGCTGAAGCCGTCCTTCGCACGCCCGACTCACTTCAAGCCCGCAGCCACGTAAACTCGCCAGCCACAATCCCTTCGAACATTTCATCCGTCGACTCGATAATGCTCTTGCGCCAATAGCGGCCGTGCTCGGCGTAATGCGCGAGCAGGTCGGCAAGCGCGGCGCCGTCGACGTCGTGCGTCATCGGCACGCGCAGCACCAGCACGATTCCGCCGGTGTCGGTGTCGAGTCCCAGTTGCGCCTGGTCCTGCGCGTAGATCAGCAGATTGGCCTCGAGCATCAGCCGGAACACGACGAGCGTGCGGCCAGCCGTGACGGTGCCGTAATGAAAGTTGGCGTACAGCGCGTCGAGATCGTTCTCGAAGTGTTCGAGACGCACGTCGAAGCCTTCCACCTCGACCGCGCGTGTGCGCAACACATGCTCGGCATCCGCAAGACCGACCGTCGCGCACAGGTCGCGCACCAACGATGCATAGCGATCCGAACTATCGTGGGTATCCAATTGAAAGGCCCGCGCAACTCACAAAAAACCATACGGACGACGCAACAAGCCGGCGCGCGGAAAACCGCGAGCCGGCCGGCAAAAGATGACGCAGCCCCGCAAATGACGCAATCGCGCAACCGGCGGCCTGCGGCAGACCACACCGGTAGGCCGCAGCCCTGCCGTGAGCGCCTGCCGGCACCGGCGCGGCCGGTCCTCGCGAACCGGCACGCGTGGGGCTGCGAAGCTTGCGCGCTAGTGCCCAGTGCCGCCCTGGATCGTCTGACCCGCGGTTTTCATGGTGTTGGCCACGGCACCCGCCAGCGACATCTGCAGCGTGGCCTGCGCCGCGCCGATGGCCGCCGTGCTGCCTTGCGCGGCCATGCCGGTGATCGCACCCATTGCTGGACCGATAGACATAAGACCTCCTCGTTTTCCGGTTAAAAAGAAATGCTGCCCTGTGTGACAGCCAGCCGCCGCCGCACAGGGCGAGCCTCGTGCCCGGCGCTCGCGCCGGTGGCGCGCCGTCAGGCCGCGCCGCGTTTGTCCGCGAGCTGACCGACGATACGGCCCGCGGCAAGCAGGCCGCGATACAGCCTCGCCAGATCGTTGCGGTCCAACTCGGTCGCCCCCTGTGCTTCGCCGACGTTTTTCGCGGTCGCTTCCAGCGCCTCGCGTATCGCGGCAAGACGCGGTCCGCCTGCGGGATCCGCGAGCGTCTTCTGCAGATCGTTGAAGTCGGTGGCGCACGCTTCGAGCGGTGCGTAGATGTTCGTTGTCTGCGTCATGGAAAACCTCACTTCGGTAGCGGCAGATAAGCGGTGGTGTTCGCGGAGCGCGTCGCGGGCGAGGGCGGCGTCGCGGGAATGTCCTCGACGGGCTGCATCACGCCGCGCGCGGCGCCGCTGCGAACCAGGCCCGGGCTGTCCGCCGGTGCGGGCGTTAGAGAATGCACGCCGGGTGCTTCGCCGGCGCTGTCCGTCGCGCTTGTGTCGAAGCTCCTCGCGCTGTTGGCTGCGAGATTTGCCGCGCCGTTCGCGCTGGAACCGGCAAGACCATTCGCCGCGGCCGCCGTCGCCGCCGACGAAGCCGGGTCTTCCGGCACCGTGTAGATATGCTTGACGCCGTCGGGCGTCTGACCGTAGCGCACGTCGTCGGAGGACATCAGGAAAGAGAACGACGGCGCCGAGGGCAATGCGTCTTCCGCTTGCGCGACGCTCACCCGCACGTTCTTCACGTTGTCGCTGAGATCGTGGCGCATTCGCGCAACGGCCGCCTCGACGTCGCGCGGATTGGCCGCCTTGCCGCTGATCTCGAAGACTCCGCGCCCCGCGTACGTCACCTTGAGCCCCTGCATGGCGAGCGAATCGGCGATGTTGCGCACGTCGTTCTGCGCAATGTCATAGTGCCGCACGATACGGTCCGGCGAGATTCGCATCAGCATCTTGCGCACTTGCGTGTCCTCGTCGGCTGTCGCCACCATGCCGTTCACGGTTACCGTCGACCCGCGCACCTGCGCATGCAGTTCCTTCATATGCGCGGCAGCCAGTTCGAGATTGACGCGCTGCGCGAGGTCGCCCGCGTCGCGCGGCAACGCGGCACGGCTCACGGCCGTCGTCAGCATGACCGAGCCGATTACCAGTACCGCGCCGAGCATTGCACAAGCGGAGACGACACCTGTCATTTTGCGGCGGCGCGAGCGCTCGGCGGCGCGCCGCGTTTGATCGGGCTTGACGAGCAGCGTGGAGAGCAGCTCGAGATCGCTTGGCCACGCGGCGTCGTCGGAGCCGATGCAGATGACGGTGTCGCCGAACTGCATCGGCACGAATTCGAGCAGGATGACGGTGCCCGGTTCGTCGTCGTTTTGCGCTGCGTGGCGCGCTCCCTGCTCGTCGTTGTTGCC
Source organism: Paraburkholderia phenoliruptrix (assembly GCF_019511605.1). GTDB lineage: Bacteria > Pseudomonadota > Gammaproteobacteria > Burkholderiales > Burkholderiaceae > Paraburkholderia > Paraburkholderia phenoliruptrix_A. The sequence continues at coordinate 25,135 of NZ_JAEUAV010000001.1, read as the reverse complement.
TTCGTTTGCGTGAGTGCGGGTGCTGTTATGTGCGCCGGTGTCCGCGTCGGATAAAGGCTCGCTGTCGGGCTCACCCTCCGCGAGCGCGACGACCGGCAGCATGCGACGCGCGCTCACCACGCCGCTTGCATCGACGACAAGCGACACGTCGTCGCCGCGCCAGTCGGAGATGCGGATATCGGCGTCGTCGTCCGCGCCGATCCGGTGAATGCCGGCGCTGAGACGCAGTTCCGCGCCGGCATGCACGCCAGTCAGGATACGCAGCAGCTTCGTCATGAAAAGCCCGTTGGAAGATAATGCGGCGTGCAGCGGCACGCCTTCGACACTCACTCTAGCCGCCGCCAATTACCTTCCGGCACACAATGCGAAGCAGATACCTGCAAAGCGAAACCGCGCGCGCCCGTCAGGGCAGAGGGCTGCGTCAGCCGCGTTGGGCGGCTGTGAGCGCGGCGCCGCGTTGCACGATGCGGACGTTCATCGCGCGCTCGCGCATGGCCGGTGTCGAGGGCCTGCCGTAGCTGAGCAGCAAGAGCGGCATGAGCAGATTGAGCCTGCCCGCGCGGCTGATTTTTTCCGCCGATGTGCCGGCTTGCGGAGCTGCATCGCGCTCGCCCGATGCGTCGATCAGGCGCTGCCGCCATGCGCCCATGCTCGCATCGCCGCTTGTACCGCTGCTTGCATCGCCGCTTATACCGCCGCTTATACCGCCGCTTGCTCCGGTCTGCTGCTGTACGGCGAGCAGATCGATGAAGTGCTCATGCAGCAGCGCATCCAGCCGCGCTTGCGGACGCGCAGCGGCTTCATCGCGCAACGCCAGCAGCGTCTCGCACCACAGGCGCGGCAGCGCCTGCGCCAAATCCCGGTCCGAACAGAGCCCCTGTGCAGAGAGGTATTTTTGCAGCGCGCCCGGCGCGGGCGGCGCGATCACCGCGTGTCCAATACGCGTGCGGATTTGCGCGCGCGGCATGTTCCCGTTACGGTCGGCACCGTCACGACCGTCATGCGGCGATTGGTCATTACCGCGGCCACCACCGCCGCCGTCGCGTTGGATGCGCCCGGAGTCGCCGCTGTCGGCGGCATGCTCGTGTGCATCGTTGCCAGTCACGACGAGCGGCCGCCTCATGCCCGTGCGGCGTGCCGCATTGCGCTTGCGTGCGTTCAGTGCCGCGAGTTTGCGTGCGAGTAGCGAGCCGCGCATCGCCATCTGCTGGGTGCGGGCATAGCCGAAGGTAGCGGTGCCGCGATACAGCACCGCAAAGCGCGCGAGCGTGGCCTGCTGCGAACGCTCGCGAACCGTCTGTGCCTGTGCGCCGAGCGACGCCGCATGGCTGTGACCGCCGACACGCGTCATTGCGGCACCGCCGTATGCATGATCTCGTTGGCAAAGTGCAGCAGTGCCGCCGCGGAAAACGGCGCGGCGATCACGATGGCGATAGTCACCGCAATCAGCTTCACGCCGTGCGACAGCGTCTGGTCCTGCATCGACGTGATCGCCTGCAGGAACGATACGCCGAGCCCGACGAGCGCGGCCACGATCACGATAGGCAGCGAGATGTACATGCACAGCAGCATGCCCTCAGTCGTGAAGCGAACGAGCGTGTCGATATCCATGTGCCGGTTGTCCCGAGTGGTTCGCGCGCGCGGGCCGCGCTAGCGATAGGTCATCACGAGGCCGTGAATCAGCGTCGACCAGCCGTCCATCACGACGAACAGCAGCAGCTTGAACGGAATCGCCACGTTGGTGGGCGTCACCTGGTTCAGACCCATTGCAAGCAGCACATTCGCGATGATCAGGTCGATGACGATAAACGCAATGTAAAGCAGAAAGCCGATCTTGAATGCGTCGGTGAGCTCGGTGAGCGTGAAGGCGGGCGCGAGTACGATCAGGTCGTTCTCATGCAGGCTCGACGCGGCTTCTTTCGGCCACACCACATTTGCCGAGCGGATAAAAAAGCGCTTTTCGCGCTCGTTGGTGTGCTTTTGCAGAAACGTGCGGAACGGTTCGCGCGCCGCGCTGAACACCTGGATCAGCGCCTGGGTCGGCTGGCCGGCTATCGCCTGACCCTGCATGGACTGCATGGCCTGCATGCCGACGGGGGCCATCACATAGATGGAGACGAGGATCGCGACGCCGTTGAGCACCATGTTGGGCGGCACCTGCTGCACGCCGAGCGCGTTGCGCAACAGGCCGAGCACGACGACAATCTTCGCGTACGAGGTGACGACCATCGCAACGAAAGGGACGAGGCTGATCGCGACAATGACGATCAGCAGCCCGGTAATGTCACTGAACTGGACCATCGCCGTGCGCCATGCGCAGTATGCGAATGCCGAGATGATCGCCCACGGTCACGAGTTCGCCATAGCCAATGGTCTGGCCGTGCGTGACCAGCTTGAGCTGCGCTTCGGCAACCGGAGTCGGCAGTTCGAGCACATAGCCGGGACGCAGCGCATAAAGTTGCGAGAGCGGCAACGCGACCGTGTCGACTTCGAACTGCACGGGCAGATCGAGTTCGCCGATTTCGATCGGGCTCGAATGTTGATCTGGCGCGAGCAGGTCGTCCGGACGAACGGGGTCCAGCTCATCGGTCATGATGGGCTCCTTCGTGAGTGAAAGCCTGCGGCCTTCCAGGTTGACTGGCGCATGCACGCGCATCAGGCCGGGCGAGCCCCAGGCCACTGTGGCGTTCGCAGGCTGCGCGAACGGCGCTACGTGACCCGCCGCAGCGGGGGCGGCGCCGGCTTCGTCGGCTTCATCGGCATCAAGGCCACTGCCCGGCAGCAGCGCGCGCAGACTGGCGGGCAGCGAACGCAGCAGCACGTCGCCCGCTTCGAGCGCGCGCAAGGTGTCGACTGGCAAGCGTCGCGAGCCGAGTATCAGACGACCCGGCACCATGCAGTCGGCAAATGCAGGCGCGCTTTGTGTCACTTGCGATGCGGCGTGCGTCGCGAATGCACGAGGCGTATGACGGACCGTACATGCGGCTTGCAGGGCTTCGAGCGCGTCAATCACAGGTGCGGTGAGCAACACGCGCGCGCAATGCCGTGTTCCGTCGAGCGAGAAAGTCACGCTGAACGCAGCACAATTCCGGGGATCAGGCTCATTGAACGCGGGTGGAATGCCCCGCGCAAGTTGCGTGACGTGCATGCCTGCAAGGCCGAGCGCTTCGAGACGCTTGAGCAGTGGTTCGAGCAGCACACCCGCGACCGCGATGCGCAACGCGCGCGCCGTGTCGCCGGGCGTGGCCGGACGCAGACCGTCGGGCAGCGCGGCGATGTGAAGCGCGGGGTACTCAGCCAGATCGAACAGCACGCGAATCGGGCCGGCCGGGTGGGCCAGATCGAGCACGCCCGGTTGTTCGAAGGTGTCGCTGTTGCTGTCGGATGAAGCTTCGAGCGTGGCTTGCCATGCAGCAATGGCGAGCTCACGCCCGAGGCGTCGCGCAGTGCCTGCATCGCAGACGAGCCGCGTGACACGCGCGGCCAGCGGCGCAACGGCGCGAAGCGGCAAAGCGGAGATCGGCGCGTTAGGCGTAGTGGCTGCTGTTGCCGTGTGCGTAGTGGCGGGCGAGACGCGAGGCAATGTGGTTTGCGCGGCTGGGGCGGCGGCTTCATGCTTCGCGCGCGCAACGGTGCGGTGGCCACTGGCAGTGTCGGCTTCGCTCACGCCGCCTGCACGGTCGCCTTCGCGAAGCTCTTGGGCATCGCCAATTTCTTCAACCCGTAGAGCGGCCTGCCCAACGCCATGCGCTGCGTCATGCGTCGCCGCATGTTCGGCGGCAGCCTCCATCCCTCGCAGTTCGGCGGTCGAATAAGCCATGCAGCGTCGGTTCAAGGATGCGGCCAGCATCGGCCGGGATAAACGATGGACGGTGCGCTCACCACACCGTCAGCTCGATGTCGCGCGGCGTGCCCCACGCGTTCAGCAGCGCAGCGAGCTCACGTTCGAGCATCGCACTGTGGTCGAAGAGTAACTGGCGCGTTTCGATACCCCGCGTGTCGAACCGAAGCGACAACCAGAAACGCGAAAGAGAGAGATAAAGCGTGGTGTGCGGAAGGATGCGCTCGTCGAGCGCCATGCGCACTTCCCAGTTGCCCGCCTCGCCAATTGCCGGGTCCGCGCAGAAGGCCGCGACCTCGCGCGCGAGCGAGCGCGCCAGCTCGAGAAAGTGGCCTTGCGTGCGAAACAGGGCGTCGACGGCGGGCATTGTCGCCGCGGGCAGACGCTGCAAGAGCGCGTCGTGTGCGGCGAGCGCCGCTGCCGATGCGCGTGCGCCTTCGTCTGCCGTAGCGACTTCGGTGTCGGCGCTTGAATCGCGCGCTTGTGCGTCGTCGCGTGGTTGTGCGTCGTCGGAGCTGCGCTCATGTGCGGCGCGATTGCTGCCGCCTGCTGTGCCAGCCACGTAGTCGGCTTGCGCCGCGTCTGCGGCTTCGCTGGAGCACACCGGCGGGCGCGGCGAGCGCGTCGTGCGGCGAACCAGCGCTGCGTAATCGAAACGCCGTGCCCGCGTGGTGCGGTCAGCCTGACGCTGGTCGGAATCGGCAGGAATGATGCGCAGCGGCCGCGAGTCGATGAGGGTCATGAGCGTGACAGTGGCGAGGATGAATTGGCTAGATCGTCACGCGGCCAAGCGGCTGCAACTCGACGTGCTCGCCCAGTTCCTGATACGAGTAGACGGCGAGCCAGCCAAGGCGCGCCTCGATCATACGGCGCACGTAACGGCGAATATCCATCGACGTGACGAGCGCGACGCCGTCACGCGGCGTATCGCCGACAAAAGACTGAATGCGGTCGATCAGAAAACCCACTTCGTCCGGCGGCAACGCAAGAAAATTGCCGGTCGGCGTCTGCTTGATCGCCTGACGGATGTGCTGTTCAACCGGCAGATCGAACAGCACCGCGGGCAATTGCCGGCCCGCGCCTGCCGCGCGATGCGCGAGAAAGCGCGCGAGATCGCCGCGCACATATTCGGTCAGCATGAGCATGTCCTTTTCCTTCGCGCCCCAAACCACCAGGCTCTCCAGAATATTGCGGACGTTGCGGATCGGAATCTGCTCTTCGAGCAGGCGCCGCAGAACGTCGGCAATACGCTGCGGCGGCAGGACTTTCTGCACCTCGGCGACAAGGCCCGGATATTCGGCATTCTGCTGATCGAGTATCCATTGCACCTCCTGAATGCCGAGAAAGAGCGATGCGTGCTTGCGCAGCATGGCTACCGACGCATGCGCAATCACCTGTTCCGCGCGCCACGCCGATTGTTTGGGCGGCAGGCTCTTTTCGTCGAGCCACCACGTGGGTCCCGGGCCGCCGTCGAGTCCCCGGCGTTTTTCCGCGCGCGGGTCGCCGCGCGCGGCGAGCGTTTCTGCGTCGGCGCGAGCCGCGTCGTGCGAGCCGGTGAGCGCCGGGTCGGGCAGCATCACCTTGCCAGGCGGCAGTTCGATCGCGCAGTACGGCACGTCGTGCATCAGCAGCTCGCAGCTCGACGCGGGGAGTGCGTCGCTCGTCCACATGGTGATGCCGGGAAACGGCAAGCCGAGATATTCCTGCAGACGTGCGCGCTCCGTTTCGAACGAGCGGTCGAGCGCGCTGGTCGACAGACGCGCGACCAGGTCGGGCGAAATACGCACGCCGAGCGGACAGGTGAATTGCGGCGCACGCGTGAGAATGGCCGGTGTCTCGGCCTTGGAGCCGGCGCGCTGCATTGCGTTGACGGCTTCGCCGGCATGCGTGGTCGCCGCGGGTTTGCTCTTGCCGAGGCGGTAGCCGCAGAACGCGAGGATCGCCGCGAGCAGCAGGAACAGTGCGCTCGGAAAGCCCGGCACGGCGGCGAAGCCGAGCAGCAGCAAGCTCGCGAAGTAAAGTGCGCGGGCGCTTGCGGACAACTGCCGGCCAATCTCGTCGCCAAGCGAGAGGGGGCGCGCGTCGCGCTCGTCGGAAACGCGCGTGATCATGACGCCCGCCGCGACCGAGAGCAGCAGCGACGGAATCTGCGAAACCATCGCGTCGCCGACCGAGAGAATCGAGAAGCGGTTTGCCGCTTCGCCCGCCGACATCTCGTGATACGCGACGCCCACTGCAATGCCCGCAATAATGTTGATCAGCGTGATGATGAGCCCGGCCACCGCATCGCCCTTGACGAACTTCATTGCGCCGTCCATGCCGCCGTGCAACTGGCTTTCGACGGCGAGCGTCGCGCGCTTGCGGCGCGCCTCTTCGGGCGTGAGCAGATTGGCGCGCAGATCGGCGTCGATACTCATTTGCTTGCCGGGCAACGCGTCGAGCGTGAAGCGCGCGCCGACTTCAGCCACGCGTTCCGAGCCTTTCGCGATCACAATGAACTGCACGGTCGTGATAATCACGAACACGACCATGCCGACCACGAGGTTGCCGCCCACCACCAGTTCGCCGAAACTCTCGATGATATTGCCCGCATCCGCGTGCAGCAGAATGGATTTGGTCGACGCGATGTTAAGCGACAGCCGGTACAGCGTGGTGAACAGCAGCAGCGAGGGAAAGACCGAAAGCGACACCACGTTCGGCACATACATGGTCACCATCAACAGCGTCACGCTTATCGTGATGTTGATGGCAAGCAGAATGTCGATCAGAAATGGCGGCAGCGGCAGGATCATCAACGAGATGATGGCGACCACCAGCAACGCAATGCCGATCTCACCGCCGGCGGGCAGCTTAAGTGTCTTGAACATCGCGGCTCCCGACGTTGTGGTCCTCGCGGCCCTCGATCCGCCGCGCGCCGATTGCGTCGACCCAGCGCAGGATCGCGGCGACGGTTTCGAACAGTTCCTGCGGAATCGGCTCGTCGATTCCAACCTTGTAAAGCGCCCGCGCAACCGGCGGATTGCCGATAATCGGCACATTGGCGTCGCGCGCAAAGCGCCGCAATTGCGCGGCGCTTTCGTCCATGCCGCGCGCGATCACGAGCGGCAGCGGATGTTCGGCTGGTGCATACCGGACGGCTACCGCATAGTGCGTCGGGTTGACGATCAGCGCGTTCGCAAAGCCCACGCGCTGCGCGGGCGCGGCGGAGGTGGCGAACTCGCGCGCGAGTTTCTTGCGTTCGGCTTTGATTTTCGGGTCGCCGTCCATCTGCTTGCGTTCGCGCTTTACTTCGTCTTTCGACATCTTCAGCTTGCGCAGAAACAGCACGCGTTGCAGCTTCACGTCGACGACCCCTATCACGATGAATACCGTCACGGCGACGGCACACAGTTTGACAAGCAGCGACCAGAACAACCTGGAGAGTTCGGGCAGCGGCTGATACAGCGAACCGACGATCAACGGCAGGATCCACTTGATCGTGAACCACATCACCGCGCCGATAATGGCGGCTTTGACGATCATCTTCACGAGGTCGATTACCGTGCGCCACGAAAAAATCCGCTTGACGCCGTCCACGGGGCTGACGTGCTTGAGATCGGGCACGACCGGCTTGGTCGCGATCTGAAAACCTACCTGCGGCATCAAGGCGGCCACTGCTGCGAGCGCCGCCGCACCGACGCATGGGACGATCACGATCAGCGCCTCTTTGCCGAGATCGAACAGCTTGCCGAACATGAGCGGCTGATCGTGACTGCCCGACACGAATTCAAGCGCAATATTCACAATGGAGCGCAGCGCCCCGCCAAAGTGCGCTGCCGCAAACGCGAGCACGCCGAGCACCGCGGCCATCGTCGCGGCGTCGACCAGATCGGCGCTTTTCGACGTTTCGCCGTCCTTGCGCGTGTCGCGCAGCCGCTTGTCGGTGGGCTGCTCGGTTTTCTCTTCGCTCATGACCTTTCCGCTCGTCACCAAATGCGCGCGGCCCGGCGCGTGTGATGCCGATACGCGACGCCCATGCCTTCGTAGCCCGACGGTAGCGGGCCGCTCGGCGCAGGGCGCAGCGAATGCGAAGCCTGCGTGTGGGAAGCGAAGCGAGCGGGGTGGGCAGGGGCTGTGTCAGCTCGAGCGACGAAGAGCGCGCACGCGCGGTATCGTCGGTCCCGCCGTGCTCGCACTTCGCATACATCGCGCTCGCTTCGTATCGCGCATGTGGCTGAGCGAGCCGGACGGTATCCTGGTGCATCGCTGCGCGCCGCGTGCCGATGCCTCGATCGGCGTCGCGCCGCAGTGCTTCGTCGACCAGGCCATCAGCAGGAGTTCTCGCCATGAGTACCACCACGCCGGATTACCTCAACTGCAGTCAGGCCATTGTGGGCGGTCTGATCGACACGCTGTCCTGCGCGCTGCTCAACAACTTTCCGACGCTCGAAGCAGATCCCTACGACATCGAACTGACACTCGACGCGCTGCGTCTATTGCGCCCGCGCATGGCCGAGCTCGACACGATGGAAGCCGTGCTGTACATGCAGCGCGGCCATTGGGACGACGCGATCCGCGTGTTCTCGCGCGTGATCGAGGGCGCGCCGCATTTCTCGTATGCGAAGGCGCTGCTCGCGTTCTGTCTTTCCGTGAAAGGGGATGCGGGCTGGCGCCAGTGGGCGAGCGCGGCGCTTGCGCAAAATCCCGATCGCGACACGCGGCAACTCATGCGGGCGCTGGAGGCACGCGACGATCTGCGCGAGGCGATTCGCGTCTATCGCAACGGCGGCACTTTCGAAGTGCCGCTGTCGATCACCGCGCTCAACGACGAGTTGCCGCAGGAGCCGCCTGTCGTCACGACGCCGCCTCCGCCGGCCAGTCACCACGAGGCGCTCGCGCAGCAGGGATATCTGCGGATTTAAACCGGCGCATGTGAATCGGCACGCTTGAATCAGCGCGTTGGAATCTGGGCGACGCCGCCCGAACCCATCCACGGCAAGAGGCTCACCATGGCACTTTCTGTCACCAACCAGCAGATTGTGGCCGCGCTGCAGGCGGCCGCGCCGGCCGCGGGCGGCGACGCGTCGCTGCAACAGGCCGGAGACCGCTTCAAGGCGATGATGCAGAACCCGCGCATGGCGCCGCCCAATCGCGGGGACGACATGAGCAACAACATAATCGCGCAGATGGCGGCGTCGCAGGATGCGGAGATCCAGAAGTCGGTGAACGACGTGGTCGCGCTGTCCAGTCAGGCGAACAGCATGTCGGTGCAGGAGATGACCGCTGCCGCGATGAAGGCGACGCTCGAACTCGCGAGCACGCAGCTCGACATGGAGGCCAAGATGGGCGTGGTCAACTCGTCGAAGTCGTCGGTCGAAACCCTGATGAAGAATCAATAGGCCATGCTCAATACAACGCAAGCGCTGCGTGCCGCAGCCGGCCCGCGCGCCCATGCGATGCGCGCGGCTCTGCTCGGACTCGCAATGGCCGGCTGCATGCTCGTCTCGGGCTGCCAGAAGGAGCTGTACCGCAACCTCACCGAACAGGACGCGAACGAGATGGTGGTGGCGCTGCTGGAGCAGGGCGTCGATGCGTCGAAGAGCACGGTCGACAATGGCAAGAGCTGGACGCTCGAAGTTGACGACAAGCAACTGGTTCGCGCGATGCAGGTGCTGCGCGAACGCGGCCTGCCGCACAGCCGTTACGACGATCTGGGCAGCCTCTTCAAGAAGGACGGCCTGGTGTCGACGCCGACCGAGGAACGTGTGCGGTTCATTTACGGTTTGTCGCAGGAGCTGTCCGCGACGCTTTCGAAGATCGACGGCGTGATCGTCGCGCGCGTGCAGATCGTGCTGCCGAACAACGATCCGCTTGCGCAGCAGATGAAGCCGTCGTCGGCGTCGGTGTTCATCAAGTACCGGCCGGATTCCGACGCGAACGCGCTAGTGCCGCAAATCAAGACGCTCGTGATGCACAGCGTGGAGGGCTTGACCTACGACGCGGTGAGCGTAACAGCCGTGGCCGCCGATCCCGTGGATCTGCCGAGAGTTGCGCCGATGCAGACGTCGCCGCTGCCCGCGCTTGTTGCCGCCACACTGGTGTTTCTGGTCGGCGCCGCAAGCCTCTTCTTGTGGCTGCGGCGCGGCATGCCCGCGCAACGCACGGCCGCTTCGCTGTATTCGCGGATTCATGCTCGGGTACATGCGCGGGTCCATGCGCTCGTCGGCAAATGGCGACGGGCGAAACCTTCGTCGGCTGCGTGATGGCGGCGTCCACCGTGTTCCTGGCCGCGGTTGCGGCGTCGGGTGCCTCGGCGTTTCCCGCAACGTCACCTGCGCCTGGTTCGGGGTCTGCCTCGGCGCTTGCCTCGGGGGCTGCTGGGCCTGGCTCGGCGTGTTTGGCAGCGCTTCCTTTAGCGCCTTCCTCAACGCTGGCCGCAGCTCCTTCTTCAACCGCGCCCGCCGTTGCGCCTTCCTCTACGTCCGCCCCTGCGTTTCGCTCTGCGCCTCCCGCTGCGTTTCCGTTTTCGCGCACGGCTGCCGCGCTTGCCGCGTGGCAGCGCAATGCGAGCGAGGCCGCGCGCTGGGCGCATCCGTCGTGGTGGGCGTCGGCGCTCGATGTGTCGCCCGCTACGGCGTCTGCCGCCTTCGACGCGCTGCGCGATGCGCTTGCAAGCACACGCGCCGCAGCGTTGGCCGTCTGTTCGCGGGCGCTGTTGCGCGCCGCGGATGTGGCGCTGCCGGGATTCGACAGCCTGCGCGCGCCGAACCCTGCCGTGCTCGATGCGTTGCCGGTCGAGGTCGGTCTGCGTGTGCTGCGCATGCGCGCGTTGCTGTTGCGCCGCGCCGAGGTGCGGCGGTTGATCGACAAGCAGAGCCGCCGTCGTCTCGCGCATTGGGTCGGGGTGCCGCTCGAACGGCTGGCGTTCGCGCCTGGGCAGGGCGCGGCTCATGCGGCGCTGGTCAACGAGTGGGCTCAAGCCGCGCCCGGCAACGAGTTGGCCCGTTTGCTCGCCGATATGCCCGCTGATCTGCCCACTAAGGTGTCCGCCAAGGCGCCCCGTCAAGTACCGGCGAATGCGCCAGATGTGGGGCGCCTCGTCGCGCGAGGCGATTTGCCTCCGCTCGACGAGATCGACGACGAGCGGCTTGCCTATGAAGGCTATGCGTTGCTCGCGAGAGATATGCAGGAGGCGGCATGGTCGCAGAAGCTGGCCGCGGCAGAGCGGCAAGGCGCGCGCAACAGATCCAGTGACGATCCGCGCGAAGGGCTGCATGAACGACTGCGCGAAGGATTTCGCGAAGGACCGCACGAACGTCCTCATGAAGGACTGCGCGAAGGTGTTCATGAAGGACTGCGCGAAGGTCTTCGCGATGGACCGCATGAAGGACCGTATGAAGGACCGCATCAAGGACCGCATGAACGTCCGCATGAACGTCCGCATGAACGCCCGCATGAACGCCCGCATGAACGCCCGCATGAACGCCCGCATGAACGCCCGCATGAAGGGCCGCCCCAAGGCCCAAATGAAGGTCGGCATGGAGGACTGCACGAAGAACCGCAGGAAGCGCACCACCACAAGCACGCTTACGATGCGAGCCACCCGCACCATTACCCCACACCCGCGGCGCGCCCGTGTCCGTTGCTGCGCCTCGCACTGCCGCGCGATCTGCCGCCGCCGTGGCCGAGCGCAAGCGCACGCGAACTCGACGCGGGCGGCACCGCGCTTCTTTTCGCGCAACTTCCCGAACTGCTTCCGGAGTGGGCATGGCTATTTGGCTGAGATCGGACCGGCTGCTGCCCGCCGTCGGCGAGGGCATCAGCGACGTCCTCTGCGACGGCGAGCCGCCTGGCGAAACGTCCGGCGAACCGCGAGGCAAACCGAGCGGCAAACCGAGTGGCAAACCGAGTGGCAAACTGCCAGGCAAACCGAACGGCCTTGGCCAGGTGGGCGCGCATGCCGACGTGGTGCCGCGTGCCGCCTTCGGCGCGTTGTTGGAACTCGACGCTGCGTACGCACAACTAGCCGCCGATCGCGACGCCACGCTTGCCGCCGCCCACGATGAAGCGGCGGCGATTGTCGCCGCGGCCCACGCTGAGGCCCATGCGATCCGCGAGGCCGCGCAGCACGAATACGAGCAGGCGGCCACGCGCGGCTATCGCGACGGCGAACAGCGCGCACTCGCCGACTGGATGGCGCGTCTTGCTGACGCGGGCGCGAAACAACGCAGGGCGCAACTGAAAATGCGCGAGCGCATTGCAAGCATCGTAACGGTGGCCGTCGAGCAGATCGTTCAGGTGCAGCAGGCCGACCAATTGTTCGAGCGGGCGCTTTCGACGGTGGACCGCATCGTCGAGGGCGCGACCTGGCTGCGCGTCGCCGTGAGTCCGGTCGATTACGACAAGGCGTGCATTGCATTCGATCGGCTCTCGACTCGCTGGCGCGATCTCGGCCGGCCGTTCCCGCTCTCGGTTGTCGCGGACAAGCGGCTCGCGCCGGGCAGTTGCCTGTGCGAGTCCGACTTCGGTGCAATCGACGCGAGCCTCTCCACGCAAATGCGAGCGATGCGGCTCGCGGTGTCGCGCGCGCTCAAGCAGTCAGCGAGCGAAATGGGCGATAGCGGCGAAGCTGGCGAGGTGGGTGAAGCGGACGAGGCGGACGAAGCCATGCAACCGCTCGCACGTAATCCGCAAACGTTGGACCGCCACGCCGCCGAACTCGCGGATGCAGGCGCCTCGAACAACGAGGGCTGGCAATGAGTTCGCCGCGCGCGGCCACCATGCCCCGCATCCGCGAAATGAGCGAGCCGGATGACGCGCTGCTTCCGCTCTTCGATGCACAGCGCCTTGCCGATGCGATTGAACACGAGATTCTGTCGACGCCGAGCATCGCGCGAACCGGCAAGGTGCTCGAAGTCATCGGCACGCTCGTTAAGGTGGCCGGGCTCGACGTGACGCTCGGCGAATTGTGCGAATTGCGCGCGGCGAACGGCGCGTTGCTTCAGCACGCGGAAGTGATCGGCTTTACCCGCGACGTCGCGTTGCTCTCGCCGTTCTCGCGGCTCGCGGACATTTCGCGCTCCACGCGCGTCGTGGGGCTTGGCCGTTCGCTGACTGTGCCGGTCGGCGACACGTTGCTCGGCCGCGTGATCGACAGCCTCGGCGAGCCGATTGACGGACTCGGGCCGCTCGGGGCGACCGAACAACGCCCGGTGTTTGCGAATCCGCCTTCGCCGATGAGCCGGCGCATGATCGACACGCCGCTTGCCACCGGCGTGCGCGTGGTCGACGGCATGATGACGCTCGCCGAAGGGCAGCGCATGGGAATTTTCGCGCCGGCAGGCGTCGGCAAAAGCACCTTGCTCGGCATGTTCGCGCGCGGCGCGCAATGCGACGTGGCCGTGATCGCGCTGATCGGCGAGCGCGGCCGCGAGGTGCGCGAGTTCGTCGAACTGATCCTCGGGCCCGAGAGCATGGCGCGCTCCGTTGTGGTGTGTGCAACCTCGGACCGCTCGTCGATCGAGCGCGCGAAGGCGGCCTATGTGGCCACCGCGATTGCCGAGCACTTTCGCGACCGCGGGCAGCGCGTGCTGCTGATGATGGACTCGCTCACGCGCTTTGCGCGCGCGCAGCGCGAGATCGGCCTTGCCGCCGGCGAGCCGCCCGCGCGGCGCGGCTTTCCGCCGTCGATTTTCGCGGAGCTGCCGCGCCTGCTGGAGCGGGCCGGCATGGGCGAGCACGGCTCGATCACCGCGCTCTACACCGTGCTTGCTGAAGACGAATCGGGCAACGATCCGATTGCCGAGGAAGTGCGCGGGATTGTCGACGGGCACATGATCCTGTCGCGCGAAATTGCCGCCAAAAACCAGTATCCGGCCATCGACGTGCTTGCGAGCCTCTCGCGTGTGATGCCGCAGGTCATGACGCCCGAGTACGTGCGCGCGGCGGCCCGCTTGCGCGAACTGCTCGCGAAGCATCGCGAGGTCGAGCTGCTGCTGCAGATAGGCGAATATCAGCCGGGCGGCAATCCGCTTGCGGACGAGGCGATCCGCAAGATCGACGCGATGCGCGCATTCTTCAATCAGGCGACCCACGAAATGGCGGCGCCGCAGGACACCGAGGCGCGGTTATTTGAACTGGCGCAAGCGGCGACCGGCTGAACCCATGACCACGACGCAAAGCCCCGAGACGACACGTCGGCGCATGGCCGCGCTGCAGTTGACCATTGGCCGCCGCGAACGGCTGGAGCGCCGTCTGCAATCAGGCGTGGTTGCCGCGCGCGAAGCGCACGCCGCGGCGCTTTCGCAGCGCGACGCGCAACTCGCGCGCACGGATGCGGAGCGGGCCCAGTTGCACGGTTTTCACACCCGTATCTCAAAGATGATGACGGCCGGCACCGCGTTTCAGTTGGCCGAACTGAATGCGACGATGCGCTATGCGGAAGTTGTCGCCGTGCGGGTCTCGCAGATGGAAAACGAACTCGCGGCGCTGGAGGCAGCCTTGCGCGGCAAGGCTGATCAACTCGCCGCTGCGACTCACGCGCTTGCGCAAAACCGCGGACGCATCGATCTATGTAGCAAGCGCATGGCCGGCCTGCGCGCGGCCCTCGAGCGCGAGGCAGCCGACGCCGGCGACGAGGAAGCGGAAGAAGCGGCGCTCGCACGTTTGCGCTTCTCTGCTCGGGCGCAGCGCCCAGCGGCATGACAGGGCGGCAACGTTTTGTGATTTGATTAGTCTTCCATAATGTACGACACCATCAGCACGCTGCCGCAGTTCGGCGCCACATTGATCCGCTCGCTGACCGTGCTCGGCGTGTGTTCCGTGCGGCTTTTCGTGGTGCTTTACCTGTTTCCGCCCACCGCAGACGGTATCCTGCAAGGCGTGGTGCGCAACGGCGTAGTGTTGCTGTTCAGCTCGTTCATCGCTTATGGCCAGCCGGTTTCGCTGTACACGTCGCTGAGCGGCACCGCGCTGGTCGTAATCGGCCTGCGCGAGGCGGCCATTGGGCTGTTGCTTGGATTCGCGGCATCCACGGTATTCTGGGTGGCCGAAGGCGCGGGCATCTATGTCGACGATCTGGCCGGCTACAACAACGTGCAGATCACCAATCCACTGCGCGAGGAACAATCCACGCCGACCGGCACGCTGCTCGCACAGGTGGCAAGCGTCGCGTTCTGGACCTTCGGCGGCATGACCTTCCTGCTCGGCGCGCTCTACGAGTCGTACCACTGGTGGCCGCTTACGTCGGCCACGCCGGTGCCCGCGAACGTGCTGGAGAGCTTCGTGCTCCAACAGACGGACTCGCTGATGCAGACCACCGCCAAGCTCGCTGCGCCAATGATGCTGATGTTGCTGCTGGTCGATTTTGCATTCGGCTTTGCGGCGAAGTCCGCGCAAAAGCTCGAACTGATGACGCTCAGTCAGCCCGTGAAGGGCGCGCTCACGGTGATGATGCTCGCGCTTTTCGTCGGCATTTTTGTCGATCAGGTGCGTGACCAGCTGGTGCTCACCGGGCTCGGCGAGCAGTTGCGCGCCATTGCCGGCGCAGTGCGCAAATAGACACGGCGCGCAGGCCGCGCCAATACAGGCCGTGCCCATGCAGGCCGCGCCAATTCTCAACACTCCTCAAATGCGCGCGAACCGTCAGATTTGTTGAGGATGTGCTTCACACGCTTCGATACATTGGGCATCGCCGGCTCGCGTTGCATGACGCGCGGCCCATTCCTTGACCATCGTGGACATCGTGCAACCCATGAACAACAAACGGCTCTTGCTTGCTGCCCGGCTGGCAGCGTCTCTTGCCTTCGCATTGCCCACTCTGCTCGCGTCGCCCGCCGAAGCCGCGGCCATTCACTGGCGCAGCTCGGTGGTTCACGTCAGCGCCGAAGGGCAGGACGTGAAGGACGTGCTGCGCGATTTCACCGCTGGACAAGGTGTGCCCACAACCATTTCGGGCGACGTGCACGGCAGCGTGAGCGGCCGCTTCGACATGCCGCCGCAGCGCTTTCTCGACACGCTGGCGTCGAGCTTCGGCTTCGTGTGGTTTTACGACGGCAGCGTGCTGTCCATCAGCGACGTCAACACCGTCACGCGGCGCGTGATCAAGCTCGATCATGCGAGTGCCGCCGACCTGCGCTCGGCGCTCACGCAACTGCGCATCGAGAATGCGCGCTTTCCGATCACCTACGACGAGACCCAGGGAACCGCGCTCGTCAGCGGGCCGCAAGCGTATGTGCAGCTCGTGTCCGAGGTCGCGCGCCGTCTCGATGACAACGCCGCGCAGCGTTCGGGCTCGATGATCCGCGTGTTCCAGCTGCATCACGCGTGGGCGGCGGATCACAACGTCGAGATAGACGGCAAGACGGTGACGGTGTCGGGCGTCGCAAACGTGCTGTCGGCCATGTACCATCCGCGCGATCAGCGCGGCCGTAACGGCGCCGACAGCTACGAGCAGGCCGCCAACCGCGCCGCGCGCGAACCGACAATGCGCCGCCTGCAGCCGATGCGCGACGTGACCGGCAGCACCGACGGCGGCGGTTATCAGAGCGGCGTGAATCCGCCGCTGCCGGCCGGCATTGCCGCGAACGGCGGCGTGGCGCCCGGCATCGGCGGATTGCTCAACGGCATGGCGGCGGGCGGTGGACCGGGCATGCAGTCGATCGGCTCCTCCAGTAGCGGCGACGGCGACAGCGCTGCCGATACGTCGGTGAGCGGCAGCCAGACACTGCCGGTGATCGAAGCCGATCCGCGCACCAACTCCGTGTTGATTCGCGACGTGCCGCAACGCCTCGCGCAATACCAGAGCCTGATTGACAAACTCGACGTGCGGCCGCGCCTGATCGAGATCGAAGCGCATATCATCGAAATCGACGACAACGCGCTCAAGCAGATTGGCGTGGACTGGCGCGCGCACAACAGCCACATCGACATCCAGACGGGCAACGGCACCACGCAGCAGAACGGCTATAACGGCAACATCGATCCGATTTTCGGCACGCAGACGCTTGCGGACGGCACGACCGTCATCAACACGACGCCGGTCGGCGGCTCGCTCACAGCCGTGCTCGGCAACGCGGGCCGCTATCTGCTCGCGCGCGTGAACGCGCTGCAACAGAGCAATCTCGCGAAGATCGACGCGAGCCCGAAAGTCGCCACGCTCAACAACGTGGAGGCCGTGATGGACCAGAAAACGCGCTTTTTCGTGCGCGTGTCGGGCTACACGTCGGCGGATCTGTACAGCGTGTCGACCGGCGTGTCGCTGCGCGTGCTGCCGCTCGTGGTCGAAGAGAACGGCAGAACGGACATCAAGCTGAACGTTCATATCGAGGACGGCGCAATTACATCGCAGCAGGTGGACAACATTCCGGTGATCACGACGAGCACGATCAATACCGAATCGTTCGTGGGCCAGGGCGAGAGCCTGCTGATTGCGGGCTATCGTGTCGATACGTCGACGAACGGCGAAACCGGCGTGCCGGGTCTGTCGAAGATTCCGCTGATCGGCGCGCTGTTCCGCTATCGCGACGATCAGCGCAGCCATATGGAGCGGCTCTTTCTGCTGTCGCCGCGCATTATCGAGTTCTGAGCGCGCGAGTGCCGGCGGGCGGTTCATCGGTCCATAGCGGTTGGGGAAGCGGCGCGCAACGGTGTTTAGGCGCGCCGCACGGGTCTCACGAGTTCTTAGCCATTGCCGCGCGTGCGCGCGGCGAGGGCGGCCGCGCTCAGCAGCGCATACGGCGTATTCGGCACGCCGCCCGCGGAGGCGGCGAAGGCCGCTTGCGACTCGCCCCAGGACGGCGCATTGCGCGCCACGGCGCTATCAGCGGGATGCACTTCGGCACGCGGCGGCGAGACCGGCACAGAGGCGCGCGGCATGGGCCCGATGCAGGGCACGGCCGCCGCTGCCCGCGCCTCGCCGCGCAGCGGGGCGAACGCGGTGCTTTCCATGCTTTCCACGCTTGCCGGGCTATCCAGGCTTTCCATCGTCTGCATGCTCTGTGTGCCCCGGGTGCTTTCGTCGAGCGCGGCATCCGCTGTGTCCACCATCTCTATGCGGTAGCCATGCGCATACAACGTACGCAGATGCACGCCCCAAGGGCCGTTCAGTTCGAGTTTCTTGCGCAGTTTGTAGATGTGCTGTTCGAGTGTGCGGCCAATGATGTCCTCGGAACGGCTCCATACCGCGCCGGCAATCTGGCGTCGGCTCACATATTCGCCGCGGCGCGAGAACAGCAGCCACGCAATCGCGAATTCGCGCGGCGTGAGCCGCACCGCGTGGCTGTCCACGTGGACCGTGCAGGTGCGGCGATCGAGCCGGTATACTCCGCATTCGAGCATGTCGCTGGAATCCGCGCTTTGTAGTTGCGCACGCAACAGTGCGAGATGAACCCGCAGCATCACCTCGCGGGCGTCGACCGGCGAGAGCACTACGTCGTCCGCACCCGCGTCGAACAGACGCCCGATGGCTTCGCGATCGTGACCCGCGCCGATCACGATCAACGGCGCGCGACGGTCCGCGTAACAGGCGCGCCGCGCGAGCACGGGGCGCAGCGGATTGAGCCCAGTGTCGGCGTCGATCAGGATCGCGCTGTATTCGTCGCGGTAGATTGCGCGCGCGAAGGCCACGTCATCGGCGAACCGGTGGCAGACGGCGCCGTCGGCTTCGAAACAACGGCAGATCAACCCGAACAGTGTTGCGCTTCTGGTCATCACTGCAAGTTTCATTTTTCCTCCGTGCGATGCCGGGCGCCCGCGAGAGTGCGAACGTAGGGCGAACGTTATTCGTGGAACCGGTGGGTCGATGCGTCTGCGCGTGGATGCGAATACGCATTTCGAATGACTCGACAGTAGAGGGCGCGGCCCATCAAGGATGTAACGTTTTGTTTCGTCATCGGGATTCAATCGGCTGATTGAAAAATGGAACACGAATTTGACATTTTTCTTCCACCTGTTTTTCGTAGGTCGCCGTGTGCATTAGACGTTTTTTGCACAGCGTCGAAAAAATAATGCAGGTATGAGAGGCGCCTAACCTTACAGATGCGAAGCGGCGCGAACCGCCGGAATCCCAATATTTTCGGCATTCTCTCCGCCAACCTTACAGTAAAGTAATGATAATGTAATGTTGCCGTGTGCTTCTGCGAAGAACGGCTCGCGGACTTCGCACGCATCTGTCGGCAAATTTCCATCCGCATGCTCGCCCTATTAGGAATTCGCATTTATTTCCGATTCCCGCGAATGCAATTGCAAGAATGCTGCTATTTACCGCTATGAGGATTGTTGAGCGTGCTTATTTGTGTATTGCCTAATATGGGCACGCCGCCGCGCTGAATCGCCGTGTTCGATGGGAGTCTCGCCGTGCCTTATCTGCTCAATGCCTGGTATGTCGCCGCGCTGTCCAGCGAGGTTACGGCGCATGCGCCGCTCGGCCGCACTTTGCTTGATGAACCGGTGGTGCTTTACCGTACTGCCGGTGGCGAGGCCGTCGCGCTCGCAGACCGCTGTCCGCATCGCTTTGCGCCGCTGTCGAGCGGCCGCATTGTCGACGGTACGCTGGAATGTCCGTACCACGGCCTGCGTTTCGGCGCGCACGGGCATTGCGTGTTCAACCCGCACGGCGACGGGCGCGTGCCGGCGCGCGCGCAGGCGCGTCGCTATCCGGTGCACGAGCGTTATGGGGCGGTCTGGTTCTGGCCGGGCGATCCACAGCGCGCGCTCAGCACGCCGCTGCCCGCATTCGACTATCTCGATCCACGCGATCACTTCACGAGCGAGCGCTATTTGCACACGCGTGCGAATTACCAGTTGAGCGCCGACAATCTTCTCGATCTCAGCCATTTCCAGTATCTGCATCCCGACACGCTCGGCAGCGAGCAGATGGCGAGCGGCGTGGTACGCGCGACGGTTGCGGGCGACACCGTGTCGGTGCATCGCGAGATGAAGGGCGAATTGTTGCGGCCGATGCTCACGCAAAGCTTCGAGCTGCTGTACGGCGAGCGCGCCGACCGCGAACTCGACGTGCAGTGGATGCCGCCGGGGCTACTCACTATCGCCGTGCGGGTTTGCGAAAGCGGCTGGCCGGAGACCACGCGCGAAGCGGTCTCGGCGCACTGGCTCACGCCGGAAACCGCCGCGAGTTCGCATTACTTTTTTGCGTTCGGTTTGCCGCGCGCTATCGGCGCGCATGGAGCGGAGCTTGTGAACCGCACCGCGCAGAGTCTGCTCGCGCCGTTTCGCGACGAAGACATTCCCATGCTGGAAGCGCAACAACGTATGATCGGCGAGCGCGATTTCTGGTCGCTGCGCCCGGCCATGTTGCCTATCGACGCGGGCGCGTTGCACGCCCGCCGGATCATGGAGCGGCTGATCGCGGACGAAGCACGGCAGGGCGGCCGCGAGGGCGTCTCTTCCGTGCAGCAGGCGTCGTAGTCGCGGGCAGCCGGAGGGCGGCAGCGGCACGCGGGACGCCGCCGTTGCTCGCGGCTCAGGCAACCAACCGCTGCCCGCATTCAAACGCCGCCGCCAGGCCCCGCTGATGAGGCCGCGCTGCCTACAGCGCCTGCGCCTGCCAGCTTCTGAGCCTCGTTCATCTCCGAAGCAAGGCTGCCCGTAGCCGCGCTGCCGCCTGCCGTCCCAGTCGATTCAAGCTCCGGCTCCGACAGCGGCGTCCAGAACGTCAGGCTCCTGCCAATCCGGCTTTGTTCGTGCGAAGCGCGCACGCCATACTTCCAGCCTTGTGAGCTGCTGCGCGAAACCTCGCGTAGACCGAAGAGACCGAGAGGTCGCCAGGCGGACGGATCCTCGAATGTGCGCTGCATCTTGCGCTCGAGCACCCGCAGCCTGGCCTCGATCAGCGCGCGTTCGGCGCGAGTCGGCGCAGGCGGCGACGCATCGTCGAGACGCGCCCTCAACTGATTCGAGAGCGTTAGATACTGATTCAGGCGCGGCACGTATTCGTCCGCGATAACCCAGCGTTCGCCGAACGAAAACTCGCCCGACGATTCGAGCTGCGTCTGCTCGATCACCTGTTGCAGACGTTGCGCGCCGATGCCCTGCACCCACGCGGGGTTCGCGCGAACCGAGCGGGCCCAGTCGTCGGCATTGCGGAACATGCGGTCCTGCATCGTGTATTCCGCGACGAACCCGCGGTTATCGCGCATGGCGAACACGAATGAAGAGCGCCCAAACGGCGTCGCTTCGACCGCCGCGCCCGCGAGCGTCTTCGCGCCCGGACTCACCGATCCGATTTCGCCCGCACCGTCGCCAAGCATGAGCGCGCGCGGCGCGAACTGCGTGCCCGCGCTGGCGCTCAGCGTGCCCTGCACAGCGGTCGCGCCGATCGTGCTGGCGAGCGCGCCGCTCTCGTTGAGATCGGCGGCGGAGTAGAGCGTCACCCCCGAGCTCACGCCCGCATATGCGCCGACACGCTCGGGCGAATTCGCGCCCGGCACGTTCGCGCGCGCGACGCCGCCCACGGTAAGCGGCGTGGCCGTCACCGTGGTCGCGTTATTGTTCTGCGACGACAGCGAAATCCGTTCGTTATCCGCAATGCCCGCGGCCAGAATCTGCATGAACTCGTCGGGCGTTTGCGCCTGCTCGGCTGCGTCCCAGTACGCGTTGACCATCTGCTGGCTGTCCTTGTGCCAGAGCTCGGCTTCGAGCTCGGCGGTGGCCGGCGTGGGCGCGAGCCGCCGCGCCCGCAGTACGACCGACTCCTCGCGCGCCAGATAACCGCCCACGCTCGACGCGGCCCACGCGCCCGCCATGCCCGCGACGCCGGCCACGTCCAGCGTCGCGCCGACGAAGCCCTGTGCGCCCAGCGTGCCGTTCACGCGACTGCGGGTGCCGAACATCATCTGTCCGCCTTCGTACGCGGTGCCGATCGAATACATCGAATCGCGCCCGCCCAGCACCGTGACGATCGGTCCCGCCGACACCAGCAGCCGTGCAGGCAGGTTGCCCCACGCGCTCGCGTCGATACCGAGCGCATTGCCGTCATACGACGTAAAACCCGTGCCCGGAATGTTCTGCGCCATCAACGCGAGATGCTGTTCGCGCAGGTTGTGCGTCGTGATACGTTGCAGCGGCGCAATGCCGGGGTTGCCCAGCAGATCGTGCGCTGCCTGCAGATTGCGCTGCGCGGGCTGTGCGCGGACAGGGTGGTCGGCGGCCATCCCGCTTGCGTTGAAGCAGCGCTCCAGCGCGGCCAGCGTGAAGCCGCCGCTTGTCACGTCGTCTACGAAGCGGCGGCGGCGCTGCGGATCGTCGAACATGCGCAACGCGCGCTCGACGTTGCGTTGCGTGCGCTGATCGCCTTCTGAGCGCAAACCGGCGACGCGGGCGCGCGCGGCGTCCCACATGCGGCGGGCCTCGCGCCGCTCGGGCGCGAACGATTCGGGCCGGCGTTTTTGCAGCTCGCGCGGTTTTGCGTGCGCCGGGACATCAGGGCGCGCATCGGTCCAGGCCTGCAGGCGCTGCGCATTCAGTGCGTGCGTCAGCATACGGCCCGGTGTCGCGGCGCACGGCAACTGCTCGTTGCTGTAGTCGAGCAGCGCTTCGCGCGCGGCGATCAGCGCGCTGTCATATTGCCCGCGCGTGGTGTCGAAGAACGGCCTGTCGGCGCCAAGCAGACTCGACGTGTCGATCGGCGTGCGGTTCCTGCCGAACGCGCGCGGCACGTCGTGCACCGCGAGTCGGACGCGCGCCCGCGCCTGCGCGAAGCGCTGGGCCGGCGGGGCGCCGTCGATCGGTCCCAGCGCGCGGTCCTTCCGAGCTTGCCGCTCGGCGCCGCGCGCGACCCACGTGGTCCCGCCGTCGAACAGCAATTGCGCCGCGCGCTCCAGATCCGAACCTGGGCCGCTTTCGTCGAACCCCATCTGCCATAACCGGTAAGCGGTGCTCGCTTCGATTTCGCAGTCGCCGGTGTCGTGAACGCTCGCGGCGTCGGGCGGCAGACGGCGGGCCGCGTCGAGCGCGAGCAGCGCATGGCGGGCATATGGGTCGTCGATGAACATGCGGTAGGTGGCGTCGTCGTTCAGATCGGCGGGTGTGGCGCCGAGATCGGCGTCCATCGAACGCAGCTTGTGGGCGGCCTGCAGATAGACCACGAGCCGTGCGGCCATGCCGTTGCCGCGCTCCGCGTGCCGCGCGCTGTCACCATATTGCAGGCGCAGCAAGCCTTCGAGCGCGGCGCAACGTGCGTGCGCGAGGTTTTGCGCGCAGCGCCAGGCGCGCTGTTCCAGATCGGCGGGCGCCGCCTGCGATGGGTGTTGGGCTCGCGCGGCGCGTATGCTGGTTGTGTTGCTGGTGTTGCTGGTGTTGCTGGTGTTGCTGGTGTTGCTGGTGTTGCTGGTGTTGCTGGTGTTGGTGGTGTTTCTGGCGTTGTTGGTGTTGTTGGTGCTGCTGGTGCCGCTGGTGCCGCTCGTGCCGCTAATGCCGCTAATGCCGCTAGTCTCGGCGGTGCCGGCAGTGTCGCGAGCGCTACTTGTGTCGCCAATAGCGCTTACGCCGCTCAAGCCGCTGATGTCGAGCGGCTGCTGCAAGCGGTGCAGAATTCGCGCGGCCAATGTCGGGTCGCCACCGCTTGCCTCGGCGAGCGCGTCGGCGACGGGCACCACGCACTCCTGCGGCAGGCGCTCGACGGTTACGGGCAACGACGGATCAGCTTGGGCGGGCCGCGGCCTGCGCAGCGTGAGACCGTCGAGCAGGCTGTCGATGGCGGCCTGCCGTGCATCCGCGACTTCTCGGCTTGCATTTGCAGGCACCGGAAACAGCCGGTTCACCGCGATCACCGGCTGCATGAAGTGCTCATCGAGCGTGTCGGCCCATTCGCGGGCGGCGGCGTTTGCCTCGCGGTTGCGCAGGCGGCGCAGCGTGTCGCGAATCGCGCGGGGATTCATGAACTTGGGCACCGGCAGCGCCCCGCGCGTTGCATCGCCCGCGGCGAGGAAGGCGGTCGTGCGTGCTATGGAGGCGTCGGCGAGCTTTGCACCGTGGGCGCCTATCGCTATTTCCGGCACGTTCGTCACGTGTTCGTTTTCCATCGACGTCGGATGCTCCCCGGCTTGCGCTGCTGCCGGCTGCGGCGGTCTGCGTTGCGGCGGGCGCGGAAAGCGTGCATCGCCGGCAGGGTTGGCGACGCTGCCGGCCGCGCTCAGCGTCGATTCGAGTACGGTGACCGTGGTGTTCGACGCGCGGAACATCCGCGTGACGGGGTTGTGCCGTACGCGATCCGACAGACGCGCAAGACCGCTGAGCGGCGTTTCTGAATCGGCGCTTGGGTCCGGCTGGGGTTGTGGCGCCTCGTCCGGCTGTTGTGGATGAGCGGTGGGTGCAGCGGCGCTCTCGCGTCCCGGCAGGAGCGACGCGAGCGCGGTCAGACGAAAGTTCATCGGGTCCTCCGAAGCGTGCAGCGGCGTTGCGCACGGCCGGCAGCCAGTCGCCGGCGAACTGGCGTGCGCTGTTAAAGCGCGCGCAGCGCCGCGACTCTATTGCGTAGCGGAAGCGGCATCCAGCGGCGGCTCGGGCGCGGGCACGACCGCGCCCGGGTCGCTCGCGCGATAGAACAGATAGGTCGCGGAATACGGCACGAAGAGCGATACGCCTTCCTGAGTGCAAAGCGGGTTCGGCGGAAGGCCGCCCGAGGTGAGCACGCGCTGCACCGACGTGGTCCGCGCGAAGCGTCCGTCGCCCATGCGCTCGCCGGCATTGAAGCGCGCGGTCACGCGTTGCCACGGCAGCGCGCCGGGCGTGACGGTTTCGTCGGCCGTGACGCGTCCGATCACATAGCTGCCGTCATACGCGCTGAACATGCGATTGGGCATGACGGTGCCGACGCTCTTGCGCGCCTGGTCGACGAGCGTAGCTTCGGCGCCTGCCGAGGTCCATTGCAGCGTGGCGTCGCTTCGGCGGCAGTTCCACACCTCGTCGCCGACTGCGCTCAGCACGTCTTGCAGGACTTCCTGCGAATCGGCCCGCAGCGACAGCGGCAAGGTTTCATTGGCGGGTGGTACGAGTTTCTGCTGTTGCGCGATTTTCAGTTGCGCGCCGCCTGGCGCGGGATCGGCGCAGGCGGCCATGAGGCTCGCCAGCGCAAGCGCAAGGGCCGCGCGCACCGCGACATTGGCAACGTTGGTCGCAGCGGGAGCAGGGCGCACGAGCGGGGCGGCGACGGGACTCGGATCGGCAAGGGCATGTTTCGGCACGGCGGTCTCGACACGATGCAATGGCGCCAGTAGACCCGAAGCACAACGGGCACGCCTATGCGCTGCGAAGTGCTGGATGGATTTGCGCAGAACCGGTTCGATGCGGGGGGGAGGG